>NZ_CP152407.1:2407500-3607500 GCF_038958875.1 Acidovorax sp. FHTAMBA
CGCAGGCGCGCGAGGTGCTGGGTATCGAGGGCAGCGAGGCCCTGGTGGCCCGTTCGCGCGAAAACTATGCATCAAATCAGGCTGCAGCGCCCGACCATAAAGCGCTGGCAGCTACTGATTTTGTAGCGAGAAACCTGTTCGACATGACGTCGGAGATGCTGGTCGCTGACGGGTCTGCCGAGAAGTGGCTGGTCGACCCACCGCGCGAAGGTGCGTTTGCGCTGGCCAAGGCCTTGGCGGACATCGAGCAGGCCCGCATCGGTGCCGAAGGCGCAGGCCCGCTGCCTGCCGGTGCCGAGGGCTGGACGCCGCCCAAGCGCATTGTGTATGTGAGCTGTAACCCCGCCACCCTGGCACGGGATGCTGGGCTGCTGGTGCACCTGGCGGGTTACCAGTGCACGGCAGCAGGCATGGTGAACATGTTCCCGCACACGGCGCATGTGGAGAGCATGGCGGTGTTTGACCGGGTGTGAGCGTGCGTGGCCGGTGATCCGGTCACCCGCCGCGGGCTTGCAGCCTTGCGGCACCGCTGGGGGCCGGGGTGGGCACCGCGTCAGCTGCGGTTGCGGCTGGATGCCGGCTCGCCTGTTTCGGTTTCGATGTCGGCGGGCTTTTCAGCGCGTTCGGGTTTTTCGACCTTGCCCAGCACCGACGGCGTGCCCTGGATGTTGTTCTCGCGCATGTAGGCGTCCATGTCCTTCCAGCCCGCAAACACCTGGGCCTTGGGGGCCTTGGGGTTCAGGGTGTAGCAGTCTTCCAGGCCCCGCAATGCGTGGCGGCAGGCGCCACCAATGGCCTTGGCCTCTTCCTCACGCTGGGCGACGCGCGGGTCGGGCCCGAGCCCGGGAATCTTGTCGCAGGCGGTCAGCAGCAGGATGCTGGAGAACGCCAGCAGCCGCAGTGCGGTGGAGGGAATTTTGGGATACATGTACTTGCATTATCGGCACGCTCTCCGCCGTATTGAGGCTTGACCCTGCAAGGCGCCTAGAAAAAAGGCTCCCGAGGGAGCCTTTTTGCCTTTGAGCGGAAATGGCAGCAGTGCTTACTCGCGCTCGCCACCCATGATGCCCAGCAGCGCCAGCAGGCTCTGGAACACGTTGAAAATGCTCAGGTACAAGCCCAGCGTGGCGCTGATGTAGTTGGTTTCACCGCCATCCAGAATGCGCTTGAGGTCGTACAGCATGAAGGCGCTGAAGATGCCGATGGCCGCCACCGAAATCGCCATCATGCCGGCCGTGGAGCCCACGAACACGTTGACGACGGCGCCCACCATGAGCACCAGCGCGCCCACCATCAGCCACTTGCCCATGCCCGACAGGTCGCGCTTGATCACGCTGGCCAGGCTGGCCATCACGAAGAACACGCCTGCGGTGCCGGCAAAGGCCGTCATGATCAGGTCGGTGCCGTTCTTGAAGCCCAGCACCATGCCGATCATGCGCGACAGCATCAGGCCCATGAAGAACGTGAAGGCCAGCAGCACGGGCACGCCGGCGGCCGAGCGCTTTGTCTTTTCGATGGCATACATGAAGCCAAACGCGCCCCCGAGGAACACGATCAGGCCCAGGCCGCCAGACAGCGAGCGCGTGATACCGGTGGCCACACCCACCCAGGCGCCCAGCACGGTGGGGATCATGCTCAGTGCGAGCAGCCAGTACGTATTGCGAAGCACCTTGTGGCGCTCTTCCTGCGAGATGCCATAGCCCGCAGAGTGGCCCAGGGTGGTGACTTGGTCGTTCATCATCTTGTGTCTCTCCTTGTTGGCCTGCACAGCGCAGACACAGCAAATTTTAGGTGGTGACGGTTTTCGGGCCTGCAATACCCGCATCCGGTTACCTACTTTTGGTAAGGGTTCTTTCACCCTGGGTGCGGGTGAAGGGGGCAAGGCATCCCGCTATGCTCCGGGTTCCTGCTGCGGGCAAGCCTCCGGCAACGCGCGTAATTCTGATTTCATTCCCCCATTTTTGGATTGCTCCATGAAAACCAAGCACGAACTCGAACTGGCCGATGTCAAGGCCGTTGCCGCCGCCGCCGAAGCTGAAGCCCTCAAGAACAACTGGGCCGTGACCATCGCCATCGTGGACGATGGCGGTCACCTGCTGTGGCTGCAGCGCCTGGACGGTGCGGCGGCGGTGTCGTCGCACATTGCGCCCTCCAAGGCGCGTACGGCAGCCCTCGGCCGCCGTGAGAGCAAGGTGTACGAGGACGTGATCAACGGCGGCCGCACCTCCTTCCTGAGCGCGCCCACCATTGACGGTCTGCTCGAGGGCGGCGTGCCGATCATGAAGGATGGCCAGTGCCTGGGTGCGGTGGGTGTGAGCGGTGTGAAGTCCACCGAAGACGCGCAGATTGCCCGTGCGGGCATTGTTGCGCTGGGCCTTTGAGGGAGCCCTTCAGCGTCTGTGATGCTATTTAATTTATAGCTTCACGCGCTTGTTGGTAAAGCGCTGGAGCCTGAAAAAGCTTGCAATGCAAGCCCCTGCGCAAAAAACCGGCCATGGGCCGGTTTTTTGTTGTGTGGATGAACCCTGGGGCGAGGGCGTTCAGAAAAAAAAGCCTGGCTACGCGGGCGAACCCGTTGGCTGGCAAAAACGACCTTTCGGGCTTGTGGCAAGCCCTGGAGTCGCCCCACGATGAAACCTGGGTGCCAAGGATTTACTTGGTCAGGATGAGTTTGCCCAGCTTGGTGGCCTGCAGGCGGTACAGCGAGCCGTTGTGGCTGATGGCAACGGCCTTCTGGCCTTGCAGCAGCGCGCTGCTGTCTACAGCACCTGGTACGGCGTCGTTGGCCGCATGGGCCGTGCCGCTGTCTGCACGCGAGACGGGCAGATCGGATGGGACGTTACGCAGGAGCGAGGCGGAGGTCAGTGTGGCTTGCATTGAAAAGTGTTCCTGTTGCATTGCAGTGCGTTTTGCTAATGATAACGATTCGCAATTACGAGTCAAGCAATTTCTGTGTTTCTTTTTGTTCTGTTTTCAAAACCGAATGGCGCATCTCGCGCTTGGGGGCTGAGCCATGCTGCGTTTGGCGCTCCCCGACATGTCTCCCATCGCCTTGTGGCGCTGCTGCAGCCGGGGTGCGGCCGGGGTGCAGCCACAAGCAGGTCAAGGCGCGTAAGCTCGATGTGTCCTCGGCCCCTGTCATGACCGGGAAAATCGAAACCGTGGACGGTTAAAAGGGCCAAGAATGCAAGCTGACCTTCAAGCACCTGGCAATTGCGGACGCCAGCAAATGGACGCTGTAAATGTTCTGCAGCTTGCCCGGCCACTTCATTGCCGCCAACTTCACAGGCCAGTGAGCCATGCGGCGTGATCTTTCCTCACCCGCGCTGCGGGGCGGCTTGCTTGCGCTGCTTTCTGCAGCCTTGTTCGGGTTGAGCACGCCGATGGTGCAAGGTTTTGGCGTGGGCGTCGGGCCGTTCACCACCGCAGCGCTGCTGTATGGCGGCGCGGCATTGGTGGCTGCGTTCATGCGCCGCACATCCGGGCACGAGGCGCAATTGCGCCGGGGCGATTTCCCGCGCTTGCTTGCCATGGCTGGCATGGGCGCAGTGGTAGGTCCGGTGGCGCTGGCGTGGGGTCTGCAACGCACCAGCGGGTCCAGCGCGTCGTTGATGTTGACCCTGGAGGCGGTGTTCACTGCCGTCCTTGCGTGGCGCTGGTACGGTGAGACGCTGGACAGACGCGTTATTGCCGCTGTCACTCTCCTCCTGCTGGGCGGAGTCGTGCTCGTTCTTGAACAGGGCCTGCTCGGCCAGGTTCAACTGCTGGGACTGCTTGCAGTCACCGTGGCCACCATCGCATGGGGCGTCGACAACACGCTGTCGAGGGGGGTTGCGGACCGCGATCCGGGACAGGTGGTCATGGTGAAGGCGGTGCTTGGCACGCTGGCGACCGTGTTGATGGGTAGGGTGTGGGGCGAGCCTTTGCCCGGGGCCGGTGCCGCGTTGGCCTTGCTGGCCGTTGGGGCCACTGGCTACGGTCTGAGCCTGCGGTTTTACCTGCTTGCACAACGGGCGTTTGGAGCGGCACGCACGGGGTCAGTCTTTGCGTTTGCTCCGTTCATTGGCGCCGTGGGTGCGTTCGCGCTGGGCGACCGGTCAGGGTCATGGTTGATGGCAATGGGCGGGGCGTTCATGGTCGGTGGCGTGTTGCTGCACCTTGCCGAGCGACATGAGCACATGCACACCCACGAAGCCCTGGAGCATGAGCACGCCCACACCCACGATGACGATCACCACACGCACGCCCATGCCGAGATGCCCGTGGGCCCACACAGCCACCGCCACAGCCACGGTGTGGTGAGCCACTCCCACCCCCATGTGCCGGATGCACACCATCAGCATTCCCATTGATGCTGTGGGCGCTGCATTCACTTTTTCAAGCTCGCAAGGCGCAAGGCGGCGAGGCGCCCTTCAGCCCCGAAGGCAGAAGAGGAAGCCAAACCCCTGCGGCCCCCGGAACGTGGACTGCCCGGTCGGCGGGTGGCTGGCCGGGCCGGAACGAGGTCACCCCTTGCGACAAGAATCAGGGCGTTGGCTCCGTCACAAACCCGATCTTGCGCACCCCGGCGCGCTGCGCGGCTGCCATGGCCTGGGCCACGCGTTCGTAGCGCACTTCCTTGTCGCCGCGGATGTGCAGGTCGGGCTGGGGCTCCTTGGCGGCTTCGGCCTGCAGGCGGGGCAGCAGCTCTTCGTCGGTCACCTGCAACTCGTTCCAGTAGTACTTGCCATCGGCCGCAACAGACAGGCGCACGGTTTCGGGCTTGATGAGCTCGGGCTGGTTGGTGGCGCGCGGCAAATCAACGTTGACCGAGTGTTTCATCACCGGCACGGTGATGATGAAGATGATGAGCAGTACCAGCATGACGTCGACCAGCGGCGTCATGTTGATCTCGTTCATCACCTCATCGGCATCGTCTTGGGTTCCAAAGGCCATGGCTTAGCTGCCTTTCTTCATGGGCAGCACCTTGCCCGGTTCGCCCCCGGCGTTCACGCGGGCGCCGGTCACAAAGTAGGCGTGCAGGTCGTGCGCAAAGCTGTTGAGACCGCCCAGGATGGACTTGTTGCCGCGCACCAGCGCGTTGTAGCCCAGCACCGCCGGGATGGCCACCGCCAGGCCCAGGGCCGTCATGATCAGCGCCTCGCCAATGGGGCCGGCCACCTTGTCGATGGTGGACTGGCCCGAGGTGCCGATGGCCAGCAGCGCATGGTAGATACCCCACACGGTGCCAAACAGGCCAATGAACGGCGCCGTGGAGCCCACCGATGCCAGGATGGCCAGGCCTGACTGCAGGCGGGCGGTGAATTCGTCAATGCAGTTGCGCAGGCAGCGCGTGACCCAGTCGCTCACGTCCAGGGCGTCGTGCAGGTGGGCCTTGGTGTTGCGGTGGTGGGCGGTGGCCTCGCGGCCTTCCAGGGCCAGGTGGCGGAAGGGGTTGGTCGGGTCCGGGCCCAGCTTGGTCAGGCCGGTCGCAAAGTCTTCGCTGTGCCAGAAATCCTTGGCCGCGCGGGCGTGCTTCTTGAACCGGATGATGTCCAGCGCCTTGATGAGGATGACGATCCACGTGACCAGCGACATGGCCAGCAGCAGCACAGCGACTGCGCGGGTGACAAAGTCGCCCTGGATCCAGACGTTGGCGATGCCGAATTGCGATTCCATGAGAAAACTCCCTGTATGTTGGTATGCGTTGAATGCGTTATTCGAGAACGAAGTTGATGGGCACCAGGTTCCACATGGCTTCCGGCACACCGTTGCGCTTGCCCGGCACAAAGCGCCAGCGCATCACGGCATCCTGGGCCTGCCGGTCCAGCCGGTCGAAGCCGCTGGATGTGCTCACCTCCACCTTCTGCGGCAGGCCGTCGGTGCCAATCAGCACGCGCAGCACCACCTTGCCCTGTTCACCCATGCGTTTGCTGATGGCGGGGTAGCTGGGCCTGGGGTTGTTGAGGTAGGCCGCGTCGCTGGAGGGCAACTCGATCCGGGGTGGCGCCGCTGGCGCGGGTGGGGCAGGAGGCGCCGGCGCGGGGGACGGCGGTACTGCAGGGGCATCCGTGGGTGGCGCGGGGGGCTGGGGCGTGGCAATGCCCGTGGGGGCTGTGGGTGCCGGTGTGGGGTCGGCAACGGCCACGGGCATCGGCGCGGGGCGCGGTGCGATCCGGGGCGGCGCCTTGGGTGCCGGTGTGGGTGGCGGCGGCGGCGCGGGGGGAGGTGGTGCCACCTTGGGCGGCGCGGGTGGCGCAATGAATTCGCTCAGCAGCTCCGCCGGCACGATGACCTCGGCAGCCTTGCGCACCAGGCCCGACTGCAGGGCCCAGATGCCGGCCACATGCAGCGCCACCACAGATCCCACGATCACGGCATTGCGGCTCACGCCCCCGGCGGGGGCAAAACGATCAGGGTGAGACATAAAAATGATAGCTGCCAGCGCTTGATGGATAAGCGCCAGAGGCCAAAAAGACCTAATTTATTTGCGAAAGACCCACCAGGCCGAGCCTGCGACGAGGATCAGGCTGCCTGCGAGTGTAGAGAGGAGTTCCATGACTTGCTTTCCAAAATGGAGCTGGCAAGCTGGATCGGTTGCGGCGCGGCCTCGTTGCGCAAGGCGGCCACAGGGGTCGATGCACTGCACTGCGCGACCACATCGCGGGCGCAGCTTTCGCAGCATCCGCATTGGGTGGCCACGCCCAGTTCGAACTGGATTTCGTCAAAGCTCATGCCTGCGCGTGCGTGGCGGGCAATCTCACGGTCCGAAATCCGGCGGCAAACACAGACGATCATGGCGGCAGGCAGTGTGGCTGGCTGTTGAAGAGAAGGGATGCGTGATTATAAATACGAATCCGTCGCATTTGCAATAAACATTCCTTGTGTCATGGGAAAGGCTACCTGCCGTGGCTGCCGGGCGTCCATATCGCCGCTCACTCGCCGCTCAGTCGCCGCTCAGTCGGGGCTCAGCAGGGCCTGGGTGGCATCGGCCAGGGTGGCACAGCCGGTGAGGGCCATGGCCACTTCCAGCTCGTCGCGCAGCAGTCGTAGCACATGGGCCACGCCCGTTGCCCCGGCGTTGGCCAGGCCCCACACGGCGGGGCGGCCTACCAGCACGGCCGATGCACCCAGCGCCATGGCTTTGAGCACGTCGGTGCCGCGCCGGATGCCACCATCCACCAGCACCGGCACTGCGCCCCCCACGGCCTGCACCACGCGGGGCAGGGCGGTGGCCGTGGGCGGGGCGGTGTCGAGCGTGCGGCCGCCGTGGTTGGAGACGATCAGCCCTGCCGCGCCCGCGGCCACGGCCTGACGCGCATCGGCAGGGTGCAACACGCCTTTGAGCAGCACAGGCAGTGCCGTGATGGACTGCAGCCAGGCCACGTCGTCCCAGGTGGGGGCGTGGTGCAGCAGGCCGTCGAACAGTGCACTCTGGCCGGGGCGCAGGTCGGGCGGTGGGGGCGGGGGCAGGCCGGCCAGGTTGACCGGGCCTATACCCTGGGGCAACCGGAACCCCGCACGCTGCTCGCGGTCGCGCACGCCGCTGGCGGGGGCGTCCACCGTGAGCACCAGCGCTTCGTAGCCCGCCGCCTCGGCGCGCTGCACCAGCGCCTGCGTAAAGCCCCGGTCGTGCTGCAGATAGAGCTGAAACCACAGGGGGCCCCGCCCCGGGTCGGGCAGCACGGCGCTGGCGATGGCTTCGAGCGACACGCTGGCCTGGGTGCTGAGCACCACCCCCGCGCCCAGCGCCGCAGCTGCGTAGGCCATGGCCAGCTCGCCATCCGGGTGCGCCAGGCGCTGAAAGGCGACCGGTGCGAGCAGGATGGGGTGGGCCAGCGTGCGCCCCAGCAGCTGCACACGTGTGTGGCCGCCGGCCAGCGGCTGCAGCACGTGCGGCCACAGGGGCAGTGCGTCCCAGGCGCTGCGGTTGGCGTGCAGCGTGGTCTCGTTCGCCGCACCGCCGCTGAAGTAGGCCCAGGCGTTGTCGTCCAGATGCTGGCGCGCCTGCAGCTCGTGGTCGGCCAGGGTGACGATCTCCGGGGGGATGTTTTGCCGTGCGGGGGTGTGGGTCATACAAGCGAAAAAAGCACCTGGCGCTTATGCAGCAAGCGCGAGGTGCTATTGAAAAGTGAGCTAATGCTGTGTGTGGCCGCCTTATGCATCGGCCCACATGCGCAGCAGGTTGTGGTAGGTGCCCGAGAGGGCAATCGCCGAGGGTTCTTTCTCGCCGTGCGCGTGGCGCAGCTTGAGCAGCGCCATGTCCATGTCGAACAGCAACTGGCGCTGCTCCAGCCCGCGCACCATGCTTTCCACCCAGAAGAAGCTGCTGATGCGGTGCCCGCGTGTGACGGGCGATACCTGGTGCACCGTGCTGCTGGGGTACAGGATCAGGTCGCCGGCTGGCAACTTGATGCGTTTTTCGCCCAGCGCTTCGCTGATGACCAGCTCGCCCCCGTCGTAGTCCTCGGGGGGCGTCAGGAACAGGGTGCACGACAGGTCGCTGCGCACCCAGCAGTTGTCTGCCCTGGAGTGCATGACGGCGCTGTCCACATGGTTGCCGTAGAAGTTGGCGCCATCGCCGTACTTGTTGAACAGCGGGTTGTAGATGCGGCGCGGCAGGGCCGCCGAGAAGAACAGCGCGTTGCGGTGCAGCGCGGCCTTGACCTGCTCCTGCAACCGGGCCGACAGCTCGCTGCCTTGCGCCAGTTGCAGGTTGTTTTTCTGGTGGACGGCCTGGCCACCCGCACTGCGTGCTCCGTCCACCCAGGGGGCTTGTGGCCCCAGGGCCTGGCGGAACATGCCCACTTCGTCTGGCGTGAGGACTTCTTTGATGTGCAGAAACATGCGGTGCGGTGGTTCAGGAAATCCGTCAGCGATATCCGTTCAGAAACGGGTCTTGAGCGTCAGCTGGGCCGAGCGCGCGGCCCCGGCGCCGTAGAAGCCGCGGTACAGCGTATCGGCGTAGAGCTTGTTGGCCAGGTTGGTGATGTTGAGCTTGAGCGAGGTCTTGTCGTCGAAGCTGTATTCCAGCATCGCATCTGCCGTGGCAAAGCCGCTGGCCTTCATGGCACGCGAGCCTTCGGGGTTCTGTGCGCCACGGTAGGTGAGGCCCGCTCCCACACGCAGCTGTGGGGTCACCACATAGGTGGTCCAGATGCTGCCGCTGTGCTTGGGGGTGAGGCCCGGGCGATCACCCTTCACCTGGGCACCGCCACCGTTGGCGGCCAGCACGGTGGTGCTCCGGTCGATCTTGGCGCTTGGAATCCAGGTGTGGTTCATGAAGATTTCCCACTTGGGCGTGATGCGGCCCGCCAGGTTGAACTCCATGCCGGTGGCGTGGCGCTTGCCCGAGAGCAGATAGCCCGGGTTGTCGGGATCGGTGTTGCGCTCGTTGTATTTTTCGCTGTAGAAAGCGGCCACCCCCAGCAGGGCGCGGCGCTCGAACAGCTCCCACTTGCCGCCGATTTCAATGTTGCGGCTCTTTTCGGGCGGCGTGTTGGCCAGGGATCCGGTGCCCGGGTTGGACACCGTGCCGCCAGCGCTCACGCCGCCAAACTGGTAGGTGTCTCCCGAGGTGTTGTACGAAGAGCCATAGGACACGTAGTACGACGACACCTCATCAGGCTGGAACAGCACGCCCGCGCGCGGGCTCCACAGGCCGTCGGAGGTCTGGTCGCTCAGCGAACCATCGGCATTGCGATAGGAGGCCTTGAACCGGTCGTAGCGCAGCCCGCCGACGAGCTTCACGGTCGAGGTGAGCGACATCGTGTCCTGCAGGTACATGCCAAAATTCTGCGCCTTGAACGTGTTGTAGGCCACCGGTGCGCGCGTGTCGGGCGCCCAGGCACCGTTGTCCGGTGTGCCGACGGTGGTGCCCAGCCCGTTGGTGGCCGATGAATTGCCGGCGGGATTGGCGTAATTGGAATTGCGGTTGGCGTCGTCACGGTAGAAATCGACGCCCGCCAGGATGTCGTGCTTCTTGCCGCCCCAGGTGAAGGAGTTGGTGTAGTCGCTCTGCAGCTGCGTCATTGTGCTGTCGCCGATGCGACCCTTGGAGCTGCGTGTGAGCGGCGTGCTGGCGTTGATCTGGTCGAGCGACGTGGTGGGCGTGCCAAAGCGGATCACGCTGGCCAGCAGGTCGCGCTCGTATTTGCCGTGGCGCAGCCGGGTCTGCAGCTCGCCGCCATCGCGGAAGCGGTGGATGTGGCCCAACGTCAGGTACTGCGATGACGTATTGAGGTGGTCGCTGTCCAGGCCGTAGTAGTTGCGGGCGGGCAGGGTGGGCACGATCTTGCCGTTGCTGTTGATCCAGGGGCTGTTGTAGATGGGGCGGCCCTTGACGTCCAGGTAGTACAGGCCCACCGAGAACTCGTCGGCAGTGCCGATGCCCCAGCTGAACGTGGGTGCGATGCCACGCTTGTCCTGCCGTGCACCGAAGTTGTCCGAGTTGTGCACCATCGCATTGAGGCGCACCGCGGCGTTCTCGCCCGTCTTGATGTTGAAATCGCCGGTGAGGCGGTGAAAGTTGCCGGTGCCCAGCGTGTACGAGACTTCGTGCTGGTCGATCAGCAGCGGGGCCTTGTTGACCTGGTTGACCACGCCCCCGGTGGAGCCCTTGCCAAACAGCATGGAGGCCGAACCCTTGAGTACTTCAACGCGGTCGAGGTTGAAGGTGTCGCGCTCGTACAGGGGTGCATCTTTCATGCCGTCGGTGTAGATGTCACCGGCCTGGCCCAGCGAGAAGCCGCGCAGGCGCACGTCTTCCTCGCCGGTTTCACCCGCCTGGAACGTTACCCCCGCGGTGGTGCGCAGCACCTCGCGGAAGTCGTCCTGGTTGCGGTCGTTCATGAGCTTTTCGGTGAACACCGTGACCGATTGCGGGATGTCCTTGATGTCCTGTTTGCCCTTGCCCACCGTGGTCTGCCTGAGCAGCAAGGTGTCTTTGCCCTGGACGTCTGCCGTTTCCTTCACGGTGACGGCGGGCAGTGTGGCCTCAGCCGCATGGGTCTGGGCCATGGCCCCCACCGAGGCTGCCAGCATCAGTGCGCCCAGCGGGAGCAGGGCCTTTTCCGATGCCGCAGTGCGAGCGGGCTGGGTGATGGGTTGTTGGGTTGATTGGGGCGCGCGCAGCGGGATGCTGCGGCGCAGAGCGCGTGATTTTGCCAAGGAGGCCTCCGTGGTGGGAATGTGCTGATGGCGCGCAGGTGCGCCAGGCGCAAGCGAGAGGCAGTGGCTAGATCAACATGGCTGTGCTTCGACGTGCTGCGTTATGTTACATCAAATGCGGGTCATTCTCATTTGCATTGATGTTTGTGAGCCACAGATTGCCCAGCTGCAGACGAAAAAAAGCCGGCATGGGCCGGCTTTCTGGGGCACTGGGTGCGGGGCTTACTTGACGTGCTTGCCGATCAGGCCGGCCAGTTCAAACATCGAGACCTGGGGCTTGCCGAACAATTCCTTGAGCTTGGCGTCGGCGTTGATGTTGCGCTTGTTGGCGGCATCCTGCAGGTTGTTGGCCTTGATGTAGACCCACAGCTTGCTGATGATCTCCGTGCGCGGCAGCGGCGCCGAGCCCACCACGGCGGCCAGCGCGGGGCTGGGCGTAAGTGCCTTCATGAAAGCAGCGTTGGGGGTGCGCTTCTTGGCGGGGGCAGCAGCCTTCTGGGCTGCGGGGGCTGTTTTTGCCGGAGCTTTTTTTGCAGTTGCCATGTCGGGTTTTCCTTGTTGGAAGTAGATTTTTCACCAGAGAAAGCTGGGCTTTCCCATAGGCAGACCGATGCTACTGGGAAAAAAACGCGTTTCCAAGGGAGAAAGGGCTTTTTTTGCCTCGATTTGTAGCAGTGGTGCCGCGTGTGCGCCAATTAGTCGCCCATGCAGCGCCGGTACCTTGACAAAGCGCCCTGGGATGCCGGCGTTTCCAGGTTGCTCACCCGGGCTGTATCACAATGCGCACCCATCCGTGGGGCACGGCGGTTTGCCGCTGTGCCCGTTGTTCATTTCGCCTGAAAGGCTTTCACTCCATGTCTGCTGCGCCATCCTTCCCATCTTTCAGCACCTGTGATTTTTGCGATGTGCACAAGGGCGACATGAGCGGTGCGTTCCGCGTCCTGCCCCCGGTCTTTCACAGTTATGGCGGTGTGGCCGCGTTTGCCGGCCCGGTGAGCACCGTCAAGTGCCATGAAGACAACACGCAGGTGAAGGCGGCCGTGGAGTCGCCGGGTGAGGGCCGCGTGCTGGTAGTGGATGGGGGGGGCTCGCTGCGCCGCGCGCTGGTGGGTGGCAATCTGGCGGCTGCCGCTGCGCGCAATGGCTGGGCCGGTGTGGTGGTGGACGGGTGCGTGCGCGATGTGGCCGAGCTCAAGGCGGCGGCTGTTGGCCTGTGTGCGCTGGCGTTGATACCGCTGCCCACAGAACGCCGTGGCGAGGGGCAGCGCGATGTGGCCGTGCAGATCCAGGGCGTCTGGGTGCGGCCGGGCGACTGGCTGTACGCCGATGCAGACGGCATTGTGGTGAGCGCACAGCCCCTGGTGGTGTAGCGGTCGCGGCCAGGAGGCCGCGCAGCCGGGTTGCCATCAGTCTGCGTGACCCGCCCGTCGGCCCACCCGCAGGCCGGTGCGTGAGGGCAGGGTCGCCAGCAGCACGCTGGCCAGTGCGATGACGAAGGCCATCAGCTGGGTGCCGGCCAAGGTTTCGCCCAGAAACAGCACGCCCACGAGCGCCGCGCTCACCGGCAGCATGACCGAGAACACCCCGCCCTGCGCAGCGGGCACGGCCTTGAGCCCAGTCATCCAGAGCCACACCGTCCACACGCAGGCGGCCAGCGCGTAGAACACCAGCAGCACCCAGGTGCCCCAGCCCACGGCCGTAAAGTTGAAATGCCAGGCGGCGTAAAGCCCCAACGGCGTGGACAGCACAAAACCCCACAGGTTGATGAGCGAGGTGATGCGCTTGGGCCCGAGGCTGGTGGTGAGCTTCTTGCCGATCACCGTATAGGCGGCTTCGCACACCACTGCGCCTAGCAATAGCCAGGGGCCCAACCAGCCCATATTACGAGTATTTTTGGCATCCAGCGCTTGTGCAATATGCGCCGAATGCTCTTGTTTTGATAGTGAAAAAAGCGCAATCCCTGCCACGGCACAGACCACGGCGGCCCAGGTGCGTGGCGCTACGCGTTCGCGCAAAAAGAGCCAGCCCATCACCGCCACAGCCGCAGGAATGGCCGCCAGCGTCACCCCGGCCGTGACCGCATCGGTAAGGCTTACGCCATAGATCATGCAGAGGGTGAACAAAAAGTTGCCCAGGAACGACTGCAGAAACAGCAGCCGCTGGGTGGACCGGGTGATCGGCGGTTCATCCACCGGTTTGCGCAGCCAATGCAGCATGGCTACACCGCCAATGCCAAAACGCATCCACGCGAGCAGGAACACGGGCAGCACGGCAGCCAGCGGCTTGGACAGCGCCACGTAGCTGCCCACCAGGGCCATGCTAAGGGCCAGGCACACATAAGCAAAAGGGCGGCTGGGCGTGGTGTTCACTAGACTGCTGATGAGATGGCCGGGAGCCTGCTCGGGCGGCCGGTGTGGGCCGCCGTCTGGCGCGCCCGGAATACATTGAACCGGTTCTGAACCAAAACGAGGTGCGCATCATGCCCGACAAACCCCCGCCCGCCGTTCGCGCCCGCCATGTCTTTGTTTATGGCACCTTGCGCCGTGGCGGATCCAACGACATCACGCGCCTTCGCCCGGAACCAAAGTTTGTGGGCCCAGCCCGGGTGGCCGGGGTGCTTTACCACCTGGGGGCCTATCCGGGCATGACGCTGGGCGGACCCTTGGTGGTGCAGGGCGAGGTATATGAAATTGGCGCTGACCTGGAGGCCGTTCTGGACGAGATCGAAGGGCTCGGCGCCACCCCTATCGATGAATACGTGAAGCGAGAGGTTGTGGTGGATGTGGGCGGGCAGGCCGTGTCCTGCCTGGTTTACGAGATCAATCCCCGGTATACGGTCGCTGCGCCCCATATTGCCGATGGAGACTGGTTGCAAGCCACTGCGTGAATTTCGGCTTAAACAACGTCAAATATTGCAATGCGGAATTTGATTTTCTCGATGTGGAAAGCAATGAATGTTGCGCCGCCACATTTTTTCTCAATATGAGAAATCAAATTTTGCATTACAAGATGGTGTGGATAACTCGTTGTTTTAAAAAGAGAAAATTTATCTCTTGTATAAGACATAAGAGCTTGCATAAGTCTTATAGAAGACTTAAAGTTGTCTCCAAGGGCAGCACACGCAGCCCGGCGTTTTTAACCTACCTCCTGGAGTGATCTCATGCCCCAATCCCTCAACGAACAACTGAGCCGCGAACAGCAAATTGCCGCCCTGGAAAAAGACTGGGCCCAGAACCCCCGCTGGAAGGGTGTGAAGCGTGGTTACTCCGCTGCCGACGTGGTGCGCCTGCGCGGCTCGCTGCCCATCGAACACACGCTGGCTAAGCGCGGTGCTGAAAAGCTGTGGGACAAGATCAACGGCGGTGCCAAGAAGGGCTATGTGAACGCGTTCGGCGCGATCTCCGCCGGTCAGGCCATGCAGCAAGCCAAGGCAGGCCTCGAAGCCGTGTACCTGTCGGGCTGGCAAGTCGCTGCTGACGGCAACACCAGCGAAACCATGTACCCCGACCAGTCGCTGTACGCCTACGACTCGGTGCCCACCATGGTGCGCCGCATCAACAACACCTTCAAGCGCGCTGACGAAATCCAGTGGGGCCGTGGCATCAACCCCGGCGACAAGGAATTCATCGACTACTTCCTGCCCATCGTGGCCGATGCAGAAGCCGGTTTCGGCGGCGTGCTGAACGCCTTCGAACTGATGAAGAACATGATCGCTGCAGGTGCAGCCGGCGTGCACTTCGAAGACCAGCTGGCCGCCGTGAAGAAGTGCGGTCACATGGGTGGCAAGGTGCTGGTTCCTACGCAGGAAGCCATTGAAAAGCTGATCTCCGCACGTTTTGCTGCTGACGTGATGGGCGTGTCCACCATCGTGCTGGCCCGCACCGACGCTGAAGCCGCCAACCTGATCACGTCCGACCACGACGCCAACGATAAGCCGTTCCTGACCGGCGAGCGCACACAAGAAGGCTTCTACCGCGTCAAAAACGGCCTGGAACAAGCCATCAGCCGTGGCGTGGCTTACGCCCCCTACGCCGACTTGGTGTGGTGCGAAACCGGCGTGCCCGACATCGGCTTCGCCCGTGAGTTCGCGCAGGCTGTGCACGCTGCCTGCCCCGGCAAGCTGCTGTCGTACAACTGCTCGCCATCGTTCAACTGGAAGAAGAACCTCAACGACAAGCAGATCGCTTCCTTCCAGGAAGACTTGTCGGCCCTGGGGTACAAGTACCAGTTCATCACGCTGGCTGGCATCCACATCAACTGGTTCAACACCTTCCAGTTCGCCCATGCCTATGCACGCGGCGAAGGCATGAAGCACTACACCGAAATGGTGCAGGAACCTGAATTCGCAGCACGCGAAAAGGGCTACACCTTCGTGTCGCACCAGCAGGAAGTGGGCGCAGGCTACTTCGACGACGTGACCACGGTGATCCAGGGCGGCTCGTCCTCCGTGAAGGCCTTGACGGGTTCGACCGAAGAAGAGCAGTTCCACTGATCTGCGGAGCTCAGCGCCGCTTTGTTGTGGCGCCAAATGCACTCGACAAAAGCCCGAAGCATCTGCTTCGGGCTTTTTTTCTGGGTGCTGGGGTTAAAATCCAAGGAAATTCACTGCACAAGAGCGAGAAAGGCAATCTGGTTATGACACCGCGAACTACATCGGAGATGTTGACCGGCCGTTGAGGCTGGCTGTTCGCGCCTGCACGAGATTGCACACCCCTCCAAAAAGCGCGGACCTGTTCCGCGCTTTTTTGTTTCCTGGGCCTGGCGCGTGCCCGCACCCATTGCACTGATTGATTGAAAAGAAAGAGTTACTCCCATGATTCACATCACGCTTCCCGACGGTTCACAGCGCGAGTTTCCGGGCCCCGTCACGGTGGCCGAAGTGGCTGCTTCCATTGGCTCGGGTCTGGCCAAAGCGGCTTTGGCGGGCAAGATTGGCGACAAGGTCGTGGACACCAGCTACCAGATCACGACCGATAGCCCGCTGTCCATCGTGACTGCGAAAGATGCCGATGGCCTGGATGTCATCCGCCACTCCACCGCCCACTTGCTGGCCTACGCCGTCAAGGAGCTATTCCCTGACGCACAGGTCACCATCGGCCCGGTGATCGAGAACGGCTTCTATTACGACTTTGCTTACAAGCGCCCCTTCACGCCGGAAGATCTGGTGGCCATCGAAAAGCGCATGGCCGAACTGGCGGCCAAGGACGAACCCATCGTGCGCCGCGTGCTGCCGCGCGATGAGGCCGTGCAGTATTTCAAGGGCCTGGGCGAACACTACAAGGCCGAGATCATCGCCAGCATTCCCAGCAACGAGGACGTGAGCCTGTACCGGGAAGGCGCGTTCGAGGATCTGTGCCGTGGCCCGCACGTGCCGAGCACGGGCAAGCTCAAGTTCTTCAAGCTGATGAAGGTGGCAGGTGCCTACTGGCGTGGTGACCACCGCAACGAAATGCTGCAACGGGTGTACGGCACGGCCTGGGCCTCCAAGGACGAGCTGCAGCAGTATTTGACGATGCTGGAGGAGGCCGAAAAGCGCGACCACCGCAAGCTGGGGCGTGAGCTTGACCTTTTCCACATCGACGAGCACTCACCCGGCACGGTGTTCTGGCACCCCAAGGGCTGGACGCTGTGGCAGGAGGTGGAGCAATACATGCGCCGCGTGTACCGCGACAACGGCTACCAGGAGGTCAAGGGCCCGCAGATTCTGGACAAGACGCTCTGGGAAAAGACGGGCCACTGGGACAAGTACCGCGACAACATGTTCACGACCGAGAGCGAGAAGCGCGACTACGCGCTCAAGCCGATGAACTGCCCGGGCCATATCCTGATTTTCAAGCAGGGCATCAAGAGCTACCGCGACCTGCCTCTACGCTACGGCGAGTTTGGCCAGTGCCATCGTAACGAGCCCACGGGTGGCCTGCACGGCATCATGCGCGTGCGCGGCTTCACGCAGGACGACGGTCACATTTTCTGCACGGAAGATCACATCCTGGCCGAATGCACGGCGTACACGACCCTGCTGCAGAAGGTCTACAAGGACTTCGGCTTCGAGAACATCATCTACAAGGTGGCCACGCGCCCCGAGGCGCGCATCGGATCGGAAGAAAGCTGGGACAAGGCAGAGCATGCGCTCATGGAAAGCCTGCGGGCTTCGGGCTGCGAGTTCGAGATCGCCCCGGGCGACGGCGCCTTCTATGGCCCCAAGATCGAGTACACCCTCAAGGATGCAATCGGGCGCCAGTGGCAGTGCGGCACCATGCAGGTCGATTTCTCCATGCCCGAACGCCTGGACGCCGAGTACGTTGGCGAGGATGGCGCGCGCCACAGGCCGGTGATGCTGCACCGCGCCATCGTGGGCAGTCTGGAGCGCTTTATCGGAATTCTGATCGAGCAGCACGCTGGCGCCCTGCCCATGTGGCTGGCTCCCGTGCAGGTTTCGGTGCTCAACATCACGGATGCGCAGTCCGATTACTGTCGTGAAATCGCAGCAAAACTGCAAAAAGCGCTGCCCAATCAAGGCCTTAGGGTGACGCTGGACCTTCGCAACGAAAAGATTACGTATAAAATACGGGAGCATTCGATGCAAAAGCTGCCTTACATCCTCGTCGCTGGCGACAAGGAAAAGGCCGCAGGTGCCGTCGCAGTGCGAGCCCGGGGCAATCGTGACCTCGGCGTGATGTCGGTGGATGCGTTCATTGAGCTGATCGCCAACGACATTGCCACCAAAGCCTGATTTTGAACACAAAAGCTGCTTTGCCGCTCGCGGACTGTGCGGGAATAGCTACTTTTTTTGTAGCATTTTGATTCAAGGAAGATAGCCATCGCTACTGAATTTCGTGATCGTCGCCACCGGGAAGAGCGCAAGCACCGCCTGAACCGTGAAATCATGGCCCCGGAAGTCCGTCTGTCCGGGCCTGACAACGAGCCTTTGGGTGTTGTCAGCCTCATGGAGGCCTTGCGCATGGCCGGTGAGCTGGATGTGGATCTGGTGGAAATTGCCGCCACGGCAAACCCACCGGTGTGCCGCCTCATGGACTACGGCAAGTTCAAGTACCAAGAGCAAAAGCGTGCGGCAGAAGCCAAAGCCAAGCAGACGGTCATCGAGATCAAGGAAGTCAAGTTCCGTCCTGGCACGGACGATGGCGACTACAACATCAAGATGCGCAACATCCGCCGTTTTCTGGCGGATGGTGACAAGTGCAAGATCACGCTGCGGTTTCGCGGTCGTGAAATCACGCACCAGGAACTCGGTTTGGCGTTGCTGAACCGGATTCGTGACGAATTGGCAGACAGCATCATCATCGAGCAGTTTCCCAAGCTGGAAGGCCGCCAGATGATCATGATGATCGCTCCCGGCAAGAAGAAGCCCGCCGCAGCCAAACCGGCTGCTGAGAACGCCCAGGTGCCGGGCGGGGCGGCCTGAATCGCGCGGATGGGTGCAAAAATTTGAGTGCTTCGCCCGCAAGGGCGAAATACTCGAAGAGGCGGGGCTTTGGCTCTGCCGACCGAGAGGCGAAAGCCTTTCGACAAAAGTGGCTCGGGGCCAACAAGTTTGCAGATCGGTTTGCAAACGCCTCACGAGCACAATGAAAAAGGAGCATTCACATGCCCAAAATGAAGACCAAGAGCAGCGCGAAAAAACGTTTCCGCGTTCGTCCCGGTGGCACCGTCAAGCGCGGTCAAGCCTTCAAGCGTCACATCTTGACCAAGAAGACCACCAAGAACAAGCGCCATCTGCGTGGTGCGGTTGCTGTGCACGAGACCAATATGGGCTCGATTTCACAGATGCTGCCCGGCATGGGCGTTTAATTTACTGACGAACAAGGAGTACATACATGCCTCGCGTCAAACGTGGTGTAACGGCCCGTGCCCGTCACAAGAAAGTTCTCGCCCTTGCCAAGGGTTTCCGTGGTCGCCGCGGTAACGTCTTCCGTATCGCCAAACAGGCGGTAATGAAGGCTGGGCAATATGCCTACCGTGACCGCCGCACCAAGAAGCGCGTGTTCCGCCAGTTGTGGATCGCCCGTATCAACGCCGCTGCGCGTGAACTGGGCATGACCTACAGCCAGTTCGCCAACGGCCTGAAGAAGGCTTCCATCGAGATCGACCGCAAGATGCTGGCCGACCTCGCAGTGCACGACAAGGCTGCCTTTGGCAGCATCGTGGAGCAAGTCAAGGCCAAGCTGGCTGCTTGAGTTCACGATGAGCGGCTATCGTTCTGATAGCTGCTTGCGCAATAACAGCAAGGGCTAGGGCTTGAAAAGGCACTAGCCCTTGTTCATTTTCGAGAGTCGATATGAACGAGTTGGATTCCCTGGTCGAGAGCGCCACGCAACTGTTTGCCCAAAGTGCAACCCCTGCTGACCTCGAAAACGCCAAGGCGCAATTTCTGGGCAAGTCGGGCCGCGTGACCGAGCTCATGAAGGGCATGGCGCAGCTGTCCGTCGAGGAAAAGAAATCCCGTGGCGCTGCCATCAACGTGGCCAAGCAGGCCATCGAAGCCGCACTGACCGCACGCCGCCAGGCGCTGGCCGACGCAGAGCTGCAACTGCAATTGAAGGCTGAAGCACTGGACGTGAGCCTGCCAGGCCGCCAGCGCGGGCAGGGTGGCCTGCACCCGGTGTCGCTCACGCTCGAACGCATCCAGGGCATTTTCGGCTCCATGGGTTTTGACGTTGCCGAAGGCCCCGAGATTGAAACCGACTGGTTCAACTTCACCGCATTGAACACGCCAGAGGACCATCCCGCGCGTTCCATGCACGACACGTTCTATGTGGAGGGCGGCACTGCCACCGCCCCCAACCTGCTGCGCACGCACACCAGCCCCATGCAGATCCGCCATGCAGTACAGCATGTCAAAAAGCACCGGGCCGCGCTGGATGCTGGCCAGCCCATGCCCGAGATCCGCGTGATCGCCCCAGGCCGCACTTATCGCGTGGACAGCGACGCCACGCACTCGCCCATGTTCCACCAGTGCGAAGGCCTGTGGATCGGCGAGAACGTGAGTTTCAAGGATCTGAAGGTCATCTTCACGGACTTCTGCCGCACGTTTTTTGAAAGCGATGACCTCGTGTTGCGCTTTCGCCCCAGCTTTTTCCCGTTCACGGAGCCCAGCGCCGAGATCGATATCCAGTTCCAGACGGGTCCGCTGGCGGGCCGGTGGCTCGAAGTGGCGGGTTCGGGCCAGGTGCACCCCAACGTGGTGCGCAACATGGGCCTCGACCCCGAGAAGTACATCGGCTTTGCGTTTGGCATGGGCCCGGACCGTCTGACGATGCTGCGCTACGGCGTCAACGATCTGCGTTTGTTCTTTGACGGCGACATCCGTTTTCTGTCGCAGTTTCAGTAACGCAAAAAAGTGAGCTGCTGACGCTTGTATTCATTGGCTTTCAAAGCGTTTTGACATCGAAACGCTTGATTGAAAAGCGCTGCCAGCTATATTTTTAAGAGCTAACGCCAAAGAGTCTTCCTATGCAATTCCCTGAGTCCTGGTTGCGCGAATTCTGCAACCCACCGCTGACAACCCAAGAGCTGGCCGACACGCTGACCATGGCGGGCCTGGAGGTGGAAGAGCTGCGCCCCGTCGCGCCGCCTTTCACCAAGATCGTGGTGGGTGAGATCAAGGAGGCCGTGCAACACCCCGACGCCGACCGCCTGCGTGTGTGCCAGGTGGACGTGGGGCAGGGCGCCCTGCTGAATATCGTGTGTGGCGCGCCCAACGCCCGCGTGGGCATCAAAGTGCCCTGCGCGCTGGTGGGCGCCGAGCTGCCGCCGGGTGATGACGGCAAGCCGTTCCTCATCAAGGTGGGCAAGCTGCGCGGCGTGGAAAGCCAGGGCATGCTGTGCTCGGCGCGCGAGCTCAAGCTGTCCGAAGACCATGGTGGCTTGCTGGAGCTCGATGCCTCGGCTCCCGTGGGCCAGGACATTCGTGAGCATCTGGACCTGGACGACACCCTGTTTACCCTCAAGCTCACGCCCAATCTGGCGCACTGCCTGAGCGTTTATGGCATCGCGCGCGAAGTCTCAGCATTGACGGGCACGCCGCTGCAACGCCCGTCGTTCTCTGCCGTAGCCGCAAAGCTGACGGACAAGCTGCCCGTGCAGGTGAGTGCACCGGATCTGTGCGGCCGCTTCTCCGGCCGCATCGTGCGCAACGTGAACACGCGCGCCGCCACACCCCAGTGGATGCTGGACCGCCTGGCACGCTGCGGACAGCGCGGCGTGTCGCCGCTGGTGGACATTTCCAACTATGTGATGTTCGAGCTGGGGCGTCCGTCGCACATTTTTGACCTGGACAAGATCCACGGTGGCCTGGAGGTTCGATGGGGCAAGCCGGGCGAGCAGCTCAAGCTGCTCAACGGCACCACCGTGACCGTCGATGACAAGGTGGGTGTGATCGCCGACGACCGTCAGGTGGAGTCGCTGGCCGGCATCATGGGCGGCGACGCCACAGCCGTGTCGGATGACACCCGCCACATCTATATCGAGGCCGCGTTCTGGTGGCCCAAAGCAGTGGCGGGTCGCTCGCGCCGGTTCAATTTCTCGACCGATGCGGGTCACCGATTCGAGCGCGGCGTGGACTCCGCCCTGACGGTGGAGCACATCGAGCGCATCACGCAACTGGTGATCGACATTTGCGGTACACCCGACACGGCGTGTGGGCCCATGGACGATCAGGCCGTCAATCTGCCGGTGTCCCAGCCCGTCACGCTGCGCGTGGCGCGTGCGGCCAAGGTCATCGGCATGCCACTGACACAAGCCCAGTGCGCCGATGCGTTGCAGCGCCTGGGCCTGCCGGTGGTGGAGGGCGACGGCACGCTCACCGTTACGCCGCCTTCGTTCCGTTTCGACATCACCATCGAGGAAGACCTGATCGAAGAGGTTGCCCGCATGGTGGGCTACAACAACCTGCCGACCACGCCCCCCCTGGCGCCGATCACGCCCAAGCTGGCGCTCGAGGCCACGCGCAGCCCGTTTGCGGTGCGCCGCTCGCTGGCAGCGCTGGGGTATCAGGAAACGATCAACTTCAGCTTTGTGGAAGAGCGGTGGGAGCACGAGCTGGCCGCCAACACCCAGCCGATCAAGCTGCTCAATCCGATTGCCAGCCAGATGAGCGTGATGCGCTCCACGTTGCTGGGTTCTTTGCTGCAAGTGTTGAAGTTCAACCTCGACCGCAAGGCCGAGCGGGTGCGCGTCTTTGAACTGGGCCGCGTGTTCCTGCGCGACGGCAGCGTGAGCAATACCGACACCACAGTCGAAGGCTTCCATCAGCCGATGCGCGTGTCGGGCCTGGCCTATGGCCCGAACGACATGCTGCAATGGGGGCGCAAGGAGCAATCCATCGACTTCTTTGATGTGAAGGGCGACGTGGAAGCCCTGCTGGCACCGCTGCGCGCGACGTTCGAGCCGGGCACCCATCCCGCCATGCACCCTGGCCGTTGCGCTCGCGTGCTGGTGGATGGCCGCGCCATCGGTTTTGTGGGCGAACTGCACCCGCAGTGGCGCCAGTCGTGGGAACTGCCGCAGGCTCCTGTGATGTTCGAGCTGGAGCTGGACGCCGTGCTGCGGCGCATGGTGCCGGAGTTCAAGACAGTGTCCAAGCACCAGGCGGTCGAGCGCGACCTGGCCGTGGTGGTGGCCGAGCGTGTCACGCATGCGGACATCATGGGGGCAGTCGAGCAGGCCGTTCCGGGTGGCATGCTGCGCTCTGCCGTGCTGTTTGATGTATACCGACCCAAGGCGCTGCGCGCAGGCGAAGAGGCGCCGGCAGGCGGGCTGGCTCCGGGCGAAAAGAGCCTGGCGGTGCGCCTCACGCTCGGACGCGACGAAGCGAGCCTGACGGAGGCTGAAATCGAGGCGGCGGTCCAGTCCGTGATGGCGCAACTTGCGCAGCGCACGGGCGCGCGGCTGCGGGTGTGACGATGTTCAGGGGAATGACGAGCCATGATTGAATTTGCAGTCGAGAGCCTGGAGACACCGGCACTGACCAAGGCGCAGCTCGCCGATCTGCTGTTTGACCAGATCGGCCTGAACAAGCGCGAGTCCAAGGACATGATCGACGCCTTCTTCGATCTGATTTCACAGAGTCTTGTCGAGGGCAAGGACGTGAAACTGTCGGGGTTTGGCAATTTCCAGATCCGTACCAAGGCGCCACGCCCCGGGCGTAACCCGCGCACGGGCGAGGCGATCCCGATCAAGGCGCGCCGGGTCGTGACATTTCACGCGAGCAGCAAACTCAAAGAGCAGATTCAGGCTGCGGCGTGAATTTGTTCCGATTTGTGTCTCATTGCGGGCGCCATGACTGGCGGCTTTGGCGGGACTGCAGTACGCTTGTCGGCTTTCGCGTTTGAACTTGCATCCCATGGGCACTACGCTACCTTCCATACCCGCCAAGCGGTACTTCACGATCGGAGAGGTCGCGGAGTTGTGTGGCGTGAAGCCGCATGTGCTGCGCTATTGGGAGCAGGAGTTCACGCAGCTGCGGCCCATGAAACGCCGTGGCAACCGGCGCTACTACCAGCACCACGAGGTGCTCATGATCCGCCGCATCCGCGATCTGCTGTATGACCAGGGGTTCACCATCAGCGGGGCGCGCAACAAGCTTCAGGAGCTGGTGCACACGGACCGCAGCGAGGTGGCTGGTGATCAGTTGGTGGCGGATGTTGTTTTGCCCAGCATGGTGGTCGATACGGCGCGCGACCTTTCCATTGCGCCGGGGTTGATGCTGGATCCGCTTGCCATGCGCAAAGAATTGTTCGAGATTCGTGCGCTTCTCTCTTTGAACTGAATTTTTCAGCATATAATCTAAGTCTTGTCGGCGTGTAGCGCAGCCTGGTAGCGCACTTGCATGGGGTGCAAGGGGTCGCGAGTTCGAATCCCGCCACGCCGACCATTGATAGCAAAAGCCCAGAACCGAAAGGTTCTGGGCTTTTTTGCTGGGCGCGAGCCAAACGCATTGTCCAATGCGCCAACCGCGCGAGCCATGGCGCGGTTGGCGCGGCAGGTAGCGCGCGAACCGGATGCGAGGTTGGGTACCCGGCTGGTGCTTCGGCGTACTTTCGACACAAGAGGAATCTCATGATCGATGGATTGGTGGCCGGCAGGATCTTTGGTGAATCTGCGCAACGGGTGGACAAGGCAGGCAAGGCATTCACCGTTGCCAAGGTGCGCGCCACCACGGGGGATGGCGAGCTGCTCTTTGTCAATGTGATTGCCTTTGAAGAGCGGGTGTGTGATGCGTTGCGCACATTGCGCGACGGCGACTCGGTGGCGCTCGCCGGAACCCTCACGCCCCGCGTGTGGACGGACAAGCAGGGCAATGTCCGCCCTGCGCTGGACATGCTGGCACTGCGCGTGCTGACGGTGCAGGAGGCTCCGGCACCGGACGCTGCTGGTACCTAAACGAAGAACACAGATCCTGCAGTCCGTTTGGCGGAACGGGCACACGTAAAAAAGCCCGCCGTAGCGGGCTAAGGCCCTGACAAATCCTGGCGGTATGCCGGATGTGGCGAAGCCCTGGAGTGGTCAACGCCAGCGTATCACCCGCCGTGGAATTTGACCACCAGCGGAACGATCAGCAGCGCCACGATGTTGATGATCTTGATCAGCGGGTTGATGGCCGGGCCGGCCGTGTCCTTGTAGGGGTCGCCCACGGTGTCCCCGGTCACTGCGGCCTTGTGGGCCTCGCTGCCCTTGCCGCCATGGTGGCCGTCCTCGATGTACTTCTTGGCGTTGTCCCATGCGCCGCCGCCCGTGCACATGCTGATGGCAACGAAGAGGCCGGTGACGATGGTGCCCATGAGCAAACCGCCCAGCGCCTTGGGCCCCAGCAGCAGGCCCACCACGATGGGCACCACCACAGGCAGCAGGCTGGGGATCACCATCTCCTTGATGGCGGCGGTGGTCAGCATGTCCACCGCCTTGCCGTATTCAGGCTTGGCGGTGCCCTCCATGATCCCGGGAATATCGCGGAACTGTCGGCGCACCTCCACAACCACGGCCCCGGCCGCGCGGCCCACGGCCTCCATCGCCATGGCGCCGAACAGGTAGGGGATCAACCCGCCGATGAACAGGCCGATGATGACCAACGGGTCGGACAGGTCAAACGTGATGGCCTTGCCGTAGCTCTCCAGCTTGTGCGTGTAGTCGGCAAACAGCACCAGCGCGGCCAGGCCCGCCGAGCCAATCGCATAGCCCTTGGTCACGGCCTTGGTGGTGTTGCCCACGGCGTCCAGCGGGTCGGTGATGTCGCGCACGCTGCTGGGCAGCTCGGCCATTTCGGCAATGCCGCCGGCGTTGTCGGTGATGGGGCCATACGCATCCAGCGCCACCACGATGCCCGCCATGGACAGCATGGACATGGCCGCCACGGCAATGCCGTACAGGCCCGCGAGCTGGTAGGCCGACAGGATGGCCAGGCACACGAAGATCACCGGCCAGGCGGTGGACAGCATGGAAACGCCCAGTCCTGCAATGATGTTGGTGCCATGGCCCGTGGTCGATGCCTGCGCGATGTGCTGCACGGGCGAATACTGCGTGCCGGTGTAGAACTCGGTGATCCACACCAGCGCGGCCGTGAGCAGCAGGCCGACGGCGCAGGCGCCAAACAGTTTCAGCTGGCTGCCGGTAGCGGTGATGGCGTTGTCCGGCATGATCCAGACGGTCACGAAATAGAAGGCGACGAGCGACAGCACGCCCGCAATCGCCAGGCCCTTGTACAGCGCAGGCATCACGTTCTTCATGCCGGGCGAGGCCTTGACGAAAAAGCAGCCGATGATGGATGCAATGATGGACACGGCGCCCAGCGCCAGCGGGTACACCACGGCGTTCACCGGGGCGCTCACCACCAGCAGCGCGCCCAGCACCATGGTGGCGATCAGCGTCACGGCATAGGTTTCGAACAGGTCGGCCGCCATGCCGGCGCAGTCGCCCACGTTGTCGCCCACGTTGTCCGCAATCACCGCGGGGTTGCGCGGGTCGTCTTCAGGGATGCCCGCCTCCACCTTGCCCACCAGATCGGCGCCCACATCGGCGCCCTTGGTGAAAATGCCGCCGCCCAGGCGCGCAAAGATGGAAATCAGCGACGAGCCAAACGCAAAACCGATCAGCGGGTTGAGCAGCGTGGCCAGGTTGGTGGTGGGATTGTGGTTGCCGTTGCCCGCCAGAAACCAGTAAAAGCCCGTGACCCCCAGCAGGCCCAGCCCCACAACCAGCATGCCGGTGATGGCCCCACCGCGAAACGCCACATCGAGCGCAGGGCCGATGCCGTGGGTGGCGGCCTGTGCCGTGCGCACGTTGGCGCGCACCGATACGTTCATGCCGATGAATCCGCAGGCGCCCGAGAGCACGGCGCCCACCACAAAGCCCACGGCCGTGGTGGCGTCCAAAAAGACGCCGATGAGTACCGCCAGCACCACGCCCACGATGGCAATGGTCTTGTATTGGCGGGCCAGGTAGGCGGCAGCGCCGGCCTGGATGGCCGCGGCGATCTCCTGCATGCGGGCGTTGCCCGGGTCTTTGGCGAGGATCCAGCCCCGGGCCCAGATGCCGTAGGCCACGGCAATGAGCCCGCAGACCAGGGCGAGGATGAGAGGGGAGGTCAGTGCTGAGCTTGCAGCCATTCAATTCTCCTAGGGTTTGTTGCACGGAGGGGGACCAACGCATCGGTGGCATCCCCGCTGCGTTGCTTCCTCGTGCTCCCTGTGCAATTGCTGCAGGAGCCGATTGGCCAACAAACCCAATTTACAGGCAAACGCAGGTCTGCAAGCGGGCAGAAAGGGGCATGCGCCTAAAATCAGGGTTAATCCCGACGCTGCATGCTGCGTGGATTGTCGCCAATCAACTTTTCAACCAAACATGTCCCTCAATAACGTCCCCCCAGGCAAGAACGTTCCCGACACCTTCAATGTCGTCATCGAGATCCCGATGAACGCTGACCCGATCAAGTACGAGGTGGACAAGGAGTCTGGCGCCATTTTTGTGGACCGTTTCATGACCACGGCCATGCACTACCCCACCAACTACGGCTATGTGCCCCAGACGCTGTCGGGCGACGGTGACCCGGTGGACGTGCTGGTGATCACGCCGTACCCGCTGTTCCCCGGCGTGGTTGTGCCCTGCCGCCCGCTGGGCATCCTGATGATGGAAGACGAGGCCGGTGTGGATGGCAAGGTCATTGCCGTGCCCACCTCCAAGGTGTTGCCCATGTATGACCACTGGAAGACCATCGACGACGTGAACTCCATGCGCCGCAATGCCATCGCCCATTTCTTTGAGCACTACAAGGACCTGGAAAAGGGCAAGTGGGTCAAGGTGCTGGGCTGGGAAGGCATTGACGCCGCGAAGAAGGAAGTCTCGGACGGGATCGAGAATTACAAGAAGTCCCAGGCCTGAAATTTTTTAGTGAAATATGCCTCTGGCGCTTGCTGATAAAGCGCCGCCAGCTATCAAAAAGATACTGAAATGAGGCCGCCACCAAGCATGCGGGCAGCAATGCCCGCATGCTTTTTTGTTGCCCATACGGGACGACGAGGGCGGGCGTGCGCACGGGTTGCGGCGCGGGGCCGGTGAGGGCGCTGATAGACTGCAATTAGTTACAGATCAGCAGGGCGGCTTTGCGCCCTGGGTATTGCTGCGGGCTGGATGGGGCGCCGCAAGCGCAGAAATTTGAGGGGTGAGTCATGAGAGTTTCCGATTTACGCATTGGCGTCAAGCTGGGTGCGGGTTTTCTGGCGGTGGTGCTGCTCACCACCGTGCTGGGGCTGATCGCGCTGGTGCAGATGGCGCGCATCAACGCCAATTCCGAACAGATCGCCACCAACCTGCTGCCCAGCGTGGAAAAGACGGGCGATCTGCGTGTGCTCTACAACCGCATGCGCCGCTCGGAGGCCGGTATGGTCACTTCGCGCAGCCAGCCTGAAGTCAAGGCCTTTTCCGAGCAGGTGGCCCTGCGCGCGAAGGATATCGCGCAGCTGGAATCCACCTACGAACCCTTGATCGACGGTGACAAGGAGCGCGAAATCTACGCCGCCTACAAGCAGCGCAAGGCTGAATACGCCGACATGCAGGCCAAGCTGACGGAGATTGCCAACGGTGTGGACTTCAGCACCGCGGAAACCCTGGAGATCACCGGTGATGCGCTGTCGATGATGTATGCCGGTGAATCTGAAGCCGCGTTTGTCGCTGTGGCCGAGACGCTGGGCCAGATGCAGAAGCTCAACTCCGAAAACGCACTGCAGGCCAGCGAAGAAGCCCGGCAGGTTTTCAACATGGCGCGTGCGTCCCTGTTGATCACGATGGGTGTGTGCGTGCTGCTCGCTGCCTTGCTGGGGGTGGGTATCACCCGGGCCGTCACGCGCCCGGCCGACCATGCCGTGCGTGCAGCCCGTGCCATTGCCGAAGGCAACCTCACGGCAGACGTGCCCCCAGGCGGCAAGGACGAGATGGGCCAGCTGCTCAACGCCTTGCGCGACATGCGCGACAACCTGGCGCGTGTCGTGTCGGGCGTGCGCGGCAACGCCGAAGGCGTGGCGTCTGCCAGCTCACAGATTGCCTCGGGCAACAACGACCTGTCGGCGCGCACCGAGCAGCAGGCCAGCGCACTGGAAGAAACGGCAGCCTCCATGGAAGAGCTGGGCTCCACCGTACGCCAGAACGCCGACAACGCCCGCGCAGCCAACCAGCTCGCTGTCAGCGCCTCCACCGTGGCCGTGCAGGGCGGCGACGTGGTGGCCGAAGTGGTCGAGACCATGAAAGGCATCAACGACAGCAGTAAGAAGATTGCCGACATCATCAGCGTCATCGACGGCATCGCCTTCCAGACCAACATCCTGGCGCTCAACGCCGCCGTGGAAGCCGCCCGCGCCGGCGAACAAGGCCGCGGCTTTGCCGTGGTGGCCGGAGAAGTGCGCAGCCTGGCCGGGCGCAGCGCCGAAGCCGCCAAGGAAATCAAAAGCCTCATCACCGCCAGCGTCGAACGCGTGGAACAAGGTACCGCCCTGGTCGATAAAGCCGGAGCCACGATGACCGAAGTGGTGAGCGCCATCCGGCGCGTGACCGACATCATGGGCGAGATCAGCGCCGCCAGCAGCGAACAAAGCGCTGGCGTAGGCCAGGTGGGCGAAGCCGTCACGCAAATGGACCAGGCCACCCAGCAAAACGCCGCCCTGGTGGAAGAAATGGCCGCCGCTGCCAGCGCACTGAACGCCCAGGCGGGAGAACTGGTCAACGCCGTAGCCGTCTTCAAGCTCGACGCCAGCGCCACCACCCGCACCGCCAGCCCTGTGGCCCGCAGCGCCCCGGCCGCAGCACCCCGCGCACCCATCCCCGCGCCCCAGCGCACAGCGGCCAAAAGCGTGGGCAGCGCAACGCGCAAAGCCAGCGCCCCGGCCAGCCTGCAAGCGCCCAAGGCCAGCGCGGCCAGCAAGCCGCCAGCGCCAGCCCCGGCGGCCAAGGGCGGCAGCGAGGACGACTGGGAAAGCTTCTGAGCGGGGGCGGCAGGCCCCTGAGAAGCAGAGCGAAAAATAGCAGTCAAAACAGGCTCCAGCGCTTATCCATAAAGCGCTGGCAGCTATCAAAATAAAGCACGCAGGGGGCAACCCTTGCGTGCTTTGTGCTTGGTGAGGGATGGGCGGTGGCCGCGCCAGGGCGCGACGGCTTACCGGTGCGGGTCCGGATAGACCAGGTGCAGCCCCGGAGCCTTGGGCCGCTGAAACGGCCGCCACGCCATGCTGGGGCCCTGGGGTTGGCCCAGGCGGTCGGCCACGGCCCACCAGGCGCTGGGGTTCAGGCCGATGCCAAAGTGGCTTGCCACCACCTCGATGTTTTCGGTGTTCGGGTTGTGCGGTGCGGGGGCCTGAATGCTGCCGCGCCAGGCCACCACGCCATCGGTGCGCGAGTAGATGCTGGTGGTGGGCACGGGCGGCGCCTCGGGCAGGTTGTAGCTCTCGGTTTCGCGCTCGATGCTGCGGCCGCTGGCAAACTGGTAAATGCGCCAGGCATTGGTGGACGTGTGCGGCCCGGCAAAGGGCGTGCCCAGTGTCACCACGCAGCGCACCAGCTCGGGCATTTCCTTGGCGAGCTCCCGCGCGTAAACGCCGCCCAGGCTCCAGCCGATCAGGCTCACCTTGCCGCCACTGGCCTGGGCGGTTTCCTGCAACTGGCGCTTGGCGTTTTCCAGCACGCCCTCGCGGGGGCCCAGGTTCAGGCCCTGGCCCCAGCCCTGGGTGTCGTAATTGCGCGAATCCAGGTAGCGGCGAAGCGGCGCGGTGGTGGCGTCCCCTGCCGTGAGGCCGGGAAACACGATCACCGCGTGGCCGTCACCCAGGGGTGCGCGCTGCAGCACCGGCCACGCGGGCAGCACCGCGCCAAACTCCCAGGGCGCGCGCAGCTCCAGCGCCAAAAGCGGCAGGCCGGGCGGCGGCATGTGGTCGGGGTCGGTGTTTCGGGTCCTGAAAAGCGGCATGGGTCGTCGGTGAAAAAGCAGGGGCAAGGTGGCGCCCCAGGGCAGGCGGGGGCGGTCACCCCCAAAACGCATCCCGAGGGACGCTGGTGGACGGTAGCATTTTTTTGACCGCGACAACCGGTGCGCCGTGGAGCTAGCTCTCCAAACCCAATGCGTGCTGCGAGGTGGTGATGGCGCGCCCCCAACGGGGTTACTGCCAAGTTGTTAGCAAATGCAACGGCAGCCTGCTATCCTGCAAACCACGCCTGCACCGCACGGGTTGCGTTCGGCAGCCTTGTTGGCACCCCTTTGGGGGATCTCGCATGGGTGCCCTGAACCGCGCGCCCTTCCCATTCCGTTCCGAGAAAGTACGCGCCATGACCGCTGTTTCCGCCCACGCACCCTCCGCCTCCCGCTCTTCTGCCGCGTCCGGGGTGGAAGCGGCCGGCGAGTTCCTGACCTTTCGCCTTGGCTCCGAGGAATATGGCATCGACATCCTGCGCGTGCAGGAAATCCGCTCGTACGAGCGACCTACGCGGCTGGCACAGTCGCCTGACTACATCAAGGGCGTGATTGACCTGCGCGGTCGCATCGTGCCCATCCTGGATCTGCGCCTGAAGCTGCAGTGCCCCGACGCCAACTACACCGACTTCACCGTGGTCATCATTCTGGACATTGGTGGCACCGTCATTGGCGCGGTGGTGGACGCGGTGGCCGATGTGGTCACCCTCACGCCGGACGTGATCAAGCCTGCCCCGCAGTTCGAACGCCACGGCAACGTGGACCCCAGTTTCGTCACCGGCATCGCCAGCCTGGGCGACCGGATGCTGATCGTGATGGACATCGAAGCGCTGCTGAGCAGCGACGAGATAGGGCTGGTGACAAAAGTTGCAAACGGGTAAGGTAAGCACACCCGCAGTTTTCTGGCCCAACGTTTTGAGGAGGCAGCAACGATGAACAAACTGAAGATTTCGACCCGTCTGGCGGTTGCGTTTGCGATCATGGTGCTGCTTCTGGCGACCCTGGGTTCGGTGGCGCTGCTTCGGTCTGCCACCCAGCGGGCAGCGCTGGACGACATTGTGGAAATGCGCATACCGATCACCAAGTCGCTGGGCATGGTGGCAGACGGGGTGAACGTGCAGGCCATTCAGCTGCGCAACCTCGCCATCTTCAGCACGGAGGCCATCACCAGGTCCTCGCGCGAGCGCATCACGGCGGTGCGCGGCACGCTGGCCGAGCAGTTCAAAGTGCTGGACTCGCTCATCCACTCCGACAAGGGCCGCGAGATCCAGGCGCGCATGCAGCAGCACCGCGCAGAGTTCCTGAAGCTCGGTGACCAGTACATTGCCATGCTGCAGCAGGGCCAGAAGGATGAAGCTCTTCGCATGCTGGAAGAAACCCTGCGGCCCGTGCAGCAGGCTTACCAGGCCACCGTGGCAGAGCAGGTGACCTACCAGGCGCAGGTGACTGTAGAGGCCGGTGCGCGGGCAGACGCTGCCGCCAGTGCCTTGATGCGGGATGTGCTCATCGCCGCCGCCATCGCCATTGCCATGGCGATCTTCCTGGCGGTCTCCATCTGGCGGTCTCCATCATCCGCTCCATCACCCGCCCTCTGGCGCAGGCTGTGGGCGCCGCAGACCGCGTGGCCGCGGGCGACCTGAGCGGCCAGATCGTCGTGCGCTCCACGGATGAAACCGGGCAACTGCTGGGCGCCCTGCAGCGCATGCAGCAAAGCCTGGTGAATACCGTGAGCTCGGTGCGCCAGAACGCCGAAGGCGTGGCGTCTGCCAGCTCGCAGATTGCCTCGGGCAACAACGACCTGTCGGCGCGCACCGAGCAGCAGGCCAGCGCACTGGAAGAAACAGCAGCCTCCATGGAAGAGCTGGGCTCCACCGTGCGCCAGAACGCCGACAACGCCCGCGCAGCCAACCAGCTCGCTGTCAGCGCCTCCACCGTGGCCGTGCAGGGCGGCGACGTGGTGGCTGAAGTGGTCGAGACCATGAAAGGCATCAACGACAGCAGCAAGAAGATTGCCGACATCATCAGCGTCATCGACGGCATCGCCTTTCAGACCAACATCTTGGCCCTGAACGCCGCGGTAGAGGCCGCCCGCGCCGGCGAACAAGGCCGGGGCTTTGCCGTGGTGGCCGGCGAGGTGCGCAGCCTGGCCCAGCGCAGTGCCGAGGCTGCCAAGGAGATCAGGCACCTCATCCACGCCAGCGTGGAGCGCGTGGGCCAGGGCACCGCGCTGGTGGACAAGGCGGGCGCCACCATGACCGAGGTGGTCGCGTCCATCCGGCGGGTGACCGACATCATGGGCGAGATCAGCGCCGCCAGCAGCGAGCAGAGCACGGGCGTGTCGCAGGTGGGCGATGCCGTCACCCAGATGGACCAGGTCACGCAGCAAAACGCTGCACTGGTCGAGCAGATGGCGGCCGCCGCCAGCAGCCTCAGCCACCAGGCCCAGGCGCTGGTGGGCGCGGTGGCCGTTTTCAAGCTGACCGAAGATCAGACGCGCAGCGGCGCACCCCCGGTGCCCGCTGCCGAAAGCGGTGCAGTGCGGCGGGTGGCGCTGGCGTCTACGTAGCGGCGCCCAGGCCGCCGGAGCTGCTGACGTTTTCTGCTGCGCCGTCACTACCTGTTGGCACCCGCTGAGCTGACGACCCTTGAACGCTACTCAATGCATAGCGGTCAGCCTGAGCCCTGCCGATTATTTTTTTCACTTTGTGGAAAAATAAAACGTATGCTTACTAAAATAACCCCACAAACAACGTGCGAATGACCCACGCAAGCACCTGCGTTCCGCATATCCATGGTGGGCAAATATTTGCTGCGTACCTCCCCATCTCCCACAAGGAACCCCATGAACAATTTCAAGATCGGTACCCGGCTCGGGCTGGCGTTTGGTCTCGTGCTGCTGATTACCGCCGCCATTGCCACGCTGGGGGTCTGGCGACTTGCCGTGCTCAAGGACGCCAGCGTCCAGATCGCCAACGTCGAGATGGAGCGCAATGCGCTGGCGCAGGATTGGAAGGCGGCGATCGATCTGAACTGGGTGCGGGCTTCGGCATCGCTCAAGGCCACGGACGAGGCGTATGTTCAATCGCTTTCGGCAGACATGACGGCCACATCCCAGCGCGCCAGCGAGGCGCAAAAGAAGCTCGAGGCGCTGGTGGACGACCCGCGCGGCAAAGAGCTGCTTGAACGCGTGGCCGCTACGCGGTCGGCCTATGTGGGCGCGCGGGCCAAGCTGCTCGAACGCAAAAAGGCGGGAGAAGACGTCTTTGCGCTGGTCGACAGCGAGCTGAAACCGCTGGCGAGCGCCTACCTGCAATCGCTGGCCGATGTGGCCGACAACACGCGCAAGCAGCTCAAGGAGTTCGAGACCACCAACATCGCGTCTGCAGAGGTGAGCCAGTGGACCCTGGCGCTGGGTGCGGTGGCATCGGTGCTGCTGGGTGCGTTGTTCGCGTTGTGGACGGCGCGCTCCATCGTGGTGCCTGTGCAGCGCGCAGTGCAGACGGCCGACGAAATCAGCCATGGCAACCTGTCGCAGAACATTCAGACCGAAGGACGTGACGAGATGGCGCAACTGCTGCGTTCGCTGGGCGCGATGCAGCACAACCTTGCGCGCATCGTCGGGCATGTGCGTTCGGGCTCAGAAAGCGTGGCGACGGCGTCGCAGGAAATTGCCCAGGGCAACCACGACCTGAGCGCCCGCACGGAGCAGCAGGCCAGCGCGCTGGAGGAAACGGCCGCGTCGATGGAGGAGCTCAACTCCACCGTGCGCCAGAACGCCGACAACGCGCGCCAGGCCAATCAGCTGGCCCAGAGCGCCTCCACCGTGGCCGTGCGCGGCGGCGAAGTGGTGGGCCAGGTGGTGGGCACCATGAAAGGCATCCACGACAGCAGCAACAAGATCGCCGACATCATCGGCGTGATCGATAGCATTGCGTTTCAGACCAATATCCTCGCGCTCAACGCAGCGGTAGAAGCGGCGCGTGCCGGCGAGCAGGGGCGTGGCTTTGCGGTGGTGGCGTCGGAGGTGCGCAGTCTGGCAGGCCGCTCGGCCGATGCCGCCAAGGAGATCAAGACACTGATCAGCGACAGCGTGGAACGCGTGAGCGCGGGCACCACGCTGGTCGATCAGGCGGGGGCGACGATGGCAGAAGTGGTGAGCGCCATCCGGCGGGTGACCGATCTGATGGGGGAGATCAGTGCCGCCAGCTCGGAGCAGAGCCAGGGCGTCGCCCAAGTGGGCGAGGCCGTGACGCAGATGGACCAGGTCACCCAGCAAAATGCCGCGCTGGTGGAGGAAATGGCCGCTGCGGCCAGCAGCCTGAACAACCAGGCGCAGGACCTGGTGAGCACGGTGGCGTTCTTCAAACTTTCTGCGGAACAGGGCACCGCGGCAGGCGCCGATGCGCGACCCGCCGGCCATCTGCCGTCAAGCCGCGGGGCGTCGGCTGCAGGCCGTTTGCCCTTGGTCGCACCACAAAAGGCGCTGTCCTGAACCGCGCTCCTGGCCTCCTGTATGGCCCCCGGAAGGGGCGAACTGAAGGCCTCAGGCGCCCGTCCTGAACGGGCTGCGGGCCTGCAGGTCACTCAGATAGCCCTCCACCCCGAGGCCTTCGCGCGCCAGAAACCGCTCCACGGCGTCTGAAAAGGCCGGGTGGGCCATCCAGTGCGCGCTGGTGGCCTGCACGGGCAGCAGTGCGCGGGCCATCTTGTGTTCGCCCTGGGCGCCGCCTTCAAACCGCTGTACACCGTGGTCGATGCACCACTGCAGGGGCTGGTAGTAGCAGGCCTCAAAGTGCAGGCAGTCCACGCGCTCCAGCGCGCCCCAGTAGCGGCCGTAGGCGACGAAATTGTGGTCTTTTTGGCCGCTGGCGCTTTCTGGTAAAGCGCTGATAGCTATTAAACTGGTAGCAATCGGTTTGCCCTCACGCTCTGCCACAAACAGCAGCCAGGCCTCGGGCATGTGCGCCGCCATGCGGGCGAAGAAGTCGCGGGTGAGGTAGGGCGGGTTGCCGTGTTCGAGGTAGGTGCGTTCGTAGCAGCGGTAGAAAAAGTCCCAGTCGGCCGCGCTGATGTTGGCCCCGCGCGACCAGCGGAATGTGACCCCGGCTTCTGCCACGCGGCGGCGCTCCTGGCGGATCTTCTTGCGCTTGTCCTGGGCGAGGCTGGCGAGGAAGTGGTCGAAGTCTGTGTATTGGGCATTCTTCCAATGAAATTGCACGGTATGCCGCAGCATCAGGTCTTGCTGTGCACTGGTCAGCACGTCGTCGTCGCTGGCAAACAGGATGTGCACGGACGACACGTTTTCATCCTCGCACCACTGGCACACCGCCTGCACCAGCAGGGCGCGCGTTGCTTCATCGCGGGCCATGAGCCGGGTGCCCGGCACGGGGGTGAAGGGCACGGCGATGACGGCCTTGGGGTAGTAGGGCACGCCGTGCTGCTCGTAGGCGCTGGCCCAGGCCCAGTCGAAGACGTACTCGCCGTAGGAGTGGCTTTTGAGGTACATGGGGCAGGCGGCGATCAACGTGTCACCATCCCACAAGGTCATGAAGCGCGGTGCCCAGCCGGTGCGCGGGGTGGCGCTGTCGCTTGTTTCCAGGGCGGCCAGGTACTCGTGGCGCATGAAGGGTGTGGGGTGGCTTTGCTGGGCCAGCAAGGTGTTCCAGGCGGCGGCGTCCACATCCAGCGGCGACGCAAGTACGCGGGCGATAATGGCAGCTTCAGCCATGCACACCCCGGTTTTGTCTTGCAAGCTGCGGGCCCGTGTGGGCGGTGTTCAACCTGGCCGCAGGGGCCGATTCCAGTTCCATGACGCTCTCCATTTGCACTGCGCAGCTCAACTTTGTGGTGGGCGACATGCCCGGCAACGCCCAAAAGATCATTGCGGCGGCCCGCGAGGCCTACGCCCAGGGGGCCAAATTGCTGCTGACGCCGGAACTGGCGATTTGCGGCTACGCGGCCGAAGACCTGTTCCTGCGCCCCGCCTTCATGGCGGCCTGCGATGATGCCGTGAAAACCGTGGCCCGCGAGACGGCAGGGTTGAAAGGCCTGGCCATTGTGCTGGGCCACCCGCAGGCCGTGGCGCCCAATGCTCCGGCGTTCAGCGCCTGCTTCAATGCCGCCAGCGTGCTGCGCGATGGGCAGATCGAGCAGACCTATGCCAAGCGCGAGCTGCCCAACTACCAGGTGTTTGACGAGCGCCGCTACTTTGTGGCGGGGGACCAGGCTTGCGTGTTCGAGGTGGAAGGCCTGCGCGTGGGTGTGCTGGTGTGCGAAGACGCCTGGTTTGCTGCCCCCGCACGCGATGCCGCTGCGGCCGGTGCGCAACTGCTGGCGGTGATCAACGCATCGCCGTTCCACCTGGGCAAGAGTGCCGAGCGCGAGCAGACCATGCGCGAGCGCGTGGCCGAAACCGGCCTGCCCCTGGTGTACGCGCACCTCGTCGGTGGGCAGGATGAGGTGGTGTTTGAAGGCCGCTCGTTTGCGCTTAACGCCGATGGATCGGTGGCCTGCCGGGGGCCGGGTTTTGAAGAAAAACTGGTGTTTTCGCAGGCCCATCAAGCGCAAGATGCTATCAAAATTGAAGCAGATGTAGCCCCCGAAAAATGCCTGGAGGCCGACCTGTGGGACGCCCTGGTGCTGGGCGTGCGCGACTACGTGGGCAAGAACGGCTTCCCCGGCGCGCTGCTGGGTTTGTCCGGCGGCATCGACTCGGCCCTGGTGCTGGCGGTTGCCGTGGATGCGCTGGGCGCAGACAAGGTGCGCACTGTGATGATGCCCTCGCCCTACACGGCCGACATCAGCTGGATCGACGCACGCGACATGGCCACGCGCCTGGGCGTGCGCTACGACGAGATCTCCATCAAGCCGCAGTTCGAGGCCTTCAAGGCCGCACTGGCCAGCGATTTTGCTGGGCTGGCCGAAGACACGACCGAAGAAAACCTGCAGGCGCGCATTCGGGGCACGCTGCTCATGGCGCTGTCCAACAAGTTCGGTGCCATCGTGCTCACCACGGGCAACAAGAGCGAGATGGCCACCGGCTACTGCACGCTGTATGGCGATATGGCAGGGGGCTTTGCGGTGATCAAGGATGTGGCCAAGACGCGGGTGTTTGACCTGGCCCGCTGGCGTAATGCGAACGACCCTTACGGCACGGGCGCGAGCCCCATCCCCGAGCGCATCATCACTCGCCCGCCCAGCGCCGAGCTGCGGCCCGACCAGAAAGACCAGGACAGCCTGCCGCCCTACGAGGTGCTGGACGCGATCGTGGCCCGCTACATGGAAAACGACGAGCCCATCGAGTCCATCATCGCCAGCGGCTTTGAACGTGCCGATGTGGAGCGTGTCACGCGCCTCATCAAGCTCAACGAGTACAAGCGCCGCCAGGCGCCCGTGGGGATAAGGGTGACGCGCCGCAGCTTCGGCAAGGACTGGCGTTACCCTATCACCAGCAAATTCAGGGCCTGACGCTTCGGCGTTTCGCCTTCAGCCCCATTTTTTACATCCTCCAGGAGACCCACCATGAAAATGATCACCGCCGTCATCAAGCCGTTCAAGCTCGAAGAAGTCCGCGAAGCACTGGCCGAATGTGGTGTGACGGGTTTGACGGTGACCGAGGTGAAGGGTTTCGGCCGCCAGAAGGGCCACACCGAGCTGTACCGTGGCGCCGAGTACGTGGTGGACTTCCTGCCCAAGGTCAAGGTCGAGGTCGTGGTGAAGACCGAGGACGTGGACCGCTGCGTGGACGCCATCGTGAACGTGGCGCGCACGGGCAAGATCGGTGACGGCAAGATTTTTGTGACGGCCGTGGAGCGTGTGGTGCGTATCCGCACGGGTGATCTGGACGACGCAGCGGTGTAAAGGTACCCCCCTGAGTCGCTTCGCGCCTTCCCCCCAGGGGGACGACGCCCTCGCTGCGGGGCGGCCCTTGCTTGGCGTCTCTCGCCTGGGGCGCGCCAGTCTCGGTGAGCAGGGGCTCTGTTATTAAGTTAGATCACCGAGCGCAGCGGGACAGGGGCTTGGTCCGGCCCCGCGTTTTGCACCAGGGTGCGCAGCAGGGCTTCGGCATCGGCATCGGTGTGCAGCAAGCCCATCTGCCATTCGCCCATGAAACCGCTGGCCACGCTGTGGTTCAGAAAACCCATCAGCCCGTCGTAGTAGCCCGCCACGTTGAGCAGGCCCAAAGGCTTGTCGTGGTAGCCCAGCTGGCGCCAGGTCCACACTTCGAACAGTTCTTCAAACGTGCCAATGCCACCGGGCAGGGCGAGAAAGGCGTCGCTGCGTTCGGCCATCAGGGCCTTGCGTTCGTGCATGGTTTGCACGATGTGCAGCTCGTCACATTGGCGGTTGGCCAGCTCTTTGTCGACCAGGGCCTGGGGAATCACTCCGACCACCCGGCCACCCGCCAGCCGCGTGGCTTCGGCCACCGTGCCCATCAGGCCGCTGCGGCCGCCTCCGTAGACCAGCTGCCCGCCGTGCTCGCCAATCCACCGGCCTACGGCCTTGGCCGCCTCGCCATAGGCCGGGTTCTCCCCGGGGCGCGAGCCGCAGTACACACACACCGAAAATGCGGGTTCAGCCATGAAAAATCCTCTGAAAGACAGCGGCGCCCCAGATGCCCATGCACAGCAGCAGGGCCAGCAGCACGGCAGCGCTGCCCATGTCCTTGGCGCGTTTTGAAAGGTCGTGCCATTCGGGGCCAATACGGTCGATGGCGGTTTCGATGCCGGTGTTGAGCAGCTCCACGATCATCACAATGATCACCGAGCCTGCCAGCAGCGCGGTTTCCACCCAGCTTTGCCCCAGCCACAGGGATACCGGCAGCAGCACGACGGCGGCAATGGCTTCCTGGCGGAATGCTTTTTCGTTCCACCCGGCGCGCAGGCCTTCCAGGGAATAGCCTGCCGCGTGCCAGATGCGGTTCAGGCCCGTTCGGGCCTTCTGGGGGTTGGCGGGCGCGGGGGGCTCTGGGCGGATGGCGGGCATGAAGGGATTTTCTCGCAGCCGGATGGCGAATTGGAGCCAGGCGCTTCGGCCGGGCTACCGTTTGGGGATTTCGTGGTGCACCAGGCGGGTGCCGGCCATCGCGTCGTGCCAGAACTGGCGCTGGGGGTGGAAGCGGCTGAGGATGGCCCAGATGGCCACCCAGCCGAACAGCAGCACCAGAACCTCGATCGCCGACACGCCCAGCGCATACGCCGTCAGGGGAGGAAGAAACCAGACCCAGCTGAGCAGATAGCGCAGCAGCGCGCGCGCCTGTGTAACAGGGCGCCCGGCCTTGTCCACCACCCGGATCAGCCAGGTTTTCTGCGCAAGCGTCTGGCCCTTGGCCCAGAACCAGGTGAAATAGATGCCAAACACCACAAACAGAAAGGCCTGCAGCGCATGGCGATTGTCCAGGGCATGGCGTGTCTGGCTGAGGGTGCCGAACAGGTAGCCTGCAATGAACACCACCCCGAACATCAGCATCCCTTCATACAGCCAGCAGGCCATGCGGCGCCAGAGGTTGGGGGTGATGGGGGCCGCAGAGGCAGCGCCGGGCGTTGGCGTGTGAGACGCCTGCGTCGAGGGAACGGTTGGGGGTAGGGTCATTCCAGAAAGCGATAACAGAGCGGGCAGGGGGCCCGCCGGACCCTACTGAATATACAGGCCGGAATGGTCGGGCAAGGGCGAGGGCGTTGCCGTTGCAGGGGCGTCTGAGGAAGCGGGTTCCAGCGGCGGCAGGGCCGCAGGGACAGCCACCGGAACAGACACCGGTGCCGTTTCGACGACCCCCGGGCCGGTGTTTGGTGACGGCGCGCCGATCGCAGCGGGTGCCGCGGGCGTCACGGGTGCCGCAGTGCGGGGCGCATTGATGTCCAGCACGGGGGGGATTTTTGGCGCATTGGGCCGGCCCGGGTTGGATTGGGCAGCGGCAGGGACCTGGGCCAGCTTTTTGGGCGAAACCGGTCGCAGCGCAGTGGCCGCCCCCTTGGGCCTGGGGGCAGCGCGCGCCGCCAGAGCGCGTTTTTCTTCTTCGGTGAGAGCCTGGTAGGCCTCCCACTGCGCCCGCTTGTCGTCGCGGCCGAGGCGGTTGGTGACTGCATAGTTCAGCCGCGCCTGGTTGCGCTGCTGGGCACTCAGGCTCGCCCATTCGGTCATCCGGTCGTGGAACCTGGCCTGCTCGGTCTCAGGCAGAGTCGAAAAGTTTGCAGCCAGCGCAAGCCAGCGGCGCTTTTGGGCCTCGCTGATCAGAGCCCAGCGCTCTGCCAGGGGGTATAGCGCCAGCTTCTGGGGCTTGTCCAGCGTTTCCCAGCCGGGGCCTGTTTCGACGCGAGGTGTTGCCGGGCCGCCCTGAAGGAGGGAGTTGCGTGCATTGTTGGGGCTCGCCACCGCGGCTTCTGCACCTGCCGGGAGAACCGTTCCCGGCACCATGCGCATCTGCACCAGCACCTGGCTGCCGACTGCCGCGAGCGCGCCCAAGAGCGCCAATGCCAGCACGAAGGCTGGCAAGACGGGGGAAGCATCGGGGGGGCTTGGGTGCATGCAGTAGTCTGCGTGGCGCTCAGTTCGGCGTTGCGGAGGTTTTGAGGAATTGTACGAAGCCGGGGTCCGCATAGGCGGCAGGCGGCAAATCGTCCGTCAGCAGGGCTGCATCCACCTCGGCCAGGTCGTTTGCGCTGCTTTCGTCTTGCGCAATGTTGATCACCACCAGGCCGACCACCAGCGCCATCAAAGGCACGGCCGACACCAGGGCGCTCCACCAGCTGCCACTGTCCTTGCCACCGTGCCCCAGGGCCGCGCTACTTCCGTTGTGAACAACCACCGGCGCCGCCAGCCGCACCGGGACCTTGTCTTTCTTGCGTTTGGCCAAGGCCTGCATGCGCGAGGCCCGCAGCCGTTCCGAAATGTCGTAGGGAAGCTCATCCGCACCGCTGGTCAACCGTGCTGTGACACGCAGCGCAAAGCGGTCGGCAGCAGCTTGTGCGTGCGCTGAGGGAGTCCGTACAGTGTTCATGGCTCGATTCCTTTGGCCTTCAGTGCCTTGCTGAGGGTTTGTATGGCGCGAAAACAGTGCGTTTTGACGCTGCCCTCGGAGCAGCCCATGGCGGCTGCCGTTTCTGCTACATCCATTTCTTCCCAGTAACGCATCAGGAACGCTTCCCGTTGACGGGGCGGCAGCTCTGCGATCTCGGCTTCAATCCCGTGAAAGATCTGGGCGCGGCGGGTCAGATCCTCGGCGCTCTCTGCGCGTTCCCCGTTCTCTGGCCCAGAGTACGCTTCGAGCAGATCAAAATCCATGCCATCTTCGCCGGGCCCCTCGAAGTCGCTCATGCTCGAAAACAGTGCATTGCGGGTTTTCTGCCGCCGAAACCAGTCCAGCGTGCAGTTGGAAAGAATCCGCTGGTACAGCATCGGTAGCTCATTGGCCGGTTTGTCGCCGTAATGCTCGGCCAGCTTGAGCATGCTGTCTTGAACTATGTCGAGCGCCGCTTCCTCGTTGCGAACGTGGTAGACCGAGCGCTTGAAAGCGCGCTTTTCTACACTCTTGAGGAAATCGGAAAGTTCTTGTTCGGTTGCCAAGAGGGATCAGCCCGGGAGGGGTGCCGGCAGACACCAGGAAATGTGGCTATCTGGCACGGAGAAGCCGCTGATTATCGCATCGCGCCATGAATTTTTTGGTGCGTGCAGGTTTTGATTGTGTTGCAGTGCGATAATCGCGGCTGCAAATCAAAAGGCAAACGGGTCACGGTCCGGCGGGCATTCATCCCGCTCATGTCCTTGGCCTCAAGTCCCAAGCTGGCTTCACAAGAGCGCGTGCGAGGGGCACCCAAGGTTTTTCGTCAGAGAAATTCACAAAGGTTGATCGATCATGGAAATCTCCAAGGCTGAGCTCTCCTCGGCTGCCGCTGCTTCGCAGGGCAATACTTCTCCTTCTTCCGGCGCTCAGGACCTCATGGGGGCCGAGATCCTCATAAAGTCGCTCCAGGCCGAGAACGTCCAGTACATCTGGGGCTACCCCGGTGGTGCGGTTCTGTACATCTACGACGCGCTATACAAGCAGGACACCATCCAGCACGTGCTGGTGCGCCACGAGCAGGCGGCTGTGCATGCCGCCGACGGCTATGCCCGCGCTACCGGCGAAGTCGGCGTGGCGCTGGTCACCTCCGGCCCCGGCCTGACCAATGCCGTTACCGGCATCGCCACGGCGTACATGGATTCGATCCCCATGGTGATCATTTCCGGCCAGGTACCCACGCCCGCCATCGGGCTCGACGCCTTCCAGGAATGCGACACGGTCGGTATCACCCGCCCCATCGTCAAGCACAACTTCCTCGTCAAGGACCCGCGCGATCTGGCCGCGACGATGAAGAAGGCCTTCCACATTGCCCGCACCGGCCGCCCCGGCCCCGTGGTGGTGGACGTGCCCAAGGACGTCTCGTTCAAGAAGGTGCCCTACGCCGGCTACCCCGCCAGTGTGGAAATGCGCTCGTACAACCCCGTGCGCAAGGGCCACGGCGGCCAGATCCGCAAGGCGCTGCAGCTGCTGCTGACGGCCAAGCGCCCCTATATCTACACGGGTGGCGGCGTGCTGCTGGGCAATGCCACCAATGAGCTGCGCACGCTGGTGGACATGCTCGGCTACCCCGTCACCAACACGCTGATGGGCTTGGGCGCCTACCCCGCGTCGGACCGCAAGTTCCTGGGCATGCTCGGCATGCACGGCACGATCGAAGCCAACAACGCCATGCAGAACTGCGACGTGCTGCTGGCTGTGGGTGCGCGTTTTGACGACCGCGTGATCGGCAACCCCAAGCACTTCGCCCAGAACGACCGCAAGATCATTCACGTCGATATCGACCCGTCGAGCATCTCCAAGCGCGTGAAGGTCGATATCCCGATCGTCGGCGATGTGAAGGATGTGCTCACCGAGCTGATCTCCATGATCCGCGAGAGCAGCACCCGCCCGGATGCGGGTGCCTTGGCTGCCTGGTGGGACACCATTGAAGGCTGGCGCAAGCGCGACTGCCTGAAGTACGACATGGGCGGCCCCGACGTCATCAAGCCGCAGTACGTGGTGGAAACGCTGTGGAACATGACCAAGGACGCGGACACCTACATCACGTCCGACGTGGGCCAGCACCAGATGTGGGCCGCGCAGTACTACCGCTTTGACGAGCCGCGCCGCTGGATCAACTCCGGTGGCCTGGGCACCATGGGCGTGGGCATCCCTTATGCCATGGGCATCAAGCTGGCCAAGCCGCAATCCGAGGTGTTCTGCATCACCGGCGAAGGCTCGGTGCAGATGAACATCCAGGAGCTGTCCACCTGCCTACAGTACAACACGCCGATCAAGATCTGCTCGCTGAACAACCGCTACCTGGGCATGGTGCGCCAGTGGCAGGAGATCGAATACTCCGGCCGCTACAGCCACAGCTACATGGATGCGCTGCCCAACTTCGTGAAACTGGCTGAGGCCTATGGCCATGTGGGCATGCTGATCGAGCACCCCAAGGACGTGGAGCCAGCACTGCGTGAAGCGCGCAAGCTCAAGGACCGCACCGTGTTCATGGACTTCCGCACCGACCCCACCGAGAACGTGTTCCCGATGGTCCAGGCCGGCAAGGGCATTACCGAGATGCTGCTGGGGTCGGAAGACCTTTAATTCAGCATCAAATCGGCCTCCAGCGCTTGTCCATCAAGCGCTACCAGCTATCGAAAAGATAGCATTCACTTTTTTTGACGAATCTATTGCCTGCCAAGCCCGTGCATTACCGTGCACGGGGGAGGGCAGCGAGAAGAGGAATCTGCACCTATGAAACACATCATTGCTGTCTTGCTGGAAAACGAGCCCGGTGCTCTTTCCCGCGTCGTGGGCCTGTTCTCGGCCCGTGGCTACAACATCGAGTCGCTCACCGTGGCGCCCACTGAGGATCCATCGCTCTCGCGCATGACGATCCAGACCACGGGCTCCGACGACGTGATCGAGCAGATCACCAAGCACCTGAACCGCCTCATTGAGGTCGTGAAGGTGGTGGATCTCACCGAAGGTGCCTACACCGAGCGCGAGCTCATGATGGTGAAGGTGCGCGCCGTGGGCAAAGAGCGCGAGGAGATGAAGCGCATGGCCGACATCTTCCGCGGCCGCATCATCGACGTGACCGAGAAGAGCTACACCATTGAGCTGACCGGCGACCAGTCGAAGAACGACGCTTTTCTGCAGGCCATTGACCGCACGGCCATCCTGGAAACCGTACGTACGGGTGCCAGCGGCATTGGCCGCGGCGAGCGCATCCTGCGCGTGTAACGGATTTGCCTTCAACCGGCTAACGTCGTTGGGTCGTCTTGCCGTGCTACAGCACTGTCTGCGACTCCCCGCCTAGTTATCCGGCTGAATTCAAATCCTATGTAAGACAATCCCCTGTTTTTATTTTTCACCCAACAACGCATTTCTACCGGAGCGACCCATGAAAGTTTTCTACGACAAAGACACCGACCTGAGCCTGATCAAGGGCAAGACCGTGGCCATCATCGGCTACGGCTCGCAGGGCCACGCGCACGCACAAAACCTGAACGACAGCGGCGTGAAGGTTGTGGTCGGCCTGCGCAAGGGTGGTGCATCGTGGGACAAGGTTGGCAAGGCTGGCCTGAACGTGCTGGAAGTGAACGACGCGGTCAAGTCCGCCGACGTGGTCATGATCCTGCTGCCCGATGAAGACATCGCAGCCGTGTACAAGAACAACGTCGAACCCAACATCAAGCCAGGCGCCTCACTGGCATTCGCCCACGGTTTCAACGTGCACTACAACCAGGTCGTGCCCCGCGCTGACCTGGACGTGTGGATGGTGGCACCCAAGGCCCCTGGCCACACCGTGCGCAACACCTACACCCAAGGTGGCGGCGTGCCCCATCTGGTGGCTGTGCACCAGGACAAGTCCGGCAAGGCCCGTGACCTGGCCCTCAGCTACGCTGCAGCCAACGGCGGCGGCAAGGCCGGCATCATCGAGACCAACTTCAAGGAAGAAACCGAAACCGACCTGTTCGGCGAACAGGCCGTGCTGTGCGGTGGCGCGGTCGAGCTGATCAAGATGGGTTACGAAACCCTGGTCGAAGCTGGCTACGCCCCTGAAATGGCCTACTTCGAATGCCTGCACGAGCTCAAGCTCATCGTGGACCTGATCTACGAAGGCGGCATAGCCAACATGAACTACTCGATTTCGAACAACGCGGAATACGGCGAGTACGTGACCGGCCCCGAAGTGATCAACGAGCAGTCGCGCGCCGCCATGCGCAATGCCTTGAAGCGCATCCAGAACGGTGACTACGCCAAGATGTTCATCCAGGAAGGCCGCCTGAACTACCCATCGATGACGGCGCGCCGCCGCAACACGGCCGACCACAGCATCGAGAAAGTGGGCGGCCAGCTGCGCGCCATGATGCCCTGGATCGCCAAGAACAAGCTGGTTGACCAGACCCGCAACTGATACTTTGCACGAAGCATCTCAAGGCCACCTCGGTGGCCTTTTTTCATGGACGTAACGGGACGTTGCCAGGCGCTACACTGCGTCCTTCGCCTCGGGGGAGAGAGGTGATTCCGGCACGCGCCGGGAGATTCTTGGTACTATAAATTTGATAGCTGCTTGCGCTTTTCAGGCAAGCGCTGGAGGTCTTTTTTGATGCACGATGGCAATGAACACACCACCAACGCCGAGGTGATGGTGCGCAAGCGGCGCAAGGGCATTTACATCCTGCCCAACCTGTTCACGCTCGCAGCGCTGTTTGGGGGCTTCTATTCCATTGTGATGGCCATGAACGGCCGATTTGACCTGGCTGCGGTGGGCGTGTTCTGTGCCATGGTGCTCGACAGCCTGGATGGCCGTGTGGCGCGCATGACCAACACCCAGAGCGCGTTCGGCGAACAGATGGATTCTCTGTCTGACATGGTGTCTTTTGGTGCTGCGCCAGCCCTGATTGCGTATGAGTGGTCACTGCGTGGTCTGGGGCGTTGGGGCTGGATTGCGGCTTTTGTCTATTGCGCCTGTGCCGCGCTGCGCCTTGCACGTTTCAATGTGAACACCGGTGTGGTCGACAAGCGTTATTTCCAGGGTTTGCCGTCCCCGGCTGCGGCCGCTTTGGTCGCAGGCTTCATCTGGCTCATGACGGAGCTGGGTGTGCGGCGGGGGGAAGACCTGTGGCTGACATGGAACCAGGTCACGTGGATCATGTTTGCGTTCACCCTGTACGCGGGCCTCACCATGGTGACGAACGTGCCGTTCTACAGTTTCAAGGACGTGCAGATGAAAAAGAGCGTGCCCTTCGCCGTCATCGTGCTGATTGCGCTGGCAATTGCCGTGATCAACATTCACCCACCCATTGTGCTGTTTGGAGTGTTCGTGCTGTATGGCGTCAGCGGATACGGGGTGTATGCATGGCGCAAGGCCAAAGGGCAGCACAGCAGCGTGATCAGCACATCGACCGATGAACCCGACGAACGCGGACTTCACAAGTGACGGCAACCGTGCCGGGCGAGTTGTGCTACATTGCAACGCATGAATATGTTCGCACTGGCCCTACTGCTACCTCCCCACGGGCGGAGACGGTAGGCGCACGCGCACACTTTCACTCAAAGGCCCGTATGCACCCGCAACGGGCCTTTTGTTTTGGGCGCCAGATTTTCAACGTTGCGGGTGAACCCCACTTTCACCTTCAACCCCACCAGACCCAGGAGAAACGACATGGCTGACAAACTCATTATTTTCGACACCACCTTGCGCGACGGCGAGCAGTCTCCCGGCGCCTCGATGACCAAAGATGAGAAGCTGCGCATTGCGCGCCAGCTCGAGCGCCTGAAGGTGGACGTGATCGAGGCCGGTTTTGCCGCCAGCTCGAACGGCGACTTCGAAGCGGTGCAGGCCATTGCCAACGCAATCCGCGAGTCCACCATCTGCTCGCTCTCGCGGGCCAACGACCGCGACATTTCCCGTGCGGCAGAGGCTCTCAAGGGCGCGGCCAGCGCCCGCATCCACACGTTCATCGCCACTTCGGCTCTGCACATGGAGAAGAAGCTGCGCATGACGCCAGACCAGGTTCTGGAGCAGGCCAAACAGTCCGTGCGCTTTGCGCGCAATCTGGTGGGCGACATCGAGTTCAGTCCGGAAGACGGTTACCGCAGCGATCCGGACTTTCTGTGCCGTGTGCTGGAGGCCGTGATTGCCGAGGGCGCTACCACCATCAACGTGCCTGACACGGTGGGCTATGCCGTGCCCGAGCTGTATGGCAACTTCATCAAGACCCTGCGGGAACGCATTCCCAACAGCGACAAGGCCATCTGGTCCGTGCATTGCCACAACGACCTCGGCATGGCGGTGGCCAATTCGCTGGCCGGTGTGAAGATCGGTGGTGCCCGTCAGGTGGAGTGCACCATCAACGGCCTGGGTGAACGTGCTGGCAATTGCTCGCTGGAAGAGGTGGTGATGGCCGTCAAGACGCGTCGCGACTACTTTGGCCTTGACTTGGGGATCGACACCCAGCACATCGTGGCGGCCAGCCGCATGGTCAGCCAGACGACGGGTTTCGTGGTTCAACCCAACAAGGCTGTGGTGGGGGCCAATGCTTTTGCCCATGCCAGTGGCATCCACCAGGATGGGGTTTTGAAGGCACGCGACACCTACGAGATCATGCGCGCGGAGGATGTGGGCTGGAGCGCCAACAAGATCGTGCTCGGCAAGCTCAGTGGCCGAAATGCCTTCAAGCAGCGTTTGCAGGAGCTGGGTGTAAGTCTGGACAGCGAAACCGAGATCAACATCGCATTCACGCGATTCAAGGAACTGGCTGACCGAAAGAGTGAGATCTTTGACGAGGACATCCTCGCCCTCGTCAGTGACGAAAGCGTGACCAGCGAGAAGGAGCAATATGGCTTTGTCTCCCTGTTCCAGCAGAGCGAAACCGGTGAACACCCCCGTGCGCGCATCGTCTTTACGGTGGATGGCCATGAAGTGCGGGGCGAGTCGGAGGGGAATGGTCCTGTCGATGCATCGCTCAAAGCGATCGAGTCCCATGTCAAAAGCGGTGCCGAGATGGTCCTGTACTCGGTGAACGCCATCAGCGGCTCCACCGAGAGCCAGGGTGAAGTCACCGTGCGGTTGCAGAACAGCGGCCGGGTGGTCAACGGCGTGGGTGCGGATCCCGACATCGTCGTCGCCTCCGCCAAGGCCTATCTGAGTGCGCTGAACAAGTTACAAAGTAAAGCTGATCGGGTAGCCGCACAGGGGTAGCCGGCGAATTTATAATTTCACTCACTTTCTTGGAAAGTCGCGCAAGGTATTGATCTTGCGCGACTTTTTTTGATTCTGTACACTGCACAACACTTATTACCGTTTGGAGCACTTTGATGCACCATAGCCACCGCGCCGCAGTGAACCGTTTTATCCAGTTTCTGGGTTTTCTCATCGTCAGTACGGCGCTGGTGACGACCGCACACTCCGGTGAGCGCGCCAAGGCATCGGCAAAAAAGCAGCAGGTGAATTCAGCCAAGTCCCAGCGGGCAGTCCCTGCCCGCAAGGTGGCCGGAAGTGGCAAGGCGGTGCGTGCTGTCGCCAAGACTGCCAAGGCTCCCACCCGGGTTGCATTCGTGCCGCCCAGACAGTCGTTTGGGCAATTGGCCGGCTTGCATGAGGTGAGCGATCCGCTCGACCTCAAATCGAGCGTGGCGCTGGTGGTTGACCAGGACACCCATGAAGTGCTGTTCCGCAAAAATGACCATGCCGTGCTGCCCATTGCGTCGCTGACCAAGCTGATGACCGGCATGATCATCTCCCAGGCCAGCCTCCCCATGGATGAGCCGATCACCATCACGCAGGACGATGTGGATACGGAAAAGGGCAGCCGCTCGAGGTTGACTGTCGGCACCACGCTGACGCGCGGGGAGATGCTGCATCTGGCCCTCATGTCCAGCGAGAACCGCGCAGCACATGCGCTTGGCCGCACTTACCCTGGCGGCATGGCGGTTTTTGTGGCGCAAATGAACGCCAAGGCCCGTCTGATGGGAATGACCGACACCAGATACGTGGAGCCCACGGGCCTGTCCAGCCGGAACCAGTCCAGCGCCCGCGATCTGGCAACGCTTGTGAACGTGGCGCATGGGGATCCCCTGCTGCGTGAACTTTCCACCTCCCCGGGGTATGAGGTGGCTGTGGGGCCGAAAACACTGCAGTACAACAACACCAATGGGTTGGTGAAAAACCCCACTTGGGACATTGGCCTGCAGAAGACAGGTTACATCTCCGAAGCCGGGCGTTGCCTTGTCATGCAGACACAGATTGCAGGGCGCAAGCTGATCATGGTGTTTCTCGACTCGGCGGGCAAGTTCAGCCGGCTGGGCGATGCGGAACGCGTGCGCAACTGGCTCGAAGAGTCACTGCCGTCACTGTCCGCGCCGCTGCACGTGCGCACAGGTTCGAACGGCTAGCGCTGAGAACCCCGCGCGCGCTAAGTGTGGCTTGGTAGCGTTGCAGCGGCGGGTTGCCGTTCGCAGTACCTCAGCGAAGCCCTGTTCGAAGGGTGATTTCGCCTGGCGCGGGGCGGTCTTGGCGAGGGGTGTAGCCCAGAGCCAAGGAGATTTCATCGGCGGTCGCCTGGAGCTTGGGAAGCCAGCCTTCGTCGAGCCGGTCTGCGGGGGCTGATATCGACAGGCCCGCTACCAGCTTGCCCTGATCGTCATACACACCCGCGGCCATGCAGCGCACGCCCAATTCCAACTCTTCATTGTCGCGGGCAATGCCATACTGGCGGGCCTTGGCGAGCTCCCGCTCCAGATTCGGTAATTGCGTGATGCTGTTGCGCGTGTGCCCCGCCAACCCGGTGCGCGTGGCGTAGGCCCGCACACGCTGCGGATCGTCCAGAGCCAGAAACAATTTGCCCGTGGAGGTCAGGTGCAACGGTGCGCGCCCCCCGATGGCGCGCACCACCTGCATGCCAGAGCGTTCGCTGTAGGCCCGCTCCACATACACAATTTCATCACCCTGACGCATGCTCAGATTCACGGGCTGCTGGATGAGCTTGTGGAGGTTGCGCATGGGGGTCAACGCGGCGTCGCGCACGCTCAGCCTCGCCTTGACCAGGTTGCCCAGCTCCAGCAAGCGCATGCCCAGCCGGTAACTCCCCGATTCGGGCCGTTCCACGAAGCGGCCGATAGTGAGATCGTTCAGGATACGGTGCGTGGTGGAGGGATGCAGGCCCGTCTTTTCACTGATTTCCTTCAGAGAGATTGCTTCCTCCCGAGAGGCCAGAACATCGATCAGCGTAAACATGCGTTCAAGCACCTGAACGCTGGGTTTGAGGGGGATGCCGGGATCAATTTTTTTCATGGACTGCGATGCGGTGAGGGCCGTCGCATTTTATCTTGTGAAATTCAGGGTTCGTTCATCCACGTTATGGCGGTTTCGTCGCCACTCTCCGTCCCTGCGGATTTCGTGGGGGTGAAAACGCGCTTTGTAGTTCATCTTGGGGCTGGCTTCGATCCAGTAGCCCAGGTACAGGTGCTTGAGCCCCAGGGAGCGCGCCTGGGATATTTGCCACATGATGTTGTAGGTGCCGTAGCTGCAGTGTGACTCCGGTTCATAGAAGGTGTAGACGGCTGAAAGTCCGTCGTCGAGCAAATCCAGGATCGACACCATCTTGAGGGCGCCGGGTTCGCCCGCTGTGTCGGTTTCGCGGAACTCCACCAGCCGCGAGTTCACGCGGCTTTGCAGCAGAAACTGCGTGTATTGATCGATGCTGTCGTGGTCCATGCCGCCGCCCGCGTGGCGTCCGTTCTGGTAGCGCCGGTAGAGCTGGTAGTGCTCGGGGACAAAGCAGAGCCGAAGCACTCGGGCCTGTAGTGTGCCGTGGCGCAGCGCAGCACGGCGCTGGCTCCGATCCGGTCGGAACTCGTCCACCAGGATGCGCAATGGTGTGCAAGCCTGGCAGCCGTCGCAGTACGGACGGTACGTGAACATGCCGCTGCGGCGAAATCCCTTGGCCACCAGGTCGGAATACACATCGCTCTGTATCAGGTGGCTGGGCGTGGCGACCTGCGACCGTGCCTGCTTGTCCGGCAGATAGCTGCAGGGGTAAGGGGCTGTGGCGTAAAACTGCAGGGTCTGCAGCGGAAGGTCGTTGAGTTGCGTCATGCCGGAGGCGGGCGGGAGGGCAGCAGCTCGTTCCAGTATACGGGGTCAAAAGACCACGGAAGAGCGGGGCGCTGCAGGTTCTGGCGGACGTTGGTCAGAAACTCGGCGCGGGTCATCTCGCGTGCCCCCAGAGATGCGAGATGTCGCGTGTTCTGCTGGCAATCGATCATTCCAACCCGGTGATGACGGCACAGGCTCACCAGCGCTGCAAGGGCAATCTTGGATGCATCCGTGGTGTGGGCAAACATGGATTCGCCAAAGACCGCCTGGCCAAGGGCTACGCAATACAGGCCACCCACCAGTCTGCCGTCAACCCATGTCTCCATGCTGTGCGCATAGCCTGCCCGATGAAGGGTGGTGTATGCGTCGATCATCTCGGGCACGATCCAGGTACCTGCCTGTCCTTCGCGCTCTTTGGTGGCGCAGGCTGTGATGACTGTCCGAAAGCTGTGGTCTACGCGGATCTCGCACGTCGGGTTGTTGCGAAACGCCTGCAGGGTCCTGCGCAGCGAACGATGCAGTTTGAAATCGTTCACCGGTAGCACCATGCGCGGATCGGGCGCCCACCACAGGATGGGTTGCCCCGGGCCGTACCACGGAAACGTGCCTTGGCTGTAGGCAGCTCGAAGGCGATCCACATCCAGCCTGCCACCGGCGGCCAGCAATCCGGGCGCTGGAGCGTCAGGCCCCCAGGCGGCTGAAGGGTCAGGCAGCGGGTCGTCGGGTTCCAGCCAGGGCAGTTGCGGGGGCATCGGGATGGCAATACAAAGGCAACATTTTTCCAGCAAGCGCACAGCATGCAAGAGCGGTCGAAAAAAAACCCACCATGCGTGAACAGGGTGGGTTTTTCGGCTGGCTCCTCGACCTGGGCTCGAACCAGGGACCTACGGATTAACAGTCCGGCGCTCTACCGACTGAGCTATCGAGGAATGATCGGTATGTAAAAGGCCCCGCGTACACATGCAGGGCCTGAAATTCTGGCTCCTCGACCTGGGCTCGAACCAGGGACCTACGGATTAACAGTCCGGCGCTCTACCGACTGAGCTATCGAGGAACAAGACTTAGATTATATACACAAAAACGGTGCCAAAAACGAATCACGGGCGCGTTGTGAACCGGCTCTAGGGTTCCGGTCTGCGCCACAGCCATGCCGCCACGCACACCATGCTGGTGGTGGCGACACCGATGACCCATGGCCGGGCACCGGTGGCTACCAGCACGATGCCGCTGAGCGCCATGAGCAGTGTGGCGCTCCACTTTGCGCGGCGGCTGACCCTGCCGCCTTGCGCCCAGTTGCGCAGCAAGGGCCCGAAAAGGCGATGGTTCCATAGCCAGCGGTACAGCCGCGGCGAGCTGCGCGCAGCCGCCCAAGCCGCCATCAGGATAAAGACGGTAGTGGGCAGCCCCGGGACAATCACACCGATGATGCCCAGTGCGAGGCAGCACACCGCAAATGCATGGAGCAGCCAGCGCAGGGGCCACGGCAGCGGGCGCAAGGGCGGTGCGTCGTCTTCGGGGGGCTCGGGCGGATGCGCAGGCATGCCCCGTATTGTGAATGCGGCGCCGCCGTGTTCACGCTATGCTGCCGCAAGCCGAGCAACGGTTTTTTCTTCTTGACTAGGACATACCTCCCATGACCATCCGCACCATTTTGAAGATGGGCGATCCGGGCCTGCTGCGCATCGCCCAGCCGGTCACCGCGTTCGATACCGAAGCGCTTCACTTTCTGGTCCGCGACATGTTTGACACCATGCGCTCTGTCAACGGCGCGGGGCTGGCTGCGCCGCAAATTGGTGAGGACCTGCAACTCGTGATCTTTGGCTCCGCTGAGCGCAACCCGCGCTACCCGGACCGGCCCCTTGTTCCTCCCACCGTCCTGCTCAACCCGGTCATCACCCCGCTGGGCAGCGAGGAGGAAGAAGACTGGGAGGGCTGCCTTTCCGTGCCAGGATTGCGGGGGAAGGTACCGCGTTGGTCGCGCATTCGCTACACCGGGGTGGACCTGCACGGTGACCCGATTGATCGCACGGTGGACGGCTTTCATGCGCGGGTGGTGCAACACGAATGCGACCACCTCGTCGGCAAGCTCTATCCCATGCGCGTGCGCGACTTCACGCAGTTTGGGTTCACAGAGGTACTGTTTCCGGACATCAGTGACGCTGAGGAGTAGGCCGGTACCCGCCAGAAAATTGTCAACCCAACGCCCTTGGAGCGCCGCGCTTGTTATGCAGACAACTCGCGCAGCAGTTCCGTCTCGATCTCGATCTGGCGGGCGTTGTTCTGCAGTTCCGGGCCCTGTATCAGGAACGTGTCCTCCACGCGCTCGCCCAGCGTGCTGACCTTGGCAAGCTGCACGCTCAGTTGGTGCTGCGCCAGGATGCGCGCCACCACATAGAGCAGGCCCGCGCGGTCGCTGGCTGAGATGGCCAGCAGCCAGCGCTGCGCCTTTTCGTCGGGTCGCAGCGTGACGCGCGGGGCCACGGGAAAACTCTTCACCCTGCGCGACACCCGCTTGCGCGCAGGTTCGGGCAACGGGCCGCCGGCTTCAATCACGCGCACCAGATCGCTTTCGACCATGTGCGTGAGCTCCCGGTAGTGCCCTGGTTGCGAGGAAGCGACCACCTGGAAAGTGTCCAGCGCGTAGCCGTTGTTCGCAGTGTGGACCCGGGCATCCAGGATGCTGAAGCCCGCCCGGTCAAAATAGCTGCAGATGCGCGCGAAAAGATCCGGTTGGTCCGCGGCGTAGACCATCACCTGCAACCCATCGCCCGCCAGGGACTGGCGCGCGCGCACCACCGGCCTGGCAGTGCCCACATGGCGCGAAAGGTGGCGGGTGTGCCAGGCAATATCGGCGGCTTCGTGGCGCATGAAGTAGCTCACATCGAGCGTGCCCCACAAGGCCTTGTGGGCCTCGAAGGGCAGGGCGCTCAGGGCCAGCAGCACCAATGCCTCGCGCTTGCGGGCCTCGATTTCTGCGGCAGCATCCGGTGCCCGACCGCCCAGTGTGCGCAGCGTGGCGCGGTACAGGTCTTCCAGCAACTTGCCCTTCCAGGCGTTCCAGACCTTGGGGCTGGTGCCCCGGATGTCCGCCACCGTGAGCAGGTACATCGCGGTGAGGTTGCGCTCATTGTCAACGCGGCGTGCAAATGCGGCGATCACGTCGGGGTCGCTCAGGTCCTGCTTTTGCGCCACCGTGCTCATGGTCAGGTGCTCACGCACCAGAAACTCGATGAGCCGGGCGTCTTCGCGGTCCACGCCGTGCTGGCGGCAAAAGCGTCGCACTTCTTCGGCGCCGATCTGCGAATGGTCGCCTCCGCGCCCCTTTCCAATGTCGTGAAACAGCGCAGCCAGGTACAGGATCCAGGGCTTGTCCCAGCCGCCCGCCAGCTGCGAGCAGAACGGGTACTCGTGCGCATGCTCGGCCATGAAGAACCGGCGCATGTTGCGCAGCACCATCAGGATGTGCTGGTCCACCGTGTACACGTGAAACAGGTCGTGCTGCATCTGCCCCACGATGCGGCGAAACGGCCACAGGTAGCGCCCCAGCACCGAGGTCTGGTTCATCAGCCGCATGGCATGCGTGATGCCTGAGGGCTGCTGCAGAATCCGCATGAAGGCACCGCGGTTGACCGGGTCGCGCCGGAAGGCGCTGTCCATCACGCCGCGCGCGTTGTACAGCGCGCGCAGGGTACGGGCCGACAGGTCCTTGAGCCCCACGGTGGTCTGGTAGAGCAAAAAGGTCTCCAGAATCGCGTGCGGGTCGCGGGTGTAGAGGTCGTCGCTGGCGACCTCGATGAGGCCCGCCTTTTCGAAGAAACGCTCGTTGATCGGGCGCGGCTCGTGCGTCGAGGGGCTCAGGCGCTCTTCGATGTTGAGCAGCAGGATCTGGCTGAGCTGCGACACGGCCTTGGCCGCCCAGTAGTAGCGCCGCATCAGGCTCTCACTGGCGCGCATGGGCAGGCGCGAGCCATCGGGCGCTTGCGAGCGGTAGCCGAACGACTCCGCCACGGCGGTCTGCAGGTCGAACACCAGGCGGTCTTCATGCCGCCCCGCAGCCGCATGCAGGCGCGCGCGGATGAGACACAGCAGCGCCTCGTTGCGCTCGATCTGGCGCACCTCGAAGGCTGTGGCCAAGCCGCTTGCGGCCAGCTCCTTCCAGTTGTTTCCCAACCCGGCGGCCTGGGAGACCCACAGGATCATCTGCAGGTCGCGCAGCCCTCCCGGCGACTCCTTGCAGTTGGGCTCCAGCGAGTAGGGCGTGTTCTCGTACTTGGTATGGCGCTGGCGCATTTCCAGCGTCTTGGCCACCAGAAAGGCCTGGGGATTCATCTGCGCCCGGTACTGGCGCTGGAATTCGGCAAACAGCGCAGCGTTGCCGCACACCAGCCGCGATTCCAGCAGCGACGTCTGCACGGTGACATCGCCCGCGCTCTCGGCCAGGCATTCGGCCACGGTTCGCACGCTCGATCCGATCTCCAGGCCCGCGTCCCAGCAGCTGCCGATGAAGCCTTCCAGCTGGGTGCGCAGCGCGCTGCCTGCCTCGGGGGCAGCGCCATCGGGCAGCAGCAGCAGCACATCGACATCCGAGTAGGGAAAGAGTTGGTCCCGCCCAAAGCCGCCCACTGCCACCAGGGCCAGGTCGGCGGGCAGCCCGGCCCGCTGCCACAGCGTTTGCAGCAAGGTGCCTGCGAGCGAGGAGAGCTTGCGCAGCAGCACGCGGATGCCGCGTGTGGAGGCGCCAGTCGATTGCATCGCGGCCAGCAGGGCCGCCTTGTCGCTGCGGTAGGCGTCTCTCAGGGCATGGAGTTCAGTCATGGTCATTGGGTGCGCGGTGGATGGGCCATGAAAATGCCATGCAAGAGTTGTGCGAGCCAGTGCGATAGGTGCCCCGCGCGCCGTCGCCGGGCTGGTTCAGGTGGCTGTGGCGGTGACAAAGGGCGGCGGCGGTGGCGAGCCTGCCGACAGCGTCATCACTTCATACCCCGTGGGCGTGACCAGCACGGTGTGCTCCCACTGGGCCGACAGGCTGTGGTCCTTGGTCACGATGGTCCAGCCGTCGTTGCCAAAATCTTTTACCTCGCGGCGGCCTGCGTTGATCATGGGCTCGATGGTGAACACCATGCCCGGCACCAGTTCTTCGAGCGTGCCGGGCTTGCCGTAGTGCAGCACCTGGGGTTCTTCGTGAAACTTCTTGCCAATGCCATGGCCGCAGAACTCGCGCACCACCGAGAAACCGTTGCCTTCGGCAAACTTCTGGATCGCGTGGCCGATATCCCCCAGCCGCGCGCCGGGCTTGACCTGCACGATGCCATGCCACATGGCTTCAAAGGTCAGCGCCGACAGGCGCTTGGCGGCGATCGAACATTCGCCGATCAGGAACATGCGGCTGTTGTCGCCATACCAGCCGTCTGGCGTGATCACCGTGACGTCCACATTGACGATGTCACCCTTTTTCAGCGGCTTGTCGTTGGGGATGCCGTGGCACACCACGTGGTTGACCGAGGTGCACAGTGACGCGGGGTAGGGCGGGTAGCCGGGTGGCTGGTAGCCCACGGTGGCAGACACGGTGCCCTGCTGCGCCATGCATTCGGCGCCCAAGCGGTCGATTTCCTTGGTGGTGATGCCAGGTTTGATGTGGGGAGTGATGTAGTCCAGCACTTCAGAGGCCAGGCGGCAGGCCAGGCGCATGCCCTCAATGTCTTCAGCGCTTTTGATGGTGATGCTCATGCCGCAATTATCCCATTGGCCCCGTGTTGCCGCTGGGCGCGCAAGCCGCCCAGTAAAATGCCGGGTTCCCCTCACACCCCCAACAGGCCGCTACCGTGACCTTGCACATGACCACGCTGGCGGGCGGTAACGCCCTCAGCTCCTTCCGCGCCCAGCAACTTCAACCCGCCCTGGAGGCGATCCACCCCAAGATCAGCGGTATTGCAGCGCGTTTCGTGCACCTGGTCGCCACCGACGCGGCCCCCACACCCACCGAGCAAGAACGCCTGGCTGCGCTGCTGACCTATGGCGACCCGTACGCCGGCCCCGAAGACGGCGCCGCGCTCATCGTCACGCCGCGGCTGGGCACGCTGTCGCCCTGGGCTTCCAAGGCCACCGACATTGCGCGCAACTGCGGCATCGCCATCCGCCGTGTGGAGCGCATTACCGAGTACCGCATCAGCCTCAAATCCGGCCTGCTGGGCAAGACGCCCGAGCTGACGGCCGAGCAACTCGGCCAGATCGCGGCCCTGCTGCACGACCGCATGACCGAATCGGTGGTGGCCGACCGCAGCGCCGCAGCCGCCCTGTTCACCGAACTGCAGCCCGCCCCCATGGAGCATGTGGATGTGCTGGCCGGTGGTCGCGCGGCACTGGAAGCCGCCAACACCCGCTTTGGCCTGGCACTGGCCGACGATGAAATCGACTACCTTGTGACTGCGTTCACAGGCCTCGCGCGCAACCCCACCGATGTGGAACTGATGATGTTCGCGCAGGCCAACAGCGAGCACTGCCGCCACAAGATCTTCAACGCCCAGTTCACCATCGACGGCGTGGCGCAGGACAAATCGCTGTTCGGCATGATCCGCAACACCCACCAGCTGGCGCCCCAGCACACGGTGATCGCGTACTCGGACAACGCCTCCGTCATGGAAGGCCATCAGGTGGAGCGTTTTGTGGCAAAAATGGCCGCAAGCGCTAGTAAATCAAGCGCTAATAGCTATCAAAAAAGTAGCGTTACCCAGCATGTGTTGATGAAGGTGGAAACGCACAACCACCCCACTGCCATCTCGCCCTTCCCAGGCGCATCGACCGGCGCGGGCGGCGAGATCCGCGACGAAGGCGCCACGGGCCGGGGCTCCAAGCCCAAGGCGGGCCTCACGGGTTTCACCGTGTCCAAGCTATGGGGCTCCACCGTCGGCAAGCCCGAGCACATTGCCAGCCCGTTGCAGATCATGGTCGAAGGCCCCCTGGGCGGCGCGGCGTTCAACAACGAATTCGGCCGCCCCAACCTGAACGGCTACTTCCGCGAATACGAGCAGAACGTTGGCGGCGTGCAGCGCGGCTACCACAAGCCCATCATGATCGCGGGCGGTGTGGGCGTGATCGATGCGGAGCTGACCAAGAAGATCGAATTCCCTGCCGGTTCGCTGCTGATCCAGCTGGGCGGTCCCGGCATGCGCATCGGCATGGGCGGTAGCGCCGCCAGTTCCATGGCCACGGGCACCAATGCGGCCGAGCTGGACTTTGATTCGGTGCAGCGCGGCAACCCCGAGATCGAGCGCCGCGCGCAAGAGGTCATCAACCACTGCTGGGCTCAGGGCACGGCCAACCCGATCCTGGCCATCCACGACGTGGGCGCGGGCGGCTTGTCCAACGCCTTCCCCGAACTGACCAACGACGCAGGCCGGGGCGCACGCTTCGATTTGCGTGCGGTGCAGCTCGAAGAATCGGGTATGGCGCCCAAGGAAATCTGGTCCAACGAGTCGCAAGAGCGTTACGTGCTGGCCATTGCGCCCGAGTCGCTGCCCCTGTTCCAGGCCTTCTGCGAACGCGAGCGCTGCCCGTTTGCCGTGATCGGCATCGCCACCGAGGAGCGCCAGCTGGTGCTGCACGACCCCGCCGCCACGGCCGACGACCAGAAGCTGCCCGTGGACATGCCCATGAACGTGCTGCTGGGCAAGCCGCCCAAGATGCACCGCGACGTGAAGACCGTGGAGCGCCAGTTCGCACCGATGGACTTGACCGGCGTGCCGCTGCAAAAGGCCGTGATCGACGTGCTGGCCCACCCCACGGTGGCGTCCAAGCGCTTCCTGATCACCATCGGCGATCGGACTGTAGGTGGCCTCAGCCACCGCGACCAGATGGTCGGCCCCTGGCAGGTGCCCGTGGCCGATTGCGCCGTGACGCTGGCTGACTACAAGGGCTTTGCGGGCGAGGCCATGAGCATGGGCGAGCGCACGCCGCTGGCCGCCATCAACGCGCCCGCATCGGGCCGCATGGCCGTGGCAGAAGCCATCACCAACCTTCTGGCCGCACCCATCGAGCTGCCGCGTGTGAAGCTGTCCGCCAACTGGATGGCCGCGTGCGGCGAGCCCGGCGAAGACGCTGCGCTGTATGAAACGGTAAAGGCCGTGGGCATGGAGCTGTGCCCGGCGTTGGGCATCAGCATCCCCGTAGGCAAGGATTCGTTGTCCATGCGCACGCAGTGGTCTGAAGGTGCGGACAAGAAAAAGGTCACTTCCCCCGTCAGCCTGATCGTGAGCGCGTTTGCCTCGCTCGCCGACGTGCGCGGCACGCTCACGCCCCAGCTCAACGCCACTGAGGCCGACACCACGCTGGTGCTCATCGACCTCGGCAAGGGCCAGAACCGCATGGGCGGCAGCATCCTGGGCCAGACGCTGGACCAGAGCGGCGACGTGGTGCCCGATGTGGATGACCCGCAAGACCTGGTCAACCTCGTCAACGCCGTGAACGCACTGCGCGCCAAGGGCCAGATCCTGGCGTACCATGACCGCAGCGACGGCGGCCTGCTGGCAGCGGCTGCTGAAATGGCCTTTGCGGGGCACGTGGGTGTGTCGCTCAATGTGGATCTGCTGGTGACCGAGGGCGACGGCATCACCGACAGCCGCGCCGAAGTGGGCGATGCCAAGAACTGGTCGGGCCAGGTCAGCGCGCGCCGCGAAGAACTCACGCTCAAAGCCCTGTTCAACGAAGAACTGGGCGTGGTGCTGCAGGTCAAGACCAGCGAGCGCAATGACGTGATGCAGACCCTGCGTGAGCACGGCCTGTCCAGGTTCAGCCACTTCATCGGCAAGACGCGCCCCGCGTCGTCGTCCATTGATGCGGGCAAGGGCGAGCTGCAGGTGTGGCGCGATGCCAAGGCCGTGTTCAGTGCCTCGCTGGCCGACCTGCACCAGGTGTGGGACGCGGTGAGCTGGAAGATCTGCCAGCAGCGCGACAACCCTGCCAATGCTGATGCTGAACATGCCGCAGCGGGCGAGCCCACCGACCCCGGCCTGCACGTGCACCTCACGTTCAACGCGGCTGACAACGTGGCCGCGCCGTACCTGCAGCTTTCCAAGCCCAAGGTCGCCATCCTGCGCGAGCAGGGCGTGAACTCGCACATCGAAATGGCCTACGCCTTCACCGAGGCGGGCTTCGAGGCCTATGACGTGCACATGACCGATTTGCAGACCGGCCGCGTCAAGCTCGAAGACTTCAAGGGCGTGGTCGCCTGTGGCGGCTTCAGCTATGGCGACACGCTGGGCGCGGGCATTGGCTGGGCGCGTTCCATCACCTTCAACCCGGTGCTGGCGGCACAGTTCCAGGGCTTCTTTGGCCGCACCGACACGTTTGGTCTGGGCGTCTGCAATGGCTGCCAGATGTTTGCCGAGCTGGCCGACATCATCCCCGGCGCACAAGACTGGCCGCGCTTCACCACCAACCAGAGCGAGCGCTTCGAGGCCCGCCTGTCGCTGGTGGAAGTGCTCGAATCCCCCAGCCTGTTCCTGCAAGGCATGGAAGGCAGTCGCCTGCCGATTACCGTGGCGCACGGCGAGGGCTATGCCAACTTCAAGTACCGGGGCAACGCCGACAAGGCCATTGCTGCCATGCGCTATGTGGACAACCATGGCCGCGCGACGGAGCAGTACCCGTTCAACCCCAACGGCAGCGCGGGTGGCCTCACGGCCGTGACCACGGCAGACGGCCGCTTCACTGCCATGATGCCGCACCCCGAGCGCGTGTTCCGCAACGTGCAGATGAGCTGGACCAGCGAGGACAAGGCCCAGTACAGCGGCTGGATGCGCATCTGGCGCAACGCGCGCAAGTGGGTGGGGTGACCGGCTGGCGGGACGCAGCGCGGCACGCACACTGAAAACGCTATAAAAATAATAGCTTCTGGCGCTTAATAGACAAGCGCTGGAAGCTTTTTTTATTCATAATCCGCACTTCTTCATTTTTCGGAGCCTCTTATGGCCGGTGCCAGCTTGTTGACCCTGCTCGACGATATTGCTGCAGTTCTGGATGACGTTGCGCTGATGACCAAGGTCGCGGCCAAGAAGAGCGCGGCCATGGCCGACGATGTGTCGGTGATGACCAAGGTGGCCGCGCAGAAGACGGCGGGAGTGTTGGGCGACGATCTGGCGCTCAACGCGCAGCAGGTCTCGGGCGTGCGGGCCGAGCGTGAGATCCCCGTGGTGTGGGCGGTGTGCAAGGGCTCCTTTGTCAACAAGCTCATCCTGGTGCCTGCGGCGCTGCTGATTGGCCACTTTGCGCCATGGGCCGTCACGCCGCTGTTGATGGTGGGCGGTGCGTTCCTGTGTTTTGAGGGCTTTGAAAAGCTGGCCCACAAGTTTCTGCATGCACCGCACGAAGACGCGGCCCAGCACGAAAGCCACGCCCTGGCCAACGCCAATCCGGCGGTGGACCTGGTCACGTTCGAGAAGGACAAGATCAAGGGTGCCGTGCGCACCGACTTCATCCTGTCGGCCGAAATCATTGCCATCACCCTGGGCACCGTGGCCACGGCACCCTTTGGGCAGCAGGTGGCCGTGCTGGCGGGCATTGCGCTCATCATGACCGTGGGGGTGTACGGGCTGGTGGCCGGCATCGTCAAGCTGGATGACCTGGGCGTGTGGCTCAACAACAAGACCAGCAGCGTGGCGCGCGCCATGGGTTCGGGCATTCTGCGGGCGGCGCCCTGGCTAATGAAGGGGCTGTCGGTGGCGGGTACGGCGGCCATGTTTCTGGTGGGCGGTGGCATCCTGGTGCACGGCGTGCCGGTGGTGCACCATGCGGTTGAGGCGGCCGGCGCCGCCGCGGCCACATGGCCGGTGGGCCCGCTGTGGGCGGTGCTGGTGCCCAATCTGCTCAACGCAGTCGTCGGGATCGTGGCGGGTGGCCTGGTGCTCGCTGCCGTCACGCTGGTACAGCGCCTGCGCCGCAAGTCCATAACGGCATAGTGGGTTTTGTTGATGTAGATCTAAGGGTTAACACCAAGTCCTTGAGGTAGGGCAAGGGGTGCGGGCAGGCTTGGCGGTTCAATGCATGCACGGGGGTCGTCCCCGTCCAACCGATGCGAAGAATCAACATGAAAAAGAACCTGCTGGCTGTCGCTGTACTGTGTGCCCTGTCTTCTGGCGCCGCCCTTGCCCAACAGGCCGAGGGCCCCTTCATGGTCCGGGCCCGTGTGGTGCACCTGGACAGCGCCAACAAGGACAGCACGCCCCTGGGCCTTACGGTCAACAACAAGACGATTCCCGAAGTCGACATCACGTACTTCTTCAACCAGAACGTCGCCGCCGAGCTGATCCTGACCGTGCCGCAAAAGCACACGCTGCGCGCCGGCGGAACGGCCATCGGCTCGCTCAAGCACCTGCCGCCCACGCTGCTGCTGCAGTACCACTTCGATGCACCCGGTTTCAAGCCCTATGTGGGCGCGGGCCTGAACTACACGCGCTTTTCCAGCGTGAACCTGCCCGCGGGCGTCAACATTGATCGCAACAGCTTTGGCGCTGCGCTGCAGGTGGGTGTGGACATCCCGCTGCAGAAGAACCTGTACCTCAACTTTGACGTCAAGAAGGTTTTCATCAAGACCGATGTGAAGGCCGGCGGCGCCAAGCTGGGCACGTTCAAGGTCGATCCCGTGCTGGTGGGCGTGGGTCTGGGCTGGCGCTTCTGAGGCGACGCAGCAACGCGTGTTTTCCAAGGGGAGGGGACCGGTGTCTGCGAGGGCACCGGCCCTTTTTTTGCCGTATGCGGCTGTGTTGAAAGGCGCTGCGGCCCGGTCAATGCAGGCTCACATCGCGGCCCCACATGCGTTGCCATAGCCAGGGCAGGGCGGTGGCCAGGTCGGGCCTCTGCCACTGCTGGGTGGTGACATGCCCGCCCTGGGCGATGTGCTCGGCCGGTCCCAGGTTGAAGTGGAAGGTGTAGGTGGGTTCGTTCCCCATGCGCAGGTCGGTGATGTACACATTGCCGCCTGCTTCCGTCATCTTGAAGAACCCATGGCTGAAGTTCGCCACGCGCTTCACCAGCGGGCTGGACTGATGCTGGGCATACAGAGGCGCCCCGCGCGGGTGCTGCGTCCAGCGCACGGGGCGGCCGCCATCCAGCAGCGAGCTGTAGCCTTCGTAGTAGTGCGTGGGCGTAACCACTACGGCGCGCCACAGCAGCGTGTTGAACGGCGCGGGGGTGACCAGGACCTGGCCCGGCGCCAGGTGCGGCTCGGGCGGTGACGCCATGATGTTTTGCACCGCCTGGTGCTGCGCTACCACGCTCCAGGCGATGTAGGCCGTGCTGAGCGCCAGCCCGCCGCGTGCCCATGCCAGCCCGCGGTCTTGCCGCATGGCGAGCGCGGCCACCACACCCACCAGCAGCGGCAGGGTATAGAGCGGGTCGATGATGAACAGGCTGCCCACGGCGTAGGGAAAGCTGGTGAATGGCAGCAGCAGCTGCGTGCCGTACACCGTGAACCAGTCCAGCAAAGGGTGGGTGATGAGCGCCAGCCACAGCGCCAGCCACCAGCGCCTGAACAGTGCGGGCTCGCCGTTCAGGCGCGACACTGCCCATGCCAGGGGGAGCGAGAACACCGTGAGATAGAACAGCGAATGGCTTTCCGAGCGGTGCAGCACCATGTTCAGGATGGCGTCACCGTGGTCGATGAACGCATCCAGGTCGGGCAGCGTGCCTGCAATGCCACCCCACAGGGCGGCTTTCCAGGCGGCGGTGCGCCGCCCCATGGTGGAGAGGGTGACGGCGGCACCCAGAACAAGTTGGCTGACGGAGTCCATGCAGGGGTGGGAGGTTGGGTGCAAAGAGGGAGAGCGGCACTGTACCGGCTGGCGCGGCGTGGCGCGCGGCACGGGGCCAATCGCCCCAGCGCGGGTTCAGGCTCTGCGCTCCAGGGCGGGGCGCGGGCTCAGGCCTGCACCACCAGCGCAAATTCCGCGCGCGGCCCGTCGCTGGAGGATGTGAACGGCACGGTCAGTGCCGCGCGCCCGGCGGGGCTCAGGCGGCTCCACAGAAAATCCCGCGCGTTGCCGGGCTCTCCCTCCACGTACATCTGGGTGGTCAGCAGATCGCGTTGGCCAAGGCGCACCTTGAAATGGATGTGCGGCGTGCGCCCGGTATAGGGCGCAGGGCGGATGGTGCGGAACCGGTAGCGGCCGTCGCGCCCGAGGGTGACGCGACCAAAACCCTGGAAGTCCGGGGCCGCCCGGCCCCCGTCGCCCGGATGGTGGTAGTGCCCGGCAGCGTCGCATTGCCAGATCTCCACCACGCCGCCGGCCAGCGGTACGCCGGCGGTATCGGTTACCCGGCCTTCCACCCACACGGCCTGGCCCTGGGCGTACTGCAGCGGGCCGTTGCGCAGCAGGTCGGCGTCGCTGTCGGCCGGCAGCGCGATTGGGTAGAAGGGGCCCTCCGTCTGGCGGGGCGTGGGCGCAAGCGGCGCCTGCGCCCACGCAGTCTGCACCAGCGCGGGCGCGCCCACCCAGGCAGCGCCCCACACGCTGCGCTGCAGCAGGGCGCGCCGCGTGCTCCCAGCGGGTGCTTGACGCCCGGATGAATGCGGCCTGGGACCAAGGGGTGGAACGGAATCGGACATTCTTCACTCCTCGAAAGCGGTGTTGGAAGCGTGATGCCCACCGATAGTGCCGCATCGCGCTTGTCCTTTGTCAGCCCGGGGTTGGGTTGAAGGGGTGCGGCGCAGTAAGGTTTGGCCTACATACAGCGGCCACCATTGCGCCCAAAATGGGCGGTTTCCTGGCGGCAGGGCTTCCAACGCCCCTGCCGGACCCGCGCTCCGCCGCGCCGACGAGACCCACCCATGCCACGGACAGCTACCGACGACATCACGCAAGGGCTGCGCCAGCGCCCCGCCCGCATCTCCCCCAAATATTTTTACGACCAGCACGGTTCGCGCCTGTTCGAGGCCATCACCGAGCTGCCCGAGTACTACCCCACCCGCACCGAGAACGCCCTCATGCAACGGCACGCAGCCGACATCGCGCGCGCGGTGGGCACGGGGCGCACGCTGATCGAGCTGGGCGCCGGCAACTGCCAGAAGGCCCGGGCGCTTTGCAGGCTGGTGCAGCCAGCGTGCTTTGTGGGTGTGGACATTTCGGCGGACTATCTCAGCGAGGCCGTGGCCGGGCTGCAGAACGATTTTCCGGGGCTGGACGCGCGCGCACTGGGCGGCGACATGACGCAGGGCGTGGAGCTGCCACCAGACATTCCGCGAACCGGACGGCTGGTGTTCTACCCGGGTTCGTCCATTGGCAACTTTGACCCGCCCCACGCGCTGGAGCTGCTGGCCCACATGCGCGACATGGTGGACGACGACGGGGGCCTGCTGATCGGCATTGATCTGCCCAAGGAGGTGGCCGTGCTGGAGGCCGCCTACGACGACGCCGCGGGCGTGACGGCAGAATTCAACCGCAACGTGCTGCGCCATGTGAACCGGCTCATCGGGAGCGACTTCGACCTGGCCCAGTGGCAGCACCGTGCGTTTTTCAACCACGAAGCGTCGCGCATCGAGATGCACCTGGAGGCCATCGCCGATGCCGATGTGCGCTGGCCGGGGGGCGGGCGCACGTTTGTGCAGGGTGAGCGCATCCACACCGAAAACAGCTACAAATACCCGCTGCCCGTGTTCACAGACATGCTGGAACGCGCCGGTTTCAGAGAAGCCCAAGCGTGGACCGACGAGCGTGGATGGTTTGCCGTGGTGCACGCGCGGCCCTGACATGACCACCAACCCTGTCGATCTGCATGCCCGCTACACGGGCGTGCGCAACCGCTCGCGTGCCATTGCCGCCCCGTTGTCGGCCGAGGACTGCGCCGCGCAGTCCATGCCCGACGCCAGCCCCACCAAATGGCACCTGGCCCACACCACCTGGTTTTTTGAAACCTTTGTGCTGGAGCCCCACGAGCCGGGCTTTGCGCCGTGTCACCCCGCATTCCGTGTGCTGTTCAATTCCTACTACAACGGCGTGGGCGCCAAACACCCGCGCCCGCAGCGCGGCCTGCTCACCCGCCCGTCGCTGGATGAGGTGCTGGCCTACCGCGCCGATGTGGATGCGCGCATGGCGCGGCTGCTGCCCACGGTGCTGCACAGCGGCGCCGTGTGCGCGCTCATCGAGCTGGGCCTGCAGCACGAGCAGCAGCACCAGGAGCTCATGCTGACCGACATCCTGCACCTGCTGTCGTGCAACCCGCTGTGGCCCGCGTACACGGCGGCACCTGCATCCGCGGCCGCCACAGCGCGCGCCGCAGCGCCCGCGCTTGAGTGGCTGCGGCATGAAGGTGGTGTGGCCGAGATCGGCCACGCGGGCGGCGGCTTTGCCTTCGACAACGAAAGCCCCCGCCACCGCGTGTACCTGCAGCCCTACACCCTGGCCTCGCGCCTGGTCACCCAGGCTGAAGTGGCCGCGTTTGTTGCCGATGGCGGCTATGCCAACCCCGCGCTGTGGCTGGCCGAGGGGTGGGACTGGCGCACCGCCAACGGCCTGGCGCACCCGCTGTACTGGCAGCAGTGCGACGGCGCGTGGCGCACCTTCACGCTGACCGGGTTGCAGCCCCTGGATGGCGATGCGCCGGCCGTGCACCTGTCTTACTACGAGGCCGATGCCTTTGCCCGCTGGGCCGGTGCGCGACTGCCCACCGAAGCGGAATGGGAGCATGCCGCGGCGCAGGATACCGCCCGGCAACCGCACCAGCTCTATGGCGCGGCCTGGCAATGGACGCAGTCGAGCTATGCGCCGTACCCCGGCTTTCGGGTGGCCGATGGCGCAGTGGGCGAATACAACGGCAAGTTCATGGTCAACCAGTACGTGCTGCGCGGCAGCTCCAGCGCCACGCCGACGGGGCATGAACGCCTGACCTACCGCAACTTCTTTCCGGCCACGGCGCGCTGGCAGTTCACCGGGCTGCGGCTGGCAAGGGATGTGTGAGCGGGAGCCTGAACGACAGCCCCCATCAGCAGCAGTGAATCAAAAAACATAGCTGCTGGCGATTGACTGGTAAGCGCTGGAGCCCAAAAACACCTGAAGTTTGCAGCCGGCAGACGCCCTGCCTGCGGCGATTTCGCGGCTGTCATCCGGGGCGCTTAACATCGCAGCCGGGCCTGTGCGCTTCACCTGCGTGGCCTGCATTTTCAGCGACGCCGTCACCGCACCCATGCCCAGCCACCTTGTGCCTCCCTCTTCATCCACCGAGCCGCCGGACCTTGCCGGTGGCCCCACCGCGGCCGTGCCCCCCGTGCCGCAAGGGTCCGCCCTGGAGGTGTTGCTCGCCTTCTTCAAGCTCGGGCTGACGTCGTTCGGCGGGCCGGTGGCGCACCTGGCGTACTTTCGCACCGAGTTTGTAGAGCGCAGGCGCTGGCTGAGCGACCCGGACTACAGCGACCTCGTGGCGCTGTGCCAGTTTCTGCCCGGCCCGGCCAGCAGCCAGGTGGGCGCGGCGCTGGGCCTGTTGCGGGCCGGGTGGCGCGGGGCGCTGGCGGCGTGGGCGGGTTTCACGCTGCCGTCTGCGGTGCTGCTGGTGCTGTTTGCGCTGGGGGTGACGCAGTGGGCGGTGCAGGGCGCCTCAGGCGCGCTGCACGGGCTCAAGGTGGCGGCCGTGGCGGTGGTGGCGCAGGCGGTGCTGGGCATGGCCAGGTCGCTGTGCCCCGACAGGCTGCGTGCCGGGCTGGCCGTGGCTGCCGCGCTGCTGGTGCTGGGCCTGCCCGGCACCTGGGGGCAGCTGGCCGCCATCGCGCTGGGGGGCGTGGTGGGCTGGCGCGTGTTGAACGTTGGCCCCCTGGCGCCTGCACAGCACCGGGGCTACGGCGTCAGCCGCCGCGCTGGGGCGGTACTGCTGGCGCTGTTTGCGCTGCTGCTGGCGGCGTTGTTGCTGTGGGCCTCGGTGGCCGACTCGATGGTGGCATCGGCCATGGCCGTGTTCTACCAGGCCGGGGCTTTGGTGTTTGGCGGCGGGCATGTGGTGTTGCCCCTGCTGCAGGCGGGCGTGGTGCCGCCGGGTTGGGTGGGCAACGACGCGTTTCTGGCCGGTTATGGCGCAGCGCAGGCCGTGCCGGGGCCCTTGTTCACCTACGCGGCGTACCTGGGCGCGGTAATGCCGCACCCGCTGGGGGGCTGGGGCGGGGCGGCGCTGATGCTGGCGACCATATTTGTGCCCGCACTGCTGCTGGTAGCGGGTGCACTGCCGTTCTGGGAGGTGCTGCGCCAGCGCCCTGCCGTGCAGCGGGCTGTGGGCGGCGTCAATGCTGCCATGGTGGGTATTCTGGGCGCGGCGTTGTACGACCCGGTGTGGACCAGCGCCGTCCACTCCAGAACCGATTTCGCGCTGGCCCTGGCGGCGTTCGGGCTGCTGGTGCATGCCCGCTGGTCGCCCGTGTGGGTGGTGGGGCTGGCCGCCATGGCGGGGTGGTGGCTGGGGCGGTGATGAAGGCCAGTTACCACGGTGGGTAGCAACTGGCTTCGGCTTTACACCTTGTCGAGCGCCTGGGCCAGGTCGGCCAGCAGGTCATCGATGTGCTCGATGCCCACCGACAGGCGCACCATGCCTTCGCTCACGCCGGCCTTGGCCAGCTCTTCGGGGTTGAGCTGGCGGTGCGTGGTCGATGCCGGGTGCGTGGCCAGCGATTTGGCGTCGCCAATGTTCACCAGACGCGTGAAGAGCTGCAGCGCATCCAGGAAGCGCGCACCGGCCGCACGCGGGTCGGCGTCGCTGTTCTTCACGCCAAAGCTCAGAATGCCGGATGCCTTGCCGCCCGACTGGCGCTGCACGAGTGCGTGGTCCGGGTGGTCGGGCAGGCCGGCGTAGCGCACCCATTCCACCTTGGGGTGCTTTTGCAGGTATTGGGCGATGGCCAGCGTGTTCTCGCAGATTCGGTCCATGCGCAGGGCCAGCGTCTCGATGCCCTGCAGGAGGAGGAAGGCACTTTGTGGTGACAGGGCAGCACCGGTATTGCGCAGCGGCACCACGCGCGCGCGGCCGATAAAGGCGGCCGGGCCCAGGGCCTCGGTGTAGACCACGCCGTGGTAGCTCACATCAGGCTCGTTCAGGCGCGGGAAGCGCGCCTTGTGCTCGGCCCACGGGAACTTGCCGCTGTCCACAATCGCGCCGCCCACGGTGTTGCCGTGGCCGCCCAGGTACTTGGTGAGCGAGTGCACCACGATGTCGGCACCGTGCTCGATGGGGCGCAGCAGGTAGGGGCTGGGCACGGTGTTGTCCACGATCAGCGGCACGCCATGGTCGTGCGCCACCTTGGCCAGCGCGGCGATGTCGGTCACGTTGCCCAGCGGGTTGCCGATGGACTCGATGAAGATCGCCTTGGTGCGCGCGTCGATGTGCTGCGCAAAGCTGGCCGGGTCGCGCGGGTCGGCAAAGCGCGTGGTGATGCCCTGCTGCGGCAGGGTGTGGGCAAACAGGTTGTAGGTGCCGCCGTAGAGCGTGCTGGCCGACACGATGTTGTCGCCCGCCTCGGCAATGGTCTGGATGGCATAGGTGATGGCGGCCATGCCCGAGGCCACGGCCAGCGCGGCGATACCGCCTTCCAGTGCCGCTACGCGCTTTTCCAGCACGTCGGTGGTGGGGTTCATGATGCGGGTGTAGATGTTGCCCGGCACCTTCAGGTCGAACAAATCCGCGCCGTGCTGGGCGCTGTCAAACGCGTAGGCCACCGTCTGGTAGATGGGCACGGCCACGGACTTGGTGGTGGGGTCGGGGCTGTAGCCGGCGTGGACGGCCAGGGTTTCGATCTTCATGCGCTGAGGTCTCCGGGTTGAAGGAATGAACCCCGCCCCGTAACGAACATTGCAGGGCGGATGACGGCAGCCATTCTTGCACCCCGATGGTGCGCATGGGTCGAATCTTTGGCTATGTGCTTATGCGCGCCGTGCTGGCGGCATTGTTATGCCAAAATTTGGATCCAAAATGGCCTCCAGCGCTTGATGGATAAGCGCCAGAAGCTCTTATTTTGATAGTGTATTGGCCGCTGGCCGGGTGCGGTAGAACTGCAGCGGCACGGTCTGCATGTCCCGGGCGTGCTGGTTGAGCACCGATTTTTTCATCTTGCCCACCACGTGCATCTCGCAGGGCTTGCAGTCAAAGCGCAACGTGAGTTTTTCCTTGCCGTTGATCAGCATCAGCGGCTCGGCCTTGATGGTGCCCTGCACGCCCGTCACGCCCTTGGCCTGCTTGGGGCACAGGCTCATCGAAAAGCGCACGCAGTGCTTGGTGATCATGAGGCTGACTTCGCCTTCTTCCTCGTGCGCCTCGTAGGCCGCGTCGATCACCTTCACGCCGTGGCGCACGTAGAAGTCGTGGGCCTTGTGGTTGAACACGTTGCCCAGGAACGAGAGCGTGTCTTCGGGGTAGGGCGCAGGCGGCTCCACCGGCGTGGCGCGTGGCAGGCGGGCAAAGTTGCGGGAGCGGTGGGCCTCCAGGTCGGCCACGGCATCGCGCCGCAGCGCGTTGAGCACCGAAGCGGGCACAAACCACGGCTGCGACAGCTGTAGCGCAATGTCATGCACCGCAAACACCGTCGCGCCAAAGCGGCCGAGCTGCTCGCGCAGGCTGGCTTCGGCCTTGGCGGCGTCGGTCGCAACCTGATGCGGCTGCTGCACGGAGGCAGAGCCCACATTGCCGTCTTCGTCGGTCAGCAGCAGGCGAAAGCCGTTGGGGGTTTCGCTCAGGTGGGCCCACAGGCCGATGCGGCGGTCGCTGGACTTTTTCTCCAGCGTGCGCACCCAGTCCATGTCGCGGTTGCGGTTGACTTCGGTGCCCTTGCGCAGGTCCTTGAAGCTCTCCATCGGGTCTTTGGGGTACACGCGCCATTGCGTGATGAGCTTGCCCACGCTGCGCGCCGACACGGGCTCGGCCACGTTGATGGCCATGCCCACCAGCTCCTTGTGCAGGTCGTAGTAGCACAGGCCGTCGCCGTTGTGCAGCACGGTGGCCGGGTCGCTCACTTCCAGCTCCACAAAGTCGGGGCCTACCTTGGTCACCCAGCCGATGGCCTGGCCGGGGTTCTTGGGGGTGTCGAAGGCGCCAATGTCTTCCTTGCGACCGGTCACGAAGTAGTCGGTGAACTCGCGGTTGAAGTTCTGCAGCGGGTCGGGCGTGAAGGTGAAGGTGGTGCGCCCGCTGGATGAGCGGCCGAGGGGCCGGCCCTGGGCCTCACGCTCTTCGATGATCTCGTCGAGCAGCGTGCGGTAGTGGGCCGTGATGTTCTTCACGTAGCCCATGTCCTTGTAGCGCCCCTCGATCTTGAAGCTGCGCACGCCCGCATCGATGAGGGCGCGCAGGTTGTCGCTCTGGTTGTTGTCCTTCATGCTCAGCACATGCTTGTCGTGTGCGATGAAGCGGCCCTGCGCGTCCGTCACCTGGTAGGGCAGGCGGCAGGCCTGGCTGCAGTCGCCGCGGTTGGCGCTGCGGCCCGTCTGTGCATGGCTGATGTTGCACTGCCCGCTGTAGGCCACGCACAGCGCGCCGTGGATGAAGAACTCGATGTTGGCGCGGCCGGGGGCATCTACGGGGCCGAGCGCCTTGTGCACGGCAGCGATCTGTTGCACCGTCAGCTCGCGCGCCAGCACGATCTGCGACAGGCCGGCGTCCTGCAGAAAGCGCGCCTTCTCGGGCGTGCGGATGTCGGTCTGTGTGCTGGCGTGCAGCTGGATGGGGGGCAGGTCGATTTCGAGCAGGCCCATGTCCTGGATGATGAGCGCGTCCGCGCCTGCCTCGTACACCTGCCAGGCCATCTGGCGCGCGGCCTCCAGCTCGTCGTCGCGCAGGATGGTGTTGAGCGTGATGAAGATGCGGCTGTTGAAGCGGTGCGCGTGCCTGACCAGGCGTTCGATGTCCCGGATGTCGTTGCCCGCGCTGGCGCGCGCGCCAAAGGCCGGGCCGCCGATGTAGACGGCATCGGCGCCGTGGTTGATGGCTTCGATGCCAATGTTGGCGTCGCGCGCAGGCGAGAGCAGTTCGAGCTGGTGGGGCAAAAGGGACATGGGCCCGGATTATCCCAGTGTGCCCGCCGCTGCGGGCGGGGCGCTTTGCATTAGCCGGATTAATGAATTGGCAAATTGCTAAGTTCGCTTAGCGGTTGGCGCCAAATCGCCGTCGGGCTGGCTAGGATGCGGGGCCTGTTGCACGCTCTCGCCGTGCACAGCCGTTTTGATCGACCCCTGGAGACCTCTCATCGTGTTGCGCCTCGCTTCTTCACCCGCTTTTCCCCTGTCTGCCGTGGCCCTGGTGGCCTGCTCTCTGGCCACCGCCAGTGCGTTTGCCCAGGATGTGCAAACCGTCAAGATCGCCCACGCGGGCCCCGTTTCGGGCGGCATTGCCCACATCGGCAAGGACACCGAAAACGGTGTGCGCCTGGCCATTGACGACCTGAACGCCCAGAACCTCGTCATCGGCGGCAAGAAGATCAAGTTTGAAATTGCGGCCGAAGACGACGCGGGCGACCCGCGCCAGGCCACCGCGGTGGCGCAAAAGCTGTGCGACCAGAAGGTTGCGGGCGTGGTGGGCCACCTGCAGTCGGGCACGTCCATCCCCGCATCGGCCATCTATGCCAAGTGCGACCTGCCCCACATCACGGCCTCGGCCTCCAACCCCGACCTGACCAAACCCGGCCACAAGACCACGTTCCGCCTGATCGCCAACGACAACGCGCTGGGTGCGGCGCTGGCGCTGTTTGGTGCCGACCACCAGAAGCTGAAAAGCGTTGCCATCATCGACGACCGCACGGCCTACGGCCAGGGCGTGGCCTCGGTCTTCAAGGCCACCGCGCTGCAAAAGGGCCTGAAGGTGGTGGGCGAGGAGTTCACCAACGACAAGTCCACCGATTTCATGGCCATCCTCACGTCCATCAAGAACAAGAAGCCTGACGCGATCTTCTACGGCGGCCTCGACGCGCAAGCCGGCCCCATGCTGCGCCAGATGGAGCAGCTGGGCCTGGGCAACGTGAAGTACTTTGGCGGTGACGCACTGTGCACCGAAAAGCTGCCCGAGCTGTCGGGCAAAACCCCCGCGCTCAAGAACGTGACCTGCGCCACCGGTGGTGCGTCGGTGGACAAGATGCAGGGCGGCGCAGACTGGAAGAAGCGCTACGACGCCAAGTTCCCCGGCCAGTTCCAGATCTACAGCCCCTACGCCTATGACGCCGCCATGGTGCTGGCCGACGCCATGAAGCGCGCCAACTCGGTGGACCCCAAAGTCTTCGCGCCCTTCATCGCCAAGACCGAATACAAGGGCGTGACCGCCAACATCGCCTTCACCGCCAAGGGCGAGCTGACAGCCCCCGCCGTGACGCTCTATACCTTCAAGGACGGCAGCCGCGTGGCGCTGAACTGACGCCTGCAGCGCTTGCGCTGAGTTGGACGGCCGCCCTGTGCGGCCGTTTTTGCGTGCGCGCTTTGGCTTTACAGTCAGGCCCCTGTGCAAGATTGCAGGCGGGCCATCGGTGTCCGCCAAGGAGCCAAGGTATGCGCGCAATGCTGGGATTGGTCGGGCTGGTGGTGGTACTGGCGGTGGTGGGCGTACTTGCCAAGAAGCAGACGTCCGCCACGCGCACGCCGGTGCCGTCGCTGCAGACGGCGCCCGGCGCTGTGGCGCCTGCGTCGGCACCGACGGTGCGCGACCAGAGCCAGCAGATCCAGCAGCAGGTGAAGCAACAGGTAGAAGGCCTGCTGCAGCAGACCCGGCCCATGCCGGATGAAGAAAAATAAGCCAAATCGGCCTCTGGCGCTTATCCAGAAAGCGCGAGTAGCTATTAAATAAGTAGCAATGACGCTGGACAACGACACGCACTGGATGCGCCTGGCCCTGGCCGAGGCGCAAGCCGCCGCCCGCGCTGGTGAGGTGCCCGTGGGCGCCATCGTGGTCAAGGACGGCCAGGTCATCGCCACCGGCCGCAATGCCCCTGTGGAGGGCCACGACCCCACGGCCCATGCCGAGATCGTGGCCCTGCGCGCAGCGGCGCAGCGCCTGGGCAACTACCGGCTGGACGGCTGCAGCCTGTATGTGACGCTAGAGCCCTGTGCCATGTGCAGCGGCGCCATGCTGCATGCGCGGCTGGCGCGCGTGGTGTACGGCGCGGCCGACCCCAAGACGGGCGCGGCGGGTTCGGTGCTCAACCTGTTTGGCCACTCCGAAATCAACCACCAGACTGAAGTGCTGGGCGGTGTGCTGGCCGAAGAATGTGGCAGCATGCTGAGCAGCTTTTTTCGGCAGCGCCGGCAACAGCAGCGCACCGAGGCACTGGCCCGCCACCCCTTGCGCGACGATGCGTTGCGCACGCCCGATGCAGCGTTTGCCGATTTGCCCGGTTACCCGTGGGCGCCTCGGTACCTCAGCGACCTGCCCAGCCTCGCGGGCCTGCGTTTGCACTATCTTGACGAAGGCCCCCGCAAAGCGCCGCGCACCTGGTTGTGCCTGCACGGCAACCCGGCGTGGAGCTACCTCTACCGCCGCATGCTGCCCACCTTTCTGGCCGCAGGCGACCGCGTGGTGGCGCCCGACCTGATCGGCTTTGGCAAAAGCGACAAGCCCAAAAAGGAGGGCGCCCACCAGTTCGACTGGCACCGCCAGGTGCTGCTGGAGCTGATTGAGCGGCTGGACCTGCGCAATGTCGTGCTGGTGGTGCAGGACTGGGGTGGCATCCTGGGCCTGACGCTGCCCATGTCGATGCCCGAGCGCTTCGACGGACTGCTGGTGATGAACACCCTGCTGGCCACGGGCGCTGCGCCCTTGCCTCAGGGCTTTGTGGACTGGCGCGCCATGTGCCGTGACAAGCCGCTATACGGGGTAGGGCGCCTGCTGGCACGTGGCAATCCGCACCTGAGCGCCGCCGAATGTGCCGCGTACGACGCGCCCTTCCCGGACAAAGGCTACCGCGCTGCGCTGCGTGCTTTCCCCGAACGTGTCCCTGCCGCGCTGGATGACCCTGGCGCGGTGCTGTCGCGTGCAGCCCGCGATTTCTGGCAGCACCAGTGGCAGGGCCGCAGCCTGATGGTGGTGGGCGCGCAAGACCCGGTGCTGGGCCTGCCCACCATGCAGGCGCTGCAACAGTGCATCCAAGGCTGCCCCGCGCCTGTCGTGCTGCCCCGTGCCGGCCACTTTGTGCAGGAGCATGGCGAGGCCATTGCCGCACAGGCTGTGGAATACTTCGCGCACTGACTTGCCCGGCGGCACCCTCTGCTGCCCGGCTTTCCCCCTGTTTACGGAGCAGGCCCCTCGGCGGGCCTGAGCGCTTTGCACGAACACCACGATCACGACCCTTCGCATTGCGGCCACGACCATGGTCCCAGGCACATCTACATTTACTCCCCGGCCAGTGCCATCCGCGACAAGGCCGCCTTCAAGCGCGGCATTGCGCGCCTGAAGGCCCTGGGCCACGAGGTGGAGGTGGACCCCGATGCGCAGGCCGTGCACACCCGTTTTGCGGGCGATGACGCCACACGCCTGGCGGCCATCCACCGCGCTGCGGCCAGTGGTGCCGACGTGGCGCTGATCACGCGCGGCGCCTATGGGCTCACGCGCATCCTGCCCGGCATCCGCTACAAGGCCGTGGCCAAGGCGATCGAGCGCGGCATGAAATTTGTGGGTCTGAGCGATTTCACGGCGTTTCAGAACGCAGTGCTGGCCCAGACCGGCGCCACCACCTGGGCCGGGCCCGCGCTGATCAGCGACTTTGGCGTGGAAGGCGAGCCCGACGACATCATGATGGCCTGCTTTGACGACCTGCTGACCGGGCACGGCGAAGGCACAGGCTGGCGCATGAACAAGGAGCAGCCCCATGCGGTGACGGGCAAACCTGCCGTGCCGGACGTGTATGTGAAAAACGCCACGCTGTGGGGCGGCAACCTCGCCGTGCTGACCGGGCTGGTGGGAACGCCTTACTTTCCACAGGTCAAGGGCGGCATCCTTTTTGTGGAGGACGTGAGCGAGCACCCTTACCGCATCGAGCGCATGCTCACGCAACTGCTGCATGCCGGGGTTCTGGGGCAGCAAAAGGCGGTGGTGCTGGGGCAGTTCACCGGCTACCGGCTGGCTCCGCACGACAAGGGCTTCAAGCTGCAGTCGGTGGTGGACTGGCTGCGTACCCAGATCAAGGCGCCCGTGCTGACCAACCTGCCGTTCGGGCATGTGCAGACCAAGGTGCTGCTGCCGGTGGGCGCCACCGTGTCGCTGTCGGTGGAAGAACGGGATGCGCTGATTTACTGGGGCCACCAGCACTGAGGTCTTGCCAGCACCCGCCGCAGTGCAGGTGTCGCGCCGCGTCAGGGCCGGATGTGGTGCGCCAGTGCCGGGCGCGGCGCGCGGGGCAGTTGCCCCTGGAAGAGCAGTGTGACTTCGTCCATCACCCGTTGGGCAGCGGGTTCACCGCGCAGCGGCACCAGCATGCTGAACAGGTCGGAGCGCAGGTACCACAGGGCCTCGATGTCGGCCGCATAGCGCAGCCGCATGTTCATGCGCGCCACTTCACAGCCGGTGATGCCGGCCAGGCTTTGCAGCATGGCGCGCCGGATGTCCTCCATCCCCGGGTGGCGCACCCACGCCGTCGACGACGGCTTGTCGCGGCCGAGCAGGTCGTGCAGGCTGTTGCGGAGGTTGGGCTTGTTCCAGCGCATGAGGGGCGGGCAATGCGTTTGCGTAGCAGGGTCGGACAAAGTAAGCGGGAGCGAGGCGCAGCGCAAGGGCCGTGCTCCTTTTTTTGCGCAAAGACAACAGACGGGGCCGGATTGTTGCCAACTATTACCGGTTCTTCGCACGCAGTGTTCAATGGCATCTTCCACCCGTTCAGGCCCGTGGCAATTTGAAAGATGCACGGCGCGGGCGCTTGCACTAAACTGGTTCACATGATGTTACCAATGGCCCGTCGTTCATGAGTGTGTTGTCGACCATGGTCTTTGCGGACATCTCGGGCAGCACGGCACTGTATGAGGCGCTGGGCAACGAGCGGGCCACCGAAGCCGTCACCCAGGTCACGCAGTGGATCGGGGACACCGTGGAGTCGCACGGCGGGCGCGTGGTCAAGAAGCTGGGCGACGGCGTGCTGGGTGTCTTTGGCGATGCCTCCAGTGCGGTCTCGGCCATGGCGACCATGCTGCGCCAGCACCAGTCCCGGCAGGACCGTTGGCCGCAGCCCTTGCGCATGGACATCCGGGTAGGGGTGGCCAGCGGTGAAGTGGTGGATGTGGATGGCGATTGTTATGGCGATGCCGTCAATGTCGCGTCCAGGCTGTGCGAACGTGCCGGCCCCGCCGAAATCTGGGCCACCGAGACCACGGTGCTGCTGGCGGGCACGGCGCCCGACGTGTGGTACCGCAAGCTCGGCATGATGGATATCCGTGGCAAGGCCGAGCTGCTGATGCTCTACCACGTGGAGTGGCGCGAGGACGAAGCGCCCGACTCCCTCACCATGCAGGCCGCCCTGGTCAGCAACTTTGCGCCGGCGGATTCCATCCTGGGGCAGATCCAGTTTTCATGGCACGAGGTGGACCGCACCTTCACCTCAGCAGATGCCCCGGTGATGGTGGGCCGTGCCCAGCACGCCCAGCTGTGCATCAACGACCCCCGTGTATCGCGCCTGCATGCCCGCATCGACTGGCGCAACAGCGGCTTCGTGCTGACGGACATGAGCAGTTTCGGCACCTGGGTGCGGTTCGAAGGCAGCGAATCGCCCGTGCGCCTGCGGCGCGATGCCTGCATCCTGCATGGCGCAGGGCACATTGCGCTGGGCGTATCGTTCAGCGAACCCAGTGCGCCGGTCATGAGCTTTCATGTGGCAGACGGCAGTGTGCACCTGAGCTGAATGCACGCGGCTGGCGGCCTGCGTGGCGTGGCGCCTGTGCAGGATGGCCTGTTACGGGCGTGCATTTGCTACCCACAAATTCCCCACAGCAATACCAATACCAACGGCAGGAGACAAGATATATGGCATGGATGAAACGCACAGCCCTGGGCCTGGTGGCTGCGGCGCTGCTGGCAGGCGCCGGCGCCGCAGTGTATGTGCAGCGCAGTTTTGCGCAGCTTGACGGCTCGATTGCGGTGGCGGGGCTGGGCAATGCCGTGCAGGTGCGGCGTGACGGCGCCGATGTGACGCATATCCGCGCCCAGAGCCCACAGGACGCCTGGTTTTCCATGGGCTACGTGCATGCGCAGGAGCGCACCTGGCAGCTGGAGTTCAACCGCCGCGTGATGCATGGCCAGCTGTCCGAAGTCTTTGGCCCCGCCACGGTGGAAACCGACAAGCTCATGCGCAGCCTCGACATCATGGGTGCGGCCCGGCGCCAGTACGCCGGTTTGCCGCTGTATGCCCGGGAGGCATTGCAAGCCTACAGCCGGGGCATTCAAGCCTTCCACAACAATCGCCCGCAGGCCTTGCCACCGGAGTTCCATGTGCTGGGCGTAAAGCCCGGGGGCGCGCAAGGCGCCGTGTGGGAGCCCGAAGACAGCGTGGGCTGGGCGCTCATGATGGCGCTGGACCTGGGCGGCAACTGGGGCAACGAGTTTGCAAGGCTGTCCGTGGCCAAGACCCTGGACACCGACCGGCTCTGGCAGCTGATGCCACCCTACCCGGGCGAGCCACCGGCAGCCTCTGCCGATCTTGCGGCGTTGTACCGCCAGCTGGGCGTGTTTCGCGCCGGCGGTGCCGTCCCTGTGGCTGCGGCATTGCCGCCAGAGCGGCACGAAGGGCCGCTGTCGCGCCAGATCAGCGCGGGCATGCTGGCCTGGGCTGATGAGCTGACCCGCAGCGCTGGCACCAACGAAGGCAAGGGCAGCAACAACTGGGTGCTGGCTGGCACGCGCACCGTGAGTGGCAAGCCCCTGCTTGCCAACGACCCGCACCTGGGCCTTTCGGCACCGGCCATCTGGTACTTCGCGGGCATGCAGGCGCCGGCCGGGCAGGCGTCAGACGGTACCCCCATTGCGGCCATTGATGTGGTGGGCGCCACCCTGCCGGGTCTGCCGTTCGTGGTGCTGGGCCGCACCAACCGTGTGGCCTGGGGCTTTACGAACACCGGGCCCGACGTGCAGGACCTCTACCTCGAACAGATCAACCCCGCAGACCCTTCGCAGTACCGCACGCCGCAAGGGTGGGCGCCGTTCACGGTCCGCGAAGAAACCATCCGCATCAAGGGCGCCCCCGATCTGGAGCTGAAACTGCGCAGCACCCGGCACGGGCCCGTGCTCAGCGATGTGCAAAAGGTGCACGCCGAGGTGCTGGACCTGGGCAAGTACGTGCTGGCGCTGCGCTGGAGCGCGCTGGATGCGGACAACCAGACGGTGCTGGCGGGCTTGCAGACCAACCAGGCCCAATCGGTGGATGAGCTCTTTGAGGGGCTGTCGCACTACCACTCGCCCATGCAAAGCGTGGTGGCGGCCGATGACCAGGGCCGCATCCGCTTCAAGGCCGTGGGGCGCGTGCCGCTGCGCGATCCCGCCAATGACATTCGCGGCGTGGCCCCATCGCCCGGCTGGGATGCGCGCTACGACTGGACAGGCTGGCTGCCCTATGCACAGACGCCAGAGGACGATGGCGCCAAAGGCTGGGTGGCGACCGCCAACCAGCGCATTACGGCGCCAGACTACACGCACTACCTGACGCAGGATTGGGCGTTGCCCTACCGCTACGAGCGCATTGAGCAGCTGATCGGCGCGACTGAGAAGCACGACGCGAACAGCATGCAGACCATCCATAGCGACGTGACATCGCTGGCCACGCGCCGCCTGTTGCCGCATCTGCTGCAGGCGCAGTCCACGCACCCGCTCGCCGCAGCCGCGCAGGTGCAGCTCAAGGGATTTGACGGGGTCATGGATGCCAACGCGGCCGCCCCGCTGGTGTTTGCGGCCTGGACGGATGAACTGGCCCGCGGCCTGATCATCCCGCGCATCGGCGAAGACCGGTTTGCCGCCACCTATGGCAAGCGCGACTACCGCGCCGGCATCGAACGCATGCTGGAGCGTAACGACCCGTGGTGGTGCCAGCCCACCACCTGCGCCGAGCAATCGGCGGCCGCCCTGGGCCGCGCGCTGGACCGTCTGCAGGCCGCCTACGGCGCCGACCCCGCGCAATGGCGCTGGGGCGCGGCGCACCCGGCGCTCAGCGCGCACCGGCCTTTTGGCAATGTGGCCGCACTGGCCCGGTATTTCGATGTGAGCGTGCCATCGCACGGCGACTCGTACACGGTGAACGTGGGCCAGTACAACGCGGGCGAGGCCAAGGGCCCGTTTGTGAACCGGCACGCGGCATCGCTGCGCGCGGTGTATGACCTGGCAGACCTGGAGCAGTCCCGCTTCATCTACCAGACCGGGCAAAGTGGGCTGGTGTTCTCACCCCGCTATCGCGACATGAGCAGCGCCTGGGCGCAGACCGGCTACCGCGCCCTGCAGCGCACTCCCGCCACCTGGGTGCACCAGTTGACGCTGGCGCCCGCTGCCAAGTAACCCACCTCTTTTGAATGTCAGGACATTTATGCAGTTCGTTCCATTGATGGAAGTGACCCGGGGTGGCATGGTCGAATGCCAGCACTGGGGTGCGGTGGCGGTTGTCAACCGCGATGGGCGGGTACTGGCCCGGGTGGGCGACCCGTATGCGGTCACGTTCACGCGCTCGACGATCAAGGCATTTCAGGCGCTGCCGTTCATGCAGTCGGGTGGCGCCCGTGCACTGGGCTGGGGCCCGGCAGACCTGGCGCTGCTGTGCGCCAGCCACAACGGAGAGCCCATGCATGTGGAGCAGGTCGACCACATGCTGGGCACCGTCAATCTCACCTACAAGGCCTTGCGCTGCGGCTGCCACGTGCCGATGTTTGCCGCACTGGGGCTGCCCGGCCTGCAGTTGCCCGCAGGCTTTGTGGCCGATGAGCGCCACAACAATTGCAGTGGCAAGCACGCGGGGTTTGTGGCGCACTGCGTGCAGCAGGGGTGGCCGCTGGAGGATCACTTGGCGCCAGGCCATCCCTTGCAGACTGCAGTGCGTGAAAGGGTTGCGCATGCCGTGGGGCTGGAGCCGGAGCAGATGGCTATGGGCACCGACGGTTGCTCGGCCCCCAACTACGCGATGCCGCTGGCCCACCTGGCCCGGGGGTACGCCCGGCTGGCGGGTGGCGCGCCCGACACCGATCTGCACGAGAGCCTGACGGCGCTGGCCGATGCGATGGTGGCCCGCCCCGAGCTGGGCTCTGGCACCGGCCGCCACGACCAGGACTTCATGCGCATCGGCCGGGGCGACTGGGTCTCCAAGACGGGCGCTGACGGCGTTCAGACCGTGGGCAGCCGAAGCCGCGGCGAAGCATTCGCCCTCAAGATCATGGATGGCAACATGGTGGCGCAGGTGGCTGCTGCGGTCGAGGTGATGGACCAACTTGGCTGGCTGGACGACGCGCAGCGCGATGCCCTGGCGCCGCGCCGGTCTGCGCGCATCATCAACGCCCGGGGCATCGAGGTGGGCGGGCGCAGGCCCGTGTTCCGGCTGAAGACGGCCTGACGCGCCGCGCCATCTCCCCGGTATCCCGGTGGAAGTTGTGGGACTCAAATTTCAAGTAAAAAGTGCCTGAAGCGCTTTATGGATAAGCGCTGGCAGCTGCAAATAATGTAGCAAACGGTTCCGTGTCAGGCAGCACGTACACCACGCCCTGGGTCTGCCCGAAGACAGGGGCGATGAGCTGGTCGTAGAACGCCTCGGGCGCGTTCACGCAGCCGTAGCTGATGCGCTTGTCCCGCACGCCCGGGCTTGCAAGCCGCTGCAGGCGGCGTTCTGCGGCATGCACGCTGCGAACGCGGTGCAGCGAGACAGCCGATTCGTAGTCGATCCACACAATGTCTTCACCGCGCAGGTTGCGGCCGGGCTCCGTCACAAACCGGCCAGCGGGCGTGGTGCGCTCTTCCGGGCGAATGTGCGACAGCGGCCGCTGCCCGATGTCCGGCGCAGACCGGTCACCCAGCGCAGCGCCCAGCAGCACCGGCGCACTGCCCAGCCATTGCGTCCGCGCCGAGAACACATGGATGCGGGCCGCAGGCTTGTCGATCACGGCAAAAGGCATGCTTTGGTGGTCGCCCGTTCCGACGGCCCAGCGCACCAGCTTGCGGGCCGTGGGCGAGGCGTCCTGTGGCAGCGCCAGGGCGCACACCGGTGTCATCAGCGCCAATGCCGCTGCGCTCAAGGCGACACGGCGGTTTACGGTCCTGCAAAGCATGTATGTCTTCATCCATGGGGCCGTGCCCCCTGCACAGCCGTTGAAACCTGCACCACGCCAGGCCAGAGCACCGGGCGTGTCTCGATCGGGGCAGGGCGCCGGGAGTGAATCAGGGGGCTTCCTTCGGCAGCCAATGACCCCAATAATGCCTGCACCCGCGACTCTTGCGAAGCCATGCGCTTCGGATTGCCATGTTTGAACGCCTCCGCAAAGCACTTGGTACGTCTGGCAACACGGGTCCCGTTCCGGGGCGGCCCGTCTCCAACCGCGACGTTGCCCGATGGGCGGTTGATCAGCGGCTCGCCATTGTGACGCACCCCACCGAAGGGCACTTCGACCTGGGCGGAGATCTCCATGGTCACCCCTGGCGGCTCGAATGTGGTGTGCCCACACGCGACTACGTGCACGGGCTGGAGCTCAGGGGGCGGGCCGATGTGGGCGCCGACATGGACGCTGCCGTCATGGTCATCAACCGGCCCTTGCAGGAAACGCTGGAGAGCACGGCCTACGACGCCATCACCGACACGCTGCAGACCACGGTGGACTCCAGCCTGCCGGAGGAGATGCGCTGGCTTGCGATGTACGAGGAGATGGTGTGGCCGGGCTTGCCCGCATCGTTCCGGGAACACTTTGCGGTGGTGGCTGAGCGCATCGAGTTCGCGCAGCGCTGGATTCATGCTCCGGTGGTTTCGCAACTGCTCAATGCCGTGGAGGGTGAGGGCGCCACGGAACGCGCACGTGCACCGCTGGTGCTGATGCTGGTGCGCGGCCGGGTCTACCTGCGCATGGAGCACGCCGAGCGCAGCCTGGCCGAAATTGCACATGCCAGGCAGCTGCTGCTGGTGGCAGGGCAAGCCGCCTTGCAGAACCTGCCACCGATGTCAGTGGCAGGGCCGGACGACGGGTCGGCGCATTAGGCCCCCAACCCTGCTGGCGCGCGGGTTCACCGGCGCCAGCGCTTTTCAGGAGCCGCGTGTGACGGGCACGCTGGCATCGCGGCCGTAGGTGCTGTACTTGCCCAGCTCCCACTTGGCAATGGCGTTGCGGTGCACTTCGTCCGGACCGTCGGCAAAGCGCAGGGTGCGCGCACCGGCGTAGGCGTAGGCCAGCGGGAAGTCATCGCACATGCCGCCGCCGCCGTGCACCTGCATGGCCCAGTCGATCACCTGGCAGGCCATGCTGGGGGCCACCACCTTGATCATGGCGATCTCGGTCTTGGCGACCTTGTTGCCCGCCACGTCCATCAGCCAGGCCGCCTTGAGCGTGAGCAGGCGGGCCATGTCGATCTTGCAGCGGGCTTCGGCAATGCGCTCTTGCGTTACCGTCTGCTGCGCCACCGTCTTGCCGAAGGCCACGCGCGACGAAGCACGCTTGCACATCAGCTCCAGCGCACGCTCGGCCAGACCGATGAGGCGCATGCAGTGGTGGATGCGGCCGGGGCCCAGGCGCCCTTGGGCAATCTCGAAACCGCGGCCTTCGCCCAGCAGGATGTTGGAGACGGGCACGCGCACGTTCTCGAACGTCATCTCCACATGTCCGTGGGGTGCGTCGTCATAGCCCATCACGTTCAGCGGGCGGATGATGGTGATGCCCTTGGCGTCGGCAGGCACCAGCACCATGCTCTGCTGCGAGTGCTTGGGCGCGTCAGGGTCCGTCTTGCCCATGGTGACGAACACCGCGCAGCGCGGGTCGGCCGCGCCGGAGATCCACCACTTGCGGCCGTTGATGACGTACTCGTCGCCTTCCCGCGTAATCCGGGTTTCGATGTTGGTCGCGTCGCTTGATGCCACATCGGGCTCGGTCATCGCAAAGGCCGAGCGGATCCTGCCTTCGAGCAGCGGCTTGAGCCAGCGGGCCTTGTTGGCCTCGTCGCCGTAGCGGGCGATGGTTTCCATGTTGCCCGTGTCGGGGGCAGAGCAGTTGAACACCTCGCTGGCCCACTGCACGCGGCCCATGATCTCGGCCAGGGGTGCGTATTCCTGGTTGGTGAGGCCCGCGCCTTCGTAGCCCGAGGCGGCTGCGCTGTCCACCGGCAGGAACAGGTTCCACAGGCCAGCAGCCTGCGCCTTGGGCTTGAGGTTCTCGATGGTGTTCAGCGCGCTCCAGCGCTTGCCGGCCACCGTGTTGGCGGCCAGCTCGTCCTTGTACGCGGTTTCGTTCGGATAGATGTGGTCATCCATGAACTGGAGCAGCTTGGCCTGCAGTTCCTTGGTTTTGGGCGAGTAGTCAAAGTCCATGGGTTTCTTCTCCGTTGGTAATCGTGGGGCGGCGCTGGGGGGGGCGTCGCGTGTTCAGCCGCGCTGCGCGAACGACCAGGCCAGTTCGGCCATGGGCCGTGCGGTGTCGCCAGAGGCTTTCGCCTGGGCGCTGGACGCTGTGCCGGCCTCCACGCGCTTGGCAATGCCTTGCAGGATGGCGGCGATGCGGAACATGTTGTAGGCGAGGTAGAAGTTCCAGTCCGCCCGCAGGGCGTCGGGGGTGGCGATGCCGGTGCGCTCGCAGTAGCGGCGGATGTAGGTGTCTTCGTCGGGAATGCCGAGCGCGCCCAGGTCCAGCCCCGCAATGCCGCGCCCCAGCGGCGCAGGAATGTGCCAGCTCATGCAGTGGTAGCTGAAGTCCGCCAGCGGGTGGCCCAGCGTGGAAAGCTCCCAGTCCAGCACGGCAATCACGCGGGGCTCGGTGGGGTGGAACATCAGGTTGTCCAGGCGGTAGTCGCCGTGCACGATGGACACATGGCCCTCGTCCCGCGCGCTCGCGGGCATGTGGGCGGGCAACCACTCCATGAGGCGGTCCATCTCTTCGATGGGCTGTGTGATGGAGGCCACGTATTGCTTGCTCCAGCGGCCGATCTGGCGGTCAAAGTAGTTGCCAGGCTTGCCGTAGCTGGCCAGGCCCCGGTCTGCAAACTTGACCGTGTGCAGCGCTGCGATCACGCGGTTCATCTCGTTGTAGATGTCCCCGCGTTCAGCGGGCGTCATGCCGGGCAGGGATTGGTCCCACAGCACGCGGCCCTGCATGCACTCCATCACATAGAAGGCACGGCCAATGATGGATTCGTCTTCGCACAGCACAAACATGCGCGGCACGGGCACGTCGGTGCCGTACAGGCCGCTCATCACGGCAAATTCGCGTTCAATGGCATGCGCCGAGGGCAGCAGCTTGGCCACCGGCCCGGGTTTGGAGCGCATCACATAACTGGCACCGGGCGTGATGAGCTTGTAGGTGGGGTTGGACTGCCCGCCCTTGAACATCTCCACCGTCAAGGGGCCCGTGAACCCTTTCATGTTCCGGGTGAGCCAGTTCGTCAGCGCGTCGATGTCAAAGGCGTGCTGATCGGAAACAGGGCGGGTGCCGACGAAATGGTCAAAGTTGCTCATGAAGGATCGGAAAGTTTCATTCAGTCAGTTGTCGGATTCGGCAATGCGCATGAGCGCTTCGCGGTCGCGCACCACCAGGCCGCCCGGCTCGATGCGGATGGCGTCCTCGCGCTCCATGGCCTTGAGTTCCTGGTTCACCCGCTGGCGCGATGCGCCCAGCAGCTGTGCCAGTTCTTCCTGTGCCAGCTGCAGGCCAATGCGCATCTCGCTGCCGTCGGACAGGCTGGGAACGCCATAGCTGCGCACCAGGTGCACCAGCTGCTTGGCAAGGCGCGAGCGCAAGGGCAGGGTATTGAGGTCTTCCACCAGCCCGAACAGCTGACGGATGCGCCGCGCATGCAGGCGCAACATGGCTTCGTACAGCTCGGTGTGCGCGGCCAGGATCTTCTTGAAATCGGCCTTGGCCACACAGAGGATGGTGGTGTCGCCATGCGCGTAGGCGTCGTGCGTGCGCCGGTCCCCGTCGAAGATCGCCACGTCGCCAAACCAGATGCCCGGCTCCACGTACGTCAGCGTGATCTGCTTGCCCGAGATGGAGGTGGAGCTCACCCGCACCGCGCCGCGCGCACACGCAATCCATTCCTCGGGCGGATCTCCGCGTGCGGCAATGAGGCCGCCGTCCTTGAAGCGTTTGACGTAGGCACATCGGAGGATGTCGTGGCGTAGAGAGGGAGAGAGAGATGAAAACCAGCGACCGGAGTTGATCGCTTCACGTTCTTCGATAGTAAGAATCGGGTCGTCCATGGCCTGTCTTTTGCGTGACTTGAAACCGGTCCATTGTCGCGTCAGGGACCTCGGCGCTACGTCAGGGTTGTCACCTGCGTGTCTGTGCGTAGGCCATAAAAGAACCCCCGGGGCTGGGGTCAGCGGGCCGGGGGTGCATGTTGGGCGTGGTGGAGGCGCTAAACGTAGCGGGGCACGCGTTTTTCAAGGAACGCCGATATGCCTTCGCCGCCGTTCGAATGGTGCAGGTTCTTCACAAAGTGGTCGCGCTCGTGCGCCAGGTGGTGAGTGAGCTGGGCGTGGGGTGCTTCGTTCAGCAGCTCCTTGATGCTGGCCAGGGCGTTGGGCGCGCGCGCATTGAGCTGCTCGGCCAGCGCCAGGGCGGCATCCAGCGCATTGCCGCTTTCTGCAATGCGGTTGACCACGCCGAGCGCGTGCAGGCGTTCTGCGCCGATGCGGTCGCCACACATCAGGATCTCGGTGGCCACCTGGCGGGGCAGGGCGTGCGACAGGCTCCAGCTGGCGCCGCCATCGGGCGAAAGCGCCACGTTGCTGTAGGCCATCACAAACACCGCGTTGCGGGCTGCCACGATGAAATCGCAGGCCAGCGCCAGCGAAAAGCCTGCCCCGGCCGCAGCGCCCTCCACGGCCGCAATCACGGGCTTGGGGTAGGTGCGGATGGTCTCGATCCAGTTGTGCAGGCCTTCAATGCTCTGGGCCTGCACCTCCGGGGCTTCCTGCCGGTTGGCCAAAAGCCGCTGCAGATTGCCGCCGGAGCAGAACATGCCATCGGCGCCCGTGATGACAACGCTGCGAATGTCCGGGCTGCTTTCGGCCACGCCCAGCGCCTCCACGCCCGCCGCGTACATCACCGGGTCGATGGCGTTGCGCCGCTCTGGGTTGCGAAGGGTCAGGATCAGTGTCTGGCCCTGGCTGGTGCTCTGGAGTTCTGCAGGCATGGCGGTCTTCGGTGGAGTGGCCGGGGTGCTGGGCGTTCAGGCTTCTTCGACGTGGCTCAGGCTCAAGCCAATGGCTCCCCGCCGACGCAGCCAGGGGCTGGGGCGGTAGCGCGTGTCGCCATACACGGTCTGCATGTTGAACAGCACCTCCAGGATGTTGGTGGGACCCCAGCGGTCGCCCATGGCCAAGGGGCCGAGCGGGTAGCCCAGGCCCAGGGTCACGGCGGTTTCCAGATCCTTGGGGGAGCAGATGCCTTGCTGGCAGATGTCGCTGGCGATGTTGACGATGGTGGCCACCACGCGCTGCGTGACAAAACCACCGCTGTCGCGGATCACGCTCACGGCCTTGCCGTCGCGGGCAAACAGCGCATGCGCTGCGTTGCGGATGTCCACGCGGGTGGCGGGGTTGGTGACCAGCACGCGGCGCTTGGTAGCGGCGTCGTCGATCAGCATGTCGATGCCGATGGTGCGCGCCGGGTCCAGGCGCTCGACCACCGCCACGGTGGTGATGTCAAACCCCAGTGGCGCGACCAGCGTGATGGCCTGGGGCGAGGGCGACTGGCCCGTTTCGATGGTGGCGCCCAGGTCCTTGAGCAGCTGGTACAGCTCGGCACGGCGCGCAGCGCGGGGCGAGACCCACACGGGGGGAATCTCGGCCACCACGGGCGGTGGTGCTTCCGCGGGTATCTGCGCCACGCCATCCACATAGCGGTAAAAACCTTCGCCCACCTTTTTGCCCACCACGCCGCCCGCCAGGCGCTGCGCGGTGATCACGCTGGGGCGAAAGCGCGGCTCGTCGTAGTACTGGCGGTAGATGGACTCCATCACCGGGTGGGACACGTCCAGCGCTGTCAGGTCCATCAACTCAAAGGGGCCGAGCTTGAAACCGACCTGGTCGCGCAGGATGCGGTCGATGGTGGCAAAGTCGGCCACGCCTTCGCCCACGATGCGCAGGGCTTCAGTGCCAAAACCGCGCCCTGCGTGGTTCACGATGAAGCCGGGTGTGTCTTGTGCCTGCACGGGCGTGTGGCCCATTTCCCTGGCGTACGCGGCCAGCGCAGTGCACACGGCGGGCTCGGTCTTGAGCCCTGCAATCACTTCCACCACCTTCATCAAGGGCACCGGGTTGAAGAAATGAAAGCCGGCAAGCCGCTCCGGACGCTGGAGCCCGGCACCAATCGCGGTCACCGAGAGCGAAGACGTATTGGTGGCCAGCACGGCATCGCTGCGCACCACCGCCTCAAGCTCTGCAAAGAGCTTTTGCTTGACATCCAGGCGCTCCACGATGGCTTCCACCACCAGGTCACAGCCTGCAAGTTCAGATGCTGCCAGCACCGGATGCAAACGCGCCGAAAACTCCGCCGCCTGCTTCGCAGTGATGCGCCCTTTGCCCGCCAGCTTGTTCCACTGGTCCTTGAGGGCGCTCAAGGCCGCGTCCGCTGCACCGGGATTGGCGTCCAGCAGAAACACCTGGCTGCCCGCCTGTGCGGCGATCTGTGCAATACCCCGGCCCATGGCGCCGGTACCCACGATGGCGATGTTCGGAAACTGAATTTTCATAGCGCCATTATGGCTCTGGCGTTGCGCGGGAGTTATGTGCAAGAATGGGCCGCGCTGAAAATCCGAAAATATTGTGAAAATTCGTAACGCCATGATGGGGGCCAGTCTGTGGGTGGTGGCCACAGGCGTATCTGCATTGTCTTTGGGCAGCAGCCGCGGCGCTGTGGTCTTGGGTGCGCCGGTGGACTTGTCCTTTGATGTCCAGCCGGACCCGGGCACCGATATCGCCTCCGCCTGCGTCACGGCGCGGATCATGGCTGGCGAGACGGCCGTTGGCGACGCCAGGGTGCGCGTGACGCCTCTTCCCGACATGCGTGGCCGCCCCTCGGCGGTGAGGGTTCAGGCGGCGATTGCGGTGGATGAGCCCGTTTTGACCGTCACCCTGTCTGCCGGGTGCGCTGGCAAGGTCACACGCACCTACACCTTTTTTGCAGAGCTTCCGAACTCGGTAGCCCGATCTGCCGCCCCGGTGGATGTCTCGCAGCTTCCCTCGGTTGAGCGGACCGGGGCTGAAACGTCGCGCCCGGCCCAGACCGCGGCCAGTGCACGTGGCGCCACCGCAGCCGCAGCGCCAGCAGCGCCCCTGGCACCGCCGTCCGCCCCGCCATCGTTACCCCCTGCCAGCGCCGCTGCCCCGGTTGCGCGGGCAGCGCCGCCGATTACCCCGGCGTCGCCCCGGGCACAAGGCCCAGCGCGCCCCGCAGAGCGCAGCCGCGCACGTGCGCAGACCGCAGCAAGTGCACCCCCGGCAGCAAAGAAGACACCCGCAGCATCCGCACCTGCCGACCGGCCCCGTCTGGTGGTCGAGTCGCTGGACCTGTGGACGGACCGCCCCGTGGCGCTGCGCAGTTCCCCCGAGCTGCTGACCGTGCCGTCCGACCAGCCCTCGGCCGAGCGTGCACAGGCTGCAGCGATGTGGCGGGCGTTGAACGCGCCCCCCGAAGAATCCGCTGCGCAGACAGACCGGCTCAGCGCCCTGGAGGCGGATGTGGCGGCATTGCGGGCGCAAGCCGCAAGTGACAGCGCCCGCGCTGCACAGCTGCAGCTGCAACTGGAGCAGGCCGAGAACGATCGTTTCCCGGCCACCGTGGTGTATGCGCTGGCCGCCGCGGTCCTGCTGGCGTTGCTGCTGGTGTTGTGGGCCTGGGCCAGGCTGCGCAGTGCCTCTGAAAGGGCGGTACGCTCGTGGCGCGACTCCGTGGCTGCGCTGGGCGGAGAGGACGTGATGGCGGAGCACGGTGCGGCACTGGGCCTCGCCCCGGAGCCTAGCGATGACTGGGTGGCTTCCGACGAATTGTCGGGCCCCAGGGCGCCTTCGCCGGACTCCGCTGCGGCGCCACTGGCGCCGCCGTTTGTGGCCACCGCCCCGCTGCCCAGTGCGCCGTCGCCCCTGAAGGCCACGCCTTCAGAGCCGCCTCCCGCCGCAGCGCCGCAGGCCCCGCTGCACATCGTCAGCCCCGAAGAGCTGTTCGACATCCAGCAGCAGGCGGAGTTTTTTGTGTCAGTGGGCGAGCACCAGCAGGCCATCGAAGTGCTGAAAAAGCACATTGCCGAGCGTGGAGCGACATCGCCGCTTGCCTATCTGGAGCTCTTGCGGCTGTACCACACGCTCAGCCGTGTGGAGGAGTTCTCGCAACTGCGGGTGCAGTTCATGCAGTCGTTCAATGCACAGGTTCCGGAGTTTTCGGGCTTTCATCGCACGGGCCGCATGCTGTACCACTACACCGACGCGCTGGCCGAGATCGAGGAGGCGTGGACGTCTCCCGCGGTGGTGATACTGCTGGAAAAGCTGCTGTTCAAGCCAGACGGTGTGGAATCGCAAGAGCCGTTTGATCTGGCCGCCTACGATGATTTGTTGCTGCTGCTGGCCATTGCGCAAACCACGCCCCCCAGCGCACGCGGCGCCCCTGCGCCCCGCAAGCGCACCACACCACTTGCGCCGCCCAGGGATGAAACCCAGGTGCTGCGTCCTTCCCCACCATCGGCCATCATGGCCGCTGCAGCCCCGGCCGACTCTCTGGCTGGTGGCCTGGACTTCGACTTTGATGCGCATCTGCCCACCGCTGTGGACTTGGCTCCCCGGGCGTCTGCAACTACGGCTCCCGCTGCCCTTCAAGCTCCATCACGGGGCGCGCCGCTGGATCTCGACCTCGATCTGTCGGAGCCTCCCCATCTCACCCTCAGCGACCTGCCGCCCGCGCCGGTGACAGCGCCTCCGGCGCAGGGGCAACCGGTGGGTTTCGGCATGGACAACGACCTGATGGAACTCCGGCTGGAACTGGAAAAAAAGATCCCCGGCAAGTGACGATGGCAGCCGCCTGATGCCTGCCCGGGCATTCAGGCGCTCTGTCAGGTTTCGTGGGGCATACCGCCTGCCTTCAGGCTCTGCATCAGCTGCGCAGCGGCGACCTCTGCATCTGGCGCGTTCACGATGGCGCGCACCACCGCCACCGATCCCACGCCGGTGGCCAGCACCTGCCCAAACTGCTCGGCGCCGATGCCGCCAATCGCCACCTGGGGGTAGTGCCGCATCAGCCGCGTATACACCCCGAGCCGCCCCACACCTTGCGGGGCCGTGGCCATTTTTTTCAGCGTGGTCGGAAACACCGCACCCATGGCGACGTAGCTCGGGCCCACCGCGTCCGCGCGCACCATTTCGGCATAACCGTGGGTGCTGACGCCCAGGCGCAGGCCCGAACGGTGCAACGCCTGCAGCTCGGGAGCACTCAGTGCGTCCAGGTCTTCCTGGCCCAGATGTACGCCATAGGCACCGGCGTCGATGGCCGCGCGCCAATGATCGTTGATGAACAGCAGCGCGCCCGTGCCCTGCACGGCCGACACGGCCGAGCGCACTTCGCGTTCGATGGCGGCCGGGTCGTCGGACTTGAAGCGCAGCTGCACCGTGGGCACCCCCGCGCGGGCCATGCGGCCCACCCAGGCAGCGTCGGGCAGCACGGCGTAGAGGCCCAGGTGGTGGGGGCAGGGCGCAAACTGGTGGGCGCGCGGCAGTGGCTGCAGCCCGAAGTCCTCAGGGGCGTCGGGCCACGTCTCGGGCTGGGCCGCGCCGGTGCGCAGGGCGCGGGTCTGCCAGGCGCGGGCCAGGCATTCGGCATCGTGGGCGATGAAACCCAGTTGGCTGCAGGCTTGCAGCGCGGCCAGGTAGACGGGCTCCTGCGAGGTGGGAGCAGGCACCGGCTCGGGTGCAAAACCCGCAAAGGTGGCGGCGTGGTGGCTCAGGATGGCGTGCGCCAGGGCGGTGGTGTCATGCATGGGCGTGGTGCCAGAAAGGGGTGCCCAGCACGGGGGTGCTGGGCTGGGCGGCGTCTTGTGCGGCCATGGCACCGGCCAGGCGGGCTGCGCGCCCGCCGCTCACGGCATCGGCAAATGCACCGGCCATGGCCACCGGGTCTTGCGCCAATGCAACGGCCGTGTTCAGCAGCACGCCGTCATAGCCCCATTCCATCACCTGGCAGGCGTGGGACGGCAGGCCCAGGCCCGCGTCCACCAGCATGGGCACGTTCAGGCGCTCGCGCAGCGTCTGCAGGGCATAGGGGTTGACCGGGCCGCGCCCGGTGCCGATGGGCGCGGCCCAGGGCATCACGGCCTGGCAGCCCACGTCCACCAGGCGCTGGCACAGCACCAGGTCTTCGGTGCAATAGGGCAGCACCTGAAAGCCTTCCTTGATGAGGTGCTCGGCCACACCCACCAGGTTCAGTGTGTCGGGCTGCAGGGTGTAGTCGTCGCCAATCAGCTCCAGCTTGATCCACGGGGTGTTGAACACCTCGCGCGCCATCTGGGCGGTGGTGATGGCCTCTTGCGCGCTGTGGCAGCCGGCGGTGTTGGGCAGCACGGGCACGTTGAGCTTGCGCAGCAGCTCCCAGAAGCTGCTGCCGCTTTCGGCCGGGTTGCTGCCCTGGCGGCGCAATGACGCGGTGACCATGGCGGGCCGGGCGCGCAGCACGGCGGCTTCGAGCACGGCGGGCGAGGGGTAGCGCGAGGTGCCCAGCAGCAGGCGGCTGTTGAAGGTCTGGCCGTACAGCACCAGCGGGTCTTGTGGCGTTGGAGTGGTCATGGATTTACTATTGTTTTGATAGCTGTTGGCGCTTTATGGATAAGCGCTGGAGGCCATTTTTATTCAAATCTTGTGTGCGGGATCAACCCCCGGTCACGGGCGAGATGATTTCCACGCGGTCGCCGGGCTGCAGCGTGCGGGCGGCGTAGCCGGTGTTGGGCACGAAGGTGGTGTTCACGGCCACCGCAAAAGGCGGGCGTGCATCGATGGCGGCCACGGCGTCGGACACGGTGGCGCCGTCGGGCAGCTCGTACGGGGTCTGGTTGATGGTGATGTTCATGCGAGGGCGGCAGCAGCGCGGGTGGCGGGCGCAGGTGTGGGGGCCAGGTCCAGCGCGAGGTCAAAACGTTGCGAAAGCTGCGATTGTCCCGTGTTCAGCACTTCCAGGGTCACATCCAGCATGGCGGGCGCAATCATGAAGCCGTGGCGGTACAGGCCGTTGATCTCCAGCACACCCGGGCGCGGCTGGCGGATGGCGGGCAGGTTGTCGGGCAGCGTGGGGCGGCACTGCGTGGCCAGCTCCAGAATGCGGCCCTCGGCGAAGCCGGGGTGCACGGCGTAGGCGGCAGAGAGCAGTTCCAGCGTGGAACGCACGCTGGCGGGGGACATATCGTCGGATTCGATCTCGGTCGCGCCAATCACGAAAAGGTGCTCCTCCTTGGGCGCGATGTAGATGGGGTAGCGCGGGTGCACCAGCCGTGTCGGGCGCTGCAGCGTGACATCGGGTGCGTGGATGCGCACCACCTCGCCGCGCACGCCGCGCAGTGCGCTCCACTGGCCCCTGGCGCCCAGGCCCCGGCAGTCCAGCACCCAGTCGGGCTGGCCGGGGGCGCCGGGTGCAAAGGCCTCGGGCGACTGGGGGCTGTGCCAGTGCGTGCGCACCGACAGCCGCTGCATTTCCACCACCAGGGCGGCCAGCAGCTGCCGGTTGTCGAGCTGGCCTTCGCCGGGCAGGTACAGGCCCTGGGCAAAGCGGTGCGCCAGCGTGGGCTCGGCCTCAGCCAGGGCCTCGCTGCCCAGCTTTTGCAGGCGGGGCAGCTCGGGCACGGTGTGCTGGTTGGCCTCCAGCTGGCGCGTCAGGCGCTGGGCTTCGGCCGCGTCCTGCCGGTGCCACACGATCAGCGTGCCCGCCTGCTGGAAGAACACAGGCTCGGCCAGAGGCGCCAGCAGCTGCGGCCAGCGGGTGAGGGCATGGTGGCCCATGCGCACCACGCCGGGTTCGGTGATGGCTGATTCGGCCAGGGGCGCCAGCATGGCGGCGGCCACCGTGGCGGCCGAGCCTTCGGCAGCCGGGCTGCCCGCGTCGTGGATGTCCACGCAGTGGCCCTGGCGGGCCAGCTCGACCGCCAGCAGGCGGCCCATGAGGCCTGCGCCCAGGATGGCAAATGAGGAGGGTGGCAGTGGCATAGTCGTTATGTTCTGTCCGTGTGCTGCAGGCGAGGCGCGAGCAAGGTGCATGGGGACAAAACGGGGCTGTGCCGCTTGAAAGGAAACTCCCCACGCCAGCATGACCTGGATCGGGTAGCGGGGCCATGCAACTGTGTGCGCGGGAGCCCCAGGGTATTTCTCAGTCGCACACCAAAATGGCGGGACACCCCTGTTTCGTCCGGAAAAATCAATTACAGCACAAGCTCGCACCGCTCTTTTTGCGCTAGCGCATAGGCCATAATTTTTGCCATGACTTCTTTGATCCCGCCGTCCTCCACGCCGCCTCTGCTTTCTACACGCCGCTATGTGCGTGTGCTCTCCATCGCAGGTTCTGACAGCGGCGGCGGCGCGGGCATCCAGGCCGACCTCAAGACCTTTGCCGCCCTGGGCTGCTACGGCATGACGGCCATCACGGCCATCACGGCGCAGAACACCTGTGGCGTGACGGGCATCCACGGCATTCCGCCCGAAATGCTCAAGGCCCAGATCGACGCTGTGGTGCAGGACATTGGTGTGGATGCGGTCAAGATCGGCATGCTGCATTCGCCCGAGGTGGTGCGTGTGGTGGCCGATGCCATCCGCACCTACCAGCTGCCCCATGTGGTGCTCGACCCCGTGATGGTCGCCACCAGTGGAGACCGGCTCATCGCTGCAGAAACCGTGAGCGTGCTGGTGCAGGAGCTGTTTCCGCTGGCCGAGATCATCACCCCCAACCTGGACGAGGCCGACTGGCTGCTGGGGCGCAGCATCAAGGGCGTGGAAACACTGGACGAAGCCGCGCAGGCCCTGTGCGCGCTGGGTGCACGTGCGGCGCTGCTCAAGGGCGGCCACCTGCCCGGAGACTGGGTGGTGGACGTGCTGGCCACCCGCAGCGGCGTGCGGCAGCGGCTGGAGTCCGCACGCATTGCCACACCCAACGGTCACGGCACGGGCTGCACCCTGTCGTCGGCCATTGCGGCACACCTGGCGCAGGGCCTGCCCTTGCAGCAGGCGGTGGAGCGCGCGCGGGCCTACATCCTGGGCGCCATTGCTGCAGGGGCTGATGTGACCACCGGCCGTGGTCACGGCCCGCTCAACCACGGTTATGCGCCCGTGGCGCAACTGGTGTTTTAGAAATTGGCTTTTTTTGGGCTCTAGCGCTTATAAATAAAGCGCTGGCAGCTCACAATTCAATAGCGTATCAACGGGCTCTTGGCCGTGTGGCAAAGGCCAGCGCAAAGCTGAACGCCAGCGCCGGAAGGGCCGACCCCGCACCCGGAAGCACCTTGGGCGCCAGGTGGTAGACCGCAATGCCCACCAGCCAGATGGTCACCGGCACGACATTGACCTTGCCCGCTGCCGCCAGCAGTGCGGGCGCGTTCGTGCCAAACGCCAGGCGTCCCAGGATCACGCCAAACAGCGGCACAAACACCGAACTCAGCAGCAGCAGGAACGGCTCCAGGCTGTGCATGGGCAGCACCAGTGCGAGGCCGGTACACACCGCAGCCACCACCAGGCCCCAGGCACGCACGCTCCAGCGCGGCATCAGGCTGTGGGCCGACACGGCGCCCGAATAGGTGTCGCCATAGGCGTTGTCCACCTCGTCGATCAGGATCAGCGACAGCGCGATCAGCCCGCCCTGGGCCAGCAGCAGCGCCTGCACCAGATCCTTGCTGGGCAAGGTCAGCGCTACCAGCACACCCAGCGTGTAGCACCACATGTTGGCCAGCGCATAGCCGAGCCAGGTGCCACGCAATGCGGAGCCGCCGTTCCTGCCGTGGCGCGCATAGTCCGCCACCAGCGGCAGCCAGGAGATGGGCATGGCGATCACCAGATCCAGCGCAGGGAACACGCCCATGCCACCCGCGCCCTGGCGGTTCCACAGCGCATCAAACCCCTGGGCCTGCGCCAGTGACAAGCACTGCCACGACAGCCACAGCAGCGACAGCACCACCAGCGGCAGCGCCACGCGCGCAATCACCTTGCGCACCAGCTGCACCATCGAGCCGCTGATGAGCAGCATTACCACGCCGCCCCACAGCAGCGTGGCCGCTACCTGCCAGTGCGCACCGGCCATGCTGCCCGACTGCTGACCAATGGCCACGGTGGCATCGCGCATCACCACCAGCTCGAACGTGCCCCAGCCCACCAGCTGCACGATGTTCAGGATGATGGGCAGGCTGGCAAAGGTGCGGCCATACACCGCGTGCATCAGGCCCGCGCTCGCCAGCCCGCTGTCGCAGCCCAGCTTGGCCACCCAGCCCAGCAGGCCCGCGCCCACGATGGAGCCGGCCACGATGGCGATGAGTGCCTCTTTGGTGCCCAATGCGGGCATCAGGTACGCGCCCACCTGCATGACCAGCAGGCCCACGCCTAGGCTGAACCAGAGCGAGGCGTGGTCATGCCACTGGAAGACGCGGCGGTCGGGGGAGACGGGGGCCAGCGCTTCGTTGTGGGAGGGCGCGGCGGGCGATGAGGACATGGAATGGCTCCGTAAGCAGATACAGAGCAGGGGCGGCCCGCCGGTGCGCCCTGACGTGTTCAGAGTCGCAATGTGGCGAACTTGCTTCCCTGCGCGAGGATGATCTCAATCAGGTTCAAAGGGACTCTCTCAGTCGAAGTGGGCCAACCCGCTTCGACACCCCTAGCGGTAGCACTTGCAAAAGCAGTGCGCTGCGGATTGTAGTGGCGTGGCTGCGTGCCCGGTCAGGCCGCAGCGGCGGCGGGCGACACACCCAGCAGCTGGTGCAGGCGCGGGCTGGTGGTGGTGTATTGCAGGGCCACCTTGTCGCCCTTGAGTGCCTCGGCCGCGCCAAAGGCGGCCAGCGTGGCTTCGTGAAATCCGCACAGGATGAGTTTGCGTTTGCCGGGGTAGGTGTTGATGTCGCCCACGGCGTAGATGCCGGGCACGCTGGTGCGGAAGGCCTCGGTATCCACCACCAGTTGCTTGCGGTCCATGGCCAAGCCCCAGTCCGCAATGGGCCCGAGGCGGGGCGAGATGCCCAGCACAGCCACCAGCAGGTCCAGCGCCAGGGCGCGGCTGCTGCCATCGGCGTCCACCATCTGCAGGGCGGTCAGCTGTTCACCCGTGGTTTCGATGCCGGTGATCTGTGCGGCCTCGACGTGGATGCGGCCCGCATCGCGCAGTTGCTGCAGGCGTTGCAGCAAGGCTTCGGGCGCCTGGAACACATCGCGGCGGTGCAGCAGGCTCACGCGGGCGGCCTGGCCTTGTTCGGCCAGTTCCACGGCGCGGGCCACGGCGGGCTCGTCGCCGCCGTGCACGACGACGTGGCGCCCCGCCACATCCGCAGTCGCGGGCAGGTGTTGGTAGTGGACCTGGTTGCCCACAAACCGCTCGATGCCGTCCACCTTGAGCGTGCGCGGCACAAAGGCGCCCACGCCGGCGGCAACGAATACGCTGCGGGCCAGCAGCTGTGCACCTTGCGAGGTTTCGACCAGCAGGCGCCCATCGGCCTGCACGGTGAGTGCGGACACCAGCGTGTTCAGGTGCCACTGGGTCTTGAACGGCGCAATCTGCTGAAGCAGCAGACTGGCCAGCTCGCGCCCGGTGCACACGGGGATGCCCGGGATGTCGTAGATGGGTTTGTCGCCGTACAGTTCGACGCACTGGCCACCCGCATGGGGCAGGGCGTCGATCAGGTGGGCGGTGATGCCTTGCAGGCCCAGCTGGAAGACCTGGAACAGGCCCACGGGCCCCGCGCCGATGACGACGGCGTCGGTTTCTTGAATCATGGCCGTCACGCCTGGGTAGCAGCGCCAGGCGCCACGTTGCCCTGGATCGACACAAACCGTTCCTGCTGAGCCTGTCGAAGCGCGGCGCAAGGCTTCGACAAGCTCAGCCCGAACGGTTGGGGTCGGTGGGTCACTTGATCAGTTCGTTGACCTTGCCCGGCTTGCCGTTCCACTCGTCGGCGTCGGGCAGCGCGGGCTTGCGCTTGGTGATGCTCTTCCAGCCGTCGGCAAAGGCCAGGTCGGCGTTGAGCTTGATGAAGGCGATCTGGTCGGCCGGCAGGTCTTCTTCGGCAAAGATGGCGTTGGCCGGGCACTCGGGGATGCAGACGGCGCAGTCGATGCACTCATCGGGATCGATGACGAGCATGTTCGGGCCTTCGCGGAAGCAGTCCACGGGGCACACGTCCACACAATCGGTGTACTTGCACTTGATGCAGTTTTCGGAAACGACGTGGGTCATGACAGGAGTTGTGTGGGTCGGTGAAAACCCTCGATTTTAAGGCTTTCACCGACCTTTGGTTACAGGGCCCCTCTCGCGGGAGGGATGTGGGGGCGGCGTGCGCTGATCCAGATCAGTTGACCAGCACGGCGCCGGCCGTCTTGTGGCTGGCCGTGTCCACCAAGATCAACGAACCCAGCACGCGGGCCTGGTTGAACGGCGCGGCGGGAATGGCCTCTTGCAGCACAAGTTGAACATGGCCGATGGCGTTGGGGTCAAGCTGCGTGGCGGCTTCTTCGGCCAGCGTGTTGATGTTGAGCTTGTGCACCACGGCTTTCACCTTGGCCTTGACCCAGCGGTGGCCATGCAGCGCCCAGTACACGCGGCCCGCCACCAGGGGCTCGTCGTCCATCCAGGCGATGGTGGTGCGCAGCTCGCGGCTGGCGGGCCAGGCCGGGGTGGCAGCGGGCGTGTCGCCAAAGTCGTCCTCGGCGGCCGGGGCTGCGGCTGCCGTGGGCGCTGCCAAAATCCAGTCGCCGCGCGATACATCCACCTCGCGGTCCAGGATGATGCCGGCGCTGGTGCCTGCGGGCACGTCCTTGGGGCGGCGTGCGTGGTCCAGCACCTGGGCCACGGTGGCGAGCTGGCCGCTGGGGAAGATCTGTACGGCGGTGCCGGGCGCAAAGCTGCCTGCAGCCACTCGGCCCCAGAAGACGCGGCGGCCCTGACTGGTGTCGGACGAGGACGAGAACTTCTGGACCCACTGCACCGGGAAGGCTGGCGCCAGCGCCGTGTCGGCGGGGGTGTTGGGCAGTTCTTCCAGCACCTGCAGCAGGGTAGGACCGTCATAGCCGCACCAGCCGGCGTGGGCGTCCACCACGTTCCAGCCTTTGAGTGCCGAAACGGGCACCGTGGCACGCACAGCAATGCCAGCGGCCTGCGCAAACGCCTGGAGCGCGCCCTGGATGTGCTTCCACGCCAGCGCGGGGTCTTCCACCGCGTCCAGCTTGTTCACGGCGAACACCAGCGAATGCACGCGCAGCAGGTGCGCCAGCAGGCTGTGGCGGCGCGTTTGCGGCAGCAGGGCGAGCTGGGCGTTCTTCCAGTCGAGCTTGGTGGCGTCCACCAGCACCACGGCGGCGTCGGCGCTGCTGGCGGCCGTCACCATGTTGCGGGTGTACTGCTCGTGGCCGGGCGCGTCGCCGATGATGAACTTGCGCGCTTCGGTGGCGAAGTAGCGGTAGGCCACGTCGATGGTGATGCCTTGCTCGCGCTCGGCAGAGAGGCCGTCGGTCAGGAGCGCCAGGTCGGTTTCGCCCTGGCGCTGCACGCCGGCCAGGTGATCTTGCAGCACGGCCTTGCTGTCCACCAGCAGGCGGCCGATCAGCGTGCTCTTGCCGTCATCCACGCTGCCGCAGGTGATGAACTTGAGGGCGGAAATATGGTCATTTTGGGCTCCAGCGCTTGCTGTATAAGCGCTGGCAGCTATCGAATTGGTAGTGGTCATCAGAAGTACCCATCTTTCTTGCGCTTTTCCATCGACGCATCGCTGGTCTTGTCGTCCATGCGCGTCGCGCCGCGCTCGCTCACGTCGGCGGCCAGGGTTTCGATGACGATCTCGGCCGGGGTTGCGGCGGTGCTTTCCACCGGTGCGGTGCAGGTGATGTCGCCCACAGTGCGAAAGCGCACGTCGCGTGTTTCCACCACATCGCCTTCGCGGGGTGGTGTCAGCTCGGTCACGGGCATCAGCAGGCCCTTCTTGTCCACCACCTGCCGTTTGTGCGTGTAGTAGATGCTGGGCAGGCCGATCTGCTCGCGGTCGATGTATTGCCACACGTCCAGCTCGGTCCAGTTGCTGATGGGGAATACGCGAAAGTGCTCGCCGGGCTGCAGGCGGGTGTTGAACAGCGTCCACAGCTCGGGGCGCTGGGCCTTGGGCTGCCATTGGCCAAAGCTGTCACGGTGGCTGAAGATGCGCTCCTTGGCGCGCGCCTTTTCTTCGTCGCGGCGGGCACCGCCGATCAGCGCGTCAAAGCGGAACTCTTCAATTGCCTCAAGCAGCGTGACGGACTGGTGCACGTTGCGCGATTCGCCGGGGTGCGCCAGGCGCACGGTGCCGCGCGCCATCGAATCCTCCACGCTGCGCACGATGAGTTCGGCACCCAGTTCCTTCGCGCGGAAGTCGCGGAAGTCTGTCACTTCAGGGAAGTTGTGGCCCGTGTCGATCATGAGCAGCGGGTACGGAATGCCGCCACCGCTGGCCTTGGTGCCAAAAGCCTTTTCTGCGCACTTGAGCATGACCAACGAATCCTTGCCGCCCGAGAACAGCAGGGCGGGGCGCTCGAAGGCGGCGGCGACTTCGCGCAGGATGAAGATGGTTTCTTCCTCCAAAGCGTCGAGGTGCGAGTTGTTGAGGTGGTAGCTCATGTTGTTGGTTTTCTCAAGCAGCACTGAGTCGGTGCGGGCGTTCATGGCGGTGTCCAGGTTCAGTGGGCCAGATGCAAGCCGCACTCGCGGTTGTCTTCGCCCTTGGTCGGGTCCACGTAGTCAAAATTGTTGGGCAGGCCGTGCTTCACGCAGTATTCGTGCAGGTCTTTGGACGACCAGTGCAGCAGCGGCGCCACCTTGATGAGCCCGTCGGGGTTGATGCTGACCGGCTCCATCTGCGCGCGCACGGCAGTGTCGGTGGCGCGCAGCGCGGTGAACCAGACCTCGGGCGCGGTCTCGCGCAGGGCGCGGGCAAAGGGCTCGAGCTTCACCTCGGCGGTGAAGGCAGCGTGGCGCGGGTCATCCAGCGCGGGCGTGGGCCCATCCACGGCTTCGCGGTGGGCGCGCGAGCGCAGGGGCAGGTAGATCTTCAGGTTCAGCCCCAGCTGCTTTGTCACCTCGTCGGCAAAGCGGTAGGTGGCTTCGGTGTTGTAGCCGTTGTCCATCCACACCACGGGCACTTCAGGATTCACCTGCGTGACCATGTGCAGGATCACGGCTTCGAAGGGGCGAAAGTTGGTGGTGACGATGCTGGTCTTGCCCAGGCCCAGGGCCCATTGCACCAGGGCGGGCGCGTTGCGGCCCAGGTCGGCGTTGACGGTGGCCAGATCCAGCGGACTTGTGGCGAGGGGGTCTCGGGTGTTCATCAGGCGGCCTCACGAAAGTGGGGGAGCGGGTGCGTCACGTCGCCTTGGTAGAAGCCCTTGAAGCGGTCAAACTGGCGCTGGGCATCGGCCATGTCCAGGCCTTCGCGCAGCACGGCCACGTCAAAGCCGCAGCGGGCCATCTGCACCAGCTGGTCGATCAGCACCTCGCCGGTGGCGCGCAACTCGCCCGCAAACTTCAGGCGGCCGCGCAGCAGGCGGGCTTGGCTGAAGGCCCGGCCGTCAGTGAACTTGGGGAACTGCAGGTCAATGCGGTCCACGCCCGCCAGGTCCAGATCGAACGGGTTGGCGTCGTTAGGCAGTTCAATGACTTTCATGCCCGCAGGGCTCGGCTGGTGCTCGTGAGAAGCTATTATTTTCATAGTGATAAACCCTCAGGCGGTTTCGGTTTCAGCGGGGCGGCGGGCAGCGTTGGCTGCGGTCTTGAAGGGCTCCAGGCCCACGCGGCGCACGGTGTCGATGAAGTTCTCGTAGCGCGGGCCTTGCGCATCATCGGCCAGTGGCTGGCGCTCGGTGCGGTAGGTGGCCAGCAGGGCTTCGATCACGCCCGGCACTTCCGATGCGCTGAACGAGGGGCCGATGATCTTGCCCGGCGTGGCGGGGCCCGACAGGTTGGAGCCGTCGGCCCCGCCCAGCGTGATCTGGTACCACTCCTTGCCGTCTTTATCGACGCCCAGAATGCCGATGTGCCCGCTGTGGTGGTGGCCGCAGCTGTTGATGCAGCCGCTGATGTGCAGGTCGATCTCGCCCAGGTCCCACAGCTCGTCCAGGTCCTGGTAGCGCTCGGTGATGGCTTCGGCAATGGGCAGGCTGCGCGCGTTGGCCAGCGAGCAGAAGTCGCCGCCGGGGCAGGCAATCATGTCGGTCAGCAGGCCGATGTTGGGCTTGGCCAGGCCCAGCGCCTTGGCAGCCTGGTACAGCGCGGGCAGCTGGTCGCGGCGCACCCAGGGCAAGAGCAGGTTCTGCTCGTGCGTCACGCGGGCTTCGCCGCCCGAGAAGCGGTCGGCCAACTCGGCCGCGGCTTCCATCTGCTCGGCCGTGGCGTCGCCGGGCGCATAGCCCAGGCGCTTGAACGACAGCATTACGGCGCGCAGCTGCGGGTGGCGGTGCGGCAGCACGTTGCTGGTGAGCCAGCGGCCAAAGTCGCGGTCTTCGCTGGCGGCGGTGCGCAGCAGCTCCAGCGTTTCCGCCTCGGCATTGGCGGGCGACAGATCCAGGTCGGGCTCGCGGAAGTTCGCGGCCACGCGGTCGTACTCGGCCTGGGTGATGGTGTGCGGGCCGCCTTCGTCCTCGACGATCTGGCGGAACTCTTCATTCACCTGGTCGATGTAGGCCTGGCCTTCGGCCTTCACCAGAATCTTGATGCGCGCCTTCCAGCTGTTGTCGCGGCGGCCGTAGCGGTTGTAGACGCGGATCACGGCTTCCAGGTAGTTCATGAGCTGGTTCCAGGGCAGGAACTCGCGCAGCACCGGGCTGATGGTGGGCGTGCGGCCCATGCCGCCGCCCACGCGCACCTTGAAGCCGAGCTCGCCTGCGTCGTTCTTCACGAGCTGCAGGCCCACGTCGTACCAGCCCAGGGCGGCCCGGTCTTCGCGTGCGCCGTTGATCGAGATCTTGAACTTGCGGGGCAGGAAGCTGAACTCGGGGTGCAGCGTGCTCCACTGGCGCAGGATTTCGCAAAACGGCCGGGGGTCGGCAATCTCGTCGGCTGCAATGCCGGCCAGCGCGTCGCTGTTGATGTTGCGAATGCAGTTGCCGCTGGTCTGGATGCCGTGCAACTGCACGGTGGCCAAAAGGTCCATCACGTCGGCAGCCTTCGCCAGCGGAATCCAGTTGTACTGCACGTTGGTGCGCGTGGTGAAGTGGCCGTAACCGTACTTCAGCCGGGTGCCGATGCGGCGACCATCGGCCAGCGGGATCTCGCCCAGCTTTTCCTGCGTGGCCTGGGCCTCGGCCAGCAGGGCGGGGTCGGGCCGGTCGTATTCGTGGGCCACCTGGGCCAGCACACGCAGCTGGGCGCTGGAGAGCTCGCCGTAGGGCACGGCCACGCGCAGCATGGGCGCGTAGCGCTGGATGTACCAGCCGTTTTGCAGGCGCAGCGGGCGAAAGTGCTCTTCAGGCAGTTTGCCCGCCTGCCAGCGTTCGAGCTGGTCGCGGAACTGCTCGGCGCGCAGGCGGATGAATTGGCGGTCAAAGTCGGTGTATTGGTACATCGTGGGGAGGGAACCTGAGGGTTCCTAGATCAGAATCAATTTGAAGCCTGCCCAGGCGAGCAGGACGGACAGTGCAGAGCGGATCAGCCGTTCGGGCGTGCGGGTGACCAGGCGGGACCCTATCCAGATCCCCGGCAGCGAGCCAGCCAGCAATTGTGCAAGCAATCCCCAGTCCACCGAGCCCAGCGATGCATGGCCCAACCCTGCGACCAGGGTTAATGGCACCGCGTAGGCGATGTCCGCCCCAATGACGCGCGGCAGCGGCAGCAGGGGGTACACAAGCAGCAGCACGGTAACGCCGATGGCGCCTGCACCCACGGAGGTGAAGGTAACCAGCGTGCCGATCACCGCACCCAGCAGCACGGGCAGCGCCCAGTGGCGGGGCCGGGTGGCCAGCGCTGGCAGTTGCTGGCGCCTGGCGTGGTCGGCGGCCTGGCGTTGTCGGGAGAACGCCACCACCTTGTAGAGCGTGGCACCAGCGGTGAGCAGCAATGCAAAGCCGAGCGTGGTGGTCATGATGCGCTGGGCCTCGCCACTGGCGGGGCCCAGCGTCTTGAGCGCCCACAGTGACAGCAGCGCCGCCGGAATGCTGCCCGCGCACAGCTGGCCCACCACGCGCCAGGGCACGAGGCGCTGGCGCGCCATGCTGACGGTGCCTCCCATCTTGGTGAAGGCCGCAAACAGCAGGTCGGTGCCAATGGCCAGGTGGGGCTTCACGCCAAAGAAGAAGATCAGCACCGGCGTCATCAGCGAGCCACCGCCCACGCCGGTGAGGCCGACGATCAGCCCCACCGCAAAGCCCGCAAAAACAAACGCCAATTCATGCATGGCTGCGAATGTAGGTGGCGTGCTTATGGATGCAAACTATTGTTTTGCTCTTCCAATATGCCAATTTGCGTATAAGCAAGGCGCGGCGCGGGCTTTTGGCCGGTAGCGTCACTGTGGGGCGACTGCCGCCGCGCTGGCGCCAAACCGCTAAAGGCGCTCGGTGCCCAGTGCTTTGGCCAGCCTGGCGTCCAGTGGCAGGGGCTCGCCCTGCAGGCGCGCAGCCAGCAGTTCGCCGCACAAAACTGCGAGCGTCAGCCCCCTGGCGCCCATGGCAGTGCTCACCCACAGGCCGGGCAGTTGCGCGGCATCGACCGGGCCCACGATGGGCAGCCGGTCCGGTGCGGTGCAGCGCACGGCCGCCCAGGCCCGGGGTTGTGCGGCAAATGTTGCCTGCAGCTGCGACGCCGCCTGCGGCAGCAGCGATTGCAGCTTGGCCCAGTTGGCGGTATGGGCTGCCTCGACATCGGCCTCGGACGGGGGCAGGGTGGCGACATCCCGCTCGAAGGTCGAGCCCATCACCCAGGCCATGTGTCCAGCCGGGCCGTCTTCCAGCGGAAACGCCGGAACCAGATTGCCGTGCCCGTTGGCCGGGAACGGCGCCAGCGGGGCGGCCACAGACGGGCGTGTGCCCCACGACACCTGCCCGCGCACCGGCTGCAGCGGCCAGCGGGGGTTCAGCAACTCCAGGCTGCCTGCGCCCGCAGCGATGATGACCAGGGGTGCTTCAGCCATCAAGTTGCCTTGGGCGTCCAGCACCTGCCAGACAGGGCCGGGCGTGCTGCCGTCGCCCTCCGCGGGCTTTGTGCGCCGTAGCGCCGCCACGCGGCAATCGCCTCGCCACTGGATGCCCGGCTGCGCCAGCAGGGCCGACGCGAGCCGGGCAGGGCGCAGCCAGCCCGCCTGGTGGTGCCAGCATGCAGCGGCATCGCTGGGCAAACCTGCCTGGGCCAGCCGAGCGGGGGGTGCAGGCTGGCTCCAGTCGGCGCCGGGCCCGTCCATCCAGTCAGGTGCCAGGCCAGGTGTGCCATCGGTGCGGTGCTCCAGCACCCCGCAGGGCGACCAGTCGATGTCTTTCTTCAGCACCCAGGTGGCCTGCTGCAGCGTGGTCCGCACACCGCTGCGCGACAGGCGCGACAGCACACTGTCGTCGGGCGACACATGGGGCGCGAACACCCCGGCGGGCAGGGCGGATGCACCGGCCGCAGGTTCGGCGGCCTGGTCTAGCACCGTGACCTGCCAGCCGCGTCGGGCCAGGCTGGCGGCGGCGGCGGCACCTGCAATGCCACCACCGATCACGATGCAGGGGCCGGGCAGAGACGGCTCCGGTGTCACCCCAGGCTGGCGCGAGGTGCGGGGCTCCCAGCGCGGGTTGTAGGTGGCGTGCAGGTTGTCGCGCTTGGGCGGCACGCCGGGCACGCGGGTCACGTCAAAGCCGCATTGCGCCAGGGTATCGCGCACGGCGCGTGCGATGGTCCAGGTGGCGAGTTGCGTACCGCGCCGGCAAGAGCGCGCCACGGCTTTCAGAGTGTGCAGGTCCCAGCTCTCGGGGTTGCGCTGGGGGCTGAAGCCGTCGAGGTAGATGGAGTCCACCGTCAGGTTCTGCTGTCGCAGCATGGCCTGGGTGTCGCCCACATACAGGGTGAGCAGCACCCGGCCGTCATCAAAACGCAGGCGGTGCACGCCCGGCAGCAGGCCCCACCACTGGCGGTGCAATGCCTCAGCCAGCGGCGCCAGCTCGGGGTGGACTGAGGTGGCGCGCAGCAGGTCGGCTGCACTCACAGGCCAGGCTTCGGTCGATACGAAATGCAGCAGCGTGGGGCGCTGCAGGTCAGCCCGCCAGGCGGCCCAGGTCACCAGGAAATTCAGGCCAAAGCCAAACCCGGTTTCCAGAATGCGCCACTGCGGCTGCCCCGCCCAGGCTTCGGGCAGGCCGCAGCCGTGCAGAAACACCCGTCGGGCCTGGGTGAGGCCGCCGTTTTCGCTGTGGTAGCGGTCGCCGAAGCGGGTGCTGTAGGGGGTGCCGTCCGGCAGCCACTCGATGGGTTCAGTCATGGGAACGGCAGAAGGCCGGCGTGGCGCCGGCCTTGTTGCAAAGGGAAGGCGGTTTTTACCGCGAACCGCTCCGGGGTGTGTTGCGCTGCGTCACGCGCTCCACTGCGCGTCGCTCCGTTACGCGCTGGGCGGGACATATCCCGCCGCAGCGTCTGCGCCGCTGCCAAAAAAGTGGTTTTGGCGAAACCACTTTTTGCAGCGCTGCACTTCGCGTCGCTCCGTTACGCGCTGGGCGGGACGTAGCCCGCCGCGGCGTCTGCGCCGCCACCAAAAAAGTGGTTTTCCATCTGCCGGGCCAGGTACTGGCGGGCGCGCGCGTCGGCGAGGTTCAGGCGGTTTTCATTGACCAGCATGGTCTGGTGCTTGAGCCAGTCGGCCCAGGCTTCCTTGCTCACGCTTTCCCAGATGCGCTTGCCCAGCTCGCCGGGGTAGGGCGGAAAGTCGAGGCCTTCGGCTTCCTTGCCGAGCTTGATGCATTGAATGGTGCGTGCCATGGGTGTTTCCTTGTGTGGGTGGCGAGCAGACGAGGTGCTCAGATGATTTAGGTATAAAGAACTGAAATCTCAGTAGTTCCAGTTTTAAGAGACGGCTTCCAGAATGCGTTCCATCGGTGTTTCGCACCGCAACACATTCACCAAAGAGGCCCTTCCATGAACTTTCGCCGTGACTTTATCAAGTTTCCCCTTGCCGCCGCCCTCATCGGCAGTTTGGCCCTCACAGCATTGCCGTCGTTTGCGCAGTCTGTGACGCTGCTCAATGTCTCGTACGACCCCACGCGGGAGTTGTACGTGGAGTTCAACCAGGCCTTTGCCAAGCACTGGAAGGCCAAGACCGGCCAGGACGTGACCATCAAGCAAAGCCACGGCGGCTCGGGCAAGCAGGCGCGCTCCATCATCGACGGGCTGGACGCCGATGTGGCCACGCTGGCACTGGCGGGCGACACCGATGCGCTGCACGCCAATGGCGGCTGGATCCCGAAAGACTGGCAAAAGCGCCTGCCGCACAACAGCTCGCCCTACACCAGCACCATCGTGCTGGTGGTGCGCCAGGGCAATCCGAAGGGCATCAAAGATTGGGACGACCTGGTGCGCACCGACGTGAAGGTGATCACGCCCAACCCCAAGACCTCGGGCGGCGCGCGCTGGAACTACCTGGCCGCCTGGGAGTTTGCCAAGCGCAAATACGGGGGTGAAGCGCAGGCCAAGGAGTTTGTGGCCCGGCTCTACGCCAACGTGCCGGTGCTGGACACGGGTGCGCGGGGCTCTTCGGTGACCTTTGCGCAGCGCAACCAGGGCGATGTGTTCATCAGCTGGGAAAACGAAGCCTACCTGCTGGAAAAGGAATTTGGCAGCAAGGTGGATGTGGTCTATCCCTCGATCTCCATCCTGGCCGAACCCGCCGTGTCGGTGGTGGACAAGAACGTGGACAAGAAGGGCACCCGCGCCGTGGCCGAGGCCTATCTGCAATACCTGTACACCGAAGAAGGCCAGGACATTGCGGGCAAACATTTCTATCGCCCCGCCGTGTCCGAAAAGGCCAAGGCCAAGTACGCCAGGCAGTTCCCCAAGCTGAACCTGTTCACCATCAACGACGCGTTCGGTGGCTGGGACAAGGCGGCCAAGGAGCACTTTGCGGACAACGCGAGCTTTGACCAGATCTATTCCAGGAAGTGAGTTCACCCCGACGCGGCCTGATGCGGCATCGGCCGGTTATGAACCGTTCGCCCTGAGCCTGTCGAAGGGCTGCTCGCAGAGGGCGCCCCGGCTTCGACAGGCTCAGCCCGAACGGATGGGTGGCGCCATCGCGTGTTCTTGAATGAAATTGGACTCTAGCGCTTATCCAATAAGCGCTGGAAGCTATCAAAAAAGAAGTAGAGGAAAGATATGTCCACCTTGTTGATTGCCGGCAGCCCCTCCGAGCGTTCCCGCTCCGCCGCCTTGCTGGATGCCGTGGCCCAGCGCCTCTCGGTGCGTGGTGCGCTGGTGGACCGCATCCATATCCGCGACCTCTCGCCCCAGGCGCTGCTGCTGGCCGACTTTGGGCACCCCACGGTGGTGCATGCCATCGACCAGGTGGCCGATGCCAGCGTGCTGGTGGTGGCCACCCCGGTCTACAAGGCGGCCTACAGCGGTGTGCTCAAGGTGTTTCTGGATCTGCTGCCGCAAACGGCCCTCAAGGGCAAGACCGTGCTGCCCTTGGCCACGGGCGGCAGCCCGCACCACATGCTGGCGCTCGATTACGCGCTGCGCCCCGTGCTCCAGTCGCTGGGCGCCAAAAGCATCCTGCCCGGCATCTATGCCACCGATGCGCAGGTCACGCTGACGCCCGAGGGCAGCTACCACGTGCAGGCCGACATTGCCGCCCGGCTGGACGATGCGGTGAACGTGCTGGTGACCTAAACCCTGCGCCCGTCGCCCGCCCAGGCCACCCGGTTTGCGCCGGTGCCGTTCTCGCAGGTGCGATGTAGCGTCTGACGCGGGCCCGGCGCTGCGGCAGGCCCGCAGTGCCAGCGCCACCTTCCTTCCCCTTCATTTCCATTTTTTGATTTGCTGCGCCGGGTGCGCGGGCAGGGCGGTGTTCCGCCTTTGCCAGCCCCCGTGCTCCCCTCACCCGATTTGCTGCTGGAACCTGCACCATGAACGAACTGAACCGCTTCTCCCTGCAACGCCGCCACCTGCTGGCCGCCAGTGCTGCCTCCGCCGCCGCTGGGGCGATTTCCTCCGCCTGGGCCCAGGCCCCTGGCGCGGCCCGCGTGCTGCGCGTGGGCCACCAAAAGGGCTGGCTCTCCATCCTGAAGGGCCGTGGCACCCTCGAAAAGCGCCTGGCCCCGCTGGGTGTAAAGGTGACCTGGACCGAGTTCAATGCAGGCCCCGTTCAGCTGGAAGCGCTCAACGTCGGCTCCATCGACTTCGGCGACGTGGGCGAAGCCCCGCCCATCTTTGCGCAGGCCGCTGGTGCCCCGCTGGTCTACGCCGGTGCCACAGTGCCGCGCCCCGCATTGGAGGCCGTGATCGTTCCCAGCGGTTCGCCGATTCGCAGCGTGGCCGACCTCAAAGGCAAGCGCGTGGCCTACAACAAAGGCTCCAACGTGCAGTATTTCCTGGTCAAGCTGCTGGAGAAGAACGGCCTGAAATACGGTGACGTGCAATCCATCTTCCTGGCCCCGGCCGACGCGCGGGCCGCGTTTGAACGCGGCGCGATCGATGCCTGGATCATCTGGGACCCCTTCCTCGCCGCCGCCCAAAAGCAGCTGGACGCGCGCCTGCTGGTCGATGCCACCGGCGTGGTGAACAACCGCGCCTACTACTTCACCTCGCGCGACTTCGCCACCAGGAACGCCGACGTGCTGCGCATCGCCATCGAAGAAGTCAACGCCATCGACACCTGGGCCTCCAAAAACAAGGACGCCGCCGCTGCCGAGCTGTCGGCCGTGCTGGGCCTGGACAAATCCATCACCGACCTGTACCTGAGCCGCGCCCGCTTCGGCACCGCGCCCGTCACGCGCGAGATCCTGGCCGAGCAGCAGGCGATTGCCGACACCTTCTTCGACCTCAAGCTCATCCCCAAGAAGCTCAACCTGCTGCATGCCGCGCCGGTGGATCTGCTGTGACCTGCAACACGAAAGGACACCGCGCCATGACCCACCCCACCATCCACCCCGAGCGCCGCCGCGCACTGCAACTGCTGGGCATCACCGCGTTCAGCTGGGCGCTGGCCAGCCGCTATGCCCACGCGCAAAGCGCCGCTGTGCAAGGGCCTGAGCTGCTGCGCATCGGCTACCAAAAATCCGCCGTCAACCTCGTGATCCTCAAGCAGCAGGGCGTGCTGGAAAAGCGCTTCCCCGGCACACGGATCAGCTGGCTGGAGTTCCCGGCCGGGCCGCAGCTGCTCGAAGCCCTGTCGGTGGGCAGCCTGGAGTTTGGCCTGACCGGCGACTCGCCGCCCGTGTTCGCACAGGCCGCTGGCAAAGACCAGCTGTACGTCGGCGCCGAGCCGCCCAAGCCCGACAGCTCCGCGCTGCTGGTGCTCAACGATTCGCCCCTGCGCAAGCTGCCCGATCTCAAGGGCCGCCGCATCGCCGTGCAAAAGGGCAGCAGCGCCCACTACCTACTGGTGCGCGCCGTGGAGCGCGCGGGCCTGCAGTGGGCCGACATCCAGCCCGTGTACCTGACCCCGGCCGATGCGCGCGCCGCGTTCGAGCGCAAGAGCGTGGACGCCTGGGCCATCTGGGACCCGTTCTACGCCGCCACCGAGCTGGCCATCGGACCCCGAGTCCTTGCGACTGGCCGTGATCTTGCCAGCAGCAACAACTCCTTCTACCTGGCGGCCCGCCCGTTTGTGCAAGCCCACCCCCAGGTGCTGCGCGTGCTGTTTGAAGAACTCAGCCGCGCCGACCGCCTGGCGCAAGAGGCGCGCAAGGACGCGATCAAGCTCATTGCCAACTTCAGCGGCCTGGACGCGGGCGTGGTGAGCCTGTTCATCCAGCGCCGCCCCTCGTCGCCAGTGGGGCTGCTCTCGCCCGCCACCGTGGCCGACCAGCAGCGCGTGGCCGATGCGTTTTTCAAGCTCGGCCTGATTCCCAAACCCGTGAACGTGGCCGACATCGTGTGGCGGCCAGCGGCTGCGCAACTGGCCGCTGCCACCTCCAAGCCCTGAGTCACATCCGCCACATCCACCGCATCCAACCCATATCTATTCCGAGGCATTCATGAAAATTTTCTGGTTCATTCCCACCCACGGCGACAGTCGGTATCTCGGCACCGCCAAAGGCGCACGCCAGCTCAACCACGACTACTTGAAGCAGGTCGCAGTGGCGGCCGACAGCCTGGGCTACGAAGGCGTGCTCATCCCCACCGGCCGCTCTTGCGAAGACCCGTGGGTGGTGGCGGCCAGCCTGTTGCCCGTCACGCGCAACCTCAAGTTTTTGGTCGCAGTGCGCCCCGGCCTGCACCAGCCAGCGCTGGCTGCGCGCATGGCGGCCACGTTTGACCGGCTCTCGGGAGGGCGCCTGCTCATCAACCTGGTCACAGGCGGCGACAAGGCCGAGCTGGAGGGCGACGGCGTGTTCCTGGACCACGCCACGCGCTACGAACAGTCGGCCGAGTTCATCCGCATCTGGCGCGAGATTCTGGCGCGCAGCCACCGGGGCGAGAGTCTGGACTTTGAAGGCAAGCACCTGTCGGTGAAGGGCGCCAAGCTGCTTTTCCCCCCGGTGCAGCAGCCCCACCCGCCGGTGTACTTTGGCGGCTCGTCGCCCGCCGCGCACGACCTGGCGGCCGAGCAGGTCGAGACCTACCTGACCTGGGGCGAGCCACCGGCTGAAGTCGCCAAGAAAGTGGCAGACGTGCGCGCCCGCGCCGCCAAACACGGCCGCACCGTCAACTTCGGCATCCGCCTGCACGTCATCGTGCGCGAGACCGATGAGCAGGCCTGGGCCGCTGCCGAAGAACTCATCAGCCATGTCACCGACGACACCGTGGTGCGCGCCCAGGCCGTGTTTGCACGCATGGACTCCGAAGGCCAGCGCCGCATGGCCGCCTTGCACGCTGGTGGTGCCAAGCGCAGCCGCAAGGACCTGGAAATCAGCCCCAATCTGTGGGCCGGCGTGGGCCTGGTGCGTGGTGGCGCGGGCACGGCCCTGGTAGGCGACCCGCAGACAGTGGCTGCGCGCATCGAGGAATACGCCGCGCTGGGGCTGGACACCTTCGTGCTGTCGGGCTACCCGCACCTGGACGAGGCGTATCGGTTTGCCGAGCTGGTGTTCCCGCTGCTGCCCCTGCCGCTGCGCAACCAACTGGCCAGCCGCAACCCCTTGTTTGGCAACCCACTGGGCCCGTTTGGCGAAACCGTGGCCAACGACTTTGTGCCGCGCGCGTCGCAAAGCTGATTTGCCCCGAACCGGAACTCTCCATGACACACACCGCAAGAGAACTGCAGGTATCCCCGGTGGCCGACTCCGTGGACCTGCCCATCGAAGGGCCGTTGTTGCCCGCACCCGTCGCCCGCTTTCTCGCCAACGTCGCACAGCGCCTGTTGCCCTGGGCTGTGCCCATCGGCCTCATCGCGCTGTGGCAGATCGCATCGTCGCAAGGCTGGTTGTCTACCCGTGTGCTGCCCGCACCGCTGGAGGTCGTCAAGGCCGCGTGGACGCTGGCCGCTTCGGGCGAGCTGTGGACCCACGTCCAGGTCAGCGCGGGCCGCGCGCTGGCCGGGCTGGCCGTTGGCGGCGGCCTGGGACTGGCGCTGGGCCTGCTCACCGGCTCAGTCAAGCTGTTCGAGACGCTGCTGGACTCCACCATCCAGATGGTGCGCAACATCCCTGCGTTGGCGCTGATCCCGCTGGTGATCCTGTGGTTCGGCATCGACGAATCGGCCAAGCTGTTCCTCATCAGCGTGTCGGTGTTCTTCCCCATCTACCTCAACACCTTTCACGGCATCCGCAATGTGGACCCGGGGCTGATCGAGATGGGCCGCACCTACGGCCTGGGCCGCTGGCAGCTCTACCGGCAAATCATCCTGCCCGGTGCGCTCTCCAGCATCCTGGTGGGGCTGCGGTTTTCGCTCGGTTTGATGTGGGTGATCCTGATCGTGGCCGAAACCATCTCGGCGCAGGCGGGAATCGGCTACCTCACGATGAATGCACGCGAGTTTCTGCAGACCGACATCGTGCTGGTGGGCATCCTGCTGTATGCGCTGCTGGGCAAGCTGGCCGACGTGTTTGCCAAGGGCCTCGAACGCTACTGGCTGAGATGGCACCCGGGCTATCAGGCGTGATGCCTCTCGTTTGAATACTCACATTTTTATAGCTGCTAGCGCTTGATAGATAAGCGCAGGAGGCCATTTTGACTAAAAATTCATCATCTCCACAACCCCAAGGCGTGCGCCTGGAAGTGCGTGGCGTGGACAAGCGCTACGGCGCGCGCAGCGTGCTCCTCAAGGCCGATCTGGTCATCGAGCCCGGCGAGTTCGTCGCCATCGTGGGCCGCAGCGGGTGCGGCAAGAGCACGCTGCTGCGCCTGGTGGCGGGGCTGGAATCGGTCTCGGGTGGCACCATCCGCATCGACGGCGACAGCGTGAGTGGCCTCAGCGACAGCACACGCATCATGTTCCAGGACTCGCGCCTGCTGCCCTGGAAGCGCGTGCAGGACAACGTGGCCCTGGGCCTACCGCCTGCACAGCGTGGCGCAGCCGCCGACGTGCTGGCCCGCGTGGGCCTGGGTGATCGGTTGACCGAGTGGCCCGCGCGCCTGTCCGGCGGTCAGCGCCAACGCGTGGCCCTGGCGCGTGCCCTGGTGCACAACCCGCGCTTGCTGCTGCTCGATGAACCATTGGGCGCGCTGGATGCGCTCACCCGCATAGAGATGCACCGCCTCATCGAAGGCCTGTGGCGCAGCAGCGGCTTTACCGCGCTGCTGGTCACCCACGACGTGCAAGAGGCCGTGGCCCTGGCCGACCGCGTGATCCTGATCGAAGACGGCCAGATCGCGCTGGACCAGCGCATCGACCTGCCACGCCCCCGCTCGCACGGCGACCCCGCGTTTGCCGCCATCGAAAAACGCATCCTCGACCGGGTGCTGCAAAAGCCCGCAGGGGAGTCTGCGCACGAGGTGTCTTGGCCCGGCGTGCCTGCGCACGGCCTGCGCTGGGCGGTCTGAACCCCATTTAATTTTTCCCATCCACGGACTTTTCAAGGAGAAAACCATGTCCATCCAAGCCATCAACGTACGCAACCAGTTCAAGGGCAAAGTGCGCGAAATCATTCGCGGCGATGTCGTCTCCGAGGTCGATGTCGAAACGCCCTGGGGCGTCGTCACCTCCGTCATCACCACCCGCTCGGTGGACGACCTGGGCCTCATCGTCGGCTCCGACGTGGTGGCGCTGGTCAAGTCCACGGAGGTGTCGATTGCGAAGCTGTGACGCGGCCCCATCGGCCAGAGTTTGAGTGAAAAAAATGCCCCAGCGCTTGGTGGTAAAGCGCTGGAAGCTACTAATTTCATAGCTATTTCGGCCTGCGCTATGTGACAGATGGCAGGGCTCGAAGCTCCATGCGGGCCCGCCTATCTGGCACGAACCCTGGGGCCATTGGTCCCGAAAGCGTGCAGGCGGCCTACACTCGGGGCCATGACGACCCTCCTTGTATGCACTACTGCTGCCCTGGCTGCGCTGCTCCACGCAGCGGCCTGCGCGCGAGCGCAGGCCAAGAAGAACGCGCGTCGTCAGCTGACGCCAGCACATTCCTGAGCCCGGCGGCACACTTTCTCCTCACCCCTTTCAAGCGCAACCATCCACCGCCGGGCACCAGCCATGCGCGGTAGCGGCCGTCTGTTCCCATGGGACGACCGCCGCATTTGATGGAGTGCCAATTCATGCATGCAGCAGCAGTTGTTGATGTTGTGGTTCACGGCGAGCGCACGCTCACCGATCTGGATTATTCGCGCCTGACCAAGCTGGTGGGCAACCGGCTTCCCCCCGTGCTGGATGACCTGCTGGCCAATGCAGACATCACCAGCTCGCGCACCGTGCGGGGTGACGTGGTCACGATGTATTCGCGTGTTGAGCTGGTAGACGTACACACCCACAGGCGCCAGGTGCTGACCCTGTGCTACCCGCAAGACGCTGAACCTGCCGCTGGCTTCATCTCGGTGCTGTCGCCCGTCGGCATCAGCCTGCTGGGGTTGCGGGCGGGGGATGTGGCCAGGTGGCACACGCCCCACGGGGAAGAGTGCGCGGCCGTGGTCGAGAGCATTCAGTTCCAGCCCGAGGCCACGGGCGACTACCTCACGTAGCCGCCTGTAGCCCCGCTGCGGCCCGGCTGCGGCCCGGCTGCCGCCCGGAACCGCCGCGCCTGCCCCTCATCGCCCCTCCCACCGGCGCCAACCTGTGTTGGCCGCCGCTGCATGGGTGCGCACTGCCCAAAACACAAGGACACGCCTGCCATGACCCTTCGCTCCATCCTCGCCGTTACCGATTTCTCCTTGCAAGGAGGCCACGCCATCGCGCGCGCTGCGCTGCTGTGCGCCGAGCACCGCGCGACGTTGAAACTTGTTCACCTGGCCCACCCTGACGAGGCGCCCCCGCCCGACGCGGCCGTGCGCCTGGCGCACCACGCGCTGCAGCTCAGGCAGCGCCACCACATCCCGGTGCAAGCGGCAACCCGCATGGACCTCACTGCGGCAGACGTGGCGCGCGAGGCGGCACATGCCGACCTCGTGGTGTGGGGCACCACCCCCGAGCGTGGGCTGGGTGCCTGGTTTCGCGCCCATCCCGCCGTGCGCATGCTGCGGGCGTGCCAGCGGCCGGTGCTGGTGGTGCGCAAACTGGCTGCCCAGCCGTACCAGAGCCTTCTGGTGGCGGTGGATTTTTCGCAGGTGTCGCAACGTCTGGTGGAGCTCGGTTATGCCCTGCAACCGTCTGCGCGCATCGAGCTGTTTCACGCCATTGATACGACCAACGAGGGCAAGTTGCGCCATGCCGAAGTGTCCGAGCGCGCCATCCGCGCGTACCGCGAAGAGTGTCAGCGGTTTGCGCAAGACAGGATGTTCACGCTCGCCGATTCGTATGACGCGCGCCGCAACCGCCTTTCATCCACCATCGGCCGGGGCGACCCTGCCCGGCAGGTGGTGGTGCAGCAGCAGCACACGGCGGCCGACCTGATCGTGGTAGGCAAGCACCCGGCCTCCGTGCTGTCGGATCTGGTTTTTGAGAGCGTGGCCCAGCGCATCCTGCGTGACGCGCGCACCGATGTACTGGTGGTGCCGCACGGGTTTCAGCCCGCCACGCGCGCGGCGGCCGCAGAGCGCCTGGCCACAGACCTGCCCGTGCGCCGCGTGAAGGCGGGCCCACCGCGGCTGCCACGCTACCCCAACCCGGCCGCGCTCGGACGCCCGTGACCGGGTGGGGGCCAGGCAGGGTGGAGTGCGAAAGCGCAAGCTATTGCGCCATGCGCGCGCCGAGAATCAGCTCCAGCAGCCTGGCGAACTGCGCATCGCTCACCACGTTGCTGGAGAAGTCGGTATTCACCCGGTGCACCACCACCAGGTCGTATGCCGGCACCACCACCACCATGTGCCCGCCGTACCCCTGCGCCGAGAAGGTGCTTGCGGGCACCTTGATGGAGGGCAGGTGGCGCCCGTCCACCGACACCCACCACATGTACCCGTAGCCTCCGTCCACCCCGGTGTCTGAATGGGGCTCAAGGCTCTGGCGCACCCAGTTGGCGGGCACCACCTGCTTGCCAGTCCATTGCCCACCTCGCAGGTACAGCAGCCCGAAGCGGGCCAGGTCGCGTGCCGACATGCGCATGGGGTACGCGGCGTGCACGGAGTCCTTGCCGGTGTGGTGGCTGCCGTCCTGCGCGCGCCAGTCCTGCATCTGCAGCGGCTGTGCCAGCTGGTGGGCAAATGCGGTGTAGATGCTGGTCTTCGTACGCGCTTCGTAAATGGTGTTCAGCGCGTTGAAGTCCCAGTTGTTGTAGTACCAGAACGAACCCGGCGCGTGGCTGCCGCGCGCAGGCCGTTTTGCTGCCATTGCTGCCGTTTCGTACAGGGCGGGGTGGTAGATGCCCGAGCGGGACTTGAGCAGGTCTGCCACCGTGGCCTGTTTTTCAGAGGGGGTCAGTGCCGGCTCGTTGTCGTCCACACCCAGTTCGGCCAGCGTGGCATCCAGCCGCACCTGACCACTGGCCACCGCAGCGCCCATCAGGCTGCTCAGAATGCTTTTGCGGATGGAGTGGATGTTGAAGCGCTCGTCGGTACGGCCCCACTCATCCAGTACCTGGCCGTTGAGCACCAGCATGACGGCTGAAGTGTCGAGACTTTCGGAGTGCTTGCGCGCCAGCGCCAGCTTTGCGCTGGACCAGCCCACGGCTTCTGGTGACGCGATGCGCTGCCATTGCGCTGAAGGTACGTGGGTGTCCTCCGCTGGAGCCGCCATGGCCTGGCTGGCCCACAGGAACAGAAGGGCGATGGCGGCAACCGAGCGCAATGGCGTTTTGTCTTTCTCGCTTGCTCGCAGGGTCGTCTGCATGGGGTGCGGCAGGAGTTGGTCTGCGGCGCCGCAGTTACAACACCTGTCACGGGCGGGGCTGCTGCAGCTTTGGTGGCCGAGGGGTTGAAACCCACCGCAGCCAAGGCGCTGATCGGCGGCTGGCGCAGCAGGCCGTGACTTGTCTCACACGGTTCGTTCACCCGGCGTACCGGAAGCGCCGCGCGAGGCTTCGACGGGCTCAGCCCGACCAGGTGTTTCAAGTTCAATCGGGCTGACTCAAGAATGATGCTGTCAGCCGGTCAGTCCTCAGTCACTCAGTCCATCCAGCCCGCCCGAGCGCCTTGATCGCCGCGGTCAACGACACCGCCGCCTGGTCATAGCCGTGCCAGGGGCCGTTGCCGGTGCGCAGCCGGCGTCCCACGGATGGCACCGTCCAGTGCGCGCCGCTGGTGATCTTGGTGAGCTCGTCCCAGGCCACGGGGACCGACACGCCCATGCCCGGGCGGGCGCGGGCTGTCCAGGCGGTGGCGGTGGTGGCACCCAGGCCGTTGCGCAGGTAGTCGGCAAAGATCTTGCCCACGCGGTTTTTGGGCCCGCTCTTGGCCACAAAGCGTTGGGGGATGGTGCGGGCCAGGTGCTGAACGACCTCGTGGCTGAAGCCTTTGACCGTGTCCCAGTCGTGCAGCCGCTTGATGGGCACGACGATGTGCAGGCCCTTGCCGCCGCTGGTCTTCAGGAAGGCGGGCAAGCCCAGTTCGGTCAGCATCAGGCGCACCAGGGTGGCGGCCTCCTGCACGTGCTCCCACGGCACGCCTTCGCCAGGGTCCAGGTCAAAGGTGAGGCGGTCGGGGCGGTCTATCTTGTCCTTGCGGGCGTTCCAGGTGTGAAACTCCACCGTGTTCATCTGCGCTGCCGACAGCAGCCCCTCGGGGCTGGCCACCTCCAGCAGCGGCGGGTGGGCCGGGTACAGCGCTTGCGCAAGCTCCCTGATGCCCTGGACGCCCTTCACGCGCCCCACATCCCAGTGCTTTTGAAAGAACAGCTCACCTTCCACCCCCTCCGGCGCACGCACCAGCGAAGTGGGACGGGCTTTCAGGTGCGGCATCAACAGCGGCGCCACGGTGGCGTAGTAGCGCACCAGATCCATCTTGGTAAGGCCGGTGGTGGGGTCGATCACGCGGTCTGCGCTCGACACCCGCACGCTGCCCACGGGCGCGGATGAAGATTTGGCGGGCGCGTCTGAATTCGCGGATTGCGCAGCATGGGTGGCGCTGGAGGCTGTCGCCGAAGAAGTCTTCTTGCGCATGGGCTGGGGCTTTTCCTGGCGGATGTCACGGGGTGGCTTGTCGCTGCGCAGGCCCTTGAACACGGCGTGGCGTATGCGCCCCTCCTGCGTCCATTCTGCAAACGACACCTCAGCGATCAGCTGTGGCTTCACCCAGTGCGGATTTTTGTCGATGGCTTCGGGGTGGGCAAACGGGCTACGGGATGCCTTGAGCTTTTGCAGCTGTGCGTGCAGTGCGGCCAGCTGCTTCTGGCTGAACCCGGTGCCCACGTTGCCCGTGTAGCGCAGGCTGCCATCTGCGTCATGCACCCCCAGCAGCAGCGACCCCAGGCCCGTGCGGGAGCCCTGAGGGTCGGTGTACCCGCCGATCACGAACTCCTGGCGGTGGCTGCATTTGAGCTTGATCCAGTCATTGCTGCGGCGTGACAGGTAGGCACTGTTCCTGCGCTTTCCCATCACACCTTCAAACCCGAGCTGGCAGGCCGATGCAATCAGGTCTGATGGCAAGGCTTCAAACGCTTCGCTGAAACGGACGCGGTCGGTGGTGGCTGCGTTGGCAATGGCCTCAAGACGCGCTCTGCGCTCCACCAGCGGCAGGCTGCGCAGGTCTTGCCCGTTGGCGAACGGCAGGTCGAACACGTACAACACCAGCGCCTCCGTCGCCTCGCCATCGAAGGCATTCTGCAGCGCCTGAAAATCCGGAATGCCGTGCGCATCAGGCATCAGCACCTCGCCATCGATCCAGCCGGATTCGAGTGGCAGGCTGGCCACGGCTTCGGCCAGGCGCGGCATTTTCGCGGTCCAGTCGTTGCCATTGCGGGTAAAAAGCTGCGCCTTGCCAGCCTCCACCCGAGCCATCAGGCGGTAGCCATCAAACTTCAGCTCCCAGATCCAGTCGCTGGTGTCCGCAGGCGGGCCTTCTACCAAGCTGGCCAGCTGGGGAGAGAGCGCATCGGGCAGGGCGGCATGCGGTGCCTTGCGCTCGGCACGTCCGACACGTCCGTTGCGCTCTGCATGCCCGGAGCGGGCCGGTTGGGCTGGCGCGTGCGGAGCTGCGGGCTGTGCGTTCCCGGGCGGGGAGGGGGGCAACAGTGGCGCAAGGTCAGTGACGCTGTCGGGCATCTCGTCCACCACACTGAACTCCGCAGCCGGGCGCTCCAGCCCGTCGCGTTCCTTGATGAGCAGCCAGGGCGGCTGGCGCTCGTCGCCACGGCCGTGCATGCGCACCAGGGTCCAGTGCCCCTGCAGCTTGTGCCCGTGCAGAACGAACTTGAGCTTGCCCGCCCGGTAGCCCTCGGCCGCGTCACCCACGGGTTGCCAGTAGCCGCGGTCCCAGATGATCACGCGCCCTGCGCCGTATTGCTTGGGCGGTATCTGTCCCTCAAAGCTGTTGTACGAAATGGGGTGGTCTTCCACCTGCACCGCCATGCGTTTGTCGGCCGGGTCCAAGCTGGGGCCCTTGGGCACCGCCCAGCTCTTCATGGTTCCATCGATCTCCAGTCGCAGGTCGTAGTGCAGGCGGCTGGCCCAGTGTTTCTGGATGACGTATTGCAGCGCCTCCACACCGGGCGTGCCGCCCTCGGCTGGCTCGGGCGTCACACTGAAGTTGCGCTTCTTTTTATACGGGGCGAGCGCGTCGGTGGTGTCGGCCATGGTGTGTCAGGCGGCGCGGCGGGCCGGTTTTTTGGCGGCGGGTTTGGTAGACCGGGCGGCCGGGGTGCTCTTGCCGGAGTCTGCGGGCTTTTTGGGGGCAGTTTTCTTGGCTGCAGGCTTTTTGGCGGGAGTGGATGGAAGCCGTGTGACCGTGGCTTTGCCCTTGGCTGCCGTGCCCCTGGCAGGTTTGTCGGCGGCGCGTGGCCCCTTGCCCTCCAGGCTGCGCTTGAGCAGTGCCGTGAGGTCCAGCACCTCGGCACCCGCAGACACCGAAGGGCTGTTCTCGACCTTGGCCACATCGGCGATGTCGCCCGCCTGGGCCTTGTGTTCCACCAGCTCGTTGATCTGGTCAGCAAAGGAATTGCGAAAGTTGTCGGCGTCCCATGTCTGCGTCATGTCGTCGATCAGCTGCACCGCCATGGTCATCTCGGCGTCCTTGATGCCGGCGGCCTTGGCATCCAGCGGCGGCAGGTTCAACTGCTCGAACGACCGGATCTCGCCCCCCCAGCGCAGCAGGTTCAAAATGAGCGCCCGGCCGCAAGGGATCAGTACCGCAAGGTGCTGCTTGGTCTGGATGACGACCTTGGCCACACCCACCTTGTTGGTCTTGCGCAGGGCCTCGCGCAGCAGCGCGTAGACCTTTTCGCCACGCTTGAGCGGTGCGGTGTAGTAAGGCCGCTCAAGGTACACAAACGGAATCTCGTCGGCGTCCAGAAACGCCTCGATTTCGATGGTCTGCGTGACCTTGGGAAACGCAGTGGCAATTTCTTCGGGCGAGAGCACGACGTAGCGGCCGTCTTCGTACTCGATGCCCTTGACGATGTCGCTGCTGGCGATCTCCTTGCCGGTCACCTTGTTGATGCGCTTGTAGCCCACCGGCTGCATCGACCGCTTGTCCAGCCAGTCAAAGTCGATACCGGTGCTTGCAGTGGCCGAATACAAACCGACCGGTATGTGCACCAGCCCGAAGCTGATGGCGCCTTTCCACATCGTGCGCGTCGACGTGGGCGCTTGGCCTGCGGTGTCTGCCATGGCAACTCTCTCAATTCAAAGGGGTTTGACGGAGGCTCCAAGATAGTGCGGCCGCTGCACCCGCGGTGTAGGACAACCCCAAGCCACGTGGTCAGGCCGTGCAGAACGTGCTGCGCGGGCTGGTTGGGCCCGCCCTGCCGCGCTGGTCAGACGCTGTAAGTGCGCTCGACAAACGCCTTGGTCGCCACCAGCCCCGCAGGCGTCCAGTGCACGGCGGGGGACATGGCGCGAACCAGCAGCTCCCGCTGCTCGGCAGGGGCCAGGGTGGGAAGCTGCTCACGCAACAGCGACAAATCGGTGTCCAGCCACTGCTGCGTGTGGCCTGCCGGTTCGCCGAAAGTGGTTTGGCGGTTACCCGCACGGGCCAGGCGCAGTCTTTCTGCCACGCGGAAACTCACGGGCCGGCGCGGTACATGTGGCATGGCGTCAATGCCCCGGGCAGCCGCCGTTGCCTCAAAGGCCGCGCCGTCAGCGCTGGCGTCCCCGCGCAGCCAGTGGTGAATCACCTGCAGCTCGTAAGGCGAAAACACACCAAACATCTCCGCGCGGTCTCCCTGCAGCAGGTTCCAGAACCGGCTTTCGGTGGCGGGCTGGTTTTTCCTGATCCAGCCTGCCTGCTCCAGGGCTGCCAGGAATGCCGGGACCTCCTGCGGGTCCGCCAGCCAGTCGTTGACCTTGCGGCCGGCCACTTTGCAGAAGTCGGAATGGGCGCCATGCCCGGCGGGCGCCTTCTGCGCAAAGATGCGCACGACTTCCTGGTCAATGTCGAAGCTGCGGATGACATCGAGCGTACCCACGCCCACGTCACCCAGGCGGGCGCCGGCGCGCACGCGGCGCCAGTATTCGCCGCCGTCGTCCATGCGCGGCGCGGCGTCGATGGCTGCCTGGCAAGCGCGCCGTGCGTGGCCGGTGTCGGCGTTGTCCACGGTCACATGCAGCGTGAAGTAATACGGGTCGATGCCCAGCTCATTGAGCTCGTAGGCCGTGATCAGCAGGTGCAGCGGCAGCTGTTCGTAGGCCAGGTTGAAGCCCACGATTTCGGGCAGAAACTCCTGCGCGTTCCAGCCCAGCGCCAGCTGGATGAGGCCTTGCTGGTAGTGCGTATCGGGCACACCATCCAGCGGGTCCAGCCCATAACGGGCCAGCAGGCCGCGGTACAGCGTTACATGGTTCTTGTCGGCATCGCCGTTGCCCAGCTCTTCCAGGTACGTCAGCACCAGGTCGGACAGGCGCGGATTATCGGCATAGGCACACAGGCCGTAGAGCCAGGCGCCGTCCACCAGTTTGGTCGGAGCCACCTGGCGCAGAAAGTACAGCGCGTGGGCGCGGTTGGTGAAGTACCTGCGCGGCGCACCACCCTGGCGCGCTTGCAGGTAGTTCTGGTACTGCCCATGCACAGACCGCATGTTGGTTTCCATCCAGTTCACCAGGCTGGCGCCGGTGGCGGGCAGCTCATCGGCCCCGGTGGCCGTATCCCGCAAGGCATCCCGCAGGAAGTCAGCTGCAGCAGCACGCTCTTGCCCGCCGGGTATGCCATTGGCAAGGGGCTCGTACAGCGATCGGAAGGCATCCGGATTGGCGCTCAGGGCAGCGCCCGGCTCGCGCGGACGGGTAGAAGTGACGGATGGTGCTTTGAGGAGGGCAGACATAAATGGGGAGATAAGGTGCCGACATGGCAGACGTCCCTAGGATGGCCGCACCATCATCCTTCCGGCATCGGGCCGAAGCTCTTGCCTGCGTGGGCTTGCTCCTACGACGATGCATGGCGCACCTGCCCCCTTGTCGCGCTTACTTCCCTGTCGGGGGTGTGGAATTGCGTATTTGTTACCGAGAATGACTACGTCGCTCACCACAATGCGATTTCGGATATGCCTGCAGGAGATACGACATGCCGTTTGAATACCTTCGAGAGATCGCGCAGTCACAGCTTCCGCTCACCGTGGACCAGGAAGCCAACATCGACAAGTTGCGGGTGCTGCGCGCGGCCGATCTGGTGTCGGTGATGCTGCCGGGCGCAGAGTCCGAAACGCAGACCTTTGCCCGGGTGCTGGCCATCACGCCCAAGGGGCGCAAGATGCTTGCCCAGGAGCTGGACCGATCTTCATGACGCGGCTGCGGACAGCGCTTTTTTGTTCTCAACGCCCCACGTGTGCTGTGGCAAGCCGCTGAAGTATCCGCTGCCGGGATGGCGAAGCGGGATTACGGTTCAGGTTTCGCCCCTCGTCGCATGACGGTGACGCACAGGGCAGCTCGGTCATCTCCAGAAAACGCTCCAGCGTCAGCAGCACGACCTGCTGGCGCGCGCCGTGTTTCCGGTGCAGCGTTTTCTTCATTGCAGTGGTCCTTTCAGAAGGCGTTGCCTGCCAACGACGGTAGCGACCTGCAAAAGCATCGCCGGTAGGGTGGCACCGCGGCAGCCTGTAGGCGCGGGCGACTCCCCCTGAGGGGGCATAACTTCTGATGCCTGGAGTCAATGTTGTCTGACGTTGTGGCAACGCCCGCCGCGGGTTAATGGAGCCAGGCAAAGCGCCCACCCACCGCCCCCGTCTCAGGAGACCGCCATGTCCGACACCCACCGCACCGGCCCCCACATGCTCAAGCCGCGCGCCCTCAAGCGCATGCGGCAGTCGCAGGCGGCGTTGCGGCCGCAGCGCGAGCCATTGCGGTTCCCCGAGCCCGAGCCGCCGGTGTGGAAGCCGCTGGGCTGATGCTGCGGTCTCCATCGCATTGCCTTTTAGTCCACATGCACCCGATGCATTCTTTATTGCACATCAACCCGGAGCAACTTCATGACAGCCAAACCACCTTACCCGGACTTCAACCAATACGGACTCAAGGATGAGGATGGCCCACCCAAGCAGACCTACGCCAACCGCGCGGGGGGCGAACAGCCCGGCGTGGGCCCGGCCGATGCGGTGGACGCATCCGGCCACAGGCTGGGAAAAACGGATTCGCATCCCGATCAAAAGCCTTCTTCACGCATGGGCCGTGCGGACATCGGCGAGACGGACAACAAGAGGCGTTAAGCCGGTTTTGCTGCACCAGTTCTTTCATCCATTGCCATGAACCCGTCCGGATACCAGCCCAACGACCTGCCGCCAGCGCGTCCCGCGCCTTATCCCTCAGGTACGCCAGGCGACTGGCGCACTTTTGGGGTGGGGGTGCTATTGATAGGGGTCCTTCTGTGCGTATTGGCGTTTGCTCCGACGGGTGCCGACGCAGTGCGGGGCGCGATCGCTGAGGACCCGGCCTCCCGCACCACCCCCACCCCGCCAGCGGTGCCCCTGGAACTGCACCAGAGCCAGGCACGCGCTGCCGAAAGCACATTGGGGCAGCCGGTGACTGCCGGGGACCTGTAATTGTGCCAAATTGGCCTCCAGCGCTTGATGGATATGCGCTTACAGCTATCAATTATGTAGTAAAAAGCTAGAGACAAGATGCAAGAACCCATCGCAGGTCTTGCCTTGTGCATGGCTGCCTGCGTCAGCGCGGCAGGCACCCGGCAAAACCGCTGGGTCCCAGCGCTGACACGTCCGCCAGCGTCAGCGCCTGCGTCTGGTCGTTCTGGCCTGGAATCTTGGTGAGCCGCTGCCCGTTTTGCCAACGCCACTGGTTGCCGTCAAAGCTGTACACAAACGTATGCGTGCGGTTCGATAGCAGGTGTGCAGGTGTGAGGGTGATGGCCTGGGCATCTGGCTGCGTGGTGGCGGTGGCCTGTGCTTCGTTGTCCTTCACCACGATCTTGCCCACGTAGGGCGTGACCGGCGACTCGGTGCGGTTCAGCTCACGCTGCACCAGCGCGGGGCTGTAGCCGGTCTTGATCCACTCGCCACTGCCCCCAGGGCGCACGTGGGGCTTGCGCGCTGCCAGAAACTCCGTGCACGCCGCCACCAGAGCGTCAAAACCCGCTGGCGCGGGGCCACCGGGTTCGGGTTTGCTGCAGCCCACCAGGGGCACTATCAACAGCAGGGCAGCAGCGAGGGGGCACAGGGGCAAGGGCATGTGTGTCGGTATGGTTGGTGGGCAGACGCATTGTGTGCCGATGCGGGCTGCCCGGCTTGACGGGTGTCAAGAAGCGTTGCTTGCGCGAGCCGGTTTCAGCGCGGCGGCGTCTGCCTGGTACCAGCGGCCCAGTGCCGATGCGTCGGTCAGCGCTGCCAGCACGGCCGCGTTCAGCTCGAGTGCGCTGGCAGGCAGCTGCACGGCCTGGTACGCCTGCGCGGTGCCCGCCATCAGTGCCTCGGCGTCGAGCAGCAGGCGCAGGTTTTGGGGAATCTGCGGCGCCAGCGTGGCGCAGTGATGTACCGACAGCGAATGGGCCTTGCGGCAGGCGCCGGGGCGCACGCTGTAGATGGAGCAGCGGTCTTCCACCAGAAAACCGCAGGGCTGGCGGGCCGTGTTTGCATCGGCCTGGGCGACATGCTGGCGAAGCCGGGCCGTGGCGGCGTCCACGCTGCCGGCCCCCTCGGCCACCAGGTGCAGCGCTATGCGAAACACCTCGGGCTCTGTGGCCTCTACCCGCACATGGCAGCAATGGGCGCAGCCAGCCGTGCAGTCGGGCACGGGGCCTGCGGCGGCAGCCTGTGTGGCCACGGCGTCCAGGCTGTGGTGCAGCTGCGCAGTAAAGGCGACCGCACCCTCCGCGGTGCCGGTGCGTTGGAGCGCGTGCACCGCCAGAGCACGCACACGCGCGATGGATTCCTCAAATGCAGATTGTTCGTCGTGGGACAGCATGGGGTGTCTTATACCTTCGGGATGGCATGCCCCCGCCGGGTTTCAGCGCTGGGCAGGCGTTGCCTTGCTATATTGGCCGGCTTTGCCACCACCGAGATGCACCCCCCATGACCGAGCCCATTCGCCTCACCCAGTACAGCCACGGCGCCGGTTGTGGCTGCAAGATCAGCCCCAAGGTGCTGGACGTGATCCTGGCGGGCAGCGGTTCGCAAACGCTGGACCCGCGCCTGTGGGTGGGCAACACCTCGCGCGACGATGCGGCCGTGTATGCGCTGGACGGCGAGCGCGGCGTGGTGTCCACCACCGATTTCTTCATGCCCATCGTCGATGATCCGTATGACTTTGGCCGCATTGCCGCCACCAACGCCATCAGCGATATCTACGCCATGGGCGCCGATCCGTTGATGGCCATTGCCATTCTGGGCTGGCCCGTCAACGTGCTGCCCCCCGAGGTGGCGCGCGACGTGGTGCGCGGCGGGCGGGCTGCGTGCGATGCGGCGGGCATACCGCTGGCAGGCGGGCACTCCATCGATGCGCCCGAGCCCATCTTTGGCCTGGCGGTGACGGGCGTGGTGGACAAGCAGCACTTGAAGCGCAACGACACCGCCACCGCCGGGTGCCGCCTGTACCTCACCAAGCCGCTGGGCATTGGCATCCTCACCACCGCCGAGAAAAAGTCGAAACTGCGGCCCGAAGACGTGGGCGTGGCGCGCGACTGGATGTGCACGCTGAACACCCCCGGCAGCCGCTTTGGCAAGCTTCCCGGCGTGGCCGCCATGACCGATGTAACCGGCTTTGGTCTGCTGGGGCACCTGGTGGAGATGGCCGAAGGCAGCGGGGTAACCGCGCAGATCGACTACGCCGCCGTGCCGCGCCTGGCGGGCGTGTCGCACTACCTGGCCGAGGGCTGCGCACCCGGCGGCACGCTGCGCAACTTTGACAGCTACGGCCACCAGATTGCCGCGCTGGCGCAGGAAGAACACAAGCTGCTGCTGTGCGATCCGCAAACCAGCGGCGGCCTGCTGGTGGCGGTGACGCCCGAGGGCGAAGCGGAGTTTCTGGCAGTGGCCGCCGGGCTGGGGCTGGCCCTTGAGCCCATCGGGCAGATGACAACGCGACAGCAGTTTGCCGTGGAAGTGCGCTGAAACCTCGAACACACGCCATACACCCATGCGCGACAACCTCACCGACTACGCACACATCTTTCTGAACGATGTGCCCATGATGGACGTGCGTGCGCCGGTGGAGTTTGCGCAGGGCGCGTTTCCAGGCACCGTCAATCTGCCCCTGATGGACGACAGCGAGCGGCAGAAGGTAGGCACCTGCTACAAGCAGCAGGGCCAGCAGGCGGCCATTGCGCTGGGCCACACACTGGTGTCCGGGCGCACACGGCAAGACCGTATAGAAGCCTGGGCCGGGTTTGCCAGGGCGCACGCACAGCACGGGGTGCTGTACTGCTTTCGTGGCGGGCTGCGCTCGCAGATCGTGCAGCAGTGGCTTTACAGCGAGGCGGGTATTGCCTACCCGCGCGTCATTGGCGGCTACAAGGCCTTGCGAAGCTTTTTGCTCGACACCACCGAAGCGGCCGCGTCGCAGTGCGGTTTTTATGTACTCAGTGGCCTGACCGGCACGGGCAAGACGGAACTGCTGGCGCAGCTGCCCCACGGGCTGGACCTGGAAGGCCATGCCAACCACCGCGGCTCCAGCTTTGGCAGCCGCGTTAGCGGCCAGCCCGCGCAGATCGATTTTGAGAACCGCCTGGCCATCGACATCCTGAAAAAACGCGCAGCAGGCCACCAGACCCTGGTGGTGGAAGACGAAGGCCGCCACGTGGGCAGGTGCGCCGTGCCGCTACCGTTGCGCCAGCGGCTGGAGCAGGTGCCCATCGTCTGTCTGACGGACGACTTTGACGGCCGCGTCGAGCGCATATTGCAGGACTACGTGGTGCAGCAATGCGCCGCTTTTGTGGCCGCGCAGGGGCCGCAGGCGGGTGTTGACCTGTTTGCCGCACGCCTGCTGGAGAGCCTGGACAAACTGGTCAAGCGTCTGGGCGGGACACTGCACCAGAGCCTGCGCGCGGCAATGCAACGCGCACTGGCGGTGCAGAAAGACACCGGCAACGCCGAGTTGCACCGCGACTGGATCACCGTGCTGATGCGCCATTACTACGACCCCATGTACGCCTTTCAGCGCAGCAACCGCGCGGAACGCATTTGCTTTGAAGGGGACCATGCGGCCGTGCTGGCGTATTTGCGCGAACATCCTCTGGGCGGCTGACAGGCGGCAGGCTGTTTTAGCAGCCGTCAGCGCCGCCGCCACTACGCATTGCGCTCAGGCACTGCCCACCAGCCAGGCAGCAGCCTGCGCACCTCATCGCGCGCGAACCGGTCGTCCATCAGATGCACCACGCCCTCGTCGCTGGGCGTGCGTATCACCCGCCCCGCCGCTTGCACGACCTTTTGCAGGCCGGGGTACAGGTAGGTGTAGTCATACCCCGCGCCAAACAGCGCCTGCATGCGCTCGCGGATCTGTTCGTTCACCGGGTTGACCTGCGGCAGCCCCAGGGTGGCCAGAAAAGCGCCGATGAGCCGGTTGCCCGGCAGGTCGATTCCCTCGGCAAACGCACCGCCCAGCACCGCGAATGCAATGCCCTGGCCGGAGTCGGTGAAGCGGGCCAGAAACTCGCGCTGCTCGTCCTCCAGCATGCGGCGCGCCTGCGCCCAGTGCGGCACATCGGGATGCTGGTCTGCAAACAGGGCGGCCGCTTGCTGCAGGTAGTCATAGCTGCTGAAAAACGCCAGATAGTTGCCCGGCCGCACGCGAAACTGCTGGGCCATCAGCGCGACGATGGGCGCCAGCGATGCACTGCGGTGCGTGTAGCGGGTGGAGATGTGCCGTGCCACCTGCACCTTGAGCTGCGCAGCGGCAAACGGCGATTCCACATCCACCCACACATGGTCTTCTGGCAACCCCAGCAAGTCGGCGTAGTAGCGCGCGGGCTGCAGCGTGGCCGAAAACAGCGTGCAGGTGTGCGCGGCGGCAAAACGCGGCTGCAGAAACGGTGCGGGCACCAAGTTGCGGATGCAGACCACCGAATCGCCTGGCCTGGGAGCCCCATGGGGCCCGGCTGCACGAGCCTGGGTGATGTCCACCATCGAATGCGCGTCCAGCAGGTCGGCCATGCGCTGCAAATGCAGCGCGTCGAAGTAGAAGGTCTGCAGTGCGCCAGCGGGCTCGGCAGGGTGGTCGGTGAAATGCTCGCTGAGGGTGGTGGTGCACTGCTGCAGCGCGGCCCGCAGCCTGTCGGGGAAGTCTTTCAGCACCGTGTAGGGCGCAGTGTGCGCCTTGTCCAGTGCCACCCAGGCGCGGCGCACCTTGTCGAGCGCCTTTTTCACCGGTGCGTGCTGCGCGGCGGTGGCGCTGCTGCGGGCCTGGGCCAGGGCGGCGGGGTGCAGCTCGGCCGTGAACATCTTGCGGCCGCGCTCCACCAGGTTGTGGGCCTCGTCCACCAGCAGCGCCGTGCACCACTGGTTGGCCTGGGCGAGGCCGTGCAGCAGCCCGCCCAGGTCAAAGTAGTAGTTGTAGTCGCCCACCACCACATCGGCCCAGCGGGCCAGCTCTTGGCTCAGGTAATAGGGGCACACGTCGTGCTGCAGGGCCACTTCGCGTACGCGGGCCTGCAGGAAGGCGGGCGCGGGTTTACTTTCGATGTTGGTGGCCACGGCTGCGGCCCGAGCGGCGGGCAGCCGGTCGTAAAAGCCCCGTGCCAGCGGGCAGGATTCGCCGTGGCAGGCCTTGTCCGGGTGTTCGCACGCCTTGTCGCGCGCCACCAGCTCCAGCACACGCAGGGGCAGGGCCGGGGCGCTGTCCGAGAGGCGCGCGAGCGCATCCAGCGCTGTCTGGCGCCCCGAGGTCTTGGCGGCCAGAAAAAACACCTTGTCGATGCGCTGTGCCGGTGCGGCCTTGAGCAACGGGAACAGTGTGCCCATGGTCTTGCCAATGCCGGTGGGGGCCTGCGCCAGCAGGCAGCGCCCCGCTACCGCCGCCTTGTAAACCGCCTCTGCCAGCGGGCGCTGGCCGGTGCGAAAGCCACCAAACGGAAAGGTCAGCGCGTTCAGTGCCGCATCGCGCAACGCGCGGTGGGCCACCTGCTGTTCGGCCCAGGCGATGAAGCGCTGGCAGTGGGCGTCGAAGTGCTGGCGCAGTGCGTCGGCGCTGCAGCGTTCGGTGAACACCGTTTCCTGCTGCGTGCCCACTTCCACATACACCAGCGCCACGTCAATGTGCGTCAGCTGGTCCCGTTCGCACAACAGCCAGCCATACACCTTGGCCTGGGCCCAGTGCAGCTGGCGGTGTGATGCAGGCTGGCGGTCGAGCCGGCCCTTGAAGGTCTTGATCTCGTCGATGCGCTGGGCCTGCGCGTCATAGCCATCGGCGCGGCCCCGCACCTGCAGGCCCAGGTAGCCGCCGCTCAGGGCCACTTCTGCCCGGTAACCGGGGCCCCGGCGCGAGGCGGCCTGCGCATGGCCCGCCATGCCTTCCAGCGCGGTAGGTGCCGGGGTGAAGCGCAAGTCCAGATCGCCTTCCTTGGCCGTGAACTCACACAGCTCGCGCACTGCCACGGTATAGGTCACGGCGGGCCGTCCTGCGGTGCCGCTGGCCCCGTGCCCGGCGCTGGTTCACCCAGGTGGCACTGGACCCCTTGCTCTTCAGCGCGCAGCGGGGTGGATTTGCACAACGCCATCCAGACGGCAAACGGCAGGGTGCAGCTGCGATGCCGCGCGGGTCGCAATTGCTCAAACCGGCCGGTGTCCAGCCCGCCGTGCAGCACCCAGATGCCAAACTGCTCGGGTATCTCCTCGGGCTCTGCAATGCCTGCCGGGAACACGTAGTAGCACTCCTCGCACAGCCAGTGGTAGGCCTGCCGCTTCGCCTCATGCCGCAGGTCTGACAGCAGGTCGGCACGGCTGTATTTGATCTCGTGCACCATGGGCTGCAAGTACGAAGGTACCGAGGTGTTGCGCACCGAATACAGGTCAGGGCGGGCCATGCGCCATACGTTGGCGGCCCGCCGTGCGGCGGGGGTGTCGTCGCCTCCGGCCCACAAGGCAGACTGCAAGGGCGTCGAGAAAGTTGCAGTGGTGATCGCTGACAGGGGGCGTTCAGCGGGTGGTACGGACTGCTGGGCCGCGCAAGCTTCTGCGCATGCTGCTGCCGCAGGGTGTTCGAGCAGTGCATGCAATGACAGTTCTGCCCACACAATGCGCCCGCCCTGCATCAACTGCGCAGCAAACTTGTGTGCCAGCCTGTCATGGCTGCTCACCGCGCGCACGTTGCGCTGGCGCGCAGCGGCCAGTGTACGGATGCCGTCTTCAGTCAGCTTCAGTGTTTCCAGCCCACCGGGGTCTGCGTGCAGGGCAATACATCCGGCAGCCAGCAGATCAATTTCGATCCCATCCCTGCACGGCCAGCCCGCCGACCGCCAGACCTGCATCAGACGTGTGTGGTGATGGCGGGTAAGGCGGATGGGTGGGGCAGGGTCTGGCAAAGGGGCGTTGGGTGACGTCATGAAATACGACCGAGCCACGCTGCATAGCCCGGCAGGGCCTTGCCGGGCTGTGCGATGGAGTTGTCCATTGTCAAACGTGCATGACCGCCCTGGAGCCTCCATAGGCCTGCAGCGCTGCCTCAGAGGCGGCCAGGCGGTCAAGCTCTGCGCACACGTCGGCCATGCGTCCGGCAATGACAAGCCTGCCCGTACCGCCCGGCGCAGCGGCCTTGCGCACGACCATGGTGGGCCGGCGTGCCGTGGCGGGCGCAGCCCATGGCGAACCTGTGGCATTGCAAGAAGGCGCCAACGGCAAAAAACCTCTGCCGGGTGCCTGCGCCAGCCGGCTCCGGGTTCTGGCTGAAGGGGCCGGGGGGTTGACGGTGAACGGCCAGTTGCCACGCGGCGGGCGCTGGCCGGGAAGGATCGCCGGACGGCTTTGGGGCGCCCGCGGTGTGTCCGGCGTCACGGCATGGTCGTGCGGCGCGGGGGCCTGCGCAGGCCGGGTGACCGGCGTGGCATAGACGGTGGATTGTTGAGCCAAAGGGCTTGTGTGGCGCAGCCAGCGGACCAGGTGGCGCAGCGGGTGGACGAGCGTCGAAAGGGTGGTCAAGGCAATTCCCATGTGAAAACTCCGAAGGTCGGGGGTTGGCCATAGGCAGGATTGCGAAGTGAACCGGCGCCGCAGGGCTGGCGTACCGGAAAAACCGGTACGCCAAACGCCCGCCACCTGCAGCGCGGCAGCTCGCGAACAGGTTCGCGAGGGGATGCGAAGGAGCGCTCTGGCTACATCAGCATGGTGTTCCGGATGAGGCCGACGGCCAGGCCTTCAATCTCAAACGGTTCACCGGGCTGCACGACGATGACCGGGTAGTCGGGGTTTTCGGGCAGCAGTTCGATGGCGGTTGCGGTACGGCGCAAGCGCTTGACGGTGACGTCGTCTCCGAGGCGCGCCACGATGATCTGGCCGTTGCGCGCTTCGCGGGTGGACTGCACCGCAAGCAGGTCACCATCCATGATGCCGGCGTCGCGCATCGACATGCCGCGCACCTTGAGCAGGTAGTCTGGCTTGTGCTGAAACAGGCTGTTTTCCACGCTGTAGGTCTGGTCCACATGCTCCTGCGCGAGAATGGGTGAACCCGCCGCCACGCGGCCCACCAAAGGCAGTACCAGCTGCGACAGGCCCGGGATGGGCAGGCTGAACTGGTTGCCGCGCGCTGCGTTGATGGAGCGCACGGTTTCGCTGCGCAACCGGATGCCGCGGGATGTGCCGCTGACCAGCTCGATCACCCCCTTGCGGGCCAGGGCCTGCAAGTGCTCTTCAGCGGCATTGGCCGACTTGAACCCCAGCTCGGCGGCAATTTCTGCCCGTGTGGGCGGGGCGCCGGTGCGGGCGATGGCAGTCTGGATGAGATCCAGAATCTGTTGCTGGCGGGCTGTGAGTTTGGGGTTGTCGAGCATGGTGGTTCCCGTTGGAGGCAGCTACAGTGGCGCACAACTGTTTTTTAATCCAGTAACTGTATTTTTCACCAGTTTTTCGGAGTGCGCAAGTGAGTGGGCAAAAAATTGTGGTTTTGGGCACCGGGGGCACGATTGCGGGCACCTCGGCGCAGGCGGGGGACAACATTGGCTACACGGCGGCCCAGGTGGGTGTCGCGCGGCTGCTGGAGGCCGTGCCCGGGTTGCAGGCGATGGCGGGCACGCTGCTGGCCGAGCAGGTGGCCCAGATTGACAGCAAGGACATGGACGGGGAGGTGTGGCGTGCTCTGGCCCTGCGCTGCGCCCACCATCTCACAGACCCTGAGGTGCGCGGGATCGTTATCACCCACGGCACCGACACGCTGGAGGAAACTGCCTGGTTCTTGCACCAGGTGCTGGACGCCCGAAAGCCCGTGGTGCTGACCTGCGCCATGCGCCCGGCCACCGCGCTGACGCCCGATGGCCCCCAGAACCTGCTGGACGCCGTGGCCGTGGCCACGGCGCCCGGCGCCACTGGCGTGCTGACGGTGGCCGCCGGGGAGGTGCATGGCGCGCGGCATGTGCAGAAGGTGCATCCGTACCGTGTCCACGCTTTCACGTCGGGCGATGTGGGACCTCTCGCGTTTGTGGAGGAGGGGGCTGTGCGTTTGACGCAAAATTGGCCTCCATCGCTTGATGGTAAAGCGCAAATAGCTATTGAAAAAATAGCAAACATCGCCACCTGGCCCCGCGTGGAAATTGTCGTCAGCCATGCAGGCGCCACCGGGGCGGTGGTGGATGTGCTGGTGCGCGATGGCGTGCAGGGCCTGGTGGTGGCCTGCACGGGCAACGGCACCATTCACCATGCGCTGGAGGCAGCGCTTGTGCGCGCGCAGGCGGCTGGTGTGAAGGTGGTGCGGTCTACGCGGTGCCCCCTGGGGCAGGTGCTGCCCAAGCCGGGGGATGTGCTTGCGGATTCGCGCGGCCTGTCTCCGGTCAAGGCGCGCATCGCCTTGATGCTGGACCTGCTTCGCTAGCCCAAGCCAAGGACTGCACGGTATGTTCGCCGATCTCAAGACCCACGTATGGGCCTACCCTGCGCTGGAAGTGGTGCACATCGTGGGCATTGCACTGCTGCTCGGTAACCTGGTGCTGCTGGAGCTGCGGGTGTTTGGGCGCGGTGCGGCGTTGCCGGTCAGGGACCTGGCCCGGCTGAGCCTGTCGGTGGCGCTGTGCGGCTTTGGCCTGGCGGCGGCCTCGGGCCTGCTGATGTTTGCCACGCAGCCTGCCGAGCTGCTCAGCAACCGCGTATTTACCTTGAAGATGCTGTTGTTAATGCTTGCAGGCTGTAATGCTGCGTGGTTCCATGGACGCGGGTCATTGGCGCGTCTGGACGGGCTGGCCCGTGCGCAGATGCTCGCATCCACCGTGGTCTGGCTGGCCGTCGTGGTTTGCGGCCGCTGGATTGCCTATGTCTAGCCAATCAAGGAGAGAACCTCTATGAGCCTGCAACGTCGTCACCTGCTCGCGGTCGCCGCAGCCCTGCCGCTGGCTGCCCGCGCCCACCACGGCTGGAGCAGTTTTGACCCCGACCGCCCCATCTACCTGGAAGGCACGGTGCGCAAGGTGCGCTGGCAAAACCCCCATGCCGAGCTGGAACTGGAACTGCCCGCCGATTTGAAGCTGCCCGCCAGTCTGGCGCAGCGGGCCGTGCCCGCCCAGGCCTCGCCGGTGGATGGCAAGGCGCTGCTGGCCAAAACCGTCTTGCCCACCCGCAAGGACCGTACATGGGAGATCGAGCTGGCGCCGCTGACCCGCATGCAGGCCTGGCAGGTGCCAGAGATCAAGCCGGGCGCGGTGCTGTCGGTGGTCGGCTTCACCCTGCGTGAGGAAAAAGGCGATGCGGTGCTGCGCGCCGAGTACCTGTTTGTGGATGGCAAGGCCTACGCGCTGCGTTCCGGGCCGGCCTGAACAACGTTTGTGAGCGGTGCTGAAAAAGCAAAGCGGCGTGCCCGGTAAGGCACGCCGCTTTTTTTTGATGGTTTGCGCGGCCCGGGAAGTTGCGGGACCGCGTTCAGCCGATCAGGCGGTAAACCCGCTCAACTGGCCAGCGCCTCGAAGGCACGCGCGGTGATTTCTTCCACGCTGCCCGTGCCACTGATGGCGCGGTACTTGGGGGCGGCATCGGGTTCGGCCTTGGCCCAGTTGCTGTAGTAGTCCACCAGAGGACGTGTCTGGTCGCTGTAGACCTGCAGGCGCTTTTGCACGGTTTCTTCCTTGTCGTCCTCGCGCTGGATCAGGTCTTCGCCGGTTACATCGTCCTTGCCAGCCACCTTGGGCGGATTGAACTTGACGTGGTAGGTGCGGCCACTGGCGGGGTGGGAGCGGCGGCCGCTCATGCGCTCGATGATGGCGTCAAAGGGCACGTCGATTTCCAGCACGTAGTCGAGCTTGACGCCCGCCGCCTTCATGGCATCGGCCTGGGGAATGGTGCGGGGGAATCCGTCAAACAGAAAGCCGTGTGCGCAGTCTGCCTGCGTGATGCGTTCCTTCACCAGCCCGATGATGATGTCATCGCTGACCAGGGCCCCGGAATCCATCACGGCCTTGGCTTGCAGGCCCAGGGGCGTGCCCGCCTTGACGGCCGCGCGCAGCATGTCGCCGGTGGAGATTTGCGGGATGCCGTACTTCTGGCAGATGAACGTGGCTTGCGTGCCCTTTCCGGCGCCAGGCGCGCCCAACAGAATCAGTCTCATGGAAGTCCTCGAAGGTTAGAAATCGGTCGGCGCCGCTGGCGCGGGCATTCGAAGGGCGCCTGAAGCCGTTCGGGTCGCCCGGGATGCGATGCTCTGGTTGCGGGCGAGGATAGCATGTGACTCCCTCGCCCTGACTTACACGGTACGCGGGCTTTCAGGGGCCGTTCTGTGGGCAGTGCAGCACATCACCCAGCCAGCAGGCGGCGAACCCGCTCCAGGTCTTGGGGCGTGTCCACACCCGGCCCGGGCGCGGTATCGGTCAGGTGCACCGCAATGCGGTGGCCATGCCACAGCGCCCGCAGCTGCTCCAGCGCTTCCACGGCCTCGGTCGGCGCGGGCGCCAGTGCCGGAAACGCGCGCAAAAAGTCCGCACGGTAACTGTAGATGCCCACGTGGCGCAAGGGCGCGAACCCCGCCAGCGCGGCCACGCCGGGCGCTGCCTCGCGGGCCGCGCCGTCCCACCAGCACGCATCGGCATGGTCGCGTGCGAACGGGATGGGCGCGCGGCTGAAATAGTGCGCCAGCCCGCGCGCGTCCAGCACGACCTTGACCACGTTGGGGTTGGTGTAGTCGGCCAGCGAGGCAATGGCGTGCGCGGCCGTGCCCATGCTGGCTTCCGGCCGGGCGGTGAGCAGGGCCGCCACCGCGTTGATGAGGCCGGGCTCCATCAGTGGCTCGTCGCCCTGCACGTTCACCACCACGTCGTCGCCCTCCAGGCCCAGCAGGGTGCAGGCTTCAGCCAGGCGGTCGCTGCCGCTGGCGTGGTCGCTGCGGGTGAGGATGGCTTCCACCCCATGCTGGCGGCAGGCGTCGAGGATGCGCACATCGTCAGCGGCCACCACGGTGCGCTGGGCGCCACTGGCGGCGGCGCGCCGGGCCACGCGCACCACCATGGGCAGGCCCGCAATGTCCGCCAGGGGCTTGTCGGGCAGGCGGCTTGACGCCATGCGGGCCGGGATCAGCACGGTAAAGCTGCCCTCGCTGGCGGCGGCGGCCGGGGTGCTCACTGCTCCAGTTCCTCGTCGGTGAGCGTGCGGGCCTCGTTCTCCAGCAGCACCGGTATGCCGTCGCGCACCGGGTAGGCCAGGCGTGCGCTGCGCGATACCAGTTCCTGGGCTTCGCGGTTGTAGGTCAGCGGGCCTTTGGTGACGGGGCAGACCAGCAGTTCAAGCAGTTTGGGATCCATGGCGGCGGGCTTTCCGGGGGAGGGTTCGTTCAGGCAGGTGGGGATGGATGATAGCGGCGGGCTCATGTCAACCGGGCTTGGCCCAGGGCTGCATCCAGGCGGGCGTCCAGTGCTTCCAAGAACCCGGGGTCGATCTGCAGTTGCAAGGGCACGGCCAGTGCATCCACGCCCTGCAGCCACAGCTTCACGGCGTCTTTTTCGGTGCAAATCAGGGTGTAGCGCTTATCAGACAAGCGCTTCCAGCTATTGAAATCATAGTGATCGGGCAGGGGCTCTGCGTGGGCCAGCGTGAGCCCCTGCGCCCGCAGCATGGCAAAGAAGTCTTCGGGCCGGGCCACGGCCGCCACCGCGTGCAACGGCTGGCCCTGCAATTGCGCCAGGGGCACCTGCGTGCCGTCCGCGCGCAGCGCATGCGGAGCCAGGGTGCGCTGCAGGCCGAACGCTGGTGCGGTGCCACCGGGCACGGCGTGGCCCGCGTGCAGCACGAAGTCCACGCTGCGCGGCCAGGGCTCGCGCAGCGGGCCCGCAGGCAGCAGAAAGCCATTGCCGATGCCTTGGTCGTTGAACACGCAGATCTCCACATCGCGCTGCAGCGCAAGGTGCTGCAGGCCGTCGTCGCACACCAGCACGTCGGTATCCGGATGGGCGGCCAGCAGGGCGCGGGCGGCGTCGATGCGGCGGGCGGCCACATACACGGGCACCGCTCCCGTACCGGGCGCCCGGCTCGCGGCCATGCTGCGCGCCATCAGTGCGGGCTCGTCACCGACATCGCTGGCGCTGCTGTGGGGCGTGGCGGCCCGGCAATCGGTGGTGCTGCGCCCGTACCCGCGGGAGATCACCCCGACGCGCAGTCCGCGCGCCACCAAATGGTGCACCAGCGCCAGAACCACGGGCGTTTTGCCAGCGCCCCCGGCAATCACATTGCCCACCACCACCACGGGCCGGCCGGGGTGCTCTGCCCGCAGCCACCCCCAGCGGTACAGGGCGCGGCGCAAGCGCACCACCAGGCCGTAGATGACCGAAACAGGCCACAGCGCCCATGCGGCCACAGAGCGCTGGTGCCAGACCTGTTGCAGGCCGCGCTGCGTGGAAGCGGTCGTGGAAGGGGTCGTGGATGAGGCGGAGGGCGGCTGCGGCCCGGCGGCAGCCATGCCCGTCAGCGGCTGGCGGCGCGGCCTGTTGCCGACGACTGCGTGGCAAAGGTGATCTGCGTGAGGCCCACGCGGCGTGCGGCCTCCATCACCGACACCACGGACTGGTGCGGCGCCATTGCATCGGCGCTGATGATGACCACGCTGTCACGCCCCGCAGCGGCGGCGGTGCGCAGCGCCTGCGCAATGGCGTCCACGCTCTTGCCGTCCACACCGGTCTTGTTGACGGCATAGCGGCCATCGGCCGCCACAGAGACGATCACCTCCTTGGGGTGGTCGCGCTGCTGCTCGGCGTCGGCCACGGGCAGGGTCAGCTGCAGTTCGGTGAACTTGCTGTAGGTGGTGGTCAGCATCAGGAAGATGAGGATCACCAGCAGCACGTCGATGAACGGGATCAGGTTGATCTCGGGCTCGTTCTTGGGACGGGGGCTGAAGTTCATGGGCGATGGCAAGGAAGCGGGCAGGCGGCCAAAAGGGGCTTTTTATTTGGCCTTGCGCAGGCGCAGGATGTGGCGCACAAACTGCTCGGACGCGAGCTCCAGCGTGAGCAGGTAGGCATCCACACGGGCGCGGAAGTAGCGCCAGAAGATCAGCGCCGGGATGGCCACGATCAGGCCGAACGCGGTGTTGTACAGCGCAATCGAGATGCCATGCGCCAGCTGCGCGGGGTTGCCGCCGCCCATGGCCTGGCCCATGCCGCCGCCACCGGCCTGCGAGCCAAAAATCTCGATCATGCCGATGACGGTGCCCAGCAGGCCCAGCAGGGGCGCGGCCGAAGCGATGGTGGCCAGGGCCGACAGGTATTTCTCCAGCCGGTGCGCCACCGCACGGCCAGCACCTTCCATGGCGGCGCGCAGGTCGGTCTCGCTGCACTGGGGGTTGCTGTTGAGGGTGCGCAGGCCGCTGGCCAGCACTTCGCCCAGCGCGGAGTTCTGCGCCAGCTGGTTCACCACGTCGGGGGTGGGCACTGCTTTGGACGACACCGTGATGGCTTCATCGAGCAATTTTGGTGGCGCGACGCGGGCCGTCTTGAGGGCCACGAACCGTTCGAAAATCAGCGCCATTCCCAGGACGGAACACGCAATCAGGGGCCAAATGGGCCAGCCTGCGGCTTGTATGATGGACAGCAAATCTCTCTCCGGGCAGATGAAAGCAATCGGCGATTATGGCCCAGCTTGCAGCGGCTTCTGCGTCACAAACAGTTACCTCGCCGCGCCCCTTTTCCCCGGCCGGTGTCACCCACAAAATCTGTGGATAACTTTGTGGGAAACCCGGTCTCCGGTCCGTGCAAAGTGGCGCCACGCCGTGGTTGCAACAGATTGATGAAAAATTGCGCAGCAAAAATGCCTTATAAAACAACAACTTGCACGTGTCTGCTTGCTGTGCGGCCGGCTCGGGCCACAGCGGCAAGCTACCCCGCCGCTCCCGTGGCGCTGTGGAGTACTCGCTCTTCAAGCCCCGCGCAAACACGCGCCGTGCCTCATGGTTGAGCGCCCAAACCAAGCAGTGGCGCCGCGTGTGTGGGAAGTTGGCGCGCTATGCCGCGCCATTGCTGATGCGCTGGAGGCAAGGTTCAATCCTGTCGCGGTGCGCGGCGAGATAACGGGCTTTTCGCGCGCATCCAGCGGACATTGCTACTTCTCGGTCAAAGACGCGACCGGCCAGTTGCGCTGCGCCATGTTCCGCCGCGCCGCCAGCCTGCTTGACTTTTCGCCGCGCGATGGCGAATTGGTGGAAGTGCGGGGGCGCCTCGGGGTGTACGAGGCGCGGGGCGACCTGCAGTTCATCGTGGAAAGCATGCAGCGCGCGGGGCAGGGCGCTTTGTTCGAACAGTTCCTGCGCCTGAAGGCGCAGCTCGACGCCGAAGGCCTGTTTGACACCGCCCGCAAGCGCCCGCTGCCCTTGCAGCCGCGGGGCATCGGTGTGGTGACGTCCACCGGGGCAGCGGCCTTGCACGACGTGGTCACGGCACTGCGCCGGCGCGTGCCGCACATCCCGGTGGTGCTGGCGCCTGCGCAGGTGCAGGGCGCTGCGGCGCCGGCCTCGCTGGTTGCGGCGCTATCAAAACTGTATCTGCTTGCGCAAGCGGGGCAAGCCCCGGAGGCTGATTTGAGCCAGAATCCGCCGATTGACGTGATTTTGCTGGTGCGCGGTGGTGGTTCCATCGAAGACCTCTGGGCGTTCAACGACGAGCAGCTCGCCCGCACCATCGTGCAAAGCCCGGTGCCCCTGGTGTGCGGCGTGGGGCATGAGACCGACTTCACCATTGCCGACTTCTGCGCCGACCTGCGCGCGCCCACGCCCACTGCCGCGGCCGAGCTGGTGGCCCAGCCGCGCGATGTGTGGCTGGGCGCCCTGGGCCTGCTGGCCGCGCGCATCAGCGACGGGGTGCAGCGCCAGCTCGATGCCCGGCACCAGCGGCTGGACCAGGCCGCGGCGCGGCTGGGCCGGCCCTCGGGCCTGGTGGCTCGCGAGCAGATGCAGCTGGCCCGCCTGGCCCAGCGCATGCGCCACGGCGTGCTCCTGAAATTGCAGCGCCTGGCGCAATCACAGCAAGCGCTGACGGCCCATTTGCCCCAGGCGCTTCAACGCAGCGTGGCGCAGCAGTCCGACCGGCTCGGCCGTGCCGCCTTGCGGCTGGAGCTGCTGGACCCGCGCCTGGTGCTGCAGCGCGGCTATGCGCTGTTGACCGACGCTGATGGCCACGCGGTGACCAGTGTGCGCCAGGCCCGTCCTGGCGATGCGCTGCGGGCCACCTTGGCCGATGGCGCAGTCGATGTGACGGTCACCCAGCCGCGGCTGCTGTGAAGCCTTGCTGAGGGCGCTCGTGTAGGACATGGCCGGTTTGTGGCCCTGGCCGCCGGTTTGGCGTGGCCCCGGGCTGCACATGTCATCTGATGTTCCTACAATGCCCCCTCGCTCTGTGCCCGACTGCGTTGCTCAGGAAAGCAAGCGTTGCAGATGGCATCCCAGAATTTCTAACCACAAGGAAACACCACCATGGAACACACCCTTCCCCCGCTGCCCTACGCCATTGACGCTCTGGCCCCGCACTACAGCCAGGAAACCCTGGAATACCATCATGGCAAGCACCACAACGCCTATGTGGTGAACCTGAACAACCTGCAAAAGGGCACCGAATTCGAATCGATGACGCTCGAAGAGATCGTCAAGAAGTCGAGCGGCGGCATCTACAACAACGCTGCGCAGATCTGGAACCACACCTTCTTCTGGAGCTGCATGGCCCCCCAGGGCGGCGGCGAGCCTTCCGGCGCGCTGGCTGCAGCCATCAACGCTAAGTGGGGCAGCTATGCCGCCTTCAAGGAAGCGTTTGTGAAGTCGGCCGTGGGCAACTTCGGCTCGGGCTGGACCTGGCTGGTGAAGAAGGCCGACGGCAGCGTGGACATCGTCAACACCGGCGCCGCCGGCACGCCCCTGACCACCGCCGACAAGGCCCTGCTGACGGTGGACGTGTGGGAACACGCGTACTACATCGACTACCGCAACATGCGCCCGAAGTTTGTCGAAACCTTCCTCGACAAGCTGGTGAACTGGAAGTTTGCCGAAGCCAACTTCGCCTGATACGCCCACGGCGGCCCGCCCTGCGCCTGTCTCGGCAGGTCAGGCGGGCAGACAAAAAAACGGCCCTCGGGCCGTTTTTTTAATGGAATTTATGTGTTTTTGAGGCTCTGGCGCTTGATAGGTAAGCGCGAGTAGCTATAAATATAGTAGCGATCCAGCGCCCAAAAGGCGTGTTGCTCCGGCATCACTTGCGGCTGAAAAGCGCCCCGCCCAGCTTGGCGCCCGCCTTGATGTTCTTCTTCGCAAACCATCCCTGGTTCATCTCCAGCACATAGCGCACCGGCTTGGTTGAGCAGTGCGAATCCAGTGTCTGCGGCTTCATGTCGGCCAGGTTCACGATGGTGCCGTCGTCATCCACAAACGCTGCCGTGAGCGGCAGCAGCGTGTTCTTCATCCAGAAGCACTGCTGCGCGGGTTGCTCGAACACGAACAGCATGCCCTCGTGCTGAGGCATCTCCTTGCGGTGCATCAGCCCCGTCTGGCGTTCCTGGGGCGTGGCAGCCACCTGGGCGTCGATGCGGTGCATGCCGATGGTCAGCTCCGCGCGCTGCAGGTTCAACTGCGGCTGCTCCTGGGCCAGCGCCAGCGGGGCCTGTGCGGCCAGTGCTGCGCCCAGCAGGGCAATGGCCACGGCGCGGCGGGCTGAAGATCCGGAGGGCAGGGAAGAAGCGGTCATGGCATGGCTTTCAGGGCAAAGGGCAAGGCGGCAGGTTGCCACAACGTGGCGAGCTGGCAGAAAAAAGGCGCGGTCACACGCTCTGTCAGCCGGCGATTTTGATGCAATGCGCAGACCGGCGCACAAGGCCGCGCAAAGCGTGGGCGTTGTTCATCGCGGGCAGCAGCAATCAGCGCACGGTGGGGGGCGTGCTGTGGCGCGGTGGCGCCACGACGGTGCCGGGGGCGGACAGCCTGGGCCCCTGATTTTTTGTCATTAGAATGGCTCGGCCTATCCCTTTCCAGCCCATCTGCCGGACGTGCTTCGGCTTCCACAGGAGACCCCTTCCATGACCACCTACCAGCACATCAAGGTGCCTGCCGAAGGCCAGAAAATCACGGTCAATGCCGACATGTCGCTGAATGTGCCCGACCAGCCCATCATCCCCTTCATCGAGGGTGACGGCACGGGCCTCGACATCACGCCCGTGATGATCAAGGTGGTGGACGCCGCCGTGGCCAAGGCTTATGGCGGCGCCAAGAAGATCCACTGGATGGAGGTGTACGCGGGCGAGAAATCGACCAAGGTGTATGGCCCCGACGTGTGGCTGCCCGAAGAAACCTTGGCAGTGCTGCGCGAGTACGTGGTGTCCATCAAGGGCCCGCTGACCACGCCGGTGGGCGGCGGCATCCGTTCGCTGAACGTGGCACTGCGCCAGGAGCTGGACCTGTACGTCTGTCTGCGCCCCGTGCAGTATTTCAAGGGCGTGCCATCGCCGCTGAAAGAGCCCGAAAAGACCAACATGGTGATCTTCCGCGAGAACTCGGAAGACATCTACGCCGGCATCGAATTCGAGGCCGAGTCGGACAAGGCCAAAAAGATCATCAAGTTCCTGCAGGACGAGATGGGCGTCAAGAAGATCCGCTTTCCCAATACCTCGGGCATCGGCGTCAAGCCGGTGTCGCGCGAGGGCACCGAGCGCCTGGTGCGCAAGGCTATCCAGTACGCCATCGACAACGACAAGCCCAGCGTGACCATCGTGCACAAGGGCAACATCATGAAGTACACCGAAGGCGGTTTTCGCGACTGGGCCTACGCGCTGGCCCAGAAGGAGTTTGGTGCGCAGCTGATCGACGGCGGCCCCTGGTGCAAGTTCAAGAGCCCCAAGTCGGGCAAGGACATCACCATCAAGGACAGCATCGCCGATGCCTTCCTGCAGCAGATCCTGCTGCGCCCGGCCGAATACTCGGTGGTTGCCACCTTGAACCTGAACGGCGACTACATCTCCGACGCTCTGGCCGCGCAGGTGGGCGGCATCGGTATCGCCCCTGGCGCCAACATGTCCGATTCGGTGGCGTGTTTTGAAGCCACCCACGGCACGGCGCCCAAGTACGCGGGCAAGGACTACGTGAACCCCGGCTCCGAGATCCTGTCGGCCGAAATGATGCTGCGCCACATGGGCTGGACGGCGGCGGCAGACCTGATCATCAGCTCGCTGGAAAAGTCCATTGCCTCCAAGAAGGTCACCTACGACTTTGCTCGCCTGATGGATGGCGCGACCCAGGTGAGCTGCTCGGGGTTCGGGCAGGTCATGATCGAAAACATGTAAGCGCCCCTGGCGTCGCGGCGCGCTGGCGCTGCCGGGCCGGGTGTGAAGCCCCTGTTCCTGTGGAGGGAGCAGGGGCTTTTTGCTGCCGCCCGGCGCTGGCGACTTGACGGTTGTCAACCCTCAGCCTTCCCGCCTAAGATGGACCCGCCGCTCCCCGGGCCGCCATGGCACGGGTTGCCAGATGCCCCGGGTTTGTAATGCCCGGAGCGGCACTTGCACCTATGACGGAACCCCCCCTGCGCCGTGTGGCCGAGCCTGAGGCCACGAACCGCCGCTTTGCTGCGCTGGCCGCGCTCAGCCTGCAGGTGGCCGCAGAGCGCGAGCCGCAGGCGATGCTGTCGCGCGTGTGCAGCGGCGCACTGACGCTGGCAGGGGCGCAATTTGCCGTGGTGTGTGTGCAGGGCGCTCACGGCGGGCGTGCCATCACCTGCATGGCCGGGCTGAACTCTCCCGCCGGGGGCGGGCCTGAAACGACCCACATGGCGCCCCACATGGCGCCCCACATTTCCCACGGCCTGCTGGGGCGTGTGCGGGCAGAACGCCAGCCGCAGCGGGTGGTGTGCACGGGCGGCGATCCGTGTGACGTGGGCCTGCCCCCCGGCTACCCGCCGCTTTATTCAGCGCTGGTGGTGCCGGTGGCTTCGCAGGCCACGGGCCATGGCTGGATCTGCCTGGGCAACAAGGCCGGGGCGGAGGCTTTCAGCGCCGAAGACGAAGAAGTGGTGGCGCTGCTGGGCGCCCACGCAGGGCGCCTTTTTGAACACGCCGACCTGTGCCTGCAGGCCCAGCAGCGGGCCGAGCAGCTGCAGAACCAGGTGCACGACCACCAGCAGACGCTGGATGCGCAGTGTGCCAGCCTGGCGCGGCTGCGCCGTGCCCAGGCGCTGGCCAAGATCACGCACGTGATCAGCCGGCACGACGGCAGCTTTGAAAGCTGGCTCGACACCCTGCCGGGCATGCTGGGGCTGGTGCCCGCGGCCATGCCCCAGTCGGCACGCGACTGGCTGGCGCTGGTGCACCCGGACGATCGCACCCGGTTTCGCCAGCATGCCCTGCAGGCCGCCTGGCACGGCGCCCGCATGGACTTCACCTACCGCATCCTGCGCTCGGACGGCGAGTACCTGCACCTGCGGCAGGTGATGGAGCCGCTGGAGGAAGCCATGGGCCGCGGCGAGCAGGGCCGCTGGTTCAACACCATCCAGGACGTCACCACGGAAAAGCGTGCGGAAGAAGAGCTCCACGAGAGCGACCGCCGCTTCAACGACATGCTCGACAAGGTCGAGATGATCTCCATGATGCTCGACTGCGAAGGCCGCATCACCTACTGCAACGACTACCTGCTGCGGATCACCGGCTGGCAGCGTGAAGAAGTCTCCGGGCGCAACTGGTTCGAGCTGTTTGTGCCGCCCGAAATGGCCCATGTGCGCGGCGTGTTTGCCGATCTCGTGGCCGACAGGCCTTCGGCCTGGCATTTTGACAACGAGATCCTCACCCGCTCGGGCGGGCGGCGCCTGGTGCACTGGAACAACACCGTGCTGCGGTCCGTGGGCGGGCAGGTGACCGGCGTGGCCAGCCTGGGCGAAGACATCACCGAAAGGCGCGATGCTGAGCGCAAGATCAAGCGGCTCAACCGCGTGTACGCCATGCTCAGCGGCATCAACACGCTGATCGTGCGCGTGCGCCAGCGCGACGAGCTCTTCAAGGAGTCGTGCCGGGTGGCGGTGGAGCATGGTCAGTTCAGGATGGCATGGATCGGCCGGGTGGACCGTGGCCTGGGGCGGGTGGTGCCGGTGGCGCTGTACGGCGCGGGCGCCGAATTTCTCATGCACATCCAGGACCACCTGCAACTGCATGCCCAGCCCACCCCGGGCGAGAGCCTGAGTGCGGATGTGGTGCGCACGGCACGCCCCGTGGTGAGCGACGACATCCAGCGCGACGCGCGCATCCTGCTGCCGCAGTACCTGGGCGCGCAGGGCGTGGCGTCCATGGCCGTGTTGCCTCTGCTGGTGGCGCATGAAGTGGTGGGCGTGATGGCCCTGTTTGCCGACGAGGTGGGCTTTTTTGACGACGCCGAGATGCGGCTGTTGATGGAGCTGGCCGGGGACATCGGCTTTGCGCTGGACCACCTGGGTAAGGAAGAACGGCTGCGCTACCTCGCGTACTACGACGAAATCACCGGCCTGCCCAACCACACGCTGTTTCTGGAGCGCAGTGGCCAGCACCTGCGCACCCGCGAGGGCGCCAAGGCCTTGCAAGCCATTGCGCTGCTGGACATCAGCCGGTTTCGCATCGTCAACGACACCCTGGGCCGCCAGGTGGGGGACGAGCTGCTGCGGCAGGTGGCGCAGCGGCTGCAGCAGGCGGCAGGCGATGCCTGGGACGTGGCGCGCATCGGCGTCAACAGCTTTGGTGTGGCCGTGACCGAAGCACGCGACGCGGGCGCGGTGGCCCTGGCGGTCGACCACCTTCTGCGCGCGTGTTTTGACGCCCCCTTTGCGCTGGGCGGCACCGAGCTGCGCATGGCCGCCAAGGCCGGGGTGGCGCTGTACCCCATGGATGGGGCCGATGCAGAAGCGCTGCTGCGCAACGCCGAAGCCGCCGTGAACAAGGCCAAGGCCTCGGCAGACACCCTGCTGTTCTACACATCGGAGATGAACACCCGCGTGGCCGAGGCGCTGAGCCTGGAAGGCCGCCTGCGCGACGCCCTGGAGAGGCACCAGTTCGTGCTGCACTACCAGCCCAAGCTGCACCTGCCCACCGGCACCCTCTCGGGCGCCGAAGCCCTCATCCGGTGGCACGACCCCGAGCGGGGCCTGGTGGCGCCCGCGCTCTTCATCCCCATCCTGGAGGAAACCGGCCTCATCTACGACGTGGGCCGCTGGGCCCTGCGGCAGGCGCTTGCCGACAACCTGCGCTGGCGCCAGGCTGGCTTTGCGCCCCTGCGCGTGGCCGTGAACGTCTCATCGCTGCAACTGCTGCACCGGGGCTTCATCGCCGAGGTGGCCGACGCCGTGGCCCACGACGCCCACGCCGCCGCCGGGCTGGAGCTGGAGATCACCGAAAGCATGGTGATGGGCGACGTAGACCACAGCACCCGCAGCCTGTGCGCCCTGCGCCAGATGGGCATCACCATCGCCATCGACGACTTCGGCACCGGGTTTTCATCGCTGAGCTACCTGGCCCGGCTACCGGTGGACACCCTCAAGATCGACCGCTCCTTCATCCTGGCCATGAACACGGGCCCCCAGGGGCGCGCACTGGTGTCCACCATCATCAACCTGGGGCATTCGCTGGGCCTCAAGGTGGTGGCCGAAGGCGTGGAAACTGCAGACCACTCGCGCATGCTGGCCCTGCTGGGCTGCGACGAGATCCAGGGCTACCTGCTGAGCAAACCCTTGCCGGCAGACGAATTTGAAGCGCGGTTTCTGCAAGGCCCTGGCGGGGCGCCGGCTTCCTGAGCGCCACAGGGTCACAGACACATGGGCACCTACGCAAATACGCCCATACGCCCATACGGGCACACGGCGAGGGGTTTTGGCGCTGCGCCTATGCTGTGCGGGCAGGCCACTTCTGCACCGTTTCACACCATCCCGCTTGCCATGGGCACTCCACACCGCCACCACATCCCTCCCGCCGATCCCGGCCTACCCACGCGCCGCCTCATGCGGGTAGGCACCCTGGGCATCCTCGCGTTCTGGCTGGTGGTGATGGCCGTGTTGTACTTTGCCATGCAGTACACCCTTGAGCCCAAGGGCGCCACCGTCACGGCCGAAGGCGCGGTGGTGATCCCCCGCCACCACGACGGCCACTTTCGTGTGGCGGGCAGCGTCAACGGCGTGCCGGTGATGTTTCTGGTGGACACGGGCGCCAGCCTGGTGGGCGTGACCGACACCCTGGCCCGCCAGGCGGGCCTGCAAGGCGGCGACCCCATCACCTTCCAGACCGCCAACGGCCTGCGCGAAGGGCGGGTGATTGCCTCCGACTCGGTCACCGTGCGGTCGCTGGCGGTGTCTGGCCTGCGGGTGGGCACCGGCTACACCGGCCGCAGCGACGACGACGCCTTGCTGGGCCAGAACTTTCTGCGCCACTTTGATGTGGAGATGGGGCGGGACCGCATGGTGCTGCGGCCCCGGGGCAGTTGATGTGGATTGCTATGTTTGTGATAGCTGCTGGCGCATGATCGATAAGCGCTAGCGCCACTTTTTGTTATATTTTTGACATGTGCGGCTCGCGAGGGGGTAGTTTGGGGCCCTGAGCCGACGGTGGGCATCCCGTTCCCAATGCAGCCATTGATTCAAGACGGATCGGTCTGCACCCACAGCGCGCAGTCTGCTGCCCCAATCCGGTCTGCGGGGCACGCTATAGTTTGTTGCCTTGAGGCTTGCCGGGTTTCACGGAATTTTTATACCTGGATATTTGAGCAGGCACCTGCTGGCAAACCCATGCTGCAAGCCACTTTCAGGAGGAATTTGTGTCCAGAATATCCTGCAAGATCCAGTTTATCCCGCAGGGTTTGCGGTTTAAATTACGTTAGGCGTCAACAGAGATGCCCTCGCACCCCCTCTACACCGTTGCGTATCTCGAAGTTCCTGAGAACCAGATGAACTGGATTCAGGAGTTCCGACGCGAGCACGATCCGCACTACACGGTAGTCGATCCTCACTTCACGCTGGTTTTCGGCGTTCGGGATGTCGAGCAAGCTGCCTATCTAGACCACATCGCTACCGTTGCAAGGGACACGAAGCCGATCTCGTTTCACTGCAAGTACGCAATGCTTGGGGCGGACGATAGTGATGACACAGCGTATGTGTTCCTCGTTCCAGATGATGGAAGCGCCGACATATCGATGCTCCACGACAAGCTCTATCGGGGTCTGCTAGAGCCGTTCCATCGGCTTGAGTTTCCGTACATCCCGCACATCACCGTTGCAAGCATGAAGGACTTCAAGCGGGCCAAGCGGCTGTGCGATGACTTGAACAGTCGTGGCGTTCATGTTCAAGGGCGGATTGTTTCGATCGCAACTGGCGCACTCAGAGACGGAAAGCTCAGCCATGTGCAGGCGTTCGAACTTGCCGCCTAACCCCTCCATCGAGCGGACAGCCACCGGCAAGCCGGTGTCTGCCGCTCATGTCGAACGTTGAGCGTCTGCTGTCACGTTCCATCACCGGCGTCTCGGCCGCCAGATTGATTGCCCATACCCGTCAGCCCCCAAAACGAAAACGCCAGCAGACGCTGGCGTTTCTTTATGGTGGGGTGCTCCCCATCACCCCTTCTGCACCATCTTGATAATGCTGGAAAAATCCAGCGTCCCATGCCCCGCCAGGCTGTGCGCGGCGTACAGATTGCGCGCCATGCCACCGAGCGGCGTGGGGGCCTTTACCGCCATCGCGTTCTCCTGCGCCAGGCCTAAGTCCTTGAGCATCAGGTCCGTGCCAAAGCCGCCTGCATAGCCCTTGCTGGCAGGCGCGGTTTCCATCACGCCGGGGTAGGGGTTGTACTTCTCCAGCGCCCAGTTGCCGCCCGAGCTGCGGCGCATGATTTCGCTCAGCACCTTCGGGTCCAGGCCGTTGGCCACGCCCAGGGCAATGGCTTCGCTGGTGCCGGCCATCAGGATGCCCAGCAGCATGTTGTTGCAGATCTTGGCCGTCTGGCCTGCGCCCACGCTGCCTGCGTGGGTTCTCGACAGCGGATTTGGCCAAATCGAGGGCCACGGTAGTGGCATGCATGTCGGACTCTTTGCTTTTGAAGATTGGATTCCCACGCCAATGAAGACCACTGCGCCAACTTCGCGCAAACAAGCGGGGGGATTCCATCCCATCAGTCAAGCGGACTGACCTTGGCTGTCGAGCGTCACGAAGTCACAAACCGCCGCTTGACATTCGTATCCATATAGATACATTCTCGGCATGTTCACGGTACGTCAAACGCAGGAATTCCAAGACTGGCTTGATGGCCTCAAAGACCTCAAGGCTCAGTTGCGCATCGTCGCCAGGCTACGTCTGGCCGAAGCAGGAAATCTTGGCGACTGGAAACCAGTCGGAGACGAGGTATCGGAGATGCGAATCGCATTTGGTCCGGGCTATCGCTTGTACTTTACGAAACGCCAGAACGTACTCATCGTCATGCTCGCTGGCGGTGACAAATCAACCCAGGCAAGAGACATCAAGCGAGCTCAGAAACTCTTGCAACAGTTGGAGCTTGAGTGATGAGTACTTCCAAGACAAAGGCAAAGCTTCTCCCATTCGATGCGGCTCGTTACCTCACCGATGACGAAGCCATTGCCGAGTACATGACTGCGGTTCTGGACACCGAAGACACAGATCTTCTGCTGCTCGCGCTCAGCGACGTTGCACGCGCAAAGGGAATGGCGCAAGTCGCCAAGGATGCTGGTCTAGGTCGAGAGAGTCTTTACAAGGCCCTCGCACCGGGCGCAAAGCCGCGCCTCGACACCATTCTCAAGGTCGCTCGCGCCCTTGGGGTCAGGTTCTCAGCGCATCCCGTGTGACGCCAAACCTTTCCATCGAGAGGTCACAAGGGCTGCAAAAACGCCAGCAGACGCTGGCGTTTCTTTATGGTGGGGTGCTCCCCATCACCCCTTCTGCACCATCTTGATAATGCTGGAAAAATCCAGTGCCCCATGCCCCGCCAGGCTGTGCGCGGCGTACAGATTGCGCGCCATGCCACCGAGCGGCGTGGCGGCCTTTACTGCCATCGCGTTCTCCTGCGCCAGCCCCAGGTCCTTGAGCATCAGATCCGTGCCAAAGCCGCCCGCGTAGCCCTTGCTGGCGGGTGCGGTTTCCATCACGCCGGGGTAGGGGTTGTACTTCTCCAGCGCCCAGTTGCCGCCCGAGCTGCGGCGCATGATTTCGCTGAGCACCTTCGGGTCCAGGCCGTTGGCCACGCCCAGGGCAATGGCTTCGCTGGTGCCGGCCATCAGGATGCCCAGCAGCATGTTGTTGCAGATCTTGGCCGTCTGGCCGGCGCCCACGCTGCCGGCGTGGAAGATGTTGGCGCCCATTTTTTCGAGCACGGGGCGGGCGCGTTCCAGGTCGGCGGTGTCGCCGCCCACCATGAAGGTGAGGGTGCCTGCAATGGCGCCGCCGGTGCCGCCGGAGACGGGTGCGTCGATAAAGGCCACGCCCTTGGCCTTGGCGGCCTCGGCCACCTTGCGGGAGGTGGCGGCGGCGATGGTAGAGCAGTCGATGATCAGCGTGCCCGCAGGCAGCTGGGCCAGCAGCTCGCCCGCGCCGAGGAACAAGCCCTCCACATGCTGGCTGGCGGGCAGCATGCTGATGACGACTTCGGCGCCTGCGACTGCCGCCTTGGCGTCGCTTGCGATGGGCACGCCGTCTGCGGCCAGCTTGTCGCGCGCGGGTTGCGAGAGGTCGAACGCGCGCACCTCGTGGCCTGCCTTATGCAGGTTGTGGGCCATGGGGCCGCCCATGTTGCCCAGGCCGATGAATGCGATTTTGGTCATGCTGTGTTGCTCCTTGATGTCGTTGTGATGGGGGTGAATGAAATACTATGAAATTGATAGCTGCTTGCGCTTATCCACCAAGCGCTAGAGGCTAAAAATGCTTGAAAAATGGGGGTCCATCGGTGCTGGTGAGTAGGTGCAGGTCAATCGGTGGTGGGGAAGGGGTCAGTCGTCGTCGGCTTCGAAAATGCTGTGTTTTCTGGCTGCACCCGGGCCCACGGCTTTTGGCGCGGGCAGTTTGCGGGGGGCGGGGGGCGCCTTGGCCTTGCGCGGGGGCGTGGCCCTGGCGAGCGGGTTGTAGGCCAGGGCCTCCTGAATCCAGTAGTTCCACTGCGCCCGCGTGGCATAGCCGTTGGGCTCCACCCAGAAGTAGCCTTTCATGCCGCCGCCGGGCGAGAGCTCGCGGGTGTTCTGCATCTCCTGCAGCGCGCTGTGCTGATCGGGCGGCAGGCGCACCAGCAGCTCGTCGCCCTTGACGGCGATGCACATCTTGCCGTCCACAAAGAAGGCGTGGGTGCCGAACAGCGGGCGCTCTTGCACGTCGCTGCGGTGCGCAAGCGCCGTGCGGACGGCGTCGATCAGGTGCAGCGTTTCGTCAGAGAGCGGGCGGGCGGGCATGAATTTGAATCAAATTGGCCACTAGCGCTTGTGGGATAAGCGCGAGCAGCTATTAAATTGGGAGTAATCGCGACTATCGGATCACCTCCGTGGCATCCCCGTCCAGCATGCGCCGCGCAATGATCACGCGCATGATTTCATTCGTGCCCTCCAGAATCTGGTGCACGCGCGCGTCGCGCAGCAGGCGCTCCAGCGGGTATTCGCGGATGTAGCCGTAGCCGCCGTGCAACTGCAGGGCGTCGTTGATGACGGTAAAGCCTGCGTCGGTGGCAAAGCGCTTGGCCATGGCGCAGTAGGTGGATGCATCGCGCGCACCCGCGTCGAGCTTGCTGGCGGCCAGGCGCACCATCTGGCGCGCGGCCACGAGCTCGGTGGCCATGTCGGCCAGCTTGAACTGCAGGGCCTGGAAGCTGGCAATGGGCTTGCCGAACTGCTTGCGGTCTTGCATGTACTGCTGGGCGGCATTGAGCGCGCCTTGCGCGGCGCCCACCGAGCAGGTGGCGATGTTGATGCGGCCGCCGTCCAGGCCCTTCATGGCGATCTTGAAGCCTTCGCCCTCGCGGCCCAGCAGGTGGTCGGCCGGGATGCGCACGTTGTCGAAGCTGATGGTGCGCGTGGGCTGGCTGTTCCAGCCCATCTTCTGTTCCTTCTTGCCGTAGCTGATGCCGGGCGCATTGGCGGGCACGGCAAAGGCGCTGATGCCGCTGGCGCCAGACTGCGCATCGCCCGTGCGGGCCATGAGCACCAGCACATCGGTGCTGCCCGCGCCGCTGATGAAGGCCTTGCTGCCGTTAATGACGTATTCGTTGCCCACCAGCTCGGCCCGGGTCTTGAGCGAGGCGGCGTCGGAGCCTGCGCCGGGCTCGGTGAGGCAGTAGGACGCGAGCTTTTCGCCCGTGGTGAGCAGCGGGCCCCAGTGGTCGCGCACGGCAGGCGTGGCCCAGGTGCCCAGCATCCAGGTGGCCATGTTGTGGATGGTGATGAAGGCGGTGGTGCTGGGGTCGATGGCCGCCATCTCTTCAAACACCAGGGTGGCATCCAGCCGGGGCAGGGCGAGGCCACCGGCGGCTTCGGGCGCGTACAGGCCACAAAAGCCCAGCTCGCCCGCCTTGGCGATGGCTTCTTTCGGGAAGATGCCTTCCTCGTCCCAGTGCGCGGCGTGGGGTGCGAACTCGGCTTGTGCAAAGTCGCGGGCCGTCTGGGCAAAGGCGCGTTGTTCTTCGGTGAGTTCAAAGTCCATGGTGTTCTGTCTCTTGGCTTTGTGTTGTTCTGGGGTGGGGCGTGTTCATGGCTTGGCGGACGGGTGGTCCAGCGTCAGCCAGCGCATCAGGCCCTTGCGGCGCGCCTGGGTTTCGGCCGTCAGGCACTCGTGGTACAGGCGTGGCCACTGGGGCTGCGACTCGCTGCTGCGCGTGGCTTGTTTGCAGCGGGTGGTGCGCTCGCGTTGCCAAGCCGTGTGTTCCTGTCGTAGCTGGGGCCGTTCATGGGCCGACAGCGCGCGCATCACGTCACCGTAGAGGATGGCGATCTGCGTGTCTGCCGCCTGAAAGGCCTGCACCGCGCAGGCGTTGGTTTCTTCCACCGTGCCGCCGGGTTTGCAGGCGGCACCGGCCTGCGCGTGGGCTTGCGGCGTGGTCAACGTTCCAGCGCATGCCAGCAAAACGGCCACGGCCCAGGCGCCCACTTTCATCTTCGGTTCACTGAGTTGCATGGCCTGGTTTTAACACCGCCAACGCGCCTTGTTCGGGGCCTTCGACAAGCGCAGTCTGAACGGTAGATGCGCTGCCCCCAACCGTTCGGGCTGAGCCTGTCGAAGCCCCGCGCGGCGCTTCGACAGGCTCAGCGTGAACGGGTTTTCATTTCTTCGCGGGCAGCGCGGCACGCATCGAACCCCGGTAACAACTACTTCAAGCTAATCGTGGTGTTCACACCCTGCGACGTGGTGCTGTCATCAAACCAGCGTGCCGTTACCGTCTTGGTCTGCGTGTAGAACATGATGACCTGCTTGCCGTAAGGGCCCAGATCGCCCAGCTTGGAAGCGCGCGAGCCGGTGAACGAGAACAGGGGCACTGGCACGGGGATTGGCACGTTGATGCCGACCTGGCCCACGTCGATCTCTTCCTGGAACTTGCGCGCTGCCGCACCCGACTGGGTGAAGATGGCGGTGCCGTTGCCGTTGGGGTTGGCGTTAATGAACTCGATGGCTTCATCAATATCGGCCGCAGGCACCAGGGCCAGCACGGGGCCGAAGATTTCCTGGTCGTAAATGGCCATGCCGGGCTTCACGTTCGAGAAGATCGTCGGGCCCACGAAGTTGCCCTTTTCGTAGCCGGGCACGGTGGGCTTGCGGCCGTCGAGCTCCAGCGTGGCGCCGTCGGCAATGCCGCGCTCGATCAGGCCTTCCACACGGGCGAGGGCCGCGCAGGACACCAGCGGGCCCACATCGGTGCCCTTTTCGGTGCCGCCGTTGACCTTGAGCGTCTTGGCCTTGGCCACCAGCTCGGGGATCCACTTTTGCGCCTCGCCCACCAGCACCACCACCGGCAGGGCCATGCAGCGCTGGCCAGCGGCGCCAAACGATGCACCGGCAATCGCGTTGAGCGTTTGCTCCTTGTTCGCGTCGGGCAGGATGATGGCGTGGTTCTTGGCGCCCATCATGCATTGCGCGCGCTTGCCGGCCAGGGTGGCGCGGTTGTACACATGGGTGCCCACCTTGGTGGAGCCCACAAACGACACGGCCTTGATGTCCTTGTGGTCGCAGATCGCGTTCACGGCCATTTCGCCGCCGTGGATCACGTTGAGCACGCCGGGTGGAATGCCCGCTTCGAGCGCCAGCTCTACCAGGCGCATCGTCACCATCGGGTCTTGCTCGGACGGCTTGAGCACAAAGGTGTTGCCCGTGGCAATCGCCATGGGGAACATCCACAGCGGGATCATGGCCGGGAAGTTGAACGGCGTGATGCCTGCGCACACGCCCAGCGGCTGCAGCAGGGTGTAGGTGTCCACGCCACCGGCCACGTTGTTGGCCAGCTCGCCCAGTTGCAGGTTGCCGATGCTGGCGGCGTGCTCCACTACTTCGAGGCCGCGGAACACATCGCCTTCGGCATCGGGCAATGTCTTGCCTTGTTCGGCGGTCAGAATGGCAGCCAGCTCGCCCATGTTTTCGCGGATGAGCTGCTGGTATTTGAGAAAGATGCGGGCGCGGGTGCCGATGGGCGTCTTCTTCCAGGTCTTGAACGCTTCCTTGGCCGAGGCCACTGCGGCATCGATTTCTTCGGCTGTGGCAAACGGCACGCGGGCCAGCACCTCTTGCGTGGCGGGGTTCACCACGTCGCGCCACTCGGTGGTCTTGGATTCGACGAACTTGCCGCCGATCAGCAGCTTGACGGTGGGGGCCTTGACGGCGGTGGATGCGTCCATGGAAAGTCTCCTGAGAGTAATTACGCGGCAGAAAGTACCGAACTGCCGCATGTTAGATGTGCAAAATTATTAGCACAATAGACAAAAACGCACTTGGATTTTGCAAATTCGCACAGCCGCTGCGCCTGACGCGTGGGGTTGCGGGCGCCGGACCAGCGTTGTGTAGTGGGGAGGGGGCGGCGTCAGTCGCGCATCCAGATCTTGATCGTGACGTAGACCGCATACCCCAGGGCGAGCACCATCCACACCACAAAAAACAGGTTGGCCCAGTATTGGCCGGAATGCTCTGCCAAGGTGTAAAGCTGGCCCTTGCACCCCTTGCCGATACAGGGGATCTCCTGAAGAACCAAGGCACGCAGGGCTTCATACGAGAGGTAACACGCGAGGCCCGTGACTACCAGAAAGCCGATGGGCCCGACCGGGGGCTTGGTGAATTCGCCGTCCTCGCCCCGAGGGCCCTGGTGGATCAGCTTTTGCCCGTATTGGTACCAGACGTAACCAACCAGAAGCATGAGTGCGTAGTAGGTGAAGGTGAGCATGTCGTGGCCGGTGGTGCGTGGAACGGGGCAGGTGGTTTGAAAAGATGTTATCTGACGCCGTGCTGCGCCAACTGCTGCGCAGGGTGGGTACGCCGGGTGCAGCGGCATCCACCGCGTTGTCCGCCAGCGTCACATGCGCGACGCACCATCAGTGGCATCCCCAATGCTTCCGGGGCACCATGCGAACTAGGCTGCGTTCTTCAAAGGAATTCCTGCTCCATGCGTCCTCATCACAAATTCTGGCCCCGCCGTCTGCCCAAGGCCATCACGCTGCCATCCACCTCGCTGTGGGACAACCTGGCCATCAGCGCGCGCCGCTATCCGGACAAGGCGGCGCTGGTCTTTTTTGGCCGCACGCTGAGCTACCTGCAATTGATGCAGGGGGCCGAGCGCCTGGCCGCACGGCTGGCACAACTGGGCGTGCAGCGCGGCGACCGGGTGGTGCTGTGCATGCAGAACTGCCCGCAGCTTGTGATGGCCCATTTCGCCATCCTGCGGGCCAACGCGGTGGTGGTGCCCGTCAACCCCATGAACCGGGCCGAGGAGCTCAAGCACTACATCACCGACCCCGATACCAAGGTGGCTTTCACCACGGGTGATCTCGCGCCCGAGCTGGCCAAGGCCAGCAACGCGCTGCCCGGTGCCGAGCGGCTGGCGCACCTGGTGGTCACGCAGTTCACCGATGCGTTTGATGCGGGTGTGTCCGGTATCGACGCGCCGCCCGAAGCCTGGTCGGAGTGGCTGGGTACGCGGCACCCGCTGCCGGGGCTCGACGGCGGCCAGGTCCACACCTGGACAGATGTCGTGGACTGCGCGGAGGCGCCGCCCGAGCTGGTGGTGGGGCCCAGCGACCTGGCGCTGCTGCCTTACACCAGTGGTACCACCGGCCTGCCCAAGGGCTGCATGCACCTGCACAAAAGCATCATGCACAACGCGGTGGCGAGCAGCCTGTGGGGCAACGGCTCGGTGGACAACGTGACGCTGGCGGTGGTGCCCATGTTCCACATTACCGGCATGGTGAGCGTGATGCATGCGTCCATCTACAGCGCGGCCACCCTGGTGATCATGCCCCGGTGGGACCGCGACCTGGCAGGGCGCCTGATCTCGCGCTACCAGGTGACCAACTGGACCAACATCCCCACCATGGTCATCGACCTGCTGGGCAGCCCGAACTTTGCGAGCTACGACCTGTCGAGCCTGGTCTACATTGGCGGTGGCGGTGCCGCCATGCCGCAGGCGGTGGCCCAGCGACTGCTGGAGCAGTACGGCCTGCGCTACGCAGAAGGCTATGGGCTGACGGAAACCGCAGCGCCGTCGCACTCCAACCCGCCAGACCACCCCAAGCAGCAGTGCCTGGGCATTCCTTTCATGAGCACCGATGCGCGGGTGATCGACCCGGACACCCTGCAGGAGGTGCCCGTGGGCGAGCAGGGCGAGATAATCATCCACGGCCCCGAGGTGTTTGAAGGCTACTGGAAGCGCCCGGACGCCACGGAGGCTGCGTTCATTGACTTTGAGGGCAAGCGGTTCTTCCGCTCGGGCGACCTGGGGCGCATGGACGAAGACGGCTACTTCTTCCTGACCGACCGGCTCAAGCGCATGATCAATGCGAGTGGCTTCAAGGTGTGGCCGGCCGAGGTGGAGGCTCTGATGTTCCGCCACCCCGCCATCCAGGAGGCCTGCATCATTGCCACCAAGGACAGCTACCGGGGCGAGACCGTGAAAGCGGTGGTGGTGTTGCGCGCCACGCACCAGGACACCACCGAGCAGCAGATCATCGACTGGTGCCGCGAGAACATGGCCGTGTACAAGGTGCCGCGCATCGTTCAGTTTGTCAGCGCACTGCCCAAGAGCGGGAGCGGCAAGGTCATGTGGCGGGCCTTGCAGGAGCAGGAAGCGCAGTAGCCCGCCGGTTCTCAGTGGGTGGGGCTGGCACCCGTCAGCTCGACCAGGTCCCGTTCCAGCAGGGCCGGGTCTCCCAGTTGCAGCTCGATGAGGCGGCGCAGGTGGGTGACGCTGTCCAGGTCGATGCCCCGGCACAGCAGGCCGGTGTGCAGGCCTTCCACGTGCGCCACTTCGGCGGACATGGCGATGTGATTGCCGGTTTCTGCCAGCGGAATGGTGATCTGGCAGAGCATGCCCGGCTCCAGACCCGCTTGCGCGGGCGCAACGATCAGTGCGCCCTTGAGGGACAGGTCCTGCACATGCACGCTGAAGGCATTGCTGGACGTGGTAAGCAGGGCGGGTGCATCGAAACTGACGCGAACGAAGTGACGGCGTTCATGGGGCATCGCTGTCTCCTGGGCGGGGCTTGGTGTGGTTACATGCTACTCCAAGGCCGTACGCAGATTCCCATTGGCGGTATTTGCAAGCATTCGTTACCATGGGGTGTCCATCCTCTGTGGAGCCTGATTTGAATCCTGGCATGTACTGGCGTTGTCGATGGGGCTCGGGCCTGCGGTGGCTGGTGTTGCTGGCCGTGCTGGGCGCTGGCGCCATCGCATCGGCGGCGCCGCGCGAGCTGCGCGTGGGCGTATATGCCAACGAGCCCAAGGTTTTTTTTGGCGCCGATGGCAAGGCTGCAGGCATCTTTGTGGACCTGCTGGAGATGGTGGCCGCGCGGGAGCAATGGTCGCTCAGATATGTGCCGTGCAACTGGCAAGATTGCCTGGACGCCCTGCGCGAGGGGCGGCTTGATCTCATGCCCGATGTGGCCCGGTCAGACCAGCGCGACATCCTGTTTGACTTTCACAGCCTGCCGGTGCTGCACAGCTGGTCACAGATCTACCGTGCGCCGGGAAGCCCCATCTATTCGATGCTTGACCTGCAGGGCAAGCGCGTGGCGGTGCTGGAGGGTTCGGTGCAGCGTGCCGCTTTCAGCAACATGATGGACAGCTTCGGCATCCAGGTCACGCTGGTGGATGCCTCCAGCTTCACGGGCGCGTTTGCCATGGTGCAGCAGGGCGAGGCCGATGCGGTGATCGCCAACCATCGGTTCGGCAACCTGTATTCGCAGCGCTACGGCATGGTGGACTCGGGCATCGTGTTCCAGCCTGCAGCCTTGTTCTTTGCCACGGGCGCAGGGCGCAATGCCGATGTGCTGGCGGCGATAGACCGGTCGGTCAAGGACTGGCGCAGCGGTGCCGACCCGGCGTACGCGAAGGTTTTGCGCCGCTGGAGTGCGGCTGATGAGCCGGTGCGGATTGCGCCCTGGATCTGGTGGGGGCTGGGTGGGCTGCTGGCCTTCAGCCTGCTGGCGGCGCTGTCGGTGGTCGTGCTGCGCCGCAAGGTGCAGGAACGCACGCGCCACCTCAAGGACAGCGAGCAGAAGCTTGCGACCATTCTGGACAGCGTGGGTGCGTTCATTTACATCAAGGGCAAGGACTACCATTACCAGTACGCCAATCACCATACGCTCCAGTACTTTGGCCTGCCCTCGCAGGAGGTTGTGGGCAAGGACGATGGGGCTTTTTTTGACGCTGCCACTGCGCAATCGCTGCGCGCCAATGACCGGCGCGTGCTGGAGGACGGTGAGAGCCTGGAGGTGGAGGAGCTCAATACCCCGGCGACAGGCGCCCCGCAGCGGGCGTTTCTTTCGGTGAAGATTCCGCTGCGCGATGCGAAAGGCAGCGTGGTTGCGCTGTGCGGTATTTCGACCGACATCACCGAGCGCCGCAAGGCCGAGGAGTCGCTGCAGATTGCTGCCACGGTGTTCGAGTCGTTCGAGGGCATGATCGTGACGTCGCCGGACAAGCGCATCCTGCGGGCCAACCAGTCGTATGCACGGCTTACGGGCTACACCGTGGAGGAACTGGTGGGCCAGACGCCGCGCCTGCTGCAGTCGGGCCGACATGACGCGGCTTTTTATTCCAGCCTTGAGAACTCGCTGCACACCACCGGCATGTGGCAGGGCGAGGTGTGGAACCGGCGCAAGGACGGCGCGGAATACCCGGCGTGGATCACCATCACGGCGGTGCGCTCGCCCGAAGGCGAGATCACCCATTACGTGGGCACGCAGATCGACATCTCCAGCCGCAAGGCGGCCGAGGAAGAGATCCGCCTGCTGGCGTTCTACGACCCGCTCACGGGCCTGCCCAATCGCCGGCTCATGACCGACCGGCTGCAGCACAGCCTGGCCGCCACAGCCCGCTCGGGTGCAGGGGGCGCGCTGCTGTTTGTGGACCTGGACAACTTCAAGGACCTGAACGACACCCAGGGCCATGAACTGGGCGACCAGCTGCTGCGCCAGGTGGGCGCCCGCCTGGCAGGCTGCGTGCGGGTGGGGGACACGGTGGCGCGCCTGGGGGGCGACGAGTTCGTGGTGGTGCTGGAGGGGCTCGCCGCCAACGTGCAGGAGGCCGCTGCCCAGGCCGAGACCGTGGGGCGCACGGTGCTGCAGGCGCTCAGCCAGCCCTACCGGCTGGACGGCCATGAACACCACAGCTCCTGCAGCATCGGCATTGCGCTGTATGCCGATGCGCGGGGCTCGGTGGACGAACTGCTCAAGCACGGCGACATGGCGATGTACCAGGCCAAGGGGGCAGGGCGAAACACCTTGCGGTTCTTCGACCCGCGCACGCAGGCCAACGTGACGGCGCGCACCTTGCTCGAAGCCGGTTTGCGCGAAGCGCTGCGGGACGGCCAGTTTCTGCTGCATTACCAGGCCCAGATCCGCGAGCACGACGGCATTGTGGGGGCCGAGGCGCTGGTGCGCTGGCAGCACCCGCAGCGTGGGCTGGTGTCCCCGGCCGAGTTCATTCCGGTGGCCGAGGCTTCGGGTCTCATCGTGCCGCTGGGCGCATGGATCCTGCGCACCGCCTGCCTGCAACTGGTGGAGTGGGCCCGGAACCCCGTGACTGCGCGCTGGACGCTGGCCGTCAATGTGAGCGCACGGCAGTTCAGGCACAGCCAGTTTGTGGACGAGGTGCTGGGCGTGCTCGACGAGACCGGCGCCAACCCCCACCGCCTGAAGCTGGAGCTGACCGAAACGCTGCTGCTGGACGATGTGGAGGACACCATCCAGCGCATGGCCACCCTGCGGGCGGTGGGCATCGGCTTTGCGCTGGACGACTTTGGCACCGGCTATTCCAGCCTGAGCTACCTCAAGCGTCTGCCGCTCGACCAGCTCAAGATCGACCAGGGCTTTGTGCGCGACCTGCTCACGGACACCAACGACGCGACCATAGCCCGCACCATCGTCACACTGGCGCAGAGCCTGGACCTCGGGGTGATTGCCGAAGGCGTGGAAACCGCCGAGCAGCGGGACATGCTCTCCAGCCTGGGTTGCCGTACCTGGCAAGGCTATCTGTTCGGACGCCCCGGCCCCGCAGCCGACCTGCATGCGGCAGCGATGGGGGTCAATGCCTGACACGCCTCATAAAAATGATAGCTGCAGGCGCATGCTGCATAAGCGCTGGAGGCCGATTTGGCTTAGAAACGACTTGGATGTGAATTCCGCGGGCACCGATGTTGTCGCCATTTGCTTACATTTTTAACCTGCGGGGGGGTATATCTTGGCGATGGCTTTGTTACAAATGCAGGCCGACATGCTGACGATGACCACGTGCACCTGCCGTGCCATCCAGGCGTGGCAAAAACAAGGAGTTCCCCATGAAAAACAATGCCCTTCAAACCCTTCGCCTGCTTCTTTCGGGCGCGGCTGCAGGCCTGCTGCTCGCAGCCGCAGGCGCCGCCCACGCACAGGCCTATGTCAACGCCACCGTGGGAGGCGAGCTGGCACCTGGCGTGTACGGCCGCATCAACATCGGCAACGCGCCACCGCCTCCGCTGATCTACGCCGAGCCGGTCATCATCCACCGCCCGGCCGTGGTGGTACCGCGCTCGCCAATCTATCTGTATGTACCGCCCGGCCACGCCAAGAACTGGGGCAAGCACTGTGCCCGCTACAACGCGTGCAGTCAGCCTGTGTACTTTGTGCAGGAGCCGCCTCCACGCCGGGGCCCGCCACCGTACAGCCACGGTCGCTATGACCGCCAGGATCGCCATTGGGACGACGATCACCGGCACGGGGGCAAAGCCGACCGTGGGCGCGGCCATGGCAAGGACAAAGACAAGGACAAAGGGCGCAAGCACCGCGACTGAAGGGCGCGTCGCCGTGATGTGATCAACGGCTGTTGGCAGCGAGACCGCAGTACCAGCGGTTAAGCTTTGCCCCATGGCCCACGTCACTTTCGCTCCCCCGTTCACTGCTCCCACCGAAGTCGTCCACCAGCTGCGCCAGCACGGGTATGCCGTGCTGGCGCCTTCCGATGTGGCACGCTGGGTGGGCTGCGACCTTGCCGCGTTGATGGCGCTGAATGCCGACTGGGCAGGCTTGCCCCCCGATGACTTTCTCAAGGATGGCGGCCGCTACCGGCGGCGGCGCCACGCCTGCTTTGTGGTGCAGAGCGGCCACATGCAGCAGGTGCCCCACCGTGCGCACTGGCAGCCGGTGGAATACAACGCCTTGCACGGCGGCATGGAGCGCTGGTTTGCGCCCATGGAGGCGGCCACCGTGGCGCAGCCCGTGTGGCGCCAGCTGCTTACAGCGCTGGCAGGCGTGTCTGACGCGGTGTTTGCGGGCCCACGGGCCCCGGTGCCCTGGTTTGTGGAGGCGCACCAGTTTCGCATCGACACCACGGATGGCATCGGACGGCCCACCCCCGAGGGGGCACACCGCGACGGGGTTGACCTGGTGGCCGTGTTTCTGGTCGGCCGCGAGGGCGTGAAGGGCGGCGAGACCCGTGTGTTCGAAGCCGCCGGCCCGGCTGGCCAGCGCTTCACGCTCACCGAGCCATGGTCCCTGCTGCTGCTCGACGACGCCCGCATGATCCACGAGACCACGCCCATCCAGCCGATGGCGGCAGCGGGCCACCGCGACACCCTGGTCATCACGTGCCGCAGGGGCAGCTTTCAGGGGGCGGACGCGGTGGAGCCGCCTGCACTGGCGGCCTGAACAATCCCTTTGGAACTGCATTGAATTTGATGCGAATCAAGATGCGCGGTAAGGTGGGCGTTCACACTGGTTCGTGTGGGCCACAAGCCCGCCACAACATTCAACCCAAGGAGAAGCACCATGTTCAAACACATTCTGGTTCCGGTCGACGGCTCTGATACGTCGATGCTGGCCGTGTCCAAGGCCGCCGGGCTGGCCAAAACCTTTGGCAGCGCCGTGACGGCGGTCTACGTGGTAGATCCCTATCCTTTCACCGGCGTCGGGGCTGACTTTGCCTACGGCCAGGCCCAGTACATCAATGCCGCCACCGCCGAGGCCAACACGGCCCTGGAAGCCACCCGCAAAGCCATGGCCGATGCCGGTGTGCCGGTGACCACCGTGGTGGGCGAGGGACATGCAGTGCACGACGGAATCCTGCGCGCCCTGGAGAGCACGGGCGCCGACCTGATCGTGATGGGTTCGCACGGGCGCCGTGGGCTGGAAAAGCTGGTGCTCGGCAGCGTCACCCAGCGCGTGCTGGGCGTGGTCCATATCCCCGTGCTGGTGGTGCGCGACTAGGCGCGGCACTCGGTAGCGCGCACTAAGCGCAATACGCGCACTAAGCGCAATACCCGCAATACGCGCAATACGCGCAATACGCGCATTCTGCAAAACGGCTCCTGGATGGAGCCGTTTTGTTTGGGGTTCAGCGTGGCGCTTGCCCGGCCACCAGCACCGGCGTATCGCGAAAACGCTCGGGCAGCAAAGCCTCAAGCTGCGCGATCTTGGGGCGGTCGTACGTGGCGATGTAGATGGAGTGCGGGTTGCGCGTCGCGTAGTCCTGGTGTTCGTCTTCTGCCGGGTAGAAGGCGTCCAGCGGGGCCAGCGTGGTCGCGATCTTGCGCGCCAGCAGCTGGGTGGCGTCGAGCTGCGCGATGTACTGCTGGGCAACCCCGTGCTCATCGGGCGTGGAGTAAAAAATGGCAGACCGGTATTGCGGCCCGTAGTCGGGCCCCTGGCGGTCGATTTCGGTCGGGTCGTGCGCCACCGAAAAGAAGATCTGCAGAAGCTGCCCATAGCTCACCACCTGCGGGTCGTAGGTAATCGCAACGGCCTCGGCGTGACCTGTTTTACCGGAACTGACCATCGGGTAGCTGGCCGTCTCTTTGCTGCCGCCTGCATACCCCGACACGGCATTCAGTACCCCCTGTGTGTGCTGGAACACAGCCTGCACGCCCCAGAAGCAGCCGCCTGCAAATACGGCAGTGGCGGTGGCCGACGGGCTGGGCGCCTTCACATCAGTCTCTGGAGGCGGCAGCGCCACCGAGGGTCGGGCGCCGGACGTGGCGCCCGCATACAGCAAGGCCGCGAGCATCAGCACGCCCACCAGCACCAGCAGCTTGGAGCCGATGTTGGATGGGGGCTGGGGTGCGGTGGTTGCCGCAGAGTCCGGCGGGCCAGATGCCCCGTGGCGTTGCGCGGGCTTGTGGGGAGGTTGCGGCACGGTAAAGGCTCCTGGGCCACGGCCTGCACGCAGGTGCCTGGGGCCATGGGCGGCTGTGGTCGGCCAGGGGCGCCGGCCGCGCGTCAGGTCACCTTACTCGATCTTGGCGCCAGACGCTTCCACAATGCCTTTCCACTGCCCGTACTCCTTGTTGAGCAGGGCGCTGAACTGGGCAGGCGTCATGGCTTCGGGCTCGGCGCCTTGCGCCTGGATGGCGGCCTTCATCTCGGGGGTGGACAGCAGCTTGTTGATTTCTGCATTGAGCGTGGTCACCACCGCTGCGGGGGTTCCGGCAGGGGCCAGCACGCCGTACCAGGTGCTCACGTCAAAGTCCTTGAAACCCGATTCCGCCACGGTGGGCACATCCGGCACCGAAGAGCTGCGCTTGGCCGACGTGACCGCCAGCGGGCGCAGCTTGCCGGCCTTGATCTGGCCCATGGCCGAGGGCAGGGACGAGACCAGCAGGTCCACGTTGCCCGCCAGCGCATCCATCAGCGCGGGGTTGGAGCCCTTGTAGGGGATATGGCTGAGCTTGATGCCCGCCGCCTGCTCGAACAAATGGCCGGCCAGGTGGATGGACGTGCCGTTGCCGGGCGAGCCGTAGGTGATGGTGCCCGGCGCTGCCTTGGCGGCGGCCACCACATCGGCCAGGGTCTTGTACTTGGAGTTGACGCTGGTGGCGATGACCACGGGCGTCCAGGCCACGTGGGCCACGGCCGTGAGGTCCTTGGTCGGGTCCCACGGCAGGTTCTTGTAGAGCCAGGGGCCGATCACGAGGTTGTCCTTTTGGCCCATCACCAGGTCATAGCCCGTGGGCGCAGCCTTCACAGCCTCGCCAATGCCGATGGTGCCGCCCGCGCCCGCCTTGTTGTCCGCCACCACGGTCCATTTGGGGCCTTCGGTGAGCTTGGTGGCCACCAGGCGCGACAGGATGTCGGTGCCGCCGCCGGGCGGGAAGGGCACGATCAGGCGGATGGGCTTGGTGGGATAGGCCGCAGCCGGGGCCTGGGCGTTTGCCGTGGTGCCCAGGGCAAAAGCGAGGGCGGTGAAAGAAAGCAGGGTGCGGATCATGGCGGGGGGTGTCTCCGTCGGTTCAATGAGAGGGGGGCAAACGCGCTGCGCGTTCGGCTCTGCGGGTCTTAGTGCCAGCTCCTGTGGATGATCGCTGATCCTGCGCAAGGCCGGCCTTGCCAATGCAGGAGGGCAGCATCGCCTACGGCGATGGCTGCCGGGCCTGGCAGGGCTTCAGATGCGTTCAAAAATCGCGGCAATGCCCTGGCCGCCACCAATACACATCGTCACCAGCGCATAGCGGCCCTGGATGCGCTGCAGCTCATGCAATGCCTTGACGGTAATGAGCGCGCCCGTGGCACCGATGGGGTGGCCCAGCGAGATGCCCGAGCCGTTGGGGTTGACCTTGGCGGGGTCCAGGCCCAGGTCCTTGGTCACTGCGCAGGCCTGGGCGGCGAAGGCCTCGTTGGCTTCGATCACGTCCAGGTCGTTGACGGTGAGGCCCGCCTTCTTCAGCGCTAGCTGCGTGGCTGGCACGGGGCCGATGCCCATGTACTTGGGGTCGACACCTGCGTGGGCGTAGGCCACCAGGCGGGCCAGGGGCTTGGCGCCCCGCGCCTTGGCGGCACCGGCTTCCATCAGCACCACCGCGGCGGCGGCGTCGTTGATGCCCGAGGCGTTGCCTGCCGTCACCGTGCCGTTTTCCTTGATGAACACGGGCTTGAGCTTGGCCAGGTCGTCCATCGTGGCGCCGGGGCGGAAGTGCTCGTCGGTGGCGTACAACACGTCGCCCTTCTTGCTCTTCAAGGTGACCGGCACGATCTGGTCCTTGAACACACCCGCCTGCGTGGCGCGTTCGGCCCTGTTGTGGCTCTCCACCGCCAGCTTGTCCTGGTCTTCGCGCGTGATGCCCCACTTGGCGGCAATGTTCTCGGCCGTCACACCCATGTGGATGTTGTGGAAGGGGTCGTGCAGTGCGCCGATCATCATGTCCACCATCTTGGTGTCGCCCATGCGGGCGCCCCAGCGCATGTTCAGGCTGGCAAAGGGCACGCGGCTCATGTTTTCAGCACCGGCGCCGATCGCCACGTCGGTGTCGCCCAGCAGGATGGACTGGCTGGCGTTGACGATGGCCTGCAGGCCCGAGCCACACAGGCGGTTGACGTTGTAGGCGGGCGTGCCTTCGCCGCAGCCGCCGTTGATGGCCGCCACGCGCGAGAGGTACATGTCCTTGGGCTCGGTGTTGACCACATGGCCGAACACCACATGGCCCACGTCCTTGCCTTCCACGTTGGCACGCGCGAGCGATTCGCGCACGACGAGGGCGCCCAGTTCGGTGGGGGGCACGTCTTTCAGGCTGCCGCCAAAGGTGCCAATGGCAGTGCGCACTGCGCTGACGACGACGACTTCACGGGTCATGGGGTGATCCTTTCAAAGGGGTTTCAGGTCAAATTGGCCACTGGGGCTTAGCCAGCATGCGCTGGCAGCTATGAAAACAGGAGTGATCCGATTCACGCGTCCCGGACATCGGCCACCGGGTTGGTGCCAAAGTCTGCGCGCTCCAGCCAGGCGAGCACGCGGGTGGCGGCTTCGGCGGGGGATGTGAGCTGGCCACCCGTCTTGAGGTTGGCGAAATTCTGGCGGTCCGGAAAGGCGGCCGGGTCGGCGCCGCGCAGCTGAACCTGCATGTCCGTGTCGATCACACCGGGCGCCAGCGAACATACCTTGGCTCCATGGGGCTTGAGTGCCTCGTCCAGCGCTACGCAGCGCGTGAAATGGTCCATGCCCGCCTTGGCGGCGCAGTAGGCAGCCTGCGAGGCCATGGCCCGGCGGCCCAGGCCCGAGGAGATGTTGAGCACCTTGCGCGGCACCGTCCAGCTGTCCGTTGCACCCAGGAAGGCGGCGGTCAGTTGCATGGGCGCCTCCAGCCCTACACGCAGGGCGGTGGCCAGGTCGGCCAGATCATGCGGGTTGGCACTGGCCGACAGCGGCGCAATGCGCGGAATCATGCCCGCATTGTTGATGAGGATGGCGCTGGCAAACGCCTGCGGGCCCTGGGCCTGCAGCCAGGCTTGCAGCTTGTGGGCGGCCTGCTCGCCCTGCGAAAGGTCTTGCTGCCACTGTTCAATGGTGACGCCAGCTGCCTTGGCCTCGGCGGTCAGGTCAGGGTTGGTGCCACGGGCAATGCAGATCAGGGTGTTGCCGCTCTTGAGAAGCTGCTGGGCCATGGCCAGGCCCATGCCGCGCGATGCGCCGGTGAGGATGTAGAGGTGGTTGTGAGGCATCCCGCCATGGTACTGCGGGATGTGGCGGTCAGCTGTCGCCCGCAGGCTCCAGTATGGCCAGCAGCTGGGCCAAGCGCCGGTCCAGGGCTGCCACGTCGGATGCACGCATCGGGGCTAGCAGCGCATGCTCATTGGCCACATGGGCTTCCAGGGCCCGGTCGATCAGCGCCAGGCCTGCTGGCGTGAGTTGCACGAGCAGACCGCGTGCATCAGCAGGGTTCGGCAGGCGCTCAATCCACCCGCTGGCTTCAAGTTTGCCCATGCGGTGCGTCATGGTGCCGGAGGTGACCATGAGGGTTGAAAACAGCGTGGTGGGCGCCAGGCAGAAGGGGGCTCCCGAGCGGCGCAGCGTGGCGAGCATGTCGAACTCCCAGAATGACAGGCCGAACGGCGCGAACGCGGCTTCAAGTCGCCGGTCCATCAATGCCGCGCAGCGTTTGAGGCGGCCGATGGGGCCCATGGGGGATACGTCCAGATCGGGGCGTTCTGTGTGCCATTGGGCCAGGATGGCATCCACGGCGTCTGGGGGGCGAGGGTCAGGCATGGTCGTAATTTGTCTTGATTTCGAGATTTTATGCTACAGTGGTTTATCTTGAATTAAAGATAAAAATGAATTCAAACTCGACTTCGTCAGCATCACCGTCGTCGTCACCCAACTGGTGGGACGTGTTCATCACCGCGCTCGCGCCCGTCATCTGGGGCTCTACCTACATCGTCACCACCGAGCTGTTGCCACCCGGCCGGCCGTTCACCGCAGCGCTGCTGCGGGCGCTGCCTGCGGGGCTGCTGCTGGTGCTGTGGGCGCGTCGGTGGCCTGTGCCCGGGGGATGGGGGCGCATGGCTTTGCTGGCTGCGCTCAATATCGGTGTCTTCCAGGCGCTGCTGTTTGTGGCGGCCTATCGCTTGCCGGGCGGGCTCGCCGCCGTGGTCGGGGCCATTGGCCCGCTGGTGGTGATGGGCCTGGCCTGGGCGGTGGACCAGCGCCGCCCGTCGGGCGTGGCGCTGGGGGCGGGCGTGCTGGCGGTGGCGGGTATGGCGCTGATGCTGCTGGCCCCCGGCACTGTCTGGGATGGGTGGGGCGTGGCAGCGGCGCTGGCGGGCACGGTGTGCATGGCCATGGGCACGTTTCTCTCGCGCCGCTGGCAGTCCGGTCTGCCGGTGCTGGCCTTTACCGGCTGGCAGCTGCTGCTGGGCGGGCTCATGATCGCGCCGGTGGCCTGGTGGGCCGACCCGCCTTTGCCCACGCTCACGGCCACGCAGGCCGGGGGGTATGTGTACCTCTGCCTGGCGGGTGCACTGGTGGCTTATGTGCTGTGGTTCCGGGGCATCGAGCGCCTGCCCACCGTGGCGGTGGCGTCGCTGGGGCTGCTGAGCCCGCTCACGGCCGTGCTGCTGGGCTGGGCGCTGCTGGGGCAAGCCATGCGCGGCGTGTCGCTGCTGGGTATGGCCACGGTGCTGGGCTGTGTGCTGGCGGTGCAGTGGGCCATGGCGCAGCGCGGCGCGGGCCGCTGACACCCCAGGCGCTCCGCTCTTTGATGTGCTCCTTCCTTTTTTCTTTGTTGATCTGAAAGGTCTGTGTTTTCATGTCTTCTCACACCGTGGCTTCGGCCATTGAAACCCGCGTCTCCACCCACCTTTTCGATGCAAGTCATGCGCTGGATGAAGCCCAGATTGCCGAGCTGGTGCGCCTGGCCACGCGGGCGCCTACGGCCTACCACCTGCAGAACTGGCGCTTTATCGCGGTGCGCACGCCAGCGGCCAAGGCACGGCTGCACACGCTGGCCTGGCGCCAGCAGAAGGTGCTGGATGCGGCTGTCACCTACATCATCTGCGGCACGCTGCAGGCCCACACCCAACTGGCCGATCGGCTCGCGCCCGTGGTGCGTGCCGGTGTTTTTGGGCAGGCGGTGGGGGACGCCTGGGTGGCGCAGGCCACGGCGGCGCATGCTCCTGATGACCAGCTGCAGCGTGATGAAGCGGTGCGCTCGGCCTCGCTGGCTGCCATGACGTTGATGCTGGCGGCCGAGGGCATGGGACTGGCCAGCGCACCCATGGGCGGTTTTGACGCAACGGGGGTGGCGAGCGAGTTTGGGCTGCAGTCCGACGAATTGCCCGTGATGCTGGTGGCGGTGGGACGTGCTGCGGTCATGCCTGTACCCAAGCCGCGCAGGCCGGTGGCCGAGGTGCTTGCGCTGGTCTGACGGGCCCCGCTGCGCATCAGAAACCCGGCGCGGATTCGAAACGACATGGCGCCCCGTGACGGGGGTGCACAAACTCCAGCACGCAGGCGTGCAGCAGCAGCCGGGGCGCTTTTTGTCGGGCGGTTTCGGCTGCATACAGCGCGTCGCCCAGGATGGGGTGGCCGATGGCGGCCAGGTGCACGCGCAGCTGGTGGGTGCGGCCGGTCACGGGTTCGAGTTCCACGCGTGAGCTGAATGCCGCCTCGTCCTGGGCCAGCAAGCGCCAGCGGGTCAGGCTGGGCTTTCCCTTCGCGGCATCCACCACGCGCAGCGGGCGGCGCTCCCAGTCGGCGGCGATGGGCAGTTCGATCTCGTTCCAGCACCGGTCTGCCGAGTACAGCAGCCCCTGCACCACGGCTTGGTAGCGCTTGTGCACCTGGCGCTCGGCAAATGCGTGGCTCAACTGCCGCTGGGCATCGATGTGGCGGGCCATCAGCACGAGGCCGGACGTGGCCTGGTCCAGACGGTGCACGATGAGCGCGCCGGGCCAGCGCTGCTGGGCGCGGGCACTCAGGCAATCCTGCTTGTCGGGCCCCCGGCCGGGCACGCACAGCAGCCCGGCGGGCTTGTCGAGCACCAGCAGGTCGGCGTCTTCATACACCACCTGCACGCCACCCGCCAGTTGGTCAGGCAGTGTCATCGCCTGCTGCACTGGTCGCGATGAGCCGCTGCACCGTGGCGCACAGTTCCTCCACGTCATTGGGTTTGTGGATCAGTGCGCGGGCACCTTCTGCCAGTGCGGCTTGCTCGATCTCGGCCGTCACATAGCCGGATGCCAGGGCGACCGGCAGATCGGGGCGGATCCGGCGCGCCTCGCGCACCAGGTCCACGCCGCAGAAGCCGGGCATGTTGTAGTCGGTCACCAGCAGGTCGTAGGCCTGCGGGGCAGCGCGCAGCGCGGCCGTAGCCTCATGGGGGTCTGTGAAGCCGCTCACCTCGTACCCGCGTCGGCGTAGAAGGCGTTGCACCAGAAACACGAGCGCCTGGTCGTCATCCACATACATCACCCGGTGTTTTTTGCCGGGCGCGTTCGCGTCACCCGGTGCAGTTGCGGTGGGGTGAGCAGCCAGTGCGCCGCTGGCCAAAACGACGGGCGCGATGTGGGCAGCTGGGGTGGCGCTGCTTGCCACCGGAAAGTACAGCGTGAACCGGCTGCCATGGCCGGGGGAGCTTTGCACGTCCACCCCGCCTTCGTGCGTGCGCATCACGCCATGCACCACTGCCAGGCCCAGGCCCGTACCCTGGCCGACGGGCTTGGTGGTGAAAAAGGGCTCGAAGATGCGCTCGAGCGTGGCGGCGTCCATGCCGGGGCCGGTGTCGCGCACGGTCAGCGCCACGTAATCGCCTGCGGCCAGCCCCAGTCGCTCGCTCAGGCGGTGGTCGGGCTGCACGGCAGCGGCCTCTACGTGGATGCTGCCGCGTTCGATGCCCTGGTGCTGGATGGCGTGGACGGCGTTGGTGCACAGGTTGAGCAGGGCTTGCTCGACCTGCGTGGCGTCGGCCAGCACGGGCGGCAGGCCGGCCTGCAGGTGCATGTGCAGCTCGATCGCTGGCGGCAGTGTCACGCGCAGCAGACGCTCGGTGTCATGCACCACCTCGGCCAGCGATACGGCCGAGCGCTGCGGCGGTTCGTTGCGGCTGAAGGTGAGGATCTGGCGCACCAGGTCGCGCGCGCGGCGGCCGGCCTTGTCGATCTCCAGCAGGCTCTCCAGCACCGGCGAGCCCGGTGCGCAATCGGCCTTGGCCAGCTCCACGTTGCCCAGGATGGCCCCCAGAATGTTGTTGAAGTCGTGCGCAATGCCCCCGGCCATGGTGCCCACGGCCTGCATCTTGTGCGACTCGCGCAGTTGCGCTTCCAGCTCGCTGCGGTGCGCCTCGGCCTTCTTGCGGCCGGTCAGGTCGCGTGCGAACACGGTGGTGGTCTCGCCGTCTGCGTGGCGCTCGAACGATACGCTCACCTCCACCGCCAGCTCCTTGCCGCTGGCCGTGAGGGCGGTCATCTCGCCCAGCAGGGCCTGGGTGGTGAGTTGCGCAAACGCCAGGGCCTGCGCGGCATCGGGCAAAAAGCGCTCCAGCGGGCTGCCCAGCGCATCGCTGGCACTGCACTGGAACAGGGCCGCCGCCGTGGGGTTGAACACGGTGATGCGCTGGTGCTGGTCCACGCAGATGATGGCATCGAGCGCAGAGTTGATGATGGCCTCCAGCCGCTTTTCGCTGGCTCGGATCTGCTCGTTGCGTTGCTGCAGGGTCTGTGCGCTGTGCTGCAGGGCCTGGCGCTCGGCCAGCAGCGGGCCCTGGTCGATCACCGCGCACAGGAACTGCGACAGCGGGGGCCCACTGGCCTGGGGCGCCTCGATGTGGGCAATGTGCAGGTCTCCGGTGATGCGCGTGTCGGCGCTGATGTCAAACACCACTTCTTTCACCTCGCCGCGGCCCAGGTCCTGCGCCAGGGCGAAGGCCTCGCGCACGCGCCGGGCATCCTTGCTGCGCACAAAAGGCATCAGGGCAGTGAGCGGGCGGTCGCGTTCGGTGGGCTGAAAAGAGCGGTGCGCCATGGAATTGGCCTGCACCACCATGTCGTGCTCATCCACCACCATCAGCGCCAGCGGCACGCTGGCAAACAGGGTCTCGAAGCGTTCGTAGGCACTCTCGGCCACTGTCTGGCTGTAGCGCAGCACCTTGTTCTGGCTCTCCAGCTCGGCCTGGTAGGCCCGCAACTCCGCCACCAGGCCCTCGCCGGTGCCCGTAGCGGTGCTGCCGTCATCACGCGGGGGGGGCGCCGGCGCGGTTGGGCCGGGGGTGCGCGCAGCCTGGGCGGGCTGCCGTCCGGCCGGGTCCAGAAAAGACAGATCGGGTTCGCTCATGAAAGTGCAGCCTCATGGCGCGGACGCCCCAGGCGGGCGAGGCCCGCGACACGCTGCGAATTGGCAGGACACATGGGAATCGAGTGTACGCCTGCATGCATTGCCCACGGCCCTTGAGAAGCGTGGATTGTTGGCAGTTTGTGAACATTCCTTTTCCCTGCAAGGGCTTACCGGCGGGCAGGGGCGGGCCTAAAGTTCAACCGTGGCGCACTGGCGTGCGCCCTGCCTTTTGTTGTTGAACCCCAGGAATACTCATGACCACCTCTTCCACCAGCGCGGCTGCCCAGCAGCCCTTGCTTCACAAGCTGCAATGGCGCTACGCTGCCAAAAAGATGAACCCCCAGAAGGCCGTGCCGCAAGACAAGGTCGAACGCATTCTGGAGGCCGCCCGTCTGGCGCCCACGTCCAGCGGGCTGCAGCCGTTTGAAATCATCGTGGTGACCGACCCCGCCGTGCGCGCACGCATCCAGCCCATCGCCTGGAACCAGGCCCAGATCACCGATGGATCGCACCTGCTGGTGTTTGCCGCGTGGGACAACTACACGGCCGAGCGCATCAACATGATGTTCGACCTCACCAACGAGCAGCGCGGCTTCAAGAACGAAGGCTGGGAGAACTACCGCCAGATGCTGCTGGGCATGTACCCCCAGCGCGATGCGGAGGTGAATTTTCAGCACGCAGCCCGCCAAGCCTACATTGGCATGAGCGCCGCGCTCATTGCGGCAGCGTTTGAAGAAGTGGACTCGACACCCATGGAAGGATTCGACCCCGCTGCGCTGGATGAGATCCTCCATCTGCGCGAGCGCGGCCTGCGCAGCGTGGCCATCATGCCCCTGGGTTACCGCGCCGATGAAGGCGACTGGCTGGTGAACCTGAAGAAGGTGCGCCGCCCGCGCGAGCAGTTTGTGACAGAAGTCTGAGTCAACGTGCTCCAGAGAAAAAACCGTCCGGGAAGGAAACCCCGGACGGTTTTTTCATGGGCGCTGCCGTCGGGCAGATCAACGGCCGACGGAGATCAGTTCAATCTCAAAGTTCAGCGTCGCATTGGGCGGAATCACGCCCCCCGCACCCGCTGCGCCATAGGCGATGGCGGGCGGGCAGGTCAGCTTGGCCTTGCCGCCGGGCTTCATGCGCTGCACGCCTTCGGTCCAGCAGGGGATCACGCGGTTGAGCGGGAACGAGGTGGGCTCGCCGCGCTTGTAGGAGCTGTCGAACTCCTTGCCATCCAGGAACGTGCCCTTGTAGTGCACCTTGACGGTGTCGGTGGCCTTGGGCGATTCGCCCGTACCGTCCTTGAGTGATTCATACACCAGGCCGCTGGCCGTGGTGACGGGGCCTGCCGCCTGGGCAGCGGCAAACGAGGCAGCCAGCAGGCCGGCGAGCACAAGGGAGGAGGAAATACGCACGGAATGTCCTTGAAAAAGAAGAAGTCAGAAAGAGCTCGAAAGATGGTTCTTCCGGCAGAAACGTTTTGCCCTGCCAGCGGCGCGCCAGTGTAAAGGGCTTCACGCCAGTGGCCGTCACCGTGCCCATTCATACGCATTAACAAGCGTTAATGCATGTTCGTTTGCGAGCCGCAACACTGCGACTGCGGCCGATGGGTGCCGGGTGCTTGTTTTTGCGGAGACGAAGGATGCGTTCATACAGCGGCCACAACGGCCTGGCCCGGAGGACTTTTTTGGGGGGCCTTGCGACAGGGGGACTCAGCGTGGCGGCGGCGCAGGCTACGCCACCACAGCCACAACCGCTGGCCGCACGCTTGCCCGATGCGATGACCCGCCCCGGTGGGGCCGATCTACCATACGGCCTGCCCGCCGTGCACGAGGCGCAGGTGGAACGCAGCCTGTCGATGGCGGCGGGGGTTGCCGTGTGGCGCACGCCGCTTGAGCACCAGCGCGGCATCATCACCCCCAGCGGCCTGCACTTTGCAGTGCACCACAACGGCGTGCCCGACATCGCGCCGGAGCGCCACACCCTGAAGCTGCACGGGCTGGTCAACAAACCGCTGCGCTTTGATCTGGACCGCCTGATGCGCTACCCGATGGTCAGCCGCGTGCATTTTCTGGAGTGTGCGGGCAATTCGGCGGCCAATGCGCTGTCGCCCACCGCCCTGGACCAGACGCTGGGCGAGATTGCGGGCGAGGTGTCGTGCTCGGAGTGGACGGGGGTGCCGCTGGCGTATCTGCTGAACGAAGCGGGCCTGAAGGACAGCGCCCAATGGGTGGTGGCCGAAGGCGCTGACGGTGGGTCGCACAGCCGCAGCCTGCCACTGAAGGCCTTGATGGAGCACGGCATGGTGGCGCTGTTTCAGAACGGCGAGCGGCTGCGGCCGTCGCAAGGCTACCCCATGCGCCTGTTCATGCCAGGCTGGGAGGGCAATGTCAATGTGAAGTGGCTTCACCGGCTGGAAGTGGTGGACGCGCCCGCCTACACCAAGGACGAGTCGGGCCTGTACACGCAGGTGCTGGCCGATGGGCGGATCGAGCGCTTTGCGTTCCACATGGAGGTGAAGTCCGTGATCACGCACCCCTCGGGGCAGCAGCGTTTGCCGGAGCCCCATGGGTTTTACGAAATTGCGGGGCTGGCCTGGTCGGGCCGTGGGCGCATTGTGCGTGTGGACGTTTCGGTGGATGGTGGGCGCACCTGGGCTGTGGCGCAGCTGCACGGCCCGGTGCTGGACCGTGCCTTTACGCGCTTCACGCTGCCTTGGCAGTGGAGCGGCCGCAAGGCCGACCTGATGAGCCGCGCCACCGATGAACACGGCCGCACCCAGCCGCTGCGCAGCGAATGGAAACGCCGCTACGCCATGCACTCGTTCAACCACTACAACGCGGTGCAGGCCTGGCGTGTGCAGGCCGATGGCCGTGTGGAGAACGTGTATGCGTGAATACCATTGCTGTCAGTTGCTGCCCGCCGGGCGCGCCACCCTGCGGCGTGGCGCAGTTGCGGCCATGGTGGCGGGACTGGTGGGGGCAGGAGCAGCCAGCGAGGCCCAGGCGCCATCAGCGGCGGCTCCAGAGCCAGCAGCGCCACCGCATGTCATTGGACTGGGGCAACCGCTGTCGCCTGCCGATGTGGAGCGCCATGCCATCACCGTCTTCCCCAACGGCCGCAACCTGCCGGCCGGCCGGGGCAGCGTGGAGCAGGGCGCGCGGCTGTACGCCATGCACTGCGCCGCCTGCCACGGAGCAAAGGGCATTGAAGGGCCCGCGGCGCGGCTGGTAGGTTCTGACGGCTTCATTGGCTGGAGCGATCCGTTGCGCCCCCTGCGCGTGCGCAAGTACCCGTTACAGGTGCTGTCGGTGGGTGCGATGTGGCCTTACGCCACCACGGTGTTCGACTACGTGCGCAGGGGCATGCCGATGCACGCACCCAAGAGCCTGACCGATGACGAGGTGTACGCCATCACGGCGCACCTGCTGCACCTGAACGGCCTTGTGCCAGGTGACGCCATCATGGACAAGGAGAAACTGCCCAGGGTGGTGATGCCAGGGCGGGACCGCACAGTCAGTGCATGGCCGCAGGAACGCTGAACGCTGTTCAACCGCCGCGTGACGGTTCCACCATGCCCAGCCGTGCCCGGATGCGGGAGAGCGACACCGGCGAGATGCCCAGGTAGCTGGCCACATGGTGCTGCGGCAGGTGGGCTGCCAGATCACCATGCGTGGCCAGAAAAGACTGGTAGCGCACTTCGGGTGGGTGGCTCAACAACTCGGCTTCGCGGTGTGCATGCCGCTGAAACACATAGCCCAGGCCTTCTTCCAGCAAGGGGCCGATGTGGGGAAAGCTGCGTTGCCATTGCTGCAAGGTGGCATAGGCCAGCTCCACGGCCTCTACGGGCGCCAGGGCCTCGATGGCGTAGGGGCTGGGCAGCGCAAGGGGTGGCAGGTTGCCGGCCACCCAGCTGCCGGCGCCGTGGAACGACCGGTTGCGCTCCGTGCCATGTTCGTTCAGGTAGAACAGCCGGACTACGCCACTGCGCACCTGCCAGCAGCGGGTGCTGGTCTCGCCGGCCTGTTGCAGCGACATGCCCGCACTGAACTGGCGGCGGGGCAGATCCTGCCACAGCACCGCAAGAGCCGGTTCAGACTCGACCAGAGCCTCCAGCGCAGGCGGCTGGCAGACAGTGCAGGCGCTGGTGGTGGAAGTCACAGCAATCAGGCGTATCAGGCGTAGTCAGACACCGGAATGCAGCTGCAGCTCAGGTTGCGGTCACCCCACACGTTGTCCACCCGGCCCACGGGCGACCAGTATTTGCTGCTGCGCAAGGCGGCCACAGGGTAGGCGGCGGCTTCGCGGGTGTAGGGGCGGCTCCACTCGCCGCCGAGCAGGCTCTCGGCCGTGTGCGGGGCGTTCTTCAGGGGGTTGTTGTCCTGCGGCCAGACGCCGTTTTCGATCTGGCGGATTTCCTCGCGGATGGCAATCATCGCGTCGATGAAGCGATCGATCTCGGACAGCGTCTCGCTCTCGGTGGGCTCCACCATCAGCGTGTTGGGCACGGGGAAGGAGAGCGTGGGCGCATGAAAGCCGTAGTCAATCAGGCGCTTGGCCACGTCTTCGGCCATCACGCCGCTGGTGTCCTTCAGGCCGCGCAGGTCCAGGATGCACTCGTGTGCCACGTGGCCGTTTTCGCTGGCGTACAGCGTGGGGTAGTGGTCCTTGAGGCGTGCGCTGATGTAGTTGGCCGAGAGGATGGCGGTCTCGGTGGCGGCCTGCAGGCCTTCGGCGCCCATCATGCGGCAGTACATCCAGCTGATGGGCAGTACGGCGGCATTGCCCAGTGGCGCTGCCGACACGGCACCCACGCCGCCGGCCACACCGGCCGTTGCATGACCAGGCAGGAAGGGCACCAGGTCTTCCACCACGCAGACGGGGCCCACGCCGGGGCCGCCACCGCCGTGGGGAATGCAGAACGTTTTGTGCAGATTCAGGTGGCTCACGTCGCCGCCGAACTCGCCGGGGGCGGCCACGCCCACCAGGGCGTTCATGTTGGCGCCATCCACATACACCCGGCCGCCGTGGCTGTGCACCAGGGCGCAGAGCTCCTTCACCTGGGTTTCAAACACGCCGTGCGTGCTGGGGTAGGTGATCATGATGCAGGCCAGGTTGGCGCTGTGCTGTTCGCACTTGGCCTTGAGATCGGCCATGTCCACGTTGCCATTGGCGTCGCAGGCGGTCACCACCACCTGCATGCCCACCATCTGGGCGCTGGCGGGGTTGGTGCCGTGTGCGCTGCTGGGGATCAGGCAGATGTTGCGGTGCGCATGGCCCTGGGCTTCGTGGTAGGCCTTGATGGCCAGCAGGCCGGCGTACTCACCTTGCGATCCCGCATTGGGCTGCAGGCTGATGCCCGCGTAGCCCGTGGCCTGGCACAGCCAGGCGCGCAGTTGTTCGTCCAGCTCCTTGTAGCCCTGCAGCTGGTCTGCGGGTGCAAACGGGTGCACGTTGGCAAACTCTGGCCAGGTGATCGGGATCATCTCGCTCGTGGCGTTGAGCTTCATGGTGCAGCTGCCCAGCGGGATCATGGTGCGGTCCAGCGCCAGGTCCTTGTCGGACAGCTGGCGGATGTAGCGCAGCATGCCGGTCTCAGAGTGGTGCGTGTTGAACACAGGGTGCGTGAGGTAGCGGCTGGTGCGGCGTAGCGCCGCGGGGATCAACGACTCCACACCGTTTTCAAACGCATCAAACGTGGGCAGGGCCTGGCCGTCCTTGGCGAAGATCTTCCACAGCAATTCGATGTCGGCCCGCGTGGTGGTTTCGTCCAGCGAGATGCAGAGGTACTCTTCGAAGTAAATCCGCAGATTGGCGCCCATCTGGATTGCGCGAGCAGCTATGGATTTGGTAGCGGCTCCGGTGTGCAGGCTCAGCGTGTCGAAGGTCGCCTGCTCGCGCACCGGGGCGCCCAGCTGCTTCAGGCCCTGGGCCAGGATGGCCGTGTAGCTGGCCACACGCTGCGCAATGCGCTGCAGGCCTTCGGGGCCGTGGTACACAGCGTACATGCTGGCGATCACGGCGGGCAACACTTGCGCGGTGCAGATATTCGACGTGGCCTTTTCGCGGCGGATGTGCTGCTCGCGCGTTTGCAGGGCCAGGCGGTAGGCAGGCTTGCCATGCGCGTCCACGCTCACGCCCACCAGGCGGCCGGGCAGGCTGCGCTTGAAATCGTCGCGGCAGGCCATGTAGGCCGCGTGCGGGCCACCGGCGCCCATGGGCATGCCAAAACGCTGGGTGGTGCCCACGACGATGTCGGCACCCCATTCACCGGGCGGCGTGATCAGCGTGAGGGCCTGCAGGTCGGCTGCGGCGATGAAGGCGGCTTGCTTGGTGTGGGCTTTTTCCACGTCGGCGCGCAGGTCGTCAATGCGGCCGCTGGTGGCGGGGTACTGGGCCAGCACGGCGAAGTAGTCGCCATTGAGCGCGGCATCCCATTCGGCGGCGGAATTGGCCAGCAGCACCTCGATGCCCAGCGGCTTGGCACGGGTCTGGATCACCTCGATGGTTTGCGGGTGGGCATCACCGGCCACCACAAACACATTGCTTTTGCTCTTGACCGAGCGCTTGGCCAGCGTCATCGCCTCGGCGGCGGCGGTGGCCTCATCGAGCATCGACGCATTGGCAATGGGCATGCCGGTCAGGTCGCACACCATGGTCTGGAAGTTGACCAGCGCCTCCATGCGGCCCTGCGAGATTTCGGCCTGGTAGGGCGTGTAGGCGGTGTACCAGGCGGGGTTTTCCAGGATGTTGCGCAGGATGACGCCCGGCGTGTGCGTGCCGTAGTAGCCCTGGCCGATGAAGCTTTTGAGGACCTGGTTCTTGGCCGCCAGCGCCTTGAGTTCGGCCAGCGCCGCGGCTTCCGTGATGGGCGCGGGCAGGTCCATCGCGCTGCTGCGGGCGATGGAGCGCGGCACGATGGAGTCAATCAGCGCCCGGCGCGACGCCTCGCCAATCACGGACAGCATGTGGGCTTCATCCGCTGCGTCGATGCCGATGTGGCGGGGCAGGAATTCGGCGGCGTTCTCCAGAGCGGAAAGGGGCAGGGCGGCGGTCATGGGCGGGCGTTCGGGTGCTATTAAAAAAGAAGCTGCTGGCGCTTGTTGCTTGGTTGATTCAGCGTGTTTTATGGCTGAAAGCCAATGAAATCAAGCGCAGGCAGCTATGGTTTTTCTATGAAAGCGTCAAGGCCCTCAGGCGCTGGCGGCAAAGGCTGAGTAGGCGGCTTCGTCCAGCAGCGCATCGAGCTGGCTGGCGTCGCTGAGCTTGACCTTGAAGAACCAGCCGGCATTGAGCGGGTCGGAGTTGGCCAGCGAGGGGTCGGCGCGCAGCGCTTCGTTGACTTCCACCACTTCGCCGGAGACGGGCATGTACACGTCAGCCGCAGCCTTGACGGACTCCACCACGCCCGCGACATCGCCCTGCGCAAACGTGGCGCCGACGGCGGGCAGATCTACGAACACCACGTCACCGAGGGCATCCTGGGCATGCACGGTGATGCCGACCACGGCCGCATTGGCGTCGGCGACGTTGATCCACTCGTGGTCTTTGGAAAATTTGACGGTCATGGAAAGGCTCCTCAAGCAATGGGGAAAAAAATGAAGGAATCTGCAATGTAGCGGGCGCAGGCGTGGTCGGCACGCAGCGCCGGCGGAAATCAGCCACGGAAGTAGTTGGCGGGCACAAACGGCAGGGCGCGCACCTCCATCGGCACGGCCTTGCCGCGCACGATGGCGTTCACGCGCGTGCCGATGGCTGCAAAGGCGGGCGCCACATAGCCCATGGCCACGGGCTCGTTCACCGTGGGCCCCAGCAGGCCGCTGGTGACTTCGCCGATTTTTTGCCCATCGGTGCTTTGCAGCTCGGTGTGTTCGCGCACCGGTACACGTTCCAGCGCGACCAGGCCCACTCGCTTGCGCTGCAGGCTGGCGGGGTTGTCGATCTGCGCCAGCACCTTGTCGGCGCCCGGGAAGCCGCCAGCACGCGCGCCACCGGTGCGGCGCACCTTCTGGATGGCCCAGTTCAGGCCCGCTTCGGGCGGCGTGGTGGTGGTGTCAATGTCGTTGCCATACAGGCACAGGCCGGCTTCCAGGCGCAGCGAATTGCGGGCGCCCAGGCCAATGGGCTTCACTTCTGGCTGGGCCAGCAGCGCGCGGGCAAGGGTTTCGGCCTGGGCGGCGGGCACCGAGATTTCAAAGCCGTCCTCGCCGGTGTAGCCACTGCGGGTCACGAAGCAGTCGCAGCCTGCAATGCTGAATGCACCACCGGTCATGAACACCAGCTTTTCCACACCGGGCGCCAGGCGTGCAAGGGCAGTGGCCGCCTGCGGGCCCTGCAGCGCCAGCAGGCCGTGGTCGGGCATCGGCACCACCTTGCAACGCTGGTCGATGCGCGCCTGGATGTGCGCGATGTCGTCCACCTTGCACGCGCCGTTGACGATGACAAACAGGGTGGGCTCGCCGTCCACCACGCCCTGGTTGAAGAACATCAGGTCATCCATGACCGTGCCTTCGTCGGTGAGCAGCAGGCCGTAGCGCTGCTTGCCCACGGGCAGGTCGATCACATCCACGGGCATCAGGGTTTCGAAGGCTGCGGCGGCATCGGGGCCCACCAGCTTGAGCTGGCCCATGTGCGAGACGTCGAACAGGCCGGCGGCCGTGCGCGTGTGCACATGCTCGGCCATGAGGCCCGCGGGGTACTGCACGGGCATGGAATATCCGGCAAACGGCACCATGCGGGCGCCCAGCTCGGTGTGCAGGGCGTTCAGGGGCGTGGCAAGCAGGGGGGCGTTGGCTGACGACATGGCGGAACTCCGGGGCAAATGGGGGCCGTAGCCACCACGGTGGCCACGGGATTTGCCCTGCTGTCCGCTTTACCTGAGAGATTCGCCCCACTGCCCTGGCTGGCCGTGCGGTTTGCTCCTTCGGTGGATGGCCTCATAACGCGGTGCGGCGGGCCATCTCTCTCCAGCAAGGGAACGCCCGCATCACTGCGGGCGGTTGTCAGTCCTTTTGCCTGAGCGTTCGGCTGTTGCCTGCGCCTTCGGCGGTGCGGTGGCCCTTAGGGCTGGCACTCTCTCCTGACCGGGCGATTCTAGTGCAGTGTTTGACGCTTGATGGCGCAAACAAGAAAAATGGATTTTTGGCACTGGCAAGGCGCAAACCACAGCGATACCGGGCGGTATCGCGAGGATTTGCAACGCGGCCATGGCCGAAAAGACGTTTTCTTGCGTGCCAGAAAGCGTGAAACACTGCACTCGCTACTTTGCGTAGACCAGATCCCGCAAACCCAGCGACAGCTGCGGCACGTAGGTCACGATCATGAGGCACGCCATGATGACCAGCACGAACGGAATCAAATGCCCCACGATGCGGTCCAGCGATATGCGCGCCACCGTGCAGGCCGCAAACAGGTTCACGCCAAACGGCGGCGTGATCATGCCCATGGCCAGGTTCACCACCATGATGAGTCCGAAGTGCACCGGGTCCACACCAAAGTGCATGGCCACCGGTGCCAGGATGGGCGCCAGCACAATGATGGCGGCGCTGGTCTCGATGAACATGCCGATGATGAACAGCGCCGCGTTCACGCCCAGCAGGAAGAGCGTGGGCGACTGCAGCACCGCTTCCAGCCAGCGGCCAATCGCATCGGGTACACCCGCACGGGTGATGAGAAAGGCAAACAGCCCGGCGTTGGCAATGATGAACATGATCACGGCCGACGAGATGGCCGACTTGCGCAGGATGCCGAACAGGTCCTTGATGCGGATCTCGCGGTAGATCACCACGCCGATGACGAGCGCATAGAACACCGCCACAGCCGATGCCTCGGTGGGCGTGAAGATGCCGCCGTAGATGCCGCCCAGGATGATGACCGGCATCAGCAGCGCCCAGCCCGCCTGCAGCGTGGCCCGGCCCAGGGGCATGCGGCCGTCACCGTCGTTCTTGCCCCAGCCCTTCCATTTGCAATAGGCCCATACGAAAAGCATCAATGCGCCACTGATAAGAACGCCCGGGCCAAAGCCTGCGATGAACAGCTCACCGATCGACACCTCGGCGCTCACGCCATACAGGATGAGCGGAATCGAGGGCGGGATGATCACGCCCAGCTCGGCACTGGTGGCCTGCAGCGCGGCGGCATAGCTGGTGGGGTAGCCGTGCTTGATGAGCGCCGGGATCAGGATGGCGCCAATCGCAAACGTGGTGGCCACCGACGAGCCCGACACGGCTGCAAAGATCATGCAGGTGAGCACGCAGGTCATGGGCAGGCCGCCCTGCACCCCGCCCACGATGCTCTTGGCAAACTCCACCAGCCGGCGCGAGATGCCGCCGGTTTCCATCAGGTTGCCCGCCAGGATGAAGAACGGAATGGCGGCCAGCGGAAACTTGTTGATCGAGGCGAACATCTCCTTGACCGAGATGAGCATGTTGGCATTGGCCACCTGGATGCCCAGGATGGAGGCCAGGCCGATGGAGACGGCCACGGACACGGTGAGTGCAAAACACAGCACCATGGTGGTGATCATGACTGGAGTCATTGGTGGACCCCCACGCTCGGCATTGCATGTTCTCGCTGCCCCCCGAGGGGGCCGTTCGCTCGCTTGAGGCGGCTCGTCGCGTCGCTCATTGCGCAGTCTCCAGCTCAAGGCGGTGGGGGTCGACCAGGCAGCCGATGATGCCGATGACGCTGAACACGCCGCCCACCGGCATGGCCACGTAGGCCCAGAACATGGAGACGGATTCGAGCCCCGCCATCGACTGCACGCCACCGCGCTGCGCATAGTCCCAGCCCCACCAGATGATCACGCCAATCAGCGCCAGCGCAGCCAGCGCCACGATGTAGTCGAGCACCCTGCGCACACGCGGTGGGCTCCAGCGGTAGAGCACGTCCACGCTCACCATTGCGCCCTGGCGAAACGCGCTGGGGATGGCCAGAAACACCATCCAGATCAGGCTGAAGCGGATCAGCACCTCCGTCCACTCGGCGGGCTGTTCCAGCACAAAACGGGTCACGATCTGGAACATGCCCAGCGCGGACGCTACGACCAGCATGGCGCACGCGCCCAGCAGTGCGGCAAACGTGGTGCCACGTTCAAACAACAGAAAGGCTTTTTTCATGGGGCGGACAACGCCAGGGAATCAGAGGCTATGAACAGAACAAAAAACAGATGAAAAACGCCCGTAGCGCTTATGCTACGGGCGTTATGTGCTACTGAAATTGTAGCAAATGCTGCACACTGCGCTTACTTGTATTCGCGGATCTTGTCGAGCGTGGCCTTGCCGAACTGCTTTTCAAACTCCGCATTCACGGGTGCCAGCGCGGCCACAAACTTGGACTTGTCGGGGTTGTCCACCACCGTCATGCCCTTGGCGCGCAGGTCGGCAACGCCCTTGGCATCGTCTTCGTCCACGCGGGCGCGGTTGGCCTTGGTGCCTTCCTTGGCAGCGTCGATGAAGGCCTGCTTGTCAGCGGCCGAGAGCTTGTCGAACGACGCCTTGTTCATCACGAAGATGGCGGGCGAATACACGTGGCCTGTGAGCGTCAGGTGCTTTTGCACCTGGTCAAACTTGGCCGAGATGATCACGGGCAGCGGGTTCTCCTGGCCGTCCACAGTGCCTTGCTGCAAGGCGGTGAACACTTCGGGGAAGGCCATGGGCGTGGTGATGATGCCAAAGCCCTTGTACGCGGCGATGTGCACGGGGTTTTCCATGGTGCGCATCTTCAGGCCCTTGAGGTCTTCAGGCGCGGTCACCGAGCGCTTGCTGTTGGTCATGTGGCGGAAACCGTTCTCGGCCCAGGCCAGGGCCTTGAAGCCCTTGCTGTCGAACTTGGTCAGCATCTCCTGACCGATGGGGCCGTCCAGCACGGCACGGGCGTGGGCCTTGTCGCGGAACAGGAAGGGCACGTCGAAGATGCGCGCCTCAGGCACGAAGTTGGGCACCGGGCCGGTGGAGCTGAAGGCCAGCTCCTGCGTGCCCAGCTGCACGGCTTCAATCGATTCGCGCTCGCCACCCAGGGCGCCGTTGTAGAAGGTCTGCACCTTGTAGCGGCCGCCCGTGCGTTTTTCGACTTCCTTGGCGAAGGTGTCGATGGCCACGCCCTGGTGAGAGTTCTGGGCCGTCGAGATGCTGATGCGCATGGTGGTCTGTGCGGCAGCGGTGGCCACAAAGCCGAGCGCAAGGCTCAAGCCAACGACGAGTTTGGTCAATTGCATGGTGTCTCCTGTGGGATGTGGTGAGCGCTGCAGCGGGGCAGCGGCCCTGCGTGCAAGGCAGGTTGGCACAGTGTGCCAGCGCTGGGAAATTATGGTGTCGCGCCGGTGGCCGGAGCATCGGGGTTTGTGCTGGTAAGCGTGCTTATCAATGCAGGGCGTCAGCTTCCTGTCATGCACGGTTGGTGGGCATCGCGCAGTGCTCCATGCCAAGGGCCCCGCGCTGGCGGTAACCAGCCGGGGCCTTGTCATTTCGTGCGCTCCGGTAAGAGCGCCTTGATGGAAGAAGTATGCGCTGCACGGCGGAGATGAATTTGCTGAATTCGCTTCAAAAATGGGTTGCTGCAGAAAATCCTTCTGCAAATGGAGATCTGAGCGAATAATCAGGCCGATGGATCGTCTCGACAGAAAAATTCTCGCCGTGCTGCAGGCCAACGCCCGCGCCAGCCTGCAAGAAATCGGCCAGGCCGTGGGCCTGAGCCCGTCGCCCTGCTGGGGCCGCATCAGGAAGATGGAGGAGGCCGGTGTCATCCAGGGCTACACGGTGCGCATCAACCCGCAGTCGCTCGACCTGGCTGACACCGTGCTCGTGCAGGTCACGCTCGACAGCCATTCGGACAACACGCTCGAAAAGTTTGGCGAAACGCTGGCCAGCATTCCCGAAGTGATCGAGGCGCACCTCGTCTCCGGCGACTACGACTACCTGCTGCGGGTGGTGGTGAAAGACACGCGCGACTACGAGCGCCTGCTGCGCGAGAAGCTTTACAAGATCAAGGGCATCCGCCACAGCCGCTCCAGCTTTGTGCTGCGCACGCTCAAGAAGGCGGATCTGCCGCTGTTTGCGGGTTAGACCGGTTTTCCCAAAGAAAAAGGCCTGCAACGCAGGCCCATCAAGCGCAAAGCGCTATGAGTTTTGTGGCAATTACATGCCGGCGTAGTTGGGCCCGCCACCGCCTTCCGGCGTCACCCACACGATGTTCTGCGTCGGGTCCTTGATGTCGCAGGTCTTGCAGTGCACGCAGTTCTGCGCATTGATCTGCAGGCGCTGGGCACCGCCGCCCTTGCCCTCGTCGGGCACGAACTCGTACACACCGGCGGGGCAGTAGCGCGCCTCGGGGCCGGCGTACTTGGCCAGGTTGATGTTGACCGGCACGCTCGGGTCCTTGAGCGTGAGGTGCGAGGGCTGGTTCTCTTCGTGGTTGGTGTTGCTGATGAACACGCTGGAGAGGCGGTCAAACGTCAGCTTGCCATCGGGCTTGGGATAGACGATGGGTTTGCACTCGGCCGCAGGCTTCAGATAGGCGTGGTCGGGCTTGTCGCGGTGCAGCGTCCAGGGGATGTGACCGCGCAACACAAACTGCTCGAAACCGTTCATCAGCGTGGCCGTGGTCAGGCCGTACTTGAACCAGTTCTTGAAGTTGCGGTCCTTGTTCAGCTCGGTGTGCAGCCAGCTCTTTTCAAAGGCTTCGGGGTAGGCGGTCAGTTCGTCGTGCTGGCGGCCTGCCACCACGGCGTCGTAGGCGGCTTCTGCGGCCAGCATGCCGGTCTTGATGGCCGCGTGGCTGCCCTTGATGCGGCCCACGTTCAGGTAGCCTGCGTTGCAGCCCACCAGCGCGCCGCCCGGGAACACCGTCTTGGGCAGGGCATTGATGCCGCTGGCATTGATGGCACGCGCGCCGTAGGACAGGCGTTTGGCCGTGATCTCGCCCTTTTCGTTTTCGAAGTAGTAGCGAACGTTGGGGTGCGTCTTCCAGCGCTGGAACTCTTCAAACGGGCTGAGGTAGGGGTTCTGGTAGCCCAGGCCGGTGACGAAGCCCACGGCCACCTTGTTGTCTTCCAGGTGGTACAGGAAGGCGCCACCGTAGGTGTCGTTTTCCATGGGCCAGCCAGCGGTGTGCATCACAAAGCCGGGCTGGTGCTTCTTGGGGTCAATCTCCCACAGCTCTTTGACGCCGATGCCGAAGCTTTGCGGGTCGCGGTCCTTGTCGAGGTGGAACCTGGCGATCAGCTGCTTGCCCAGGTGGCCGCGTGCGCCTTCGGCGAACACGGTGTATTTGCCCAGCAGCTCCATGCCCAGCTGGAAGTTCTCGGTGGGCTCGCCATCCTTGCCGATGCCAAGATTGCCGGTGGCTACGCCCTTGACGGAGCCGTTGTCGTTGTAGAGCACTTCAGCCGCAGTGAAGCCGGGGAAGATTTCCACGCCCAGCGCTTCGGCCTGTTCGCCCAGCCACTTGGTCAGGTTGCCCAGGCTGATGATGTAGTTGCCGTGGTTGTGCGCAAATGGCGGCAGGAACATGTTGGGCACACGAAAGCCCGACTTTTCGCTGAGGAAGATGTAGGCGTCGTCGGTGACGGGCTGGTTCAGCGGTGCGCCGCGCTTTTTCCAGTCGGGTATCAGCTCCGTGAGGGCCTTGGGGTCCATGATGGCGCCCGACAGGATGTGGGCGCCGGGTTCGGAGCCTTTTTCGAGCACCACCACCGAGACGTCCTGGCCTTTTTCGGCCGCCAGCTGCTTCAGGCGGATCGCAGTGGCCAAACCGCCGGGGCCACCGCCCACGACCACCACGTCGTATTCCATCGATTCACGGGGGCCATACTGGGCGATGATTTCTTCGTTTGTCATGGGCTTCTCGTCGGGCGTTTGATAATGAATTATTTTCTACAGAGCGCCGACCGCGCACTGTCTGTCTGGCGACTGATTGTATTCACGGAATGCAGACAATCGAACGACCGTTCTATTTTGATCAGTAGGGAGACTCTAAATGACATACAGCATCGACTTGTCTGGCCGCGTGGCCTTCATCACGGGCGCCTCCAGCGGCCTGGGCGCTCAGTTTGCCCGCACGTTGGCCCGCGCGGGCGCAGGCGTCGTGCTGGCCAGCCGCCGCGTGGAAAAGCTCAAGGAGCTGCGTGCGCGCATCGAAGGCGAGGGCGGTGATGCCCATGTGATCGAACTCGATGTGACCGACCACGACTCCATCAAGTCCGCTGTGGCCCATGCCGAGACCGAAATGGGCTCCATCGACATTCTGGTGAACAACTCGGGCGTGAGCACCACGCAGCGCATTCAGGACGTGACGCCCGAGGATTACGACTTCATCTTCGACACCAACGTGAAGGGCGCCTTCTTTGTGGCGCAAGAGGTGGGCAAGCGCATGCTGGCCCGCTCGCGCGGTGCCGCGCCGGGCAGCTTCACGGGCGGTCGCATCATCAACATTGCATCGATGGCGGGCCTGAAGGTGCTGCCGCAGATCGGCGCCTACTGCATGAGCAAGGCCGCCGTGGTGCAGATGACCAAGGCCATGGCCCTGGAGTGGGGCAAGTTCGGCATCAACGTGAATGCGATCTGCCCGGGATACATCGACACCGAAATCAACCACCACCACTGGCAGACCGAGCAGGGCAAGAAGCTCATGGACATGCTGCCGCGCAAGCGCGTAGGCCAGCCGCAGGACCTGGACGCGCTGCTGGTCATGCTGGCCAGTGACCAGAGCCATTTCATCAATGGCGCGGTGATTGCGGCGGACGACGGCTTCGCGGTATGAAGATCGAAATCCCCGAGGTCAAAAAGCTCGTTTTTGAGACACGCTTCCCGGTGCGCTGGGGCGACATGGACGCCATGGGCCATGTCAACAACACCGTCTACTTTCGCTACCTGGAAACGGCCCGCATCGACTGGATGGTGTCGGTGGGCTGCAACCCCGACCCGCGCGGGCAGGGGCCGGTCATCGTCAATGCGTTCTGCAACTTCTACAAGCAGCTCGAATACCCCGCCGATGTGCTGCTCAAATTCTACGTGAGCGACCCGGGCCGTACCACGTTCGAGACCTGGGGCACGATGGAGCGGGTGGACCAGCCGGGCGTCATCTGTGCGGCCGGTGGTGCCACCACCATCTGGGTGGACTTCCCGCAGCAGAAGGCGGCGCCGCTGCCGGACTGGATGCGGACGTTGGTGACGGCGGACTGAAAATTTAGTGAAATAGGGCTCCAGCGCTTTATGGATAAGCACTGGCAGCTATCAAAAATGCAGCAATTGTGTCGTGCTGATCACTTCTGCTTGGGCACCCGACCCATCAGATAGAACTCGGGATTGGGCTGCATGCCCGCAAAGCTGGCCATGCGGTTGGACAGGCCAAAGAACGCCGTGATGGCCGCGATGTCCCAGATGTCCTCGTCGTCAAAGCCATGGGCGTGCAGGGCGGTGAAGTCGGCGTCCTCCACCTCGTGCGAGCGCTGGCAGACCTTCATTGCAAAGTCGAGCATGGCACGCTGGCGCGGCGTGATGTCGGCCTTGCGGTGGTTCACGGCCACCTGGTCGGCCACAAACGGTTTTTTCTCGTAGATGCGCAGGATCGCGCCATGCGCCACCACGCAATACAGGCACTGGTTGGCCGCGCTGGTGGCAGTGACGATCATCTCGCGCTCGCCCTTGGTCAGGCTGCCTTCTTCCTTGAGCATGAGTGCGTCGTGGTAGGCGAAAAACGCGCGCCACTCGGCCGGGCGCCGGGCAAACGCCAGGAACACGTTGGGGATGAAACCGGCCTTTTCCTGCACTTCCAGAATGCGCGTGCGGATGTCGTCGGGCAGGGTGTTCAGGTCGGGGAAGGGGTAGCGGCTCACGGTGGGTCTCCTGGGTGTTTGTTCTGGCCAGTATCGCGGATGCTGCGCGGCGCCGAGCTAACCGCGGGACGGCGGACCCGGGTCTGTGATCGTGTCCTTGGGGTCCGATGGGTCAATCGATTGGAATTGGCTATTGAATAAATTTGTTTAATTCAATTTACATATTTTCTGGTCATTTGTAACATCCTCCCCAACCTCACGGTTCCTTGCCACGTTTTCACAGGAGATTCCCATGACCTCAGAAGCCAAATGCCCTTTTGACCACACCAGGGCTGCACCGCCCAAAGGCCGTGGAAATGCGGACTGGTGGCCCAACCAGCTCAATCTACGCCCGCTGAACCAGAACTCCCCGCTCTCCGACCCGATGGGCGATGGCTTCAACTATGCCGAGGAGTTCAAGAGCCTGGATCTCGCTGCCGTCAAGGCCGACCTGCGCGCGCTGATGACCGACTCGCAGGACTGGTGGCCCGCCGACTTCGGCCACTACGGCCCCTTGTTCGTGCGTATGGCCTGGCACAGCGCCGGAACCTACCGCCTGGCGGACGGACGTGGCGGCGCAGGGGCAGGGCAGCAGCGGTTTGCGCCGCTCAATAGCTGGCCCGATAACGCCAATCTGGACAAGGCGCGCCGCCTGCTCTGGCCCATCAAACAGAAATATGGCCGCAAGATCTCGTGGGCCGACCTGATGATCCTGACCGGCAACGTGGCTCTGGAATCCATGGGCTTCAAGACCTTCGGCTTTGCCGGCGGCCGCCCCGACGTGTGGGAGCCGGACGAGAACGTGTACTGGGGCGCAGAGAGCACCTGGCTGGGCGGCGACAAGCGCTACAGCGGCGAGCGCGACCTGGCCAACCCGCTGGCCGCCGTGCAGATGGGCCTCATCTACGTCAACCCCGAGGGCCCCAACGGCAACCCCGATCCTGTGGCCGCAGCACGCGACATCCGCGACACCTTTGCGCGCATGGCCATGGACGACGAGGAAACCGTGGCGCTCATCGCGGGCGGCCACACCTTTGGCAAAACACACGGCGCGGGCGACGCCGCGCTGGTGGGCAGCGAGCCCGAAGCGGGTGGTATCGAAGACCAGGGCCTGGGCTGGATCAGCAAGCACGGCAGCGGCTTTGGCGGTGACGCCATCACCAGCGGGCTGGAGGTCACCTGGACCACCACGCCCACACAGTGGAGCAACAACTTTTTTGAAAACCTGTTCGGCTTTGAATGGGAGCTGACCAAGAGCCCTGCGGGCGCCCACCAGTGGACGGCCAAGGGTGCGGCGGCGACGATTCCGCACGCGCACGATCCGTCGAAGAAGCTGGTGCCCACCATGCTGACCACCGACCTGTCGCTGCGGTTTGATCCGGCCTACGAAAAAATCTCGCGCCGGTTCCTGGCGAACCCCGATCAGTTTGCCGACGCGTTCGCCCGCGCCTGGTTCAAGCTCACGCACCGCGACATGGGGCCGCGCGCACGCTACCTGGGCCCTGAAGTGCCCGCCGAAGTGCTGATCTGGCAAGACCCGGTTCCTGCGGTGGACCATGCACTGGTCAATGAACAGGACATCGCAGCGCTCAAGGCCAGGGTGTTGGCATCGGGCCTGTCGATTTCGGAGCTGGTATCGACGGCCTGGGCCTCGGCGTCCACCTTCCGCGGTGGCGACAAGCGCGGCGGTGCCAACGGCGCACGCATCCGCCTGGCACCGCAGAAAGACTGGGACGTGAACCAGCCGGCCCAGCTGACCAAGGTGCTGGGCACGCTGGAAGCCATCCAGCAGGAGTTCAATGCCGCGCAGACGGGGGGCAAGAAGATCTCGATGGCCGATCTCATCGTGCTGGCCGGTGGTGCGGCCGTGGAGGCCGCTGCCCGCAAGGCGGGCCAGGACGTGACCGTGCCGTTCGCACCCGGTCGTACGGATGCCACGCAAGAGCAGACCGATGTGCCTTCGTTTGAAGTCATGGAGCCGGTGGCCGACGGCTTTCGCAACTATGTGCGCCCCGGGCTGGAAGGCGCGGTGGCCGAGCTGCTGGTGGACCGCGCCAACCAGCTCACCCTGACAGCCCCCGAGATGACGGTGCTGGTAGGCGGCTTGCGTGTGCTGGGCGCCAATGTGGGCCAGGTGCCCCATGGTGTCTTCACGCAGCACCCCGGCAACCTGAGCAATGACTTCTTCGTGAACCTGCTCGACATGCGCACCCGGTGGCAAAAGTTACCGGACGCCGCGGGTGTGCTGGAAGGGGTGGATCGCAAGAGCGGTGCGCGCCAGTGGACCGGCACCGTGGCCGACCTGGTGTTCGGCTCCAACTCGGTATTGCGCGCCCTTGCCGAGGTGTACGCAGGCAGCGATGCCCAGGCGGTGTTCGTTCAGGACTTCGTGCGCGCATGGACCAAGGTGATGAACCTGGACCGGTTTGACCTGCACGGGCCCACCCCGAACGCCTGAGCGATCTGACTGCGCCACCGGCTTTGCCTGATGCAGGGCATGGTCGGTGGCGTTGTGCTTGGGGCATGTGGGGGCGGCTACCATTGCGGCCCACACCGAACTGGAGAGCCCGCATGACGCAAACACCCCCATCCACCAAAGACTTCGACAAGGGCCTGGCCACGCGCAAACAGGTCATGGGCGAGGACTTTGTGGCCAATGCCTTTGGCAATGCCACGCAGTTCACCCAGCCCATTCAGGAGTTCATCACCCGCAATGCGTGGGGCGATGTGTGGCAGCGCCCAGGGCTGGACATGAAGACGCGCAGCCTGATCACCGTGGCTTTTCTCACTGCTTTGGGCAAGCAGCACGAGCTCAAGGGCCATGTGCGCGGCGCGCTCAACAACGGTGCCACGGCGGCAGAAATCCAGGAAGTGTTGCTGCACGCCAGCATCTACTGTGGCCTGCCCTCGGCCGTGGAGGCTTTTCGCACCGCCGCCGAGGTGATTGACGGGCCCAAAAAGGGCTGACGCGAAGCGGCCCGGGGGGGGCGGGCTTTAGCCGCCCGCCAGCAGCTTGTGCACCAGGTCTGCCGCGGTGGATGCGTTGTACTTGCGCATCAGGCGCGCCCGGTAAATCTCCACCGTGCGGTGGCTGATCTCCAGCGTGCGGCCGATCTCCTTGGAGGTCAGGCCCTCCAGCAGGCGCGCGGCCACTTCCCGCTCGCGCCCGGTCAGCTCAGCCTTCACGGGGCGCTGCGAGCTCAGGTCTTCAAAGCTCCAGATGCCCGATTCATGCGGGGCATCGCGGTTGAGCGCGCGGCCCGAGACATGGCACCAGAAGACCTCGCCGTTGGCGCGCTTCATGATGCGGTTGTCGGCGTAGTGGCCCTTGGCGTTGAGAATGGGCTCCATGTGCGCGCCCAGGCGCTCATACTCGTCTGCGCTTGGATACAGTATCTGGAACGACTGGCCGATCAGGACCTCGCGCGAGGCGCCAAACATCTCGCAGACATGCCGGTTGCAGTCGACCATGGTGCGGTTGCGTGAGAGCACCAAGCCTACGGGGGCCATATCGAAAGCGAGTCGGTAATCAACGTCCATAGTGCAAATCTTTACGGGGTACTACTTATTCGGATAAGTAGTATCGTAGCGCATCCAAATACACAAGGAGATCGTGGTGAACAAGTTATTTCCCTCCGCGGCCGAAGCCCTTGAAGGCGTGGTTGCAGATGGCCAGCTCATGGCCGTGGGTGGATTCGGGTTGTGCGGCATTCCGGAGGCACTGATCGACGCATTGCGTGATTCGGGCGTCAAGAACCTCACCGTGATCTCCAATAACGCCGGTGTGGACGGCTTTGGTCTGGGCAAGCTGCTCGAAACCCGCCAGATCAAAAAAATGATTTCGTCCTATGTGGGCGAGAACAAGGAGTTCGAACGCCAATACCTGGCCGGCGAACTGGAGCTGGAATTCACCCCCCAGGGCACGCTGGCCGAAAAGCTGCGCGCGGGCGGTGCTGGCATCCCGGCCTTCTTCACCAAGACCGGTGTGGGCACGGTGGTGGCCGAGGGCAAGGAGCTGCGCGAGTTCGATGGCGAAACCTACGTGATGGAGCGTTCGCTGGTGCCTGAAGTGGCGCTGGTCAAGGCGCACCGCGCCGACAAGTCGGGCAACCTGCAGTTCCGCCTGACGGCCCGCAATTTCAATCCTGCCGCAGCCATGGCCGGCAAGATCTGCATTGTTGAAGTGGAAGAAGTGGTGGAAACCGGTGCCATGGTGCCCGACCAGATCCATCTGCCGGGCATCTACGTGCACCGCATCGTGCACAACCCGAACCCGGAAAAGCGCATTGAAAAGCGCACGATCACTGAAAAGGCGGGCGTTTGAGCCTGCCGTCATAGAACAAGCTGGAGAAATACATATGTCGTGGAGTCAAGACCAAATGGCGGCACGTGCCGCCCATGAGCTCGAAGACGGCTTTTACGTGAATCTGGGCATCGGCATCCCTACGCTGGTGGCCAATTTTGTGCCCGCCGACAAGGAAGTTTGGCTGCAGTCGGAAAACGGCATGCTGGGCATCGGTCCGTTTCCTAACGAAGACGAAGTGGATGCCGACCTGATCAACGCCGGCAAGCAGACGGTGACCACCATCAAGGGCTCGTCCATCTTCAGTAGCGACCAGTCGTTTGCCATGATCCGTGGCGGCAAGATCAACCTGTCCATCCTGGGCGCCATGCAGGTCAGCGAAAAGGGCGACCTGGCCAACTGGATGATTCCCGGCAAGATGGTCAAGGGCATGGGTGGCGCGATGGACCTGGTGGCAGGCGTCAAGCGCGTGATCGTGCTCATGGAGCATGTGGCCCGCAAGAAGGATGGCACCGAAGACATGAAGATCCTGCCAACCTGCACGCTGCCCCTGACGGGCGTGGGTGTGGTGGACCGCATCATCACCGACCTGGCCGTCATGGACGTGACGCCCCAGGGGCTCAAGGTGGTGGAGCTGGCTCCCGGCGTGACCTTTGAGGCCCTGCAGGCCAAGACCGGCGTCACGCTCATCCAGTAAACCTGCCCACCTGCCTGCCAGCCCGCCTGCGGGCAGAGCAGCCGCCAGGCCAAAGAAAGGCCGGGACTCCTTCAGGAGCTCCGGCCTTTTTTTGTTTTGCGTGGGGAGTTGTGCTGCTCCATCAGCGCAGTGAATTGATCTGACTCAAGCCGGGCTTGCGCAGGGTGCGCGCCGCAGTCGCCATCAAAGGGTAACGTCATATAGTCCAAGGCAAGCTCTTGTGTTGTGCATGACAGACCTTTCCCTACCCCCCGACCTCGATATCGAGAACAGCCCCCACTACTTGCGCGCCTTGGTCGGGATGGCCGACCAGCGCACGGTGGTCGCTGACGCTGCCATTTACAACGACAACGGCATCAAGCTGGTCGAAAAAGGCACCCGCATCGACAGCCGCCTGTATGACCGCCTGGTGCAGCACAAGCTGCGTGAACCCATCGACCGCCACCTGTCCATCGAAAACCCGGTGGACGTGCCCGCCCTGCTGGCGGCATGCCAGGCGCTGATCGAAGAGGAGACGCTGCCCCACATGCTGGCCGAGGCTCTGGGGGCCTCCGCCCGGCTGCTGGCGCCGCTGCGTTCGCTGCCCCTGCCTGCCTCCATGGCCTGCAAGCTCACGGTGATGCGTGACCAGCGGCCCGAACTGTTCCAGCACAGCCTGCAGATGATGACGGTGGCCATCTTCCTGGGCATCAAAAGCGGGTTGGCTGAACGTGAGTGCAGCACCCTGGCCGCAGCCGCCTTGCTGCATGACCTGGGGGTGCTGCACATGGACCCGGCCTGGAGCGACCCTGACCACAAGGTGGTGGGTGCGCAGCGCAAGCACCTGGTGGCGCATCCCATCTCGGCGATGCTGATGATCCGCGACACGCAGGCGTATCCGCGGGCTGCGGAAGTGGCCGTGCTGGAACACCATGAGCGCATGGATGGCAGCGGCTACCCGCGCGCGCTGGCAGGGGCCGACATCACACCCATGGGCCGCATCCTGTTGCTGGCCGAGGTGGTGGCCGCGTTCTACGAAAAATACGACGACATGCCCGCCCAGCGGCTGTCGCTGGTGCTGCGCCTGAACCACCGCAAGTTCCCCGCTGCGCTGGTGGCTTTCATCCTGCCGCTGCTGCAGGAAGAGGTGGCCCGCGAGTCGGCCCTGATGCCTTTGGGCAACGATGCACCCCGCCAGATCGAGCTGCTGGCCGAGGCCTTTGCCTGCTGGGACCAGCTCAAGGCAGGCCTGCCTGCCGATACGGCTGCAAGGGCCGGGGCCGGCAGCGCCTTTGGATTTGCGGATTCCCGCCTGGGGGCGCTCCAGAAAGCCCTGATCGAAGCAGGTTCCCATCCCCGGCACCTGGGCGAGCTGATGGCGCAACTGCAGGGCGACGCCATCGGCCTGGCCGAGGTGGCGCTGGTCGGGCGTGAGGCGCTGTGGCAACTGCAAAGCATCCTCAATGCCTGCCACCGCCGCTGGCCCCAGCTGTCGGACCGCGCCACGCCTGCAGACGCGGCAGTGGCGGACTGGTGCGACTGGGCGCTGCGCAAGCTGTAGCCTCACAGCGCTTTTCCTGACTGCTGTGCGGGGGCTCCGGGATGCCCCGGAATTCAAAATACTGGTTATATTAACAGTGTTTTTGATTTCTGAACTCCTGCACCACCATGCCTGCGCCATGCTCCCCCCTGCGGGTTGCGTTCGATCTGCCGTCTGCCGTGCCCGGCATCTGGCATGCGGACGCCTTGGGCGCGGGGCCGCAGCCCGTGCAGCCCACGGGGTATGCGCTGCTGGATGCGCAGCTGCCGGGGGGTGGCTGGCCCGTGGGGGCCTTGAGCGAGGTCTTGCAACCCGCCGTGGGCCTGCACGAATGGCAGCTGGTGCTGCCCGCACTGGCGCAGGCCGTGGCGCGCAGCGCAGGCGCCGTGGTGGTGGTGGCGCCCCCGTGTGAGCCCTTTGGTCCGGCGCTCAGGGCGCAGGGGTTGGCGGCAGAGCGCCTGTGCGTGGTGCGGGCCGACACCGCCCGGGCTGCGCTCTGGGCGGCCGAGCAGGCGCTGCGCTGCCGCGATGTGCTGGCCGTCATGGCCTGGCTGCCCCAGGCGCAATCTGCCGCCTTGCGCCGGTTGCAACTGGCGGCGGCGCAGCACGATCAGTTGCTGTGGGTGTTTCGCCCGCTCGGTGTCGCGCAGCAGGCGTCACCTGCGTTGTTGCGGCTGCGGCTGGAGGGGCAGGCCTTGCCGGGGGACGGGGTGGCGCCGCCCGGCATGCAGGTGCACATCCTCAAGCGCCGGGGGCCGCCGCTGGTGGAGGGGATTCTTCTGCCGGGCTGCCACCCCCGGCTGGCCCAGGTGCTGCTGGCGCAGGCCGAGCGCCGGCGCGCCGCGCAGGTGGTGGCCAGCGCCTGGGTGGCAGCACGCTCTGCGGCGGCAGCCCCGGCCCCTCCCGGGGGGCATGGCGCCCCGCCAGGGAAGACAGGGCCAGAGGGGAGGGGGCATGCACTGGATCGCGCTGCCATGGCCCTGGTGCGATGAGCCTTCTGGGCCTGTCGGCGGTACCGTGAAAGCGGCGGCGGCAGGCTGGTGGGCCTTGCGTTTCACCCCGCGCGTGGCGCTGGTGGATGGTGAGGCCGTGCTGCTGGAGGTCTCGACCACCGAGCGCCTGTGGGGCGGGCGCGATGCCTTGCTGGCGCAGGTGCAGCGTGCCTGGGCAGAGGCTTTTGCCGCGTGTGTGGATGCGACCTTGCCACCGCCAGGCGCCCAGGCCGCCTGGGGCACCGGGCCCACGGCCCTGGTGGCACAGGCCTGGTTGCGCATGGCGCTTGCCGGGCAATCGGACCGTTTGCAGCAAAGGATTGAAACCCTGCCCCTGCACACGCTGACCGCCCTGCGCCCGCATGTGCCCAGCCTGGAGCGCATGGGCTGCCGCACCTGGGGAGCCTTGCGGGCACTGCCCCGCGCGGGGGTGGCGCGGCGCCTGGGGGCAGGCGTGCTGCACGTGCTGGACCAGGCCCTGGGCCATGCCCCCGAAGTGCACGCCTGGCTGGAACTGCCCGAACAGTTCGCCCTGACCGCCGAGTTGCCCGCGCTGGCCGAGTCGGCCGATGCATTGCTGTGGAGTGCCCACCGCAGCCTCACCGCGTTGCAAAGCTGGCTGCAGGCTCGGCAGCGGGGGGCGCTGGCGCTGGAACTGGCTTGGCGCCACGACCTGCGGCGCATCGACGGAGTGGCGATTGCCCCCACAGAGGCCTTGCAGATACGCACGGCGCAGGCCACGCAAGACATAGCGCACCTGCGGCGCCTGCTGTCTGAAAACCTGGCGCGCACCACCCTGGCCGCCCCGGTCAACCAGATCACGCTGCGGCTGCTGGAATCTGCGCCGCTGCCGCACCGCAGTGCCAGCCTGCTACCCCCCGCAGGGCCGGGTGAGGGCGGTGACGCTGCCCAGGGGCAGGGCGAGAGCCTGCTCCAGCTGCTGGAGCGCCTGTCGGCCCGCCTGGGGGCGGACCAGGTACAGGCCCCGGTGCTGCAGGCCGACCACCGGCCCGAGTGCATGCAGCAATGGCGCCCGGCGGCCGAGGTGCTGGGCCGGGCCCGTGCCGTGCAGGCGGGGGCTTTGGGGCAAAAAGACGGTGTTCACGCTTTGCAGCCGACGACTGCCCGGTCCGACAGGCTTTCTGGCCGCGCACATTTGCCTGACGCCACCCTGTGGCCTGCCTGGCTGCTGCGTTCGCCGCGGCGGCTGGCGGTGCAGGGCAACCGCCCCTGCCACCATGGCCTGTTGCGCCTGCTGGCGGGGCCGCACCGGTTCGAGGCCGGTTGGTGGTCGGCAGCCGGGGAGGGCGCGGCAGACCCGGGCCAGCCCAGTGCGGGCCTCGCCCTGCGCGACTACTTTGTGGCGCACAACGATGTGGTCGGGCTGGTGTGGGTGTTCCGCGAGCGGCTGGCTCCGCAGGCAGGCGCCCCCGCGGCGACCCAGCCCCAGCGCTGGTTTCTGCACGGCATTTTTGGGTGATGCCATGGCACCTGCACACCGCAACACCCCCGCTGTGGCCCGGCAGGCAGTGCCGCCGCCCTTGTCCTTGCCGCCCTTGCCGCCTTTGCCGGACTACGCCGAGCTGCACTGCCTGTCCAACTTCAGTTTTCAGCGCGGAGCGTCGCATCCGCAAGAGCTGGTGGAGCGCGCTGCGAAGCTGGGTTACCAGGCCCTGGCGCTGACCGATGAATGCTCGGTGGCGGGCGTGGTGCGCGCCTGGGAGGTCGCCCGGGAATGCGGCCTGCACCTCATCGTGGGCAGCGAGTTTCTGTGGGGCGACCTGCGGGTGGTGGCGCTGGCGCGGGATGCCGAGGGCTGGGGCAACCTGTGCGAGTTCATCACCGCGGCCCGCGCGGCGGCACCCAAAGGGCAATACCACGTGGGTGCGGCCAGCCCATGGGCTGCCTTGGCGGGGTGCGAAGTGTTGCTGGCCCCCTGCCGCGAACGCTTTGATGCTTCTGATTTGATAGCTGTTAGCGCTTGTCTGTCAAGCGCCAGAGGCCAATTTGACTCTAATTTTGACGGTCACCTGTGGCTGGCGGTCGCGCTGCACCTCGCCCCGGACGACAGCCTGTGGCTGGCCACGTTGCAGCGTGCGGGCGCAGCCCTGGGCCTGCCGCTGGTGGCCGCGGGCGACGTGCACATGCACGCCCGCTCGCGCAAGCCGCTGCAGGACGTGATCACCGCCGTGCAGCGGGGGCGCAGCGTGGCCGAATGCGGCTTTGCCCTGCAGCCCAACGCAGAGCGCCACCTGCGCCAGCGCGTGCGGCTGGCCGGCATCTACCCGCCCGACCTGCTGGCCGCCACGCTCACGGTGGCGGAGCGCTGCACCTTCAGCCTGGCCGAGATCCAGTACCAGTACCCGCTGGAGACCGTGCCCCCCGGCATGACCCCCACCCAGGCGCTGGCCTGGCTGGTGGACAGCGGCGCCGCCAGCTTTTACCCGCAGGGCGTGCCCGCCGCCATTGCCGCACAGATCCGCAAGGAGCTGGACCTGATTGCGCATTGCCGCTACGAGATGTACTTCCTCACCGTGCACGACATCGTGCGGTTTGCGCGCAGCCAGGGCATCCTGTGCCAGGGACGGGGCTCGGCGGCCAACTCGGTGGTGTGCTACGTGCTGGGCATCACCGCCGTGGCGCCCGAGAACTCGCACCTGCTGTTCGAACGCTTCATCAGCAAGGAACGCAGCGAGCCACCCGACATCGACGTGGACTTCGAGCACGACCGGCGCGAGGAAGTCATCCAGTACATCTACGGCAAATACGGACGCGACCGCGCCGCCATTGCGGCCGTGGTCACCACCTACCGCACGCGCAGCGCGCTGCGCGACGTGGGCAAGGCGCTGGGTGTGGCGCCCACGCTGGTCGATGCGTTTGCCAAAGACCACCACTGGTTTGACGAAGACATTGCCGCAGACCGCCTGCAGGAGCTGGCACAAGGCCTGGGCACCCCGCTGCACCGGCACACCGCCGCGCTGTGGCTGGAGCTGGCCGCCGACCTGACGGGTTTTCCGCGCCACCTGAGCCAGCATGTGGGCGGCTTTGTGCTCACGCAGGGCAAGCTCACGCGCCTGGTGCCGGTGGAGCCCGCCAGCATGCAGGACCGCTCCGTCATCCAGTGGGACAAGGACGACCTGGACGCCATGGGCCTGCTCAAGGTCGATGTGCTGGCGCTGGGCATGCTCAGCGCGCTGCGCCGCTGCCTGAACCTGCGTGCAGCGCTGCGCGGTGAGCGCTGGCTGCTGCACGACATCCCGCGCGAAGACCCCGCCACCTACGACATGATCTGCGCCGCCGACACCGTGGGCGTGTTCCAGATCGAAAGCCGCGCCCAGATGAGCATGCTGCCCCGCCTGCAACCGCGCGTGTTCTACGACCTGGTGGTCGAGGTGGCCATCGTGCGGCCCGGCCCCATCCAGGGCGGCATGGTGCACCCCTACCTGCAGGCGCGCGAGCGCAGGTGCCGGGGCGAGCCCCTGCAGCTTGAGAAGCCCGAACTGGAGGCCGCCCTGGCGCGCACCCTGGGCGTGCCCATCTTTCAGGAGCAGGTGATGCAGATCGCCATGATCGCGGCGGGCTTCAGCCCCGGCATGGCCGACGACCTGCGCCGCTCCATGGCCGCCTGGAAGCGCAAGGGCGGCGTGCACCGGTTTGAGCGCCCACTGATCGGCGGCATGGAGGCGCGCGGCTACCGTACCGAATTCGCGCAGGCCATCTTTCAGCAGATGCTGGGCTTTGGCGAATACGGCTTTCCGGAAAGCCACGCCCACAGCTTTGCGCTGCTGGCTTACGCCAGCAGCTGGCTCAAGTGCCATGAGCCCGCGTGTTTTCTGGCCGCGCTGCTCAACTCGCTGCCCATGGGCTTTTACAGCGCCTCGCAACTGGTGCAGGACGCCCGCCGCCACGGTGTGCGCGTGCTGCCCATTGACGTGACCGTGAGCGACATCGACTGCACGCTGGAGGGCGCGCCCGAGCCGCTGCGCCCCGCACGTGGCCTGGGCGCGCCGCTGCTGCCGCAGCCCGCCGTGCGCCTGGGCCTGCGGCTGGTGGGCAGCCTGCATGCAGACGCCGCCCGGCGCCTTCTGCAGGCCCGCGCCACCGGACCCGCCTTTGCCAGCACCGAAGACCTGGCCCTGCGTGCGCAGCTGGGCCAGCAGGACCTGCAGGCCCTGGCCGCTGCCGACGCCCTGGCCAGCCTGTCGGGCCACCGGCGCCAGCAGATGTGGGATGCCGCCGCGCAGCACACCGCGCCGCCCCTGTGGCGCGACGTGCCCGTGCAAGAAGCGCCGCTACAGCTGCCCGAAGCGGCCGAGGGCGAAGAGATCCTGTTTGACTACGCCGCCACCGGCCTCACGCTGCGCCGCCACCCGCTGGCCCTGCTGCGCCCGCGGCTGGACCGCTGGCGCCTGAAAACAGCACTGCAGCTGAACCACGTGCCGCACGGCCGCAAGGTGCGCGCCTGCGGCATCGTCACCGTGCGCCAGCGCCCGGGCACCGCCAAGGGCACGATGTTCGTCACGATCGAAGACGAGACCGGCCCCGTCAACGTGATCGTCTGGCCTGCGCTGGTGGACACCTGGCGCAATGCGCTGCTCCGGTCGCAATTGCTGGCGGTGGAGGGCGTGTGGCAGTGCGTTGTCTCGCCCTCCGGCGGGGCGGCACCGGCCCCGGTGGTGCGCCATCTTGTGGCGCAGCGGTTCAAGGACCTCACACCGCTGCTCGGCCGCATGGCCCAGGCCTTGCGGGGCAGCCGCGACTTTCATTGAAAGCGGTGTTGCTCTTCTGCAGGTGCTGCTCAGCGGGCGGGCCGCGAGGCTGCGCCGGCCGCCCCTTGCGCACCGGGCTTGACGGGCTGGCGGGCCAGGTCGAGAAGCGGTTTGCAATGGGTGTCATCGTCGGCCGCCGGCACGGTGATGGGCAGCAGGGCCAGCGCCGCCGGGGCCACCACGGCGGCCACCACCGCTGCCCCTGCGCGCAGCAGCAGCGGGCCGGCCTCCACGCCCACATCAGGGTCACCAAACGTGCCCCTCACGTACAGGGGCGATCGCAGTGAAAAGAACTTCCATTCCAGCGATTCGGGCTTGATGCGCAGGTCGAGCGCCTCGGTGCCCAGGTCGATGGTGCCCGTGGCCTCCACCACGGCGTCGTCGGTGCTCATCTTCACGGTGCGCGTGGTGGCCAGGCCATCCACCACGGTGAAGTCAGCCACCGCGCAGCGCAGGTGCACTTCCTTGTCTTCGCCAAACAGCTTGCCCACGATGATGCTGCCCAGGTTGAGCGCCGCCAGGTCCAGCATCTGCTTGCTCAGCGTGCCTTCGCGCACATACAGGCGCATCTCACCCGTGCCGTGGCCCAGCAGCCCGGCCACGCTGTTGCCGGTGCTCGCCAGGGCAATGGCGCCGTCCATGCGGCCGAAGCTTTTCTTCATGAGCTCCACCTTGGGAAACAGCGCCGACAGCTGCAGGCCCTGCACGGTGCCGCGTATCTGGGCCTTGAGGGGAGCGGCGCGGCCATCGATGGTGACCTGCGATTCGATCTTGCCCTTGGCCACGCCAAACGTGAGGGGAGCCAGCCGCAGCTGCGCGTTTTCCATCACGGCACGCAGGCTCAGGTCCTGCAGCGGCAGGCTTTCGGGGCGGATGATGTGCCGGCCCTTGAACACGATGTCCATGTCCATGGCATTCCACCGCTCGGCCGCAAACTGCGAATCCGGCAGCACCTTGCCGCCCCGGCTGCGGGCTGGCTGGGTGTTGCCGGGCTGGCGGGTTCCCAGCGCGGGCCCCAGGTCTGCCAGGCGCAGCTGGTTGGATGTCATGGTGCCGGTGAGCCGGGGGCGTGGTTTGCCCGAGGTGTATTTGAGCGACCCCTGCAGGTCGCTCTGGCCCACCTTGCCGCGAAAGTCGCTGTACTCCCACACGGCGCGCTCGGGCTCCAGGCTGCCAGTCAGCCGTCCCCGCGTGGCGAACGGCGGGGTGCTGGGCAGCACCAGCCCGGTCAGCTCGTACAGGTCGGCCATGCTGGCGCCCTGGAGGAACACCTGGAAGTCCAGCCCCGAGAGCGCGCCCGGGTTCGCCAGCACGCCCTCGGCCGACAATGCCACGCTGCCTGCGCTCGCGTCAATCTGCAGCGGGTAGTTCACCACCTTGTTGCGCAGGCTGATCACCTGGCCCGCGCGCCCTGTGCCCTTGATCTGCGCCTTGGCGTAGCGGCCCTTGAGCTCAAAACGCAGCCCATAGGGCATGCCGTCCGGGGAGAGCGCGGGGTTGGAAGTGTCTGCCGTGGCAGCACTGGCAGCACTGGCAGCACTGGCAGCACTGGCAGCACTGGCAGGAGCGCCGGAAGCGGGGCTGGCGGGTGCGCTGGGCTGGATGGGGTCGATGGTGTCGATGCGCGCCTGCAGGTCCAGGTCCTTCATGCCATCGGCGTACCCCAGCGTGCCCTGGTGGATGACCAGCCGGTCCACATCAAAGCTCCAGCCACTGCGGGGGCCATCCTTGCGCGCAAAGGTCCAGTTGTTGGTGCCGTCCACCGTGCGGGCCAGCGCCACCTGCGGGCCGGTCAGGGCCACGGTGTCGATCGAGAGGTGCCGGCCCAGCAGTGGCAGCAAACGCACCGTGGCCGTGGCGTGGTCGATGCGGGCCATGGTAGCGGCCTGCGGCAGACTGGCGTCTTCATCTTCCCGTGCTTTGCCATCGGCGCGCTGGAAGGGCGGCGCAAACCCCTGCGGTTGGTCCATCACCAGCTGCTCGGCCTGCACCGTCACGCCGGGTATCCAGCGGTGCCAGCCGTCTTCCAGGGGCTGCGGCCAGCGCCACGCTGCCGACAGATCGCCTTCGATGGCAAAGTGCCTGCCCGTGGCCTCGCTCACTTTCTCGTTGATCCACGGTTTTGCGCGGTTCCAGTCCATCACCGCCAGTAAGACACCCAGCACCAGCAGCAGCGCGGCTGCAAGCCCCAGGGCTATCAGCAACCACCGTGCGATGCGCCGTCCAAGCGTCGGAGCGTGGCGCGCAGTGGCTGAATCAGGGCGGTCAAGATCGGCAGGGGGATGGGCGGGCGATGGCATGAAAAGGGTCGGGTTATGGCCCGCACTGCACACACCAACCGGTGGCAGGGCGCGTGCGCGCGGAGGGTCTGGTGGGTTTCATGCTAGCCCGCATCGGTGCGCGATGCGGCGTTGGCGATGCAACTGCCGCCCTTGTCCTACAGCCTCCTAAAATCGCCCCCCATGCACAACCCCCGCCATCCCCACGCCCCCCCCATGCGTGACGGTGTGGGGCCCAGCTGCGTGGTGCTGCCCAGCCACGGGCGGGGCAGCATGCTGGACTTTCTGGCACACCGTCTGCCCGCAGTCTCGCGCGACGAGTGGCGGCAGCGCATGCTGGCGGGCGATGTGGTGGACGAGCGCGGCCAGCCCGTGGCCCCCGGGCGCCCGTTTGAAGGCAGCCTGCGCGTGTACTACTACCGCAGCCTGCCCGCGGAGCCGGCGCTGCCGTCGGCAGAAACCGTGCTGTACCAGGATGAGCACCTCGTGGTGGCCGACAAGCCCCATTTCATGCCCGTTACGCCGTCGGGCCGTTACCTGCACAACACCTTGCTGGTACGACTCAAGCACCAGCTGGGGCTGCCCGAACTGTCGCCCCTGCACCGCATTGACCGGGACACGGCGGGGCTGGTGCTGCTGTCGGTGCAGCAGCGCACCCGCGGCGCTTACCAGGCGCTGTTTCGCGACCGACAGATCACCAAGCACTACGAAGCGGTTGCGCCCTGGCGTGAAGACCTCGTGTTTCCACGCGACCACATGAGCCGCCTGGAGGAAAGCCCGCAGTTCTTTCGCATGCAGGAAGTGCCCGGCGCGCCTAACAGCCACACGCAGATGCAACTGCTGGAGGTGGCAGCGTCTGGCGCCTGGGCCCGCTACCGCCTCACGCCGGTCACCGGCAAACGCCACCAGCTGCGCGTGCACATGACCGCGCTGGGCCTGCCCCTGCGCAACGACCCGTTCTACCCAGTGGTCAATGACCCGCCCGAAGGCGACTACACGCGGCCCCTGCAGTTGCTGGCGCGGTCGCTGGAGTTTGTGGACCCGGTCACACAGGTTCCGCGCTTTTTTGAAAGCGGACAGCGCTTGCTCCTGCCATAGCTGCGTAAGGAACCTACGGCCCGCCGTTCCCGCCAGACGTGCCGCTAGCGAAAGGGAATCGGTTTGTTCTTGGCCGGAGCAATCTTGGGCAGCTGCGAACTGAAGAGTTCAGCGAGAGCCCGCTGTGTGTCGGGGTGCAGGCGCCATGCCGTCCATCCCAGTCCCAAGCTGCGCAGGTACACCGTCACGTAAGCGTCTTCCAAGGGGTGCTTGACGGCGATGGTGGGGTTGTCCTGCGTCATCACCGAAACGCCGACACCATTTTCATCTTTGGGCGCAGGCGTGGTTTCGGGCGTCATCTGCGAGCGCAACGTGGCCAGCTCACGGATCACGTTCTCCAACTCTGACGCCGTGAGTGTCTTGTTGATCGCCAATGTGGCCTGCGTTCGGTCGTCGCTCAATTGCATTGGGCGTTTCCTTCTTTTGCTGGGAGTTTCTGAAGCCTCTATTGTCTTGCATTGTCCGGCCCTTGCTGCCGCGCTAAAAGCTCAAACCCTGGAGCGCAACTCAGACATAAATTCCTCCAGCCGGTGATTGAGGGGTGCCGCGGCGTGGCTACAATACTGCTAGAGTCGATACGCTGCAGCCTGAACTGAACGGCGGCCTCTCGTCAGCAGCCTCTGCGCAGAAGCCGTTGCCAGCCAACGGACCAGCGCCAGGCGGGTGTAGTTCAATGGTAGAACGGCAGCTTCCCAAGCTTCATACGAGGGTTCGATTCCCTTCACCCGCTCCAAATTGCCATCTCATCAGGCATCAAACCAACCTATAACCCGTTGTCTCTATTGGAGCAGCGGGTTTTTTGTTGTCTCACGCAACTTCATTGACTAGCATGACATACCAACTCTTTGGTGGCAGTTATGTTGGTAGGCGACCGGTACCAGCTTTTGCCAACAAGCCAAATACCAGCACACCTACCAGCGGGGCAGTCCGATGAGCTTGAACGACACCTTCATCAAGAACAGTACGAAGTACAGCGGACGGCCGTCTGGCGACAAGCACAGTGATGGCGGAGGGTTGTACTTGCACGTCACGGCAGCGGGCAAATACTGGCGAATGAACTACAGGCTGTACGGCAAGCAAAAGACTCTGTCGCTGGGTGTGTACCCCTCTATCTCACTCGCACAGGCGCGAAGGGGGCGCGATGAGGCAAAGAAACTCATCGCGCAAAGTATCGATCCGAGCATGGCAAAGCAAGAAGCAAAGCAGGCCGAAAAGCTGGCAGCAGCCAACACCTACGAAACTGTGGCTCGGGAATTCCACAAGCTCAAGGCCGAAAGCTGGAGCGCATCACAGGCTGCGAAGTGGCTGCGCATGAATGAGATGTACATGTTCCCGGAGATGGGGTCTATGCCGATTGCGTCAATCAGGGCGAAGACCGTGTTGGATGCGCTGCGCAAGGTCGAAGCCAAGGGCATTCTTAGTACAGCGCAAGACCTGCAACAGATGGCGGTCAGGTATTCCGATACGCCGTACAGACTGAACCGCCCCGGGTTTCGTGGAGGCCGGTTGGTTTAAGTCAGACCACCACCATGGAGGTCTGACTGGCGAGTTGCCGGTAGTAGTTTGCCTCAGCCTCTGCAGGCGGTATGTATCCGATCGGTCCGAGCAACCTGTGATGGTTGAACCAGGACACCCATTCCAGCGTGGCCAGCTCCACCGATTCACGGGTTGGCCAGGACCGTCGGTGGATCACCTCGGCTTTGTACAACCCGTTGATCGTCTCGGCTAAGGCGTTGTCATAGCTGTCGCCCTTGCTGCCCACCGAGGGCTCGATGTCTGCCTCTGACAGCCGTTCGCAGTAGCGGATGCTGACGTATTGCGACCCCCTGTCGGAATGATGAATCAATTCCCCATCACGCTCGGGTTGCCGGGCATACAGGGCCTGCTCCAGGGCATCAAGAACAAAGTCCGTGTGCATGGAGGTGCTGACCCTCCACCCCACAATGCGCCTGGCGTATACGTCGATCACGAAGGCCACGTACAGCCACCCCTGCCAGGTTGAAACGTAGGTGAAGTCCGAGACCCACAGCTGGTTGGGCCGCTCGGCCTTGAACTGTCTGTTGACCCGGTCCAGCGGGCACGGTGCTTTCATGTCGCTGATGGTGGTGCGAACCACCTTGCCACGGCGCACGCCCTGCAATCCCAGGCGCTTCATCAAGCGCTCGACCGTGCAGCGGGCAATGGACAGCCCTTCGCGGTTCATCTGTTTCCAGATCTTGTCGGCGCCGTAGACCCGCTTATTGGCTTGCCAGACGCGCTCGATGTGCGCCACCAGGGTGTCGTCACGTTGGGCGCGCGCGCAGCGCAGTTGGGGGTTGCGGTCCAGCGCCTGTATCTGGCTCTTCTCATCCACGCACAGCACCATCGCCTTGACGGGCGGGTCCATGTACAAGCCGACGATGTCACGGACTTTGTCGACAAAAAACGGATCACTGGAGAGCTTGAACGTCTCCTGGCGGTGCGGCTGTAGACCGAAAGCCCGCCAGATTCGACTGACAGCCGTCTGTGACATGCCCATTGCGTGGGCCATGGTGCGGGTGCTTCAGTGAGTCGCGCCAACTGGCACAGACTCCAGCGTCTTGACGATCACTGCATCGACGCGCTCATCTTCAATTGTGCGCGGAGCGCCAGGGCGCGGCGCATCCATCAACCCCCCATGCGCAGTTCAACAAAACGGCCCCGCCACTTGGAAACCGTCTGCTGCGTGACCCGCAGGCGTGCTGCGACCACTTTGTTGTCCAAGCCCTCTGCGCAAGCGAGCACGATCCGCGCTCGCAGCGCCAAGGCCTGCGCGGTCTTGCGACGCTTGGTCAACGCAATCAGTTGCTCTCGCTCCATCACGCTCAACACCAATGGAGTCTTCGGCCTACCGCTCATGGGCACCTCGTCGTGAAACACACTTCACGACTGATCACCGTCAGGGAAAATAATTCAATGAATTTTGAACTCAGTACACTAGCGCTTGATGGGTATGCGTCAGAAGCCATCAAAAGAGAAGCGCTTTTATTTCTGGACATCGCCCACGCACAGGTACTTGATCTCCACGTAGTCATCCATGCCGTGGTGCGAGCCCTCTCGGCCCAGGCCCGACTGCTTGACGCCGCCAAAGGGAACATGCTCGGTGGCCAGGATGCCGACGTTGGCGCCCACCATGCCGTATTCCAGCGCCTCCGTCATGCGGAAGATGCGACCCACGTCGCGGCTGTAGAAGTAGCTGGCCAAGCCAAACTCGGTGTTGTTGGCGGCGTCTATGGCCTCCTGCTCGGTCTTGAACTTGAAGATGGGCGCAAAGGGGCCAAAGGTTTCCTCGCGGGCGCACAGCATGTCGGCCGTGGCATTGGCCACCACCGTGGGTTCGAAGAACTGGCCCGAGCCCAGGCTTTGGAGGCGCTGGCCGCCCGCCACCACCTTGCCGCCCTTGGCCAGGGCGTCATCCACATGGCGCTGCACTTTTTCCAGTGCGGCTTCCTCGATCAGCGGGCCCTGGTTCACGCCGTCTTCAAAGCCATTGCCCACCTTGGCGGTTTTGACCCTGGCCGCAAACTTGGCGACGAACTCGTCGTACACGCCTTCCTGCACATAAAAGCGGTTGGAGCACACGCAGGTCTGGCCCGCGTTGCGGTATTTGCTGGCAAAGGCGCCTTCCACGGCGCTGTCGATGTCGGCATCGTCGAACACGATGAAGGGCGCATTGCCGCCCAGCTCCAGCGACATCTTCTTGACCGTGGGCGCGCTCTGCGCCATCAGGATGCGGCCCACTTCGGTGGAGCCGGTGAAGCTGATGTGGCGCACCACGTCGCTCGCGCACAGCACCTTGCCAATGGCAATGGAGTTGTCGCTGTCGGCCGGCAGGATGTTGAACACACCGGGCGGGATGCCCGCGCGCAGGGCCAGCTCGGCGGCGGCCAAGGCGGTGAGGGGCGTCAACTCGGCGGGCTTGATGACCACGGGGCAGCCTGCGGCCAGCGCGGGCGCCACCTTGCGGGTGATCATGGCGAGCGGGAAGTTCCATGGCGTGATGGCCGCACACACGCCGATGGGCTGCTTCAAGACCAGCAGGCGGCGGTTGTTGTCAAAGGTGGGCAGCGTTTCGCCATTGACGCGCTTGGCTTCTTCGGCAAACCATTCCACAAAGCTCGCACCATAGGCGACTTCGCCCTTGGCTTCGGCCAGCGGCTTGCCCTGCTCGGCGGTCATGATGCGGCCCAGGTCGTCCTGGTGGGCCATGAGCAGATCGAACCACTTGCGCAGGATGGTGCTGCGTTCCTTGGCGGTCTTGGTCTTCCACGGGCCCCAAGCGGCGTTGGCGGCGGCAATGGCGGCCTCTGCATCGGCCGGGCCCAGGTTGGCCACATCGGCCAGCTTGAGGCCGGTGGCCGGGTCGTTCACATCAAAGCGGCTGCTGCCAGCCACCCACTGGCCGTTGATGAGGCCATCGGTCTTGAGCAGGGTGGGGTCGTTGAGCAGGGCGAGGGGGGATGTCTTCATGTCCATGGAGGTCTCTCATCAGCAACGCAAGAAGGAAGGGGGCAAGGGTAGCGCCAAACACCTTGGCCGACTGTCGCGTCGGCAAACCTGTGCTGGCATTGGGGGTAGAAGAAAAATATGAATTAAATAGGGATCCAGCGCTTATGCAGAAAGCGCAGATAGCTATAAAAATGGGAGTATTTTTAGCGGGTCGGGTGCATGCGCTAGCGGCGCCTGCGGGGTTAGCGGTCGATGATGCGCCGTGCAAACTTTTCCAGGTAGTCCATCAGCTGCTCTGCACCTGCCATCGCCTGGGCTTCGTCGCCGCTCGCAATGCCCTGCGCCAGTTGCAGGTGCGCGCGGGCGCCTTCTGATACATCGCCTTCGTGCTGGTAGGCGTACCAGAAGCGGCGGCACTGCACGATGAGCGGTTGCACGCATTTGACGGCCGAGTGGTTCTGGCTGGCCTGGTGGGTGACGAGGTCGAGCGCATGGTCGGCCTGCATGTAGCCGTCCAGGTGGCCGCGCGTTGCGGCTTCCATCATGTTTTCGGCGCACCGCACGATGGCCTGGCGCTGCGGCGCGGTGGCGCGACGGGCGGCGTTGGAGGCGAGCAGCCGTTCCAGCACGCGGCGGGTCTGGATCACGTCCAGGTGGTCGGCAAGGTCGATGTGCGACACCAGCAGCCCGCGCCGGGGCTGCTGCACGATGAGCCCGATGGACACCATGCGCAGCAGCGCCTCGCGCACCGGCGTGCGGCCCAGGCCGGTGCGCTCCGCAATCTCGGCCTCGACCACCGGGCTGCCGGGCTGAAGCTGCAGCGTGGAAATCATGGTTTCGATGGCGTCGTAGGCCACGTCTGCCGCGCGCCGCTTGGGCGCTGGCTCTGGCGGGTGGGCGAAGGTGGTTGTCATCGTGCGCAATCCGGCGAAAGTGGCGGCATCTTAGAACCCGCTCAGGGTCTTTGCGCAGATCGCGCCGCAGCCCCATCGGCGGGGTGGGACGCTACTGGCGCTGCAGGGCTTTGGGGGGTGGCAGGTGGTGCCGCTGTGGCCAGTGTGCCGATACGCGCTGGCGCCAGCAGGTGCCGTGGGGGTGCAGGCACCCAGCCGAACAGGTGCTGCGTGGCTGCACCGCAGATGCGGCCCTGGCAGGCGCCCATGCCGCAGCGGGTGTGGAGCTTGGCATCGATCCAGCCGTCGCGATCGGCCAGCGCAGTGTAGGGCACGTCTTCGCAGCGGCACACCAGGGTGTCGGGCTGCGCCAGGGTTTTGAGTGCTTCGTTCAGTGGAAACGAAGCCTGCAACGCCTGCGCAAAGCCCTCCCAGTGCGCCAGCTGCGGGCGCAGCGCCTCAGCCTGTTGCGCGTTTCCCGCCGCCACATGCCCTGCCATGGCGCCCTGAACCAGTGCACGTTCGCTGCCGCCAAAGCCGGTGGCTTCACCCGCGGCGAACACTCCGTGCACGCTGGTGCGCATGTGGGCATCGACAGCCAGGCCCTGGCCACCGCTCAGCGGCCCGCCCAGTGTGCAGCCCAGCATCTGCCCCAGGTGGGTGTTGGGCACCAGCCCGAACCCGCAGGCCACGCGGTCGCAGGCCATGGTTTCTTCGGCGAGTTGGCCTTTGCGCAGCCTCACTGTTAGCACCCGGGTGGTGCCTTGGACTTCCAGTACGTGGCTACTGGCGCGCAACTGCGAGTGAAGCAGGGTGAGGGCCTGCACCGCCTTGGCAGGCCAGCGCGGCAGTTGCGCTGCAAAGCCTGCGAGCGCGCTCCACGGCGCCTGCTCGGCCACACGCAACACAGTGGCTCCGGCCTTTGTGGCCGCTGCCGCAGCGGCCAGCAGCAACGGGCCGGTGCCTGCAATGACGATGCGCTGGCCGCGCACGTCGAGCCCCGCCTTGATGAGGGCCTGCAAGGCGCCTGCACCCGTCACGCCGGGCAGTGTCCAGCCCGGGAAGGGCAGCAGCAGCTCGCGGGCGCCGGTGCACAGGATGATGCGGTGGCTGTGCTGGGTCCAGCCCCGGTCAGCGTCTTCCAGCAGCAGGGCCGGGGCCTTGTCGCCGGGTTGCGGGTCACCCAGGCCCACCACGCGGGTGCCAGGCAGCAGGCGGATGTTGGTGTGCCGGGCCAGCGCCGCGCGGTGCTGTTGCGCCATGGCGGGCAAGACCACCTGGGGGCCGTCGCGCCAGATCTGGCCACCGGGCTGCGGGTTGTCGTCCACGACGGTGATCGACGCACCGCTGGGCGCGGCTGCGAGCGCTGCGGCCAAACCTGCAGGGCCAGCGCCGATGATGAGGATGTCACAGCGCTCATGTGCCGGGTGGTGCTGGGTCATCGTTTTGCGCTCCCAGGGGCGGCGCCGACGTCGGTGTGGATCAGCATGCCCTCGGCGCAGACTGTCTGACATGCCAGGCGGGTGCGGCCATGGATGCGCACCCGGCATTCATGGCACACGCCCATGCCACACAGCGGCGCCCGGGGCTCGCCGGTGACCGAAGTGCGTGTGGTGCCCGGTGTTTGCTGCGCCAGCGCGGCGACGACGCTGGTCCCTGCTGGCACCTGAAGGGGCGTGCCATTCACGACGATCTGCACAAGAGAGCGCGCGGCTGGGGTCATGGGTGGCTCAGGCCCGCAAAGCGTGCAGGTGCATAGGGCGCAGGGTCGATCAATGGAGTGCCCCCGGTGATTTGCGCCGCCAGCAACTGCGCGGTGCCCGGTGCGGTGGTCACGCCCAGCCCTTCATGGCCCACGGCCAGCCACAGGTGCGGGTGTTCGGGGTGCGCGCCGATCAGCGGCAGGCTGTCGGGCGTGGCTGCGCGAAAACCGGTCCAGGTGCGGATGGCGTTGAGGTCGGCCAGGCCGGGCAGGTAGTCGAGTGCCCGTTGCAGCATGCGCGCCATGACGGCGTTGTTGATGGCGGGGTCGGTGGTGTCGAACTCGCGCGACGAGCCGATCAGCAACTGCCCCGTGGGCCGGGGCTGCACGTTGAAGGCCACAGAGGTACCGTCGCTGTGGTGGGCGCTGGTGATGTAGCCCAGCTCCACCAGCTGGTGGTGCACGGTGCCTGGGTAGCGGTCGGTGATGACGAGGTGGCCCTTCTTGGGCCGCAACGGCAGGCCGGGGCACAGCTGCGGGGCCTGGATGCCGCTGGCCAGCACGATGGCGCCTGCACTGCGCTGGCTCCCGTCGCGCAGGCTGACGGTGTGGCCGTTGATGTCCGTGACTTCGGCCTGTTCAAAAGCTACGGTTCCATGAGCTGCGGCCTGGTCCAGCAGCCACTGGGCTGCGCGCGGGGCGTAGACCACGCTATCCCCCTGCACCTTGAGCGCTCCCGCCAACCCGGGGCGCAGTGCGGGTTCTGCGCGGGACAGGGCGGCCGCGTCGAGCATGTCGCAGGCGATTCCGTGTGCTTGCAGGATGCTGCGTTTGTCATGGGCCGCCTGCAGCTCTGCATCGTTGGCGGCCAGCCAGAGCGTGCCGCAGGGCGTGAACGCACAGCCCGCATCCATGTGGGGTGCCCAGGTGTGCCAGAGGTCCAGCGATGTCTGGCTCAGCGCCAGTTCGGCAGCGTTGTCATCCATCACCACCAGATGGCCCATGCCCGCCGCCGTGGCGCCGCCGAGGCGCGCATCGATCACGCGCACCGACAGCCCGGCCTTCGCGAGGGCATGGGCACAGGCCGCGCCGACGATGCCAGCGCCGATCACAAGGACATCGGTGGTTTGCATGGGGCCGTGCGGATGGAAGGAGGCGGTTTACAGCCGGATGCCCCAGCCGAACGGGTCCGCCTCGTCGATCAGCAAGGTCGCTTCCGCGCTCATGTAGGCGCGGCCACGCATTGTGGGGATGACCTTGCCATCGTCCTGCAGCGTGTAGCTGGCCTCGAACTGGCTGCCGATGATGCTGGCCTGGCGCCAGAGTGCACCCGGTGCCAGCTTGCCGTCAGCCGCCAGGCAGGCCACCTTGGCGCTGGTACCCGTGCCGCAGGGCGAGCGATCATAGGCCTTGCCGGGACACAGCACATAGTTGCGACTATCGGCGGGGTCATCGGCTTGGTCATCGTCGGCAAACAGCTCGATGTGGTCGATCTCGCCGCCGTCGTCACCCCGAATGCCCTGGTCTTTGAGGGCCTGCTGCACGGCGCAGCTGTAGCCCATCAACGCCTCCAGGTTGTCGCTGGCTACACGCTGGCCGTGGTCCGAGATCAAGAAGAACCAGTTGCCGCCCCAGGCCACATCGCCGACCACGCGGCCATAGCCGGGCACCTCGATGGCCAATGCGTGGTGCAGCCGGTAGGCGGGCACGTTGCGCACGCTGACCGATCCATCGGCGTGCAGGGTGGTGGTGACGGTGCCCACGGGTGTCTCGATGCGGTGCTCGCCAGGCTGGATGCGGCCCAGGTAGGCGAGCGATGCGACGAGGCCGATGGTGCCGTGGCCACACATGCCCAGGTAGCCGCTGTTGTTGAAGAAGATCACGCCCGCCGTGTTGGCAGGGTCTTGTGGCGCACACAGAAGGGCCCCCACTACCACATCGCTGCCACGCGGCTCCAGCACGGTGGCGGCCCGCCAAGCGTCGTGGCGCTCGGCCAGCAGCGCACGCCGCTCGGCCATGGTGCCAGTGCCCAGGTCTGGAAAACCGTCGATGACAAGCCGGGTCGGCTCGCCGCCCGTGTGGGAGTCGATCACGTGGATGCGTTGCATGGTGCTCTGGTGGTGGTGCAGTAGGGCGCTCAGTGTCTCAGGCGACAGACTGGTATTTTGTAGGGCGCGTGGCCAGGGCCTTGCGCACCACGCTCTCCACAAACGCACGTTCGTCGCCCACCAGGGGCAGGCGGGGGCGGCGCATGTGTTCGGTGCCCACACCCACCAGTGCGTCGATGAGCTTGAGGTTCTGCACGAGCTTGTTGGACACATCCAGGTGCAGCATGGGCGTCATCCACTGGTAGAGCGGCAGTGCCTCGGCAAATTTGCCAGCCTTCATCAGCTCGTACAGCGCCACGGTCTCGCGCGGGAAGGCGCAGCCCACGCCAGCCAGCAGGCCGTCGCAGCCCAGCGCCAGGCCTTCGTAGGCGAGGTCGTCCACGCCCAAAAAGAGTTGGTAGCGGTCGCCCACGGTATTGCGCAGGTCGGTGATGCGGCGGATGTCGCCCGTGCTTTCCTTGATGGCGGCGATCCACTCGCAGTCGGCCAGCTCCACCATGTGTTCGGGTTTCAGGTCCACGCGGTAGGCCACGGGGTTGTTGTAGACCATCAGCGGGCGCTGGGCAGCGCCCGCCATGGCGCGCACGTTGGCCATGGCTTCGCGCGCGTCGGCCACGTAGATCACCGAGGGCATGACCATGTAGCCGGCCACGCCGAGCTTGTTGCCGCCGTCGATGTACCGCAGGGCTTCGCGGGTGCTGGTTTCGGACACGTTGGCGAGCACTGGTACGCGGCCGTCAGCGGCTTCGAGGGCGATCTTGGCAACCTGGAGCTTTTCTTCCAGGCTGAGGGTGCTGGCCTCGCCGAGAGAACCGCAGGTGACCAGCCCGTGGATGCCGTTGCGGATCTGGAAGTCGATGTGGCGGGCCGTGCCCTCGGCATCGATGGACTCGTCGGCGTGGAACTTGGTGGTGATGGCAGGGAAGATGCCTTGCCAGCGGGGTTGTGGGTTCACAGGGTGCTCCTTGGGTGCGATGGGCGATGAAGTTATTAATATATTAACAAGATATTTGAATGGCGCAAGCGGATTTTCAGCATTCCTTGGACTGGTCGCAGGCTGCATCCGTCCGGGCCTGTCTCCCTCCTGCCACGTGCCACACACCTGCAAACCTATAATGAAAGGTTGGTCCCCATAGGGGCAGCGACAGGCAACGCGCAGGTGCGCAGCCTGCGGCCTGCCTGCTCCGTGCAACCACTCCACAACACCATGAGCACACCCACTTTTTCTGTCGCTGACATCCGCAAGTCCTTCCTGGACTTCTTCGTCTCCAAGGGCCACACCGTGGTGCCGTCAAGCCCCTTGGTGCCGGGCAACGACCCCACGCTGATGTTCACCAACTCGGGCATGGTGCAGTTCAAGGACGTGTTCCTGGGCACCGACAAGCGTTCGTACAACCGGGCGGTGTCCGTGCAGGCCTGCCTGCGTGCGGGCGGCAAGCACAACGACCTGGAGAACGTGGGCTACACCGCGCGCCACCACACGTTCTTTGAAATGCTGGGCAACTGGTCGTTTGGCGACTACTTCAAGCGCGAGTCGCTCAAGTGGGCCTGGGAGCTGCTGACCGAGGTCTACAAGCTGCCGCCAGAGCGCCTGCTGGCCACGGTCTATCAGGAAGACGACGAGGCCTACGACATCTGGACCAAGGAAATCGGCCTGCCGCCCGAGCGCGTGATCCGCATCGGCGACAACAAGGGCGGCCGCTACAAGTCCGACAACTTCTGGATGATGGCCGACACCGGCCCCTGCGGCCCGTGCAGCGAAATCTTCTATGACCATGGCCCGCACATTGCGGGTGGCCCTCCCGGCAGCCCCGATGAAGACGGCGACCGTTTCATCGAGATCTGGAACAACGTGTTCATGCAGTTCAACATGGACGAGACGGGTGCCGTGACCCCGCTGCCCGCACCCTGCGTGGACACCGGCATGGGCCTGGAGCGCCTGGCCGCCATCCTGCAGCACGTGCACAGCAATTACGAGATCGACCTGTTCGACCAGCTCATCAAGGCCGCTGGCCGCGAGACCGGTGTGACCGACCTCAACAACAAGAGCCTGCGCGTGATTGCTGACCACATCCGCGCCACCGCCTTCCTGGTGAGCGACGGCGTGATCCCCAGCAACGAAGGCCGCGGCTACGTACAGCGCCGCATCGTGCGCCGCGCCATCCGCCACGGCTACAAGCTGGGCAAGAAGACCCCGTTCTTCCACAAGCTGGTGGCCGACCTGGTGCGCCTGATGGGCGATGCCTACCCATCGCTGCGCGCGCAGGAGCAGCGCATCACCGAGGTGCTGAAGGTGGAAGAAGAGCGCTTCTTTGAAACGCTGGCCAATGGCATGGAAATCCTGGACGCTACCCTGGACGGCGGCGCCAAGGTGCTGCCGGGCGACGTGGCCTTCAAGCTGCACGACACCTACGGCTTCCCGCTCGACCTGACCAATGACGTCTGCCGGGAGCGCGACGTCGAAGTGGACGAAGCAGGCTTCAAGACCGCCATGGAAAAGCAGAAGGCCCAGGCCCGCGCGGCCGGCAAGTTCAAGATGGACAAGGCGCTGGAGTACAGCGGTGCGGCCAACCAGTTCACGGGCTATGAGAATCTTGCGGAGACTGCAAAAATAGTAGCAATCTACGTAGACGGGACAAGCGCTGCAGCCCTGAAAAGTGGTCAAAACGGCGTGGTGGTGCTCGACACGACCCCGTTCTATGCCGAAAGCGGCGGCCAGGTGGGTGACGAGGGCGTCATCACCAGCGGATCGGCCAGGTTTGCCGTGGGCGACACGCTCAAGATCAAGGCCGATGTGTTTGGCCACCACGGCACGCTCGAAGAGGGCACGCTGAATGTGGGAGACACGGTGCAGGCCCAGGTGAACACCGCCGTGCGCGCCGCCACGGTGCGCAACCACTCGGTCACGCACATCATGCACAAGGCCCTGCGCGAAGTACTGGGCAGCCACGTGCAGCAAAAGGGCAGCCTGGTCAATGCCGACCGCACGCGTTTTGACTTCACGCACAACGGCGCTGTGACCGCTGCAGAGATCCGCGAGATCGAGCGCCGCGTCAACGAAGAAATCCTGTCCAACCAGCCCACCCAGGCCCGGGTGATGGACATCGAATCGGCCCAGAAGACCGGCGCCATGATGCTGTTTGGCGAGAAATACGGCGAAACCGTGCGCGTGCTAGACATCGGCACCAGCCGTGAACTGTGCGGCGGCACGCACGTGCAGCGCACGGGCGACATCGGCCTGTTCAAGGTGGTGGGTGAGGGCGGCGTGGCTGCTGGCATCCGCCGCATTGAGGCCGTGACCGGCGCCAACGCACTGGCGTACTTGCAAAACCTGGAAGACACCGTTAACCAGGCCGCCAGCACCCTCAAGGCGCCGGTGGCCGAACTCAATGGCCGCATCAGCCAGGCGCTGGACAACGCCCGCGCGCTCGAAAAGGAAGTGGCGGCCCTGAAGGGCAAGCTGGCCTCCAGCCAGGGCGATGAGCTGGTGAACCAGGCCGTGGATGTGAAGGGCATCAAGGTCCTGGCCGCCGCGCTGCCTGGCGCCGACGCCAAGACGCTGCGCGACACCATGGACAAGCTCAAGGACAAGCTCAAGACGGCCGCCATCGTGCTGGCTGCGGTGGACGGCGACAAGGTGCAGATCGCTGCGGGCGTCACGGCCGACAGCGTGGGCAAGGTCAAGGCTGGTGAACTGGTGAACTTTGTGGCGCAGCAAGTGGGCGGCAAGGGCGGCGGCAAGCCCGACATGGCCATGGCTGGCGGCACCGATGCCTCCAGGCTGCCAGCGGCGCTGGCCTCGGTCGCAGGCTGGGTGACGCAGCAGCTGGGCTGATACCCGCAGCGGGGCACGATGGCGGCGCGGGTCGCTGTGGTGGGGTGGCCCTTGTTGCCAGATAACGGGTGACGGAACACCGGCTACCCCCTACATTCAAGCGCATGGACCCCTTGCGCGAAAGCCTGCACGATCCGCTGCCTGCCGACGGCACCCGCTCCAGTCTGTCGGGTCCCGAGGTTGCCCACCCGCCCTGGTGGCGGCGTTTCACCATACCGTTCGAGGTGGTGATTGCGTCGGTGGTGGTGTCGGCCATGGTGCTGCTTGCGGTGCTGCTGGTCTACCAGGTGGGCACCAGCGCGCGCCAGGCCATCATTGCGGCGTCGGATGACAGTGCGCTGCACATCAGCCAGTTGATCAGCGAACGGGTGCACCATGTCGTGGACCCGGCCGATGCCACGCTGCGTCTGCTGGCGTTTGACCCCATTGCCTCTGCCACCAGCTTGCAGACCCGGTTGCGCCGCCTGCCGGTGTTGGTTCGCCTGCTGGAGCAGAACGCCTTGTTGTCGGCGGTGTTCATCGGGTACTCCGATGGACAGTTTTTGCTGGTACGCCCGCTGCGCAATGCGACGCTGCGTGCCCGGCTGGAGGCACCTGCAGAGGCGGCCTTCCTGGTGCAGTCCATGGCGCGGGAGCGGGGCACGGCGGGGGCAGCAGGCACTGCGGGCCTGACCGGCCGCTGGAACTACTACGACGCACAACTGAAGCTGCTCGATTCCTCGGTGCGGCCCAACTACCGCTATGACCCCCGCTCCCGTCCCTGGTACGCCCTGGCGGCTGAACGCAACACACAGGTTCTCACCGCACCCTATCTGTTTTTCACCACGCAAGAGGTGGGGGTCACGCTGAGCCAGCCCAGCGAGGACGGCCGCGCGGTGATTGGCCTGGATGTGGCGCTCACCGATCTGGGCCAGGAGATTGGCGAGCTCCGGCTCGTACCGCGCACCGAAATCGCCGTGGTGGACCAGGACCGCCGCGTGCTGGTCTACCCGGACATGTCCCGCGTATGGGTGCGCGAAGGCAACGACACCAGCCTCCAGCTGCGAACCCTGGAGGAACTCGGCGTACCCAGTTTCCAAGGCTTGCAAGGTATTGACCTCAAGGCGGGGGTCACGCGCCGGCTCGAGGCAGATGGGGAGGAGTGGTTGTTCAAGGTCCTGTCGCTCAAGTCGCAGCGCTGGGAAGGTCTGCACATCCTGATGGCCATCCCTACCCGCGAGCTGTTGGCAGATGTAAACGAGAACCTTCGGCGGCAGGTGTGGCTGTCCCTGGCGTTGATTGCGCTGATGCTGCTATTCGGGTGGCTGGCCGGAAGGCGGGTGGGGCGCAGCCTCTCGGGGCTGGCCCTGCAGGCGCAGGCCCTGGCGCGGTTCGATTTCCGGCGCCCGAGTCGTCGCATGTCACCCGTGCGCGAGGTACGCGCACTGGGCCAGGTGATGGACCGCATGTCGGACACCATTGAAGAGTTCCTGCACATCACGCACCATATCAGCGCCGAGTCACGCATGGACGTCATGCTCTCCAGTGTGCTGTATGAGCTGGTGCGCGCCACCAGCTGCACGGGGGGCGCGGTGTACCTGGTGGAGGCGCAGCGCACGGGCCTTGCGCGCACCGCAAGGTACTGCGAAGACCCGGAGCAGCAGGCGCGCTACCCGGACCACCTGCCCATGGCGTTTTTCATCAACCCGGCAGAGCCGCAGGACGGCGATGCCCAGGACGACGATCAGGCCCTGCCCCAGCGTGCACTGAGAGTGCAGCTGCGCACGCGCGATGGGCAGCCGCTGGGCCTGCTGGTGCTGCGCTACCGTTCCAACCAGCAGCAGGCCGATGTTCACTTCAGGGCGTTTGTCGAAAAACTCTCCGGCACGCTGTCGGTGGCCATCGAAACACGCAGCCTGATCGAAGGGCAAAAGAAGCTGTTCGATGCCGTCATCCGCCTGCTGGCCGACGCCATCGATGCCAAGAGCCCCTACACCGGCGGACATTGTGAGCGGGTGCCCCAGCTGGCCGAATCCCTGATGCAACGGATGTGCGAGGCCAAGGACGGGCCATTTGCCCATGTGGCCATGACGGAGGCAGAGCGCTATGAGTTCCGTCTGGGTGCCTGGCTGCACGACTGCGGCAAGGTCACCAGCCCCGAGCACATTATCGACAAGGCCACCAAGCTGGAGGCGCTGTACAACCGCATCCATGAGGTGCGCATGCGCTTTGAAGTGCTGTGGCGCGATGCCGAACTGGACTACTGGAAGCAGCATGTATCCGGCGTGGACCCTGAGCGGCTGCAGCGCGAACTGCTGCAGCGGCGGGAGCGCCTGCAGGACGATTTCGCATTTGTTGCCCGCAGCAACGTGGGCGGTGAATTCATGGCCGAGACCGACGTGCAGCGCCTTGCCGCCATCGGGCGGCAGGTGTGGCAGCGGCATTTTGACGACCGGCTCGGGCTGTCGCAGGCGGAGATGGCGCGGCTGGCGAAGGTGCCTGCGCGCAGCCTGCCAGCCAACGAGCCCCTGCTGGCCGACCGGCCCGAGCACATCGTGCCCTGGGGCGCCCGCAAGCCGCCGGTGGAGGCAGACAACCCGGCCAACCGCTGGGGCTTCGACATGGTGGTGCCGCCCTTCGAGGCACACCTGGGCGAGCTGCACAACCTGTCGATCCGGCGCGGCACGCTCACCGCGGAAGACAGGTTCAAGATCAACGACCACATCGTGCAGACCATCATCATGCTCAGCGGTCTGCCGTTCCCGCCGCACCTGGCACGCGTGCCGTCCATTGCCGGGTCGCACCACGAGAAGCTGGACGGAACGGGTTATCCGAGGCGCCTGAAAGGAGCCGATCTCACGCTGGCCGACCGCGTGATGACCCTGGCCGATATCTTTGAGGCCCTGACCGCAGCTGACCGGCCCTACAAACCGCCCAAGACCCTGTCAGAGTCGCTCAACATCATGTCTCAGTTGGTGCGCGAGCAGCACATCGATGCCAGTGTGTTCCGCTTCTTCCTGACCAGTGGTGTCTGGCGCGACTACGCCGAGCTTTTTCTCGACCCCGCACAGCGGGATGCGGTGGATGTGGACGCGCTACTTGCGTCGTCAGGGTAGGGGTTCAGAAGAGTTCGACGTCGTCGTTGGCCACTTTGGCCGTCAGCTGGCCGCTGGCCACCAGGTCATCGTAAAAACAGACCTGGTTGCGCCCATGTTCCTTGGCGTAATACAGCGCCTGATCGGCCTGTCCCAGGATCTCCACCGGTGAGCCCTTGGCCGTGCTGACAAAGCCCATGCTCACCGTGACCCGGCCCACCTGAGGGAACGGATATTCCTGCACGGCGAGCCGAAAGCGGTTGAACACCTTGTGGGCCGTGGTCAGCGTGGTGGAGCGCAGCAGCACCACGAACTCTTCGCCACCAAAGCGGAAGATGCGGTCGTGGCTGCGGAATGAGCTGCGCAGGATGTTGGCGATCAGGATCAGCACCTCGTCGCCATACAGATGACCGAACCGGTCGTTGACCTGCTTGAAGTGGTCGATGTCCACCACGGCCAGCCACTGCTGCAAGGGTTCGCCTGGCTGGGATGCATCGTCGGCGGTAAGGGGCTCCGGCGCTGACGCCAGGCGGCCACTGACCATGCCGTTGAGCGAGGTGCGCGAGAACTGCTCGTCAAAGGTCTTGCGATTGAACAGGCCGGTGAGCGCGTCGCGCTCGCTGTAATCCAGCAGCCGCTGGTAGTTCTGATACACCTGAAAAACGCCCTTGACCACTTCGAGCTTGTGCGCCGAAAAGGGGCGCGACTGCGTGATCTCCAGGCACGTGGTGACCTTTTCATGCATCCACACGGGCAGCCACAGGACATGGCAACCCTTGCGGGGCGATACCAGCGCGCTGTCGCGGTGGTTGGCGATACATTCGCGCAGGGCGGTGTAGTTGTCCAGAGTCTCGCGCCGGGGGTCGGAGGCGGCTTCCGAATCGGTGGAGACGAGTTGCCCGTCCTCGATCCAGGTGCGGGGGCGGACATGGGATACACCGGCATCGGTGAAAAGCTCCAGCGCGCGCACCTCGATGATGCCGCTGAGCTTTTGCAGGGTGGACAACACCGACACCTCCAGCCGAAGGTGATCGCGGTGACCCGTCATCTCCACAAGGTTTTGCAGAATCGGTTTCATAGGCGTTGTGTACGGGCGCGTCCGGTGGGGGCTACGGTTCAGTTTCGGCGTACGAACACCACATCCCACACACCATGCCCGAGCCGAAGGCCGCGGTTTTCAAACTTGGTGAGGGGGCGGTAGTCGGGCTGCGGTGCGAAGCCGCTGGCGGTGTTTTGCAGCAGGGGTTCGGCGCCCAGCACCTGCAGCATCTGCTCGGCGTAGGGCTGCCAGTCGGTGGCGCAGTGCAGATAGCCACCAGGCTTGAGGCGGGCGGCCAGCTTGGCGACCAGCGGGGCCTGGATCAGGCGGCGCTTGTTGTGCTTTTTCTTGTGCCAGGGGTCGGGGAAGAAGATGTGCACGCCGTCGAGGCAGCCCGGCGGCAGCATGTGGTCGATCACCTCGACCGCGTCGTGTTGCAGGATGCGGATGTTCGTCAGTTCCTGCTCACCGATGCGCTTGAGCAGCGCGCCCACGCCGGGCTCGTGCACCTCGCAGCACAGAAAGTTGTCATCTGGCCGCACACGCGCGATGTGGGCCGTGGCTTCGCCCATGCCGAAGCCGATTTCGAGCACCAGCGGCGCATGGCGGCCGAAGGCTGCTGCAGCATCCAGAGGCGCGGGCGCATACGGCAGCACAAAACGCGGGCCAAAATCTTCAAAGGCCTTGGCCTGGCCCGTGGTGGTGCGTCCAGCACGGCGCACAAAGCTCTTGATGGTCTTGGGATGGCTCACGCCAGCGGGTGCCCCGCCAGGGGTTGCGGGGGCTGCTGCGGTCGCAGCGGTGGGGGCAGATGCGGTGGTCAGTTCGGTCACGGTGCGCCATTGTAGTTTCGTCGCCACGCGGTGACCCAGTAGGCGAGGGCATCGGGCAGGCCCTGCGGGTGTGGGTGTTCGGCGGGCAGCGCGGGAAGGCCCAGCACCTGCGCGGCGCTGGCCAGTGCCTGGAGCGGCTCGGTCAGGTCCAGCGCGCGCGCACCGTTTTGCTTGGAGAGCTTTTCGCCGTTGTCCCCACACACCAGGGGTGTGTGCAGATAGCGCGGCGTGGGCAGCCCCAGCGCCTGCTGAAGCAGGATCTGGCGTGGCGTGTTGTCCGCCAGGTCTTCGCCGCGCACCACGTCGGTAATGCCCTGGTCGGCGTCATCCACCACCACGGCCAGCTGGTAGGCCCACAGCCCGTCGGCCCGGCGCAGCACAAAGTCGCCCACCGTGTCAGCCACGTTCTGCTGCTGTGCACCCAGGCGGCGGTCCTGCCAGTGCACGATGCTGTTTGCTATTAAATTAGTAGCTGCTTGCGCTTTATGGATAAGTGCCGGAGGCTGTTTTGGTTTGAAATCCGTTGCATTGAACCGCCACGACCGCGCCGCACGCCCCTGCAGCCCGTGGCGGCAGGTGCCGGGGTAGGGCAGCGCGGCATGGCGTTCGCGGGCGTGGCCGCGCGCCGCGTGTACGTTTTCGATGTCCTTGCGGGAGCAGGCGCACGGGTAGGCATGGCCCTTCACCACGAGCTGGTCCAGTGCCTGGTGGTAGCGCTCGCCCCGCCGCGATTGCCATTGCGCTGGAGCGTCTGGCAAGAGGCCGCAGGTGGCCAGCTGCTGCAAGATGACCTCGTCGGCGCCGGGCACGCAACGGGGGGTGTCCACATCTTCAATGCGCACCAGCCAACTGCCGTGGTGCGCGCGTGCGTCCAGCCAGCTGGCAAGCGCCGCCACCAGAGAGCCCGCGTGCAGCGGACCCGTGGGCGACGGTGCAAACCGGCCCACATAGCGCAGCGCTGCCCCATCGGCTGCCGTCATGCAACGGCAAGTGCGAGTTCCAGGCCGGACACAAACGCGTCTTCCAGCCGGTGCCCGAGGCACCAGTCTCCACAGGCACCCAGTCCTGCGCCCGCATCCCATAGGTGGGTTTTGCCCAGGGGGTGGGTGGTTTGGGCATAACGCCAGCGGCGCGTGTCGGCGTGTGCTGGCGTGGCACGGATGCCGGTGACCTCGGCGAAGGCCTTGAGCAGCTTGGCCTGCACACGGGCCTCGTCGTCCTCCAGGTGTTCGGCCGACCAGGCGGGGCTGGCCTGCACCGTCCAGCGCTCCACCAGGTTGCGGCCGGGCTTGGACGACTCGCGCGCCAGCCAGGCGATGCGGTGGTGGGTGCTGCGCGCAGCGTTCCACTGCGGGCCCAGCGTGGTGAGGCCCGGGCGCACGGCCTGGGGGTAAGCAAGCATCAGCGTCCAGCAGGGTGCAATGGCCACCCGGGACATGGCGTCGGCCAGGGGTGTATCCAGTCCCGAGCTGGAAATCAGGGCCTGGGCAGGCACTGCGGGTTGTGCCAGCAGCACGGCGTCGAAGCCTGCATACACATGCTGGGCACCGCCAGCACCCTCGGTGCGAAGCTGCCATCCCGGTGTGTTCAGCGCATCGCGCTCGATGCGCGTCACGCGGGTTTGCGTGATGAGTTGCCCGGCCTGCACCAGGGGCTCGGCCCAGGTGGCGACCAGCGATTGCATGCCGGGGCTGGCCACCCAGTGGGCCTCGCGGTGCGGCAGGCCCACGGCGGCCACACGGCCCGCGGCATCAAGCACCTGCACGGAGTTGGCGCTCCAGCGCTTGCAGATGCCGGGCACGGTGTCGATGGCGCGCGCAAAACGCGGATCGCGCACGGTGAAGTACTGGGCGCCCGCGTCAAAGTTGCCAAAAGGGGAGTCGATGGTGGCGGTGCGGCCGCCGGCCTGGGAGGATTTCTCGAACACCGTCACGCGGTGCCCGGCCTGCACCAGGGTGCGCGCGCAGGCAATGCCCGCCATGCCCGCGCCGATGATGGCGAAGTGGCGCTGCGGTTTCCCGGATCGGGTGGAGGGGGTGGGCGTAGCTGCGGGTGCGGGGGCGCTGGTGCGTCGGAGCCGTTTGGCGGGGAGAGGATCAGGTTTGCTCATGGAGGGCCTTTCGGTGACGTGCGGCGATTGAAATGCAATGCAAAACCAACACCAACCACTCTACACGCGGTAGGGCGCACGTCGCACTTGATCAAGGTCACAAATGATGGTGGTTTTCCAGCAGAGCGCGGCGTGTGGCGGGGCTTTGCAGCTGGTTCAGCCACCACTGCAGCGCCCGGCCCGGCGCGGTGAAGCCGGGGCCACCCCAGGCGTAGTGCACGCGCACGCTGCGCTCGGGCCGTGCCACGCGGCGCGTCACCAGGCGCCCGGCCTCCAGGTAGGGGCGCACCATGGGTTCGGGCAAAAACCCGCCGCCCAGCCCGCGCAGCTGTACACGCACCTTGGCCTGCATGGTGTCCACCGTCAGCACATCCTGCCCACCCAGCAGGCCCATGGTGGCGCCGCCGCGCGTGGCCGAATCGGCCACGGCCACGGCGCGGTGCTCCAGCAGCGTGGCATCGGAGATGGGCTCTGGCGCGCTGGCCAGCGGGTGGTGGGGCGCCACCACGTAAATGAAAAGCACTTCCCCCAGCGTGCCCTGCTGCAGGCCCGCCACATCGGTGCCCGGCACCGAAACCCCGATGGCCAGATCGGCCCGGCCCGAGGTCAGGTTCTCCAGCGTGCCTTTCATGATCCCGTCGCGCAGCTTCAGGCGCGTGGGGGGCTCCATGGCATAGAAGGCATCCACCAGCTCCAGCATGGTGTGGGGCGAGATGATGCCGTCCACCGAAATCGTCAGCTGCGGCTCCCAGCCGGTGGCCACGCGGCGCACGCGGTGGGCCACGGCGTCGATGTCCTGCAACAGGCGTGCGCCCTCGCGCAGCAGCTCGGTGCCCGCCTCGGTGGGGCGCGCCTGGCGCGAGCTGCGGTCAAACAGCAGCACATCGAGCGCATCTTCGATCTGGCGCACGCGGTAGGTGAGGGCGCTGGGCACCAGGCCCAGCTGCCGGGCCGCAGCGGCAAAGCTGCCTGCTTCGGCGATCACCTGCAGCATGGTCAGTGCATCGGGGGTCAGAACATCGCGTGCGTTTTGCATGGTGGCGCCATGTTAGTTCAGATTATTTGAATATTCCCATCAATCCAGCAGCCCCTGCTGGCCTGCCCGAAGTTCTACAGTTGAGTCTTGAAAGGAGCACTCACATGCTGACTGTTCGTAAATCGCAAGACCGGGGCCACGCCGACCATGGCTGGCTCAATTCCTTCCACAGCTTTTCGTTTGCCGGTTACTACGACCCGGCCCACATGGGCTTTGGCAACCTGCGGGTCATCAACGAAGACCGCATCGCCCCCGGCACCGGGTTTGGCACCCATGGCCACCGCGACATGGAAATCATCAGCTACGTGCTGTCGGGTGAACTCGCCCACAAGGACAGCATGGGCAACATCAAGGGCATTCCGCCCGGCGACGTGCAGCGCATGAGCGCAGGCACCGGTGTGCAGCACAGCGAGTTCAACCACGCAGCGAGCCAGACCACGCACTTCCTGCAGATCTGGATCGAGCCCAACGTGCGCGGCATTCCTCCCAGCTACGAGCAAAAGACTTTTGCCGAGGCAGAAAAACGCGGTGCGCTGCGTCTGGTGGCATCGCCCGATGGCGCGCAGGATTCGGTCAAGATCCACGCCGATGCCGCGTTGTATGCGGGTTTGCTGGATGGCGCGGACTCGGTCACACAGGCCCTCAATCCGGCGCGCAAGACCTATGTGCATCTGGTGCGCGGCGACCTGTCGGTGAACGGCCATGCGCTGTCGGGCGGCGATGCCGTGCTGATGGAAAAGGAAACCAGCCTGTCACTGACCGACGCCCGCAATGCCGAGGTGCTGGTTTTTGACCTGGCTCCCTGACGCACGCTTGTCCATCCCACCCTCCCTCCAACGTTCTTTAATTTCATTTTTTCACCAGGAGTTCATCATGTTCACATCCCTGCAAAATCCTCTGGCACTTGCCTCACGTCTTCTCTTGGCCGCATTGTTTCTGCCTGCCGGCATTGGCAAGATCACCGGTTTTGCCGGTACGGTGGGCTATATCAGCTCCGTCGGGCTGCCCATGCCCACCGTGGCAGCGGCGGTGGCGGCTGCCGTCGAGGTGCTCGGCGCGCTTGCGTTGATTTTTGGCTTTGGTACCCGTCTGGCGGCGCTGGCGCTGGCATTCTTCACGCTGGTGGCCAGCTTCTTCTTTCACGCCTACTGGAGCCTGCCCGCTGACCAGCAGATGATGCAGCAGCTGATGTTCTTCAAGAACGTGGGTGTGACAGGCGGCTTGCTGGCCCTGGCGGCCTTCGGCGCAGGCGGCTGGAGCGTGGATGCGCGCACCTCCGGCCGTTGAACTAAGGTTCAAAGACCTGTAGGCTGCAAGAGCGCTCCCGCGGGGATTGCATCCCGCGCGGGAGCGCAGTGCGTTTACTTCACCAGGGTTTGAACAGGAGTTTTTCGATGGCAGACATTGCGGTGGTTTATCACTCGGGCTACGGTCACACACAGCGCCTGGCCCAGGCTGTGGCAGAGGGCGCGGGCGCCGAGCTGATGGCCATCGACCCCGATGGCAACCTGCCCGAAGGCGGCTGGGAAACCCTGGCAGCCGCGCACGCCATCATCCTGGGTTCGCCCACCTACATGGCCGGCCCCAGCTGGCAGTTCAAGAAGTTTGCGGATGCATCGTCCAAGCCCTGGTTCAGCCAGGCCTGGAAGGACAAGCTGTTTGCAGGCTTTACCAACAGTGCCGGCACCAACGGCGACAAGCAGGTGACGCTGGACTATCTGTTTCACCTGGCTATGCAGCATGGCGGCATCTGGGTGGGCAACGGCATGATGCCGGCCAACTCCAAGGCAGCCACCCGCAACGACGTGAACTGGATCGGCTCCTACAGCGGCGCGATGGCGCAGTCGCCCTCCGACGCCTCGGCTGCTGAAATGTTTCCGGGCGATCTGGAAACCGGCCGGAGGCTGGGCCAACGCGTGGCGCAGATCGCCGCCAGGCTCGCGCTGTCATCGTGACCGGCCACCAGGGAGAATTGTTTATGCACCGCCCAAATTGTTCTTCACGCCGCGATGACGCAGCGGGAGACGTATCGTGAGCGCGCCCCTGCGCCTGGCAGGCCACGCCAAAGACCTGGGCGGCGGGTTTACGGTGCGGCGCCTGCTGCCTGCCGTGCAGCGCCAGGCCGTCGGGCCATTTTTGTTTTTCGACCATTTCGGACCTGTGACAGTGGAGCCCGGTGCGAGCCACGATGTGCGGCCCCACCCCCATATCGGGCTGGCCACCGTGACCTACCTGTTCTCCGGCGCCATCCTGCACCGCGACAGCCTGGGCCATGTGCAGCAGATCGAGCCCGGCGCCATCAACTGGATGACGGCGGGGCGGGGCATCGTGCATTCCGAGCGCCGCCCGGAGAGCCTTGCGAATCAGGCCTATGTGAACCATGGCATCCAGCTGTGGGCCGCACTGCCGCTGGCCCATGAAGAGGCCGACCCTTCGTTTGTGCACACGCCCGCCGCTGCCATTGCCGAAGTGCAGGTGGGGGCCGCCACTGTGCGCGTGTTGATCGGGCAGGCTTTCGGGCAGACCTCTCCGGTGGCCACCTATTCGCGCACGCTGTACCTCGATGTCCAATTGCCTGCCGGTGCCACGCTCGACCTCCCGGCCCTGCTGCCGGAGATGGCGGTCTATACCGTGGATGCTGCGGTCCAGATCGATGGGGAAACCGTGGCCGCGCAGCGCCTGGCGGTGCTGGAGCCGGGCCAGGCCACCCACCTATCTGCAGGTGACAGCCCGGTGCGTCTGATGGTGATTGGGGGCGACGCGCTGGATGCGCCGCGCCACATGTGGTGGAACTTTGTCTCCAGCCGCAAGGAGCGTATCGTGCAGGCCGCCGCTGACTGGGATGCCCAGGCAATGGGCCAGGTGCCGGGTGAGGTGGAGTGGATTGCGCTGCCAGAGCGCCGCTTCAAGCCTTGACCGGTTTGCGGGTGGGCTTGAATGATTTGGTTTCAAGCCAAATTGGCCTCTAGCGCTTGATGGTAAAGCGCTGGCAGCTCACTTACTGATAGCGATTTCACCAACCACGGGTGCAGGGTCGGTCGACAGGTCTGCCGCCAGCACCCGGCGTTCATCGAACACAAAACAGCCGCCGTGGTAGTGCGCACCATCGGTGAGCTCAAAGTATTTGAGGATGCCGCCTTCGAGCTGGTAGACATGCGCAAGGCCTTCTTCGCGCATCAAAATTGCAGCCTTCTCGCAGCGGATGCCGCCGGTGCAAAAGCTCACCACGGTCTTGTCCCGCAGCTGGGCCTTGTGGGCGCGCAGGGCAGGCGGGAACTCGGTGAACTTGTCGATGCGCCAGTCGATGGCGTTGTCGAAGGTGCCCGCATCCACCTCGAAGGCGTTGCGGGTGTCCAGCGTCACCACCTCGCGCCCGTCATCGTCATGCCCCTGGGCCAGCCAGCGGCGCAGCGTGGCCGGGTCCACCAAAGGCGCCCGTCCCTGCGCGGGCTGGATGGTCGGGTGGTCCATGCGGATGATCTCGCGCTTGACCTTGACCAGCATCTTGCGAAACGGCACCGTGGTTGACCAGCTCTCCTTGGGCTGCAGATCGGCAAAGCGGGCATCGGTGCGCAGCGCATCGACAAAGCCGCGCACCGCTTCGGCCGGGCCGGCCAGAAAGAAGTTGATGCCTTCTTCGGCCAGCAGGATGGTGCCCTTGAGGCCAGCGGCCGTGGCGCGCGCATGCAGCACCTCGCGCAGCGCTGCCGCATCGGGCAAAGGCACGAACTTGTAGCAGGAGATGTTCAGGATGGTGTCGATGGGAGTCACGGCCAATGGGCGCGATGGGGGCGCGCGGGTACTTCGATAGGAAAACGTCGCACAGAGCGACCCACAGGCGCCGCGTCGATGACAGGCGGGGCGCGAGCGCAGGCCCTCTCAGGGAGCGGGGCTCAGCAGCGTGGTTTCGATCTTGTTGGCCAGCTGGGCAATCGCCAGGGCAGCGGGGCAGCCCGGGGTTTGCAGCAGCAGCAGCTGGCGGCGCATCACGGCCTCGCGCACGGACGGGTCGGCCGGAATATCACCCATGTGGATCAGGCGCATCGGACGGCCCGAATCGGTGCTGACAAACCGGTCCAGCACCTGCTGCAGCTGGCTGGTGATGGCGCGGCCATCACCCGGGCGCGCGGCCTGGTTGATGATCATGCGCACGTGCTGGCGCTTTTGCTGCATCGCCAGCACCTTGATGGCCGCGTAGGCGTCCGTGAGGGAGGTGGGTTCGGGCGTGGCCACGATCAGCACCTCGGACGCCAGCGAGATCGAAAACAGCACCACATCCGAGATACCGGCACCGGTATCGAGCAACACCACGTCGTACTGCGGCGTCAGGGCCTGGATCACGCTCAAAAACTGGCTGCGCACTTCGGGCGTCAGGCGCGAATACTCGACCATGCCGGAGCCTGCCAGCAGCACGTTGAAGCCGCCCGGCGCCTGGATGACGGCGTCTTCCAGCGCAGCCTTGCCGGTGAACACATCGTGCAGCGTGATCTTGGGGTGCAGGTTCAGCACCACGTCGAGGTTGGCCAGGCCGAGGTCGGCATCCAGCACCAGCACACGCTGGCCCCGGCGCGTGAGGGCCGCAGCCAGATTGGCGGATACGAAGGTTTTGCCAACCCCGCCTTTTCCGCTGGTCACGGCAATGATGCGGGCACCTGGGGTGCCGGGCGCCACAGGCGTTGCCGCACCGGCGGGGGCTGCTGGCGAGGTGGTGGGGGAAGGGGACAGCGCGTCGCTCATCATCTAACTTTCAGTAGGCGCTGCCTGCGGGAGCGGGGTCCAGCGGAGGCAGATCGCCCCAACCCGAGGGGGTGTAGAGCGGGCCAAACAACAGGCTTTTTTCTTCGGCACTTACCGTGCTGTCCGGCTGCTCCTCGATGCAGATGCAGTTGCGGCCGCCCGACTTGGCTTTGTAGAGCTGGTGGTCGGCGCGGTCCGTCCACAGCAAGGTGGTCGAACGGATCCATTGCAGGGCGAATGCGCCGCCAATGCTGACCGTTACGTTGAGCTCGACAGAGCCGGAAATCCTGATGGGTGTGTTTGCCACCGCCCGGCGGATGCGCTCGGCCACCACGCTCCCGAAACCGGCCTGGCATGCCGGCAGCACCACGGCAAATTCTTCACCGCCATAGCGCGCCAGCGTGTCCATGGGCCGCACGCAGGCGCTGAGCGTGCGCGCCACGGACTGCAGCACCACATCACCGGCCAGGTGGCCGTGGGTGTCGTTCACGCTCTTGAAATGATCGATGTCCAGCATCAGCAGCAGCGCTGCTTCGCCGGACCGGGTAACGCGGTCGATTTCGCGCTCCAGCACCGCGCGGAAGTGCCTGCGGTTGGCCAGCCCGGTGAGAGGGTCCTTGAGGGAGAGTTCGCACAGGCCGTCAATGAGGCTCTGCAGGTATCGGGCGGGCACCTCGCGTTGCAAGGCGGCTTCGCTGCCGCCGGCCTGGGCCACCAGCGCATGGGCGGTGTCCAGGCGAAGGTCGCGAAGATCTACCAGGTGAGAGGCCGCAGAGTCAGACACAAAAAGGTGCAAAAAAGAGTTTTCGAAGTGTACCAGTGCACTTCAGAGCGCCCGTGGGCCCCAAACCCCTGCAAATCGCTCGGTTGGTGAAGGCCGGGGCCAGCCGGGCGGTCTGCATGCTCACTACACACGGGGTACGGGCGGTTCCAGCTGGTTGAGTGCCACCAGCGCTTCGGCATCGGTGCGGTACAAGGCCAGGCCGCTGCCGGCTTCCAGCAAGCCGGCCTGGCGCAGCACCCGTTCCACGGGCAGCTTGAGCCCGCTCAGGTGCAGCGTGCCGCCGCGCGACTGCAGCAGTGCCAGAAGCTGGGCGAATGTCTCCACGCCGGTCACGTCAATCCGGTTGATGGGCTGGGCCATGAGGCACAGATGCACCACCTCCGGGTGGCTGGCCAGGTGGTCCGTCACACGGCGCTCCAGCGCGCTGGCAGAAGCAAAATCGAGCTCTGCATCCATGCGCAGCGCCAGCAGCCGCGGCGCCAGCGCGGGCAGATGCCACAGGTGGCGGTCGCGCAGGCTGCCATCGGGGTGCAGGCCGACTTCGATGATGCGGGGGTGCAGCCGCTGGTACAGAAAGTGGCTCAGGTTCATCAGCAGGCCCACCAGCACGCCCCAGTACATCCGCGGGGCCGTGGCCAGCGTGAGCGCAAACGTCACGGCTGCGATCACGGCTTCTGTCCGCGAAACCCGCCACAGCCGCAGCAAGGTGCCGGGTTTGATGAGGCTGGTCACGGCCGTCACCACCACGGCGGCCAGCACCGACTGCGGTACGTGGTAGAGCGCCGGGGTGAGCCACAGCAGCACCACCAGCACCAGCGCAATCGCAAACAGTGTGGCCCAGCCACTTTTGGCGCCTGCGTAGAGGTTGATGGCCGAGCGTGAAAAGGACGCGCTGGTGGCAAAGCTGCCGCACAGCCCGCTGCTGATCTTGGCCAAACCCTGCCCGATCAGGTCCTGGTTTTCGTTCCAGCGCTCGCCGGAGCGCTGGCTCTCCACTTTGGCGCTGGACGCAGTCTCCAGAAAGCTCACCAGGGTGACCACCAGCACCGGCATCACCAGCGCAGAGAAGCTGGACCAGGGCAGGGCGGCAGGCCAGTAAAGATCCGGCATGCCCGATGGCAGCGCACCCACCACGGCGCCGCCGGCATCGGCGTAGTCCAGCGCCCAGCTCAGGGCCCCCGCCAGCGCCACCACCACAATGGCCGAGGGGAAGGCTGGCCGCCACCGGCGCGCAAGCACCAGAAGCGCCAGGCTGCCGAAACCAAAGGCTGCTGCCGTCAGGTCAAACAGGCCGGGCGAGGGGGTGGACAGCAGCGCGCTCCAGTCGGAACGCAGACCCGTGAGCGACGCGAGCTGCGACCCCAGAATCAGCAGCGCCGCGGCCTGCGTGAAGCCGCTGAGAACCGGCGATGTCACCAGGTTGAGCAACCAGCCAAAGCGTGCCAGGCCCATCACCAGCTGTACAAAGCCCGACAACAGCGCCATCCACGCCGCCAGCGCCACCCATTGCGCACTGCCCGGCTCCGCCATGCCGGTGAGCGACGCGCCAATCAACAGGCTGGTGAGCGCAGTGGGCCCGACGCCCAGGCGCGTGGACGCGCTGAACAGCACCGCCACCAGTGCCGGCACCAGTGAGGCATAGATCCCCGTGACCAGCGGCATACCGGCCAGCGCCGCGTAGGCCACCCCCTGTGGCACCAGCATGAGGCCGACCGTCATGCCGGCAAAGAACTCCCCGCGGATCAAGGCGCGGTCGGGACGGGGCCATGACAGAAAAGGAAACCAGCGGGACAGCGATGCACGGGAAAAAGACATGCGCCGATTGTCGCGGCTGCCAATGCTGTGCGGGGGGCGGCGAGGCGACGCCCCGGCAGTCTCGTCCTACACAGGGTTCAGCAATGTCCGACCTGCGCCTGCCATGGCCGCGCCTAAAGTCATTCCATCGTTTTTTAACTGAGAGGTTTTATCCATGAACTCCCTGATGCACTCCAGCCGTCCCGTTCAACGCATTGCCAGTGTGCTGGCGGTCAGCGCCCTGGCGCTGGGTCTTGCTGCCTGCAGCAAGAACGAAGAGCCCACCGTGGGCCAGCGCATGGACTCTGCCGTGGAAAAGACCGAGCAGGCTGCCGCTGACGCCCGGGTGAAGGCCGACAGCGCAATGCAAAGCGCGGAAAACACGGCCAAAGATGCCACCAACTCTGCCATGACGGCCGTGGATGACGCCACCATCACGGCACGTGTCAACGCGAGCCTGGCCCAGGATCCTGATCTGAGCGCGCTCAAGATCAATGTGGATACGGTGAACGGCAAGGTCACACTCAACGGCCCCGCGCCGTCCACGGTAGCCCGTGACCGCGCCGAGAGCCTGGCCAAGGCCGTAGACGGCGTGACGGCTGTGAACAACCAGCTGGTCGTCACCGCCAGCTAACGCAGGGCGGGCTCGCCCCGCCGCTTGCACCCACGCGCCGCCCGGGTCCTTGCCCGGGCGGCGCGCTACCATGGGCGGCATGAAAGCGCACAACCCCGACCTCGCCACCCGCCTTGTCCACCACGCCTACACACCGCCTGGCGATTTCGCCGCACCGCAACCGGGCGTGTACAAGGCCTCGACAGTCATCTTTCCGAACGTCGCCGCCATGCGCTCGCGCGAATGGAAGGACAAAAGCGGCTACACGTATGGGCTGCACGGCACGCCCACCACGTTCATTCTTGAAGAGCGCCTGTGCACCCTGGAAGGCGGTCTGCAGTGCGTACTGGTGCCCAGCGGCCTGGCCGCGATTGCCAACGTTGCGCTGGCGCTGCTCAAGCCTGGCGACGAAGTTCTGATCCCCGACAACGCTTATGGCCCCGGCAAAGACCTGGCCAGCGGCGAACTTGCGCGGTTTGGCATCACCCATGTGTTCTACGACCCGCTCGATCCGTCGGATCTGGCGGCCCGCATCACCCCGGCCACCCGATTGGTGTGGCTGGAAGCGCCGGGCTCGGTCAGCATGGAGTTCCCCGACCTTTGCGAACAGGTGCGCATCTGCCGTGCACGCGGCGTGACCACGGCGCTGGACAACACCTGGGGCGCGGGCCTGGCGTTCGCACCGTTCGACCTCACCAGGGACGCAAGTCTCGGCGTCGATATTTCCGTCCACGCGCTCACCAAATACCCCAGCGGCGGGGGCGATGTGCTCATGGGCAGCGTGATGACGCGTGACCTCGCCTTGCACATGAAGATCAAGCTCACCCACATGCGGCTGGGCCTGGGCGTAGGCGCCAACGACGCCGAAGCCGTGCTGCGAGCATTGCCGAGCATCGGCCTGCGTTACCGCGCCCATGACGAAGCGGCACGCAGCCTGGCGCAGTGGCTGCAGCAGCAGCCCGCCGTGGCGCAGGTGCTGCACCCCGCACTCGAAGGCTCGCCAGGGCACGCGCACTGGAAGGCCCTGTGCGGTGGGGCGCAGGGCGGGCAAGGGCTGGCGGCCGGCCTGTTCAGCGTGATGATCGATGCCCGCCATTCACAACAGCAGGTGGATGCGTTTTGCGACGGCCTGCGCCTGTTCAAGCTCGGCTACAGCTGGGGCGGCCCCATGAGCCTGGTGGTGCCCTATGACATCAATGCCATGCGCAGCCGCGCCAGCACCCACCTGAAGGCGGGCACGCTGGTGCGGTTTGCCGTAGGACTGGAGGGCGTGGAGGACCTGAGGCAGGACTTGCAGCAGGCCCTGGAGCGCGCCTTCAACTGAGGCAACGCCACTTCGGCTGTCAGCCGGTACCGCGGGATACGGGCTTTCCTCAGTGGCGCTGCCGCAGCGGCGGCCTTAGTGTGGCGGTATGACCGTGACCACCTCCAAGGCCGCGCCGGATGCACCGGGCGCGCCAGACATTTCCGAATCCCAGCACGCCGAGGCCATTGCCGAGCGCGTAAAGGCCCAGCAGGCCCAACCCATCCAGTTGCAGCCGGTGACGATGGGCGACCCTTTCCGCTGGCTGGCGCGGGGCCTGCAGGACGTGCGAAATGCTCCGGGCATCGCTGTGTTTTACGGCGTTTGCTTCTGGGGCATGGCGCTGCTTCTGGGGTGGGTGTTCCGTACCCGGCCTGAATACACCATGTCCCTGGCCAGCGGCTGCCTGCTGCTGGGCCCCTTTCTGGCCATGGGGCTTTATGACACCAGCCGCCGGCGAGAGGCCGGGCTGAAACCGCAGCTGAGCGAGTCGCTCACCTGCTGGGACAGCCACATGGGCAGCATGGGCATGCTGGTGCTGGTGCTCGTGGTGCTCGAACTGCTCTGGGGGCGTGCGTCGCTGGTGGTGTTTGCCGTGTTCTTCAACACCGGCATGCCGTCCACCACGGGGGTGCTGCAAGCCGTGTTCAACCCGCAAAACTGGAACTTTGTGGCGGTGTACACCCTGGTGGGGGGCGCGTTTGCCGCGCTGGTGTTCTCCACGTCCGTGGTCTCGATTCCCATGATTCTCGACCGCGACACCGACGCACTGACCGCAGGCATCACCAGCATCCGCGTGGTGTTCGAGAATCCCGCGGTGATGCTGCTGTGGGGCGCGCTCATCACGGGCATCGTTGCCGTGTCGCTGTGGTTCTGGGGCGTGGGGCTGCTGCTGACAGGCCCGGTGCTGGGGTTTGCCAGCTGGCACGCTTACCGCGCCTGCGTGGCGCCGCCACAGCGCACCGTCTGAAATGCACACCGCCGTTGCGGGATCAAGGCCGGCCCGCAGCGCCGGCGCAAAGCCCCAAGCTGTTACAGTGGGTCTCAACTTCAGGAAGCTACTACCTTGGCAACACCCAACTACGGATACGAAAAACGCCAGCGCGAACTCGCCAAAAAGCAAAAAAAAGAAGAGAAGCTGAGGGCCAAATCACAGCGCACACCGGGCGATCAGCAGGGCAGTGACCAGCCCGCTGAGGGGCACCCCGGCCATGACGGCGCGGCCCCCGGCCAGCCCGCAGCGGGCCCGGGCGCCTGAGGCCTCTTCAGCGCAGCAGTTTTTTCAGTTCCGGCCACACGTTGGCCAGCATCTGCGGGTGCGCTTCGGCGCGCGGGTGGATGCGGTCAGGCTGGAACAGACGGGTCGGCTCCGGCCCGTCGGCCACGCCCTTCAGAAAGAACGGCACCACTGCCGCTTTCTGCGCCTTGGCCACCTTGGTGAACAGGCCGGCGAACTGATCGGCATAGGCGGTGCCATAGTTGGGCGGCACCTGCATACCCACCAGCAAGACCTTTGCACCGGCTTTTTGCGCCGCTTGCGTCATGAAGGTGAGGTTCTCCTCGGTGTTCTTGAGCGGCAGGCCCCGCAGGGCGTCGTTTCCGCCCAGTTCCACCACCACATGGCTGGGCTGGTGCTGGGCCAGCAGCGCCGGCAGGCGCGAACGGCCGCCGGATGTGGTCTCGCCACTCACGCTGGCATTGACCACCGTGGCGCTCATTTTTTCCTGGGCCAGCTGTTTTTCCAGCAAGGCCACCCATCCGGTACCACGTGCCAGCCCGTATTCGGCGCTGAGGGAATCGCCCAGCACCAGAATCACCGGCGGCCGGGCCGGTGCGGTGGCGGCCTTGCCGGGGGCCTGGGCGGCCGCCAGCGGCGCACAAAGCCCCACCACCACGCCGATACCGGTGCTCAGGATAAAGTGGCGCCGTCGCTGCAGATAACGAATCAAAGTAAAGAACCTTTCATGCCTGAATCCTCCACATTGCCCACGACATCATCTTCCACACCCATCATTGCGGTGGAGCATGTCTTCAAGTCGGTGACGGATTCCACCGGAACCCTCGACATTCTGCGGGATATCGATTTCCGCCTGGCTGCCAGGGAAACAGCGGCCATTGTGGGCGCCTCGGGTTCGGGCAAAAGCACGCTGCTGTCGATCATTGCCGGGCTGGATACCCCCACGCGTGGCACCGTGCGGCTAGATGGCCACGACCTCTTTGCCATCAATGAAGACGAGCGCGCCGCGCTGCGCGCCCAGAAGGTGGGCTTTGTGTTCCAGAGCTTTCAGCTCATGGGCAACCTCACGGCGCTGGAAAACGTGATGCTGCCGCTGGAGCTGGCCAACCGCCGCGATGCCCGCAAAGCCGCTGCCGACATGCTGGCGCGCGTCGGGCTGGGTCAGCGCCTGTCGCACTACCCCAAGGTGCTCTCGGGCGGCGAACAGCAGCGCGTGGCGCTGGCGCGGGCGTTTGTGGTGCAGCCGGCCGTGCTGCTGGCCGACGAGCCCACGGGCAGCCTCGACTTCGCCACCGGCGAGACCATCATGAAGCTCATGTTCGAGCTGAACCGCGAGCAGGGCACCACGCTGGTGCTGGTCACCCACGACCGCGCCATCGCCGAGCAGTGCGAGCGGCGCATCACCATCGAAGCCGGGCGGGTGGTCTGAACCAGTTTTTTTTGGTGTTTTTGGCCTCCAGCGCTTATCTGTAAAGCGCGGGCAGCTATTCATTTAATAGTGTGACGGAGTGGCTGTCTGCGCTCAGCGGATAATCCCTCCCCATGTCCAGCCCCAAAGTTCTCTTCGGCTTTCACGCCGTGGGCGTGCGTCTGAAGACCGCGCCGAAATCCATCATCGAGATTTACTACGAAGCCACGCGGCGCGATGCCCGCATGCGCCAGTTTCTCGACCGCGCCCGCGAGGCGGGTGCCCGCCTCATCGAAGCCGACAGCGTGCGCATCGCCAAGCTGGCCGGCAGCCATGGCCACCAGGGCGTGGCCGCACGGGTGGAGCCCGTGAAGGTCGCCACTTCGCTGGATGAACTGCTGGAAGACCTGGAAGCCGCCGGCATTGAGCAGCCCCTGCTGCTGGTGCTCGACGGCGTGACCGACCCGCACAACCTGGGCGCCTGCCTGCGTGTGGCCGATGGCGCGGGGGCCCATGCCGTCATCGCCCCCAAGGACCACGCCGTGGGCATCAATGCCACCGTGGCCAAGGTGGCCAGCGGCGCGGCCGAGACCATGCCGTACTTCATGGTGACCAACCTCTCGCGCACGCTGAACGAGCTCAAGGAGCGCAACATCTGGTGCATCGGCACCAGCGACGACGCGCCCAAGACCATCTACCAGGTCGATCTGAAAGGCCCCGTGGCCCTGGTGCTGGGCGCCGAGGGCGACGGCATGCGCCAGCTCACGCGCAAGACCTGCGACGAGCTGGTCAGCATCCCCATGAAGGGTGCGGTCGAGAGCCTGAACGTGTCGGTGGCCAGCGGCGTGTGCCTGTACGAGGCGCTGCGCCAGAGGACCTGACCTGCTGCCGCCGATGCAAAGCGCGTCGCCCGACACCATCAAAGCCTGGGTGCAGCAGGCGCGCCACGTCGCCGTGCTGACCGGCGCCGGTATCAGCGCCGAATCGGGCGTGCCCACCTTTCGGGATGCGCAGACCGGCTACTGGGCGCAGTTCCGGCCCGAAGACATGGCCACGGAAGCAGGCTTTCGCGCCCACCCGCAGCGCGTGTGGGACTGGTACCAGTACCGGCGCGAGCTGCTCGCAGGCGCTTTGCCGAATGCGGGCCACATGGCCCTCGCGGCGTTCCAGCAGCAGTTTCCCGGCCGGATCACGCTGATCACCCAGAACGTGGATGGCCTGCACCAGCGCGCCGGCAGCACCGGCGTACTGTGCCTGCATGGCGACATCTTTGAAGACCGCTGGCTCGACATGCCGCGCAACTGTTGCCATGTCGAGCACGCCGTGGCGGGTCACCCGCCGCATTGCGACCGCTGCGGCAACCTGCTGCGGCCCGGGGTGGTGTGGTTTGGCGAAGCCCTGCCTTTTCGCACCCTGGAGGCCGCGCAGCAGGCTGCAAAGGCGTGCGACCTGATGCTGGTGGTGGGCACGGCCGGGGCGGTGTACCCGGCGGCGGGCCTTGCGCACCAGGCGCGCGCTGCCGGGGCGCGGGTGGTGGTGGTCAACCCCGCGCCCAGCGAGCTCGATGGCACCGCCCACGCGGTGCTGAGCGCCCCGGCGGCCCAGGTATTGCCAACGCTGCTGGGCTAGTTGCGTCGTTTTGGTGCATTTGCTGTCACAAAGCTGACACGTGGCGGGCCCGCTTGCCGGTAGCCTGCCGCACCTTTGTCTTTACACCCCACTCCCACCATGAGCCGTCGTCAATTTCTCCTGCGTGCCACCCAGGCCGCTGCCGCCACGGGCCTGCCCCTGTGGGCCCACACCGCCAGCGCGGCGGACGAGGGCCTGACGCCCAAGTTGATCACCCTGGGCTGCTCGATTGCGCTCACCGGCCCGCTGGGCCAGGCGGGCATCGAGCAGGTGGCGGGCATGAAGGCCGCGTTTGCCGAGGTGAACCAGGCGGGCGGCATCCATGGCCGCGAGATCCGCATGGACCCCAAGGACGACGGCTACGTGGCCGCCCGCACCCTGCAGAACGTGACCCAGATGGTGGATTCGCAATCGGTGTTTGCCTTGATCTCGCCCCTGGGCACCGCCAATACCGCTGCCATCCTCCCGCTGATCGAAACGCGCGGCATACCCACCGTGGGGCCGGTAACGGGCGCCACCTCGCTGCGCAGCCCGGAGGCCCGCCACGTATTCTTCCTGCGCCCCACGTACCGTGAGGAAACCCAGCGCCTGGTCAAGCAGATCGTGGACATGGGCCTCAAGCGCATTGCCGTGGTGTACCTGGACAACCCCTTCGGCAAAGAAGTGCTCAAGGACATGTCGAAGGCGCTCGACGACATCAAGGTGGAGCGCGCCGGCGAATACGCGCTGGCGGTGGACGGCAAGAACGGCGCCGATCTGGCCGACAAGGTGGCCGCAGAGCGCCCCGGCGCCGTGCTGCTGGCCACCACAGGCACGGCCAATACGGCCTTCGTGCAGGCATTTCGCACCAAGGCCCAGGGCGTGCCGCTGGCGGGGCTGTCGGTCACGGTGCTCGCCTCGGAGATGCCCAAGCTCGCAGCGTCCTCGCGCGGCCTGGCGCTGGTGCAGGTGTTTCCGGATGCCAATTCGCTCAAGTCGGTGGCGGTGCGCAAGTTCCAGACCACGATGAAGGCCGTGGGCGCCGATGCTGCCTACATCCACAGCGGCAGCGCGCTGGAGGGCTGGCTCAACGCCCAGATCATGATTGAAGGCCTGAAAAACGCCGGCAAGGACCTCACGCGCGAACGCCTTCGCGCCGGGCTGGCCAGCATCCGGTCGCTGTCGTTTGGCGACTTCAACGTGGGCTTTGGCAACAAGGCGCCATACATCGGCTCGGACGCGATCTACCTGGCCGTGTACGCCGAAAACGGCCGCCGCATCAGCTGACCGGCGCGGCCTGCCCCCCCTACACCCAGCCCATCGCCCCCAGCACCGCCCCCGCGCCCAGCATCCACAGCAAGTGCAGCCGGGTGCGCCACACCAGCACCACGGTGCTGGCGGTGAGCAGCCACAGGGGCCAGTCGGTGGTCCAGTCGCCGTGGGCGCGGGCCAGCACCCACGAGGTGGCCAGCAGCAGGCCTATCACCACCGGCGCCATGCCCTGCTTGAAGGCGCGCACGCTGCGGCGGTTGCGGTTGCGGTGGCCCCAGCGGGTGGCCAGCCAGGTCAGCAGGCTGCTGGGCAGCATCACGCCCAGCATGCACAGCGACATGCCCAGCGCGCCCAGGGCCCAGCCCGCCATACCCGGCCCACCGGCGTTCACGCCCACGTTCCAGCCCAGCAGCGCCACAAACAGCACATTGGGCCCCGGTGCGGCCTGGGCGATGGCGATCGACGCGCTGAACTGCGGGTCGGTCAGCCAGGCCTGGCGTTCGACGAGGAACCGGTGCATGTCGGGCGCTGTGGCAATGGCGCCGCCCACGGCCAGCAGCGACAGCGCCAGGTAGTACAGGAACAGGTTGAGCCAGTCGCCCGCGCCCAGAGCCAGGGGCAGTGCGGTCATGGTGCGAGCTTTCGGAAGGTGAGCACGCAGGCGGCGCCGCCCAGCACGGGCAATATCCAGAACAGCGGCAGCCGCAGCCACGCCATGCCCGCAAGGGCCAGCCCTGCCAGCGCCATGCACATCGGCCGGCCCAGCGGGTGGTTCTGGATGGAAGCAAACAGCTTGATGCCCACCCCGGCAATCAGTCCCGCCGCCACAGCGCCCATGCCGCGCAGCGCGCCCGCCACGGCCGGGTGGCTGGCGAATTCGGCATACACCACGGCCAGCGCCAGCACCAGCATGAGCGGAAACGTCAGCATGCCCGCCAGCGCCGCCAGCGCGCCGCGCAGGCCAAAGTAGCGGTCGCCGATCATGATGCTCAGGTTCACCACGTTGGGGCCGGGCATGATCTGCGCCACAGCCCAGTCCTCCAGAAACTCCGCGTTCGTCATCCAGCGCTTTTTTTCCACCAGCTCGCGCTGCACCACCGCCAGCACGCCGCCAAAGCCCTGCAGGGCCAGCCAGGTGAAGGACCAGAACAGATCGCCGGGGCTGCGGGGCTGAGGCCGCTGTGGAGCGTCGCCGGAGGGGGAGGGCGGGTTGGCGTCTGTGGCCATGCTGTGTATGGGCAAAAAAGGCCGCAAACGCTTGATGGTATTGCGCAAGCAGCTATCAAATAATGAGTAATGGGCCGGGCGGCCTTGGGTTATGGCTTTCAGCGCGCCATGTTACGCGTGCCGCGCGGCGCGCCAAGCTTGCGGGCGGGGCATGGGCGTCGTGGTGTGGCAGGGCGGGGGCGGTGATTTGCGTTCGCGGGCGGGTGGGCACGCCGGTATGCTGCGGGCTGGTTGCATCCCAAGGACCCTCCGCCATGAAACTCATTCGCTACGGCCAGCCCGGCGCAGAACGCCCCGGCCTGGTCGACGCCACCGGCACGCTGCGCGACCTGTCGATGCTGCTGCCCGACATTGGCCCCGCACAGCTCAACCCCCGCACCCTGGCCGCTCTGGCCGCCATCGACGCGAGCCGCCTTCCCGCGGTGGACGGCACGCCGCGCCTGGGCAGCCCGGTGGGTGGCGTGGGCAAGATTGTGTGCGTGGGGCTCAACTACGCCGACCACGCGCGCGAGGCCGGCCTGCAGCCGCCTGCCGAGCCCGTGCTTTTCATGAAAGCCGTGACGGCACTCAGCGGCCCCAACGACGACGTGCGCATTCCGCCCGGCGCCACCAAGACCGACTGGGAGGTCGAGCTGGGCATCGTCATCGGCACCCGTGCGCAGCAGGTGGCCGAGGCCGATGCGCTGCAGCACGTGGCGGGCTATGTGCTGGCCAACGATGTGTCCGAGCGCGCCTGGCAGATGGAGCGCGGCGGCCAGTGGGACAAGGGCAAGAGCTACGACACCTTTGCGCCCATCGGCCCCTGGCTGGCCACGGCCGACGAAGTGCCCGACCCGCACGCCATCGACCTGTGGCTGGAGGTGAACGGCCAGCGCGTGCAAAACGGCAGCACGCGCAACTTCATCTTTGGTGTGCCCACCGTGGTGTCGTACATCAGCCAGTTCATGACGCTGGAGCCCGGCGACGTCATCCTGACCGGCACGCCCGCCGGCGTGGGCCTGGGGCAAAAGCCCGCGCCCTGGTTCCTGAAAGCGGGCGACGTGGTGCGCTTGGGCGCCACGGGACTGGGTGAGCAGGTGCAAAAGTGCGTGGGCGGCTGACAGTGCAGTGATGGGGCAGTGATGGGCCGTTGAGCGCGGGCGGCATCGGCAGGTCATCGCCAGGCCCGGCGTGGTTGACTATCGCCACGCTTGCCCCGTACCCTGCCAGCCTTCACGACTTTCACAAAGAAGACGCCAATGACCTCCGCCACACGCCGCCTGCACTTTGAGCGCCACCGTACCGACCGCATTGGCTGGTTGCGTGCCGCCGTTCTGGGGGCCAACGATGGCATCGTCTCCACCGCCAGCCTGGTGGTGGGTGTGGCGGCGGCGCAGTCCAGCCAGTCCACCATCGTGATGACGGCAGTGGCCGGGCTGGTGGCGGGCGCGATGTCCATGGCGGCGGGTGAATATGTGTCGGTGCACTCGCAGGCCGACACCGAAAAGGCCGACCTCGACCGCGAGCGCGCCGAGCTGGCGGCCGACCCCGCCGCCGAGGCGCGCGAGCTCACCGCCATCTATGTGGACCGGGGCCTCACGCCCGAACTGGCCCAGCAGGTGTCTGAGCAGCTCATGGCGCACGATGCGCTGGGTGCCCATGCGCGGGATGAACTCCATGTCTCGTCCGCGCTGGCCGCCCGCCCGGTGCAGGCCGCCATCACATCCGCCGCCGCTTTTGCCGTGGGCGCCGCACTGCCGCTGGCCGTGGCCGCTGTGGCACCCATGGCCAGCCTGCTGTACTGGGTGGCGGGTACAGCGCTGGGGTTTCTGGCTGTGCTGGGGGCGGTGGCAGCCCGCACGGGCGGCGCGGGCATGGCCGTGGGTGCCTGGCGCGTGACCTTCTGGGGCGCACTGGCCATGGCGATCACGGCAGGCGTGGGGACATTGTTTGGGGCGCCGGTCTGACGCTTTGCCAGACACCCCCCGCACGCACCCCTGTGCGAAAGCCTATGTTCCCAGCTTGCCCACCAGCAGGTGGTCTTTGGTGCGCCAGCCCGCCTGCTCTGGCGTGCTTACCTTGAAGATCTTCAGGTCTGCCTGGCTGGCGTGCTTGACGCGGAACACCTTGAAACTGGCCTGGTTGGGGTAGGCCACAAAAAACCAGATGCCGTCGCCGCTGGCCTGGCTGGCGTAGTGCACCTCGTGCCAGCACAGGTCGGCCTGGGTGGCGTGCGCCACTTCGCAGATCAGCGCGTCGGCCTGGTGCTCGTACTTCACTTCCAGAATCTTGGCCATGGGCGTCCTCTGTGATGATGTGCAAGGGTAGCCAGACTTTCCGCCCGCCATGCCCCGGGTTGCTACGTAGTCAGGCCAGATTCTACGTAAAAAGTGCCACCAGCGCTTGATGGTAAAGCGCTAGCAGCTATCAATTCAGGAGCTAATGAGTTCAAGGGTTCAGGCGCTGCCGCCAGCCGGTGCCAGCTCCACGCGGTTGCGCCCTGCGGCCTTGGCCGCGTACAGCGCGGCATCGGCGCGTGAATAGAAGCCGCTGGCGTCTTCGGCGGGTTGCAGCGTGGCCACGCCAATGCTGATGGTGGCGGGCTGGGCCAGCCAGGTGGCCTGGCCCACGGCGGTGCGCATGCGCTCGGCCACCTCCAGGGCGCCCTCGGTGTCGGTGTTGGGCAGGATCACGGCGAACTCCTCGCCGCCCACGCGCGCGACGATGTCGATCACCCGCGCGCAGCCGCCCAGCACCTGCGCGATGGCCACCAGCACGGTGTCGCCCACCTCGTGGCCGTGGTTGTCGTTGATCTGCTTGAAGTGGTCCACGTCCAGCATCAGCAGGCTCAGCGGCGTCTTGCGGCGCTCCACGATCGCCAGCTCCAGCTGCAGGCTGTGGTCGAACATCCGGCGGTTGTTCAGGCCGGTCAGCGCATCGGTGGTGGCCATCTCGCTGAGCCGCAGGTTCAGCTCGTCCACGCGCTGTATCTGCGCCACCAGCTGCTGGTTCAGCGCCTCGGCGTCCTGCAGTGCCTTGCGCAGGCGCACCTCGCGCATGGCGCAGTGCGCCAGCTCCACCAGCACTTCAATGTCCTGCTCCGTCCAGCGCTTGGGTTTGAAATCCACCGCGCAGAAACTGCCCAGCATGTCGCCTTCTTCGCTGCGCAGCGGGATGCCCGCATACGCCCGGATGCCCAGTGACTTCACGGTAGGCACATCGCGAAACACCGGCAGCTGCGTCACATCGTCCAGCACCAGGGCGCCGTCAGACACCAGCGAGTAGTGGCAGAACGTACGCCCGTGCAGTTCGCGGGCGGAGGCCAGGGGCTCGCCGAAGCCATAGGCGCTCTTGTAGAAGTCGCGCTCCGCGTCCAGCAGTGAGACGAAGGTGACCGGCGCCCCCGTGAGCTTGGCGGCCAGCCGGGTCAGGCGGTCAAAGCTTTCTTCGGCCGGGGTGTCGAGCAGGCCGGTGGCGTGCAGTGCCGCCAGCCGCTGCGGGTCTGCCAACGCCGTTGCAATACGGGCTTCGTCGGCAGGCGGCGGGGGCGGTGTGTCCATGGCGCATCGTACCTATTTGTATAAAACCCTGTCACTGCGCCAGTGCCACGCCACCGGCCAGCCGTTCGCTGACCACGCTGCGCACCGGGCCGGGCGCGCCTTGCAGCAGCGCCGGCCACTGGCTGCGCGCCAGTTTCACCACATCGCGCAGCAGGGCCAGGTGCCGGGGCACGCGCAGCAGCCCGGCGGATTTCATCAGGCCTTCCATGTCGGCCCAGGTCAGCGCCCGCAGAGTGTTGTCGATGGCGCGGTTCATGCCGTACTGGCTGGGCGGCACCCCCTCAAAAAATGCTGCCACGCACACCGGGTCGTACACCGGGGCCAGCTGGGGCAAGCGGCCGTCGGGGTACACCAGGGCCCAGTTTTTCAGGTGGGCATCGGTATTGCCCATCAATATGAAAGCCACCATGCGCGCCAGAAACTCGCGCGTGTCCTGCACCGGCTGGCGGCTCAGGCGGTTGAGCACGCGCAGCATGGTGGCCCAGTCCTGCAGCGCGCCCTTGCCATGGGCTTTGCCGTACTTTTGCCGGGGGGTATAGCCCAGCACCTGGTTGAACTCCTCCATGTGCACCCGGGCGCCGCCGGGCAGGTGGTCAAAGCGCTGCACGGCCAGAATTTCGTTGAACGGCACGGTCTCGGGCAGGTCGGCCTCGGCGCGGGTGATCACGCGCACATCCGCGCAATGCAGGCCCAGCGCCAGGCACAGCTGGTAGCCGGTGAACTCGTTGGCTACCAGGTCGGGGTGGGCCGTGGTGGGCAGCTTCAGGATCACGCTGCCCGCCGCGCCCTGGCGGCGCACGGTGTAGCGGCGGCCGTCCTGCACCGCGCTGAACTTGGTCACCACGCCGGGCAGCGAGGCGGCGTCTTCCACCGGGTATTCCACAAACCCCGGCTCCAGCACATCGAGGCCCTGGGTGGTGTGCCAGTGGCGCACCACGTCCGGGATGCCGTCTTGGGCGGGCACGGGCTCCACCTCCAGCGCGCCCATCAGGTCGTGGCCTGCGGCGGCCAGCAGCTCGAACTCGTCGTCGGGGCTGCAGCCGCGCTCGCGCGCCAGGCGCTCGCGGTTGTGGCCCTCGGGCAGCAGGTTCTGAAAATACACCGGCCAGCGCCCATCGGTGCGCACCAGCCGCGCATCGCGCGCCGACGCCAGAATCTGCTGCGTGGCCGCCTCGTCGGCACCCTGAAAGCTCAGCGACAGGGTGGGGCGCTGCGGGTTGCGGATATAGCTCTCGTCAAACGACACGCGCAGGATGTCGCCGTACTGCGAGAGGTAGCCAATGGGCTCGCGACCGCCCGCCGACCCGTCCGCGTTCGCCGGGCGGTGCAGGTACAGGCGCAGGTAGCGGATGGAGGTGGTCATGGGGTAGGGTCAGCGGCGCAGACTATCCACCACCGAGGGCGGCGCATCCGCGCCCTCCGGCTGGCCCAGAAACTTGCCCCCCGACTGGATGAACGCCGCAAGGCTGGGCCGCAGGCTGCTGGGCACGGCAATGATGTCCATGCCCAGCACGCGGGCCATCTCGGCCAGGGTGGAATAGCGCGGGTCCAGGTCGCCGCCTTCGGTGCGCTGCACCGTCATGCGGCTAAGGCCCGCGCGCTCGGCCAGCTCGGCCTGCGTCATCTGGTGGGCCTTGCGGGCTGCGGCCAGGGTGGGGATGAGGTCGGTTTGCATGATCGTATTTATACGCTTTTTTAGACAAAAGCGCATTGTTATATGCAAATTGACCGCCCGTGTGACGGCTAGCATGCGCGGCCACGGCCGCCGTGCAGTGGCCGCCGTGCCATCGCCGCCGAGCAGTGGCGGCCGTGTAATCGCCGCCGTGAAATTAGCGCCGGTAGTGCCGCCGGTAGTGCCGGTGCCCGGTGGCTCAGCCCTGCATGAACGGGGCAAAAAACCCCGTCAGCCCAGCGTGGTCGCCCAGCGGCACCACGTGTGCCACGTACTGGTCCGGGCGCACGATGACCAGGGCGCCCTGCGCGCGGTCCACGCCGCGCAGGTCAAAGATGTCGGCGTTGCCGGTGGGGCTGGCGCAAAAGACCTTTTCATAGTCGAGCAGGCCGTAGCGGCCCTTGGCGGGCAGCAGCAAGGGCGGCAGGGCGTCCATGGCCACATCGCGGTGGCTTTGCTGGAAGATGGCGCGCAGGTCGAACACGGCGTCCACATCCTGGCCCGCGCGGGTGTAGCGGCGCACGGGGGAGTCGGGCGATTCTGCGAGGAACCTGCACAGCGCGCGCACACCGGTCTGTTCGTCGTGCAGATCCTGGGCGCCCGCAAAGGCGTAAAGGCGCCAGCGGCCGTCGGCCTTGCCCGCGTGGCCCAGGTGCACGGGCCGGGCGTCGCTTGCCCGCACCACCGGGGCTGAATGGAAACGTGTGCCGATCACAAACCCGGTGGCCAGGCCCTGGTGCGTGGCGGGGCCGGTGATGACCGATGCTTGGTAATGCGTGCCCACGCCCGCAGTGAAGCGGCCGTGCTGCTCAAAATACCGCTGGAACTCCTTGGGGTCCACCGCGCCAGAGCGGTCGCTGAACATCGTGGCCCATTCGCGGTCGAAGTCGATCAGCTGCTGCGCCACCACCTGGCGCTCGCTGGAATAGGTGTGCAGCAGCTCGGGCCTGCACTGCCCGCGCAGCACGGCGGCCAGCTTCCAGCCCAGGTTGAAGGTGTCCTGCATCGAAAAATTCATGCCCTGGCCCGCCTTGGGGCTGTGGGTGTGGCACGCGTCGCCCGCGATGAAGACGCGCGGCAGCGGCGCGCCGGGGCCTTCTTCCAGCACATCGTCGTATTTGTCGCAAATGCGCTGGCCGATCTCGTACACCGACCACCACGGCACCTCTTTCACGTCCAGGGTGTAGGGGTGCAGCACACGCTGGGCGCTGGCGATGAGTGCATCAAGCGTGATGTTGCGGTGCGCCACCCGCTCGTCCTCGCCCAGCTTGTCCATCTCGACATACAGGCGCACCATGTGGCCGCCTTCGCGCGGGATGACCAGCACATTGCCGTGGGCAGACTGGATGGCCGCCTTGTAGCGGATGTCCGGGAAGTTGGTGGTGGCCAGCACGTCCATCACGCCCCAGGCGTGGTTGGCCGAGTCGCCCACCAGTTGCCGCCCGATGGCCTTGCGCACCCCGCTGCGCGCACCGTCGCAGCCCACCACATAGCGCGCCTGCACGGTTTCGATCTGGCCCGCATGGGCGCCATCGGTGCGCTCCAGCCGCACCGTAACGGGGTAGTCGGCCTGGCTCGGGTCTACCGTGGCATCGACAAAACGGCGGCTGTAGTGGGGCTCCAGGCGGCTGGGCGCGTTGCGCATCACGTCCAGGTAAAAGTCATGCACCCGCGCCTGGTTGAGCACCACGTGCGGAAACTCCGACAGGCCATCCTCCGTGTCCTGCACCCGCCCGTGGCGGGCAATCTGGCCGGGCTGGTTTTCGTCAGGCTTCCAGAAAGTCACCTCGTTGATCCAGCAGGCCTCCTTCAGCACCCGCTCGCTGAAGTCAAACGCCTCAAACATCTCCATGGTGCGGCAGGCAATGCCGTCGGCCTGCCCCAGCTGCAGCGGGCCATCCTTTTGCTCGACGATGCAGGTGTGAATCTCCGGGAACGCCGCCAGCTGCGCCGCCAGCGTGAGGCCCGCAGGGCCACAGCCCACGATCAGCACATCCACCTTTGACGGCGCCGCGTCGGTGTGCGGCAGCGCCCCGGGCGCGGCTGCGTGGATCAAGGGGTCGCCAGGCTGAAAGCCATTCAGGTGGAATTGCATGGTCAAGGAGGTTTGTGAGGGGAAGAAAGAAAGGGCGGCGGAACGAGCGAAAGACCAATAAATCAGTATTCTGAACGTCAGTATACGTACGATATCCCGGTGACACAATCCACCCATTCCCCAGAACCCCTGTGCCATGGCCCTGCAACCGCCCACCGACCGCCCCGAACTCCCGCAATTTCCCGGCCACTGCATACGCCGCCTGCAGCAGGCGGCGGTGGCCGTGTTCATGCAGGACGCCGAGGCCAGCGCCATCACGCCCGTGCAGTTTGCGGTGCTCTACACCCTGGCCGACCAGCCCGGCATCGACCAGCGCACGCTGGCGCGCGAGGTGCACTTTGATACGTCCACGATCGGCAGCGTGGTAGACCGCATGGAGGCCCGCGGGCTGCTGACGCGCAGCCTCTCAGACCACGACCGCCGCGTGCGCCTGCTGCACCTCACCGACGACGGCGCACAGCTGCTCGAGCGCATGGTGCCCAGCGTGCTGCGTGTGCAAGACCGCATCCTCGCGCCACTCACCCCGGCAGAGCGCGAAGAATTCATGCGCCTGGCGCAGCGGGTGGTGGCGCACCATGGCGCGTCGGGCGGCGACTGAGACAGAGCGCTGCGGCGCGCACCCGGCGCCTTACCCCCGCCAGGCCGTAACGCCCCCTCCCGCCACCGCCTGCGCCCGGCCCAGCGCCTCCAGCGTTTGCAGCAGCGTGGGCAGGCCCTTCTTCCACGGGCCCCGGCCTTTGAAGCGGGCCTCGATGGCGCTCAATGTGAGCGGGGTGGGGCTGGCGGCCAGCGCATCGGCCACGGCGCGCACCTGCTCGGGCAGCGTGGCGGGCCAGGGGTTTTGAGCCGCGGGTTTGGATTGCTCAGTTTTTGATAGCGGTTTTTCACTATCAAAATCAGCCTCTGGCGCTTGATCCTCTTGCGCCAGCAGCTCCTGTTTTTGCAGTGAATTTTGCGGGTTTTGAAAGTCGGGCCGCAGCCAGCGCACGCGGCCCTGGGCTTCTTCTGCGGCGCGCTGGGTGTTGAGCTGCACCAGGTGGGCCAGGATGTCGTCGGTGGTTGCGGTGGCGGGCAGGCCGTAGGCCGCCAGCACGGCGGCGTCCAGCTCGTCGTGCAGCTCGCGCAGCACGCCCACCAGGCCCTGGGCGTGCTGGGTTTTCTCTTTGGCCGTGAGCGCGCGGCCTTCGTGCAGGGCGGCCAGCACGTTGTAGAGGCCGGTGAGGGTGAGGCCGGTGTTGCCGGATTCGGGGGCGAGAACGCGCTTGCGATGCTGGTCGATTTGCGCGGCGAGGTGGGCGATGCGTTCCCGCAGGGCAGGGGTCAGGCCGGTGTCTTCGTCGGGGAAGGGGAAGGTTTCGAAGCAGCGGGATTTGACGTAAACAGGATCGTTGCCGACGCCGAGCCAGCTACCAACCGCCAGTGCCCAATCGCCGTGGAGCCGACTGGAAAGGACGCCCAGTGCAAACGTGTCTTGTAGGGCGATAGCCACGAGCTTGTTATCGGGCAGAACGCTGGCGTCGAGGAACTGGAATGTGCGGTGTTTGGCGGTTTCGACCGTGGCGATGTAGCGGGGTAGGCCAGCGAGTTGCCTGCGAAGCACTTTGCGTGGTTCGCCAAACACCCACCAGTTATCTCGGTAGCTGGCTCTGTTGTTGCGATCTCGCTCAGGCTTTACGTTCTCCAGCAACCATTGATATGCCGCAGGTTGTTGTTCTCTCAATTCTTCTGCTGTCAGTCCAAAAGCATCGATGACCATAACGCCGCGCGGTTTGTCCGTCAGGTCGCGACCATTGCGGTAATGGCGAATGAGAGGGAAGTTGCCCAACGTTGCGGCTTGTTCCGGTTCCACAATGAAGCCCGCACCGAACAACTGAACGCCGCGATTGCTGAGGTTTAGGTTGGCGTTCAGTGCGTGGGCGCGAGCCACATTGGCCCCAGCACTCAAGTCGGCATGAATCACCCCGGTGCGCTCGGCAAGCGCTACAGCAACTTCCCCGTGCTCACCGGGCCTCTCGTCCGTCACCGTGAGCAATTGCCCTTCGCCCGCACCGGGCGCAGCTACCGTCATGGCAATGCGCACGGCTGCGCCGTTGGCGCCGTCCACCCACGGGTGGTCGGGAATCGCCATGACCAGATGCAGTGGCTGCACCGTTTGAATTGTCGCTTTCGTGGGGGGGGGTGACAATCTTGCCTCAACCACGCGCCGGTTGAACGTCTGGCGCAGGCTGTTGGTGGTGATCAACCCCATGCGCCGCGTGTGACCTGCGGCCACTTGGGCAGCGGCGTGGTGCCACCAGAACATCACGAAGTCCGCGCTCTCGGGCACCTCGGGCCAAGCGCCACGCAGGGCTTGCACGTAGCCATCGCCCAAGGCGGCGCGCATGCTGGCGGCGCCAATGAACGGCGGGTTCCCCACAATGAAATCCGCCTGCGGCCACAGCGCCTGCCGGGCGCCCACGTAGCGCCATTGCGGCACCTGGGCGGCTTCGTCGGGCACTTGTCCGCCCGTCACAGGGTGGGTTTTGAACGTGGTGCCGTCCCAGCGGCTGAGCAACTGGCCGGCGTCGTCATAAGCGAGTTCTTGCGCATCCCAGGCCAGCACGGCGTCGCGGCATTCGATGTTGCCGTAGTTGTGCACCACGGGCTCGGCCACGGCGGCGTTGCCGCGGGTGCGGATGTGCCATTGCAGGTAGCCAATCCACAGCACCAGCTCGGCCAGGGCGGCGGCGCGTTCGTTCAGTTCGATGCCGCGCAGTTGCTGCAGGGTGACGGTTTCGCCTTCAAAGCCGAGCTGGTCTTGCGTGTGGCCAAGGGCTTCGAGCTGGTTGACGACTTCGCCCTCCAGGCGCTTCAGGTGTTCCAGCGTCACATACAAGAAGTTGGCGCTGCCACAGGCCGGGTCGAGCACGCGGGTGGTGCACAGCTGGTGGTGGAATTTTTTGACTTCGGCGCGGGCCTCGGCCAGCTTGGCTTCTGCCGCCTTGCCTTGCAGCGCGGCGGCTTCGTGGGCCAGCACCAGGGCGGCAGCCTGGGCGTTGGCCCAGTCGGCGCGCAGGGGTTCGATCACGGTGGGCAGCACCAGGCGCTCTACGTAAGCGCGGGGCGTGTAGTGCGCGCCCAGGGCGTGGCGCTCGGTGGGGTCCAGGGCGCGCTCCAGCAGGGTGCCGAAGATGGCGGGCTCCACCTCGCGCCAGTTCGATTTTGCGGCGGCAATGAGCAAATCAATCTGCTCGGGGGTGAGCAGCAGGCTGTAGCCGTCTTGCCCCGCGCCCTTGAACAGCTTGCCGTTGAAGTGCAGCACGGGCTTGGCAAGGGCCGCGCTGAAGCCGCCCCGGTCCATGTCGGCCCACAGAATGCGCAGCATGTGCTGCAAGGTGGCGGGGTCGCCCCTGTGGGTTTGCAGCAGGCCCAGAAAGGCGCCTTTGGGCAGCAGCTCCACGTCTTCGGCAAACATGGAAAAAAGGCAGCGGGTGAGATAGGCTGCTACTGTTTCAGGAGCTATTGGCGCTTGCTGCATAAGCGCTGGAGGCTGATTTGGCTTGAAGTTTGCGCCATTGCCTTCGAGCGACTTGGCCAGCTGCGCCAGCAGCGCGGCCACTTCGCGGGTGACCTGGGCGCTGATGCGGGCGGGGTTGAGGCTGTCGGGGTCGGTCCAGATGCGGCGCAGGCGGTCTTGCACCTCGGGCCGGGCCAGGTCGGCCAGCTGGAGGCGGTGGCTGCGCGGGTCGGGGTAGGGGGTGTAGGTGCCGCCGGTTTTGCTGAACTCGGCATACACCTCGATCACGGTGCCCACATCGACCACCAGCACAAAGGGCGGGCGGCCCTCGGCGCCGGGCAGGGCGCGGGCGTAGGCCTCACCCTGGCTGCGGGCGCGCAGCAGGCCGTCGTCAAAGCCTTTGGTGTGGCTGCCGGCCTTGAGTTTTTTGGCCTCCAGCACAAAGTGGCCGCGCCGGTAGCAGTCAATGCGGCCGGCGCTGGTGCTGCCGTCGCCATGGGCAAACGTCACAGGGCGCTCGAACATGTAGGTTTGCTCGGGCGTGGGGTGGGGCTTGTCCACACCGAGCAACTGGCACAGGTCCATCACAAAGCTTTGCGCGGTGGCCAGTTCGCTGGCGGTGTTGTGTTGCCAGCGCTGGATGAAGGCGTGGGCGGCGGCTGTGGTGGTGGTGTGGTCTCCCATGCCGGGGATCATAGCCACGGGGCGGGCGATGGCCGGTGCCTGCGCGCTATGGAGTTGGCTTCGTTCAAACTGAAATAAACCCGTTCGGGCTGAGCCTGTCGAAGCCTCGCGCAGCGCTTCGAGAGGCTCAGCGAGAACGGTTCAACGGGGTTTCACGGGACTCCATCAGGCGCGGCGCTTTGCGTGCTGGCGCAGCCAGGCGGCGAAGGCGTCTTCGGGCAGGTCGCCTGCGGCGACGGAGAGCATGGTGAGCGTGGTGTCGGCCTGGCTGGCGGTGAGCCTGTACCCGTTGACGTACAGAAACAGGCCGGTGGCCAGCAGCGCGGCGCGCTTGTTTCCGTCGACAAACGGGTGATTTTTGGCCACACCCACGCCATAGCTGGCCGCGAGGGCTGCAAAGTCCGGTTCACCGTAAGCGGCGAGGTTGATGGGGCGGGCGAGCGCCGAGTCCAGCAGCCCTTCGTCCCGCATGCCCTGGCCGCCGCCGTGTTCCGCCAGGCTTTCTGCGTGCAGCAGCAGCAACGCCTGTTTGCTGATCCAGCGCCAGCTCATTTGGCCAACTGGTGAAAGGTGTCGCGGTATTCGCGCATGAACTCGCGGCCTGCGGTGATTTCTTCTTCCAGCGCCGGGTCGTAGGGCGTGAGAATGAATCCCTCGGCGCATTCGGTCAGAAAGACCGATTCGCCCTTTTGCAGCTTCAGCCGTGCCAAAGCCTCTTTGGGCAGTACAACGCCCACGGAATTGCCGATCTGGGTGAGCTTCAGGGTGTGCATGGCGGCTCCAAGTGTTATTACGGTTGTAAATACTAACATGCCAACCAGCCCATGGCCAGGCGCTGGCCAGGCGCTGGGTAGCGCAGGCTGCAGCAGGCTTTGGTAACGTGGCGCCCACCCCCGCAAGAACCTGCTCTACTGCCACCATGCCCGACTCTGCCCACCTGGCCGCCCGCCTTCGCACCGCACAGCCCTGCCTGTGGACCAACCCGCAGCGTCAGGCGCAGCCGCCTGCCGTGGTGCAGGCGCTGGGGCGTGGCATCAGCCTGCAAGACACGCACGCCGCGGCTGCGCGGTTCGCGCGGTTTGCGGGCCTGCTGGCCGAGGTCTTTCCGGAGCTGGCGGCCAGTGGCGGTGTGGTGGAGTCGCCCCTGCTGCCCGCCGCCGCGCTGCAACCCGCGCTGGGCATGGCGCCGGGGCAGGGGCGCCTGTTCATCAAGGCCGACCACCGCCTGCCCGTGGCGGGCTCCATCAAGGCCCGGGGCGGCATGCACGAGGTGCTGGAGTTTGCCGAGGGGCTGGCGCTGCAGCAGGGTCTGGTGGCGCCCGGCGGCGACTACCGCGCGCTGGCCACGCCCGAGGCGCGTGCGGTGCTGGGCCGCTACCAGGTGGCGGTGGGCTCCACCGGCAACCTGGGGCTGAGCATCGGGGTGGTGGCGTCGGCGCTGGGGTTTCAGGCCACGGTGCACATGTCGGCTGATGCCAAGGAATGGAAGAAAGACCGCCTGCGCCAGCGCGGCGTGCAGGTGGTGGAGCACACCGGCGACTATGAGCGCGCCGTGGCCGCAGGCCGTGCCGAGGCGGCCGGCAACCCGCTGTGCCACTTTGTGGACGACGAGCAATCGGTCTCGCTGCTGCTGGGCTACAGCGCGGCGGCCCTGCATCTGCAGCGTCAGCTGGCAGAGCAGGGCATTGCGGTGGATGCCGACCATCCCCTCATCGTGTACCTGCCGTGTGGCGTGGGCGGCGCGCCCGCGGGCGTGGCGTTCGGGCTGCGGCAGTTGCTGGGGCCGCATGTGCATTGCTTTTTTGCAGAGCCGGTGCAGTCGCCGTGCTTTCTGGTGCAGATGCTGGCGGGGCCGGGGGAGCACCCTTCGGTGTACGACTGGGGCCTGACCAACCGCACCGAGGCCGATGGCCTGGCTGTGCCGCGTGCATCGCTGCTGGCCGCCGGGCTGATGCAGCCACTGCTGTCGGGCGTGTTCACCGTGGCCGACGACACCTTGTTTACCCACCTGGTGCAGGTGCTGGACACGCTGGGCGAGCGCATCGAACCCTCAGCCGCCGCAGGCTTCAGCGGCCCGGCGATGCTGGCCGGCACCCCCGCCGGGCAGGCCTGGCTGCGCAGCAGCGGCGTGGGCGCGGTGCTGCAGGGCGCCACGCACCTGGTGTGGACCACCGGCGGCCTGCTGGTGCCCGATGCGCAGTTTGCAGGTTTTGTGCAGCGCGGGCGGGCGGTGCAGGCTGTGCCTGTTGAATGACTACAGGAAAGAAAGGAAACCCCATGGAATCAGCAGACACCATCGTGATTGGCGCGGGCATTGCGGGCGCATCGGTGGCCTGGCAACTGGCGCAGTCGGCCAGCGTGCTGCTGCTCGAGCGCGAGTCGCAGCCCGGCTACCACACCACGGGCCGCTCGGCCGCGCTGTACATGGCGACCTACGGCACGCCCAACATCCAGGCGCTGACACGGGCCAGCCGCGCGTTTTATGACGCGCCGCCGCCCGAGTTCGGGGCCAGCCCCATCCTGTCGCCCCGCGGCGTGGTGTATGTGGCGGGGCCAGACCAGCTGGACATGCTGAGGCAGGCCTATGCAGAGGCCCACGCCATCTCGCCCAATGTGGAATGGGTGGAGCAGGCCGCCCTGCTGGCCATGCTGCCCTGCCTGAAGCCCGAGGCCGTGGCTGCGGGCATGAGCGAGCCCGAGGCGGCCGACATCGACGTGCACGCTTTGCACCAGGGCTACCTGCGCGGGCTGCGCCAGCGCGGCGGCCAGGTGCTGACGAATGCGGAGGTGACCGCCCTGACGCGCCAGGGCGATGGCTGGCTGGTGACGCTGGCCGACGGCCGGGTGCTGCAGGCGCCCACCATCGTCAATGCCGCAGGCGCCTGGGCCGATGTGGTGGCGGGCATGGCAGGCGTGCCACCCATTGGCCTGGAGCCGCGCCGCCGCACGGCTTTCACTTTTGCGGTGCCCGAGGGCATGGATACCACCCACTGGCCCGCGGTGATCGCCATTGACGAGAGCTTTTACTTCAAGCCCGATGCCGGCCAGCTGCTGGGCTCGCCCGCCAATGCCGACCCCACACACCCGCACGACGTGGTGCCCGAGGAGCTGGATGTGGCCACGGGGATTTATCACATCGAGGAAAAAACCACCTTCCAGATCAGGCGCCCCTCGCACACCTGGGCGGGGTTGCGCTCATTTGTGCCCGATGGCGACCTGGTGATTGGCTGGGACAACCATGTGCCCGGCTTTTTCTGGCTGGCCGGGCAGGGTGGCTATGGGATTCAGAGCGCGGCGGGCGCCTCGCTGTTGGCGCGGCAGCTGTTGCGCGGCGAGCCTTTGGATGATGCGCTGGTGCGCGAAGGCGTGGTGGTGCAGGGGCTGTCGCCTGCGCGGCTGCGGTAGGCCGGGGAAGATCAGGCGAAGGTGTTGACCTGGGTGCCCAGCGTGCCCGATGTAGCCAGGGCGGGCTGGGGCATGGACTGCTGCATGGCATCGATCAGGGTGGAGGCCGACACGGCCTGCATGTCGAGTGCCTTCTTCAGCACCACCATGTTCAGTGCATCGGACGTTTTGGCACTGGCCAGCGAGGTGGCGGTGTTGACGATGCTGTTGGCGAGTGCGACGTCCATGGGGGTTCCTTCGGGTGTTGGTGTTTTATCGGCAAGCCGAGGCCCAGCTTGAGCGCCGTTACAACTGCCCGCGTTGCCAGGAAGCCCGCCTATTCGAGTGCGGGTACGCCCAGGGCCGGGCAGGCCGCCAGATCGGACGGGCGCGCGCTGGCGGTCTGGCGTGCCGCGTCGCGCAGGGCCGTGCGCAGGCCTTCTTCAAGGGTGGGGTGGTAGAACGGCATGCCCAGCAGGTCATGCACGGTGAGTTTTTGCTGGATGGCCAGGGCCAGCAGATGCGCCATGTGTTCGGCGTGCGGCGCACACAGCTCGGCGCCCTGCAGCTGGCCCGTGGTGCGGTGGGCATGGATGCGGATGCCGCCGTGGTTGAGCTGGGCAGTGCGTGCGCGGCCCTGGTTGGCATAGCTGGCGCTGCCGGTGATGGTGTGGTCAGGATCCAAGTCGGCAAGGCGCTGGCCTGCGGTGGCGATCTGGGGGTCGCAGAACACGATGCCCAGCGGGGTGCGGCGCTGAAAGGTTGTGGGGGTGTCGGCCAGGGCATTCATGCCTGCGATGTGGCCTTCGTCGGCGGCTTCGTGCAGCAAGGGGGCGTGGGTGTTGGCGTCTCCGGCCAGAAACACGGGCAGGTCGCCAATCTGCTGGGTCTGGGGGTTGACGGTGGGCAGGCCGCGCTTGTCCAGCGGCACGCCCAGGGTTTCCAGGCCCAGGTGCTCGATGTTGGGCACGCGGCCCATGGCGGCAATCACCTGGTCCACCACCACGCGGTTGGGGCCGCTGCTCACTTCAATGCCGCCGGGCACCTCCCGCAGCTCGGCCGGTGCGCCCGTGTACAACACCATTTCTTTCTTGAGCAGCGCGGTCAGCTCGGCGTTGAGCGCGGGATCGCTCAGCCCCGCCACCGTATCGCCGGTGGTGAATGCGGCCACCTGCAGGCCCAGCCGCGCCAGGGCCTGCGAAATCTCCACGCCGATGGGGCCCATGCCGATGACGGCAATGCGGGGGCCGAGGCTGGGCTGCTCGAACAGGGTGTCGGTGGTGAGCATGCGGTCGCCAAAAGCCAGCCATTCGTCGGGCAGGCTGGGGCGGGAGCCGGTGGCGATGATGATGCTGCGGGTGGCGTAGGCGGTGCCGTCGATGTCCACCCGCTGTGGGCCCAGAAGGGTGGCGCGCCCCGAAACCGCCGCTTTGCCCAGTGTGCTGGTGGCTTTCACGGCACCGGCGACAAAGTCATCCCGCAGGGCGCGCACGCGCTGCAGCACCGCGGGCAGGTCGGCAGTGAGGGCACTGGCGCCGCGCAGGCCGAATTCTTCAAACGCGTGGCGGCGGTGGAAGGCGTTGGCGGCTTCGATCAGCGCCTTGGACGGCATGCAGCCCACGCGCGCACAGGTGGTGCCCCAGGGGCCTTCGTTGACGATGAGGTAGCGGTCGGTGCGCTTGCGCACTTCGCGCAGCGCGGCCAGGCCTGCCGTGCCTGCGCCGATGATGATGGTGTCGAGCGGTTGGCTCATGGAGGGTCCTCGTCAGCCGGTGATGCTGCGAGTGTGGCGGCACGGTGCTTGTGCGCGTGTAGGCGCAAAGGCATTTATGGCTGCACCGCCTGATCGGGCCTTGCCGGTGGGGGCTCAGTCTTCTGGCTCAGTCCAGCCCACGCGGCCCTGGCCGCTGTTGTTGATGCGCAGCACGAAGTCGGCGGCTTGCGCTTGTGGCAGGCGCAGCTGCAGGGTTACCAGCGTGCCGTGCTGCACGCCCGTCAGCTCGGCGCCTGCGGCGTCGATTTCGCGGCGCAGCAGGCCCTCGAGCGCGTAGGGCACGTGGCACTGCAGGGTGGTCATGCGCTGCAGCGTGACCTTGGGCGCGGTGAGCAGCGCCTGGGCAATGGTGTCGGTGTAGGCGCGTACCAGGCCGCCCGCGCCCAGCTTCACGCCGCCAAAGTAGCGCACCACCGTGGCCAGCACGCCTTCGAGGTCCTGGTGGCGCAGCACGTCGAGCATGGGGCGGCCCGCGGTGCCGCCGGGTTCGCCGTCGTCCACTGCGGCCGACTGGCCACCGGCCAGCAGGGCCCAGCAGATGTGGGCGGCGCCGGGGTGCTGCTTCCACAGCGCATCCACGGCGGCCTGGGCGCTGGCCCGGTCGGCCATGGGTTGCACGCAACCGATGAAGCGGCTCTTCTTGATCGTGATGTCGCTGTGCGCCGGCGCGGCCAGGGTGTAGGGCATGGGGCGCAGAGTGTAAAGCCGGGTGAACGCGGTGCTTTGGGTGGTGGCGGCACCGCCTGCGCGCCAGATAGTGTTGTTTTATGTCTTCTGTCACACACCGCGAAGGCATGCGTTCCTACACTGGAACCTTCTTGCTCCGGCCTACGCTCGTGCTACCAATTTGAAAGCACCCCGGTCAGCAGAAAAGGAACGCCATGTTTGCCACACCCGCCTCCGCCGCATCGCACGAACCCTCTTTGGCCAGCCGCGTGTTTGGCCGGTGGGCAGCCCAGCGTACGCCGGTGGGCACGGTGCCGGTGGCAAGCATGTCTGCCTCCCCGCAGGTTGCAGCCGCAGATGACGAGAACGTGCCCGATCTTGCGCAACGCGTGCGTGAAGTGGGGGAGTGGTAAGCGAGAAGCAGTGCTGCGGCTTGCCGCGGCTTTGCCCCACTGAATCCTGGCCCTGAGGGGCCATTTTTTTGCTGCACAGGGACACGGCGCCCTGCAGCGGCGCTGCAACCCCCAAGTCCCCCGTTATGCAAGGGCAAGGCGCAGGCAGCGACAAAATGACCCTGCGGCCGTAAAATCGCGGGTCAATCACCACCGCTGCGCCCCATGAGGCCCTTGACGCTCAAGGGCCGGCCGCGAACCTCCTTTGCATGAACGCCCCCGTTGACGTCTCCTTTTTTGCGCGCGCCGCAAAGCCCTTGACCAGCTACCGTCCGTACTGGGCCAAGCGCTTTGGCACGGCCCCGTTTTTGCCGATGAGCCGCGCCGAGATGGACAAACTGGGCTGGGACAGCTGCGACATCATCCTGGTGACGGGCGATGCGTATGTGGACCACCCGAGCTTCGGCATGGCCGTGATCGGCCGCACGCTGGAGGCCCAGGGCTTTCGCGTGGGCATCATTGCCCAGCCGGATTGGCAAAGCGCCGAGCCGTTCAAGGCACTGGGCAAGCCCAACCTGTTCTGGGGCGTGACGGCGGGCAACATGGATTCGATGATCAACCGGTACACCGCCGACCGCAAGATCCGCAGCGACGACGCCTACACCCCCGGCGACATTGGCGGCAAGCGCCCCGACCGCGCGGCCATCGTCTACAGCCAGCGCTGTCGCGAGGCCTACAAAGACGTGCCCATCATCCTGGGCGGCATCGAAGGCAGCCTGCGCCGCATCGCCCACTACGACTACTGGAGCGACAAGGTGCGCCGCTCCATCGTGGTGGACAGCAAGTGCGACCTGCTGCTGTTCGGCAACGCCGAGCGCGCACTGGTGGAGGTGGCCCACCGCATTGCGGCGCGCGAGCCGGTGGAGCAGATCACCGATGTGCGCGGCACCGCCTTTGTGCGCCGGCCCGATGATGAAAGCGGCAAGGGCTGGTTCGAGATCGACTCCACCAGCGTGGACGAGCCCGGCCGCGTGGAAGCGCACGTCAACCCGTACATGACCACCAGCGAGCAGGCGGCAGCGCAAGGCAGCACCTGCAGCAAGGACGACGGCAGTGCAAACGTTGCTCCTGAATCAATAGCTGCTGGCGCAAGCGGTATAAGCGCTGGCGGCCAAAAAGACCCAAAATCTGCCGAACCCAACCCCGCCATCCAGCCCATGCTGTTCGTGGCCAACCCGGCGCTCAAGGCCAAGCTCAAGGTGCCCCCGCGCGACAAGAGCGTGATCCGGCTGCCCAGCTACGAGCAGGTGAAAAGCGACCCCGTGCTGTATGCCCATGCCAACCGCGTGTTGCACCTGGAGACCAACCCCGGCAACGCCCGCGCGCTGGTACAGGCCCATGGCGAGGGCGTGACGGCGCGCGACGTGTGGATCAACCCGCCGCCCATCCCGCTCACCACGGCCGAGATGGACTACGTGTTCGACCTGCCGTATGCGCGTGGCCCGCACCCGAGCTACGCCGACGAAAACGGCAGCCACGACGGCGCGACCAAGATCCCCGCGTGGGAGATGATCCGTTTTTCGATCAACATCATGCGCGGCTGCTTTGGCGGCTGCACCTTCTGCTCCATCACCGAGCACGAGGGCCGCATCATCCAGAGCCGGAGTGAAGACTCGATCATCCAGGAGATCGAGGACATCCGCGACAAGGTCAAGGGCTTCACCGGGACCATCAGCGACCTGGGCGGCCCCACGGCCAACATGTACCGACTGGGCTGTCGCTCGCCCGAGATCGAGGCCGCCTGCCGCAAGCCCAGCTGCGTGTACCCCGGCATCTGCCAGAACCTGACCACCGACCACGGACCGCTGATCAAGATCTACCGCCGTGGCCGCGCGTTGAAGGGCATCAAGAAGATTCTCATCGGCTCGGGCCTGCGCTACGACCTGGCCGTGAAGAGCCCCGAGTACGTGAAGGAGCTGGTGCAGCACCACGTGGGCGGCTACCTGAAGATCGCGCCCGAACACACCGAGCAGGGGCCGCTGACCAAGATGATGAAGCCGGGCATCGGCAGCTATGACAAGTTCAAGCAGATGTTCGAGAAATTCAGCGAAGAGGCGGGCAAGAAGCAGTTCCTGATCCCGTACTTCATCGCCGCGCACCCGGGCACCAGCGACGAGGACATGATGAACCTCGCCATCTGGCTGAAAAAGAACGGTTTTCGTGCCGACCAGGTGCAGACGTTCTACCCCAGCCCCATGGCCACGGCCACGGCCATGTACCACAGCAACAAGAACCCGCTGCGCAAGATCACGCGCGACAGCGAGGCGGTGGACATCGTGCGCGGCGAAAAGCGCCGGCGCCTGCACAAGGCCTTTTTGCGCTACCACGACCCCAACAACTGGCCGCTGCTGCGTGAGGCGCTCAAGGCCATGGGCCGTGCCGATCTGATCGGCAACGGCAAGCACCACCTGATCCCGACCTTTCAGCCGCTGACGGACGGCGGCTACCAGAGCGCGCGCCGGAAGAACTCCACGCCCGTGGGACAGAAGGCAGAAGTGCCCAAAGCCCAGCCCATGCGGGCAGCCAAGCCGGGTCAGCCACAGAAGGGTCGCATCCTGACCCAGCACACCGGCTTGCCGCCGCGGGTAACCGGCGCGGGCAAACCCTCCGCACGCAAGCCGCGTTGATCGCTGCCGCGCGATGAGGCGGTCGCGGCAAGCGACCGTCGGCCAAGGCTTGAACGCACCGGGATCTCGGGATCCTGTTGTTCAACCTTCCGCTGCGTGGGTGCCCACCACGACCGATTGCGGCCCCTCACCTGCAGGCTGCGAGATCAGGTCTTCAATGATGAAAGTGCGGTAGTAAAACGCAGTGACCGCGCCTTCGGGGGCGATGGCTTCCACCAGGGTGTCGGTGTTGTCCTTGTCGGCCATGGTGATCAGCATGCCGTGATGACCTTGGCCTGCCAAGTCGGCAATGCGGCGCACCATGTCGCCTTCGGCACCCACGGAGGGCAGGAGCGCGTCGGCCGTGCCGAGCGTGCGCACGATGTCTTGCAAGATGACGTCCGGGCTGGCATAGGCGGTTTCGCCGTGGTGGCCCGCTGCCTGCAATGCCGTGGCTGCCTGGCGCACACAGTCTTCATCGGGGAAAAGCGCAAACACATGGCCTGTGGGGTAGAAAACACCGCCCATGTTGGTCATGGAGGAGTCGAGAACAAGGTTTTTCATGGGCATCTCCCGGGGTGTTGTTTCAGACCCCCTGATTGCACCCAACTACGACCACTTTCGCTGTAGGCCAGCGGGCCAAATGCGGGTCAGCCTGGATTGGGATTTCAAGAGCAAAAATGCGTTGCAGCGCTCTGCAGTGTTGCGCAATCAGCTATCAAAATAAAAGCGGGTGACGCGTTCACCCCAGCCCGCCGAATGCCCACACCAGCAGGGCAAGGCAGTTGAGCGCCACCGTCACCCAGTACATGCGCCGAAACGGTACCTTGGCCGTTTTGTGGCGCAGCAACTGCTGCGCGAACCATGCCCCTGGCCACCCGCCTGCCAGTCCCAGAAGGTGCAGGTGGCTTTCCGGCGTGCGCCGCTGGGCGCCGCCCTGTGCGGCGCTTTTGTCGAGGGCGTAGATGAGCACGGTGAGCACGTTCACCGAGACCGCCGCTCCCAGCACCCACAGGGGGATCTGTCCGGCCCGTGCCCCCCACGCCAGCGCTGCAGCCCAGGCGGCAACAAGCAGCAGTACGCCCCCTGTGGATGCACCGGAATGCCGGCCCCTGCGGCCGCGGCGTGGGGGATCGTTGCGTTGCGGCATGTAAGGGCTTGAAGCGGGGGATTGCTGTCAGGTGAGCGTGTGAAGCGGAATGTCTTGTGCCGCCGCCAGCGCGTCAAGTTCAGCCCTTGTCTTTGTCAGGACAAAGGCTGCGACGGCGGCATGGGTGGCCGCACTGCGCAAGGTGGCGGGGTTGCCGTCGGCAGGCAGGCCGGCGGCAGCGCACAGACGGGCCGCAAAGTGGGGCTCCAGCGCAGCCACGGCAACGCGGCCATCTGCACAGGGGTAGATGCGGTAGCCCGCATGGTGGCCGCCCACGTCGCCGCCGGGCGTGGTCAGGCCCCAGTCGCGCGGCTGGGCCAGCCAGGCTGCGGCGTCGGCCAGGGCCACTTCAATGCACACACCGCTGCCTGTGTGGGCACGCTCCAGCAGGGCCTGCAGCACGGCCTCGCTGGCCATCAGGGCGCCACCCATGTCGGCGTACAGGGTGGGTGGCATCTCGGTGCCGGTCACCAGGCCTGCGTCGGCCAGGTAGGTGAGGTCGTGGCCGGGTTCTTCGGCACGCTCGGCCGCAGCGCCCACGATGCGCACCAGCGAAAGGCGGGGGTATTTGGCCTGCACGACCTCCCAGGAGAGGCCCAGTTTGGTGAGCGCCGAGGGGCGAAATGAGGTGATCAGCACATCGGTGCGGGCCAGCTCCTTGTGCAAGGTGGCCTGACCTTCGGGTGTCTTGAGGTGGGCATGCACCACGCGGACGCCCTGGTGCAGCGTGGCATAGGCCGCCGGGCTGTAAATGCCCATGGGGTCGGCACTGGGGTGGCCCGGCGCGGGCGGGGGTTCGAGCTTGGTGCACTCGGCCCCCATGCGTGCAAACCGCATTAGGGCGGCGGGGCCGGGCAGGTTGAGCGCGAGGCTCAGGACGCGGACATTGCGCAGGGGCTGGGGCAGGGCGGTTGTCATGGGTGTGGGGTTGTGTCGGTGTTGTGGCTTTGAACGGAAGGAGAAAGCGCGGCGCTGGAACTTCACGGGGCGCGTGGGCTCAGTCCCTGCGTTATACATAATTTGTTACGCTCCCCGACCCATGCAACGCAGAACCTCGTTGGCCGCCCTCACGGGCCTGGCCGCCTTTCCGGGAGCTTTCATGACCACGTCCCTGAGCAGTGCCGCCACGGCATCTGCGTTGCAGGCGCTCAAGCCCTCGCCCCGCATGCCCGTGCTGTTTGTGGGCCACGGCAGCCCCATGAACGCCATCGAGGACAACGCCTGGCGACGCAGCTGGCAGGCCTTGGGGGCGGAGCTGATGGCGCGCGCGGTGCAGCCGCAGCTCATCCTGTGCGTGTCGGCCCACTGGCTCACACGCGGCGGCTGGCAGCTGACGGGCATGGCCCACCCCAAGACCATCCACGACTTTGGCGGTTTCCCGCAGGAGCTGTTTGACCAGCAATACCCCGCGCCTGGCGCTCCGCAAGTGGCGCGCAGTCTTGCGGCCGAACTGAAGTCACCCGCTACTGGCGCCGCACTGGGCGTGGACGAAGCTGAGTGGGGCCTGGACCACGGCACCTGGTCGGTGCTCAAGCCCATGTTCCCCAAGGCGCAGATCCCTGTGATGCAGCTGAGCATGGACTACAGCCGCGCCCCGGCCGAGCACTACGCGCTGGGCCAGCAGCTCAAAGGCCTGCGCGAGCGGGGCGTGCTGATCGTCGGCAGCGGCAATGTGGTGCACAACCTGCGCCTCACGCGCCGTGGCACGGCCGCCAACGAGGCCTACGACTGGGCCACCGAGTTCGACACCGTGGTGCAGGGGCAGATCAAGAAGGGCCAGCTCGGCGCCCTGCAGGACTTCCAGAAACTGGGTGCCGTGGCCAAACAGGCGCACCCCACGCACGAGCACTATCTGCCGCTGCTGTACGCGGCGGGAGCCGTGTTGCCCAGCGAGATGCCGCGCTTCTTCAACACGGGCTATCAGTCGGCGTCGATCTCGATGCGGTCGGTGCTTTGGGGGTGATGGGGGCGTCCTGTCTGTAGTGGTTTGCTTCAATTTTTATAGCTGATGGCGCTTATGGATAAAGCGCTGAAGGCCAAAATGGCTTGAAAACTATCTGCACTGGCGATCAGCGCGGCAGGTCATCCGCCCGGATCGTCAGCCACGGCCAGCGTCCGCAGTAGCTTTCCGCCTTGGCCTGGAACAGCGCCAGATGTGGACAGGCAGGGTTGGGGCGCAGCAATCCGGCATACAGCTCTTCAAGTCCGTAAGGCAGGTCGTAGTCCTTGATATTCGCAGTCGGCGCCCAACCCGACTTCAGGTTCCACACCGTCTGAAACAGGCAGCCCGCCACCAGCCAGACATCGGGCAGGCCCAGAAACGGCAAACGCTCCAGAAGGTCCGCGTTGTGCGGGTTCTGGAGCGCTTCGCTCACAAAGCGGCGCGCGAGCGCCGCTTTCTCATCGTGCTCAGACCACCTTGGCAATGGCCTGGCAGACGTAGTCGATGTTCTTGCTGTTCAGGGCAGCCACACACATGCGACCGGTGTCGGTGCCATACACGCCGAACTCGTTGCGCAGGCGCACCATCTGGTCTTTGGAGAGGCCCGAGTAGCTGAACATGCCGATCTGCGCGGTGATGAAGCTCATGTCCTGCTTCACACCGGCGGCCTTGAGGCCATCCACCAGCTTCTGGCGCATGGCCTTGATGCGCACGCGCATCTCGCCCAGTTCCTTCTCCCACAGCGCGCGCAGCTCGGGGTTGTTCAGCACGGCAGCCACCACTGCGCCACCGTGGATGGGTGGGTTGGAGTAGTTGGTGCGGATGACGATCTTGAGCTGGCTGAGCACGCGCGCGGCTTCTTCCTTGTCGGCGCACAGCACCGACAGGCCACCCACGCGCTCGCCATACAGGCTGAAGCTCTTGCTGAAAGATGTGGAGACAAAGAAGTTCAGGCCGGCAGCCACGAACTTCTGGATAACAGCGCCGTCTTCGGCGATGCCGTGGCCGAAGCCCTGGTAGGCCATGTCGAGGAAAGGCGTGAGGTTCTTGGCCTTGACCACGGCGATGACCTGGTCCCACTGCCCGGGGGTGATGTCGTAGCCGGTGGGGTTGTGGCAGCAGGCGTGCAGCACGACGATGGTGCCGGGGGCTGCGGCGTTCAGGCTGGCGAGCATGCCTTCGAAGTTCACGCCGCGCTTTTCCGCGTCGTAGTATGCGTAGGTGCCGACTTCAAAACCGGCGTTGGTGAACAGCGCGCGGTGGTTTTCCCAGCTGGGGTCGGAGATCAGCACCTTGGCGCCCGGGCTGACCTTCTTCAGAAAGTCAGCGCCGATCTTGAGGCCACCGGTGCCGCCGATGGCCTGCACGGTGGCCACGCGGCCAGACTTGACGGGTTCGCTGTCGGCGCCGAACACCAGGCTCTTGACGGCGTTGTCATACGCCACGATGCCGTCGATGGGCAGGTAGCCACGGGCCGTGGGGGTGGACATCATGGTCTTTTCTGCGGCCTGCACGCATTGCAGCAGGGGCAGCTTGCCGTTGTCGTCGAAATAAACGCCGACGCCCAGGTTGACCTTGTTGGAGTTGGTGTCGGCGTTGAATTGCTCGTTGAGGCCCAGGATGGGGTCGCGGGGGGCCATTTCGACGGCGGTGAACAGAGACATGAAAATCCTTGGAAAGAGGTTGTCAGTAGCGAGGAAGCCGGGTGTGGTGTACCGTTCCGGGTTCCGCCGATTTTAACGGCCCGCCCATTCCCATCGTTGACCGCCACCATGCCGGAACCCACTGAAGTCATTACGGAAAAGCAGGACGGCGAGTTCGTCCGCTTCCCCGATTCCCCGTTTGAGCTGTTCCAGCCGTATCCACCGGCAGGCGACCAGCCCGAGGCCATCAACAAGCTGGTGGAGGGGCTGCATGACGGGGAGACCTTCCAGACGTTGCTGGGCGTGACGGGCTCGGGCAAGACCTTCACCATGGCCAACGTGATCGCGCGCATGGGCCGCCCGGCGATCGTGTTCGCGCCCAACAAGACGCTGGCCGCTCAGCTGTACAGCGAGTTCCGCGAGTTCTTTCCCAAGAACGCCGTGGAGTACTTCGTGAGCTACTACGACTACTACCAGCCCGAGGCGTACGTACCCCAGCGCGACCTGTTCATCGAGAAGGACAGCGCCATCAACGAGCACATCGAGCAGATGCGGCTCAGTTGCACCAAGAGCCTGATGGAGCGGCGCGATGTGGTGATCGTGGCCACCGTGTCGGCCATCTACGGTATTGGAGAGCCCGAGAGTTACCACCGCATGGTGATGACGCTGCGGGTGGGGGACAAGCTGGGGCAGCGTGACGTGATTGCCCAGCTGATCCGCATGCAATACCAGCGCAATGAGGCTGATTTTTCGCGGGGCAAGTTCCGCGTGCGGGGCGACACCATCGATGTGTTCCCGGCCGAACACTCCGAGCTGGCCATCCGTATCGAGTTGTTTGACGACGAGATCGAGAGCCTGCAGCTTTTCGACCCGCTCACGGGCCGCGTCAAGCAGAAGATTCCGCGCTTTACCGTGTACCCCAGCAGCCACTACGTGACACCCCGCGACAAGGTGCTGGCCGCCGTGGAGACCATCAAGCTGGAACTGGCCGAGCGCCTGCAGCAGCTGGTGGCAGACGGCAAGCTGGTGGAAGCGCAGCGGCTGGAGCAGCGCACCCGGTTTGATCTGGAAATGCTGAGCGAAGTGGGCCACTGCAAGGGCATCGAGAACTACACGCGCCACCTCTCCGGCGCCGCGCCGGGCGATCCGCCGAGCACGCTGACCGACTACATGCCCAAGGACGCGATCATGTTCCTGGACGAGAGTCACCAGATGATCGGGCAGCTCAACGCCATGTACAGCGGCGACCGCTCGCGCAAGACCACGCTGGTCGAATATGGGTTTCGCCTGCCGTCAGCGCTGGACAACCGGCCGCTCAAGTTCGAGGAGTTCGAGCAGCGCATGCGGCAGGTGATTTTTGTTTCGGCCACACCGGCCGACTATGAAAAGACCCATTCCGGGCAGGTGGTGGACCAGGTGGTGCGACCTACCGGGCTGGTCGACCCCGAGGTCGAAGTGCGCCCAGCCACCCATCAGGTGGATGATGTGCTACAAGAAATACGCATTCGCGTTGAAAAGCATGAGCGTGTACTCATTACTACGCTGACCAAGCGCATGGCCGAGCAGTTGACCGACTACCTGACCGATAACGGCGTGAAGGTGCGCTACCTGCACAGCGATGTGGATACCGTGGAGCGGGTGGAGATCATCCGTGACCTGCGCCTGGGGGCGTTTGACGTGCTGGTGGGGATCAACCTGCTGCGCGAGGGGCTGGACATACCCGAGGTGTCACTGGTGGCCATTCTCGATGCCGACAAGGAAGGCTTCCTGCGCGCCGAGCGCAGCCTGATCCAGACCATCGGCCGTGCGGCGCGGAACCTGAACGGCCGTGCAATTTTGTACGCAGACCGGATCACCGACTCCATGAAAAAAGCCATGGGCGAGACGGAACGTCGGCGCATCAAGCAGATCGCACACAACGAGGCCCACGGAATCACGCCGCGCAGCATTGTCAAGCGGGTGAGAGACCTGATTGACGGCGTTTACAGCGAAAAAGCCGGCAAGGACGCCGAGCGGCTGGAGCAGGAGGCCTTGCAGCGGGCGCAGGTGGAGGACATGTCCGAGAAGGATGTGGCCCGAGAGATCAAGCGCCTGGAAAAGCTCATGCTGGAACATGCGCGTAATCTGGAGTTTGAGCAGGCTGCCCGGGTGCGCGATCAGCTCACGCGGCTCAAGGACCAGGCCTTCGGGGCGCATGGCAACGATTCCGTGGCCTTGTGATGGGCGAACGATGGAAAATAACTATCAGGTCGATTAAAAACCAGTTGGTTATTTAACCCGACAGAATCGATAGGGATTTGTGTTATACTCCTGCAAAATACTCAAGAAAACAGCCCAGCGATGAAGGGCTCCGTGCCAGGCAACTGTGCGGAGTAAGGGGCGGAGACGGTGCCTCGCTGACGACCAGTCAGTGCAGGTGGTTTCTACAACGAACAAGCCTTAGCACAAGGAGCTTGCGATGCGTCTCACAACCAAAGGCCGTTTTGCGGTCACCGCCATGATTGACCTGGCCCTGCGCCAGAACAATGGACCCGTCACCCTCGCCGCCATCAGCCAGCGCCAGCAGATTTCGCTGTCGTACCTGGAGCAACTCTTTGGCAAGCTGCGTCGCCATGAACTGGTGGAATCCACACGTGGCCCTGGCGGCGGGTACACACTGGCCCGCAAGGCAGGCGACATCACGGTGGCAGACATCATCGTGTCGGTGGACGAACCCATCGACGCCACGCAATGTGGCGGCAAGGAAAACTGCCTGGGCGAAGCCGGCCGCTGCATGACGCATGAACTGTGGGCATCGCTCAACCAGCGCATGGTTGAGTTCCTGGATTCGGTCACCCTGCAAAAGCTGGTGGACGAGCAGATCGCCAAGGGTGTCCAGATCGAAGACAAGCCAGTTGTGCGCCGCGCCATCTCGACCACCCCGGTGGTGAAGCCGATTCGTGTGAATGCTCCGAACTCCGTATTTGCGCTGGGCAACGTTTTCGCCAAATCCTGACCGCCGAGAGAGGCTTGTGCCGGCCTCCGGGTCGGCACCGCCGTGAGCCCTGTTTGAACCCCATTTGTTTTATTGCGTTTGCCAGCCAGCAACCCTACTGAGCCAGCCATGGACATGACCCCGCACTTTCCCATCTATCTCGACTATGGCGCCACCACGCCTGTGGACCCCCGCGTCGTGGATGCCATGATTCCCTGGTTGCGCGAGCACTTCGGCAATCCGGCGTCGCGCAGCCACGCCTGGGGTTGGGAGGCCGAAGAGGCCGTGGAAAAGGCGCGCGTTCAGGTGGCAGACCTGATCGGTGCCGACCCCCGCGAAATTGTCTGGACCAGCGGTGCAACCGAGTCCATCAACCTGGCCTTGAAGGGCGCTGCCCACTTCTACAAAGGCAAGGGCAAGCACCTCATCACGCTCAAGACCGAACACAAGGCCGTGCTGGACACCATGCGCGAGCTGGAGCGCCAGGGCTTTGAAGCCACGTACCTGGATGTCCAGGAAGATGGTCTCGTCAACATGGATGCCCTGAAGGCCGCCATCCGCCCCGACACCGTGCTGGTCAGCATTCTGTTCGTCAACAACGAAATCGGCGTGATCCAGGACATCCCTGCTATCGGCGCGCTGTGCCGTGAAAAGGGCATCCTGCTGCATGTGGATGCCGCCCAGGCCACCGGTCGTGTCGAGATCGACATGAACGTGCTGCCCATCGACCTGATGAGCATGACCGCCCACAAGACCTATGGCCCCAAGGGCGTTGGCGCGCTGTATGTGCGCCGCAAGCCCCGTGTTCGGCTGGAAGCGCAGATGCACGGCGGTGGCCATGAGCGTGGCATGCGTTCGGGTACCTTGCCCACGCACCAGATCGTGGGCATGGGTGAGGCTTTCCGCATCGCCAAGGAAGAAATGGCCGAGAGCAATGCCAAGGCCCATGCCTTGCAGCAGCGCCTGCTAGATGGCTTGAAGGACATTGAACAGGTGTTCATCAACGGCAGCATGGAGCGCCGCGTGCCGCAGAACCTGAACATGAGTTTCAACTTCGTCGAAGGCGAATCGCTCATCATGGGCATCAAGGGCTTGGCGGTGTCTTCGGGCTCGGCCTGCACATCGGCCAGCCTGGAGCCCAGCTATGTGCTGCGCGCCCTGGGCCGCAGCGACGAGCTGGCGCACAGCAGCCTGCGCATGACCATTGGCCGCTTCACGACGGAAGAAGAGATCGACTACGCCATCTCCACCATCCGCGAGAACGTGGCGCGCCTGCGCGAGCTGAGCCCGCTGTGGGAGATGTACCAGGACGGCATCGACATCAGCACCATCCAGTGGGCTGCGCACTGATCCCCTGAAGACTTTGTATGAATTGAAGAGGTAAACATCATGGCTTACTCCGAAAAAGTGGTTGACCATTACGAGAACCCCCGCAATGTGGGTTCCTTCGACAAGGGGGATGATTCGGTGGGCACCGGCATGGTGGGCGCGCCCGCCTGCGGCGACGTGATGAAGCTGCAGATCAAGGTGAACCCGGAGACCGGCGTGATCGAAGACGCACGCTTCAAGACCTACGGTTGCGGCTCCGCCATCGCCTCGTCGTCGCTGGTGACCGAATGGGTCAAGGGCAAGACGCTGGACGAAGCAGCGGCCCTCAAGAATAGCGAGATCGCTGAAGAGCTGGCCCTGCCGCCCGTGAAGATCCACTGCTCCATCCTGGCTGAAGATGCCATCAAGGCCGCTGTGCTCGACTACAAGACCAAGCACACAGCCGCTGCCGCTGCCTGATTTGACAGATTAATAGATCGAGAGACATGGCCATTACGCTGACAGAAGCCGCTGCCCGGCACGTCAACCGCTACTTGTCCCGCCGAGGCAAGGGCCTGGGCGTGCGCCTGGGCGTCAAGACGACCGGTTGCTCCGGGCTTGCCTACAAGCTCGAATATGTGGATGACAGCGAGCCGGAGGACATCGTGTTTGAAAATCACGGCGTCAAGGTGCTGATCGATCCCAAGAGCCTGGCCTATATCGATGGCACCGAGCTCGACTTCGTGCGCGAGGGGCTGAACGAAGGCTTCAAGTTCAACAACCCCAACGAGCGTGACCGCTGCGGTTGTGGGGAGAGCTTCCGCGTTTGAGCGCACGCTGTCCTTCGCGCCGACAAACCGCCATCGCGCTGCGTGCTGGCGGTTTTTTCTTGGTATTTTTGACTTTCCGTCTGCTTTCCAGCGCATGAACCTGCAATCTGACGACTTCGAACTGTTTGGCCTGGAGCGCCGCTTTGCGCAGGAGCGTAGCGCCATCGACGCGCGCTGGAAGGAACTTCAGCGCGAAGCCCATCCCGACAAGTTTGCGGCGCAGGGCGGGGCCGCGCAGCGTGTGGCCATGCAGTGGTCGGTGCGCATCAACGAGGCCTACCAGCGCCTCAAGGATCCGATGCGCCGCGCCGCCTACCTGTGCGAACTTCACGGAGCGCCCATCAACGCCGAAGACAATACGGCGATGCCCGCGGCATTTTTGATGCAGCAGATGGAGTGGCGCGAGGCGCTGGAAGATGCACGGGAAGAGAGCGCGCTTGATGCGCTGGAAGATGGCGTCAGCCAGGCCCGCCGCGCGGCGCTGGCGCAGTGCGAGCAACTCATCGACCAGCTACAAGACTACGCGGGCGCGGCCCGCCAGGTCAGAGCCCTCATGTTCATTGCGCGATTTGCTGACGACATTGAACGTCGCCGAGAGCAGCTGGGACAATAGAACATTGAGCGGTTTAGCTTTCCCACAGGGAGCCCGGTTGTTGTGATGGCGGGCTCCACCACGTTGAGACCCGAAATTTCATGGCGCTTTTGCAGATCTCCGAACCCGGCCAATCCCCCGACCCGCACCAGCGGCGTATTGCGGTAGGCATTGATTTGGGCACCACCCATTCTTTGGTGGCGGCCGTGCGCAACGGCGTGGCTGAGTGCTTGCCCGACGCCCAGGGCAGGGTGTTGTTGCCCTCAGTGGTGCGTTATCTGGAAAAGGGCGGGCGCCAGATCGGATACGACGCCGTTGCCGCGCAAACACACGATGCACGCAACACCATCGCCTCGGCCAAACGCTTCATGGGGCGTGGCCTGAACGATGTGGCGCAAGCGGACAAGTTGCCGTACGACTTTGTAGCTTCCAGCGATGCGCAGGCGGGGGGGATGGTCAGTGTTGCCACGGTAGATGGCAACAAGTCTCCCGTCGAGGTGAGTGCCGAGATTCTGGCCACCCTGCGCTACCGCGCCGAAGACACGTTCAATGATGACCTGTACGGTGCCGTCATCACGGTGCCGGCCTATTTCGATGACGCCCAGCGGCAGGCCACCAAGGATGCCGCCAGGCTCGCGGGCATCCATTTGCTGCGTCTGATCAACGAGCCCACCGCGGCTGCGATTGCCTATGGACTGGACAATGCCAGTGAGGGGGTCTACGCCGTGTACGACCTGGGCGGGGGCACCTTTGACATCTCCATCCTGCGCCTGACCCAAGGGGTGTTTGAAGTCATTTCCACAGGCGGCGATTCGGCGCTGGGCGGCGACGATTACGACGCTGCGCTGGCAGACTGGGTGCTGCAGCAGCTCGGGCTGGAGGCGACCACGCCTGCAGACAAATCAGCAGTGCGTATGGCTGCGCGTGCCTGCAAGGAGGCGTTGACTGCTACTGATATTGCAGCATTCAGCGCTTTACTATCAAGCGCTGAGGCCCGATTTGACGTCAAACTTAGTGACTTCGAAGCGATAACGGCCAATTTGACCGCGCGCTCCATGGCCGCTGTGCGCCGTGCGTTGCGCGATGCCCATCTGGGTCGCGATGAGGTGCAGGGTGTGGTCATGGTGGGCGGCTCCACGCGCATGCCCCAGGTGCGGCGTGCCGTGGAGGAATTTTTCGGCAAACCGCCTCTGACCAACCTCAATCCCGACGAAGTGGTGGCGCTGGGCGCAGCCATCCAGGCCAACCAGCTGGCGGGCAACAACACCGCAGGCGACTTGCTGCTGCTCGATGTGATCCCTCTGTCGCTGGGTATTGAAACCATGGGCGGGCTGGTGGAGCGCATCGTGGCGCGCAACGAGACCATTCCTACTGCCAAGGCGCAGGATTTCACCACCTACAAGGACGGACAGACCGCTCTGGCGATCCACGTGGTGCAGGGAGAGCGTGACCTGGTACAGGACTGCCGCAGTCTTGCGCGCTTTGAGCTTCGGGGCATCCCGCCCATGGCTGCGGGAGCCGCTCGCATCCGTGTGACCTTCACGGTCGATGCCGATGGCCTGTTGAGCGTAAGCGCGAAGGAGCAGGGCAGCGGCGTGGAGGCGCGGATCGACGTGAAGCCGTCTTACGGCCTCTCGGATGACCAGATAGCCCGCATGCTGCAAGACGGGTTCGCGACCGCCGCGCAGGACATGAAAGCGCGCGCCGTGGTGGAAGCCCGTGTGGACGCCGACCGCATGCTGATCGCTACCCAGAGCGCGCTGGACGCGGATGGCGATGTGTTGAGCGCGCAGGAGCGTGCCGCCATTGATGGCCTCATGGTGACTTTGCGGCACCAGCGCGACTCCGAAGACGCTGCGGTCATCGAGGCTGCGACCGATGCCCTGGCCAAAGGTACCGAAGCCTTTGCGGCCCTGCGCATGAATCGCGGCATTCGGCAGGCCCTGGCTGGCAAGAACGTGCAGGCCCTCTGAGCCTGGTGAACGCACCCCACCGTACAAAAAATACAACCCCCATGCCCGTCATCAAGATCCTTCCCCATCCCGAGTACTGCCCCGCAGGCACCGAAATCACGGCACCCGCCGGCACCTCGATCTGCGAAGCTCTGCTCGACAACCACATCAACATCGAGCATGCCTGCGACATGAGCTGCGCCTGCACCACGTGCCACGTCATCGTGCGCCAGGGCCTGAACTCGCTGAATGCCGCTGAAGAAGAGGAAGAGGACCTGCTGGACCGCGCCTGGGGCCTGGAGCCGCAGTCGCGTCTTTCCTGTCAGGCCATCCTGGCGCAGCAGGATCTGGTGGTGGAGATTCCGAAGTACACGATCAACCACGCCAAGGAAAACCACTGATGTCCAGGCAGATCGTTCTCGATACCGAAACCACCGGCCTTTCGGCCGAAGGCGGGGACCGCATCATTGAGCTCGGCTGCGTGGAGCTGCTCAATCGCAAGCTGACCGGCAACAACCTGCATCTGTACTTCAACCCCGGCCGTGAAAGCCATGAAGACGCGCTGAAGGTGCATGGCATCAGCAACGAGTTCCTGAAAGACAAGCCCAGATTCGCCGAAGTGGTGGATGACATCCTTCAGTACCTGCAGGGCGCCGAGATCATCATCCACAACGCGGCGTTCGACGTGGGCTTTCTGAACAAGGAGCTGGAGCTGGTGGGCCGTCCGGCTTTCCGCACCTATGTGGAGAGCGTGACCGACACGCTGGTCATGGCCAAGGAGATGTACCCGGGCAAGCGCAATTCGCTCGATGCCCTGTGCGACCGCCTGGGGGTGGACAACTCCGGCCGGACCTTGCACGGCGCCTTGCTGGATGCGGAGCTTCTGGCCGATGTGTACATCAGTCTCACGCGCGGCCAGGACGCCCTGTTGATGGTGGATGATGAAAACGTCACCAGCGATGGACTGAAGGTTGCAACGATCGACTTGCGGCTGTTGAGCCTGCCCATCCTGCGCGCCAGCGAGCAGGAGCAACTCCAGCATGCGGATGTGCTGGCGCAGATCGACAAGGCAAGTGGCGGCAAAACAATTTGGCGTGCCGTTCAGACAAGCTGAAAACCTGTGCCATAATCGTGGGCTGTCACAGAGACACGGGTGATTAGCTCAGCGGTAGAGCACTGCCTTCACACGGCAGGGGTCACATGTTCGATCCATGTATCACCCACCACGCTTTCTGACGGTCGCGAATGCATTCTGATCAGAGTGCCATCGTCGGGTGATTAGCTCAGCGGTAGAGCACTGCCTTCACACGGCAGGGGTCACATGTTCGATCCATGTATCACCCACCAATTTGAAACCCCTGCAGATTCCGTCTGCAGGGGTTTTTTCATGCCCATGCGCATCCAGTGATGGGGTGCGCGCTGGCGGCGCCAGTGCAGCTAAAGTGTTGTGTCGTCTTCCAATGCGGCTGCTTTTGGCGGCTGCCCCGATAGTCCTCTCACCCCTCTCGCAGTGGATGCGCCCGAACCATGATCACGTTTCATAACCCTCTTCATCAAGGCCATGCGCCCGCCCACGAATTTTTTCGGGGTGAACGTGTGCCCTGTTTCGAGAAGCCCGCACGCGTGGACTACGTGGAAGCGGCGTTGCGGGCGCGGGGTCACGGTCTGCTGCCGCCCGACACAGATAGCGTGCCAACGTTGTCCGAGGTGCATGCGCCGAGATACCTGGCCTTCCTGCAGACTGCTTGGCAGCAATGGCTGGAGCTTGATCCTGCGAATTCCGCCATCCAGCCGTTTCCGTCGGTCTGGCCGGTGCGCACCCTGCGCAGCGATTTGGAGCCACTCAATTTCGTTGCCCGCCTGGGGCTTTATTCGATGGACAACGGCACCCCCATGGCGCCGGGAACCTGGGCTGCAGCCAAGGCCGGTGCGGATGCGGCTGCAAGCGCTGCGTCCAGGGTTGCCCAGGGTGCGCGCGCAGCGTTCTGCTGTACACGCCCTCCGGGCCACCATGCGGGCCCCGACTTCATGGGCGGCTACTGCTTTCTGAACAATGCGGCTGTGGCTGCGCAGGTACTGCGCCACCAGGGTGCGCGGCGTGTGGCAGTGCTGGATGTGGACTACCACCACGGCAACGGCACGCAAAGCATCTTCTATGACCGGGCCGACGTGCTGTTTGTCAGCATCCATGGCGATCCGCGTACCGAATACCCGTTTTATCTGGGCCATGCTGATGAAACCGGCGTGGGAGAGGGCGAAGGTTTCAACCTGAACCTTCCGCTTCCTGCGGGCACCAGTGCCGCCGCCTGGTTGGATGCTCTGGAGTTTGCCTGTGCGCGCATTGACCGCCACGGGGCTGACGCCCTCGTGATTTCCCTCGGACTCGATACCTTCGAGGGTGATCCCATTTCCAAGTTTGCGCTTGCGTTTGCTGATTTCCGCCGGGTGGGTGAGCGCCTGGCCGGGTTGCGACTGCCCGCCGTCTTTGTGCTTGAAGGCGGCTATGCGGCTGCAGAGCTGGGGACCAATGCCGTCAATGTGCTTGACGGGTTCGAGCAGGTCTGAGGACTTCGCATTCATTTAAGGTTTGTGTGATGGCAGATGACGTGGAATGTGTGGTGGTTGGCGCTGGTGTGGTGGGGCTGGCGGTTGCGCGCGCACTTGCCCTGCAGGGCCGCGAAGTGATGGTGCTGGAGTCCGCGGACGCCATCGGGACCGGAACCAGCTCGCGCAACAGCGAGGTGATTCACGCCGGGCTCTACTATCGCCCTGGCTCGTTGAAGGCCGGGCTGTGCGTGCGGGGGAGGGACATGCTGTATGCCTACTGCGCCGAACGGGGCGTACCCCACAGCCGCTGCGGCAAGCTCCTGGTGGCCACGTCAGAGGGCCAGCTCCCGGGTCTTGAGTCCATCCGGGCGCGCGCACATGCCAACGGCGTGCTGGATTTGCGCTGGATGGAACGGCACGAAGCTCTGGACCTGGAGCCCGCGTTGGACTGCGTCGCCGCATTGATCTCGCCCAGCACCGGCATCGTCGATAGCCACGCACTGATGCTCGCACTGCAGGGTGATCTGGAGCACGCTGGAGGAATTGTGGTGCTCAATACGGCTCTGGGGCTTGCTGAGTGTGCGCAGGATGCTATTTATTTGCTAGCAATGGACGGCACGCGGTTGCGAGCGCGCACCGTGGTCAATGCGGCGGGCCTGCACGCACCCGGACTCGCCAGCCGGTTCGCTGGCTTGGCGCCGGTTCATGTGCCGCACGCCCGCTATGCCAAAGGCTGCTATTTCACTCTGTCGGGAAAATCCCCCTTCAGCCACTTGATCTACCCGGTGCCTGAATCGGCAGGCCTGGGGGTGCACCTGACCCTGGACCTGGGTGGTCAGGCCAAATTCGGGCCCGATGTGGAGTGGGTCGATTCGCCCGAGGATTTGCTCGTAGACCCCGCGCGCGGGGACGATTTCTACGCTGAGGTACGCAAATACTGGCCCGGGCTGCGTGACGGCACCCTGTCACCGGGGTATGCGGGCATACGTCCCAAAATCCACGGCCCGGGCGAGCCTGCGGCGGACTTTGTGATTCAGGGACCATCAGCCCATGGTATCCCAGGCCTGGTCAACCTGTTCGGGATCGAATCACCGGGGTTGACAAGCGCTCTGGCAATTGCCGAACATGTGGCCGAACTCGTTTGATCTGCGGCAAGGCATTTTCAATCCGTTACCTCATGCGACCCCGTCCTACGAAGGGGAACAGCACAGGTGGATAAGATGAACTGGTGTTCTGAATGGCTCGGCCGAAAGGGCCGCCCTATTTTTTGTTGCTTCAAGAAAGGCTTGTATGACTGCTTCCGACACCACCACCACCCAGGGCGAACTGGAAAAGCTGGTTTCTGATCTGCGGGGGCTTCTGGCCAACAAAGATCTCGACGCAGTCCCTGAGATCAAGCTGCTGCGCCAGCGCCTTGACGATGGCATGCACAACGTGCGCGAATCTGCCGTGCGCGCTGCGCAAGACGCGGCTCGCCAGGCCAAGGAAGCGGCCCTTGCAGCGGACCGCTATGCGCATGACGAGCCTTGGCGCGTAGCCGGCGCCGCACTCGCGGTGGGGGCACTGGTGGGTTTTCTGCTGGCGCGCCGCTGATCCGGGCTGTTTGGGCTTGAGTACGCAACACAAGGGCTGCGAATGAACTGGCTTTCTCTTCTGGGGCTGGAGGCACTGGTAGCCCGTTGGCGCGCCAATGTGATCGAAGGCGCGATTGCGGTGGAAGACCGGATGGACCTGGCCAGGCTGGAATGGCACGATCAGAAGCAGCGTTTGCAGCAAATGCTGGTGCTGACCATCGTGGTCGCAGGGCTCACGGTGGTGGCGTTGATCATGCTTTCGCTGGCGGTGCTGGTGCATTTCTGGGATACGCCCCATCGTACGCTGGTGGCCTGGCTGGTTGCCGCTGTATGGACTGTGGGATGGGCCGCGATGCTGATGTCGCTGGTGTCTGTGGTTCAGAAGGCGGGGAATGGTTTTGCCCTGACGCGCCGCGAACTCGCGCAGGACTGGCGGGATATCAAGGAACGTCTGTGATGGCAACCCCGACTTCATCGCTTCAACCCATGACGCAGCAGGCTGTTCCATCGCCGACGGCTGACCAGCAAAGGGTGCTGGACCGTATTGCTCTGCAACGCGAACGTCTTCGCGCCCGCAGGGCCGCACGGGCCCAGTCGTTGGCACTGGCGCAGCGTGAACCGCTTGGCGCCGCCTTGGACGAGTCTATGCTTTGGCGTGTTGCAGGTTTTGCGCGGCAGCATCCTGTGGCGGTGGCCACCATGGCAGGTGTTGCTCTGGTAGCGGGGCCGCGCCGCCTGATCCGGTGGGCTGGGGTGGTTCTGCCGATGCTCATGCGGTTGCGACGCTGAGCAGGCGCCGGTATTGGGCCTCAAGATGCCCGCCACTTCACATCAAAAAGCCGCTGTTGACAGCGGTTTTTTATTGGACACGGGACTGCCGGAGATATCGTGTATTCATCTCATGGCTTTGATGGCCTTTGCCGCCTTGACCACCAGTGCAGGGCCTTCGTAGATCAGCCCCGTATAGATTTGCACCACATCCGCACCCGCGCGGACTTTGCTGACCGCGTCTGCTGCGCTCATGATGCCGCCCACCCCAATGATGGGAAAGCGGCTGCCAAGCGCGGCGCGCAGCTGGCGGATAACCTGGTTGCTGGCCTCCAGCACCGGCGCTCCGCTGAGTCCACCGGCTTCCTCGGCATGGCGCAGGCCCTGCACTGCGGTGCGGCTGATGGTGGTGTTGGTGGCGATCACGCCGTCCATCCCGTGGCGTTGCAGTGTGGCGGCGATCACCGACACCTGGGCTTCATCGAGGTCGGGGGCAATTTTCACGAACACCGGCACGCGGCGACCATGCTGGGTGGCCAGGGCCTCACGCCGCTCGGCAATGGCACCCAGCAAGGCGTCCAGGGCAGCGTCGCTTTGCAGGGCCCGCAGGTTCTGGGTGTTGGGTGAGCTGATGTTGACCGTCACGTAGTCAGCGTGGGGATAGACGCCCTCCAGACAGGTCAGGTAGTCGCTGGTGGCATTCTCGATGGGGGTGGTGGCGTTCTTTCCGATGTTGAGGCCCAGCAGCAGGGGATGTTTGCGGCTTTGCGAGCGAAATTGAGCCTGCTGCACGTTGTGCAGGAACGCGTCAAGGCCCTCGTTGTTGAAGCCCAGGCGGTTGATCAGCGCGCGTGCTTCTGGCAGGCGGAACATGCGCGGCTTGGGGTTGCCAGGCTGCGCCTTGGGCGTCACCGTGCCGACCTCGACAAAGCCGAAGCCCATGGCCCCCAGCGCGTCGATGCAGCGGGCGTTCTTGTCCAGGCCTGCCGCCATCCCCACGCGGTTGGGAAAGGTCAGGCCCGCCAACACCACGGGGTCGTCCACGGTTTCATTGCACCAGGCCCATTGCAGCGGGGTGCGCTGCCCGCGTGCCAGCATGTCCATGGTGAGTTCGTGGGCGGTCTCGGCATCCATGCCAAAGAGAAAGGGGCGGGTGAGGGCGTAGGGGATGAGGGACATGGAGAGATAATTCAAGGATTACCCCCGATTTTCTCCCATGACGACCACTCCTTCCCTCACCCAAGACGAACTCAAGACCCTGGTAGGCCAAGCCGCGCTGCAATACGTGGTGCCTGGCGATATCGTGGGCGTAGGCACCGGCTCCACCGTCAACAAGTTCATCGACGCTCTGGCCACCATGAAGAACCAGATCAAAGGTGCTGTCTCCAGTTCAGTGGCCAGCACGGAGCGGCTCAAGGCGATCGGGATCCCAGTGTTGGATGCCAACGACGTGGAATCGCTCGCGGTCTACATCGACGGAGCGGATGAAATTGATGGCAAAGGCCACATGGTCAAAGGTGGTGGCGCCGCCTTGACGCGCGAAAAAATCGTTGCGGCGCTGGCCAGGCGCTTTGTGTGTATTGCAGACGAATCCAAGCTGGTCCAGGTTCTGGGGCAGTTTCCTCTGCCGGTGGAGGTGATCCCGATGGCTGCCAACCATGTTGCTCGGCGTTTTGCAGCGATGGGTGGCCAGGCGCAGCTTCGGATGCGGGATGGGCAACCGCTGGTCACCGACAACGGTCAGCAGATCCTGGATGTCCGCGGGCTCTCGATCACGGACCCGTTGGCGTTTGAATCCGACATCAATCAGTGGCCGGGGGTGGTGACTGTGGGGGTTTTTGCGCACCAGAAGGCATCTGTCTGTCTTCTGGGCACCGCGCAAGGTGTGAATACGCTTACTTACTGACCTGCGCTGCGGATGAGTGGTGACAAGCACAGGTGCCCGATCTCGCCGACACGCGTCTAGGTGAGATAGCGTCGGGCTGCGGGCAGGGTGAAGTCAACGGGACGACGTGTCTTCCGCAACCGGAGGGGAGAACAGATCCCAACTGGCCATGAAAAGTGCTGCGATGACCGGGCCAATGACAAACCCGGTGAGTCCGAACAAGGCCATACCGCCCAGCGTGGAAATCAGCACCACGTAGTCGGGCATCTTGGTGTCCTTGCCCACCAGGATGGGGCGCAGTACGTTGTCGACCAGCCCGATCACGAAGATCCCGAAAGCAGTCAGCACCACGCCCTGCCATATGGCACCCGTGGCCAGAAAGTAGATGGCAACGGGTACCCAGATCAGTCCCGCGCCCACCGCGGGCAGAAGCGACAGGAACGCCATCAGTACGCCCCACAGTACGGGGCCCTGGATTCCGAGAAACCAGAACATCATTCCGCCGAGTGCGCCCTGGGAGGCCGCCACGACGATATTGCCCTTGACAGTCGCACGGATCACGGTGGTGAATTTCCCCACCAATTGCCGCTTGTGCGTCTCATCCAGCGGGGTGGCCTGCCGAATACGCAATGCCAATCGGGCACCATCGCGCAACAGGAAGAACAGCAGGTAGAGCATGATGCCGAAGCTGACGATGAACTGCAGCGTGTTCTGCCCAATGCTCAGCGCCTGCGTGGCAATAAACTGGCTGGCCTGTACGGCGAACGAAGACAGCTTTTGTTGAAGCTCCCCGAGGCTGGTGAGTTCAAGACGGTCCATCAAGCTCGCAGCCCAGGGCGGAAGGGCTGCGATGACCTGTTGCAGGTACAACCCGAAGTTGATCTGGCCGGAGCGAACCCGCTCGTAGATCACCGTGGCTTCTTGAATCAGTGACACGGTGATGGCGGCCATCGGCAGGATCACTACCACGAGACACAGGCCCAGCGTGCACAGCGCAGCCAGCGTGGGGCGTCTGGGCATTCGGCGCAGCAGCTTGCGGTGCAGCGGCGCAAAAAGAACGGCCAATATCACCCCCCAGAAAACCGCCCCATGAAACTGCCACAGGATTGCGCCAAATGCGATCGTGACAAGGATGAGCAGTAATAGGAAAGCTTTGTCCTGAAGGTTGTGATGCAGCATGGATAGGCAAAGGAGTGAGACCCCGGAATGTACGCGAGCCCGGACGCCGCACTGCTGTCAGGCGCTGCGACGGGGCTTCAGATGGAAGCTTCGGCGGGCCAATGGTGTTCGGTGGCACAATAGCGGCCGTACCAAGGCCCTTCCCCAGCCACAGTCGCATCCGCCAACCGGTTCAGCCGTGTCGCGGAAGGTTTCTCAACCAGCTAATGCTTTCCCAAGGAAAGCGGAGGTCAGCGGAATATGAGCGATACGACATCCGTCTATCAAGCCTACCAAGGCAACACTTACCTCTTCGGCGGCAATGCGCCCTATGTCGAAGAGATGTACGAGAACTATCTCGCCAATCCAGGCAGCGTGCCTGATACATGGCGTGAGTATTTTGATGCGCTGCAGCATGTGCCTGCAGTCGACGGCAGCAATGCCAAGGACGTTCCGCACCTCCCGGTCATCAACGCTTTTGCCGAGCGCGCCAAGCAGGGCGGCACCAAGGTGGTCGTGGCCTCCGGGGCGGATTCGGAAATGGGCCGCAAGCGTACCGCCGTCCAGCAACTGATCGCCGCCTACCGCAACGTGGGCCAGCGCTGGGCGGATCTTGACCCCCTCAAGCGCACCGAGCGCCCCGCGATTCCCGAGCTGGAACCGTCTTTCTACGGCTTCAACGATGCTGACCAGGAAGTCGTGTTCAACACCAGCAACACGTTCTTCGGCAAGGAATCGATGACGCTGCGCGAGTTGATCAACGCGCTGCGCGAGACCTACTGCGGCTCCATCGGTGCCGAATACATGTACGCCACGGACCAGAATCAGAAGCGCTGGTGGCAGGAGAAGCTCGAGACGATCCGCAGCAAGCCCAGCTTTGGCCCTGAGAAGAAGAAGCAGATCCTTGACCGCCTGACGGCGGCGGAAGGGCTGGAGCGCTTCCTGCACACCAAGTACGTGGGTCAAAAGCGGTTTTCGCTGGAAGGTGGTGAGAGCTTCATTGCCGCGATGGATGAGCTCATCCAGTCTGCGGGCGCCAAGGGCGTGCAGGAGATCGTGATCGGCATGGCCCACCGCGGTCGCCTGAATGTGCTGGTCAACTCGCTGGGCAAGATGCCCAAGGACCTGTTCGCAGAGTTCGACCACACAGCGCCTGAAGACCTGCCTGCCGGTGACGTGAAGTACCACCAGGGTTTCAGCTCGGACGTGACCACCCCCGGCGGCCCGGTGCACCTGTCGCTCGCGTTCAACCCGTCTCACCTTGAAATCGTGAACCCCGTGGTGGAAGGTTCGGTGCGCGCGCGCATGGACCGTCGTGCCGACCCCCTGGGCCAACAGGTGCTGCCTGTGCTGGTGCATGGCGATGCTGCCTTTGCGGGCCAGGGCGTGAACCAGGAAACCCTGGCGCTGGCGCAGACCCGTGGTTACTCCACGGGTGGCACGGTGCACATCATCATCAACAACCAGATCGGCTTCACCACTTCTGATCCGCGCGATGCGCGTTCCACGTTGTACTGCACCGACATTGTCAAGATGATCGAGTCGCCAGTCTTGCACGTGAATGGCGATGACCCGGAAGCCGTGGTGCTGGCCACCCAGCTCGCACTGGAGTTCCGCATGGAGTTCCGCAAGGATGTGGTGGTGGACATCATCTGCTTCCGCAAGCTGGGCCATAACGAACAGGACACGCCGGCACTCACGCAGCCGCTGATGTACAAGAAGATCGGCCAGCACCCCGGCACGCGCAAGCTGTATGCCGACAAGCTGGCAACTCAGGGCCTGGGCGAATCGCTGGGCGACGACATGGTCAAGGCGTACCGCGCTGCGATGGACGCGGGCAAGCACACGGTCGACCCCGTGCTCACCAACTTCAAGAGCAAGTACGCCGTGGACTGGAGCCCCTTCCTCGGCAAGAAGTGGACCGACGCGGGTGACACCGCCATTCCTCTGGCCGAGTGGAAGCGCCTGGCCGAGAAGATCACCACCATTCCCGAGAGCGTGACCCCCCACCAGCTCGTTAAGAAGGTGTACGACGACCGCGCGGCCATGGGCCGTGGCGAAATTCCTGTGGACTGGGGCATGGGCGAGCACATGGCGTTTGCCTCACTGGTGGCCAGCGGTTACCCGGTGCGCCTGTCGGGCGAGGACTGCGGTCGTGGCACCTTCACGCACCGTCATTCCGTCATCCACGATCAAAAGCGTGAAAAGTGGGACACCGGCACCTATGTGCCCCTGCAAAACGTGGCCGAAAATCAGGCACCGTTTGTGGTTATCGATTCCATCCTTTCGGAAGAAGCGGTGCTGGGCTTTGAATACGGCTACGCGTCCAACGACCCGAACACACTGGTGATCTGGGAAGCGCAATTCGGCGACTTTGCCAACGGCGCGCAGGTGGTGATCGACCAGTTCATCGCCTCTGGCGAAGTCAAGTGGGGCCGTGTGAACGGCATCACGCTGATGCTGCCGCACGGCTATGAAGGCCAGGGCCCAGAGCACAGCTCGGCGCGCCTGGAACGCTTCATGCAGCTGGCGGCTGACGCCAACATGCAGATCGTGCAGCCAACCACGGCCAGCCAGATCTTCCATGTGCTGCGCCGCCAGATGGTGCGCGACCTGCGCAAGCCGCTGATCATCATGACGCCCAAGTCGCTGCTGCGTAACAAGGACGCCACGTCGCCGTTGTCCGAGTTCACCAAGGGCAGCTTCCAGACGGTGATTCCGGAGCAGGATGAGTCGATCGCCAAGAAAGCCGCGAAGGTCAAGCGGGTGATTGCCTGCTCCGGCAAGGTCTACTACGACCTGGTGAAAAAGCGTACGGAAAAAGAAGCCGATGACGTTGTGATCCTGCGCGTCGAGCAGCTGTACCCGTTCCCGCACAAGGCGTTTGCCGCAGAGCTCAAGAAGTACCCCAACGCTACCGATGTGGTCTGGTGCCAGGACGAGCCACAGAACCAGGGTGCGTGGTTCTTCGTGCAGCACTACATCCACGAGAACATGCTGGATGGTCAGAAGCTCGGCTACGCCGGCCGTGCCGCCTCGGCGTCGCCCGCGGTGGGCTATGCCCACCTTCACCAGGAGCAGCAAAAGGCGCTGGTGGACGCCGCATTCTCCAAGCTCAAGGGTTTTGTCCTGACCAAGTAAGGCCAGCAACACCTACCGAACACAGAACAGAACCCTACTGAAAGAATTCAAAATGGCTATCGTAGAAGTCAAAGTCCCCCAGCTGTCTGAATCCGTGGCGGAAGCCACCATGCTGACCTGGAAAAAGAAGGCCGGCGAGGCCGTGGCCGTGGACGAGATCCTCATCGAGATCGAAACCGACAAGGTCGTGCTCGAAGTGCCCGCCCCCTCCGCAGGGGTGCTGGCGGAGATCATCCAGGGCGACGGCGCCACCGTGGTGGCCGAGCAGCTCATCGCCAAGATTGATACCGAAGGCAAGGCCGGTGCAGCCGCGCCTGCCCCTGCCGCATCTGCGCCGGCACCCGCCGCAGCCGCCCCAACGGCAGCCCCCGCCGCCGCTGGCGGCTCCAAGGGAGATGTCGCCATGCCTGCCGCTGCGAAGCTTCTGGCGGAGAACAACCTGTCAGCATCCGCGGTGGCTGGTACCGGCAAGGACGGCCGCGTGACCAAGGGCGATGTGCTGGCTGCCGTAGCCGGTGGCGCCAAGGCCGCAGTCGCCCCCAGCGTGATCCCCACCGGCGTCCCCACCAAGGCACTGCCGCAGGTGTCGGCACCTGCCGCGAAGGAAGACCTGGGCGATCGCCCCGAGCAGCGCGTGCCCATGAGCCGCCTGCGCGCCCGCGTGGCCGAGCGCCTGCTGCAGTCGCAATCGACCAACGCCATCCTGACCACGTTCAACGAAGTGAACATGGCGCCGGTGATGGAGATGCGCAAGAAGTTCCAGGACACCTTCACCAAGGAACATGGCGTGAAGATCGGCTTCATGAGCTTCTTTGTGAAGGCTGCTGTGCACGCCTTGAAGAAGTTCCCTGTGCTGAATGCTTCGGTGGATGGCAACGACATCGTCTACCACGGCTACTTCGACATCGGTATTGCCGTGGGCTCGCCCCGTGGCCTCGTGGTGCCCATCCTGCGCAACGCAGACCAGATGAGCTTTGCCGACATCGAAAAGAAGATTGCTGAATTCGGCAAGAAGGCCGCAGAAGGCAAGCTGGGCATTGAAGAAATGACCGGCGGCACGTTCTCGATTTCCAACGGTGGCACCTTTGGCTCGATGATGTCCACCCCCATCATCAACCCGCCCCAGTCGGCCATCCTGGGCGTGCACGCCACCAAGGACCGTGCCGTGGTCGAAAACGGCCAGATCGTGGTCCGTCCGATGAACTACCTGGCCATGTCCTACGACCACCGCATCATCGACGGCCGCGAAGCCGTGCTGGGCCTGGTGGCCATGAAGGACGCGCTGGAAGACCCATCGCGCCTGCTGTTCGATATTTGAGCGCCGAGCGCTGAAAGCATCGACCCACCCATGTGGCCTGGCCTGTGCTGGAGCCCGTCGGTGGGTCTTTCTCCAACTGATCGAGTGAGATTTCCCCATGAGCAAACAATTTGATGTCGTCGTTATCGGTGGCGGCCCCGGCGGCTACATCGCTGCCATTCGTGCAGCGCAGCTGGGCATGAACGTGGCCTGTATCGATGAATGGAAAAACGACAAGGGCGGCCCGGCCCCCGGCGGCACCTGCACCAACGTGGGTTGCATTCCGTCCAAGGCGCTGCTGCAATCGTCCGAGCATTTCGAGCATGCCAACAAGCACTTTGCCGAGCACGGCATCACCGCCACCGGCGTCAAGATGGACGTGGCCAAGATGATTGCCCGCAAGGACACCGTCGTGAAGCAGAACAACGATGGCATCCTGTACCTGTTCAAGAAGAACAAGGTCAGCTTCTTCCACGGCCGCGGCTCGTTCGTGAAGGCAGCCGAAGGGGGCTACGAGATCAAGGTGGCGGGTGCCGCTGAAGAGACCATCGTTGGCAAGCAGATCATCATCGCCACCGGCTCCAACGCCCGTGCGCTGCCCGGCACGCCGTTCGACGAAGAACTGGTGCTGTCCAACGACGGCGCGCTGCGCGTGGGCGCGGTGCCCAAGAAGCTCGGCCTGATCGGCTCGGGTGTGATCGGCCTGGAAATGGGCTCGGTGTGGCGCCGCCTGGGCGCCGAGGTCACCATCCTCGAAGGCCTGCCCACCTTCCTGGGCGCGGTGGATGAGCAGATCGCCAAGGAAGCCAAGAAGGCTTTCGATAAGCAGGGCCTCAAGATCGAACTCGGCGTGAAGGTTGGCGAGATCAAGACCGGCAAGAAGGGCGTCTCCATTGCCTACACCAACGCCAAGGGCGAAGCCCAGTCGCTAGAGGTGGACAAGCTCATCGTCTCCATTGGCCGCGTGCCCAATACCATCGGTCTGAACACCGAAGCCGTGGGCCTGCAGCTCGACGAGCGCGGCGCGATCGTGGTCGATGCCGACTGCAAGACCAACCTGCCCGGCGTGTGGGCGGTGGGCGACGTGGTGCGTGGCCCGATGCTGGCGCACAAGGCCGAGGAAGAGGGCGTTGCCGTGGCCGAGCGCATTGCCGGCCAGCACGGTCATGTCAACTTCAACACCATTCCCTGGGTGATCTACACCAGCCCCGAAATCGCATGGGTGGGCCGCACGGAGCAGCAGCTCAAGGCCGATGGCGTCAAATACAAGGCCGGCAGCTTCCCGTTCCTGGCCAACGGCCGCGCACGCGCGCTGGGCGATACCACCGGCATGGTCAAGATGCTGGCCGATGCCGAGACCGATGAAATCCTGGGCGTGCACATCGTTGGCCCACAGGCCAGCGAGCTGATTGCCGAGGCTGTTGTCGCGATGGAATTCAAGGCCAGCAGCGAAGACATCGCGCGCATCTGCCACGCGCATCCTTCCCTTTCGGAAGCCACTAAGGAAGCGGCCCTGGCCGTGGACAAGCGCACTCTGAACTTCTGATTTTTGAATAAAAACCGGCTCTAGCGCTTACGGAGTAAGCGCTAGCAGCTATAAAAATCATAGCTTCAGGGTATCGAACTCGTGACTGTCAAACAGGCTTACCTGGCTGAGCTGGCCGCCAAGGGCTACCAAAGTGATCCTGCGCAGCTGCGCGCGGTCGATGCGCTGCAGCGCTGCGCTGACGACTGGGCGGCCTACAAGGCGCGACGGTCCAATGCGCTCAAGAAGCTGATCAACCGGCCTGACGTGCCGCGCGGCGTGTATATGTATGGGGGGGTGGGGCGGGGCAAGAGCTTCCTCATGGAATGCTTTTTTGATGCCGTGCCCCTCAAGCGCAAGGTCCGTCTGCACTTTCACGAGTTCATGCGCGAAGTACACCGCGAACTCGCCGGCCTGCAGGGCACGGTGGACCCGCTGGATGTGCTGGGTGCGCGCATCGCCAAGCGCTACAAACTCATCTGCTTTGACGAGTTCCACGTGGCGGACATCACCGATGCCATGATCCTGCACCGCTTGCTGGCAGCACTGTTTCACAACGGCGTGGGGTTTGTGACCACGTCGAATTTCAAGCCTGATGACCTGTACCCCGACGGTCTGCACCGCGACCGGATCCTTCCCGCCATCGCGCTGTTGAATGAGCGGCTCGAGGTGGTGAACGTGGACAACGGAGTGGACTATCGCCGGCGCACCCTGGAACAGGTGAAGCTGTACCACACCCCGCTGGGGCCGCAGGCCGATGCGGAGATGAACACGGCGTTTGACCAGCTGGCGGAAGTGCATGACGAGGACCCGGTGCTGCACATCGAGGCCCGAGAGATCCGCGCCCGCCGCAAGGCGGGGGGGGTTGTCTGGTTTGATTTCCGAACGCTGTGCGGCGGCCCGCGCTCGCAAAACGACTACCTCGAAATCGCGACGCAATTTCATACGGTGCTGCTGTCGGATGTGCCGTACATGCCGGTCAGCATGGCATCGCCTGCGCGGCGGTTTACCTGGCTGATCGACGTCTTGTACGACCGGCGCGTCAAGCTCATTCTGTCTGCTGCGGTCCCGCCTGAGCAGTTGTACACCGAAGGCCCTCTGGCCCATGAGTTTCCCCGCACGGTATCGCGGCTCAACGAGATGCAGTCCAAAGAGTTTCTGGCCCTGGAGCGCCGCACCGTGGATACGGGGCTGACATGAGCGGCACGCGGTGGTTTGGCCCAGTTTTGGCGCTGGTGGCCGGTTGGGGCTTTGCTGTGGCGGCCATCGCGCAGCCTTCGCTTGGGTCTGAAGGTGTAGCCGGCCAGCAGCACGCGCCCCTAACGGCAGCGCGCGAGGCAGAACACGACCGCATCCGCCAAGAGCGGGAGGTTCTCAACGTCCGGCGTCAACGCGATGAATCCGTGTGCTATCGGCGGTTCATGGTGGAAGACTGCCTGCGGGGTGTGCGGGCACAAGCGCGGGATGATGAGGCCCGTCTGCGCGTGCGGGAAATTGAACTCAACGACGCAGAGCGCAAGGAAAAGGCTGCGGCACGGTTGAAGAGCATTGAAGAGAAGCAGCGGGCAGTGCCGCAAGGTGCGGGCACCCAGGGGCCTGTGTTGCGCCGGGCGTTGCCGGAGCCCAAGGCCGATAAGGGGCTGCGTGATTCGCAGGCGGCGCAGCGTGCTGAGCACCAGCGCAGCAAGCTCCAGCAGCGATCCCGGGAGCAGGCTGCGCGGGAGAGAGCTGAATCTGAACGCGCGGCCCGCGCGCGGGTGCGCCATGCGCAGCGGCTTGAGGCAGCGCAGCAACGCCGTGAGCGCGTGGCTCAGTCAGAGGCAGAGGCTGCCTTGCAGGGTCGCAAGCGGCCAGCGCCGCTGCCCACGGGGTCGGCCGTCGTCAGCCCTTGAGCATCAACCGGACAGCGTAGGGCGTATCCGCTTGAAGAGGTAGTGGGCACCATAGCCCCGGCGGGAGGCCCGAGCTTGATCAGGGTTTCGCGGCGTCTACCGGTGCCAGGCGAGCGACTTTTTTCTCTTCCACCAGCGCCTCTATCTTCACGATGACCAGGGAGAGGTTGTCCCCACCGCCGCGTGCGCGCGAGCGGGCTTTTTCAATGAGGAACTCGGTGGCTTCCCGCGGGGAAAGGGAATCCACCACCGAGCCGAGTTCGGTGGGCGAAAAGTAGTGCCAGACGCCATCGCTGCACGCCATGAGTACATCGCCAGGTTGCAGTTGCGGGATGATGTGGGTGGTGATGGGTGGATCGCTTTCAGTGCCCAGGCAACCCACGAGGATGTTCGAGTGCGGGTGGTTGTTGGCCTCTGCCTCCGTCAGCTCTCCCCGGTCCACAAGCGCCTGAACATAGGAGTGATCGCTGGTACGGAACACCATGCGCGCACCCTGGAAGTGGTAGATGCGCGAATCACCTGCATGCACCCAGTGGCAGTCGCCACGCGGGTTGATGAGGAAGGCCGCAATGGTGCTGTGGGGTTCCTGCTCGGCCGAAATGGCGGTGAGCCGGATCACGATGTGGGCCTCTTCCACCATGCTCTTGAGCATGGCAACCGGGTCATCTGTGTCTGGCGAGTAGCGCTCGAAGAGCTGGCGTGCGGTCATCATGACCTGATCCGACGCCTTGCGCCCGCCGCTGCGTCCGCCCATGCCATCGGCAATGACGCCCAGCACGCAGCCATTGTGCCGTTCGTGGGAGATCAAGGTCACCTGATCTTGCTGGTACTCCCGGTCACCCTTGTGGATGCCGGTGGACGCGATGAGGCGAAACGCTTTGGTCATGCTGGTGATTGTGGGGGCGCTTGTGCAGGAGAGCTTCGCGCAAAGGGAACCAAACGCGTATTATCCGCCCGCCTGTGGCATTTTTGCCATCCTGCAGCACTTGCCTTGAACCTCCACCCGCCGAACCCGACTCTTTCGCAGCTTCCTGTGCAGCGCGCCTGCCACACTGCGCGCGCGTGATGGACCTGTCGGCAATGGTTCAGGAGGTCTTTGCCCCAGGCGGCGTTCTGGCGCGCGCCGACGTGCACTTTCAGCCCCGGCAGGGCCAGACGCAAATGGCGCTGGCCGTGGCCGAAACCGTGGAAAAGGGCGGGGCGCTGGTGGTGGAGGCGGGAACCGGCGTGGGCAAGACCTTTGCCTACCTCGTTCCTGCCCTGTTGAGCGGTGAGCGGGTGCTCTTGTCTACCGCCACAAAGGCGTTGCAAGACCAGCTGTTTTCGCGTGACCTGCCGCAGGTGGCTCAGACGCTCGGTCTGCCCGTGCGCATGGCGCTTCTGAAGGGCCGTGCGAGCTATCTGTGCCTGTACCGGATGGAGCAGGCTCGCCACGACGTATCAGGCAGCGGGCCGGGTGTTGCACGCGTGTTGGCCAGGGTCGAACGCTGGTCGCAGGGCACCCGCTCGGGAGACCTCGCCGAGCTGACGGGACTGGATGAACGGTCGCCGGTGGTGCCGTTGATCACATCCACGCGTGAGAACTGCCTCGGTTCGCTGTGCCCCCGGTTTCGGGAATGCCATGTCCATCTGGCGAGGCGGGAGGCCTTGGCTGCGGACATTGTTGTCATCAACCACCACCTCTTTTTTGCCGATGTTGCGGTCCGCGAGTCGGGTATGGCCGAGCTCTTGCCGACCGTGCGTGTCGTGGTGTTTGACGAAGCGCACCAGATCAACGAGACCGGCGTGCAGTTTCTGGGGCTCTCACTGTCCACGGGTCAGCTGATCGATTTTGGCAAGGACCTGCTGGTGGCTGGGCTGCAGCATGCGCGGGGCTTCGCGGACTGGACGGGGCTGGCACACCGGCTGGACCAATCGGTCCGGGATCTGCGCCTGGCTGCAGGCACCCGCGCCATCGATACAAGGCTGCGCTGGACGGGCGAAGCACCCGAGGGGTGTGCGCCGGACGCCTGGCAGGCGGCCCTGCGCGGCGTGGCACTGGCGTGCGCACAGGCGCAGGAGGCGCTCGACGCTGCCAGTGAAACTGCCATCGACTTTGTGCGCCTGTATGAACGCGGGGCCGAGTTGCTCGCGCGTCTGGGCCATTTTGCGGGGTCTGCAAACCTGGATGCCGTGCGATGGGCTGAGCTGGGTGCGCAATTGCGGCTGACAGAATCCCCGCTGGACATCGCCGAGGCCATGCGGGCACGGATTCTTGCGAGTCCCGCAGACCAGGTAGATGACGATGGTTGGCCCGGGGAGAGCGCGCCCGGGCCCGGCAGGGCATGGATTTTTACCTCGGCCACCCTGGGTGACGATGACAAGCTGAGCTGGTTTACCGATCGCGCAGGCTTGCAGGACGCGCGCATTCTGCGCGTTCCGAGCCCGTTTGATTACGCTTTGCAAGCAGCGCTGTATGTGCCAGGGCACCTGCCGTCCCCGTCTGATCCAGCGCACAGTGCAATGCTCGCGAGATGGGTCGCCCATTGGGCAGCGCAGCTGGGTGGCCGCACGCTGGTGCTGACGACCAGCCTGAAGGCCTTGCGCACGATTGGCGATGCACTGAAGGCGCAGTTTTCTGCGACGGTCGTGCTGGACGTGCTGGTGCAGGGAGAGTGGCCCAAGCGCGCGCTGATGGAGCGCTTTCGTGAAGGGGGTGATCACGGACAACGGGGCTGCGTGCTGGTGGCGTCGGCCACGTTCTGGGAGGGTTTTGACGTGCCGGGCGACGCCTTGCAGCTGGTGGTGATCGACAAGCTGCCTTTTCCGCCACCGGGAGACCCTCTCGTGGAGGCTCGCACGCAGCGCATCGAAAAAAATGGCGGTAAAGCATTCAGGTCGTACGCTTTGCCCGAAGCTGCGGTGGCGCTCAAGCAGGGCGCGGGAAGACTGATACGGCGTGAGACCGATCGTGGGCTGCTGGTGGTGGGAGACACCCGCCTGGTGACCATGGGCTATGGCAAGCGGTTACTCGGCGCGCTGCCGCCGATGCGGCGTCTGGAGTCAGAAGCTGAATTCGAAGCCGCTGTTCAGGCGCTCACCAGAACTTCCACCACGGATCAGACTTTTCCTTGAAGCCGTCGCGCAGATAGGCGCTTTGCGGATACGACGTGTCCATCACACGGCGGGCGTCGTCACGAAGCTGGGTCATGCCCAGCGCATCGTATGACTGAATGAGGATGTACAAGGCCTCTTCCAACGCCGGCACTCCCTGGTAGTCTGCCACGGCTGCCTGCGCGCGGCCGATTGCAGCCACGTACGCTCCCCGCTGAAAGTAGTAGCGGGCCACATGCACTTCATACTGGGCCAGCGAATTCACGATGTACGTCATGCGCAGGCGAGCGTCCTGCGCATAGCGTGATTCGGGGAAACGCGTCACCAGCTCACTGAAAGCCTCGAAGGAATCCTTGGCAGCTTTCTGATCGCGTTCGGAAAGATCCTGACGGGATATGAACGAGAACAAACCGAGGTTGTCGTTGAAGTTCACGAGGCCCTTGAGGTAGAGCGCGTAATCAAGGGCGGGGCTGGCGGGATGCAGCTTCATGAAGCGGTCCAGCGTGGCAATCGCCTGGGCTTTTTCACCGCCCTTGTAATGCGCATAGGCCTTGTCGATCTGGGCCTGCTGGGCCAACGGCGTACCTGCAGCACGCCCTTCGAGCTTTTCAAGCAGGGGGACCGCCTTGTCATAGGCGCCGCTGTTCATCTCATCCTTGGCTTCTGAATGAATGCGGTTGGGGCTCCAGGTGGCCGTTTTGTCTTCGGTTGTGCTGGAGCAACCTGCCAGCAGACCGGCAAGCAGCAAGGCAGAAACGAGGGGCAATGGGGCACGCAGCATCGAAGGCAGCTTTCAGCAAAAGAAGAAACGGGGTGCAGGATATCCGGGCCTCAAAGAGGCGGACGCAGTCGGCATCGCACGCACTTCGGGGCATTGTAGCGGGGCGGCGCCGGTAAAGAGGTGGAGTGCCGACAGGATTCGACGGGTCGGCGCGGCAGGCTTTCTACAATGGCTCCATGTTTGTTCACTTGCGCCTGCACACCGAGTTTTCCGTCGTTGACGGTACCAATCGAATCGATGAGGTGGCCAAGGCGGCCGCCAAAGATGGCCAGCCTGCGCTGGCCATCACCGATCTCAACAACCTTTTTGGCGCGATCAAGTTCTACAAGGAAGCGCGAAGCAAGGGTGTCAAGCCCATCCTGGGGGCCGAGATTTTTCTGGAAGGCGAGGCGGGCGCAGCCCCCTCACGACTGATCGTTCTTGTGCAGAATCGCCAAGGTTACCTGAACCTGTCGGAACTGATCGCGCGTGCGTGGACGCGCAATGTCGTCAAAAACCTGGCGCTTTGTACCTGGGCCTGGTTGGAGGAGTTGTCGGAAGGGTTGATTGCCCTGGCCGGGGCACAGGCTGGGCCCGTGGGCCAGGCTCTCCTGAAGGGGGACCAGTCGGGCGCCGCAGAGCTTGCCTTGCGCCTGGCAGGGCTGTTTCCACACCGGTTTTACATCGAGTTGCAGCGTGCGGGCCGTGTGGACGATGAAAGCCACGTGGTGGCTGCTGCGCAGTTGGCGGCGCGCCTGAGCTTGCCCGTGGTGGCCACACATCCTGTGCAGTTCGCCACTCCAGACGACTATGAGGCCCACGAGGCGCGCGTCTGTATTGCAGAGGGGGAGATCCTGGCCAACCCCCGCCGCGTGCGCAAGTTCACGCGCGACCAGTATTTCAAGTCGTCTGCAGAAATGCAGGCCTTGTTCGCTGATGTTCCGTCGGCCATCGCGAACACGGTGGAAATTGCCCAGCGTTGCAACCTCACGCTGGTGCTTGGCAAGCCGCAGTTGCCGGACTTTCCCACTCCCAATGGCATGCCGATCGATGAGTTCTTTCGTTTTGCCTCGTTCGAGGGGCTGGAGGAGCGCCTGAAGCTTCTCTTCCCCAAGGAGTCCGACCGCGACCAGCAGCGTCCCCGCTATGTGGAACGCCTGGAGTTCGAGATCGGCACCATCCTCAAGATGGGGTTTCCGGGCTATTTCCTCATCGTGGGCGATTTCATCCAGTGGGCCAAGAACAACGGTTGCCCCGTGGGGCCTGGACGGGGGTCGGGTGCTGGCTCGCTGGTGGCGTATGCGCTCAAGATCACCGACCTCGACCCCCTGCAATACAACCTGCTGTTCGAGCGGTTTTTGAACCCCGAGCGGGTGTCCATGCCGGACTTCGATATTGACTTTTGCCAGTCCAATCGGGATCGGGTGATCGACTATGTGAAGGAAAAGTACGGCAAGAATGCCGTGAGCCAGATTGCCACCTTCGGAACCATGGCTGCCAAGGCCGCCATCCGCGACGTGGGCCGGGTAATGGATATGAGCTACATGTTCTGCGACGGCATCTCCAAGCTGGTGCCGGGCAAGCCCGGCATGTCGTACACGCTGGCCTATCCGCCCGAGGTCAAAAAAGACGGCGACAAGAACAACTACGCGCTGGAGCTTGAGCCGCTGCTGTACGAACGCGTGCAGAAGGAGGAAGACGTCAAGACCATCATCGAGATGGCGCAAAAACTCGAAGGCATGACCCGCAACATCGGCATGCACGCAGGCGGAGTGTTGATTGCGCCTGGCAAGCTCACGGATTTCTGCCCGCTTTACCAGCAGCCGGGCAGCGAATCGGCGGTGAGCCAGTTCGACAAGGACGATGTGGAAGCCATCGGCCTTGTCAAATTCGACTTTCTGGGTTTGGCCACGCTCACCATCCTGGAGATTGCGCGCCAGTTCATCATGAAGCGCCACAAGGGGCAGGAAAACTTTGCGTACGAAGCAGTCCCACTGGACGATGGGCCCACCTATCGGCTGTTCTCTGAGGGAAAAACGGAAGCCGTGTTCCAGTTTGAAAGCCGGGGTATGCAAGGCATGCTCAAAGAGGCGCGACCCAGCCGGCTCGAAGACCTGATTGCACTCAACGCCCTCTACCGCCCCGGGCCCATGGACCTGATTCCCAGCTTCGTGAATCGCAAACACGGCAAGGAAGTGGTGGAGTACCCGCACCCGCTGGTGGAGAAGGTACTGGCCGAGACCTACGGGATCATGGTGTACCAGGAGCAGGTGATGCAGACCGCCCAGGTGCTGGGGGGCTACAGCCTGGGTGGCGCCGACATGCTGCGCCGCGCCATGGGCAAGAAAAAGGCCGAGGAAATGGCCGAGCACCGTGCCATTTTCCGAAAGGGCGCAGCCGAAAAGGGCATCAGCCAGGAGAAAGCTGATGAGGTGTTCGACCTGATGGAGAAGTTCGCGGGCTACGGCTTCAACAAGTCGCACGCGGCCGCCTACTCACTGCTGGCCTACCACACGGGCTGGCTCAAGGTGCACTACACGGCCGAGTTCTTCTGCGCCAACATGACCGTGGAAATGGACGACACCGACAAGCTCAAGGTGCTGTTCGAGGACGCGCAGAAAATGGGGCTTTCGTTCGAGCCGCCCGATGTCAATCGGGGCTTCTACCGCTTTGAGCCTGTCACCGACAGGATCATCCGATACGGCCTGGGCGCGGTGAAAGGAACTGGCCAGCAGGCCATTGAAGCCATCGTGGCAGCGCGCGAGGGGCGCGGAGACGGACCGCATGGGTCAACCAAAGGCCCTTTCAAGAGTCTTTTCGATTTTTGCTTGCGGGTGGACAAGGCCCGCATGAACAAGCGCACGGTGGAGGCCCTGATCAAGGCAGGTGCCTTCGACTCGATCCACATGAATCGCGCGGCCTTGGTGGCCTCCATCGACCGGGCCTTTGACTTTTCGGCGGCCACCCTGGCCAATGTGAACCAAGGGGGGCTTTTCGACATGATGGGCGACGACGCCCATGGTTCCAGCACGCAAGAGCCGGATCTGGTGGACGCCGTGCCCTGGGGTATCAAGGAGCGGTTGACGCAGGAAAAAACCGCTGTCGGGTTCTATCTTTCAGGGCATCTGTTCGATGAAGTGGCCACCGAAGTGCGCCGGTTTGTGCGCACCTCCATCGATGAACTGCTCGACAGCCGCGAACCGCAGGTGCTCGCGGGCATCGTCAGCGACTTCCGCGTGATCAATGGTCAGCGCGGCAAACTGGGCCTGTTTCGGCTGGATGACAAATCGGGCGTCATTGAGGCGTCTGCGGACGAAGCGCTGCTCAATACCTACCGCAACCAGCTCAAGGAAGACGAATTCGTCGTGATGATGGGACGCTTGCAGCTCGACCATTTCAGTGGGGGCCTGCGCGTGAAGGTGCAGCAGGTGTGGGACCTGGCGGGTGCGCGTTGCCGGTTCGGAAAATACCTGCACGTTCTGGTGGGCGACAAGGGGCCGGACGTGCACCGCCTGGTCAAGGAGTTCCCTCCACGCCGCGAGGAGCTTGCCGAGGGTGAATTGTTCCACGGGCTGCGCGTGCGCATGGGTGTGCGCTGCATCGCCGAGGACGCCACAGCTGTGGCAGAACTACAGCTGGGCGAAAGCGCCCGGTTTTATCCCACGGACGCTGCATTGGCCGCCTGGACGGCCCAGGCAGGCAGCGGATCGGCCACCGTGGTGTACGAGTAGTCCGGGCACTCGGCAATCGCTCGGTGAAATATCGTGAAGCCGGTAGCTTGAAAAAAACCGGATCAACGTCAGATTTCTCTCACGTCAGCGCCCCCCGCGGATCGCTAGAATGATTTTCATGGCAACAAAACCACCTTCACCCCCCACCGCGCCGCCGGTTACACGGCCTGCGCGGGATGACGGCGGGTCGGTCGTGCTCGAAAGGCGCACGCAAAAGACCCAGCCGCCCCAGATGTACCAGGTGGTCATGCTGAACGATGACTACACCCCCATGGAGTTCGTCATCGTGGTTTTGCAGGAGTTTTTCAGCAAGGACCGAGAACAAGCCACCCAGATCATGTTGAAAATCCACCTCGATGGCAAAGGCGTCTGCGGCGTTTATTCCCGTGATGTGGCTGCCACCAAGGTGGAACAAGTGCTTGACGCCGCCCTCAAGGCGGGCCACCCACTGCAATGTGTCAGTGAGCCTGTTGAATAACAGGTTTTTGATCCCGATCTAAAGTTATCCCTTCCACGCAAGCACAAAGGAGTTCACATGATTGCCCAGGAACTGGAAGTCAGCTTGCACATGGCCTTCGTTGAGGCCCGTCAGCAGCGCCACGAGTTCATCACCGTGGAGCATCTGTTGCTTGCATTGCTCGATAACCCCAGCGCAGCGGAGGTGCTGCGCGCATGTTCGGCCAATATCGATGATTTGCGTTCATCGCTGTCGAATTTCATCAAAGACAACACGCCCCAGGTCGCTGGCAGCGATGAGGTGGACACGCAACCCACGCTGGGGTTCCAGCGTGTGATCCAGCGCGCCATCATGCACGTGCAGTCCACCGGCAACGGCAAGAAGGAAGTCACGGGTGCCAACGTGCTCGTAGCCATCTTTGGCGAGAAGGATTCGCATGCCGTGTACTACCTGCACCAGCAGGGCGTGACGCGCCTGGATGTGGTCAACTTCATTGCCCACGGCATCAAGAAGGGCGAACCGCCAGAGCCCGCAAAAGCCGAGAACCAGGCCGAAGGTGAGGAAGGCGGTGGTGGCGAGCGCAGCGAAAAGGCCTCGCCGCTGGAGCAATTCACGCAGAACCTGAACCAGGCCGCCAAAGACGGCAAGATCGACCCGCTGATCGGCCGCCACTATGAGGTGGAGCGCACGATCCAGATCCTGTGCCGCCGCCGCAAGAACAACCCGTTGCTGGTGGGCGAAGCTGGCGTGGGCAAAACGGCCATTGCCGAGGGCCTGGCCTGGCGCATTACCCAGAACGACGTGCCCGAGATCCTCGCTGAGGCCACCGTGTATTCGCTGGACATGGGCGCGCTGCTTGCGGGTACCAAGTACCGCGGTGATTTCGAGCAGCGCCTCAAGGGCGTTCTCAAGTCGCTCAAGGACAAGCCCAACGCGATTCTGTTCATCGACGAGATCCACACCCTGATCGGTGCGGGCGCTGCGTCGGGCGGCACACTCGATGCGTCGAACCTCTTGAAGCCAGCGCTCTCCAGCGGTCAGCTCAAGTGCATTGGCGCCACCACGTTCACCGAATACCGTGGCATTTTCGAGAAGGACGCAGCGCTGTCCCGCCGCTTCCAGAAGGTGGACGTGGTCGAGCCCAGCGTGGCCGAGACCATCGACATCCTGAAGGGTCTCAAGAGCCGTTTTGAAGAGCACCATAGCGTGAAGTACGCCGCCGCCGCCCTGCAGGCTGCGGCGGAGCTGAGTGCCAAGTACATCAACGACCGCCACCTGCCCGACAAGGCCATTGACGTCATTGACGAGGCCGGTGCCGCCCAGCGCATCATGGTGCCCAGCAAGCGCAAGAAGACCATCGGCAAGGCCGAGATCGAAGAGATCGTGGCCAAGATCGCGCGCATTCCGCCCGCGAATGTGTCCAACGACGACCGTGGCAAGCTACAGACGCTGGAACGCGACCTGAAAAGCGTGGTGTTCGGCCAGGACAAGGCGCTGGAAGTGCTCGCCAGCGCCGTCAAGATGGCGCGGTCGGGCCTGGGCAAGGGCGACAAGCCGATCGGCTCGTTCCTGTTCAGCGGCCCTACAGGGGTCGGCAAGACCGAAGCTGCCAAGCAGCTCGCGTACATCATGGGCATCGAGCTGATCCGCTTCGACATGTCCGAGTACATGGAGCGCCACGCTGTGAGCCGCCTCATCGGCGCGCCCCCGGGCTACGTGGGGTTCGACCAGGGCGGCCTGCTCACCGAAGCCATCACGAAGAAGCCGCACGCCGTGCTGCTGCTCGACGAAATCGAGAAGGCGCACCCGGACATCTTCAACGTGCTGCTGCAGGTGATGGACCACGGCACGCTGACCGACAACAACGGGCGCAAGGCCGACTTCCGCAACGTGCTCATCATCATGACCACGAATGCGGGCGCTGAGACGATGAACAAGGCGACGATTGGCTTCACCAACCCGCGGCAGGCGGGCGACGAGATGGGCGACATCAAGCGCCTGTTCACGCCCGAGTTCCGCAACCGGCTGGACGCCATCGTCAACTTCAAGGCGCTTGATGAGCAGATCATCCTGCGTGTGGTGGACAAGTTCCTGCTGCAGCTCGAAACCCAATTGGCCGAGAAGAAGGTGGAAGTCACCTTCACCGACACGCTGCGCAAGCACCTGGCCAAGAAGGGTTTCGATCCGCTGATGGGCGCGCGCCCGATGCAGCGCCTGATCCAGGACACCATCCGCCGCGCGCTCGCCGACGAACTCCTGTTCGGCCGCCTCACCGAAGGTGGTCGCCTGACGGTGGACATCGAGATGAAGACCGACGACAAGGGTGTGGAAACCCCCGAGGTGCTGCTGGACATCCAGCCGCTGCCGAAGAAGGACCGCGCCGCCAAGTCCGAACCGGCCGAGCCGGAAGAGGCCACCGCCGACTGAGGCATGCAGGATGGATGCGCGGCGGGCCCACCGGCCAGCCGCTTTCCATCCAGGCGTCTTTACCCAGGCCGACCGTCCTTGCGACGGTCGGCTTTTTTATTGTTAGCTCCCGTTTTGATAGCTACCAGCGCTTGATGGTTGAGCGTTTGAGCGCCATGAAGGCCAAAAATGGCGTGGAACGGGCGCAAGGTGCTATGAGATTTGTAGTCTGCGCCTGCGCGTGCCCACTGCGCTGATACGTTTGCGAACAGATCCGCAAGGCGACAGACACCCGCAGCGCGGCACTGCAGCACATACTGCGCGCTTCCTGCACGAAAGGCGCGGCATGACGCTCTCCCTCCGACGTTTCGAACCTCCGCTGCGCGCAGCCGGAGCGTGCCTTGCTGGCGTCGATCGCCGCATCGCCATCATCAGCCTGTGCGTAGCGGTGGCTGCCTGTGGGGGAGGCGGCGGCGCCGACCCCGCACCCGGCCCGACACCCGGGGCGCCCGCTCCCGCGCCGTCCGCGCCTGCTCCTACGCCAGCACCGGCACCGGGCACCGCCAGTTACGGCGATCTGAACGGAGCTGCGCTGGGCGTGGGCGCCTCGCTGAACGGCGCGGTGCCTTTTCCGGCCGACAACGCGTGGAACACCGACATCAGCACGCGCCCGGTGGACTCCAACTCCGACAACCTGATCGCCAGCATCGGCCGGGACCGCGGCCTGTTCCCCGACTTTGGATCGGGCCTGTGGGAAGGCGCGCCCATCGGCATCCCTTACGTGGTGGTGCAGGGCAGCCAGCCGCGCGTGCCGGTGGTGTTTACCGACTATGCGGCCGAAAGCGACCCCGGGCCGTATCCCATTCCGCCCAACGCGCCCATTGAAGGCGGCCCGGCCAGCGCGGGCGACCGCCATGTCATCGTGATCGACCGGGACAACAACCGCCTCTACGAGACGGGCAACAGCTACCCCCAGCCGGACGGCAGCTGGCGCACCTCCGGCGGGGCCGTTTTCCATCTCGACAGCAACACCGTGCGTCCCACGGCGCAGCCCCGCTGGACCAGCGCCGACGCGGCCGGCCTGCCGATTTTTCCGGGCCTGGTGCGGTATGACGAGGCCTCGCGCGGGCCGGGCGGCATACGGCATGCGCTGCGCTTTACCGTCAGCCAGACCCGTCGCGCCTATGTGCCACCGGCCACGCACTGGGCCTCCAGCAGCACCCATGCCAACCTGCCGCCCATGGGCATGCGCGTGCGGCTCAAAGCCAGCTACGTGATCCCGGAGAGCTTCTCGGCCGAGAGCCGGGCCATCCTTACCGCGCTCAAGACGCACGGGATGATGGTGGCTGACAACGGCTCCAACTGGTTCCTGAGCGGCGCGCCCGACGAGCGCTGGAACAACGACCGCCTCAAGTCCGAACTGCGGCTGGTGCTGGGCCGGCATTTTGAGGTGGTGCGCATGGACGGGCTGGTCACGCCCTGAGGGTCCATGCGCACAAGTTAAGCGCAGCGAAATTCAGGGCTGCGCAGTCAGCCGCTCCAGCAGCTCCAGAGTCGGGTAGCCGTCCGCCACCGCGCCCACGCTCTGCTGATACCGCCGCAGTCCCGCCCGCGTGGCGGGGCCGGCCACGCCGTCGGGTGTGCCGGTGTCAAAGCCGCGCTCGTTCAGCGCCGTCTGCAGGGTGCGCACCTGCTCGCGCGACAGGGGTTGCAGGTCGCGCGGCCAGGCGGCCACCACACCCGGCCCGCCGTCGATCTGTTGCGCCAGCAGCGCCACGCCCAGCGCGTAGTTCACCGCGTTGTTGTAGCGCAGCAGGGTGCGAAAGTTGGGCCCCACCAAAAAGGCGGGCCCGCGCGCGCCGGCCGGGGCCAGGATGGACGCTTCGGCCAGCGTGGGCAACGTCTGTCCCTCCACCGCCTGCACACCCTCTGCTGCCCACTGCGCCGCGCCCTGGCGCACGCTGAGCTCGGCCCGGGTGTAGTCAAAGCCCGGCGGCAGGCGCACCTCGGCGCCCCAGGGCTCGCCGCTGCGCCAGCCCGAGCGGGCGAGAAAGTGCGCGGTGGACGCGGCCACGTCCGGGATGCTGCCCCAGATGTCGCGCTGGCCGTCGCCGTCGGCGTCCACCGCGTAGGCCAGGAACACGGTGGGCATGAACTGCGTATGGCCCATGGCGCCGGCCCAGGAGCCCACCATGCGGTCAGCGCCGATGTGGTCCTGGTCCACGATGCGCAGTGCGGCCAGCAACTCGCCCTGCGCCCACGCGCGGCGGCGCCCTTCATGGGCGAGCGTGGCCAGCGCATCCACGGTGCGGAAGCTCCCGAAGTTCTGGCCATAGTTGCTCTCCAGCCCCCAGATGGCCGTGAGCACCGGGGCGGGAACGCCATAGCGCGCGGCGGCGGCGTCCAGCGCGGCCTGGTGCTCGGCCCGCTTGGCCTGGCCGTTGGCAATGCGCTGGGGTGAGGCCGCGCTGTCGAGGTAGGCCCACGGCGGGCGCGTGAATTCGGGCTGGGATCGGTCGAGTTCCACCACGCGGGGCAGCCACTGGGCCTGGCCGAGCACGTCGCGCACGGTGTCAGGGCGGATGCCCGCTGCCAGTGCCTGCTGGGTGAAGGCGGCGCGCCAGGCGGAAAATTCTGCGGTGTGCGGATCGGCAGGCGTGGAGGGCGTGGACAGGGCGGGTGGGGGTGGCGCGATGGGTGGCGCGTTTTGTTGCGACGTGGGTGGCGAGGTGGCAGATGCGCAGCCGGCCAGCGCCAGGGCTGCTGCCATGGGCCACGTTGCCAAGGTGCGCAAAAGGGAGTTCGGTGCGTGCATGGCCCCATTGTCCCGCGTGCCGACTTATCCCCTGTGTCTGTGTGTTGCACTATCGTTTTGATAGCTGCTGGCGCTTTATGGATATGCGCTGGGGGCCAAAAACACCTTAAAACCGGTTACATTTGACGGCTGTTCCCGCCCCGCCCGCCATGCACGCACACACCTTTCTCTGGCACGACTACGAAACCTTTGGCGCCAACACACGGCGTGACCGGCCTGCGCAGTTCGCGGCCATCCGCACCGATGCCGAGCTGAACGAAATCGGCGAGCCGCTGATGCTGTATTGCCAGCCCGCCAACGACTATCTGCCCGACCCGGTGTCGTGCCTCATCACCGGCATCACGCCCCAGCAGTGCCTGGAGCAGGGCGTGCCCGAGCACCAGTTTGCCGCGCGCATCGAGTCCGAGTTTGCGCAGCCCGGCACGATTGGCGTGGGCTACAACACCATCCGGTTTGACGATGAGATCACGCGCTTCATGTTCTGGCGCAACCTCATCGACCCCTATGCGCGCGAGTGGCAGAACCAGTGCGGCCGCTGGGACCTGCTGGACGTGGTGCGCATGACCTATGCGCTGCGGCCTGACGGCATCACCTGGCCAAAGAAGGACGACGGCACGCCCAGCTTCAAGCTCGAACATCTCTCCAAAGCCAACGGTCTGGTGCACGAGGCCGCACACGATGCGCTGTCGGACGTGCGCGCCACCATTGCGCTGGCCCGCCTCATCCGCCAGCACAACACCAAGCTGTTCGACTTTGCGCTGAGCCTTCACAAGAAGGACCGCGTGGCCGCCGAGCTGCGGCTGCCCGCCACCACAGTCACGGCGCGGGCGTTTCTGCATGTGTCGGGCATGTTCCCCACCGAGCGTGGCTGCCTGGCCGTGATGTGGCCGCTGGCCAGCCACCCCACCAACAAGAACGAGCTGATCGCCTGGGACCTGGCCCACGACCCGCGCGAACTGGCCACTTTGAATGTGGAGGACATCCGCCTGCGCATGTTCAGCAAGGCCGATGCGCTGCCCGAGGGCGTCACGCGCCTGCCCATCAAGACCATCCACCTGAACAAGTCGCCCATGGTGGTGGGCAATGTGAACACGCTCACGCCCGCGCTGGCGCAGCGCTGGGGCATCGACCTGGCCCAGGCCGCGCAGCACGCCGAGGTGGCGCGCGCGCTGCCCGACATGAGCGGCATCTGGCCGGCGGTGTTTGCCCGCCCGCAAGAACCCGCGCCGGATGTGGACCAGGACCTGTACGGCGGTTTTGTGGGCAACAACGACCGGCGCCTGCTGAACGACCTGCGCACCCTGAGCGGCGACCAACTGGCCAAGGCGCGCGCGCACTTTGACGACCCGCGCCTGGCCGAGCTGCTGTGGCGCTACCGGGCGCGCAACTTTCCGCAGACGCTGTCGCCCGAGGAGCAGGAACGCTGGGAGGCCCACCGCGCCGCCTGCCTGTTTGACGGGCACGGCGGGGCGCGCACGGTGGAGCAGTTGTTTACCGAAATCGACGAACTCTCGGAGACCGCCGACGACGAGCGCACGCAGGACATTCTGGGCGCCTTGTACGATTACGCCGAACACATCGCACCGGAAAGGTAGCCCCCCTGAGGCGCTGCGCGCCTTCCCCCCTGGGGGGGACGCACCCGGTGGCCTGGCAGAGCCAGTTCCACGGGTGCGCTGGCGTTAAGGGCGCGCCGGTATATATCGTCCCGCCTTGCACGTAGACCAGATGAAACAGAGCAGCCGCAGATTTTTATGACGACACCGCAGAACCACAGTTTCACCACCCAGATCGTGCACGCCGACCGCCTGGGCGGCGCCGAGCAGGGGGCCATCCACAAGCCCATCCACACCTCGGTGCAGTACGGCTACGAGAAGGTCGAGGACCTGATCGCCGTGTTCCAGGGCACGGCCAAGGGCGGCTTCAACTACGCACGCCAGGGCACGCCCACCACGGCGGCGCTGGAGGCCAAGATCACGCAGATGGAGCGCGGGCATGGCTCCATCGTCTTCTCCACCGGCATGGCGGGTATTTGCGCGGTGTTCCTCACGCTGCTCAAGGCGGGCGACCATCTGGTGGCCAGCCAGTTCGTGTTTGGCAACACCAACAGCGTGTTCGGCACGCTGGCCGACCTGGGCATTGAAGTGACTACGGTGGACGTGACCGACGCCGCCAACGTGGCCGCCGCGCTGCGCCCCAACACCCGCATGGTGTTTGTGGAGACCATTGCCAACCCCGGCACGCAGATCCCCGACCTGGAAGGCATTGGCGCACTGTGCCAGCAACGTGGCGTGCTGTACGTGGTGGACAACACCGTGGCTTCGCCCTACCTGTTCCGCGCGGCCACGGTGGGTGCGGGCCTGGTGGTCAACTCGCTCACCAAGAGCATTGGCGGGCAGGGCGATGCACTGGGCGGCGCCATCACCGACACGGGTCTGTTCGACTGGTCGGGCTACCCCAACATCTTTGCGGCCTACCGCAAGGGTGATGCCAAGAGCTGGGGCCTGCAGCAGATACGAAAGAAGGGCCTGCGCGACATGGGCGGCACGCTGTCGTCGCACGCAGCCCACCAGCTGGCCTTGGGCGCGGAGACGTTGGCGCTGCGCATGGACCGCACCAGTGCCACCGCCCTGGCGCTGGCCCAGTGGCTTCAGAAGCACCCGGCCGTCTCGCGCGTGCTGTACCCCATGCTGCCCTCGCACCCGCAGCACGCGTATGCGCGCAAGCACCTCAAGGCGGGCTCGTGGCTGCTGTCGTTCGAGCTGCGCAACCCCGACCAGTGCCTGGCCGTTTGCAATCGCCTGCAGCTGCCCATCAAGGCCACGGGGTTGGCCGACACGCGCACGCTGATCATCCCGGTGGCGCACACCATTTTCTGGGAGGCCGGCCCTGCCGTGCGCGCTGCCATGGGCATGGGCGACGGCATGATCCGCGTGTCCGTGGGCCTGGAAGAGGTGGAAGACCTGCTGGCCGACTTTGAGCAGGCGCTGGGCTGATCACTTTTCAGGTACCAGCGCTGGCAGCGCCGCCAGGTGCTGGCCGGCCTTGTAGCCCTGCTCCACGGCGCGGCGCAGGTCGCTGAGCTGGGCCAGCCAGTCCACCGCCGCGGCCACGTCCACCGTGCCGCCCGCGCCTGCCTGCAGCAGCGCGGCTTTGGCGGCCTGGTAACGCTCCTCGAAGGCGTTGTGGGCCTCCTCCGCCAGCCAGGTACCGCCCGCTTCGTCTGAAGCAAAGAAATCCAGCGCCGCCGTAAACACCGGGACCACGCAGGTCAGCAGTGCGTCGTGTGCCCCCGTGGCAGGCGCGGCGGGGGCCCAAGGGATGGTCACGGCGGGCACGGGCGGGCGCAGCGTGTGCACGGCCTGCTGGCCCACGTGGTGCATCACGCGCGCCAGCGTGTCGAAATAGGTGGCAATGCGCAGCAGCTCGGGCAGCTGCCGTGCCACGTCCTGCGGCATGGGCTGGCGGCTCACCTCGCTCACGAAAGCGCCTATCTGGCTTTGCAGCTGCTCCACCGTCTGCAGCTGGCGCGCCAGCCGCGCGTCGGACTGCGGCGCGGGTGCGGGCCAGTGCAGGGTCACCGGGTTCAGCCGCGCGGAGTCGGACGCCAGCCGCAGCGCACAGTGGCCCAGGTGGGCCAGCTCGCGGCGCAGGGCCTGCAGGGCCAGCTCGGGCACGGCGGCCACGTTGTGGTCCAGGTAGCGGGCGCGGGCGGCATCTTCCTCGGCCGAGCGGAAACGCACCAGCAGAAAGCGCACCAGCGGCCCCGACAGCGGCCACATCAGCAGCACGCCCAGCGCGTTGAAGCTGGTGTGAAACAGCACAAGCTGCGTCACCACATCGCCGTTGCCGGTCAGCCAGACCCCCAGCCCATGGATCAACCGCAGCAGCGGTGACAGCAGCACCATCGCGACCACGGCGGTGACCACGTTGAACAGCACATGCGCCGCCGCCAGCCGCCGCGCATTGGACGTGGCGCCGATGGCGGCCAGGATGCCGGTGAGCGTGGTGCCCACGTTGGCGCCAATCACCATGGCCGCGCCCGCCTCCACGGGCAGCATGCCGCCCGCCACGGCGGTGAGCACCAGCGCGAGGGTGGCCGACGAGGCCTGCAGCACGATGGTGAGCAGCAGACCCATCAGCACGGCCAGCGCCATGCTGGCCCCGTCGGTGCCGAAGGCCGGCAGCGACTGCGGGCCCAGCCCTTCGAAGCCGTCCTTGAGCAGGTCGATGCCCAGAAACAGCACACCAAACCCCGCGAGCGACGTGCCCAAAGCACCGCGCCGCGTACCCTCGCCCGTGAGCTTGAGCGCCATGCCCACGCCGATGAAGGGTAGGGCGAAGGCGTCAATCTTGAAATTGAAGCCGATGGCCGCCACCAGCCAGCCCGTGACGGACGAACCCAGGTTGGAGCCGAACACCACCCACAACGCCGAGGTGAAGGACAGCAGCCCCGCGTTGACAAAACCGATGGCCGCAACCGTCATGGCCGTGGACGACTGCATCAGCGCCGTGAGCAGAACGCCCGTGAACAGACCGTGCAGACGGGTGCGCGTCCAGGCGGCGAGGATGCGCTCCAGCGCCCGGCCTGCCGCCACCTTGAGACCGTCGGTCAGCATGGTCATCCCCAGCAGGAACAGGCCGATGCCGCCCAGCAGCGTGGCGCCAAGTAAAAGGGGAGACGTGGATGGCATGGTGTCGATGCTATCAACAAAATAGCTGTAGGCGCTTTATGGACGGGCGCTGGAGCCTCTTTTGGCATGCAATTGACTGCATTTGCCACAATGGCGCCCATGTCCTCACCGCAGCACACCCCCGCCACCATCGGAAAGTACCGTATCGAACGCGAACTGGGCCGGGGCGCCAGCGGCATCGTTTTTTTGGGGCTGGATGGTTTCCGGGGCCGCAAAGTCGCCATCAAACAGACCCATGCCCACCTGCTCAAGCAGCCCGAGCTGGCCGAGCGCTACCGCAAGCTGCTGCGCAACGAGGCCGCGCTGTCGGGCCGCCTGCGTCACCCCAACATCGTGCGCCTGCTGGATGCCGATGAAGAAGCGCTGCCGCCGTATCTGGTGCTCGAATATGTGGACGGCCAGCCGCTGTCCGACTTTGCAACGCCCGACACCCTGCTGCCCGTGCCGCAGGTGCTGGACATCGCCTTCAAGTGCTGCAACGCGCTCGAATACGCCTGCCACGAGGGCCTGGTGCACCGCGACATCAAGCCCGCCAACCTCATGCTGGCGCGCGGCGGCGATGTGAAGCTGACCGACTTTGGCGCCGCCCTCTCTCTGCGCAGCGACGCGACGCAGCTCTCGGGCCTGGTCGGTTCGCCGTCGTACATGTCGCCCGAACAGGTGCGCGAGCAGGATCTCACCCACCACAGCGACATGTTCTCGCTGGCCGTGGTGGTGTACGAGCTGCTCACCGGCCGCCGCCCTTTTGATGGCGACACCGACTTCGCCACGCTCTACAAGATCAGCCACGAAGCCCCCACACCGCCCAGCCTGTTGCGCGCATCGCTGCCAGCGCATGTGGACGAGGTGCTGCTGCGCGCGCTGGCCAAGGAGCCCGCCGACCGCTTTGCCACCTGGGCCGACTTTGCCCAGGCGCTGCTGGCGGCCCACCGGGGCCTGCCGCGCCAGCGCTCGCAAGACACTGAGGCCGAGCGCTTTGCCGCCCTGCGTGCGCTGCCGTTTTTTGCAGACTTTCACGACGTCGCGCTGTGGGAGCTCATGCGCCTTGGCAGCTGGCGCCGGCTGGAGCAAGGCACCGTGCTGATGCGCGAGAACACGCCCGGCGACTCGTTTTGCATCCTCATCGAAGGCCAGGTGGCCGTCAGCCGCCAGGGCTGGAACTTGAGCACGCTGGGCCCTGGCGTCACGCTGGGCGAGATGACCTACCTGCGCCCCGACAACCGCACCCGCACCGCCACCGCCGTGGCCGAGACCGAGGTGCTGGTGCTCAAGGTGCGCAACCCCGCGCTGCGCGAGGCGTCGGAAGATCTGCAGTCGCGCTTTGACAAGGCGTTCATCAAGCTGCTGGTAGGGCGGTTGATTGCCACCAACGAGCAGCTGGCTGAGTGGGAGCTGGTGGCGGCGCCGGGGCCTGCCGGTGGCTGAGGCTTAAGTTGCAATTTAATTGATAGCTGCTCGCGCTTACCTCATAAGCGCGAACGGCCTATTTCATCCAAAAAACCGGTAGCACACCATGATGGCGGCGATCACGCCCGCCAATTCGGCGAGGAGCGCGCAGCCCACGGCGTGCCTGGCGCGGTGAATGCCCACGGCACCAAAGTACACGGCCAGCACATAAAAGGTGGTTTCCGTGCTGCCCTGCACGGTGGCGGCGGCCAGGGCGGCGAAGCTGTCCACGCCCTGGGTCTGCATGGTTTCGATGAGCATGGCGCGCGCCGCGCTGCCTGAAAACGGCTTGACCAAGGCGGTGGGCAGTGCGTCCACAAACCTTGCGTCGGCGCCCAGCGTGGTCACGCACCAGCGGATGCCATCGAGCACATACCCCAGCGCCCCCGAGGCGCGGAACACGCCCACCGCGCACAGCATGGCCACCAGGTAGGGCAGCAGGCCCTTGGCCACGTCAAAGCCTTCGCGGGCGCCGTCGATGAAGGCCTCGTACACCGGCACCTTGCGCCATGCGCCCAGCGCCACAAACAGCACGATCAGCGCGAACAGGGTGAGGTTGCCCAGCAGAGAGGACAGGGATGCGAGTGCGGCGGTGCTGAGCGTGGTGAGCAACGCCATGAAGCCCGCCAGGCCCAGCGCCACGGGCAGCAGGTAGGCCAGCACCACGGGGCTCCACAGCGGCAGGCGCTGCACCACGGCCACGCTCAGCAGCCCCACCAGGGTGGATGCGGACGTGGCCAGCAGGATAGGCAGAAAGACCAGCGTCGGATCAGGCGCACCCTGCTGCATGCGGTACATGAAGATGGTGACCGGCAGCAGCGTGAGCGAGGATGCGTTGAGCACCAGGAACAGGATCTGCGCGTTGGTGGCGGTGTCGGGCTCGGGGTTCAGCTCTTGCAGCGCCTTCATGGCCTTCAGGCCGATGGGCGTGGCAGCGTTGTCCAGCCCGAGGGCGTTGGCGGCAAAGTTCAGCGTGATCAGCCCCAGCGAAGGGTGGCCGCGCGGCACGCCGGGCATGAGCGCGGCAAACAGCGGCGCCAGCCAGCGCGCCAGTGCGTCCACCAGGCCCGCCTTCTCGGCAATGCGCAAGAAACCCAGCCACAGCGTGAGCGTGCCAAACAGCAGCACCATCACCTCGACCGAGAGCTTGGCCATCTGGAACAGCGCCTGCACCATGGCCGAAAAGATGTCGGCATTGCCACCCACCAGCCACTGGGCTAACGCGGCCACCGCCGCTGTAATGAAGAAACCGAGCCACAGGGTGTTGAGCATGGGAGAGATTCAGAGGCGAGGGCGCCCGGCGGGCAGGCTGCCGAGGTTACACGCTGGCCCACCGGGCGCCGCGCACATGTACCCCGTTTGGCACCGCCACGACAGCGACAGGGTCGTCTGAACGCGATGGCCGCATGGCCGCGGGTAAACTATAGGGTTTTGCCGCGCGGAGCGACCCACGGCAAACATCCTTCCAACATACACAAAGGTAACCCATGGGCGCGCAGTGGAAAGCAAAAGGCAAGGCACAGGTGGCCGACGCCAAGGGCAAGCTGTTTGGCAAGCTGGTCAAGGAAATCACCGTGGCCGCGCGTGGCGGTGCCGACCCGGCCAGCAATGCACGCCTGCGCCTGGTGGTGGAGCAGGCCCGCAAGGCGTCGATGCCCAAGGACACACTGGAGCGCGCCATCAAGAAGGGCTCCGGCACCGGGGCCGATGCCGTCAACTACGAGCGAGTGATCTATGAAGGCTTTGCGCCGCACCAGGTGGCGGTGATGGTCGAATGCCTGACCGACAACGTCAAGCGCACGGCGCCCGAAATGCGCGTGCTGTTCCGCAAGGGCCAGCTGGGCACGTCGGGCTCGGTGGCCTGGGATTTTGACCATGTCGGCATGATCGAAGCCGAGCCTGCCGTGGCAGGTGCCGACCCCGAAGAGGCCGCGATCGAAGCCGGTGCGCAGGACTGCGAACCCGGCGATGAAGCCGGCACCACCACCTTCTGGACCGACCCGGCTGAGCTGGACCTGGTAAGCCGCGCGCTGCCCGCCCATGGCTTCACCGTGCTGTCGGCCAAGCTGGGCTACAAGCCCAAGAACCCGGTGAACCCCGCCAACCTGACGGCCGAGCAGCTGGAGGAGGTCGAGAACTTCCTGGCCGCCATCGATTCGAACGACGACGTGCAGAACGTGTTTGTGAGCCTGGGTGGCTGACGCGGTTCCACTGGCACCACCAGCGACTGATTTGCAGCCTTTGAAGTACGAACCCACTTTGTCATGACGGCAGACCACTACGCAGCCCTCGGGCTGGCGGCCAACGCGTCGCTGACAGACATCAAGAAGGCCTTTCGCCAGAAAGCCTCGTTCTACCACCCCGACCGCAATACGGCCAGCGACGCCGCGCAGCGCTTTGCCGAGGTGCAAAAGGCCTATGAAGTACTGTCCGACGACGACGCCCGCCAGGCCTATGACGACAACCGCCGCCGCAACCTGCTGGACGACCCGCTGCAGACCGCCCAGGAGATCTGGCAGGCCTACAGCACGCGCATTCTTTCCAATCCTTCTGCCCTGTGAAACTATCTCCTTATTTTTATGACCTTCGCTCCGCCTACCAGGCCGAGCTGGATGACCTGATCTCCGATTCCGAAGGCAACGACGTTCTGCGCAAGCGCCTGGCCGAAAAGCGCAACGAAATGGCGTTTCTGGTGCAGATGATGGAGCTGGCCCCCGAGATGGTGGCGGTGGTCTTTCACCGGGGCTTTCGCTTCCTCAAACCGGCGGCGGTGGAGCACCTGCTGGGCCTGCCGGTGAACGAGCTGCCCGACTGGCACAGCCTGAGCCACGCGGTGGCGCTGGAGCCCTGGGCGATGGGCCTGGCCGAAACGGTGTTGCGTGAGCCCCTGGGCGCGCGTTTTCTGGCGGTGGCTGCCGGCCTTGAATACCTGCAGCAGCACGCCCGCATGGCCCCTGCTGCCGCAGCCCATGGCGACAGCGATGCCGAGGACGACGGTGAAGACGCCGCCGAACACGACGACGACTACAACGCCTTGAGCGCCGACGATGCGGTGGACCCGCACAACAGCCGTACGCGCGACGAGGCCAGCGCCAACTGGCTGGCCGATGTGGGCTTTGAGCGGAAAGAATGAACCACCCCCTGAGTCGCCTTCAGCGCCTTCCCCCTCTCCTTCGGGAGGGGGACGCACCCGGTGGCCTGGCAAAGCCAGCTCCACGGGCGCACTGGTTTGGGCCACGCCAGTTTCATCGGACTGCGCGCGTTGCCTGGCGATGTGGAAAATCAAGAAGGAATATGCATGAGTGACCGCAACCACCTGGCCCTGATCACCAGAACCACGAGCCTCATCGCTGCCGGTGACATCGTGGGCGCGGAATCCGCGCTGTCCGAACTGGCGGATGCCGAAGGCGACAACGCCCTGATGGTGGTGCTGGACCAGCTCGCGCCCAAGGACATCCTGGCCGTGATGCGCGAGTACGACGATTCCAAGGCCTCCGTGGTCAACCTGCTGGTCACGCCCGAGCAGTTCGCCCGCGCCATGGTGCTGGAAAAGCAGTACAAGGACCTCACCCACACGCACCTGCGCAACATGGTCAACGCCGTGGTCTTTCGCGACGACGCCGACCCGGTGGAGTTCCTCACCGCCATTGGCGACCTGGAAGGCGGCGCCGAGGCCCTGGCCAACTACTTTGCCGAAAAGTGGAGCCGCATCGAGGCCTTTGCCCGCACCGGCACCTTTGACGCGACCGAAGATTACGGTGTCACGCTGAGCGACGACGAGCTGCTGGCCTCGGGCTACGTGCAGCCGCGCGTGGACCAGGACGAGGTGGCCGACCGCGACTGGATGCAGATGGCCTGGCTGCTGCGCTATGAATGCCGCGACCTTTTCATCGAAATGCTGCTGGTGCTGCGCGCCAAGGCCCGTGCGTTTGACCTGGGCCTGGAAGAGGGCGACGAGACGGCGGAAGAAGATGACGGCAAGTTCGAGACCAGCGAAACCGACCGCGGCAAGGCCACACCTGCCGCACGTGCTTCTGACGAAGAATCCGCTATTTAGAGAACAACCCCCTGTGGCGCTTCGCGCCTTCCCCCTTCTCTCGAATGGCTGTGCCATTCGGGAAGGGGGACACCGCCAGCGCGGCGGGGCGGCCCTTGCGCGGCGGTCCTGGCCTGGGGCCGCGCCAGTTGTAAAGAGCGTGAGCAACACCTAGCGCGATGGATACCCACATGACCCAGCCCGATACGCCTTCATCTGATGCCCAGCCGGTTGCAGCCGCGAACGCCCTGCAATTGCACGACGCGCGGCCTTTCTTTGAAAAGGCGCTGGTCTACGGTGTGCAGCACGGCTTCATTGATGCCGACCGGCTGGCCGCCATCAACACCGATGCGCCCAAGGGCATGGTGCAGATTGCCCGCTACTTTGGCAGCGAGTTCTTGCGGCCCGAGCTGGAGAAGGCGCGCGACCGCATGGTCAACCTCATCAGCCTGTACCTGCTGGAGACCACGGACGGCGACCTGGCCAAGGCGGCGGTCTCGCTGCGCGACAACTCGTTCCTTTCGCGCTCCAAGGGTGGCTCCGACATGCTCAAGCGGCTGATTGCCATGCCCGAGAGCAGCAACTTTGGCATGGCGGGCTATGCCGATGCCGAGACGCAGCTTTTGGCCGTGTGGTCGCTGCGCAGCCATGCTGACTACCGGGCCGAGCTAGCGCGCCGCTCGCAGATTGCGCAGGCCATCCATGCCGCGCAGTGGTTGGCTGAGCAGTTCGATCTGGACCCCGATGAGCTCGAAGCTGCAGGCGCCGACGCCGAGGCGGTCATCCGCACCGGGCTGCTCATGGTGGCGCTGGCGCCCAGGTCCATGGACCTGGGCGAATGGCCCAACACCGTGGCGTTTGAAAAATGGGTGCTTGCTCAGCGCAAGAAGAAGCTGGCTGCGCCTTCACAGCTGCGTCTGCCCTCCGGCCTGCCCGTGGAGCTGCGCGAGGCAGTGCAAGCACACTGCGCCAGCGTGCTGGCCGACCTGCCCAAGGTACTGGATGCCGCCACACCGCTTCGCACGCTGCTGCGTCCCACGGGCGCTTTTCGCGCGCGCTACTTTCTGCTGGATGACCCGCTGGCCGAGGTGGACAGCTTCCACCGCAGCCTGGATGCGCTGGACGAGGGTGAAGAGCCCCCGCTGCCTGCCAGCAAGACCTGGACAAGAACCACCCAGGGCAACGACGATGAACATTCGCTGCTCACGCTGTTCCTGTGCCTGGCTGCGGGTGTGCCCAAGAAAACCCTGTTGACCGAAAAGACCGCGGCCAGCCTGGTGCGCAAGGTGCGCAAAGCGGGCCTGCAGCCCCAGCTCGCCACCGACTTCATCCGCGCGCACGCGCCCGGCGTGCACCAGCAGGACTACATCACGCTGTGGACGGGTTTCTTTCAGGATGCAGAAAATACCTTGCTCAGCGACATGGACTACCAGCTGCACGACGCTCTGGCCCTGCTGCGCCGGGAATGCAATGTGGTGGGTTAAACCGGCCCGCAGTCAGAAGCGCCCCGCGCCGCTGCCAGCGCCTGTGCCATCCCGCGTGGGGCAGAACGATCTTCCGGGTCAGGCCGGTTAACATTCCAGCCGCCCGCCCCACACCCTCACAGTGCACACGCCCACACTTCTCATCATTGCAGCGCTTCTGACGGGGCTTGTCACCGCCGTGCTGTATGCCGTGTGGTCGTTCAACCGGAATATCCCCGGACTGCGCCTTTGGATGCTTTCGTTCCTGACGGGTTCGGTGTTCGGTGTGAGCCTGCTGGTGCGGGAGCGGTTGCACGAGGTGGTGGCGGTGGTGGTGTCCCAGGCCACGGTATCGCTGGCAGCGTACTTTTGCCTGATGGCAAGCCGCACCTACATGGGGCGGCGGCCTTTTTCGCATGTCTACGCGGTGGTGGCCATCGCTACGCTGGTGGCCTTGTCGGTGTTTTTCACGGTGGTGCAGCCCCATCAGGGCATGCGTTTTGTGTTCGCGGGGCTAGGTGCCGGCATCTGCTACCTGCTGGCCGCAGCCACGCTGGCCCAAGGTGGTGTGCGCCGCGTTCCCGCGCGCTATCTGTTTGCCCTGGTGGCCGGGTTGCACGGGTTGTTTCTGTTGCTCCGTCCGGCGCTGTTCCAGCTGTGCGCTGCGGGGGCCCCCGGGGAGGCTGCGGGCGCAGGTCTGGTGGCGCAGCTTTCGCAGTTTGTGGTGCTCGAAGCCATTGTGGCGGTGGTGCTGCTGGCGTTTGGAGCGCTGATTCTGGCCAATGAATACATCACCACCGAGTTGCGGCACCTTGCCGAGGTGGACCCGCTGACCAGCGTTTTCAACCGCCGCGCGTTTCTCACGTTACTCGACAAGGCCATCAGCAGTGCCCAGCGTACGCAGTCTGCGTTGCCCGTGATGGTGATCGACCTCGATCATTTCAAGAAGATCAACGACACGCGGGGCCACCGTGCGGGTGACGATGTGTTGCGCCACTTTGTGATGCTGGCCCTCCGCTGTCTGCGCAAGGAGGACGTGATGGGCCGCCTCGGAGGCGAGGAGTTCGCCATCTTCCTGCCGAATGCGGGCGATGGCGGAGCCCTTGCCGTGGCGGAGCGACTGCGTGCCCTGGTGCAAGCGCAGCCGCTGCTGGCAACGGACGCGTGCCCGATTCCGCTCACGGTGAGCGTGGGTGTCACGCTGTGCGCTGATGGCGACTCCGCAGACTCGGCCCTGCAGCGCGCCGACGAGGCCATGTACCTGGCCAAGGAGCGGGGTCGCAACCGGGTCGAGACGCTGGCCAAGCCCGCCGCCGCGCACGCCGTGCACGCCGCCACTGAGAGCTGAGTGCCGCCGGCCAGGGATGATAGCGACGGCTATCGCTGTGGTTTGCGCCTTGCCTGACAACGATTTCGATATTTTTTCACCGAACTTCCAACTCAGTGCACTAGATGGACGTGAAATCCACACTGCCAGGCCGTCCGTGCACCTGCAGCTGTGCCACGGGCGCCGGGCTGCTGGCCAGCCGCTTGCCGCGCCGCCACACCCCCAGCCGCACAGCGCGCAGGCGGATGGCCTCCACCGGGTTGCGCGCGTGCAGCAGCACAAAGTCGGCATGGCAGCCGGGCGCGATGCCGTAGTCCTCCAGCCCCAACAGGCGTGCAGGGTTCACCGTCACCGCATCGAAACACTGGCGCATTCCGGCCTGGCTGGTCATCTGGCCCACGTGCAGGCCCATGTGCGCGGCCTCCAGCATGTCGGCGCTGCCGCCGCTGTACCAGGGGTCGAGCACGCAGTCGTGGCCGAAAGCGACGGTGAGGCCCGCCGCCATCAGCTCGGGCACGCGGGTCATGCCGCGGCGCTTGGGGTAGGTGTCGTGGCGGCCTTGCAGCGTGATGTTGATGAGCGGGTTGGCCACCACGCCCAGTTCGGCCTCGGCCATCAGGGGGATGAGCTTGCTCACGTAGTAGTTGTCCATGCTGTGCATGGAGGTCAGGTGCGAGCCCGTCACGCGGCCTTGCAGGCCCAGGCGCTGGGTTTCGTACGCCAGGGTTTCCACGTGGCGCGAATGCGGGTCGTCGGATTCGTCGCAGTGCATGTCCACGCGCTTGCCTCGCTCGGCCGCCAGTTCGCAAAGGATCTTCACGCTCTCGGCCCCCTGGGCCATGGTGCGCTCGAAGTGCGGAATGCCGCCCACCACGTCCACGCCCATGTCCAGAGCGCGTTTCAGGTTGTCGAGCCCGCCCGGCGCGCGCAGTACCCCGTCTTGCGGGAAGGCCACCAGTTGCAAGTCGAGGTACGGCGCCACGCGCTGCTTCACATCCAGCAGCGCCTGCACGGGCAGCAGGCTGGGGTGGCTCGTGTCCACATGGCTGCGGATGGCCAGCAGTCCGCGCGCCACGGCCATGTCGCAATACCGCAGGGCGCGCTCCACGATGGACTCGTGCGTCAGCGTCGGCTTGAGCTCGCCCCACAGTGCAATGCCTTCGAGCAGCGTGCCACTCTCGTTCACGCGCGGCTGGCCGTAGCTCAGGGTCGAGTCCATGTGGAAATGCGCGTCCACAAAAGGCGGGCTGACCAGCAGGCCAGCGGCATCCACCGTTTCATGCGCAGAGGCTTGCAGGTCTTCGGTGACTTCGAGGATGCGCCCGTCTTGCACGGCAATGGACATGTTCTGGCGGCCGTCGGGCAGGGTGGCTTGGGTGATGAGCAGGTCGAGCATGGCGTGGGTCTTGTGGGTCAGGCTAGGTGTCGGGTTTTTTCAAGACGTGAGCGGGCTCTGTGCCTAAGCTCTGGGTCTCGCTTTGAGCATCAACGGTTCAGTGCATCCATTCTTACAAAGGCAGTTCTCATGCAATTTGGCTACACGATTCTCTACGTCGAAGACGTTCCAAAAACCATCGCCTTTTACGAACAAGCTTTCGGCTTCGCCCGCCGCTTTGTACACGAGGCTGGCGATTTTGGTGAACTGGACACCGGCGCCACCGCGCTGGCGTTCTCGTCGCTGCGGCTGATGTCCGAGCTTGGCAAGAACCCGCAGCGCGCGTCGGCCGATGCGCCCAGTTTCGAGATCGCGTTCACCACAGCCGACGTGGCCGCCGCTGTGCAGCGCGCGGTGAATGCCGGTGCGCGCCTGGTGCAGGCGCCCGAGCAGATGCCCTGGGGCCAGACCGTGGCCTATGTGGCGGATATCAACGGGGCGCTGGTGGAGCTGTGCACGCCTGTGGCGCCCCCGGCCGCTTGAACTGTGGGGATCACTTTGGCGCTGGCAGCGTCGCCCCGTCATTGGCGCCAGGTGCACACAACAATCAGGCATAGCCCGCCTGCGCCACCGTGGCCAGCAGTTGCGGTGCGCCGCGCAATGACGCAGGTGTTTGCCCCAGCCAACGCAGGCAATCGCGGCTGAAGTGCGCCTGGTCGGCATAGCCGTGATCCGCGGCAATCTCGGCCAGCGGTTGCGTTGTGCCCAAGGCCAGTGCGGCTCTGCGCACCCGGGCCAGGGCGCGCCAGAAACGGGGCGTTTGGCCGGTGGTGCGATGGGTCAGGCGCTCCAGGCTGCGCTCTGAGACTCCCAGGCTGTGCGCCGCCGCGCCTACGGTTCGGCAATGCGCCAGCGAGCGGAGCGCTTCTTGCGCACGCGGGTCCGCGCGGGTGTGCTGGTCAATGGCTTCCAGCAACAAGGTTTCCGGCGCCGTTGTGCCACCACCGGCCAAGCTGGAGGAGGGCCGCCCTGCGCGGTGCTGGGCTTGCTGCCAATCCTGCCAAATAGCTTGTGCAGACCTCAACAAGGCGGGCCCGTCAATGCGGGTGCCCGGTACAAGGCGAAAGCCCAGCCATTGTTCGCCCGCACGCCCCGGCACGACCACTGCAGCATCGGCCAATGCAGAGATATGCCAGTCAGAGTGGCCGCGCGCATCGATATGCAAGATGAGGTCGCTGCAGCCATCGGGCAACACCGTGGTGGGGTTTGCGTCGGTGGTGTTGAACTGCCAACGCGCCAGCACCGTGGGGGGCAGCACAGGTAGTGCGATGCGATGAAGCGGCGTGGCGGGCATGGCAGGGTAGGGGCTTAGCGCCTTTGGGTGGTGCGAAAACGCACATCGCCTGGCTTGTGCCCTGCATCGATGGTGATGCGGAAAGCACGGTCTCCATGGCCGGACTCCGCCCGCGCGGTAAACCGAATGCCTCGGCGCGTGGGCTGACAGTTCATCTGGGTCAGGGTGATTTCGGCGTGGTCGTTGTTGATGGCGTCAAAGCTGTGTGTGTGCACCTCGCTCGCGCTGTCGTTGCCGTCGCGCACGATCCACTGCAGGTACACAAACGACTGCCCATAGCGCGTTGCGTGCACGATGCGATACATGCCTTGGCCTCCCCCGGGCTGCGTGGGCGCGTGCCATTCGCCACAGACCTTGATCCAGTCCACATCGGGCGCGGTGGCAAAGGATTCATACGGCATGTCCATGCCCAGCGCGTGGGCCTGGCCCGCGCAGGCCAGCAGAGCCGGGGCGAGCCAACGGGCAAAAGTCTGTGGAACCAGTTTCATCGCTCTCCCTTGCGATACGGCTTCATCAGCGCCTGTGGATACGCCGCCTTGCGCGCCACCAGCACCAGCGCCAGGATGGACAGCAGGTAGGGCAGCATCAAATACACCTGGTACGGCAGCCATGCATCGCCCGCCTGCTGAAGGCGCAGCTGCAGCGCATCGAAGAAGGCAAACAGCAGGGCGCCCAGCAACGCCTTGCCGGGCCGCCACGAGGCAAACACCACCAGCGCCACACAGATCCAGCCCCGGCCGTTGATCATGTTGAAGAAAAACGCGTTGAAGGCCGACAGCGTGAGGAACGACCCCGCTACGCCCATCAGCGCCGACCCCGCCACGATGGCGCCCGTGCGTGTGGCCGCCACCGAGATGCCCTGGCCTTCGGCCGCTTGCGGGTTCTCGCCCACCATGCGCACGGCCAGGCCGAGCGGTGTGCGCATCAGCACCCAGGCCAATAGCGGCACCAGCAGCAGGGCCAGCAAGGTAAGTGGCGTCTGGGCAGAGAGGATGGGAATGCCCAGCCACTCCATGGACGCAAAGGGCTCAATGGTGGGCGGCGTGTTCACCTTGGGAAAGCTCACGCGATAACCGTAGTAGCTGAGCGCAGTGGCCAGCAGCGTGATGCCGAGCCCTGACACATGCTGCGACAGCGCCAGCCCCACGGTGAGCCACGCGTGCAGCAGGCCAAACACCGCGCCAGTCAGCGCCGCCACCAGCACCCCGGTCCACAGCCCGTAGCCCGCGTATACCGCCAGCCAGCCGGTGAAGGCGCCTGCGACCATGATCCCTTCAATGCCCAGGTTAAGCACGCCCGCGCGTTCGCACAGCAGCACCCCGAGCGTGCCCAGGACGAGCGGCGTGGCCACCCGCAGGGTGGCGATCCAGAAGGCAGGATTGGCGAGGATGTCGAGCAGTTCGGTCATTTGCCCGCCTCGGCACTGGTTACTTTAATTTTTATAGCTGCTAGCGCTTGATGGATAAGCGCTAGAGGCCAATTTGGCTTGAAATTCTGGTGCGCGTGCTTGTTCATGGCGCTCTCATTTCCACCGCACACGGTATTGCGTGAGAAGCCCGGCCACCAGCACCGCAATCAGCGAGGTCGCAACGATTACATCCGCAATGTAGGTGGGCACGCCCACTGCGCGGCTCATGCTGTCGGCCCCCACCAGCACGCCCGCCACAAAGGTGCCCGCTGCGATCACGCCCAGCGGGTGCAGCCCGGCCAGCATGGCGATCACGATGCCGCTGTAGCCGTAGCCCGGCGACATGTCGAGCGTCACATAACTCGTGCGGCCCGCCACCTCGATGGCGCCTGCCAGCCCGGCAAGCCCGCCCGAGAGCAGGGCGACGAGAACGACAGTGCGGGTTATGGGCACGCCTGCAAAGGCGGCAGCCCGCGCATTGGCCCCGGCAGCGCGAATGTTAAAGCCCGGCACCGTGCGCGCCAGCAACGCCCACAGCATCACCGCCAGAGAGATGGCCCACAGCAGGCCGGTGTGCAGACGCGTCTGCGGCACCAGCTTGGAAAGTTCCAGGTCGCCCTGCAGCGCCACACTCTGCGGCCAGCCCATCGAGAGCGGGTCTTTCATCGGGCCATCGAGCAGGGCCGACACCAGCAGCAGCATGATGAAGTTGAGCAGCAGCGTGGTGACCACCTCGTCCACCCCCAGCCGCGCCTTCATCAGCGCCGGGCCCAGCAGCAGCGCGGCGCCCGCCAGCGCGGCGGCCAGCATCATCAGCGGAAAGAGCACGTAGGGAGACCACTCCAGCCCCGTGCCGCCATGCATGCCGCCCACAGCCACGGCGGCCAGCGCCCCGGCGTAGAGCTGCCCCTCGGCCCCGATGTTGAACAGCCGCGCGCGGAAGGCCACGGCAGCGGCCAGCCCGGTCAGGATCAGCGGCGTGGCGCGGGTGAGGGTTTCGGTCAGCGCGAACACCGAGCCGAACGCGCCTTGGAGCAGCAGCGCATAAGTGCGGCCGACCGGCGCCCCGGCCCACAGCACCAGCAGGCCGCTGATCAGCAGCGTGAACACCACGGCGCCCACCGGCGCCAGCACGTAGGCGGCGGGGGATGTGTGGTTGCGTTTTTCGAGTCGCATGGGGTTGTTGCTTTTGGCGTGTTTTATTGATCCGGCATCCGTCCACACGAACCGTTCACGCTGAGCCTGTCGAAGCGCCACGCAGGGCTTCGACAGGCTCAGCCCGAACAGTGGGGGGAGCGCCCGCCATGGCCAGGCCGATGGCTTCGCGTGTCCAGTCTTCGGCGCGTCGCGCCTCGCTCAGTTGTCCGTCGTGCATGACGGCCACACGGTCCCCCAGGGCCAGCACTTCGTCGAGGTCGTCCGAAATCAGCAGCACCGCCGCACCGGCATCGCGCGCTGCAATGAGCTGCTGCTGCACAAACATCACTGCACCAATGTCCAGCCCCCAGGTCGGCTGGTGTGCCACGATGAGTTGGGGTGCGGGCGCTGTGTTGCCTGCATCGTCCTGCGGCGGCAACAGCGCCCGGCCCAGAATGAGCTTTTGCATGTTGCCGCCCGACAGCGACCGCGCGGGCGTATCCGGCCCGCCGCCGCGCACATCAAAGGTCTCGGCTACGCGCTGCGCATGCTGGCGCGCGGCGCGGCGTTTGACCCAGAAGGCGCGCAACCACGGGTGCGCAAACCAGGGGCCGCGCAGGCGTTCGGACACGGCGTTCTCCCACACCGGCAAGTCGCCCACCACGCCCACGGCGTGCCGGTCTTCGGGAATGCGGGCCACGCCCTGGCTCACCAGCCACGCGGGCCGGGCTTGCAGGGGGGCGCCACGCAGCGTGACCTGGCCGGTGGCGGCTGCACGCACGCCACACAACACATCGGCCAGCGCCACCTGGCCATTGCCGCTGACGCCTGCAATGGCCACGATCTCGCCTGCGCGCAGGGTGAGGGATACATCGTTCAGCCGGTCGCGCCCGGTGGGGGCGGTGCTGACGTTGCTCAGGGTGCAGATGGGCTCGCCCACGTTCTGCGCGGGGCGGCGTTCGGCCGCTTCGATCGCATGGCCCACCATCCACTGCGCCAGTTGCCCTTGGGTCGTGCCCTGCGCTGGCGCCTCGGCCACCAGCTTGCCCTGGCGCAGCACGGCCACCCGGTGCGACACGCGCAGCACCTCGCCGAGTTTGTGGCTGATGAAGATGATGGACAGGCCCTGCGCCACCATCTGCGCCAGGGTGTCGAACAGTGCCTCGCTCTCCTGCGGGGTGAGCACGGCAGTGGGTTCATCCAGGATCAGGATGCGGGCGCCCCGGTAGAGCGCTTTCAAAATTTCGACCCGCTGGCGCTCGCCCACCGAGAGACTGCCGACCTTCGCATCGGGGCTCACTGGCAGGCCAAACTGCTGCGACACGGCCAGCAGCTTGGCGCGTGCCTCGCTGCGGCGCGAAAAGGGCTGCCATAGGGGCTCGCTGCCCAGCAGCACGTTGTCCAGCACCGTGAGGTTGTCGGCCAGTGTGAAGTGCTGGTGCACCATGCCAATGCCCGCCGCCAGCGCCGCACGCGGCTGGCCGGGGGGCAGGGGCTGGCCGAAGACTTCGATGCTGCCTTCGTCGGCCACGTAGTGCCCGAAGAGGATGGACATCAGCGTGGACTTGCCCGCGCCGTTTTCGCCCAGCAGGGCCAGCACTTCGCCACGTGCGAGGGTCAGGCTGATGCTGTCGTTGGCAACGAGCTTGCCAAAACGCTTGGTGATATTCGCGAGCTTCAGCACGGGGGTGGTCATGGCCCAGATGGTATTCAAGATTGATGGCAGGTCGCCCTGCTGCGTTCTGTAGGCTGGAGCGATTTTTGTCACAGCAGTTTCAATTGGATGCGTGGCGAGGGAACGCCCATCCCCTGTCTCTGCATAGGATTCTGCAGTCTGCAGTCTGCAGTCTGCAGTCTGCAGTCTGCGGTTCACGCGGCTTGCAGCCTCAACACATCCCCTTCACTTACCTGGCATGACCACCACACTCCCAAGAACCGATTATGGGCACTCCGGCCTCTACGATCGGTCCATTTTCCAGAACGAGTTCACAGCGCAATTCAGCAAGAGTGGCCGGTACAACGCCGCTGCTATCCCCGACATGGTTACGCTGTTGGGCATGATGGAACGCGACCCCGGTATCACCGATGTGCGGCAGGTAGCCTACATGCTGGCGACAGTCATGTGGGAGACGACTTCTCCGACCACAATCTCCCGCCCCGCGTTGAGCAAGAAAGGCCGTCCTCTGGTGGACAAGCACAAACAACCGGTCATGGTGCGCGAGCGCAAGTGGCTGATGACCATGGCACCTGTTGACGAAGTCGGGCGGGGCAATGGTCGCAGGTACCATGAGCCCGTGAAGGTCAAGCAACTCCCTAGCGGGTCTGTGAGAATCACAGAGCAGGATGGCGATCAGTTCACGGTGTCGCCTGCCGGGTTGATTTCACCAGTCACCAGGAATGCCAAGATGGGAACGGTCGATGGGGGCGTGGCTGACGCAGTTTACGCCCGCGATGATGGAGTGGAGCAGGCGTATTTTGGCCGGGGCTACGTGCAGCTGACCTGGTGGTCAAACTATGCGACTTCAGGGGTTGCATTAGGGCGTGGACTCGATCTGCTGGTCAATCCAGAGCTCGTGAAGACACCGGAAGTGGCTTACGCATTGATGTCGCATGGCATGCGGACTGGACGAGGGTTCGCAAACGGCCGCAGTTTCCCCCAATATTTCAGCGCCGGCGCAACGAACTATGTGGCAGCGCGCGGGATGGTGAACGGCAGCGACCATGCCGCCGACATCGCCGCAATCGCGTTGCAGTTTGAGAAAATTCTGCTCAAGGCCCGAGTCGCCAGAGTCAATGAGGAGGTAACCCCATGACGCGTGCATTTCGACGTCGGATGCACGGGCTGTTGTGGAGTGCCTTAGTGAGTATTGCTTGCATCCCGTCAATCAATGCCGCACAGGCATCGACCAGTGCCAGCAGGACCACCGCGCTTCCTACCTTGTGCGGATGGCTAGACAACCCCACTCCCGGTAACGTGGAACTTCTGGACCGCGATGGCCGCTGGGAGATCGCGATGCAGGGCGGCCATCAGGCGGAGGGCAACCTGCCGGCCTTCACCTCGGCGCGCTGGGTGCGCACGGGTCACGGCAGCGCTGGGTATGGATGCGTTTGCATCAAGGCCCGCGTCGACAGGGACGAACGCAAAATACTCCAGATGGTGCAAGCGCGCTCCATGCCACTGCAGACCTGCCGCAAAGATCCCGCGATAAAGGGGGAGGAACCGTTCAATCCGCTGAAGTGATACGCGTGAACAACCCACTGCCGGGTCGCGGTGGTTGGGTGATGCGGCGGCATGTCAGTTCAGCACGAGACCGCCAGAAACGCCGCAGCAAACTGGGCGCCTTGGCGCCCGCTGAATTCGGTAACTACTTGGCCGTCGACTTGGGCTGGCTGTCGTCCACCTTCACGGTGAACTTGCCCGCCAGGATGTCCGCCTCTTTTGCCTTGACCTTGGCCACGATGTCGGCGGGCACCTTCTTCTCGAACGTGCCCAAGGGGGAAAGTTCAGAGCCCTTGTGCTTCATCATCGAATACGGGCCGTAGTCCTCGGCGGTGAACTTGCCTTCCTTTACCAGCTTGAGCGCGCGGTCGATGCTGGGCTCCATGTGCCAGATGGCCGAGGCGACCACGGTGTCGGGATACTGTGGCTGGGTGTCGATCACGTTGCCGATGGCGAGCTTGCCTTTTTCCTTGGCGGCGTCGCTTACGCCAAAGCGCTCGGCGTAGAGCACATCGGCGCCCTTGTCGATCATGGCGAAGGTGGCTTCCTTGGCCTTGGGTGGATCAAACCAGCTGTTGATGAAGGTGACGGTGAACTCGACCTTGGGGTTGGTTTCCTTGGCACCGGCCATGAAGGCGTGCATCAGGCGGTTGACCTCGGGGATGGGAAAGCCGCCCACCATGCCGATCTTGTTGGTCTTGGTCATGCCGCCGGCGATCATGCCGCTGAGGTACGCGGGCTCCTGGATGTAGTTGTCGAACACGCTGAAATTGGGCGCCTGCGGCTTGCCCGACGAGCCGAGCAGGAAGGAGGTCTTGGGAAAGTCCTTGGCCACCTTGCGGGCGGCGGCTTCCACCGCAAAGGCCTCGCCCACGATGAGCTGGTTGCCGCCGGTGGCGTACTCGCGCATCACGCGCTCGTAGTCGGCGTTGCTCACGTTTTCGCTGGCCTTGTATTCGATCTCGCCACGCGATTCTGCGGCCTTGAGCGCCTTGTGGATGCGGCTGACCCATTGCTGCTCGAAAGGCACCGTGTAGATCGCCGCAACCTTGAGCTTGGACTGCGCGAAGGCCAGAGAGGGCGCCATCGCCATGGCGGCAGATAGGGCCATGGAAGTGCAGAGCAGGCGTCCGGTGAAGATGCGGCGAGTGGTCATGGTGGGTCCTTCAGACAAGCGAACAAGGAGGTTGGGTGTGCTGCTACCAAGCAAGGAGCGCGCCAGTCGGTGGCTGTGTAACTGCAAACCAGCGGCAAGTCTGCCAGAGGAAAGCCACCAGTTGGTAAAAAAATGGTGCATGCGTGCAGCGCATCCGGAAACCAGACCGGGGCACCCCACCACGGTAGGGCTCCCAATTGGCAGATGCGCATCGCAGCGAGACCCGGTGATGAAAAAAAGCCACCGCTGGGCGGCAAGCCCTGCGGTGGCTGGTGCACGGGCGCTGCAGTTGTGCGCTTATTTGGTGCCAAAAATGCGGTCACCCGCATCGCCCAGGCCCGGCAGGATGTAGCCGTGGTCGTTCAGCTCGCGGTCGATGGCGGCGGTAAAGATCGGCACATCGGGGTGGGCCTTTTGCAGTGTGGCCACACCTTCGGGCGCGGCCAGCAGGCACACGAACTTGATGGAGCGGGGGTTGAGCTTCTTTAGGCGGTCCACACAGGCGGCGGCCGAGTTGCCGGTGGCCAGCATCGGGTCCACCACGATGATGTCGCGCTCGTCCATCTCTGACGGCATCTTGAAGTAATACTCCACCGGCTGCAGCGTGGCGGGGTCGCGGTACAGGCCGATGTGGCCCACGCGGGCGCCGGGCACCACGTTGAGCATGCCGTCCAGAAAGCCGTTGCCTGCGCGCAGGATGGAGACCAGCACCAGCTTCTTGCCGTCGATGACCTTGCCGGTCATGGTTTCCAGCGGGGTTTCGATCTCGATGTCCTGCAGCGGCATGTCACGCGTCACTTCGTACGCCATCAGCGTGGACAGCTCGCCCAGCAGGCGGCGAAAGCTGTTGGTGCTGGCGTCTTTCTTGCGCATCAGCGTGAGCTTGTGCTGGACGAGGGGATGGGTGATGACGGTGACGTTGCTGTTCATGGCCTGGCCTGTGTTTTTTTGGGGGGAGAAGCGGGCAAGTCTAATCTGCAAGAAACCGCGCGTAGCGCGACAGATCCACGTTGCCGCCACTGATCAGGATGCCCACCCGCTTGCCGCGCACGTCCACACTGCCATGCTGGGCACCGGCAAAGGCCAGGGCGCCTGTGGGCTCAACCACGAGTTTCATGCGTTCGGCAAAAAACCGCAGTGCCTCGACCAGTTGCGCATCGGTGGCGGTCACCATGTCGTCGGCCAGGCGCGCGATGATGGGGAAGGTGATTTGCCCCAGCGCCTGGGTTTGTGCGCCATCGGCAATGGTGTGGGGTGTGGGGATCTGCACGATGTGGCCGGCGCGCACCGACTGCTGGCCATCGTTGCCGGCTTCGGGCTCCACGCCCACCACGCGGCAATGCGGTGCCAGTGCCTCGGCAGCCAGCAGGCTGCCCGCCAGCAGGCCGCCGCCGCCCACGCAGACAAAGAGGTAATCCAGGTCCGGCACATCTTCCAGCAGTTCCTTGGCGGCCGTGCCCTGGCCCGCGATGACATGGGGGTGGTCAAACGGGGGCACCAGGGTCATGCCACGCTCCAGCGCCAGCTGGCGGCTGATGCCCTCGCGGTCTTCGGTGTAGCGGTTGTAGGTGACGACCTGGGCTCCGTATTGCCGTGTGGCGGCCATCTTGGCGGCGGGAGCGTCTTCCGGCATCACGATGACGGCGGGCATGTCCAGCAGCCGAGCCGACAGCGCGATGGCCTGGGCGTGGTTGCCGGCCGAAAACGCCAGCACGCCACGCTCACGCTGCTCGTCGGTGAACTGCGCCAGGGTGTTGAAGGCGCCGCGGAACTTGAAGGCGCCGGTGCGCTGCAGGTTCTCGCACTTGAAGAAAAGCTGTGCGCCCAGCGCCTCGTCGGCCGTGGTGGAGCGCAGGACGGGCGTGTGGTGCGCCATGCCCTGGAGCCGGTGTGCGGCCGCAGCCACGTCGTCATAGGTGGGCGGGGTGAAGCTGGGCGAGGTCATAAGGTGGCATCCTTGGTTGCACGCAGGGCGCAGCGGTGGCTTGCCCCTTCATGCCCGGATGATAGCCCGTTGAGCTGCCTTTTAAAACAAAAATGGCCTTCAGCGCTTATCCCATAAGCGCCAACAGCTATGATTTTTGATGGCCGGTCTGCACCTAGCCCAGTTCGCTGAACCGTTGCAGCGGGGTGAGGGAAGGGAAATCGCCCGCGCGCTTTTGCTTCATGGCCGTGACCGATTCGCGCACATGCTGGTTGCTCCAGATGGCGCCTTGCAGCCAGCCCATCTGGCGCAGGCTGTCTTCCACGCTATGGTCGCGCGCGTAGTTCACGGCCTGCTTGGTGCCCCAGATGGCCACAGGCGGCTTGCTGGCGATCTCTTGCGCACACTGCAGCGCGGCGGCCAGCATGGCCTCTTGTGTGTCGAACACCTCGTTGACCAGGCCGTAGCCAAGTGCTCTGGCTGCGCCCAGGCGGCGGCCGGTGTAGGCCAGCTCTTTCACCACGCCCAGCGGGATGAGCTTGGGCAGGCGCTGCAGGGTACCCACGTCGGCCACCATGCCAATGTTGATCTCCTGGATGCAAAAGAACGCGTCGGCCGTGGCGTACCGGATGCAGCCTGCCGTGACCATGTCCACCGCGCCGCCAATGCAGCCGCCCTGGATGGCCATGATCACGGGGATGCGCAGGTTGTCGATGCGGGTGAAGGTGGCCTGCATGTCGGTGAGCAGGTCGAAGATGGCGGCGCGGCCTTCGGGGCTCTGGTCGTCCATGGTGATGGCGCCGCCAAAGGTCTCGAGCGCCATGCCAGCACTGAAGTGCTTGCCCGTGCTGCTGATGACCAGCGCCCGCGCCTCGCCTCCCTGGTGCAGCCGGGCAAGCACCGCGTCCAGCTCGCGCCAGAACGTGGGGTGCATGGTGTTCATGGCCTCGGGTTTGTTCAGAACCAGATGGGCTACGTGGTCAGTGATGCTGAGGGAAAAGCAGGTGAGGGCAGGGGTATTCATGGGGTGCCACTGTAGACCTGCTGGCGCGCGCCGTGTCGTCGCCTGGGCGACTTTGGGTGTTTTTGGCCTCTGGCGCTTATCCATAAAGCGCCAGCAGCTATCAATTCAGGAGTTAAAGGCTGCGCTGATGCCGCCTTTGTCGGCGCAACTCAATCCCCTCCGCCGCCGCAACCGCCGCCATCTCCGCCCCCGTCGGAGCTGTCGGCCCCGCCGAAATCCCCTGAACTGCCGCTGTGGCTTCCGTCCGAAAAGCTGGTGCCGCAGTAGGTGCCGCCACCAGTGCCACCCGCATCGCTTTTCTGGCCGATGTCGGAGCAGTCAGGCACATACGTGAAGCCGTTGGGGATGGCGAACTTGGCATCGAGCGCGAACAGCAGCGGAAGGCGGCTGGGCGCCTTCGGGTCGATGGACTCCTCCTTGCACGCCCAGTACCAGGTGCGGCGCAGACCATCGTTGTGGCGGGCCTTTTTGCCCAGGGCCTCGGCGGGCGTGTGGTGCAAGAAGAAGCCCAGCGCGTCGCGGCACCAGTTTTTGTAGGCCTGGGTGTGCAGGATGAACTCATGCCACAGCACATCGACCGCCCGGGAGGGCATGGCCACAAACTGTTTGTTGCTGCGCAGGCTGGCCATGAAAAACTGGCGCAGCCCGCGTTCGACGAGTTCACAGTCGCGCGGGCTCAGGTGGGGGTAGGTCTCGCGCAACTTGCGCTGCAAAAAGCGGGGCAGGGGCGCTTCGCGAATGTGGCGCCGGCGCACCGATTGCGTCCACTGGAGAACCAGCACGGTCAGCACCACCGTGAAGAACAGATAGAAAAGCCAGATCCCGCGAAACTGCCAGACGCCTGCAACTATCCCGACGAGTGCCAATGCCCAGACTCCGAAGGCAAGCAGCCTGATCTTGTCGCCCAGGCGCAGTAGCAGGTATTCGAATCGTTTCATCGCTCCTCCTTTTTTGTTGTTATGTCTGGCGATTTCACGACCGTCATATGACTGATTGATGACACACTTTTATGTGTCGTCGAATTGTCACGCGCGCTCCCGCCAGCCCGGCACTGGTGGGCTGGCAGGGTGGTTGGCGAAAATGATGAGCGGGGTTGGCGCTCGACGTGGTGCGCACGGCTTGGGTGGTGCGCGGGCGATGGGGGTGGGGCGTTCGGCGCTCCACCCAAGGCTTAACGGCGCTTGCTGCCGCCAAAAATGCTGCCCAGTACCCCGCGCAGGATTTCGCGGCCCAGCGAGGTGCCCATGGTGCGAACCGCCGATTTGGCCATGGTTTGCGCCAGGCCGTCGCGTTTGCCGCCGCGCGGGCCGGTGCTGCCAAACAGCACATCGTTGAGCCCGCCCATCAGGCCACCGCCGTCGCCCCCCGCCGCTGCCCCCGCCGGGCCAGCTTTGCCGTTTTCGGCAGCCTGGGTGGCGGCATCCTGGGCGCGGCCCTTGAGTTTTTCGTAGGCCGATTCGCGGTCCACGGTTTTTTCGTACACACCCGCCACCAGCGAACCTGCCATGAGCGCCTGGCGCTGTTGCGGCGTGATGGGCCCGAGCTGGCTGCCGGGCGGGAGCACGAAGACGCGCTCGGTCACGCTGGGGCGGCCCTTGGCGTCCAGAAAGCTCACCAGCGCCTCGCCCACGGCCAGCTCGGTAATGGCGGCTTCAATATCCAGGCCCGGCTTCTGGCGCATGGTGGTGGCCGTGGCTTTCACGGCCTTCTGGTCGCGCGGGGTGAAGGCGCGCAGCGCGTGCTGCACGCGGTTGCCCAGCTGGGCCAGCACACTGTCGGGGATGTCCAACGGGTTCTGTGTGACGAAGTAAACACCGACGCCTTTGGAGCGCACCAGGCGCACCACCAGTTCGATGCGCTCCACCAGCACCTTGGGTGCCTCATTGAACAGCAAGTGGGCCTCGTCGAAGAAGAAGACCAGCTTGGGCTTTTCGGGGTCGCCGATTTCGGGCAGCGTTTCAAACAACTCCGACAGCATCCACAGCAAAAATGTGGCGTACAGGCGCGGCGAATTCATCAGCTTGTCGGCCGCCAGGATATTGACCACGCCGTGGCCGTTGGTGTCGGTCTGCATGAAGTCCTGGATGTCGAGCATGGGCTCGCCAAAGAACTTGTCGCCACCTTGCTGCTCGATCTGCAGCAGCCCGCGCTGGATGGCGCCCACACTGGCGGCGCTGACGTTGCCGTATTCGGTGGTGAACTCCTTGGCGTTGTCGCCCACGTACTGCAGCATGGCGCGCAGGTCTTTAAGGTCCAGCAGCAGCAGGCCGTTGTCGTCGGCGATCTTGAAGACCAGGTTGAGCACGCCCAGCTGGGTCTCGTTCAGGTTGAGCATGCGGCCCAGCAGCAGCGGGCCCATGTCCGAAATGGTGGCTCGCACAGGGTGGCCCTGCTCGCCAAACACATCCCACAGGGTGGTGGGGCAGGCCAGCGGGGTGGGCAGGGGCAGCCCACGGTCCTTGAGCACCGCCGCCAGCTTGTCGCCGATCTTGCCGGGCTGGCTGGCACCTGTGAGGTCGCCTTTCACGTCCGCCATGAACACCGGGACGCCGATGCGCGAGAAATTCTCGGCCAGGGTCTGCAAGGTCACGGTCTTGCCCGTGCCGGTGGCGCCGGTGACAAGCCCGTGGCGGTTGGCCAGGCCGGGCAGCAGGTGGCATTCGATGGTGTCGTGCTTGGCAATCAGCAGGGGTTCGGCCATTTCGGGTTTCCTCGGAGATCGGTGGCGGGCAAAAAGTAAAATCGCGCCCACTAGATTAAATCAATACAAAAGGACTTCCCGTGGCAGGACACAGCAAATGGGCGAATATCCAGCACCGCAAAGGGCGCCAGGATGAAAAACGCGGCAAGATCTGGACGCGCATCATTCGTGAAATCACTGTGGCTGCCCGCTCGGGCGGCGGCGACCTGTCGGCCAACCCCCGCCTGCGCCTGGCGGTGGACAAGGCCAAAGCGGCCAACATGCCCGCCGACCGCATCAAATACAACATCGACAAGGCCACGGGCAACGCCGAAGGCCTGACCTACGAAGAAATTCGCTACGAGGGCTATGGCATCGGTGGCGCGGCCATCATGATCGACACCATGACCGACAACCGGGTGCGCACCGTGGCTGAAGTGCGCCACGCATTCAGCAAGCACGGTGGCAACATGGGCACCGAGGGCTCGGTGGTGTTTCAGTTCAAGCACTGTGGCCAATTGATTTTTGCACCCGGCACCAGCGAAGACAAGGTGATGGAGGTGGCGCTGGAGGCGGGCGCCGAAGACGTGGTGACCGACGAAGACGGTGCGGTGGAGGTGTTGACCGCCCCGGCCGACTTTGAAGCCGTGAAGAACGCGCTGGAGGCCGCTGGCCTGACGGCCGAGGTGGCGGGCGTGACCATGCGGCCCGAGAACACCATCGAGCTGACCGGCGACGACGCCGCCAGGATGCAAAAGCTGCTGGATGTGCTGGAAGACCTCGACGATACGCAAGAGGTCTATCACAACGCTGCATTGTGAAGCTCCCCCTGAGGCGCTTGGCGCCTTCCCCCTCCGTCGCTGTGCTGCGCTTGCGGGAGGGGGACGCCACCAGCGCACGGAGCGTTAGCGACACGGAAGTGTCTTGGCGGCCCTTGCGCGGTGGCACTGGTCTGGGTCGCGCCAGTTTTGTCGGTTGTGGGTGTAGCACCCAGCGCGATGGGTTGCTGAGATAGTTTTTTACGAACCCCTGTGCTTTGGCTTTGTGCCAGGCAGGGGTTCACCAAAGGTTCCTATGAAAGTACTTGTGATTGGTGGCGGCGGCCGTGAACACGCGATGGCGTGGAAACTGAGCCAGTCCCCCAAGGTGACCAAGGTGTTTGTGGCGCCTGGCAACGGTGGCACCGCCTTGAACTCCAAGCTGGAAAATGTGGCCATCTCCGACGTGCGCGAGCTGCGCATGTGGGCGCAGGCCGAGAAAATCGCGCTGACGGTGGTAGGCCCCGAGGCGCCGCTGGCCGCCGGCGTGGTCGATGAGTTCCGTGCCAACGGCCTGCGCATCTTTGGCCCCACCAAGGCTGCGGCGCAGCTCGAGAGTTCCAAGGCGTTTTCCAAGGCCTTCATGCGCCGCCACGGTATCCCCACCGCCGACTACGACACCTTCACCGACCCGGCTGCCGCCCACGCGTTTGTGGACCGGCTGGGCGCGCCCATCGTCATCAAGGCCGACGGCCTGGCGGCAGGCAAGGGCGTGGTCGTGGCCATGACGCTGCAGGAGGCCCACGATGCCGTGGACTTCATGCTGGTGGACAACAAATACGGCGTGACCCACAACGAAGGTGGCGCGCGCGTGGTGATCGAGGAGTTCCTCGAAGGCGAAGAAGCCAGTTTCATCGTGCTGTGCGACGGCAAGAACGTGCTGGCGCTGGCCACCAGCCAGGACCACAAGCGCCTCAAAGACGGCGACGAAGGTCCCAACACCGGCGGCATGGGTGCGTATTCGCCCGCGCCAGTGGTCACGGCCGATGTACATGCCCGCGCCATGCGCGAGATCATCCTGCCCACGATTCGGGGCATGGAAAAGGACGGCATTCCCTACACCGGTTTTCTGTATGCAGGCCTGATGATCGACGCCAAGGGCCAGCCCAAGACGCTCGAATTCAACTGCCGCATGGGCGACCCCGAGACGCAACCCATCCTCATGCGCCTGAAAAGCGACTTCAGCGACGTGATGGCTGCTGCCGCTGACGGCAAGCTCGACCAGATGGAACTGCAATGGGACCGCCGCACCGCACTGGGCGTGGTCATGGCCGCCCATGGCTACCCGGAAAACCCCCGCAAGGGCGACCCCATCACCGGCTTGCCCGCCGAGGCGGACGATGCCATGGTGTTCCATGCGGGCACACAGCTGAAAGACGGTGTGGTCAGCGTGATCGGTGGCCGGGTGTTGTGCGTGACCGTGCTGGCCGACAGCGTGAAGCAGGCGCAGCAACGTGCGTATGACGTGGCACGCGGCATTCACTTTGATGGTGCGCAGTACCGCCGTGACATTGGCTTCCGGGCGGTGAAATAGCCCCCCCTGAGTCGCCTGCGGCGCCTTCCCCCCACAGGGGGACAACGCCCTCGCTGCGGTGCGGCACTTGCTTGGCGTCCCTGGCCTGGGCCGCGCCAGTTTGACCGGCAGCGCATGGCGCCGATGGCAATGGATAACTGAAATGCAACAACCTGGATTGAATCCGGCCACTACCGTGGCAACCGTAAGCAGCTACTTGCAGGGCCTGCAGGCGCGCATCACCGATGCACTCGAAGCCGTGGAAGCCGCACAAGGCGAGGGCGGCGCCCGCTTTCTGGCCGACGCCTGGAGCAAACCGCCCGGCGAGATGCTGCAGGGCGACGGCAACACGAAGATCATGGAGGGCGGTCTGGTGTTTGAACGCGCGGGCTGTGGCTTCAGCCATGTGCGCGGCCCCCAGCTTCCGCCGTCGGCCACGCAGCATCGGCCAGAGCTGGCGGGGGCCCCGTTCGAGGCCATGGGCGTGTCGCTGGTGTTCCACCCGCGCAATCCTTACGTGCCCACCGTGCACATGAACGTGCGCATGATCGCGGCCGGGCACCCCGGCCAGGCGCCGACCTGCTGGTTTGGCGGTGGCATGGACCTCACGCCGTACTACGGCTTTGAGGAAGACGCAGTGCACTTTCACCGCACTTGCCGCGATGCATTGGCGCCTTTTGGCGATGACAAGTACCCGCGCTTCAAGCAGTGGTGCGACGAATACTTCTACCTCAAGCACCGCAGCGAGCAGCGCGGCGTGGGGGGCGTGTTCTATGACGACTTCTCGGAACTGGGCTTCGAGCAGAGCCTGGCCATGACGCAGTCGGTGGGCGACGCGTTTTTGAGCGCCTATCTGCCCATCGTCGAGAAACGCCAGGGCACTGCTTACGGTGAGCGCGAACGCGACTTCCAGCTCTACCGCCGCGGGCGCTACGTGGAGTTCAACCTGGTGTGGGACCGCGGCACGCACTTTGGCCTGCAGTCGGGTGGGCGCACCGAGTCGATCCTGCTCTCCATGCCGCCGCTGGTGTCGTGGTCCTATCAGCGCGCTGACGCTGCCGACTCGGCTGAAGCCGACCTCACGCAGCGCTTTCTGGTGCGGCGCGACTGGCTCGCAGATGGGGCCGTCACCACGCCCTGAATGCTGCGAGAAGCGCAAAAGCTATAATTTCAATAGCTGCCTGCGCTTTTCAGATGAGCGCCAGAGGCCAAAAACACCTCACATTGCTGCAGCGCCCCAGCACGACACCCGCGCAACACCCAAGGCTCAGCCCGCTGGCTGTGCGCTGCGTTGCACGCTATATTGATTCCATTCCCTTTCTAATCACCGCCTGATGACCACCTCGACCAAATCGGAAACCGCCGCCAAAAAAGACGTTACGAAACTCCAGCGCGCCATCGTTGATGGCCTGGAGGACGTCAAGGCGCAAGACATTCAGGTCTTCAACACCGAGCATCTCTCGCCGCTGTTTGAACGGGTGATCGTGGCATCGGGCACCTCCAACCGCCAGACCAAGGCCCTGGCCGCCAGCGTGCGCGACGCGGTGAAAGAAGCGGGCTTTACCAAGCCGCGCATCGAAGGCGAAGACAACGGCGAATGGATCATCGTGGACTGCGGCGCGGCTGTGGCGCACATCATGCAGCCCGCCATCCGCCAGTACTACCGCCTGGAAGAGCTGTGGGGCGATACGCCCGTGCGCCTGAAGCTGGGCGCTGCCAAGCCCGTGTCCAGCGCCGCCACCGAATTGGCCGAGAAGAAGTCGGCCCAGAAGGCTGCCAAGTCCGACGCGAAGGCTGCTGGCAAGGCGCCCGCAAAGAAGGCGGCCGCCGCACCCGCGGTGCCTGCGCGCTCCGGCAAAGCCACAGTGAAGGCCGTGGCCAAGGCAGCCGCCAAGCCCGCAGCCGCTCCGGCCAAATCGGCTGCCAAACCTGCAGCCAAGACCCCCGCCAAAGCCCCCGCAAAGAGCAGCAGCACGGCCAAGGCCACACCGGCCAAAACCACCGCAAAGCCAACCACTGCTGCCAAGAAGCCGGCGGCCACCAAGGCACCGATCAAGACCGTGGTGGTCAAGCCATCGGCTCCCCGCGGCAAATCCGCAGCTGCTGCCAAGACGGGTGCCAAGCCCACCGCAGCACGTGGCGGCGCTGCCGCCAAACCGGCAGCCAAGAGGGCACCGGGCCGCAAGTGATTGCAGCCTTGGTCCATCGACGGCCCTCCCGCACCCGCTCACCCGCGCACCGCGCCTGAGTTGCCATGAAGCTGCTGATCGTGGCCGTGGGCCAGCGCGTGCCCGACTGGGCGCAGACCGCCTACGACGATTACGCCAAACGGTTTCCCCCGGAGCTCAAGGTCGAGCTCAAAGCCGTCAAGACGGAACCGCGCGGCTCCAAGACGCTGGAGACGCTGTATGCCGCCGAGCGTGAGCGCATCGAAGCCGCCATCCCCCGTGGCACGCGGGTGGTGGCGCTGGACGAACGCGGCACCAACCTCACCACCAAGGCCCTGGCAGAACGCCTGAAAGGCTGGCAGCTGGGCGGCGACGATGTGGCGCTGGTCATCGGCGGGCCGGATGGACTGGACCCCGCCTTTCGGCAGGCGGCGCACGAACGCATCCGCCTGTCGGATCTGACCTTGCCCCACGCCATGGTGCGCGTGCTGCTCATCGAGCAGCTGTACCGCGCCTGGTCCGTGAATGCCGGGCACCCCTACCACCGCGAATGAGGTGGTGCCAGCGGGTGTGCTGAAGCGTTACTATTTTATTGATAGCTACTAGCGCATGATGGATAAGCGCTAGAGCCGATTTTGACCATAAATCTGTTCATGCCTGACTTCATCTACCTCGCCTCCCAAAGCCCGCGCCGCCGTCAGCTGCTTGAACAACTGGGCGTGCGCCACGAGCTGCTGTTGCCCAATGTGGAGGGCGACGAGGCCGAAGACGCCGAGGCCATCGAGGTAGTGCTGCCCGGCGAAGCGCCCACGGCCTATGTGGAGCGCGTGACCGCCCTCAAGCTTGATGCCGCTGTGGCCCGGCGCGCAAGGCGCCAATTGCCGCAGGCGCCCATCCTGTGCTCGGACACCACCGTAGCCCTCGGCCGCACCATCTACGGCAAGCCCGACGACGCGCTCCATGCCGCGCGCATGCTGGCTGAGCTGGCGGGCCACGAGCACCGCGTGCTCACCGCCGTGGCGCTGCAGGTGGGCCCCAAGCGCCTGAGCGCGCTGTCGGTGTCGCGCGTCACTTTTGCCGCGATGACGCCCGCGCAGATCGACGCCTACGTCGCCACTGGCGAGCCACTGGGCAAGGCGGGGGCGTACGGCATCCAGGGCCGGGCGGCGGCGTATGTGGAGCACCTGGCCGGCAGCTATTCGGGCATCATGGGTCTGCCCATGTACGAGACGGCGCAACTGCTGCGTGCGGCGGGCTTCCCTCTATAAGCAAAAGAACATGGTGACGCTGTCATGCAACAAGACATCCTGATCAACTGGTCGCCCCAGGAAACCCGTGTGGCTGTGGTGGAGCATGGCGCCGTGCAGGAGCTGCATGTGGAGCGCACGCTGGAGCGTGGCCTGGTGGGCAACGTCTATCTGGGCAAGGTTTCGCGCGTCTTGCCCGGCATGCAGTCGGCCTTTATCGACATTGGCCTGGAACGTGCTGCGTTTTTGCATGTGGCCGATGTGTGGCAGCGCCAGCCAGACGGCGAGCCGCCTGCATTCGCCCGCAAGAACGAGCCGCAGGTGCCGATTGAAAAGCAGGTGTTCGAGGGACAGTCGCTCATGGTGCAGGTCATCAAGGACCCGATTGGCACCAAGGGCGCGCGGCTGTCCACGCAGATCAGCGTGGCCGGGCGCCTGCTGGTGTTCTTGCCGCAGGACGACCATGTGGGCGTGTCGCAGAAGATTCCGCCCGCCGAGCGTGATGCCCTGCGCGCGCGGCTGCAGGCGCTGGTGGGCGACAAATCCACGGGCGGTGGCGGCGGCTTCATCCTGCGCACCAACGGTGAGGATTCGACCGATGCCGAACTGGCCGAAGACATTGCCTACCTGCGCAAGACCTGGGCGCGCATCAAGGAGGCATCTCTCAAGCTGCCCGCCATGTCGCTGCTGCACCAGGACCTGGATCTGCTGCAGCGCGTGCTGCGCGATCTGGTGGGCGACCACACGCAGACCATCCGTATCGATTCGATGGAGCAGTTCCAGCGCCTGCGCGCGTTTGGTCAGGAATTCATGCCCGCTGCCGTGGGCAAGCTGCAGCATTACAAGGGCGAGCGGCCCATCTTTGACCTGTATTCCATCGACGAGGAAGTGGCCAAGGCCCTGGGCCGCCGGGTCGATCTGAAATCGGGCGGCTACCTCATCGTGGACCAGACCGAGGCGCTCACCACCATCGACGTGAACACCGGTGGGTACGTGGGTGCGCGCAACTTCGACGACACGATCTTCAAGACCAACCTGGAGGCCGCCCAGGCCATTGCGCGCCAGCTGCGCCTGCGCAATCTGGGCGGCATCATCATCGTGGATTTCATCGACATGGTGCGCGACGACCACCAGCAGGCTGTGCTGGCAGAGTTCAAAAAACAGCTCGCCCGCGACCGCGTGAAGACCATGGCGGGCGGCTTCTCGCAGCTCGGCCTGGTGGAGATGACGCGCAAGCGCACCCGCGAATCCCTGGCCCACATGCTTTGCGAGCCCTGCGAGGCCTGCCAGGGCAAAGGCAGCGTGAAGACCGCGCGCAGCGTGTGCTACGACATCCTGCGCGAGATCCTGCGCGAAGCCCGCCAGTTCAACCCGCGCGAGTTCCGCGTGGTGGCTTCACCCCGTGTGGTGGAGCTGTTTCTGGACGAGGAAAGCCAGCACCTGGCCGGCCTCTCGGACTTCATCAGGAAGCCGATATCGCTGCAGTCAGAAAGTGCGATGGGGCAGGAGCAGTACGACATCGTGCTGCTGTAGGCCACGGCCGCCTGTGTGACAGCCATGGGCCTCGGTCAGGCGTCGATCTGCATCGCAGGGCGCGCCTGTACCCGGTCCAGCCAGGCCTGCACATGCGGGTGCGCATGGACGGGCGCGCCCAGGTACACGCTGTAGCCCAGCACCGAGCCCACTACTAAATCCACCAGCGAATAGTCGGCACCCAGCATCCAGGGTTGCAGGACCAGCCGGGCGTCCAGCACTTCCAACAGCTCGTTCAGCTGACGCATGACTGCTTCTGCCTGGGCGGTGTTGCGCCACACCTCTTCGCCCTGGGTGGCGACATGCAGGCGCCCCACCAGCGCGCCATAGGTCACATACGACCACGTGCACCACGACAGGGCCTGCAACGCCTCGGGTGTGCCGCCTGCGGGCCACAGGCCACGGTCCACACCATAGCGATGGCCCAGCCACAAATGGATGGCCAGGGCTTCGAACATGGGCGCGCCGTCCACCGTCAACGTGGGCACCTTGCCGTTCGGGTTCAGGGCCAGGTAGTCTGGGCGGCGCTGCTGGCCAGTGCGGATGTCGATCTTCACGCGCTCATGCGGCACACCCAGTTCGGTGAGGGCGCATGCGATAGGGGTGGCGCTGGACATGGGGTGCCAGTAAAGGACGATGGACATGGAGAACTCCTTGGTAGTGGTGGAAAAAAGGTGGAGTCACTGTAAGAATCATTGCGGACAATTTCAGTCCTCGATCCACCGTACAGTGGCGCCATGCTGACCTCCTCAATCCGACTGTTGCGCCTGCTGTCTGGGGTGATCTCACTTTCGGTGCAGATTACCCGGTTAGGACGCTCGGGTTAACCCTAGATTAGTGTTTTCTGAGGTCAGGTGGTCTGCCCTCCTGGCAGTCTTTTCAAAGTGTGGTTTGAAGACGAGCTGTCAGTTGTGAACCGGTGGCCTGCGTGAGTCCCGTTCGCCCATCGACCAAAAACAACGACTTGCAGAACGGCCGATAGAGCCACGATCGATCATCCACCGCCACCCATCTGCGATGTGGCACATCGTTGGCCCAAAGCCAGGCATGGCACTCGGCCTCCCGCTCGTACCCCACCAGCGTATTCGGGACGTTCGTTAGATCGCAATATCTGGGGGTAACGCCTTCGATCATGGCGGCAATGTCCGGAGAGAACCTTTCCAATAGATCCTCATAGGCCTGTTCCAGGCGCCAGGTGCTGGTGATCACGATCTGGCACTCGGGCACCTGTCGTAACGCATCTTCCAAGATCGATAGGCAACAGAAGTGCCTCGACTCGTGGCAGTGCTCTGGGTGCAGGACCCCATCAAAATCCAGAAAGAGTATGGGCACAGCGCGACTTCAGAAACAGATTTCCAACAGGGGCTGAATATTTTTTCGAGTTAGCGAGCCTATGAGACTATTTGGTCGTGGTCTTTTTAGTCTCATTGGACGGAAATCGGGTGGATGTCTTCCCGAAAGCGTGTTCCACCCCAAGCCGACTTTGGTCGGGCGCTGCAGCAATTGCGCGCGGCACGCGGCTTGGTTCAGGAAGACATGTTGCTGGCAACGAGCCGCCGACACATCAGTCGCATCGAGCAGGGACATCAAGTGCCCAGTATCCGCACCATCGAGGTATTGGCCGAGCAGATGCAGATCCACCCTTTAACCTTGATTGCTACCGCGTACTGCCCAGACCTGGACACGAACTTGGTCAATGAACTCCTCAGGACCGTCAAAGCGGACTTCAAGGGCATCATTTCAGACTAGGCTTGGCATTCCGATTCGGCCTGTTCCTTGGCATACTGAACCAGCATTTGAAGCCCTTGTATCAGACCGGTGCCAATGGGTGTGGCATCTTGGCGGTGCAACATCCGATTGACGATCTCCCGATCCACAGCAGTGCTGAGCAAGCACAGTGCTTCTTGCAGAGTTTCGAGGCCCACTTCCAAGCTGTCGCCTGAACGTTTGGCTCCCGCCTTGGTCAGAAGCAACAGGGCGAGCGGTAAGGCTGCACTAGCGGGATCGTGATCCCCGCTCCAATCCGAGCCAGACAGAAGGTCTCGGAGTTGGTCTGACATCAACAATAGGTGGTTGTCATCCAGCGCATCCGGCAGGATGGCTTCCCAACCCCGTGACGTGATCAGGCGCAACATGTCCTGTGCTCCAAATTTTCCTAGGGTCGCTTTTTCCAAACGCAGCATCATTCTTCATTCAAGTTAATATGAGACTAATTGGTCCCTTTTGGGGCCGTGGCGTGCGAAGATAGCTGAATGGAATGCCATTTTTGTTTTCCAAGTGTGCCCGTCTCCCAATGGAAATAAACCGGTTGCCCAGATCTGCTTAAAGAGGCAACCAGTCTGTTGCCTCATGCGTTTGCCCCCTTGAAAAACCGCCTGGATCTCACCCGCTTGGCCGAACTTGATCGGCAGTTTTGCGATTTCGCGAAGCTGCAGCGGAATGCCACGCCCAGGTGTGGCTGGGCAAAGACGGTGAGATTGGCCTTGGGCATGAGTTCCAAAGCGCTAGGTGAGCGCTTGGGCATGACGGCGCAGGGAGTCCGCAAACTGGAGCAGGCCGAGGCCAACGGCACTATCACGCTGAATACGCTTGCACGTTTGGCTCATGGCCTGGACTGTGAAGTGCACTACATGTTTGTTCCCCGAACCAGTTTGGTGGAGCAGGTGCTCAACCGTACTCAAGACATCGCTGGAATTGCGTTGCCGTCCACGTTGAAGGGGGCGGAGGTGCTGACAGATGCAGAGACGCTGATGGCCCTTACGAGTGCGCTGGTAAAAGTGAGCAAGCGTGGCCTTTGGTGAGTCAGCGCTGGTTCTCCTACCGATACAACCCCGCGATGAGTTTGAACTTCGTTGCTATCATTAGCGCAAAGCAAGCCCCCGGTGCGACCTCTGCGAAAGCATGCCCCCGGGGGCGACGTTTTTCTGAGAGGTACTTTGATGAAATCTCTCTCCGAAGCTCGCGACAGCTCTTGAGAGATCACCGCGCCATGGAATTGCACCGCACAGGTCAGGCTGCCCGCAAGGCGAAGCGCGTCATCACAATCAAGGTCAAGCACGCTCTTCCTGTCATCACCGCAAGGGAATATGCGCGCTCGGGCGATGCAACCAAAGATCCGACACTCAGGCGACGCCGCTGTGCCATTGTTAACGGGACTGATCGGTAACTTGTGGACACGAATTCTGCCCCCATCGCCCTAGAAGACCACATCGCTATTCTCACTATGCTTGTGCGGCGCATGGTTGATGAGTCTGGTGACCCAACTGGTTTCGACGCACAGACCTGGCTTAATCACTGGCTCGTGGGGGTGGTCCCAGCGTTGGGTGATCGAAGGCCTCTCGATGTGCTCAAAGAGCCCGGCGGCCTTGAGGTGGTGCGGAGCTTGCTCATGCGTGTCCAGTCTGGTGCGTTCTCGTAGGAATACGCACGTGGCTGGCAAGTTCTGAGTCCGCTCTGGCCCCGCCTGTTGACGCCGACCGAAAACTGAGCCACTTTTTGGTGTGATGCCGACCTAAAACTGAGCCAGGTGTTTTACCTACCCTGCTGTTTTGTGCAGCAAGGGAATGAAGAGGGTGATCACCATGGACATGATTGGCAAGATACGGCGGATGCACCGCCGGGACAAGAAGACGAAGCGGGAGATATCGAGGGCCACGGGCCTGTCGCGCAACACGGTGGCCAAGTGGCTGGACGAGGCGCAGCCGGTCGAGCCCAAGTACCGCCGGGAGGCGGCGAAGGCGACCAAGCTGTCGGCGCACGAGGCGGAGCTCAAGCAAGCCTTGAAGGCCGATGCCAAGCGGCCCAAGAAGGAGCGGCGCACGGCCAAGGCCTTGTTCACGCAGATCAAGGCAGCGGGCTACGAAGGTGGCTACACGCGGGTGACGGATTTCATCCGCAAGTGGCGCCAAGGTGAAGGCCAACAGGCGGCCTGCAAGGCCTTCGTGCCATTGACCTTCGAGCTTGGCGAGGCCTTCCAGTTCGACTGGAGCGAAGACGGCTTGCTGGTGGGCGGGGTGTACTACCGCATGCAGGTCTCGCACATGAAGCTGTGTGCCAGTGGGGCCTTCTGGCTGGTGGCCTACCCCAGCCAAGGCCACGAGATGCTGTTCGATGCGCACACCCGCAGCTTTGCAGCGCTGGGTGGCGTGGCACGCCGTGGCATCTACGACAACATGAAGACGGCGGTCGACAAAGTCAAGAAGGGCAAAGGCCGCGTGGTCAATGCGCGCTTTGCAGCCATGTGCGCGCACTATCTGTTCGACCCTGATTTTTGCAACCGTGCCAGCGGCTGGGAGAAGGGGCGCGTGGAGAAGGATGTGCAAGACAGCCGCCGTCGCATCTGGGTGGAGGCGGGGCAACGGCGCTTTGGCAGCTTTACCGAGCTCAATGCGTGGCTGGGCGAGCGCTGCCGGGCTCTGTGGCGAGAGCTGCGCCACCCGCAGCACAAAGCGTTCAGCATCGCCGAGATGCTGGAGCTGGAGCAAAGCCACCTGATGCCGATGCCGGTGGCCTTTGATGGCTATGTTGAGAACCCGGCCAAGGTGAGCAGCACCTGCCTGGTGACGGTGGCGCGCAACCGCTACTCGGTGCCCTGCGAATGGGCGGGGCAAATGGTCAGCACACACCTGTACCCGGCGCAGATCGTGGTGGTGGCCGGCGATGCTATGGTGGCCACGCACGAGCGCCTGAGCGATCGCAACCAGACCCGCTACGACTGGCAGCATTACGTGCCGCTGATCGAGCGCAAGCCGGGCGCGCTGCGCAACGGCGCGCCCTTTGCAGACCTGCCCGAGCCATTGCAGCGCATGCGCAAAGGCTTGCTGCACCAGGAGGGCGGCGACAGGGTGATGGCGCAGGTACTGGCCGAGGTGCCCAAGCAAGGGCTGGACGCCGTGCTGGTGGCGGTGGAGTTGGCCCTGGAGAGTGCGCCGCCATCGGGGCGGGTGAGCACCGAGCACGTCATCAACGTGCTCGGCCGCCTGCAAGCGCAGCCCCTGCCCGAGACGGTTGCGACCAACCTGCAAGTGAGCCAGACACCCCTGGCCGACACGGCGCGCTATGACAGCCTGCGCGCTGGCAGCGACATGCAGGAGGCCGATCATGCGTGAGCTGGACAAGGAGTTCAAAGAGCTGCGCCTGTACGGCATGGCCGGGGCCTGGGAGGACCTGGTCAAGCAAGGCGGCCACGCCACGCTGGAGAGCTCGCGCTGGCTGCTGGAGCACCTGCTGCAAGCGGAAGTCACGGACAGAGCCATGCGCTCAGTGAGCTACCAGATGCACACGGCGAAGTTCCCCGTGCACCGCGACCTGGCGGGCTTCGACTTCGAATGCTCGCCCGTGGACAAAAAGCTCATCGAGCAGTTGGCCAGCATGGCGTTCACCGAGCAGGCGCACAACGTGGTGCTGGTGGGTGGCCCCGGCACGGGCAAGACGCATCTGGCCACGGCCATCGGCGTGGCGGGCATCACGCGCCATGGCTCACGCGTGCGGTTTTACTCCACGGTGGACCTGGTCAACGCACTGGAGCAGGAGAAGGCCCAAGGCAAGGCAGGCCGCATCGCAGCGAGCTTGCAGCGCATGGACCTGGTCATCCTTGATGAGCTGGGCTACCTGCCCTTCAGCCAGGCAGGCGGCGCCTTGCTGTTCCACCTGCTGAGCAAGCTCTACGAGCAGACCAGCGTGATGATCACCACCAACCTGGACTTCAAGGAATGGTCCAGCGTGTTCGGCGATGCCAAGATGACCACGGCACTGCTGGATCGACTCACGCACCACTGCCACATCGTCGAGACGGGCAACGAGTCCCACAGGTTCATGCACAGCACAGCCGTGGCCAAGAAACGCATCAAGGCACGCGAACAGGCCAAGAAGGCTGAGCCGTTCTGAGCGGTTCAAGGGCAAGCCGCTACGGGCTTCGCCCTGCGCGGCTTACCCTCAACGGACGACCACCGAGCTCGATCACCAAGGAGACCAAAACCGACCCAAGGCACTACACTTATCCACAGCCGACCTTCACAGGTTGGCCATTAGCCCTGGCTCAAAATTCAATCGGCACGGTGGCTCAATTTTGAATCGGCGCCAACACCGAAGTTGCTCCCCGCCCATAAGACACCGCCGTGCCTCTCCAGCCTTGGCTGAACCGCACCGTCGGCGGTGTCGGTCTGACCATCGCACTGGGCGACTTTTGCTACTAGACCACGACCGTGATCCTGCCGGGATTTCTGGCGGTGTTGGGCGTGCCGGCGGCAGCCCTGGGTTTGATCGAAGGCGCCGCCGATGCGATGGCCAGCTTCACCAAGATAGTGTCTGGTTACATCGCCGACAAGTTAGGGCATCGCAAGCTGCTGGTGCTTCTGGGCTATGCATTGACCCCTGTGGGCCAAGCCCTGATCGCATTGGCCGCAGGCTGGCCACTTCTGCTGGCGGGGCGGCTGTTGTCCTGGTTCGGCAAGGGTTGCGTGGCCCGTTGCGCGATGCCATCGTGATCCAGGCCATCCATCCCGAAGCGCGTGAACGGGCCTCCGGTTTCCACCGGGCAATGTATACGATCGGCGCCGTCGTCGGCCCATTGTTGGGGGTAACCCTGCTGGGCTGGGCACAAGACCTGCACTGGGCAGATGCTGCTGGCCCGTTCCGGCTGGTGCTATGGCTCAGCGTCATCCAGGGCGTGCTTGCAGTCATCGCGTTCCTGACCCTGGTGCAGGATCCTGCGCACTCACCCAATCCCGGCCTGCGCCTTTTCAACACCCTGCGCGGCCTGCCATCTCGCTTCAAGAAATATTTGGCCGCGGTAGGAGTTTTCGGACTGGGAGACTTCTCACACAGCCTGCTCATTCTGGCGGCCACCCAACTGCTGACAGCGCGCCTTGGCATCGTTCACGCCGCCCAGGTAGCCGGGCTGCTCTATGTATGGCGAAATGTCGTGCAGCTCCTGGCCTCCTATCCGGTGCGCGCGCGGGCCGACCGCATCGGCTCGCTGCAAGTACTGGTGATCGGCTATGCGCTGGGCGCGCTGACGGCGCTGGGAGCGGTGGCTGCCTTCTGGTGGCAAGTCGACAGCATTCCCGTGTTGGCGTTGGTTTTCCTGGCCGCTGGGCTCTATATGACCGTTCAGGAGGCGCTGGAATCGACGGTGACGGCTGACATGGTGGCGCAGGACAAGCTGGCCACCGGCTATGGCGCGCTGGGCACAGTCAACGGCATCGCCAGCTGATTTCCACCTCGGCCGTGGGCTTGTTGTGGACGGCAATGTCGCCTTTGCTTGCCTTTGGGTTGGCGCCCGTGCTGATGGCCATGGGTACGCTGGCGCTGAGGCGTGTGCGGTGAGTTGCCAACGTCTGCGTCCATCCAGGGCGCAGCGTGGGACTGAGGGGTCGCCAGTATTGCTCTCTCCTCACCTTCACCGCTTGCATGATGGGTCTATCAGCGGTTGTCGGGTACGAATATGCCACTGGGTCCAGCAGGGAACTCTCGACCCCATAGGCTGTGATCTACAATTGATAGCATGCCCCATCGCTTGCGATCATTGCTGCTGGTAATTGCCTTGTTATGGCAATCCATCGGCATGGTCACTCCATTTGCGGTAGCACAGCGCGCGGACCAGATGGCCCACATGGTGGTCCATACCCAGGATGTCGACCATCACCACCACGAGGATCTCTCAGCGCATGTGGAGGCATCTGGTGGGCTCGACAGCCACGAGCACGCAGACACGGGGGTCACCCCGGCCGGTCTGTTGCCTAGTGCCTCGTTGAAAGTTCCCAGCCTTCCCCCTGCAAGCCCTGCCGCGCTCATATTGCAGCGGTACATCCCTCCCTCCTTGGACGGGCTTTTACGCCCTCCCACAGCGCTCGCCTGAGCGTGAACGTCTGCCGCGCATGAAGGCGCGCTGAGCGTTCATCCATTCCCTCCCTGACTTCTTTCGCCCAATGGCATCAGGCGCAGCGCGCCCGCTTGCGTTCGCCTGGGCCTTTTCAATGTCGCGGCAACGCGCGACATCGGGCACTCGTTCGCTCATATTTTGGAAGGCACTTCATGAACCTACCGCTCTGGTTGAAGCGGCTCGCTCCGGCCTTGCTCCTGTTGATTCCCCTGGTGGCCGTCGCGCATGGCATCTCCGAGGAGGATCGACAGCGCATGCTGGACGGTGGCTATCTTCAGTACATCGGTCTTGGCGCAAGCCACATGCTCACGGGCTACGACCACTTGCTCTTTCTCTTCGGGGTGGTGTTTTTTCTCTCGTCCTTCAAGGACGTAGCGAAATTCGTCACCGTGTTCACGATCGGGCACTGCATCACGCTGATCTTCGCCACGTATTTCAAGATCACCTGGAACTACTACCTGATCGACGCCATCATCGCGCTGAGCGTGATGTACAAGGCGTTCGACAACAACGGCGGGTTCCAGAAGCACTTTGATATCAAGTCGCCGAACCTTCTTGCAGCAGTGTTCGGATTCGGCCTGCTGCATGGTTTCGGGCTGTCAACGCGCTTGCAGCAGTTGCCGCTGGGCGACGACAGCGGCTCCATGCTGCTTCGTATCCTCAGCTTCAACCTGGGCGTGGAGCTGGGCCAGATCGCGGCTCTCACCGGCATGGTTGCCTTGCTCGCACTGTGGCGCCATCGACCGTCATTCAAGCGGTTCAGCTACATGGCCAACCTGGGACTTTTCTATGCCGGGGTGTACCTGCTTTTCATGCAGTTGCACGGCTACCAGCATGACGTCGATCCAGACAGTTTCCGATTCCCCGCCGCCGAGCACCAGCACGTCCATGAAGACATGGACATTCAGAAATCGACTGATGACAGTCGCAACACCCTTTGACCCGCTTTACCAACCGAAAGACAGCACCATGAAATACCTGATCGCCGCCGCAACCATCGTCTCTGGCTTCACCTTTGCGACCCCCGCGCTAGCCTCCGAGGGGGGCAGTTGCCACTTCCATGGCAACAAGCCCACCACCGACACGGTTGTGGTGGGATGCGCCAATCAGCGCAGGGACGCGCTGGTAGGCAGCGGCAAGCTGAACAAGCCGTGGCAGGCCGTGAAACACGACAAGGTCGAGATGGTCGACGGAAAAAAGGGCAAGGAATGGCGTGTGACGTTTAGCAACCCCGCGGAACAGGACAAGAGCAAGGCAACGCTCTACATGTTCTTCACGCCGGCAGGCAACTTCATAGCGTCGAACTTCACTGGCCAGTAACGCATGGCCGCCCCTGCAGCAGATGCGGGGGCCCTCCCAGGGGATGCCTGGAACGAAAACACCCTCAGGGGTGAAATCTTCCAGGCGTTCTCGCGGGATCAAAGGTACTTGGTCAAATCCTTGAATTCGGCTATCGATGCCCGCGCGGAAGCTGCACTTGCGCCCACGACCTGGTCCAGGCAGTTGTCGAGATGGTCATGGATCACCACCTTCTTGGCGGCGCTGATTGCGCGTTCCACCGCGTGCAGCTGCTGGGCGATTTCGTTGCACGGCCGGTGGCTCTCGATCATGGCGATGACATTCGCCAAGTGGCCGTTGGCCCGCTTCAATCGCTTGACCACGTCGGGATGACTGGCATGTAGGTGTTTCTCTGTCATGCCATATCCTATCCCCCAGGATACGATACGGTCAATATTTCTCCATTCCACCGATTCGCTGGAGGATTGGTGGCCAACGACTTCCCCAGAAAGGTCCCCCATGTTGGAAGTGCTTGCAAACAGAACCTATCGGCACCTGTTCTTCGCGCAGGTGATCGCCTTGCTCGGCACTGGGCTGGCGACCGTGGCGCTCGGCCTGCTCGCCTTCGATCTGGCAGGAGCAAATGCGGGCGCGGTGCTGGGTACGGCACTCGCCATCAAGATGCTGGCTTATATCGGCGTCGCGCCGGTCGCGTCGGCCATGGCAGAACGCTTGCCCCGCCGCGCGGTTCTGGTTGCGCTCGATCTGATCCGGGCAGGCGTGGCCCTCATGCTTCCATTCGTGACCCAGATCTGGCAGGTATACGTGCTGATCTTCGTGCTGCAGTCTGCATCCGCCGCATTCACGCCCACCTTCCAGGCAACCATTCCGGACGTGCTGCCCGAAGAGAACGACTACACGAAGGCGCTTTCACTGTCCCGACTGGCCTACGACCTCGAATCGCTGGCCAGCCCTATCCTGGCGGCATTGTTGCTGACCTTCGTGAGCTACCACAGCCTGTTTGGTGGCACGGTCGTTGGCTTCATCGCATCGGCCGCCCTGGTGATATCGGCCGTGCTGCCGAAGGCCAAACTGCCACCAAAGCGCAGCATTTATGAGCGCACTACGCGGGGCCTGCGGATCTATCTGGCGACGCCGCGCCTGCGTGGGCTCCTTGCACTCAATCTCGCCGTGGCCGCAGGCAGCGCGATGGTCATCGTGAACACTGTGGTTCTGGTGCAGTCGCAGATGGGAATGACGCAGACCTCCACTGCCATCGCGCTCGCTTGCTTTGGCGCCGGGTCCATGATCATGGCCTTGCTGTTGCCCCGGCTTCTCGACCGCGTGCGCGAACGTCCGGCCATGCTCGCCGGCGCATCGGTGGTCGCGGCGGGTCTCATGCTCGGTTGGGCGCTTGCGAACCGGTACGAGGTGTTGCTGCCTCTGTGGTTTGTGATGGGCCTGGGCTACTCCCTGGCCCAGACTCCCTCGGGGCGCCTGTTGCGCCGCTCGTCAAGCGAAGAAGACCGGCCTGCGCTGTTTGCCGCCCAGTTTGCGCTCTCGCACGCCTGCTGGCTCATCACCTACCCGCTGGCGGGATGGGTGGGCGCCCGATTTGGTGTGGACGCAAGCTTTGCATCGCTGGGGATCGTCGCGGTGGCCGCCATCGCCGTTTCTGCCTGGCTATGGCCCGACCGGGAGCCCTCTGAGCTGTCGCATGCACACGATGACCTGCCGCCAGACCATCCGCACCTTGCCGGGGCGGGGCAAACCGGAGGGCGAAAACACTCTCATGCATATGTCATTGATGACGAGCACCAGCGCTGGCCGCAGTAGCCGCCCGTGCAAGCGAGGGAAGGGGCGCAAATCAGTGGGTGGTGATGCCAACTGCCAGCGCGTTTTTCCGATGGCGTGGCCGGGCGAGACGCGGGAGCAGGTGCTGCAGGCGTCCAGGCCCCACATATTTGTCCTGCAAGCAGGATCGAAAATTCACCAGCTGGGGCACAATGGTTGCCGCTGCTAAACACGGCTCCTTATGTCTACCCCTCTGCGCCAAATCCCCCTCCAGAAGAGCCGGTCCCCGGTCTCGCTGGCGCGCGCATTGTGGATTGCCAAGTGGCTCCTGGTGCTGGTTCTGGCCTGGGACCAGATTGCCTCGCCCCTGCACCAGCACCATCACGACTCAGGAATCGACGGTTCCTGGATCGGTGCGATGCAGGATGGCGCCGGCGCCGAGGCGCTGCATGTGGACGATGGCGACAACCTGGCGCTCTTCGCTCACGCCACCATGGCCGTGCAGTTGCAGGCCGCTTCCGGCCAACTGAGCACCGCCAGCGAACCGGTCGCTCTGTTCTTTGCCTTCGCCGAGGTCTTCGACTCCGGTCAGGTGCGGGAACCGGACGTTTGGCCGACCTACGTCGCGCCGATCTACCCATCCTTCCGAAGTCTGCCTCCAGGGGGTCGTGCGCCCCCGCTCCACACCTGAAAAGCCCTTTCTTTTGCTTTTCCTGACCGCGCGCCTGGTTCCAAGGCTGTGGTCGTTTGTGGAGTTTTCCGATGCTGTACCGTTTTTCCCGGCTGGCGCTTGGCCGCCTGGCCGTTTTCGTCTTCCCTTGTCTGATCGCTGCGCCGCTGGCGGCCCTCGCGGCTGACGAGTTTCCCGTCAGCGCCGCCCAGATGCAGTCCCTGGGCGTGCAAGTGCAACGCCTCGAAAAGTCCGGCGACTCGTCGGGGCAGGCCTATTCCGCCCGTGTGGTTCTGGCACCAGGCCAGGAACAGGTAGTCAGCGCCCCCCTGGCCGGCGTGGTCGACCAGTTGCTGGTCGCCGAGAACGATGCCGTCAAGGCCGGACAGCCGCTGATGCGCCTGATCAGCCCTGAGCTCGGCGAGTTGCAACTCAAGCTGATGGAGGTCAATTCGAGCAGCCGGCTGTCGCAAAAGGCCTTGCAGCGCGAGCGCCAGCTCTTCTCGGAAGGCATCATTCCCGAGAGGCGTGTGCAGGAGGCAGAAGCCACCGCAGCACAGGACGCAGCGCGCAAGCGCCAGGCCGAGGCAGCGCTTCGGCTGGCGGGCCTGGACAGCGGGCGGATCCGCAGCATTGCTGAAGGGGGCAACGTCGAGTCGACCATTACCGTTCGCGCCAAGGCTGCGGGTCTGGTGGGAGACGTGTCCGTCAAGCCTGGCCAGCGCGTACAGCAAGCGGACATGCTTTTGCGCATCGCCAATACCAGCAAGCTGGGGTTGGAAATCCAGATTCCATCGGCCCGCAATGCCCAGGTGACAACGGTGAAGGGCGCCCCGATCACTGTGATGGGGCGAACCGGAGTGCAAGGCGAGGCGCTCAGCGTGAGCCCTATGGTCAGCGACAACCAGGTACTGACCCTGAAGGCGGCGATCACCAAGGGATCTGAGCAGCTTCGGCCCGGGGAGATCGTGCAGGTGCAGGTACCGTTCGCTGGCGCTGGCGAAGGCTGGTCAGTTCCCCTGCAGTCGGTAGTGCGCCAGGGAGACAAGGCCTATGTTTTCGTGCGCACGGACAAGGGCTTCGTGGCAACGCCAGTCACCGTGCTGGCCAGCGCCGGGCAGACGATGCGCGTGACGGGTGGGCTGCAGGTTGGCCAGGAGATCGCTACCGCGTCCGTGATCGCGCTCAAGGCGGCGTGGCAAGGCAAGGGCGGGAGCAACTGAGATGCTGACACGCCTCGTTCAATTTGCCCTTGCACAGCGGCTTTTCGTGCTGCTGGCAGGGGCCCTCCTGGCTGGAGCGGGCTGGTTCGCCTTCAAGAACCTGCCCATCGACGCCTTTCCCGACGTGTCCAGCACGCAGGTGAAGATCATCATGAAAGCGCCCGGCATGACGCCGGGAGAGATCGAAAGCCGCGTGGCCATACCGATCGAAGTGGAGATGCTGGGCATCCCCAAACAGCGCATCTTGCGCTCCGTCACCAAGTACGGCCTGGTCGATGTGACCGTCGATTTCGAGGACGGGACTGACATCTACTGGGCCCGCCAGCAAGTGTCCGAACGCTTGGCCAACATCAGCGCCGACCTGCCGCCTGGCATCACCGGCGGCATGGCCCCCGTGACGACGCCGCTGGGCGAGATGTTCATGTTCACCATCGAGGCCCCCAACATGACGCTGGAAGAGCGGCGTAGTCTGCTCGATTGGGTGATCCGGCCCGCGCTGCGCTCGGTCCCCGGCGTCGCCGATGTGAACGCGCTGGGCGGAAAGGTCCACAGTTTCGAGGTGGTCCTTGACCCGGTGAAAATGTCCGCGCTTGGCCTGTCCGCCGCGAAGATCAAGGCGTCCATAGAGGCCAACAACCGCAACGATGGCGCTGGCCGGCTTGGAGAAGGCGACGAGGTGCTGCTGGTGCGCAGCGAAGGCAGCATCCGCACCAAGGACGACCTGATGGCCATCGTCGTCAAGTACGACAAGAATGGCAGCATACGGCTGCAGGACGTGGCGCAGGTGCGGGACGGCAGCGTCACGCGCTATGGTGTGGTGACCATGGACGGCAAGGCCGAGGCCGTGCAGGGCCTTGTGCTGGGCTTGGCCGGTGCGAACGCGCAAAAGGTGGTGGAAGGCGTTACCCGCAAGATCGAGGAGATCAAGCCGACCCTGCCCGCAGGCGTTGAGCTCAAGGTCTTCTACAACCGCGCACAGTTGGTCGAGAAGGCCGTGGGCACCGTATCGCGCGCACTGCTGGAGGCTACCGCGTTGGTGCTGGTGCTTCTGGGCGCATTCCTTGGGAACATCCGGGCAGCCGTGTCGGTCGCCGTTGTACTTCCGCTCTCCGCGCTGGCCACCTTCCTGCTGATGCGTGCCGCCGGCATGTCCGCCAATCTCATGAGCCTGGGGGGCCTCGCCATTGCGCTGGGCATGCTGGTGGACGCTGCCGTCGTAGTGGTCGAGAACATCGTTCAGCACCAGGCCGCAGACGAATCCAAGGGCAAGCTACCCCGGCTGCATATCGTTTTCCGTGCCGTGCGTGAAGTGGCGGCTCCGGTTGCTGCGGGCATCCTGATCATCGTGCTGGTGTTCCTGCCGCTGCTCACGCTGCAAGGCCTGGAAGGCAAGTTCTTCGTTCCCGTGGCCATGACCATCGTCTTTGCGCTGGCCAGCTCATTGGTGCTGTCGCTGACCATCATTCCGGTGCTTTCTTCCTTCTTGCTGACCAAGGTGGCCCACCACGAGCCATGGCTGCCGCGCCAGTTGCTCAGGGCCTATGAGCCGACGCTGTCGTTCGCGTTGCGCCGTGAGCGGGTCGTGTACGTGGTGGCATGCCTGATGCTGGTGGCCGCTGCGGTGGTGTACTCGTTCGTGGGCAAGACCTTCATGCCGCCGATGGACGAGGGCGACATCATCGTGGGGATTGAGAAGCTTCCTTCGGTGAGTCTGGAAGAAACGGCCGCGCTGGACCTCAAGATCCACCAGGCGCTGATGAAAGACATTCCCGAGATCACGGGCGTGGTGGCGCGTGCGGGATCCGACGAAATCGGGCTCGACCCGATGGGCCTGAACCAGACCGATACCTTCCTGGTGCTCAAGCCACGTTCGGAATGGAAGGTTGCGAACAAGGAGGCGCTGATCGAGAAAATTCGCGGCGTCCTGGACCAGCTTCCCGGAATCAGCTACAGCTTCACGCAGCCCATCGACATGCGCGTCTCGGAGATGATCATCGGCGTGCGTGGCGACATCGCCATCAAGGTGTTCGGCCCCGATCTGGACAAACTCAATGAGCTGGCTGGGCAGATCGAAGGCCTCATGAAGCAGGTGCCGGGCAACCAGGACGTTTACACCGTGGAGAACGATGGCGTGCAGTACCTGCGTGTCATCGTGGATCGCGTGGCCGTGGGGCGCTATGGCCTGTCCATCGAGGATGTCCAGGACGCGCTCAGGGTGCAGGTCGAAGGCCAGCGCGCGGGCACGGTGATTGACGGGAACCAGCGCATTCCCATCGTCCTGCGCGGAGCCGATGGCGTGAAGATCTCGCCATCCGAGTTCGCGGCCCTCACGATCACCACGCCGGACGGCGTCAACGTACCTCTTCAGGAGCTGGCGAAACTGGAGCGCGACAGCGGCCCAGTCAAGATCGACCGGGAGATGGGCAGCCGCTACAGCGTCGTGATCGCCAACGTAACGGGGCGCGACCTGGTCGGCTTCGTCGAAGAAGCCAAGGCGAAGATCGGTCAGGCAGTGCAGTTGCCCACCGGTTACCGCATTGCCTGGGGCGGCCAGTTCGAGAACCAGCAGCGCGCGGCCGAACGACTGACGCTGGTGATTCCGCTGTCGCTCGGAGTGATCTTTCTGGTGCTGTTCTCCACCTTCGGGTCGGTGCGACAGGCCTTGCTGGTGCTCAGCAACATCCCGTTCGCGTTGGTCGGTGGCATTTTCGCGTTGTGGCTGACGGGCGAGTACCTTTCAGTGCCGGCATCCGTGGGCTTCATTGCACTGCTGGGCATCGCAGTGCTCAACGGCGTGGTGCTGGTCAGCTACTTCAATCAGCTGCATGCGGAAGGCTTGTCGCTTGTGGAGTGCGTGACCCAGGGCTCACGCCGAAGACTGAGGCCGGTGCTAATGACCGCAGCGATTACAGCGTTTGGGCTCATCCCCTTGTTGTTCGCATCGGGCCCCGGCTCCGAGATCCAGCGGCCGCTGGCCATCGTGGTGATCGGAGGCCTCATCACCGCCACCGCGCTGACGCTGATTCTCTTACCGATTCTTTACCTGCGCTTCGCCCATCCCAAGAGGCCAAACGAAGCGCCTGCACAGGAGGCCGTACATGCCTAAGCATTGTCTTTCACTGGTATGCAGCCCGGATATTGCCGAGAAGCTGCTCGATGCTTTGCTGACGGCTGTGTCAGACCAGGTCTTCACGAGCACCCCCACCTTCAGTCATGGCACGCCGCACGGCCGCCTTTCTGGGGTGGAACAGGTCATGGGACGCAGCAGTTCCGTGCAGATCCAGCTCATCGTCACGGAGGAGCAATTGAACAACACGCTGGTAACGGTGCACCTGAAATTCAAGGGCACGGGGTTGTGCTACTGGGCTTATGAACTGAGCGCTGAAGGGGTAGTGGAATGAAACAGTGGATTACTATTGCGGGAACGGCCGTACTGATGATTCTGAGCGTACCTGCCGGTGCGTGGGTGACCGACTCCGCGCCCGAGTTGCTGCCAACACCCCTGGTCCGCCAGGCGATTGACCAGGACCCTTACGTAGTCGAAGCGCGCCGTGCCCTCGCCGCGGCTGGGCATGGCGCCGCGGCGTTGCGGTCCGGCTCGCACGAGTGGACTACCCGGGCCATCGTGCAAAGCCGACGGTATGACGCCGGCGGGCGCTCCAACGAATGGGAGGCCGGCCTTGAGCGTGCTTTGCGGATAGGCGGCAAAGCCAGGCTGGACGGCGACATCGGCGAAGTAGAGATCGCAATTGCGCAGGCAAAATTGGGCGAAGCGATCCATGAGTCCGCGAGGGCGCTTGCCGACCTGTGGATGGATGTTATCGCCGCTCGCCGGCTCAAGGAGGTGATCGGTGAGCAAAGGGGCTTTGCACAGGAAAGCCTCAAGGCCGTGGAAAGCCGCCGCAAAGCGGGGGATGCCTCGGTGCTGGACGTCAACCTGGCCACGACCGATCTGGTTGAGATGGACCGTCAGCTCAGTGCTGCAGGGACAGCCGAGGCAAAGGCCCATGCCAAGCTGAACTCGCGGTTTCCTCTGATCACCGAGCTTCCGAAACTCACTGTTGATCCCAGGCCGCTGGAGACTGGGCAAGCACAATGGCGTGAGCGCATTCTGGCCGAGAGCGACCCGATCCGCATTGCTGAAGGCCAGGCCCGCAAAGCCGCCCTGTCAGCGGACCGCATGCGAGCCGACCGAACGCCCGATCCCACCGTGGGGGTCTTTGTCGCTTCGGAGGCCAGGCGCAGCGAGCGCATCTACGGCGTGAGTGTCAGCATCCCCTTGGCCGGCACCTACCGCAACGAACGCATGCTGCAGGCCCTGCAGGAGGCGGAAGCCGCCCGCGCACGGCTAGATGGCAAGCGTCGCGAGATGGAGATGGAGGTCGCTGAGACCTACATCGATGCCATGGGCAGCTTCGAGCGCTGGCGCCTGACCTCGCAAGGGCTGTCGGCGACCCAGAGCAGCGCCCGTTTGACCCAGCGTGCCTACAGCCTTGGAGAGGTGGACTTACAAGGCCTGCTGCTGGCCCGTAAGCAAGGCCTGGATGCCACCATGGCAGCCGAGCAGGCCCGCATCGAAGCCCTGCGTGCGCAGGGCCGGCTGATGATCGACGCCCATTTGGTCTGGGGGCTGGAGGAAGATTGATGCTGCGCCAGCGCTGGCATGCGCGCCGCATGCCATGCACGCGCCCGGGTTCACCGGGTGTTCTGAATATTCGACATGTCCAGGCACCAATTTGAACTCGGACTGCGTTGCTGCCGCACGGGTTCACCGTGCGGCACATCTGCGTCCATGGCGGCGCGAATGGGGGACTTTGTCTACCCTGTTCGTGCCTGGGCCGCAGTCACCGCCAAAGAGCGGGTTTGCCTATGTTGGTTCGCATAATTGGTGGCGTGCCAGGCAAGCTGGTATGGGTCATGGTCGGAATGCTGGTGGCAGCGTTCGTGGTCTGGAAGCTGCGGCATTGGTGGCTCATGCACCATCCAGAGCAGGACATTCGCATCAAGTACAGCCGAAGACTGGCTGAGCGTCTGAGGCTACGCAGGGTGGCGCAGCGCACAACTCGGACACGCAGAAACGCGCGAAAGCGCGCACACGATCGCGGGCATCAAGAATGACGACGCCGCTACGCCATTGTTAACGGGACTGATCGATAACTCGTGGACACGAATTCTGCCCTCACCGCCCTAGAAGACCATATCGCTATTCTCACTATGCTTGTGCGGCGCATGGTTGATGAGTCTGGCGACCCAACTGGTTTCGACGCACAGGCCTGGCTTGATCACTGGCTCGTGGGGGTGGTCCCGGCATTGGGTGATCGGAGGCCTCTCGATGTGCTAAATGAGCCCGGTGGCCTGGAGGTTCTGAGAAGCTTGCTCTTGCAGGCCCAGTACGGCGCGTTTTCGTAGGTGTACGAAGGGTGTTGGTAAGTTCTGAGTCCGATCTGGACCTGCCTTCATCCCCGCTGGGCAAATTGCCACCAAACAGAATCCCGACATACGGTTATGTCCACTAACCAGAATTCCCCTTATCTCCCCGCGTCCACTCCACGCAGCGCGGACGTCGTTCTGTACCTGGACCTCGATGGTGTTGTCCACCATGAGAAGGTGCTCTGGCATCCCCGCAAAGGCATCCACATGAGTCCGTATGAGGCTGCAGGACATTCCTTGTTCGAATGGATCTCTGTCCTGGAGTCGGTGCTTGAACCCTACCCAGCCGTTGCCTTGGTACTGAGCAGCACCTGGTGCATCCGTCCCGGATACCGCGCAACCCTCAAACGCCTTCCTGTCTCCTTGCGTGCTCGATTTATTGGTGGGACGTACCACAGGCGTGTGCATGGCGTGGATCCCTGGAACCTTTCCATGTTCCGCACCACCCCCCGGGGCGTGCAAGTTCAAGAGGACGCTCAGCGCAGAAAACCCCGGCAGTGGATAGCTCTTGATGACGATCTGGAGGATTGGCCTGACTCTTGTTGGCAAAACCTGGTCGCATGCGATGGAACAACGGGCTTGTCAGACACCGGAGTCCAACAGGAGCTGGGGGAGAAGTTGCGCTGCTGCTTTTCGGCTCTGTCCGACAACCACTTGTAGTTTCTATAAACAATCAGCTGACGAGGGACGGGCGGCGAGAGCAGACACTTTGCAGCCCGTGGTAATTGGCATACTGCTGACTGCTACTCTGTTTATGTGCTGACACTGGGCTTTGCCCACATTGATGTTGGCGCCGATGAATCTTGACAGTGTCATGTGTATCTCCTTGGGTTTGAATGCACGTGACCCGGAAACTGCACCAACGCCTAGCCAGCCGACGGGTCACGTGTGACAGTTTGCTGACCGTATGCCGACAGCTTGCGCACCGCAGGATTACAAGTTTGTTATGTTGTCGCGCCTGGCTGTGTGATCGATTCGACACTGCCGGGCATGGCATCGGCCGGCGCTCCAAAGTGGTCGTTCCGCCTGGGATGCCACTACAATTTTCCGGATGCACTCCCGCACCCGACTGCTTGTTTTCCTCTTGGTACTGTTGCCGCTGCAACTGTGCTGGGCGGCAGTGGGCGCGTACTGCAAAGATGAAGGACCGGGCTCCTTGCCTCCTGTGGCAATGCATTGCTGCGAGCACGCACAGCTGCGGGACGGAGCAATGGATGAATCCACCCGAGCTGGCGATGCAGCGCCCAGCGTGGACTGTGGTTCCTGCCATCTGCAGGGCACCGAAGCCTTTCAGGCGCAACGCGATCTACTGCCGGCCTTTCCCCTGGGGCGCTTTTACACCGACACGCGCGGGTGGCCGTCTTCAGAGTCCGTCAGTCGCCCCGAACGCCCGCAGTGGCCCGCCCTGGCCTGACCAGGGCATCGGTCACCACCGTCTCCGATCCCCGCCAAGCGTGCCAGCACAGCGTGTGCTGGCCTCATTAGCATGCCTTCGGGATCTTTCCATGTCCTCCACTGTCGGGTCGAATGGCTCTGGAATCTACACACGCAGTTGTGCCTTGATCGGTGCCTCCTGCCAGAACCGTTGTTCAAGGAGGCGTCGATGAGCCGGCCCTCGGTGCTGCTCCTGATCGCCTGGCTGCTGGCTGTGTCCGCCACCGGCAGTGCGTTGTTCATCGGCGAAGTCATGGGCATGGCTCCTTGCGTCTTGTGCTGGTACCAGCGCATTGCCATGTTCCCGCTGGCCTTGCTTCTTGGAATGGCCTTTTACAGCGACGACCGCCGGGGCGCTGTCTATGCCTTGCCTCTGGCGCTGGCGGGTGCGGTCGTGGCTGGTTACCACAGCCTCTTGGCGGCAGGCCTGGTGCCCAAGGCTTGGGTCCCCTGCGGCGCCGGCGTGTCATGCGCCGATCAGAAGCTCGACATCCTCTACGGCATTGAGTTGCCCTGGCTTTCACTGGCGGCGTTCATTGCCATCGCCGTCTCGCTCTCCCTCTATCTGCGAAAAACAGACAAATGAAACACCGAAAACTCATCATCTTCCTCGTGCTGGGCATGGCCTTTGTGGCCTTCCTTGTCGGCGTGAATCTGTACCAGAGCCGCGTGCAAAGTGCACAGGAGCTGCAGGTGGCAGGACAAGCTGAACGCCTGGTCCGCATGCATTCACCCGTGATCGGGCCCCGTGAGGCACCCGTGACCATCGTCGAGTTCTTCGATCCCGCCTGCGAGACCTGCCGCGCCTTTTATCCGGTGGTGAAGGAACTGATGCAGCAGTACCCCACCGAAGTGCGGCTGGTCATCCGCTACGCGCCTTTCCACCAAGGCTCGGAGCAGGTGGTCAAGCTACTGGAATCGGCCCGGCGGCAGGACAAGTACCTGGCCGTGCTGGAGTCGGTGCTGGCCGCACAGCCGCAGTGGGCGGACCATGGAACCCCCAACCTGGAGTTGGCCTACAAGGCGGCTGAACAGGCGGGGCTGGACATGCAACGGGCGCGGGCGGACATCGCAGCCCCTGCATTGGACGCCGTGGTGCTACAGGACGTGCAGGACCTGACCGCCCTCAAGGTCGAGAAGACGCCGACCTTCTTTGTCAACGGGCGCCCGCTGCCCAGTTTTGGCCACAAACAGCTGGCTGACCTAGTGGCGCAAGAGGTCTCCAAAACCAAGAAATGAAAGCGGGACATTCAAGTAAGCGCTCCGCAAGCCCACCGGTGGACTTGGCGCGCGCTGACCAACGCTCAGTGGGAATGCGCATGCTCCTTGGTTTCTGAGCGGCTTGGCTTGGCGGCTGGCTCCACCCGTGTACCGCGAAGCAGACGCAGTCCGTTGGCTACCACCAGCAAGCTCGCTCCCATGTCCGCGAAGACCGCCATCCACATGGTGGCCGTGCCAACGACCGCCATCACCAGGAAGACGCTCTTGATGCCCAGCGCCAGGGTGATGTTCTGCCAGAGAATGGCGTGGGTGCGCTTGGATAGACGCACTGTCTCGGCGACGCGCTGCAGGTCATCGTTCATGATGACCACATCGGCTGCTTCCATGGCCGTGTCGGTTCCCGCCGCACCCATGGCAAAACCTATGTCGGCCTGCGCTAGCGCCGGCGCATCGTTGATGCCGTCGCCGGTCATGCCGGTGGCGCCATAGCGCTTTTGCATTTCCTTGATGGCATCGAGTTTGGCTTCGGGCAGCAGATCGCCACGGGCATCGTCAATGCCGGCCTGGGCAGCGATGGCCTTTGCCGTGGCAGTGTTGTCACCCGTCAGCATCACCGACGTCACTCCCAGCGCCTTGAGGTCGACGATGGCCTGCTTCGACGTCTCGCGAATGGTGTCCGCTACCGCAAACAGCGCCAGGACGCGCGATTCGTCCGCCAGGAGGGTGACCGTGCGGCCTTGTTTTTCATGGGTGGCCAGCTCCGCCTCCAGCTCCGGACCGCACAGTCCTAGCTCATGTATCAGTCGGTGATTGCCCAGCATCAAGCGCACACCATTGACCATGCCTTCGACGCCGCGCCCAGGCAAGGCCTTGAAGCTTTCTGCTTCTGGACCCTTTACATCCAAGCCCTGGACAATCGCCTTGGAAACCGGGTGGTCGGAACGAGCCGCCAGGCTGGCAGCCATCTGCTGGACTGCTGCCTCGTCACCGGCACCCCACACCTGCCACTTCACCAGCTTGGGTTTGCCTTCGGTGATGGTGCCGGTCTTGTCCAGCGCCACCGCCTTCAGAAGCCGGGCATCTTCCAAGTAGGTTCCGCCCTTGATCAAGATCCCACGGCGCGCTCCCGCGGCCAATCCGCTGACCACCGTGACCGGCGTGGAAATGACCAGAGCGCATGGGCAGGCGATCACCAGCAGAACCAGGGCCTTGTAGAGCGCCTCCAGCCAGGTAAGTCCCATCAGGAAAGGAGTGAGGACCGCCACCGCCACGGCAATGGCGAAGACTGCGGGGGTGTAGATGGAGGCGAACCGATCGACAAAGCGCTGCGTCGGAGCGCGCGTGCCCTGCGCTTGCTCAACGGCTTGGATGATCCTGGCCAGGGTGGTGTTGCTCGACAAGGCTGTGACCTCGAACTCCAGCTCACCAGTCTCGTTGATCGTGCCGGCAAACACCTGGTCGCCAGGTGCCTTGTCCACGGGGATGCTCTCGCCAGTCACGGGGGCCTGGTTGATGGCGCCATTGCCCTTGGTCACCTTACCGTCCAGCGGCACGCGTTCGCCCGGCTTGATGCGCACGGTCGCTCCAATGGCCACCGAAGCCACCGGTGTAGCGGTCCATGCTCCGTTGGTGCCCAGTACCAAAGCCTCTTCGGGCGCCAGTTCCAGCAAGCCCTTGATAGCGTTTCGGGCCCGGTCCACTGCCTTGGCTTCGATGAGCTCCGCAATCGCGTACAGAGCCATCACCATCGCGGCTTCTGGCCACTGACCAATGAGGAATGCGCCGGTGACGGCCACCGACATCAGCGCATTGATGTTCAGCTTGCCGCGCAGCAGCGCCGCAAGGCCTTTTTTGTAGGTGTCGATGCCGGCCAGCCAGATAGCCAGAGCGGCAATCGCCATGCCGCCCACTTTCCAGGCCATCTGGTCGGGCGCGAAGAACGAAAGTACCTCAGCCCCTGTGGCGAACACCAGCGCGGCCACCAAACGGGAGATGCCGCCTGCAAAACCATGCCCATGGTCGTCGCCTTCGGCGGATCCAGCCGCGTGTCCGCCCTCAGTTTCGCCGACGCCTGCAACTGGTTGCGGATCGAAGCCCGCATTGCGGATGGCGTCGAGTGCCAACGGGTAGGTGCCTTCCTCTGCATCGATCTTCAGCGTCCGCGCGCCCAGCTGAAAACCCAGAGAGCGGATCCCATCCAGAGGCTCCAGCGCCCGACGAATCTCCGCCTCCTCGGCGCTACAGTCCATGGTCGCAATGCGAAACACCCGGCCTTGGCTACCCTGGGTGTTTGCCGCAGTGACCACGGGCTGTGGATCGAAACCCGCCTTGCGGATGGCATCGAGCGCAAGGGGCAAGGCGCGATCCTCCGCATCGATCTTCAGCGTGCGCGCGCTGAGCTGGAAGCCCAGAGAGCGGATACCCTGTACAGGCTCCAAAGCCCGCCGTATCTCAGCCTCTTCGGCACTGCAGTCCATGGTGGCGATCCTGAACAGCTTAGCTTGGTTCGGGTTGCTTGGTGAAGGATGCGAAGTTGGGACACTCGAACAGCCCGAGGAGCAGCAGTTGTCAACAACGCCTGGAGAGGTACTGGTTTCTGATTTCATAGCCTGATTGGAAACCTTGAAGTGACTTTAAAGTCAAGCGGCAATCAAAATACGGCTGCTTCTTCCTGCGAAAATCGGATCCTTGAACGTGCCGCGCTCAGTAGCAGTGTCACAGGCGGTCTAAGTCTGTCGAATTCGCCATCAGTTAGGACGGATTTCGATTCCCACACTCGTCACCCCGTTTTCTGACGATGCGAATGGCTTGCCCTGATGCATGCGTGCAATACCGCCTACTATGGCCAACCCGAGGCCATGGTTGCTCTGCCCATGGCTGCGAGCAGGATCTGCGCGGAAAAATCGGTCAAACAGCTGCGGAAGTATCTCGGGATCGATCGTGCTGCCGTAGTTGGTGACACTGATCAGCACACGACCCTCATCGGTGGTTCTGAGGTTGATCTGGACGATTGAGCCAGAGCTCGCGTATCGAGTGGCGTTGCCGAGCAAGTTCGACAGGGCCCGGCGCAGCAACGGCACGTCGAAGGCGCCATGCGCATCACCAACCACTTTAGCTGTGAGAGCTGCCTCGGACAGCGCGGCCTCGTGGTAGTCCAGTACGTCAGCAGCCACTGATGCAAGGCTCGCCACGGGCGCGCGGCGCGCTCCCACACCCCGATCCGCCTGGGACAGGAACAGCATGTCATTGACGATGCCGGTCAGGCGGTGCAACTCCTCCAAGTTGGACGCCAGCACCTCGCGCATATCCGCCCGCTCAGGGCGCAGCAAAGCCAATTCATTGTTGGCAATGAGCGTGGCCAAAGGCGTGCACAACTCATGCGCCACGTCCGCATTGAAGCCCTCCATTTGTAAATACGCCTTCTCAATGCGCGCCAGAAGCGCGTTGAACTGGTCGATCAGAGGCACGAGCTCAAGGGGCTGCTCGGCGCTGTCGAGACGTTGATGTAGATTGTCAGCCGACACTGCGCGCGTCTGACTGGCCAGTCTTCGGACGGGCGCCAGGCCCAAGTTGACCAGGGAGAATCCGCCCAGCGATACAACGATGGCCCCACCGATGGCTGCGACCAGCAAGGTAAGAGCAAGTCGGTGCAACAACTGGTGGTCGGTTCGGATGTCCAGCGACAGCTGAACGCGCAACTTCTCTGAGGGAGTCTGGTCCGCAGTCTGTGCTACTTCGAACTGCCGTTGGCGCCATACCGTCTTGGCACTCTGGTTGCGGGCGTGGGCGTAGATAACAATCCCGTCCGCCTGCGCGACTTCGAGCGACAGATCTCCGTGCCCAACAACGAAGTCATCGAGTTTGTGCGCAAGGTCTTCCGAATCCCCATGCCCCTTGCCATCCTGCAGCAAGTGCCGAATGACGATTTCTTTTTGTGCCAGCGTTTCCTCTTGCCGATCACGAAAATTGAACTCGGTCACCAGATAAACCATCAGACAGACCACCCCGAGTCCGGCAAAGCTCTGCAGCGCCAGCCACCACGACAACCGCTGGCGCAATGAGCGATGTTGGGCCAACGCCTTCATCCGTTGCGGTCCTCCATGACATATCCCATGCCGCGAATGGTGTGGAGCAGCGTAGTGTCAAACGGCACATCGATCTTGGTACGGAGGCGCCGGATCGCGACCTCCACCACGCTGGTATCGCTGTCGAAGTTCATATCCCACACCTGCTCAGCGATCTCAGTGCGAGAAAGCACTTCCCCTTTTCTTCTCAGAAACAGAGTCAGGAGCAGAAATTCCTTGGCAGTCAACTCCAAACGCTGACCACGCCGGGACGCTTTGCGCCGTACAAGGTCCAATTCAAGGTCCGCCAAACGCAGTTGCGTGGGCTCTGCGGCATCCCTCGCACCATGGGTCCGCCGGAGCAGCACCTGAATGCGGGCGCTCAGTTCGGAAAACGCAAAGGGCTTGACCAGATAGTCGTCGGCACCCGTCTTGAGTCCCAATACCCGATCCTCGACGCTGACCCTTGCTGTCAACATCAAGACCGGCGTCTGCTTGGTCTTGCGAAAGGCTGTTAAAAGGCTGAAGCCGTCGATCCCTGGAAGCATCGCGTCCAAGACCAGCAGATCGTGCACGCCTTCCAGAGCCATGTGAAGGCCATCCACCCCGTTGTGTGCAACGTCCACCACGTAGCCGGCCTCTCCCAGGCCCTTGCGCAGATACTCGGCCAGCTTGACTTCGTCTTCGATGAGCAAAATTTTCATGCTGCCATTCTCGAAGAATCCGGCCTGTTCGTAGTTTACGACTTTGTTATCTGGCTGTTGGCGCCTTGTCGCACTCGGTTTTTTAAAGTATCCCTGTGTCGAAAGGCATAGTCCCGGCAGATCGCCGAGGGCTGATTTAAATCAAGGGACAACACCATGACCGTTCGCAAACCCCTCACGCTCACTTTGATTGCCTTCGCTATCGCGGCTCCAGGATTGGCATCTGCCTCGTCGCTGTACCATCCCGCCGACGGCGAAGTGGGCATGACCACCCATCCCGACCACATGCAGAGCACAATGTCCCGTGGCGATGTGCTTCAGGCTGTCGAAGTAGCGCGCCGGGATGGCACGCTGGCGACCCTTTCACGCGGGGGGGCGTTGCCTGTCAAAGCAACGGGCGCAACGAAGACCCGTGAGCAAGTTCAACAGGAATTTCTCAACATGTCTGCAGCTGAAAAGAAGGCTCTTCAGGACCTGAACGGCGGCGCTCGCTGATTTCTAAACCCAGCGCTCCGCAGCGGCCATCCACGCCCGAGCGCGCCCTTCATGACGCATGCTAGACTTCAAAAATGCGCCGCTTGATCGCCGTTCTTATGCTTGCATTGCTTCCGTTCCAGTTCAGCTGGTCTGCGGTGGCTGCTTATTGCATGCATGAGAGCTCAACCTCGCAGTCGCAGCATTTGGGGCATCACGAACACAAGCATGAAGCCAAAGGCGGGAATGGTCAGGCCGAAAAGTCCAGCCAGGGTGCAGTTGCATTTGATGTTGACTGTTCAGTTTGCCATGGCGCGGGTATCGGGGCCTTGAGCTGGTCAGATGCAAAGCCAGCCTTTTCCCATGACAGCCGTGTGGAGTCTTCCCCAGGCCAGCGCCTGCTGGCTGTAACGCCCACGCCCCCTGACCGACCTCAGTGGTCCGTCCTCGCCTGATCGGCGGGGGCATCTCACTTTTCTTTTTCAGTCTTGTCCGCCATCGCGGCGGAAGCAGTTGCGTGTGTTGCAGCTGAAGTGACTGACGAGTTGCCAGGCAGCTGCACGGTTGCCAGTCCGCCGATTCCCTCGTGTTTTGAAATCACTGGAGAATCGGATGTTCAAGGGTATTTACCTTCAAGAGATGCCGCACGCATGGCGCGGCGGTAGAAAGATCAAGCTCGCGGCAGGCGCCGCAGCTATATGGCTGAGCGCCTCGGGCGGTGCCTTTTCCCAGGGCCTACCACCAGGGCCAGCCGTTGGCGAACGAGCACCTCAGTCAGCTGCAGCGGCCGCAGCTGAGCCTTTGTCCCTGGCCAAGGCCATCGAGCTAGCCCTGGAGGGAAATCCGGAGGTGGCTGCGGCAAAGCGCCAATGGGAGGCAACCGAAGGACAGGTTCTTCAAGGACGCTCGCGCCCCAATCCAGAGCTCGCGTACTCGCTGGAAGACACACGCTCCAAAACACGTACGCAAAGCTGGCAACTCAATCTTCCCGTGGAACTGGGTGGAAAGCGTGCGGCACGCACTAAGGCGGCCGAAAAATCGCGCGAGCAAGCACAGGCCCAACTCGCCGAGCTGCAAGCCACCGTGCGGGCCAATGTCGCTGCCGCTTACTTTGATGTTCTGACTGCGCAGGAACGATTGGTACTGGCCAGAGACAGCGCAGCGCTGGCCAAATCTTCAACGGATACCGTCTCAAAGCGTGTAGCCGCTGGCAAAGTATCCCCAGTGGAAGAGTCCAAGGCCCGGGTTGCCGAAGCCGGCGTTCGCGTCGAACTCGCCCAGGCCGCAAGCGAACAACGCAATGCACTGTCTCGCCTTTTCGCGCTGTTGGGACGGATCGATGCGCCTTACACCGTCCTGGAGGGCAAGGCCGAGAACCTGCCCTCGGTCCCGAGCCTCGTCGATCTCCAGCCCCTGATTTCTTCTTCGCCAGGCGTGGTACTTGCGCGAATCGAGGTGGATCGGCGCAAGGCCTTGACCGACCTGGAACAAAGCAAACGCGTCCCCGATGTCACCGTCAGCGTCGGCATGCAGCGCAGCAACGAGACGCAGCGCAACGTCCTTCTTTTCGGGGTCTCTTTGCCTCTTCCCGTCTTCGACCGCAACCAAGGCAACCTCCTGGAGGCGCTGAAACTTGAGGACAAGGCCCGCGATGAGCTGCAAGCAGCCACCGTGCGCCTGCACAGCGAAGTGGCGCAGGCACGAGAGCGCCTTTCCACGATCACCGCAGAGGTTCAGTCACTGCAGCAGGAAGTTCTGCCCGGTGCGAAGTCGGCCTATGACGCCGCCACCATTGGGTTCGAGAACGGTAAGTTCAATTTCCTGGAAGTGCTCGATGCCCAACGCACTTACTTCACAGCCAAATCCCAGTACCTCAAAGCCCTTGGCGAAGCACACCGTGCAGCGGCTGATATCGACCGCCTGCTCGGGGCCAGCATGGTTCCCGGCCTGATCGCAACGCAACACTGAGCATGACCATGAACACGAACTCCAGCAAATCCACCATCAGTAAAAAACACCTGATCGCCATTGCAGTAGTCCTCGCAATAGGGGTCGGCGCGGGAACCTTCATCTTGCAAGGTGGCGGCAAGCCCAAAGCCGCAGCCACCGAGGACGATGGCCACGGTCACGGCGGCCATACCGAGGCCAAGGGACACGGCGACGGCGAGCACCATGGCAAGGGTAGCGAAAAGGGCCACGACGATGACAAGGGGCATGCCGATGGTGAACACCATGAAAAGAGCGAAGCCAAGGGACCACATGGCGGTACCGTGTTCAAGGAAGGCGACTTCAGCTTGGAAGCATTGTTGTCTGAAGACGGTGGCGAGCCTCGACTGCGAATCTGGCTGTCCGACAAAGATAAACCGCTGCCCCTGAATGCTGCAACGGTCACGGCAACTGTGACCCGCCCGACAGATGAAAAGCAGAAACTGACGTTTGCCGCTGAAAAAGACAGTCTTGTCAGCCGAGAGATCGTTGCTGAACCCCATGCGTTCGACATCGAGATCATTGCGCAGACTGCCACAGAGCCTTTCATGTTCGTGATGAGCAAGGAAGAAGGAAAGATCGAACTGACCGATGCCCAGATAAAGGCTGCATCCATCAGCCTGGACGCTGCTGTGAAAGCCAACATCAAGACGGCGTTGCTCCTTCCCGGGGAGATACGCTTGAACGAAGATCGCACGTCTCACGTTGTTCCCCGGCTTGCGGGAGTCGTGGAAAGCGTCAATGCCAGCTTGGGCCAAGTGGTCAAGAAAGGGCAAGTTTTGGCGGTGATCGCGAGCCCGACTGCTTCCGAGCAACGCAGCGAGCTGCAGACGGCCCAAAAGCGCTTAACGCTGGCAAAGACCACCTACGAGCGAGAAAAAAAGCTGTGGGAGCAGAAGGTGTCTGCCGAGCAGGACTACCTGCAGGCCAAGCAGGCCTTGAGCGAAGCAGAGGTCGCAGTAGCCAACGCCAATCAGAAACTGAGCGCGATGGGCCTGTCCGCCTCGTCGGTAGCAGGACTGAACCGTATCGAGTTGCGAGCGCCCTTTGATGGCATTGTCATCGAGAAGCACCTTAGTCTCGGCGAAGCCGTGAAGGAAGATGCTGCGGTTTTCACCATCTCGGACCTTTCTCAGGTATGGGCTGAGATCAACGTTCCGGCGAAGGATCTGCCATCGGTGCGCGTGGGCGAAAAGGTCACGATCAAGGCCACCGCCTTTGACGCCTCCGCTACAGGCACTGTCGCTTTTGTAGGAGCGCTCATTGGCGAGCAAACCCGAACGGCAAAAGCCCGTGTGGTTCTTGACAACCCCAAGGGCGCTTGGCGCCCCGGCCTGTTTGTCAATATTGAAGTGGTGTCCGAAGAAACGGCAGCGCCTGTAACCATCTCGGCCGACGCCGTCCAAAACGTCGGGGAAAAGCCGGTGGTCTTCCTCAAGGTTGATGGAGGCTTTATCGCTCAACCCGTGAAGTTGGGCCGAAGCGATGGCAAGCGGGTCGAAGTCCTCTCGGGTCTCAAAGCCGGTATGCCCTACGCCTCGACCGGCAGCTTCGTCGTGAAGTCTGAACTCGGCAAGGGATCTGCCGAACACACGCACTGATCGCGGAGCGCATACATGTTTGAAAAACTCATTCGATTCTCGATCGAGCAGCGATGGTTGGTGCTTCTAGCGGCCCTGGGCATGGCGGCGCTTGGCGTCTTCAGCTACCAAAAGCTGCCTATCGATGCGGTCCCTGACATCACGAACGTCCAGGTTCAGATCAACACCCAGGCCGCAGGCTACTCGCCTTTGGAGACTGAGCAGCGGGTTACATACCCCATTGAGACGGTCATGGCTGGCCTGCCAAACCTGGAGCAGACCAGGTCGCTTTCGCGGTACGGTCTGTCGCAGGTGACCGTCATTTTTAAAGACGGAACCGACATCTATTTTGCTCGGCAGCTCGTCAACGAGCGTATCCAGGAGGCGCGCGACAAGCTGCCTGCCGGCATCACGCCAGCGCTGGGGCCCATCTCGACCGGGCTGGGCGAAATCTATCTCTGGACTGTCGAAACCAAGGACGGGGCGAAGAAGCCCGATGGCTCACCCTATACCGCAACAGACCTGCGCGAGATTCAGGACTGGATCATCAAGCCACAGCTGCGAAATGTTCCTGGCGTGACCGAGATCAATTCCATTGGCGGCTTTGCCAAGGAATACCAGATCGCGCCAATCCCTGAACGCCTGGCTTCTCTGGGCGTGACACTGCAGGATGTGGTCACTGCGCTGGACCGCAACAACGGCAATGTGGGCGCGGGCTATATCGAAAAGCGTGGCGAGCAGTATCTGATTCGTGCACCTGGTCAGGTGAAGTCGCTTGAAGACATCGGTAACGTGATCCTCAGCAGCGCCAACGGTGTTCCTGTGCGCGTTCGCGACGTGGCAGAAGTTGGCATTGGCCGGGAACTGCGCACAGGTGCTGCAACAGACAACGGACGCGAAGTGGTCCTCGGCACGGTGTTCATGCTGATCGGCGAGAACAGCCGGACTGTCTCGCAGGCGGTGGACAAGAAGATGTTGGAAGTCAACAAGAGCCTCCCAGAGGGGGTACACGCGGTGACAGTCTACGACCGTACCGTGCTTGTTGACAAAGCCATCAGTACGGTGAGGAAGAACCTGCTGGAAGGCGCGGTTCTGGTGATCGTGATCCTGTTCCTCTTCCTGGGCAACATTAGGGCCGCAATCATTACCGCGATGGTCATCCCCTTGTCGATGCTCTTCACGTTCACCGGGATGGTTCACTACAAGGTGAGTGCCAACCTGATGAGCCTGGGAGCCCTGGACTTCGGCATCATCATCGACGGTGCTGTCGTGATCGTGGAGAACTGCGTGCGGCGACTTGCCCACGCACAAGCGCACCACGGTCGGCCACTGACGCGGGCCGAGCGCTTCCATGAGGTGTTTTTGGCATCCCAGGAGTCACGCCGCCCATTGCTGTTCGGACAGCTCATCATCATGGTTGTGTATCTGCCGATCTTCGCGCTCACGGGCGTCGAAGGAAAGATGTTTCACCCGATGGCATTCACGGTGGTCGCCGCACTGCTGGGCGCGATGATTCTGTCGGTGACATTCATCCCGGCAGCGGTGGCCCTTTTCATCGGCAATCGGGTCAGCGAGAAGGAGAATTTTCTCCTTGGCTACGCCAAACGCCTCTATGCCCCGCTGCTTGATCGCGTGATGGGTGCCAAAACGCTGGTTCTCACCATTGCCGCTGTTGCAGTAGTCCTGTGCGGGTTGATCGCGACCCGCATGGGCAGCGAGTTTGTGCCCAATCTAAATGAAGGCGACTTTGCGATCCAGGCGCTGCGCATCCCAGGTACCAGCCTTTCCCAGTCAGTCCAAATGCAGCAGCAGATTGAAAGGACCTTGAAAGAGAAATTCCCCGAGATCGAGCGCATTTTCGCCAGAACCGGTACTGCGGAGATTGCCTCGGACCCCATGCCGCCGAACATTTCGGACGGGTACATCATGCTCAAGCCCGTGGACGAATGGCCTGAGCCGCGCAAGACCCGAGACGAGTTGCTTGCCGCAATTCAGGAAGTCCTGGGCAAAATTCCTGGCAACAACTACGAGTTCTCCCAGCCCATTCAGTTGCGCTTCAACGAGCTGATTTCGGGTGTGCGAAGCGACGTGGCGGTAAAGATTTTCGGTGACGACATGGACGTGTTGAACAAGTCCGCCGAAGAGGTCTCCGCAATGCTGCAGAAGATCCAGGGGTCATCCGAGGTGAAGGTCGAGCAAACAACAGGCCTTCCGATGCTCACGGTGAACATCGACCGCCAGAAGGCTGCACGCTATGGCCTTAACGTCGCCGACATCCAAGACACCGTGGCCACCGCCATCGGTGGTCGCGAGGCGGGCACCATGTTCGAGGGAGACCGCCGGTTTGACATCCTGGTTCGCTTGCCTGAGACCCTGCGTAACGACCTGGAAGGGATGAAACGGCTCCCTATTCCGCTGCCGCGTTCTGCCAGTGGCACGGAGGCCAAGACGAACTTCATCCCCTTGGGCGAGGTCGCGACTTTCGAACTTGCACCCGGCCCCAACCAGGTGAGCCGCGAAAACGGCAAGCGGCGCATCGTCGTAAGCACCAACGTGCGCGGGCGCGATGTGGGTTCCTTTGTGGCAGAGGCCGAGCAAGGCCTGGCCCAGATCAAGATTCCTACCGGCTACTGGACGAGCTGGGGTGGAACCTTCGAGAACCTGCAATCGGCCACGAAGCGCCTGCAGATCGTTGTGCCTGTGTCTCTGCTGCTGGTTTTCGTGCTGCTGTTCGCAATGTTCGGCAATGCCAAGGACGGTTTGCTGGTATTCACAGGCATCCCGTTCGCTTTGACGGGGGGCATTCTGGCGCTTTGGCTTCGGGATATCCCGATGTCCATCTCCGCGGCCGTTGGCTTCATCGCGCTCTCTGGGGTGGCAGTGCTCAACGGGCTGGTGATGATTTCCTATATCCGCAGCTTGAGGGAGGGCGGCGTTGGACTTGACGAAGCGATCCGGGATGGTGCGTTGACCCGGTTGCGCCCCGTGCTGATGACTGCCCTGGTGGCCTCGCTGGGCTTCATTCCCATGGCCATTGCGACGGGCACCGGCGCTGAAGTCCAGCGTCCCCTGGCCACCGTAGTGATCGGCGGAATTCTTTCTTCTACGCTGCTCACGCTTCTCGTGCTGCCGATTCTTTACCGTCTGGCCCACCGGCCCGACGAGGAAGATGAGGACGTGTCTGCTGAGCCCTCGCATCCCCCGGACGTGTCCGCTCCCGTGTAGTTGAAACGGTCCCGCTCGCTGATCGCGGGACCTTCCCTTTTCTCCAACCCCAAAGGAAATGTCATGAAACTCTCCCAACTCATTCTCGCAGTGGCGATGTCGGCCTGCGGCACGGCGTTCGCTGCTGACAACCATGGTCACGACATCAAACCGATGCACGGTGGTGCTGTCGCCGAAGCCAAGGAGGTCGAGTACGAACTCGTCGCCAGCGCCGACAAGCTGCAGCTCTATATGCGCGATCATGGAAAGCCAGTTGCCGTGGCGGGAATGACCGCCAAGGTCACGCTGCTGGCAGGCAGCGAGAAACAGGATGTCCAGCTCCAAGCCGGTGACGGCAAGCTGGAAGCCACGGGCAGCTTCAAAGTCCCCGCCGGTACCAAAGCCGTCGTCGCTGTCTCGAAGGCCGGCAAGTCGGTTGCCTCTGTTCGTTTCACGCTGAAGTAATACGAAGCCTGGCTGGGGGGATCGCCCTCGCGACGCCCCAGTGTTGATCCACTTTCGGCAGTCCGTTCACGTCAAAGCAACTGACTACATAGCGGCGAGTTCGGTCAGCCCATCGGCAATATGCCTTTGCTGAAGGCAAAAAGGAGCGATCCATGTCAATGCAGGCGGCACAGGTCGCGCCTTTTGCCAAACTGTTCTGGATTTGGATCGGCTTGTTGACCTCCGTGTTTGTGTTTTGGAGGCTGCGGCGTATCTGGCTCAAACGCCATCCGCCAATGGACATAAAAATCAAGTACAGCCGACGCTTGGCCAAGAGACTAAGGGATCGACAGGCAATGCGGTTGACATGCCGAAAAACACCGAAATCGCGGCATCGCCAGATGTAGTCGAAGGAGGCAGACCGTGGGGTAAAAGTGCCGGAGTCGCTGACGAACCTTCAGCCGCTACTCAACAGCCTCAACAGAAAATGCGTATGTGCTTCGGCCCCGTAAAAACTACCGTCAGCGTGGATGGCAGACGCACGACTCCTCGTGTGCAGCGGACACAAGTTCGTCAAGAATCCCACAGTGCTGAGCCTCTCCACTGCCCGAGCAGCGTGAGCGTAGCTGCAGCAACTGCTTTTCTAGCGCCCGCATGCTCTTGAGCCTGGCGCGTACGCGAGCCAGTTGATCGTCCACAAGAACGTCCACATCGCCGCAGTGCGTGTCGGGCTTGTCCACAAAACCCAGCAGTCGATTCACATCTGCTAATGGCATGTCCAGGGCACGGCAGTGGCGGATGAAAGATAGGCGCTGCACGTGCTCCGCTTCATAACTTCGGTAGCCGTTGTCACGCCGCGGGGGTTCGGGCAGCAGCCCCTGCTTTTCGTAGTAACGGATGGTTTCAATATCCACGCCCGTCGCAAGGGCCAAGTCTTTGATCTGCATATAACGCTCGCTGCAAGGTAGGTCTTGACACTGTAGCGGCTCCAGGGTTTTCAATACAAGCATTGAAAAGAAAATCTATGTCCGCTCATTGCTGCGACCACAATGCCCCCAAGCCAGAGACCATCGTCAATCTACCCCGGTACCGCAAGATCCTATGGGTTGCGCTACTCGTCAATACCGCTATGTTTCTCATTGAGATCGGCGCGGGTGTTCAGGCGGGCTCTCTATCGTTGTTAGCCGACGCGGTGGACTTTGCCGGCGATGCTCTCAACTATGCCGTCTCGCTCGCCGTGCTGGCATCGGCGCTGGCCTGGCGCGCTCGCGCCGCTATGGCCAAGGCAGTGAGCATGATGGGTTTTGGCCTCTACGTGTTGGGCGCGGCGGTGTGGTCTGTATGGCACGGTGGAGCGCGCAGGCCATGACCATGGGCATGGTTGCGTTGCTGGCGCTGCTGGCCAACGTGGTTGTGGCGTGGATGCTTTATGCCTTTCGCGAGGGCGACGCCAACATGCGCAGCGTGTGGCTGTGCTCGCGCAACGATGCAATTGGCAACGTGGCGGTCTTTATGGCGGCGCTGGGCGTATTCGGCACCAGATCGGCTTGGCCCGACCTGGCGGTGGCAAGCCTGATGGCGGCGCTGGCGTTGCATGGCGGCTGGACGGTGATGCGACACGCTCGAGTTGAGCTAGGTAAAAGCAAAGCGCAAGGAGATCAACATGCCCACGTCAGTTGAGTCATCGGGCGACAGCCGATTTGACGGCGCCGCGTTCGCCAAGTTGGTTCAGGGCGCGAAAGCTGCATCCTCCGCAGAGCAGGCCTGGCCTTACCTGGAGGCGGCCCACGTCGTGGGGCAACTGCACCTCAAATCTCACCTGCAGACCCACGCAGAGATGTGTAACTTAGCAGTGCGAACTCGAGATTGGCCAGAGGTGGCAGGGCAGTTGCTCAGGCTGGCGTTGGTGCCACTGGGCCACCTAAGCGGCCGCCTCCCGATAGGCAACCCTGGGCGGGCTACGGTGAGCGCGTTCGAGCCCTTGCCTGTGCGCCCCGAGTTGGCTGAGTTGATAACCAAAGCTCGCAATCAGTAAACCCCCGGTCGGCGAATTTCTTAGTCGGTGTCACGCTATCGAGGATAGAACGAATGAGCTGCAGTCGGATCCAGCCCCCATCACTAAAAATGGCTTCAAGCCACCGACTCGATTGCATGCGCCTCTGGCTGTAAATAACCGACAGTGTGGCATCGGAGCCAATCGCGTCGCCGATATCGATCTCAGGTGAGAGAGTGCGTATCGTGGTTGTTCAAGTGATCGTCATACGCCTAAGCCATTCCTGGCATTCGCAACGTCACCAGCGCTTGGCGGATAGAGTTGCGCATCATGTTTTTCCACACCTGCACCAATTTTCGACTAAGTTTTTCTTTGAGGCGCCTCGTACTACGGATGGCGCTGCACCATAGGTTCGTCCGTCAAACTGACCAGCCCAGCTTGTGTGCGTTGCTGGTCTGATCATGGCGCGTGTCATCTTCCGTGTGCAAATAAATACTGGTGGTGGCGATGTTTGCGTGCCCCAGGTTGTCGCGCACGGCCTTGAGGTCCATATTGTCGCTTTGGTGAGTGCCTGCCGTATGGCGCATCCAGTGGGCGGAGGCCTGTTCCACATGGGCCGCTGCTGCCTCGTGGTCAGTGCCTAGGTTTCGCAGGCGCGCTGCCGTTTTACGGAAAATGTCCTTAATCAATTCGTGCACGCCACTGCGTCCCATGGGGCGACATCCACCAATAAGGGGCAACAGCAGTGGGAGCGTATCTCCCTCTCGTGGTAGTAGGGCCAAGTTGCGTGCATTCCTGTAACGCATCAACTCTGACACTAACTCATCGGTCGCCGGAATCGCCCGCGTTTTGTCCCCTTTTCCTCGTATCTCCAGCCACCAGCGTTCATGCCCGTCTGCTCCGCGACGCCAGTAAAAATCTCCCATCGAGTTGTTGCAGACCTCAGAAATCCGCAGGCCACCGATGTAGAGGAGCGAGAAGAGCCACCGATATCGGGCCGCTTGGAGAGCGAGGCGAGGCGTGCCAGTGGGAAGGGACTCAATCGTTGCGCGTACTTGCGCCCAGTGCTCGTGTGGCAGGAACCTGCTGGTCTTGGCCGGTCGCGCCACAGATTTGCGGCGGCGCAGAGCTAAGGGGTTGCCCGCCAGATACCCGGCTTGAACCAGCCAGTTGAAGAGGCTGTTGAGGATCGAGAGTGCCTGGCGCTGGCTTTGCCGGTCCAGTGGCTTGGCGAACGGACGCCAGTGGGGCGAAGACCTCGGCGCCTTCTGCGCGACCTGCATGACCCATCGATCAACCGGTTGGGGATCTTCCAGAAAGGACTCGTAGACCAGGAAATCCTCGTGGGTCAGATCGGACAGGGCCTTTCCATACTGGTGTACGCACCAAAGCAGCAGTCTTTCCGCCTCCTTTCGATAGCTGGCCAGCGTGGCCGGTGAATCCTTGTAGCGCGCCAGCCAAGCCAAAACTGCAGAGCGGTCGTCATTGGCCGCGACCTGGGGCAGGCCCTGGGCCCGATTTCGGCCACGCTCTCCGGAAAGATGAACGGGTAGCACCAAGCCGTCCAAGGGCTCAAGATGCGCCAAAACTGGGCTCTATGCCGTTTTGTGTGGAACTTGACAACCTCAAAGACACCGATGCACCCATCCATCAGCCTGCGGCAATGCTGGTTGCAGCGGATTGAGCGGCAAATGCTCGAGCCTGGACATGCGCAAATACGCGATGGCAATGAAGTGGCTGGCGGTTCTGAAGCCCCTGGCAGCTCGCTTGGCCTGCTGCAGCAAGCCGTTCATGGCCTCCACATAGGCGTTGCTGCGACTGTCCAGCATCCCGCGCACGACCGCGTCGAATCGTTCGCTCAAGGTCTTGGCCAGTTTGCGGAACGGCTCCAGGCGGCTGCGCCGCGCCCAGCTCAGCCAGCCCTTCAATTCCTTGCTGGCATGCTCCCTGTCGTTGCCCGCCGCTGCACTGGCGTAGACCGCGCGCAGTGCCATCTTCAGGCGCCACGCCCGCGCACTCTTGAGCGTGCAGCGCTGAAGCCAGTGCATCGCGCTGGTTTGCCTGGCGCTCCAGTCCCCGGGATTGCGGCGCATACCCCAGGCCAAACTCTTGAGCAGCTTGCGGTCGTTGTCGCCCAAGGCCTCCTTGATCGCCTGGGGCTGGGTGCTCATCTCTTGGCGCCGCACCCCATCCATCGCCTCGTTGGCCATGGCAATCACATGGAAGCGGTCGTAACTGATCTGGGCATTGGGCAAGGCCAGTGCTACGCCCTTGGCGTAGGCCGCACTCATGTCCTGGCAGACATGTTCGATCTGGGCTGGATCGCCTGCGTGTGCCTTGAGGTCGGCAGCGAAGTCCACCACGCTTTGGTGATCACGCCCCTCGCAAGCAAACAACAGTCGCTTGGCATCGAGGTCGTGCACCACGGTGATGTAGTTCTGTCCCTTGCGCAGGCTGGTCTCGTCGATCCCCACCGTGCGCACCGTGCTCATGTCGTCCAGGGCGCGGGCCTGATTGACGTAGTACTCGATACGCCGCCACAGCGCCTTGTCCGCACAGCGCAGCAGTGCAGCCGCCTGGCGCACCGGCAGCGTCTGGCACAGAGACAAGGCCAGAGCTTCAAACAAGGCAGTAAAGCCGCTGCCTTCGCGTGCCCAGGGCACCTCCATCTGCGTCGTCTTGCCGCAGGCCGTGCAGGCAATGCGCGGTACCTGGGCGTGCAGCCAGGCCTCGTACTGAAAGAAGTCCAGGTGCCGCCATTGGCGCTTGAGCCGGTCATGCACGCCTTGCCCTGCAGCCTGGCAATGGGGGCACGTCAGGCGATTGGCCTTGCAGGTGAGCTCGAAGTCGATGCGCCGACGTGCGGTGTCCAGTTCCACTTTCTCAACGCTCCACGGCTCCTGCAAACCCAGTGCGCTGGTGAACAGCGCCTCAATGCCAACACCCATCTTGCAATCCTCCTCAGCAAAAAGCACCGCCCGGTGGATTTGTGGACAACTCGGATTGCCGAGTTGCCCACAAGCCCCACCGGGCTCCACTACGATGGATTCTCGCTGTCAAATTCCACACGAAACGACGAGGAACCCAAAACTGTCGGGGCGACGGTCAAACTGCTCATGGGCCAAATTCTATGGACATTAGAGTAATTATGTCCAGAGATTGAAAATTAATTCAATGATTTATACGTTATACGTTGTATTATTTAAGAATGAGCGAAGAATCCGAAATCCAAGCCGAAGTTGAAGCCCTGCGGGAGCGTTTCAGCGATACGAAAGCGTTGTACCGCGAGGTTTGCGCGTTGCTGTTCTTCCGATACGGCATCACGCCCACAGCCAGCAAGCTCTATCAGCATGTGCGCAAGGGCTCCATGAGCGCCCCGGCCGAAGCGCTGGCCAAGTTCTGGGAGGATCTGCGCGGCAAGGCCCGGGTGGAGATCGATCACCCCGACTTACCGGAGGCGCTTAAAGAGGCCGCAGGCCAGGCGGTCAGCGTGCTGTGGACCCAGGCAACGGAGTTGGCACGCGGGGAGCTTGCGGTCCTGCGCGTCGAGGCACACGCAGAAGCCCAGAGTGCTCAGGCAGACCTGAAGGAGGCTCTGCAGCGAAGCGCCGTCCTGGAGACCCAGATACAGACCGCACAGACCAAAGTCACCGAACTGGAGACCCGAGCTCAGGCCCTTGCTGCAGAGCTTGAGCAGGAACGGCGTGCGCACGCTGCGAGCACAGCGAGAGGTGAGGCGCTGTCCAGGCAGGTGGATGAGCTGAAGCTGGAGCAATCGAAGAGCAGGCAGCATTTCAGCGCCGAGTTGGAAAAAGGACGTGCAGCTATTGATGAAGCCGCCCAGCGATCTACCGAAGCGGAGCACCGGGCGCTTCGGGAAATTGACCGAGAGCGAACCGCGCGTGCCCAGGCGGAAAAGCAATTGGAGCAATTGCGAGGCAAGCTGACAGAGACCGAACGCGACTGTCACGCCAAACTACTCGAAGCCAATGCTGCACAGAGCAGGTTGGCGGCAGAAGCAGCCGGTGCTCGCGCCTCCTTGGCCGAAATTACCAGGGCGCACCAGGCGCAATCGGCCGAGCTACAGCAAGCTCTTCAGGCAGTTGCACAGCACAAGGCCGAAGCTGGCACCTTGCGTGAACTGGTGGAGCAGTTCAGACCGACGCAGAAATCTTCTCGAAAAAGCGTGGTGGTGAAGCACCAGAAGTCAAGTGAGCAGGCCTCTGGCGAGTCAAGGGTGACGCGTCGATACAAGAAGGAATAAATGACGATTCTTTAATAACCAAAAGGCTTATGAGTCAAAACTGGCCGTATCCTGGCTTGCCCTCCGCTCGCAAGAAAAAACCGATGGACGGCCATTGATTGCTTGCACGTCGGCCGTCAGTCGGCGAAAACGCTCCACACAGTATCTGCTATACAAACTAGCGACGATCCAATGGCACGCGACGACTTCACGAAACCGACCAAGAATCAGGCTTACCAGCGGGCGGCAGGTCGTTGCTCCAATCCCGATTGCCGCGCCACCACCTCCGCGCCAGTGGGCGAAGTTGACTTCTCCAATGTGGGGGTCGGCGCGCATATTCATGCGGCATCGCCTGGGGGGCCGCGTTATCTCGCTGCAATGACCGCAGAGGACCGGCGCGGCTTTGGCAACATCATCTGGCTATGCCAGACCTGCTCGACGATCATCGACCGAGATCCGGACTCGTACCCTGCAGAAACGCTCAAAGCATGGAAAACATCGGCTGAGGCAAGGGCTCTGATGGAGCAAGGCAAGCGGCTTCCCGATGAAAAGGATATCTATCGCATGGCGGCCATGGCCATGGGCACCCGAACGCCTGGGTTTTATCCAGAAGCCATAGGCAACGTGCACAAAGCCTTGGTCGATCAATTGGAAGCGGTGGATCCAAGGTTCACTGTTTCAACGGCGTACTCGGGTGGCAACACAACGATTACCGTGGGCGCGAAAGAGACCGTGTCTTTCTCCATCAAGATTGGACAGGAATCGGCTGATGTCTGGCGCAAGGGCCTTCAGGCGTCCATTGACGAGGGCCGTGAAGCGACGCTACCACTCGATGGGGTCGTGTTTGAAGGATCAAAAATCTTCGACGTGCTGCATAAGGATGCCAACTTGGCATCGATAACAATCATCCCTGCGGCGCGTCCAGCGGTGTTAAAGATACTGGCGCCCCAGAGTAACCCTCCGATTTTTGAGATTATCACTGGCAAAATAACTACTGGGCGTAAGCAAATCAGATTTTCAGGCGCTGGATGCGGTGGACTTCTCGACGTAGAAATAAATTTCACGCCAATCGGTGAGGATGGTATTCAGTCTGCCTCGACACTGACAACCAATCTCAAAGTGTGGCAGGGAAAGGACGCGGCAAACCCTCCGTACTTGGACACACTCATCAATTTGTTCGAAACAATTTTTGACGCGTGCGCCCCTATTTCTTTCACCATGGAAGTCGATGGAAACCAAGTTTCAGCGGGGAATTTCCATACACCTAAGCATATAGAGGAGATGGAGGAAATGCTTGGATTCGCTCACTACGTAAGGCGAGCGAGAAACGTGCTTAGATACCTGCGTCAGAGTGCACAGATTGATATTTTTGCGATTATTCCCGCGAGTGATTATCGGGCCCTGGCGCGAGTCAGCGATATCATTGAGGGCAAGCTTTCCTACCAGCGCTCACAAGTCACAGCACCGCCGGAGATGACTGTCGGCTGTACTGGTGAGGAGGAAAAAAACCTGATGGAAACTGTACGCAGAGGTAGCTTTTCCGTCCTCAAGCAGACAGAGCCCGCATCGTTGGTCACCATCTATGGGAAAAAATACGAAGTACCCCCGACTACCAGCTATTACTCGCCAGTGAGACTGCATATCCTGAGTAAGAAGAAGAAAAAGGAGATCGTTGACTTCCGACTACGTATCGAAATGGCGGATAATTTTACAAGCCAAACGTTTTTCGATGTTCAGCAATGAACAACTTCCCAATAGGTATGTGGGCAGGAAAAAGCTTGGATTATAAAGTGGGCATTCACCGTTAAATATACCTTCTTAACAAATGATCCCCGCGAACTCCTTCTCGAACATTCATCAAGAATACCTGGATGCTATGAAATGGATGGCCAATCTAGGGATTAGTATCCAGAGTGGACGCACTTCCAACTATGAAAAAGTCATCGGCTACTGGAAGGATGCGTACCTCACTGCCTCCATTGAGGAGGCGAACCAAGCATTTCCGGATTTCGTAAGTTCATTGCTTGAAATCGTAGAGTTCACAAGAATTCACAAGGCCTTGCAAGACGTTTCTCCGCTCGAACTGACCTCAGTAATCGAAAAGCTAAAGAAGGCCGTCAACGGCCCAGTCAATATAGTCAGCGAGACCCAAAAATCCACGGCCGCACGTAATTTCCTTTTCGAAGCAAGCGTAGCCGCCATGGCTCATCGCCCAGCTCGGAGCGTGGAGGCGATCTTGAATGCTCGCAGCGACACTGGAATCAAGATCGAGGGACGGAAAATTTGGGTTGAATGCAAACGGGTGACCAGTGAGCAGGCGCTGGAGGGCAATCTGCGCAAGGCCTGTTCACAACTTCAGGAGACTTTCAAGACAGAGATTGGATCCGGCCACCGGGGCATCGTTGCGATGGATGTGTCAAAAATACTCAATCCAAAAGGAGACCTTTTGGTTGCCAAAGATGATGCGGAGTTAACCAGGACGCTGGCGCGTTTGCTGCAAGATTTCGCCAACAAGCATTCAGGCCTCTGGCAACGTGTTTACGCCGAGAAGAGCAGAAAAATCATTGGGACAGTCTTCCGACTTTCATGCTTGGCAACATCTGAAGCGAGGAAAATGGCCGTTCAGTGCTCTCAATGGGCGGTAAGCCCGAGAGCAGACGCAACAACAGCAGATGTACAGATTCAAAAACGACTGGTGGAAGCCTTGTCACAAGATCTCTGAAAGATGTTGTGCTCGCTGGTGAGCCCGTCGTGCTCAGGAGGTTCTGTGCGGCCACATATGGAGCGGCAGCAATCCGAAGGATGGGGTTGGGGCAGCTGATTTTTCCCGGATCTGCTAACCCGGTAAATCGCACGCAAAAAGAGGCGCCTATTTTTTAAGCAAAACTCTAAGTTGTTGATTTTATTGATGTTTGCAAGCTGCTAACCCGGTAAATCGCACGCAAAAAGAGCTGACATTTGAAAACTTGCGCGCGTCCAGGAGTGCGTCTTGGAGCACGGGCGAGGGCTCACGGTGGGGGGGCGCAAGGACTTCGACACTGGTCTTGACTCCGGCTGGTTCGCTCGGTAGTGGCTCAAATTACCGATTCACTGCAAACGTGCCACACGCTGCTTGGCTGGGCGCTCAATGAGCGCATCGATGTAAGGATCCATGTCGAACGCAATCGTCCCCCGAAAATTCACGTGCTCGAAGTGCACGGGTCCGATGCGGCGCAGCCAGCTTTCATCTATGGGGTGTTTGGCCACCTTCCAGCGATCCACGACATCTTGCATCTTCATGGTGTTCCAGCTGATCACGACGTTGGTCAGCAGGGTGTGCGCTGTTGAGATAGCCCGCAGCTCATCAGCCCTGCGCCCGCGTGAGACTCCTACACGTCCGTGGTACACAGCGCGCTGCAGCTGGTGTACAGATTCGCCCCTGTTGAGCAAGGCATGCATCTCGCGGCGAAACTCGGGAATGGTGAAATAGTCACACAAAAAGATCGTACGCAGCAACTTGCCCAATTCGTCTGCGGCAGCGTGCACGGGATCGCCCCGCGCCGCGCTGCCAAGGCGGGCGATAGCTTCTCCAGCTGTCAAGCGCCCTTGCCGGATAGAGGCAACCAGGTGCAGTAGGTCCATCCATCCGGCTCGAATCTTCCCAAGCGAGACCTTCCCAACGGTTAGGCGCTCCAAAGCTTCCGGCACAGTGTCCCCCCTGGCCAAGAACATCTTACGTTCCGACAATTGGCGCAAACGGACGCACAGATCGAAGCCCAGCAACTTGGCGATGGCCATCGCTGCGTTGGTGTAGCCATGGGTGTCCACAGCAAGCAGGGATAGTCGGATCTGGTCCTCGCGGCGGGAACAGTTGTGCGCTTCGACACCGTCCACCGCTGGCGCTGCTTGCCGGTCATTGATCACGATAGGCTGGTCATGAAACAGTGCCCAGGTATCAAGCATGTGCACATAGATGCCAACACCATGCTGCTTGCGGCGGTATTCCATACGCGCCGAGTGCAGGTACCGTGACGTATCGAGCGTCATCGAATCAGAGGATGCTTTGTCGCCCTGGCCCCAGAGTTTGGCAATAGGCATGCTTTGCTGGAACTCAATGACCCGTGAGTTGGCCTCCCGCAAACGGCCGCTGGCCTCCGTTGCACGCATGGCCATAGTGACCTGAGACACCTGCAGGCCTGGGATCATCGCGCATACACCTTTGGCAGTGTTCTCTGTTCCGTGTGTGTATAGGGCGCCGTAGACGGCCTTCAGTTCAGCCATGTCTTTGGCTCTGCGGCCTAGCAGAGCCTGGCTAAAGCCGCTTTTTGCGTCGATCTCGACCAGCATGTTGCCAAACTGGGCATCGCCGATCATGTTGAACATGCTCTCGCGTGTCTTGGTGACCTGGGGTTCGACTTCAAGCGCCTGAATCGGTGCAATGTGAATATGCCCCTGGCTGTCTATGGTCAAGGCCCCGTCCTCCACGGCCTGCACCAGTTGGCCGATGCCCGCTTTGACCCGTCCCAGCACGCGCTCCAGGAACTTATCTGGATTGTCCGTCAAGCTCAAAGCTCGGATCAGCGACTTGTGCTTCTCGGCCCACTGCGTTTCGGGTATCAGCTGATCGGCACGGTTGCGATGGCGGCTGCTGTGTTCCAGCCACAGCTTTCCGCCCTTGATCGCTTTCTTCAAAGAAGTCGCTGCGCTTGCTTTGAGAGCTGCAAGAGCAACCTTGCGATCAGGGCCTTCCAGCAGCGAGTGCCAGCTTGGGTCCGCAACCGACACATCAAACCCCTCGGGAAGGCTGCTGATGCCGCGTTTGGACAAATCGCGCAGCGTCTTGAGCTGCTTGAGCGCCTTGTCCGTTTCGTCGCCTTTGATCTCCAGGACTCCGAGGGCATTGAGCAGGGCAGACATACGCGGCGCTTGATCCTTCACCAGTGTTTCGCGGACGAATTGAGCCCGCGTGCCAGCAAAGTTTTCTCCATTCTTGGGTACCAGGTCGCGCATCGCCGCGACGATCTGAGCATCGGTCAACTGCGTGTCGTAGAGAATGTCCTTCAGCTTGACGCGCTCGGCACGCAGATCCACAGCACTTTCGGCCTGCTTCTTTAGGACCTTGCCAGAGGCCTTGTGATAAAGATCTGTGAGACATCGCGCACCGATGTCTGCGGCGAGATCGGTTTGATCCAAGAGGGTGACATGCAGGAAAGAGACGATGCGCAGATCGCGCTGATCCTCAGAGAGAAATTTCGTCGCGGAGGGTGGACGATTGATCACCTCTTGGCTGTACGCCCTGAGACGATTCAATGGAATCGCCGACAGCTTCCACTTGTGAACTTGCAGTGACTTGAGGCACTCGATTTTCTTGGTGACCTCGCTCAGCGTGATCTGCCCGTGCTTCCCTGGGGGTGTGCGCAGCCACTCCAGCACTGTGTGACCGCCAGGCCCTGATCGCTTTGAGAATGCGTGCGAGAGCGCCGCCTGAACCTGTTTGGGTGGCGCGCAGGTGCGGACCGCTGCGATTGCTGCATTCTCCTGTTCAGCAAAGGCCATGCGCGCCATGTCGCGCAGTGTCCGGTCACCAGGCAGGACGATCCGTCGATCAAAAAGCCAGTGTTCTGACTGTTGGATCAGGTCATCGACTGATACCGCTGAGGCGGAAAGCTCCCCCAAAGCATCTGCCAGGAGCGGTTTGGTGGTGTCATCTACTACCGCGAAGCCGACACGTTCCCGAGCCCAGAGCTGGTGCTCGTATCGCGTGTCCTTGTCCTTGTACAGCGAGGTCACCGAAGCGATATCCGTCGCATGCATACCAAGCGCTGAGGTCAGGTACCGCAGCAAAACGGAGGGGAGGCCTGAAAAGGCATCGGGGTGCCGCCCGGTGGCGCGCAGCATGACCAGTTGGACTGCAGCGCCAAGGCGTGCAGTCCCTCTGAACCGGGGCGGGCGCAGCTCCTGGATGTCTTCAATGCTCAGCCCAAAGCACTCTTCGACTTCCCGCTTAGATAGCGATTTTGGCAGGGTATCGGCGCCAACGAAACGTAGGTAGTAGCTAGACAAGCTGGTCCTCCCGTGGCTGGCGTGGTCGCAAGCCTGCTGCAGTCTACGTATTCGCTACTGATAATTCCAGACAATAAAAAATTGCGGGTTAACCCGTAGCTCTTAACCGGGTTTTCTGCACGGAAAGTGAGATCACCCCGAGACGCTCAGCGGCTGGGCGCTGGTGGGGATGGCGTTGGCAGTGGCGGGGGTGTGGCTGGCGCGGCAGACGAGGTAGGGCCTCAATAGGCCCTGCAGATCAGAGCTTGCGCAGCCGCTCCAGCGCTGCACGCAGCGTTTCGTCCTTCTTGGCAAAGCAGAACCGCACCACCCGCTGGTCAAACCCGTCGCCATAGAACGCCGACAGCGGAATCGCCGCCACGCCCACTTCGCGCGTTAGCCATTGGCAGAAATCGGCTTCGTTCAAATCGCTGATGGCCGAGATGTCCACGCACTGGAAGTAGCTGCCGGTACTGGGCAGCAGCTTGAAGCGCGAGCCCTCCAAACCTTGGCGGAACAGGTCACGCTTGGCCTGGTAGAACGCGGGCAGTTGCAGGTAGGGCGTGGGGTCTTTCAGGTAGGCAGCAAGGCCATGCTGCATGGGCGTGTTGACGGTGAACACGTTGAACTGGTGCACCTTGCGGAACTCGGCCGTCAGGGCGGCGGGGGCCGCCACAGTGCCGACTTTCCAGCCCGTGACGTGGAAGGTCTTGCCAAAGCTTGACACGATGAACGCGCGGGCGGCCAGGCCTGCAAAGCGCGCTGCGCTCTGGTGCTCGGCGCCGTCGAACACCATGTGCTCGTACACCTCGTCGCTGATGAGCAGGATGTCGGTGGGGGCGAGCAGGTCTTCGAGCTGGCGCATTTCCTCGGCCGTCCAGATGGTGGCGCTGGGGTTGTGCGGGCTGTTGATGAGGATGGCGCGGGTGCGCGGCGTGATGGCCGCGCTGATCCTGGCGAAGTCGGGCCGGAAGGTGCCGGGTGTGAGCGGCACGCGCACCGCCTTGCCACCGGCCAGCTCGATGTTGGGCACATAGCTGTCGTAGCAGGGGTCGAGCACGATCACCTCGTCGCCAGCATGCACGATGGCCAGGATGGCGGTGATGATGGCCTGCGTGGCGCCAGCGGTGATGGTGATTTCGGTGTTGGGGTTGTAGGCGCGGCCGTGCAGCGCCTCGATCTTGCGGGCTACGGCCTCGCGCAGCGCGGGGATGCCGGGCATGGGCGGGTACTGGTTGTGCCCGGCCTGCATGGCAGCGGTGACGGCGTTCACCAGCTCGGGGGCGCATTCAAAGTCTGGAAAGCCCTGGCCCAGGTTGACGGCCTTGTGTTCGGTGGCCAGGGCCGACATCACCGTGAAGATGGTGGTGCCGACGTGGGGCAGCTTGCTGGGGAAAGACGGGGTACGGGCGGTAGCACTGGCTGGGGTCATGGCGCAAACAACGTAAAAATCAAAGGTGTTTCAGGGGCAGGTGGATCACGACGCAATCACAGCTCGTAATCGTTGACGTGGCCCGTCATCGCGCGGGCGATAAGGTCGCGGCTCAGGCGGTCGCTGAGCAGTTCGGCAAACTTGTAGACAAAATTGCGCAGGTAAGCGCTGCGTTTGAAAGCCACACGGGCCACGCTTTGGCCAAAAAGGTGCCCCACCGGGCGCACGGCCAGGTCGCCCACCGGGTCGTCGCGCATGGCCATCTCGGCCACGACGCCGATGCCCAGACCCAGGCGCACGTAAGTCTTGATCACGTCGGAGTCGATGGCTTCGAGCACGATGCGGGGCGTGAGCTTGCGCGCCGCAAAGGCGTGGTCGATCTTGCCCCGGCCGGTGAAGGAGGGGTGGTAGGTGATGAGGGATTCGTGGGCCAGGTCGTCCAGGCCGATGCGTTCCTTTTGCGCCAGCGGGTGGTCGTTGGGCACGACCAGCACGTGCTGCCATTCGTAGCAGGGCAGGGTGACGAGGTCGGGGTAGTCGGCCAGCGATTCGGTGGCCATGCCGATCTCGGCCACTTCGTCGATCACCATGCGCGCCACCTCGTGCGGGGTGGCCTGGTGCAGGCTGATGTTGACCTTGGGATAGGCCTCGCGCAGCCGGGCCACAGGCACCGGCAGCACATAGCGGGCCTGGGTGTGGGTGGTGGCGATGCTCAAGGTGCCGCTGTCCTGCGCGCTGAACTGCTCGCCAATGCGCTTCAGGTTACCCACCTCGCGCATGATGACTTCAATGCTTTTGAGCACGTGCTGGCCGGGCTCGGTGATGCGCTTGAGGCGTTTGCCGTGGCGGGCAAAGATGTCCACGCCCAATTCTTCTTCCAGCTCGATGATGGCTTTGGAGACCCCGGGCTGCGAGGTATGCAGGGCCTTGGCGGCCTCGGTCAGGTTGAGGTTGCGGCGCGCCGCCTCTTGAACGAAGCGGAATTGGTGCAGGTTCATATCTGATATCGCCTAAAGGGTTGCATCATTATGCTGCAACCGTCTAAGCGATTCGATGAAAACTCCACGTCAGTTGGGTGGGGCCTCGCAAGCAATTTCGGCCATCAATGCCGTCATGCGCGGGTCTTCGCCAATGGCAGCCTGCACATGAAATTCAATAGCCGGGTGGGTGTTGCGCAAATCCTGCACCAGCAGGGGGAGGTCTTCCCGGGCATGCTTGCCGGTGCCCAGGAACATGGGAACTACGGTGATCTGCGTTGCGCCCTGGGCCGCGAGTTGGCGGCAGGCATCGGCCAGCGATGGGGTGCACAGCTCCAGATAGGCACACACCACAAGCCGGTCGGGCTGCTGCGCAGCGATGCGCGCCGCTACCGCCTCCAGCGGCACGCGCCAAAGTACATCACGTGAACCGTGGGCAAACAAAATGATAGCTGCTTGCGCTTGCTGCATAAGCGTTAGAGGCCTAAAAGACTAAAAAACTACCGGCGAAGCACCAGCCACCCAAAGGCGGCCAGCGAGAGCGCCGAGTAAATGAGCCCGGGCGCTGCGGCGGTGAGCCACGGCGACCAGTTCTGAAGATTGCCCGCGTAACCGAAAACGTTGTTCAGCAGGAAGAAGCTGATACCCGCCATGACCCCGCCAAACACGTAGCCCGCGATGCCCCCCGAGCGGAAGTGCAGGTAGGCAAAGGGCAGCGCCAGCACCACCATCACCAGGCAGGAGAGCGGATAAAACACTTTGCGCCAGAACTCGATCTCATAGCGCTGGGCCGACTGGCCATTGGCATCGAGGTGCCGGATGTACTGGAACAGGTCGATGGTGGCCATGCGATCGGGCTTGAGCAGCGAGGCGGCCACCATGTCGGCGCTGATCCGGGTGGGCCATTGCAGCGAAGGAATCTGCAGGTGCTCCACATGCGCCTGGTCCGCATCGCGCTGCTCAAAGCGGCTGGTTTGCACGTTGTCAAGGGTCCATGCGCCATCTGCTGCGAACTGGCCCGAAGCGGCACGGGTCTGCGAGGCCAGCCGGCCCTGGGCGTCGAACTCGAAGATGCGCACATCCTGCATGCCCCCATTGGGCGTGAGCGCGCGTACGTTAACGGCATACGAGCGGTCCTCCTGGCGCTCCTTCAGCCAGGCGCCCGTGGCTCCCGTGGTCAGCCTGCCCAGGTATTTCGCCTTGACCAGCTGGGCGGCGCGGTCGGTGGCGGGGGCAATGTAGTCTCCGATGGCAAAGGTCAGCAGCACAAAAAAGCCGCCCAGCGCCAGCAAGGTGCGCAAGGCCTGCCAGGGGCCCATCCCGCTCGTGCGCATGATGGTGAACTCAGAACTCTGCGCAAGGCGTGCCATTACGAAGATGGTGCCGATCAGGACCGTGATGGGCAGCAGCTCGTACAGATGGCTGGGTATGCTCAGCACCACGAACAGGAATGCGTGGGAGAGCTGGTAGCCTTCCGGGCCCCTGCGCCCCACCGAGCGCAGCTCATCGACCAGATCAAAGAAAAAGAACAGTGCCAGAAACCCCACCGTGACAAAAGCGACGGCAAACAGGGCTTCGCGGTGGATCAGTCGTCGAAGGGTTTTCATGCTGCGCTCCGGGCGAGCCTGCGTTGCCAGATGCTTCGCACGGACCAGTGGTTGTGGCGCGCAGCCAGGATCAGCAGCGACGTCAGCAGCATGCCGCCGTGCAGCAGCAGCATGAAACTGGCCAGCCCCAGACGGCCGGCGCCCACCCAGCTTTGTCCGAGCGTCATCAGGTTGTAGTAAACGATGAATGCAAAGAGGGCAAACACCAGGCTGGTGCTGCGTGCCGCGCGGGGGTTTACGCTGGCCACCGCCAGGCCCAGCACCACAAAGTTGATGGCGGCCAGTGCCAGCCCCAGGCGCCAGCCGAGCTCGGCGCGGTAGGCCGGAGTCGGCTTCTTGAGCAGTTCGTGCGTGGCGCGGGTCTTCACTGAAAACTCTTCCGGCGAGCCGGACGGCGCAGACCCGATGCGCGTGCCGTATTCGGCAAACTCGCTGATCTTGACGCCGGGTTGATCGCGCGAGGTTTCCAGTCGCTGGCCATCACTCAGCACGGCAATGCGCTCGCCGTCGCGGATCTCCAGCCGCGCACTGCGGGCAGAGGTGACCGATTCGCGCGCGCCTTCGGTGGCCGCAATGAAGATGTTGTTGCCCGCCTGGGTGTCCGGGCTGTCCTTGTCGATGAAAAACACCCGGCTGCCGTTGGAGGATTCCTGAAACTCGCCGGGAGCGATGCGGTCGATGTCGCTGCGCTGTTCGTAGCGCGTTTTCAGTTCCTGGATCTGGGAGTTGGCCCAGGGCCATACCAGAAGGGACAGCACGGCAATCACCACCATCACCGGCCAGGCAAACCGCAGCAACGGGCGCAAAAGGCTGATCAGGCCGCGGCCACTGGCAAACCAGATGACCATTTCGCTGTCACGGTACATGCGCGAAAGCGTGCCCACGACGGCAATGAAGAGGCTCAGGCTAAGGATCGTCGGCAGCTGGCCCAGCACGGTGAAGCCCATGACCAGCATCACATCCGAAGGGCTCACGCTGCCCTTGGATGCCTGCCCCAGCGTGCGGATGAGCATCATGGTCATGACCACGGTCACCAGCACCACAAGCGTCGCGCCGAAGCTGCGCGCCAGCTCCTTGCGGATGGATGAATCGAATAACATTGGCTCGAAGGAAAACACCAATTATGAACTTTGATCTCAAGACCCTCGAACTTGCTGCGGCTGCATCAGAAAAATGCGACCTGCTGGTTGTTTTGCTACCCGATGGATTAAAGCCTGGCAAGGATGCCCTGTCGGCATTGGCGGCACTTGCGATCAAGAACGGTGATCTTTCCACCAAGGCCGGCAAGCAGTTGCAGCTCTATCAGGTGCCAGCGGTAGCCGCCCGCCGCGTCGTGCTGGTGGGGCACGGCGATGGTTCCGCGCGCGCCACGCGCCAGGCAGTGCAGGCCGTGGGCAGCGCCATCAAGGCAGCCCAGACCAAGCGCCTGGTTCTGTGTTTTGCCGGCAAGGCGTCGGCCGGTGCTGTCAGTGCCTGCGTGCAGGCGGTGGCAGAAGCCAGCTATGTGTACGTCACCACCAAGAGCAAGGCCGAGGCCCGCAGCCTGAACCGCTGTGTGGTCGGTGTGCAGGACGCGCCGGCCGCACGTGAGGATTTCGACGCCGGTGTCGCGCTGGTTGCCGGAATCGAGTTCGCGCGGGAATGGGGAAATCGGCCCGCCAACCATGCCACCCCCAGCCTGCTGGCAGATGCTGCCAGGACGCTGGCGAAGCTGCCGCGCATCCAGTGCAAGGTGCACGGCCCGGCGGAGGTGGCGCGGCTGGGCATGGGGGCCTTTCTGGCGGTGGCCCGGGGCTCTGAGGAGCCTTTGCGGTTCATCGAACTGCGATACAACGGCGCGGCCAAAGACCAGCCGCCCGTGGTGCTGGTGGGCAAGGGCATCACTTTCGACACGGGGGGCATCTCGATCAAGCCGGCCCCCGAAATGGACGAAATGAAGTTCGACATGTGTGGCGCTGCCAGCGTTCTGGGCGCGTTCCGTGCGCTGGGCGAGCTTCAGCCACCCATCAACGTGGTGGGGCTGATTCCCGCCTGCGAGAACATGCCTGACGGCCGCGCAGTGAAACCCGGCGATGTGGTCACGAGCATGAGCGGGCAGACCATTGAAGTCCTCAACACGGATGCCGAAGGGCGGCTGGTACTGTGCGATGCGCTGACGTACGCGGCCCGCTTCAAGCCCGCTGCGGTGGTGGACGTTGCGACGCTGACTGGCGCCTGCGTCATCGCTTTGGGGGGCGTGCGCAGCGGCATGTTCTCCAACAACGATGCGCTGGCGTCGGCGCTGCACGCCGCAGGGGAGGTGGCGCAGGATCCCTGCTGGCGCATGCCCCTGGACGACGACTACGCCGAAGGGCTCAAGAGCAACTTTGCAGACATGGGCAATGTGGCCGGCCGCGCCGGGGGCTCCATCACCGCCGCCAAATTCCTGCAGAAGTACGTGGGCGAGATGCCATGGGCGCACCTGGATATTGCTGGCACGGCCTGGAAGGGCGGGGCATCCAAAGGGGCCACCGGGCGGCCGGTCGGACTGCTGATCCACTACCTGCTGGGGCAGGCCCAGGTGGCCCAGCCCGCGCGCAAGCCTGCTACGGCGAAACGCGCACCGCGTGCCAAGGCGCCCTGATTCGCCATGACCGAAGTTGCGTTTCACTTCAACGCACCGGACAAGCTGGCCTACGCCTGCCGCTTTGCCCGCAAGGTGACGCGCAGCGGGGCGCGCCTTGTGATTGCTGCACCAACGGACACGCTGGCCTTGCTGGACCGCCAGCTTTGGAATCTGGCACCCCAGGACTTCGTAGCCCATTGCATGGCCGATGCGGATGAAGATCTGGTTCTTGCATCGCCTGTGCTTCTTGCGACGGATATCCGCTCTGTGCCGCACCACGATGTGCTGCTGAACCTGCACGCGGACGTGCTGGAAGGATTTGGCCAGTTTGGCCGGCTGGTGGAGGTGGTGAGCGCACACGATGAAATCGACCGGGGACAGGCGCGGGCGCGCTGGCGCCACTACGCCTCGCGCGGCTACGCCATCACCCGCCATGATCTTGTATTGAAAGCTGGCTGATGGCTCTGCCTCCTCCCAAAACTCCCCCGCGCTTTGTGCCCACACTCACCGAAGTGGTGCAGATGCCGGAGTCCGGGCGCTCACCGGTGCCGGCCGCTGCACCAACGCGCACCACGGTCATGTCGCCAGCGGCAGCAACGGGTGCAAGGCCAGCGGCTGCACCTGTTTCAGCAGGGCAACCGGCGGTACGCCCCCCGAGCCCTTCACCCTTGCCTGCTGCCCGCCCCATGGCTCCGCCGGCATTCAGCTCAACCAGCCCACGGACACAGCCCGCCGTGGCGATGCCCCCGCCCAAGCCGGTGGCACCGATGGCAGCACCCGCACCAGCTCCGGCAAGAGCACCCGCCCGCCCCATGTTGACCCGCCCGCTGCCGGAAGGCATGGAGGAATACATGGTGCACCGTGTCATGCAGCGGGTGGATGTTGTCCTTGATCAACGCCTGCGCGAGGCAATCGCCACGGTGGTGCAGGAGCAGACCCGATCCGTGCTTCCGCGCCTGCGCGAGGAGATTGAATCTGTCGTGCGGCACGCCGTCTATGAAGCGGTCGCCGACGAGCTTGCGAGTGGCGCACCCACAGCCACAAAGGGATGACAGGGTATTCCCCTGTGGTTTCCCTCGCATTTAATCGTGTTCCCTAATGATCTGGCCCGTAAATTGCGATATGTTCGCCTGCGTTGAGACACAAGAATATTCTCAGCGTTTATCTTTACTGGAGATTGATATGCAATTGAAGTTGAAACTGACCGTGGTTGCTGCTATCGCGGCTGCTGCTGGTGTGGCCTCTGCACAAGAGCAGGTGGTCAAGATCGGCCACGTGGCTCCGGTTTCCGGCGCCCAAGCCCACTACGGCAAGGACAACGAAAATGGCGCCCGCATGGCCATTGAAGAGCTGAACGCTCAAGGCATCACCATCGGTGGCAAGAAGATCAAGTTTGAACTTCAGGCTGAAGATGATGCTGCGGATCCGAAGCAAGGCACGGCCGCTGCGCAAAAGCTGTGCGACTCCAAGGTCGCGGGCGTTGTGGGTCACCTCAACTCCGGTACCACGATCCCAGCTTCCAAGGTCTACAACGACTGCGGTATTCCGATGGTGACGGGCGCGGCAACGAACCCCAACCTGACCAAGCCCGGCTACAAGACCACCTTCCGCATCATCGCCAACGACAACGCACTGGGCGCTGGTCTGGCGTTCTATGCCGTGGATACGCTGAAGCTCAAGACCGTGGCCATCATCGACGACCGTACTGCTTACGGCCAAGGTGTGGCAGACGTGTTCAAGAAAACGGCTGCTGCCAAGGGCATGAAGGTGGTTGACGAGCAGTTCACCACCGACAAGGCAACCGACTTCATGGCCATCCTGACCGCCATCAAGTCCAAGAATCCTGATGCCGTGTTCTTCGGCGGCATGGACCCTCAAGCCGGCCCCATGCTGCGCCAGATGGAACAGCTGGGCATGGGCAACGTCAAGTACTTCGGTGGTGACGGCGTCTGCACGTCTGAAATCGCCAAGCTGGCAGCCGGTGCCAAGACCCTGGGCAACGTGATCTGCGCTGAAGGCGGTTCTTCGCTGGCCAAGATGCCTGGCGGTACGGCCTGGAAGGCCAAGTACGATGCCAAGTACCCAGGCCAGTTCCAGGTCTACAGCCCCTACACCTACGACGCCACGTTCCTGCTGGTCGACGCCATGAAGCGTGCCAATTCCGTGGACCCCAAGGTGTATGTCAACGAGCTGGCCAAGTCCAACTTCAAGGGCGTCACGTCCACCATCGCTTTTGAACCCAACGGCGAAATGAAGAACCCTGCCATCACGCTGTACGTGTACAAGGACGGCAAGAAGACTCCTCTGTAATCAGGAGCATTCTCTGGCGGGTGCCTCGCAGCATCTGCCAATTTCAAAAAAGGGCTTCCACAAGGAAGCCCTTTTGCATTGGTACCCGGTGTTGATGGCGGCTGCCTCAATGCCCTGAAGGCTGCTTTTCTGATCAAAAAGCCTTGAATCGCTTGACTGTAAAGCGCTAACAGCTACTGAATGTATAGCATCACTCCAGTTGCCTGCTATGAACCCACGCTGCGGCGGTCGATCTTGCGGCTGAGCACGATACTGGTCTGCGTCTGGTGCACGCCGTCCAGTTGGCCCACCTTGTCGAGCAGGGTGTCGAGCTGCTCGTGGCTGGTGCATCGCAAGAACACCAGGTAGTCAAACGGCCCGCTCACGGCCGATACCTCTTCGACCTCGGCCATGGCCTCCAGCGCGCGCAGCACAGCGGGCGCTGTCTTGGGCAGCACGCTGATGCTGCACCAGGCCCGCACGGTGGTGGCGTCAAGCCGCGTACCCAGCCGCACCCCGTAGCCCACCACCACGCCCGAGCGCTCCAGCCGCGCGATGCGCGCCACCACGGTGGTGCGGGCCAAGCCTAGCTTGCGCGCCAGCGTGGCCGTGCCCTCGCGCGCATTGGCCTGCAACAGTCTGAGCAGTTGCCGGTCGGTGTCGTCCAGGGCTTGGGTCATGAGGGCTCCGTCCAGAAAGTCATAACGCCCATCATATTCGTCGTTATGGCAAAACAAAGAGCTGGTTTCGACGTTTTTGAAGCTACACATTGACAGTGCTGTTGCCTAGCATCAAGGCATTCACAACACCTCGCCGCTGCATGCGGCGAGCACTACCGGGAGCGCTGCCATGACCACCTTTGCCACTATCTCGAACTCCACCGCCCGCCGCGCCATCACCATCCTGGGGGCGGGTCACATCGGCTTTGCGATGGCGCTCTTGCTGCAGCAGTCGGGCGACTACGACATCCTGGTGGCGGACCGTGATCCGGCCCGCTTGGCCGAGGTGGCGGCTTTGGGCATCTCCACCCGGTTGGTCACAGACGACGCAAGCCTGCAGGCCGCCATCGACCGTCGCTTTGCCGTGCTGAACGCATTGCCCTTCCACCGCGCCGTGCCCGTGGCCACGTTGTGCGCCAGCGCAGGCGTGCATTACTTTGACCTGACCGAAGACGTGGCCAGCACCCAGGCCATTCGCGCCCTGGCCGCCAATGCCCGTAGCGTGCTCATGCCCCAATGTGGGCTGGCCCCTGGGTTCATCGGCATCGTGGGCAACGACCTGGCCCGGCGTTTTGACACCCTGCACACGCTGCGCATGCGCGTGGGTGCGCTGCCCCGCTACCCGCAGGGCGCCCTGCGCTACAACCTGACCTGGAGCACCGAGGGCCTCATCAACGAGTATTGCAACCCCTGCGAAGCCATTGTGGACGGCGTGCGCACCACGGTGCCCGCGCTGGAGGGGCTGGAAACCTTTGCGCTGGACGGCGTGGAGTACGAGGCCTTCAACACCTCGGGTGGGCTGGGCACGCTGACCGAAACGCTGGCAGGCAAGGCCCGGCAGGTGGACTACCAGTCCATCCGCTACCCCGGCCACAACGCCATCCTCAAGCTGCTGCTCAACGACCTGCGCCTGCGCGACCGGCGCGATCTGCTCAAGGACATTCTGGAGACGGCCATTCCGACCACCGACCAGGATGTGATCGTGGTGTTTGCCACCGCATCGGGCCTGAAGGGCGGGCGGCTGGTGCAGGACTCGTACTCCGCCCGCATCGTGGGCACCCAGATGGCGGGGCACACGCTGAGCGCCATTCAGCTCACCACGGCAGCGGGCATCTGCACGGCGCTGGACCTGGTGGCGCAGGGCCAGTTGCCGCAGCGAGGGTTTGTGGGGCAGGAGGCGGTGGGGCTGGAAGACTTTCTGGCGAACCGCTTCGGCGCGGCGTACGCCGAAGAAGGCGTGCTGACCTTGTGACTCACCGCCCCCCAGGCTTCTGATACATCCCCTCAATCGCCTGTGCAAAAAACGCCATCAGATTGTTGCGCTTGAGCTTGAGCGTAGGCGTCATGAAGGTGTTTTCAATCGTCCAGGGCTCCAGCGTCAGGTGCACAGCGCGGGGCACTGCGTAGCGGGCAAAACTGGCGGTGTTCTTCTCGATGCGGGCCAGCACGGCGCGGTGCACGCTGGGGTGGTTCAGGCTGTCAGCCGCCTGGGGGTTCAGGCCCAGGTCAGCGGCGAGCCGCTGCCACTCGCCCGGGTTCAGCACGGCCACACAGGCGATGAAGGGGCGGTTTTCGCCCACCACAAAGGCCTGCTCCAGCAGCGGGTCGGCCAGCAGGGCCAGTTCCAGGTCGCCCGGCGGGATCTTTTCGCCAGTGGATGTGACGATGATTTCCTTGATGCGGCCTTTGATGTAGATGCGGCCGTTCAGGATGTCGGCCTGGTCGCCGGTGCCCAGCCAGCCGTCGGTGCCCAGGATGCGCGTGGTGTCTTCGGGGCGCTTCCAGTAGCCCTTCATCACGATGGGGCCGCGCACCTGCAGCTCGTGGTTGTCGCCGATGCGCACCTCCACGCCGGGCAGGGCCTTGCCCACGCAGGCGGGGTCGTTGTCGTCCAGTGCGTTGACCGACACCACCGGTGCCGTCTCGGTCATGCCGTAGCCCTGGATCAGCGGCAGCCCCAGGCCCAGAAAACACTTCGCAATGGTGGGCGACAGCGGCGCGCCGCCACTCACCGCCACGCGTACACGGCCGCCAAACTGGGCCAGCAAAGGCTTGGCCACCAGGGCCTGCAGCACGGGCCAGGGCAGGGCGGCCATCCAGCCTGCGGCCTGGCTGCTGGCGTCTGGCGTGGGGGCAGCCAGCCCCTGGGCTGCACAAAACCGGGCCCAGCCCTTGTTCTGCGCGGCTTCGTACAGCTGCATCTTCCAGGGCGTGGGCGAGAGTTTTTCGAGCAGCTTGGCGTGGATGCGCTCGTAAATGCGCGGCACCGACACCAGCACCGTGGGGCGTATGGTTTTCAGGTCTTCGGCCAACTGGGCCACCGAGCGCGCATAGGCCACGCAACTGCCCGCTGCAATCGGAAGGTAATAGCCGCCCGTGCGCTCAAACGTGTGCGACAGCGGCAGGAAAGACAGGAACACGTCGTCCACCGTGGGTGCAATGCGCTCGAGCACCGCCTTCACATCGCTGACCACGTTGCGGTGGGTCAACATCACGCCTTTGGGTTTGCCGGTGGTGCCTGAGGTGTAGACGATGGCGGCCAGGTCATCCTCACCCGGTGGCGCCCAGGTACGCAGCGCGGCCGCATGCTCCGCGCCGGAGAGCCACTGCGCCAGCGTACCGACCACAGGGCCATCGTCGCCAGTCGCAAGCGTCACCATAGCGGCTTCGTCGGCGTCAGTGGCGACCACGGCGCGCAGGGCCGGGAACGGCGTGCCCACGGTGCGGATCTTTTCCCACTGGTCGGCCTGGCTAACGATCAGCATTGATGCCTCGCAGTCCGCCAGGATGTAGGCGATGCTTCCGGGGTTGTCGATGGCGTGCAGCGGCACGGGCACGCCACCAGTGGCCAGCGTGGCCTGGTCGGCGCACATGGCATTGAGGCCGTTGGGCAGCAAGATGGCCACGCGGGCTGCCCGGGGCAACTGCATGGCGGCCAGGGCCTGGGCCCACGTGCTCACGCGCTCTGCGGTTTGTGCCCAGGTCAGGCTGGCCCACGCCTGGCGGGCGGGATCAAAAGCCCGGTAGGCCTCGGCATGGGGGGTACGCGCGGCGCGGTAGGCCAGGAGCTGGGGCAGCGTTTGAACGCTGGCGATATCGGCGGGGGTAGAAGTCATCAAACTCGGCGGTAGAGGCTGCGGTGGCGAGCGGCGCCACGGCCTCGGTGGAAACCCGAAGGATGATAACGAGCGAAGCCGTGACCGGGCTGCGAGCGATCACCCCATGTGTTGCAAATGGTGCGTTCCTGTTTGCGGAATGATCGTGGTCGCACCGGTGCGGCTTGGCACGGCCTGGCTGAGACCGTAAACACGTTCTGACGCGTGCGGGTTGGACCTTTTCAGGTTGCCGCTTCCAGCCCTTGCGCAAAGTGCGCCTGCATGGCTTTGGCCGTGGCTTTGGCGTCACGCGCCACCATCGCGGCCAGGATCGCGCGGTGTTCGCTCAAGGAATCTTCAATGCGCCCTTGTTTGAACAAGGAGTTGTGGCGGTTGAGCTTCATCACCTTGCGCAGGTCGGCCACCATCTGGCTGCGCCAGCGGTTGTCGGCCAGCTCCAGCAGCAGCATGTGAAAGCGCTCGTTGATGGCAAAGAACTTCTCGCGGTCGGCGGCTGCCGCTTCCAGCTCGGCGTGCAGATCCTGCAATTCTTTCAGCTGTTCTGGTGTGGCCGTGGTGGCCACCACGCCAGCGGCGTCGCTCTCCAGCAGGCTGAGCAGGTGGTACACGTCGCGGAGGTCTTTTTCGCTCATCTCCGTCACATAGGCGCCACGGCGCACCTTCATCGTGACCAGGCCCTCTGCGGCCAGCACCTTCAAAGCCTCGCGCAAGGGGGTGCGGCTGATGCCGAATTCCTCGGCAATCTTGAGTTCGTCGATCCAGCTGCCTGGCTCCAGCTCGCGGCGGAAGATGCGCTGGCGCAATTGCTCGGCCACCTCTTCATACAGCGCGCGGGGAGTGAGGGTAAGGGCAGACATGGGTCGGATTGTAAGCTGCGAAGAATATTTTGAATCAATAATTATGAATGATGTAAACTCGCCGCCACATCGGGATTAGCCCGAGCGCCGTTCTGCGCCCACACACCGCCATCTTCGGAGAAGCCCTTGCCATGAGTGACAACGCCCCCAAAACCGCCCCCGAATTCGCCGCGTCTTCGCTGGAAGCCTGGGCCAAGGCCGCAGCCAAGTCGGCGCCGGGTGGCGATGTCAATGCCCTCAACTGGGTCACGCCCGATGGCATCACCGTCAAGCCGCTGTACACCGCCGAAGACACGGCCAGCCTGCCGTACGCCAACACGCTGCCGGGTTTTGAACCCTACCTGCGCGGCCCCCAGGCCACCATGTATGCCGTGCGGCCCTGGACGATTCGCCAGTACGCAGGTTTTTCGACAGCTGAAGAATCCAACGCCTTCTACCGCAAGGCACTGGCTGCGGGCGGGCAGGGCGTGTCTGTAGCCTTCGACCTGGCCACCCACCGGGGTTACGACAGCGACCACCCCCGCGTGACGGGCGACGTGGGCAAGGCCGGGGTGGCGATCGACTCGGTCGAGGACATGAAGATCCTGTTCGACCAGATCCCGCTCGATAAGGTCAGCGTATCGATGACCATGAACGGCGCCGTGCTGCCCGTTCTGGCGGGCTATGTGGTGGCGGCGGAAGAGCAGGGCGTCTCGCAAGAAAAGCTCAGCGGAACCATTCAGAACGACATTCTGAAAGAGTTCATGGTGCGCAACACCTACATCTACCCGCCCAAGCCGTCGATGAAGATCATTGGCGACATCATCGAGTACACGGCCAAGAACATGCCGAAGTTCAACTCGATCTCGATCAGCGGCTACCACATGCAGGAAGCCGGGGCCAACCAGGCGCTGGAGCTGGCCTTCACCCTGGCCGACGGCAAGGAATATGTGAAGACCGCCATCGACAAGGGCATGGACGTGGACGAGTTCGCCGGGCGCCTGAGTTTCTTCTGGGCGATTGGCATGAACTTCTATCTCGAAGTGGCCAAGATGCGCGCCGCCCGCCTGCTGTGGTGCCGCATCATGAAAGCCACGGGCGCCAAGAACCCCAAGAGCCTCATGCTGCGCACGCACTGCCAGACCTCGGGCTGGAGCCTCACCGAGCAGGACCCCTACAACAACGTGGTGCGCACCACCATCGAGGCCATGGCCGCCGTGTTTGGCGGCACGCAAAGCCTGCACACCAACAGCTTTGACGAAGCCATTGCGCTGCCCACCGAGTTCAGTTCGCGCATTGCGCGCAACACGCAGCTCATCATCCAGGAAGAGACCCACATCACCAACGTGATCGACCCCTGGGCCGGCAGCTACATGATGGAAAAGCTGACCCAGGACATGGCCGACGCCGCCTGGAAGATCATCGAAGAGGTCGAGGCCATGGGCGGCATGACCCAGGCCGTGGACAGCGGCTGGGCCAAGCTCAAGATCGAAGCCGCCGCCGCCGAGAAGCAGGCACGCATCGACAGCGGCAAGGACGTGATCGTCGGCGTGAACAAATACAAGCTCAAGAAGGAAGACCCGGTCGACATCCTGCAAATCGACAACATGAAGGTGCGCGACGGCCAGATTGAGCGCCTGAAGAATATTCGGGGAAAACGCGACCCAGCGCTTGTCCAGCAAGCGCTGGATGCTCTCACTTCTGCAGCAGAAAGCGGCGAAGGCAATCTGCTGGACCTGTCGATCAAAGCCGTGCGCCTGCGTGCCACTGTGGGAGAGATCAGCGATGCGCTGGAGAAGGTTTTTGGGCGCCACCGCGCCGATACGCAAAAGGTGACCGGTGTGTACGCAGCAGCCTATGACTCGGCCGAAGGCTGGGACAAACTCAAGACCGAAATCAACGCCTTTGCCGAAGAACAAGGCCGCCGCCCCCGCGTGATGATCGCCAAGCTGGGCCAGGACGGCCACGACCGGGGCGCCAAGGTGGTGGCCACCGCGTTTGCCGACCTGGGGTTTGACGTAGACATGGGCCCGCTCTTCCAGACCCCTGAGGAATGTGCCCGCCAGGCGATTGAAAACGACGTGCACGCCGTGGGCGTGAGCACGCTGGCGGCGGGCCACAAGACACTGGTGCCCGCCATCATCCAGTCGCTCAAGGACCAGGGTGCGGACGACATCATCGTGTTCGTGGGCGGGGTGATTCCGGCGCAGGACTATGACTTCTTGTACGAGTCGGGCGTCAAGGGCGTGTACGGCCCCGGCACACCCATTCCCGCCAGCGCCAAGGATGTGCTGGAGCAGATTCGCAAGGCGGTGGCTGCGTGATGGAACTCATTGCCATAACCCCAACCGTTCGGGCTGAGCTTGTCGAAGCCGGGGCACTGACCTGTGTGGGCCTTCGACAGGCTCAGGCTGAACGGTCGTGGCTGGTTCGGGCTGAAGAGTTTGATGCAATCAAGGGCCCGATCCAATTCAACGCTTGAAACATGCGCCCGTTTTACGTTTACATCCTGCGCTGCGCCGACGGTTCTTACTACGTCGGCCACACCGATGACATGGAGCTGCGCATGCAGCAGCATCAAAACGGTGACGTGGGCTACACAGCGCTGCGAAAGCCCATAGAGCTTCTCTGGCAAGGTGAGTTTGAGACCCGCGAGGGCGCGCTGGCTTTCGAGCTGCAGGTCAAGGGCTGGTCGCGGGCTAAGAAGGAAGCATTGATGGCGGGGGATTGGGAACGAGTGCAAGAGTTGGCGCAGTCGCGCGGAAAATCCACCAGTGCACCCCGGCTTCGACAGGCTCAGCCCGAACGGGTGGGGAGAGACGAAGCCAGCACACCCCCAGCCGTTCGGGCTGAGCCTGTCGAAGCCGGGGTGAAAACTGTCCCAAACGTGCTCCAAGGAATCATTGGCCAGCCCGGCACTCTCCAGCGCCGCGCTATGTCCAAAGCCATCACCCTGCTCGAATCGACGCGGGTGGACCATCGCGCCCAGGCCGACGAGCTGCTGACCCAGCTGCTCCCGCACACCGGCAAGGCCTTCCGCCTCGGTATCAGCGGCGTGCCCGGCGTGGGCAAGTCCACCTTCATCGAAGCACTGGGCCTGTACCTGATCGGCCAGGGCCACCGCGTGGCCGTGCTCACCATCGACCCCTCCAGCACCGTCTCGGGCGGCTCCATCCTGGGCGACAAGACGCGCATGGAACACCTGTCGGTGCACGAAAAGGCGTACATCCGCCCCAGCCCGTCCAGCGGCACGCTGGGCGGCGTGGCCGAGAAGACGCGTGAAGCCATGCTGGTCTGCGAAGCCGCAGGCTACGACGTGGTCATCGTCGAGACCGTGGGCGTGGGCCAGAGCGAGATTGCGGTGGCAGGCATGACGGACATGTTCGTGCTGATGCAGCTGCCCAACGCGGGCGACGACCTGCAGGCCATCAAGAAGGGCGTGATGGAGATTGCCGATCTGGTCGTCATCAACAAGGCCGACATCGACAAGAACGCCGCAACACGGGCCGAGGCGCAGATCACATCGAGCCTGCGCCTGCTCAGCCAACACGGCAATCCGGAAAACGCCCACCACGACGAAACGCTGTGGCACCCGAAGGTGGTGCAAATCAGCGCGCTGCTGGGGCAGGGCGTAAACAGCTTCTGGGCCGCCGTCACGCAGTTCCGCCAGCTGCAAACCGCCAACGGACGCCTGGCCACGCGGCGCGAGAAGCAGGCGCTGTCTTGGATGTGGGAGCGCATCGACGCAGGCCTCAAGCTCGCGTTTCGCCAGCATCCGCAGGTGCGTGAGCTGCTGCCCCAGATGCAGGCCGATGTGGCCGCAGGACGCATTGCGGCATCGACTGCAGCAAGAAATCTACTGCTAGCGCAATCCCATCAAGCGCTGGCAGCTATCAAATGAATAGTAGATACCAACCCATTCACCAAAGGACGACCATGCAAGACATCCTGGATCAACTGGAGAAAAAGCGTGCGCTGGCACGCTTGGGCGGCGGGCAAAAGCGCATCGATGCGCAGCACGCCAAGGGCAAGCTCACCGCGCGCGAGCGCATCGAGCTGCTGCTGGACGACGGCACGTTCGAGGAATGGGACATGTTCGTCGAGCACCGCTGCACCGACTTTGGCATGGAAGACAACAAGATCCCCGGTGATGGCGTGGTGACCGGCTACGGAATGATCAACGGCCGCCTGGTGTTCGTGTTCAGCCAGGACTTCACGGTGTTTGGCGGCGCACTCAGCGAAACGCACGCCGAGAAGATCTGCAAGGTGATGGACCAGGCCATGAAGGTCGGCGCACCGGTCATCGGCCTGAACGACTCGGGCGGCGCCCGCATCCAGGAAGGCGTGGCGTCGCTGGGCGGCTATGCCGATGTGTTCCAGAAGAACGTGCTCGCCAGCGGCGTGATTCCGCAGATCAGCATGATCATGGGCCCGAGCGCCGGTGGCGCCGTGTACTCGCCCGCCATGACGGACTTCATCTTCATGGTGAAGGACAGCTCGTACATGTTCGTGACCGGCCCCGAAGTGGTGAAGACCGTGACCCACGAAGAAGTCACCGCCGAGGAACTGGGCGGCGCCGTGACCCACACCACCAAGAGCGGCGTGGCCGACATGGCGTTTGAGAACGACGTGGAGGCGCTGATGATGCTGCGCCGCCTGTACAACTACCTGCCGCTCAACAACCGCGAAAAAGCCCCGGTGCGCCCCAGCAACGACCCGGCCGATCGCATGGACCGGAGCCTGGACACCCTGGTGCCCGAGAACCCCAACAAGCCGTACGACATGAAGGAGCTGATCCTCAAGACGGTGGACGACGGGGACTTCTTTGAGCTGCAGCCCGAATACGCCAAGAACATCCTGATCGGCTTTGCCCGCATGGAAGGCCAGACCGTGGGCATCGTGGCCAACCAGCCGCTGGTGCTGGCGGGCTGCCTGGACATCAAGTCGAGCATCAAGGCCGCGCGTTTTGTGCGCTTCTGCGATGCGTTCAACATCCCGGTGGTCACGTTTGTGGACGTACCCGGCTTCATGCCCGGCACCAGCCAGGAGTACGGCGGCATCATCAAGCACGGCGCCAAGCTGCTGTACGCATATGCCGAGTGCACCGTGCCCAAGATCACCGTCATCACCCGCAAGGCCTACGGCGGCGCGTACGACGTGATGAGCTCCAAGCACCTGCGCGGCGACGTGAACCTGGCCTGGCCCAACGCCGAGATCGCGGTGATGGGCGCCAAGGGCGCGGTGGAAATCATCTTCCGCGAAGACAAGAACGACCCGGTGAAGCTGGCCGCGCGTGAGGCGGAATACAAGCAGCGCTTTGCCAACCCGTTTGTGGCCGGTGCACGCGGCTTTATCGACGACGTGATCCTGCCGCACGAGACGCGCAAGCGCATCTGCCGGTCGTTGGTGATGCTGCGCGACAAAAAGCTCGAAAACCCATGGCGCAAGCACGGCAACATCCCCCTTTGAGCGGCACTGCCACAGCCCTTGGGGCGTCGTTGCCGGACCTTGTCGTAGCGCTGCTACTGCCTGCGGTCCGGCGCCTAGCCCCAACCGCTGCGCTGGGCTGTGCCAGCACCTAACCCAATACGTTTCGGGTAAGAGCCCTTGGAAAGAGACACAACATGTTCACCAAAATCCTGATTGCGAATCGCGGCGAGATTGCTTGCCGGGTCATCGCTACCGCCAAAAAGATGGGCATCGCCACCGTCGCCGTCTACTCCGACGCCGACAAGGAAGCCCGCCACGTCAAGCTGGCCGACGAGGCCGTGCACATTGGCGCCGCGCCCTCGCGCGAGTCCTACCTCCTGGCCGACAAGATCATTGCGGCCTGCAAGCAGACTGGCGCACAGGCCGTGCACCCCGGCTATGGCTTCCTCTCCGAAAACGAGGCCTTTGCCAAACGCTGCGAGGATGAAGGCATTGCGTTCATCGGCCCCAAGGCGCATTCGATTGCGGCCATGGGCGACAAGATCGCGTCCAAGAAGCTGGCCAACGAGGCCAAGGTCAACACGATTCCTGGCTACAACGATGCCATCGCGGGCCCCGAGCAAGCGGTGGAGATTGCCAAGGGCATTGGCTACCCCGTGATGATCAAGGCCTCGGCCGGGGGCGGCGGCAAGGGCCTGCGCGTGGCGTTCAACGACAAGGAAGCGTTTGAAGGCTTTGCCAGCTGCCAGAACGAGGCCCGCAACAGCTTTGGCGACGACCGCATCTTCATCGAGAAGTTTGTGCAGGAGCCGCGCCACATCGAGATCCAGGTGCTGGGCGACAGCCACGGCAACGTGATCTACCTGAACGAGCGCGAGTGCTCCATCCAGCGCCGCCATCAGAAGGTGATCGAAGAGGCACCATCGCCCTTCATCAGCGATGCCACCCGCAAGGCCATGGGTGAGCAGGCGGTGCAACTGGCCAAGGCCGTGAAGTACCAGAGCGCGGGCACGGTGGAGTTTGTGGTCGGCAAGGACCAGGACTTCTACTTCCTGGAGATGAACACCCGCCTGCAGGTGGAGCACCCGGTGACCGAGTGCATCACCGGCCTGGACCTGGTGGAGCTGATGATCCGCGTGGCGGCGGGCGAGAAGCTGCCGTTGACACAAGCCGATGTGAAGCGCGACGGCTGGGCCATTGAGTGCCGCGTCAATGCTGAAGACCCGTTCCGCAATTTCCTTCCGTCCACCGGCCGTCTGGTGCGCTTTCAGCCGCCAGAGGAATCAATGTTCCAGTCCGATACGACCAAAAAATGGGGCGTGCGGGTGGACACGGGCGTGTATGAGGGCGGCGAGATCCCCATGTACTACGACTCGATGATTGCCAAGCTCATCGTGCACGGCACCGACCGCAACGATGCGATTGCCAAGATGCGCGCGGCGCTCAACGGGTTTGTGATTCGTGGCATCAGCAGCAACATCCCGTTCCAGGCCGCGCTGCTGGCGCACCCCAAGTTTGTGACGGGCGATTTCAACACCGGCTTCATCGCCGAGAACTACGGCAAGGGCTTCCACGCCGAAGACGTGCCGCACAGCGACCCGCTGTTCCTGGTGGCGCTGGCGGCTTTCATGCACCGCCGCTACCGCGCACGCGCCTCGGGCATCAGCGGTCAGCTGGCCGGGCATGAGGTGAAGGTGGGCGAGCAGTTTGTGGTGGTCACGCTGGGCGCCGAAGGGCAGAACCAGCACCACGAAGTCACGGTGTCTGACTTTGAAGACAAATCGGGCTCCAGCGCCGTACTGGTGGGCGGTACCAGCTATCAGATCAGTAGCAACGCCACGCTGGGCCAGATTCGCGTGCAGGGCGCCTGCAACGGCCAGGGCTTTACGGCCCAGGTGGAACGCGGTGTGGGCAAGAACCCGCTGGCGCTGCGCATTGCGCACAACGGTACGCAGATCGACGCGCTGGTGCTGTCGCCGCTGGGCGCGCGTCTGCACAAGCTGATGCCCTTCAAGGCGCCGCCCGATCTGTCCAAATTCCTGCTCTCGCCCATGCCGGGCCTGCTGGTCGATGTGGCGGTTCAGCCTGGCCAGAAGGTGCAGGCAGGTGAAAAGCTGGCAGTGATCGAGGCCATGAAGATGGAGAACATCCTCTTTGCCGCGCAGGACGGCGTGGTGGGCAAGATCACGGCGGGCAAGGGCGAATCACTCTCGGTGGACCAGATCATTCTGGAATTCCAGTGATCTGCCGCCAGGTTCGCTGACCTGTTGTCGCTAACCCATCCAGAGGGGCTTTGCGCCCCTTTTTTTAGCCTTTTTGGCCTCTGGCGCTTGAGGAGTAAGCGCTGGCAGCTATCAAATATGGAGCATTCATGAGCACGACCCAACGCCCCTTCAAAGTGCTGGGCATCCAGCAGGTCGCCATTGGCGGCACCGACAAGCAACGCATGAAGACCTTGTGGGTGGACATGCTGGGCCTGGAACAGACCGGCACCTTCCAGAGCGAACGTGAGAACGTCGATGAAGACATCCTGGCCATGGGCAAGGGCGCCTTCAGGGTGGAGGTGGACATCATGCAGCCGCTGGACATCGACAAGAAGCCCGCCGTGCACAACACGCCGCTCAACCACATTGGCCTGTGGATCGATAACCTGCCCAGGGCGGTGGAATGGCTCACTGCCAAGGGCGTGCGCTTTGCGTCTGGCGGCATCCGCAAGGGGGCTGCGGGGTATGACATCACCTTCTTGCACCCCAAGAGCAACGACGAGTTTCCGATTGCAGGCGAAGGCGTGCTGATCGAACTGGTGCAGGCCCCGGCGGACGTCATTGCCGCCCTGGGCTGAGTGTTCTGCTACACTTTGTCCGGCCAGCGCGCTTCAAGCCCCTCGGCAACAGCGCTTATCTCCCGACGGGGGCAGCTCACTAGCGCAGCAGTTAACTTCAGATGTCAGCTAGTTGCCAACGGGTGGTGCGTGCTGGCAGGCAGCGACATGCAATGGCCGCCAAATTTCTGGAAATGCCCGTCTTCTGCGCGCAAAAAAATTTGTACTTCCGAGCCGTTACGCCCGCCGTTTTGTTGGCGCTTTTTGTGACCCCGCAGCGTGCGTTTGTGCCGTTTTCTCCTCCAGAATCCGCCCCAGCCGCTGCGCACCCAGCCCGAACCCCATGGCGCGGCTGGCGCGTGCCGATGAACGATGACTAAGTAAGCAACCCTGGCCCACCGCTGGCATCCCGCCGCTGCAGGGCCAATGCCTTGACTGTTGAAGGAACCCACCCGATGTCCGCCACCATGGCTCCAGCCGCTCCCGCCACCGTACAGACCACGCAACCGGTTCAGTTGCACCGCCGCAACCCAGCCCCCGCGGCCCAAGGCCCCTGGTCGGTAGAGGCCATCCAGGCGCTACTCGACAAGCCCCTGATGGACCTGCTGTTCGAAGCGCAAACCGTGCACCGCCAGCACTGGCCCGCAGGCGACATCGAACTGGCGACGCTGCTTTCCGTCAAGACCGGCGGCTGCCCTGAAAACTGCGGCTACTGCCCGCAGGCGGCCGAGTTCGACACGGGCGTAAAGGCTGAAAAGCTGATGGAGGTGGACGAGGTAGTACGCGCAGCCCAGGCCGCCAAGGACGCGGGCGCAACGCGGTTTTGCATGGGCGCCGCCTGGCGTGCGCCCAAGGACCGCGACATCGAAAAAGTCAGCGCCTTGATTGGCGCGGTGAAAGGCCTGGGCCTGCAGACCTGCGCCACGCTGGGCATGCTCGAGTCGCACCAGGCGCAGGCGCTCAAAGATGCGGGCCTGGACTACTACAACCACAACCTGGACACGGCCCCCGAGTACTACACCGACGTGGTGAGCACCCGTGCCTACCAGGACCGGCTGGACACGCTGCAGAACGTGCGCGATGCCGGTATCAGCGTGTGCTGCGGCGGCATTGTGGGCATGGGCGAGGCGCCCGTGCACCGCGCAGGCCTGATTGCGCAGCTGGCCAACCTTCAGCCCTATCCGGAATCGGTGCCCATTAACAGCCTGGTGCGCGTGCCGGGCACACCGCTGGCGGACAGCGAACCCATCGACCCGTTCGACTTTGTGCGCGTGATTGCGGTGGCCCGTATCACCATGCCCAAGGCGCGCGTGCGCCTGTCGGCAGGCCGCCAGCAATTGGGCGAGGCCGTACAGGCCTTGTGCTTCCTGGCCGGGGCCAACTCGATTTTTTACGGCGACAAGCTGCTGGTGACCGGCAACCCTGACGTGGACGCCGACGTGCAACTGCTTGCCAAGCTGGGGCTGAATGGCCACCGCACCGCGAGCACAGAGGCTGGCCCCACGCACTGCGCCTGACGCCACCCCGTAAAAAGGCAGCGGCACTGCCTGTGCGGCGCCCGAGTCACTGGGGCTCTGCAGGAAGACCGGCGGCCAGGCGGTCCAGCTGCGCCAGCCGGGTGGGTTCCGCATCGGCAAACCGCTGCGCGATGCGCCTGAATTCTTCCGACAGGGTCAGGAAGGCATCGACGATGTCCGGGTCGAAATGGCTGCCCCTGCCATCGGTGATGATTTCAACGGCTTTTTCGTGCGAGTACGCGGGTTTGTAGACGCGCTCCGAGATGAGCGCGTCATACACATCGGCCACCGCCATCAGACGCGCTGACAGCGGGATGGTGTTGCCGGCCAGGCCCTCTGGGTAGCCCGAGCCATCCCATTTCTCCTGGTGACTGTAGGCAATCTCCTTGGCGTAGCGGAAGAACGGGTTGTCCTGCGTGGTGCCGGTTTCGGCCGCAATGATGGCGTCGCGCCCCAGGGTGGTGTGCGTCTTCATGATCTCGAACTCTTCCGGCGTCAGCTTGCCGGGCTTGAGCAGGATGCGGTCGGGGATGCCCACCTTGCCAATGTCATGCAGCGGGGCCGACTTGAAGATGGTTTCGATGGCCGTGTCGGTGAGTTCGGGTTGGAATCGCGGGTGGTTTTGCAGGTGGCGGGCCAGGGCTTCCATGTAGTGCTGCGTGCGCCGGATGTGGTTGCCCGTTTCGTTGTCACGCGTTTCCGCGAGAGATGCCATCGCGCGGATGGTGGCATCCTGCAGCTCGGCCATGGCGCGTGTGCGGTTGGCCACCTCCTGCTCCAGAAACTGGTTGTGCTGTGCCAGAAAATCCCGTGCGCGCTTGAGCTGCAGGTGGTTGCGCACCCGCGCCATCACGATCGCGGGGTTGATGGGCTTGGTGATGTAGTCCACCGCGCCCAGCTCCAGGCCGATGCTTTCGTCCTCGGCAGCACTCATGGCGGTGAGGAAGATCACGGGGATGTCTTCCGTCTCGGGGTTGAACTGCAGGCGCCGCAGCACTTCATAGCCGTCCATGTCCGGCATCATGATGTCCAGCAGGATGAGGTCGGGCTTGCTCTCGCCTGCCACGATCTGCAACGCGCGCTCTCCGCCGGGGGCCAGTTTGACCTTGTAGTCCGTGCGCAGCAGGTCGCTCATCAACGACAGGTTGTCGGGCGTATCGTCAACGACCAGCACCGTGCATCGCCCGCTGGGCGCGAAAGGGCTATTCATGGTGGGGCTCCTTATTGTTGCGAATGTCTGTCGGGGCCGTCTGGCGCAGTGCAGCCAGGGCTTCCAGGAAATCGTAGCTGTCGAGCGCGCGTTTGATCTGGCCGTATGCAGGCCCCAGGTGCGCGTGCAGAGGGCTTGCAGATTCTTTGAAGAGCTCGATGGCATCGGAGACGTCCTCCGCCAGCAAGGCGGCGAGCCGGTCCACCAGCTGTTGCGCCGCTGCAGCGTCCACCGGCATGCCGTCGCTCGCACCGCCAGGGGGCGTTGCCTCCTCCGCGGGCAGGGCAGCCTGCAAAGCAGCCACCAATGCATTGCATGCTGCTTCGACAGGGCGGAGCACCGAGTCCACTTCATCGATGGGCAAGTTTTGCACTATGGCCTCTTCGGCCTTTTGCGCCTGGGCAGCCAGGGCCGTTGCGCCAATGGTGCCTGCGGTGCCTTTGAGGGTGTGCATGGCACGCAGTGCGTCCGGCTGCTGGCCGGCGGCCAGTGCAGCGCGGGTGGTCTGCACGGCATTCGCCTGCCCGTGGATGAACTTGCGCAAAAGGCTCTCGTAGGCAATGCGTTTGCCCAGCACACGCCGCAGTCCGGCTGATACGTCGAGTCCGTCAATCTGCCGCAGGGCATCATCGGGTGCAGGATCGGGAGCAGTTTCGGAATTGGGGTGGCGCGGGCCAGAGGATTCATTTGGAACATCACCAATGGCATGCGCTCGACCAGCCTGGTCGAGGTCCCCACCAGCGTTGCCTGTGGCGCGCGGCCGGATCCACTGCAGCAGGGTGGCAAAAAGTGCATCCGGGTCGATGGGTTTGGCCAGGTGGCCGTTCATGCCCGCTGCAATGCACAGGTCGCGGTCGTGGCTCATGGCGTTGGCGGTCATCGCCAGCACGGGCAGGTCCGCCCAGGCAGGGTTCTGGCGCAGGTGCCGTGTAGCAGTCAGGCCATCCATCACGGGCATCTGCATGTCCATCAGCACCAGGTCATAGGAGGTTTGGGCCAGCATGTCGAGCGCCACCTGCCCGTTGTGGGCCACGTCCACCGCCAGGCCCGCGCCGCTCAGCAGTTCGGCGCCCACCTGCTGGTTCAGGTCGTTGTCGTCCACCTGCAGCACGCGGGCCCCCGCGATGGCCGACAGATGTGTAGCGTGGCGTGGCGCGTGCGCCGCGCGTCCGTCGGCCGACCGGGCCTGCCCCCCTAGTGCCTGCATGGCGGCGTCAAACATGGCAGAGGGGCTGACAGGCTTGGACAGCATCAGCGTGAGCCCGGCACGCTGCAGCTCGTCTTGCACATCGTCGCGCCCGGCCGCCGTGACGATGATGGTGTGGGGCGGGCGCTGCAGGCTGGCCAGCGCGCGGTGGGTGTCAAACCCGTCCATTCCCGGCATCATCCAGTCGAGAAACGCGAGCTCGCAGGGGCGCCCGGCCTGTTCGGCGGCCCGCGCCAGGGCAACCGCCTCCTTGCCAGACGATGCCGTGGTGACCGTAAAGCTCATGCGGGTCAGCATTTCACCCAGGATATGCCGTGCCTGCTCGCTGTCATCCACCACCAGCACATGCCGCCCCCGCAGGTCGGGGGTGGGCAGCAGCGGTGCATGGTGCGCGGTACCCAGGCCCAGACGGGCGGTGAACCAGAAGGTGCTGCCCACACCGGCCTGGCTTTGCACTCCCACCTCGCCCCCCATGAGCCCGGCGAGCTTCCTGGAGATTGCCAGGCCCAGGCCGGTGCCGCCGTATTTGCGGGTGGTGGACGTGTCGGCCTGTTCGAACGACCTAAATAGCCGCGATTGCTGCTCTGACGTGAGGCCTATTCCCGTATCCTGGACCTCGAACCGCAGGAGGACGCCGGTGTCGTCGCGCACGGTTTCGGTCACCCGCACGATGATCTCGCCGCGCTCGGTGAACTTGACCGCATTGTTGGCGTAGTTCACCAGGATCTGCCCCAGCCGCAGCGGATCGCCGCGCAAGTGGTCGGGAAGGGCAGGGTCTACGTCGAAGAGCAGCTCCAGGCCTTTGTGGGCGCACTTTTCGCTGACCAGATTGGCCACGTTGTCCAGCACGCCGCGCAGGTCAAAGTCCACCACTTCCACTTCCAGTTTGCCTGCTTCGATCTTGCTGAAGTCCAGGATGTCGTTGATCAGGCCGAGCAGGTGCTGGCCCGAGCGCTGGATTTTTTCTACATAGTCTCGCTGGCGTGGGGTGAGGTCAGTGGCGAGGGCCAGGTGGCTCATGCCGATCACCGCGTTCATGGGGGTGCGTATTTCGTGGCTCATATTGGCCAGGAAGTCCGATTTCATCTGCGAGGCATCTTCGGCGCGGGCGCGGGCAATCTCCAGTTCGTCTTCGTGCTCGCGCAGGGCGGTGTTCACCTTCTGCAGCTCCAGGGTGCGCTCGGCCACCCTGGCTTCCAGGGCCTCTTCGTTGCGTTTGAGGGCTTCCACCAGCTCGTTTTGCGCGGCCAGCGCCTGGGACGCGGCCTTCTCGCGCTGCAGAAACTGCCGTGCCATCGCAAACGCCAGAAGAAAGGTGAGCAGCGCCTGGAACACGGTGAGCCCGGTGGTCAACAGTGTCTGGCGCTTAACCTCGGCGTTGCGTGAATCGCCCAGCATGGCCGACACGCGTGAGGCGTCGAGAGAAAGCTCCTGCACAGTCTCGCGAAGGGCGTCCAGTTCGGTGCGCAAGAGCCGCATGTTCTCAAGGCTGGAGGCTGCATCCACGCTGGCGCCGAAGTAGCTGTCGCCCGCGGCCACGAACCGCTGCAGTGCCGACAGGGCCTTGTCGTAGATCGGCTCCTCCTGCATCAGCGTGCGGGACGTGCCGCTCTCCAATGCACTGAAGCGGCTCAAAAACAGGTCATACCGCAGCTCCAGCCTGTCCAGGGTGATGCTGGCCGGGTCCAGCTCGAAATGGTGCAGCGCATGGTCCAGCTTTTCGTATTCGACGTTGAGTTGCAGGAAGGACCAGAGCGCATTTACATCGCCGCGTCGCATCACCGCCTCTACGTTGCGGTACTGGCTGTATTGCACAGCCGCAATCGCAAGATACGCGAACACCAGTCCCGTAACAATCAGCGGCAGGATGTGTTTGCTGCGCAGCATGATGGGGATAGGTGGGGAGGAGCCAGGCGTTACCGGATGCGTAGCGCGTTGAGCTGCCAGGCTGCCCGGTTGTAGTAAAGCTCGCTGCGCAGCTCTGCCTTGGTGTCAAAGGGGTAGACGATGAAAAGCGGGCCTTTTTCGCGGATGCGCATGGGCCGGTTGTTCATGAGCCGGGCGACGATGACATCGTGTCGCGTTGCGTCTTCCGCCGGTATCTCTGTCCTGTAGTCGTTCAGGGCCACGGCCGTGATCCTGGTGCCCTGTGCGCCCACGGCGGCCAGTACGTCGCGCAGCAAGGGCCCGGTGAACGTGACTGCGTTCGGGTACCAGGGTGTCTGGGTGGTGAAACTGTGCTGGGGCAATTTTTCCAGCATCTGCATGTCGAACTGCGCCTGGGCGCCGACATTGGTCTGGCTGATAGCCCCTTCAACAGTGAGTACGACGGGCCCGCCCGGCTTGTCCAGCGCGTGTGCGCCCAAGCCGATGAACGCCGCCAAAAACGCTGCGGATCGGCACGCCCCGCCGGCAACCGCGCGTATCCCCGAAAGACGAGCAGACATGGCGCCCCCTTTTTTTGCAACAGTCTCATGGACTGGTGCTCAAAATGTAAACCGATTTGCGGTGGGGCGCAGAGCTTTACGGTTGCTGATGTCAGTGAGGGGCGGGGCCGCTCAGATGGGGCGTTGGCCAGGGTCGGTCAGTTGCCGCCGCTGGCCGCGGCCATGGTGTCCCACGCCTTCAGCGTCTCCGCTGCGTACATGAGTGCAGGGCCCCCGCCCATGTAAACACAGACGGCCAGCATTTCCTCCAGCTCACTGCGGGTGGCGCCCAGTTTTTGCAGTGCCTTGACATGAAAGCCGATGCAGCCGGAGCACCGCTGTGTGACGCCGATGGCCAGTGCAATCAGCTCCTTGTGCTTGGCGCTCAGTGTACCCTCTGCCATGGACGCTTGTGCGAGCTGGGCAAAACCCCGCATGGCATCCGGCTGCGCCTTGCGGAAAGGTGCCAAGCTTTCATTGATGCCTTGGATCAGGCCTGCGTGATCAAACGTACTCATCGAAGGGGTCCTTCCTCGAACGTTGCAGGGGCATGCACGCATTGGCGCAATGCCTTCGGGTGATTCATTTCTTCATGGGGCAGGTGTTGACGCCCAACAAGGTATAGGCCGGGCAAAATCGAAACAGGCCGGTGGCCAGGGGCACCACGCCCAGCCATCCCCACCAGCCGACAGTGCCCGTGGCTGCCAGTGCTATCAGGACCAGCCCTGCCACGACGCGCAGCGCGCGATCCAACGTTCCAACATTGACTTTCATGATGACTCCTTGGGTTAATTTACCGGCCCCATGTGGGGCCCCTGTTTGACCTGGGCAGTAGGTGCGGCATGCACGCACTGCACAGGTCAATCGAAAGCCGGAGATTCCGGCACCACGACGGGCTTGCCGGCCGCGAGCCAAGCGTCAAAGCCGCCGGCGATGGACTGCACCTGGAGGTAGCCCATATCGTGCATGGCGCGCGCCGCCAGCGCAGCTCGCCCGCTGGTTTTGCAATACACCACCACCTTCAGGTCGCGCGGGGTGAGTGCGGGCGTGCTGCTGAGTTTGAACTCCAGCACACCGCGTGAGGCATGGATTGCGCCGGGGATGTGTCCCGCCTGGTATTCATCGGCTTCCCGGACATCGATCAACACGTCGGCTGCACGAATGGCTTGCTCGGCCTCGTCCACCGGGGTTTCCTGGATCTGGGCTTTGGCTGCAGCGACAAGGTCATGGGCAGTTTTCATGGCGTGGTCCTTGGATTGGATTTGAGCGTGTCACAGCGCGTTGACGGGAATCTTGAGATAAGTCACGCCATTGGCTTCCGGTGGCGGCATTTCTCCCGCCCTGATGTTGACCTGCACCGAGGGCAGGATGAGCACGGGCATCTCCAGCGTTGCATCGCGCTGGGTGCGCAGTGCCACGAAAGCCTCCTCGCTCACTCCGTCGTGGATGTGGATGTTCCTGGCACGCTGGTCCGCAACAGTGGTTTGCCAAGCCACGGGGCGCCCTGCGGGAGGGTAGTCGTGGCACATGAACAGGCGGGTTTCATCCGGCAGGCAGAGCAATTTGCGCACTGACTGGTACAGCGTATGGGCATTGCCGCCGGGAAAGTCGCAGCGCGCGGTGCCCACGTCGGGCATGAAGAGGGTGTCTCCCACAAACACAGCGTCGCCCACCTGGTAGGCCATGCAGGCGGGCGTGTGACCGGGCACTGCCAGCGCCTGGGCCTCCAGCTGGCCGATGTGGAAGACCTCGTTGTCGTGCAGCAGCTGGTCGAACTGGCTGCCATCGGGGTGGAACCCGGGCTCCAGATGAAACACCTTCTTGAACACGTCCTGCACCTGGGTGATGGACGCACCAATGGCGATTTTTCCACCCAACTTGTCGCGAAGGTAGTGTGCGGCCGACAGATGGTCTGCGTGGGCATGGGTTTCCAGAATCCATTGCACTGTCAGCCCCTGACTTTGCACGAACTCCACGATCTTGTCGGCAGACCGTGTGCGGGTGCGGCCCGACTTCGGGTCGTAGTCCAGCACGGAATCCACCACCGCGCAGTGGCCGCCAGACCGATCGAACACCACATAACTTACCGTCCAGGTGGAGTCATCAAAGAAGGCTTCTATCTGGGGTTTCATCGAAGGGCTCCGTATTTAATTTCGATGTTTATAGTTTATTGACGTATAGATTGTTAGTCAATAGAATATCAACATCGAATTTGAAAAGGAGCGCGCCACCATGCACGCAGAAGCACAAATGGACCTGGAAGCGTTGCGCAGGTCCGCCGACAGCGCTTGCCGCTTGATGAAGGTTTTGTCCAACCCCGACCGCCTGCTGCTGCTGTGTCAGCTGACCCAGGGTGAAAAGCGGGTGGGTGAACTGGAAGAACTGGTGGGCATTTCCCAGCCCACCTTGTCGCAGCAACTGGGCGTATTGCGCGATGAGGCACTCGTCAACACCCGACGCGAGGGCAAAAACATCTATTACGAGATCGCCAGTCCCCAGGCCCTGGCGGTGATGAACGTGCTGTTTGAACAATTTTGTGGCCCCGCCCAGGAGAGCGCACCATGCTGATCGATTGGACCCATTTCACCCCCTGGGCTGCCCTTGCGGGCGGCGTTTTGCTGGGGCTTGCCTCGGCGCTTTTTGTGCTCCTCAATGGTCGCATTCTGGGCATCAGCGGCATTGTGGGAGGGCTGCTGCGCCCCCGCGATGGTGACATTGGCTGGCGCGTGGCTTGTGTACTGGGCATGCTGGTGGCTCCTGGCCTCTACTGGCTGGTGATCGGCCCCACGCAGCCGCGCATTGACGCGACCTGGGCCATGGTGGTGATCGCCGGCCTGCTGGTGGGTGTCGGCACCCGTTACGGATCGGGCTGCACGAGCGGCCACGGCGTGTGCGGGCTCTCGCGCATGTCTCCCCGGTCCCTGGTCGCCACCCTGGCCTTCATGGGTGCCGGGTTCGTCACCGTCTTCCTCATCCGGCACGTGCTGGCCTGACCTCCCATCCCATCGGAGCATTGATCTTTATGAAAAATCGTATTTCAGAGTTTGTGGTGGGCCTGATCTTCGGACTGGGCCTGATCGTCTCGGGCATGACCGACCCCGGCAAGGTGCTGGGCTTTCTGGACCTGGCGGGCTTGTGGGACCCATCCCTGGCCTTTGTGATGGGCGGCGCGATTGCGGTGGGCGTCTTTGCGTTTGCCGTGGCCAAGAAGCGCACCACCAGTTTCCTGGGGGGCGCCATGCATTTGCCCACGTCGCGCGACATTGATCGCCGTCTGGTGATCGGAAGCCTCATCTTCGGCGCAGGCTGGGGCATTGCGGGCTTCTGCCCGGGTCCGGCCATCGTTTCGGCGGGCGCAGGCCAGCCCAAAGCCATCGTGTTCGTGATCGCCATGCTGGCAGGCATGTGGCTGTTTGAACTGGCCGAACGCGTGTCACGCCGCACCCCATCCACCCGGACCGGAGCCCGCTGACATGCCGCTGCAGATCATTGCCCTGACCCCCGACTTCGCAGTGTCTCCCCAGCTCGCCACGACGGACTTTGCCTCTTTGGCCAAGCAGGGCTTCAAGACCATCATCAACAACCGGCCGGACGGGGAGGGCGGGGGCGCACAACCCACCAGCCCTGAAATGGAGCGCGCTGCCACAGTGGCCGGGCTGCACTATGTGTACCTGCCCGTGGTGAGTGGCTCCATCACGCCGGAACAGGTGCAGGCCATGCACAAGGTCCTGATCTCCGCCCCCAAGCCCACGTTGGCGTTTTGCCGTTCAGGTGCCCGGTCTGCCCAGTTGTTCGGGCTGGCGCAGAACCTGGACGCCGACGCGTCCTGATCACCCGGGAACCACCATGCACCTCATCCCCGGCTGGATCCGCAACTACCAGAAGTCCTGGCTCTCCGGAGACATGGTCGCCGGGGTGATTGTTACGGTGATGCTGATCCCGCAGAGCCTGGCCTACGCGCTTTTGGCGGGCTTGCCCCCCGAGGTGGGCTTGTACGCCAGCATCCTGCCCATCATTGCCTATGCCGCGCTGGGCTCCAGCATGACGCTGGCTGTGGGGCCCGTGGCGGTGGCCTCGCTCATGACGGCGAGCGCCCTGCAGCCGCTGGCTGCCGCTGGCTCGCCCGACTACATTGCGCTGGCCATGCTGCTGTCACTGCTCTCAGGGGGCATGTTGCTGCTGTTTGGCGTATTGCGGTTGGGTTTTCTGGCGCACTTTCTGAGCCATCCTGTGATCAGCGGGTTTATCTCTGGCTCGGCAGTGCTCATCGCTGTGGGGCAGGTCAAGCACCTGCTGGGCGTGAAGGCCGGTGGTACCGATGCCTTTGACACCGTGGTGCAACTGGCCCACGCAGCGCCCGGAATCAACCTGGTCACTCTGGGCATCGGCGCCGGCAGCGTGTTGTTTCTGGTGCTTGCGCGCAGGTCCTTGTCCCCATGGCTGGTCCGTCTGGGCGCCAGCCAACGCTTGGCAGACATCGCATCCAAACTGGCGCCGATGCTGGCGGTAATGGTCTCCACCGCCTTGGTGGCCGCCATGCGGTGGGACCAGACGGCGGGGGTCAGCATTGTGGGCACGGTGCCCCAGGGCCTGCCGCAGCTCGGGCTGCCGGCGGTGTCGATGGCGTCCGTGGGCTCGCTGTGGCTGCCTGCGCTGCTGATCTCGCTGGTGGGCTTTGTGGAAAGCGTGTCGGTAGCGCAGTCTCTGGCGCTCAAGCGGCAGCAGCGCATTCAGCCCAACCGTGAACTGCTGGGTCTGGGGGCTGCCAACGTCGCCAGTGCGCTGTCGGGTGGTTTCCCCGTCACGGGCGGCTTTGCGCGGTCTGTCGTCAATTTTGCGGCGGGTGCCAATACGCCCCTGGCAGGCGTCATTTCGGCCGTGCTGATGGGTGTGGTGATCGCAGCGCTGACCGGGCTTTTTCACTATCTGCCCCATGCCGTGCTGGCAGCCACCATCATCGTGGCGGTGGTTTCCCTGATCGATATGGAGACGCTGCGCGAAGCCTGGCACTACGACAAGGCCGACGCCATGGCCCTGCTGGCCACAGCAGGGGGCGTGATCGCTTTTGGCGTGGAAGCCGGCATCCTGATGGGGGTGGCGTTGTCGCTGGGCACCTTGGTGTGGCGCAGCAGCCATCCGCACATCGCGGTGGTGGGGCGCGTGCCAGGCACGGAGCACTTTCGCAACGTGACCCGACACACGGTGAACACAGAGCCCGGCCTGATTGCCGTGCGGGTGGATGAAAGCCTGTATTTCGCCAACTCCGACGCTTTGCTGGACCGTGTGGAGGAATTGGTGGGCGCCCAACCCGATACCCGCCATGTGCTTCTGGTGTGCTCAGCCATTAACCAGATCGACACAACCGCGTTGGGCGTCTTGACCGATCTGGAGCGAAGCCTGGCCCAGCGAGGGGCGGCACTACTGCTGTCCGAGGTCAAAGGCCCTGTGCTCGACCGTTTGCAAGGCACGGAACTTGGCCAGCGGCTGAAGGGGCGTATCTTTTTGAGCACCCATGCTGCGTTTGAATACGCAAGGCAGGCTGGCAGCATGGAGCGGCGGTATGGGGATCCGGCATCGGCTATCTAGTGTCCTGAGTTAAAAATTCATTGAATTATTTTCCCTGACGGTGATCAGTCGTGTAGTGTGTTGTACGACGAGGTGGCCATGAGCGGAAGACCAAAGACTCCATTGGTGTTGGGCGCGACGGAGCGAGAGCAACTGATTGCGCTGACCAAGCGTCGCAAGACAGCGCAGGCCTTGGCCCTGCGAGCGCGGATCGTGCTCGCTTGCGCAGAGGGCTTGGACAACAAAGTGGTGGCAGCGCGCCTGCGGGTCACGCAGCAAACAGTTTCCAAGTGGCGGGGCCGTTTTGTTGAACTGCGCATGGATGGTTTACTGGATGCCCCGCGCCCTGGTGCTCCACGCACGATTGAAGATGAGCGCGTCGATGCAGTGATCGCCAAGACGCTGGAGTCTGTGCCGACTGGCGCAACTCACTGGAGTACCCGCTCTATGGCGCGGGCAATGGGCATGTCACAGACGGCTGTGAGCCGAATCTGGCGGGCTTTTGGTTTGCAGCCGCACCGCCAGGAGACGTTCAAACTCTCCAGTGACCCGTTTTTTGTCGACAAAGTCCGTGACATTGTCGGCCTGTACATGGACCCGCCACTCAAGGCGATGGTGTTGTGCGTGGATGAGAAGAGTCAAATACAGGCACTGGACCGCACACAGCCAATCTTGCCGCTGGCACCGGGTATTCCTGAGCGCAGAACCCACGATTACATGCGCCATGGAACGACGACGCTGTTTGCGGCACTGGACATTGCCACGGGCCAAGTGATTGGAGAGTTACACCGGCGCCATCGCAGCACGGAGTTTTTGCAGTTCCTGCGTACCATTGAAGCGAATGTGCCAGCCCAGCTGGATGTGCATTTGGTGATGGACAACTACGGCACGCACAAGACCCCTGCGGTCAAGGCATGGTTTGCAAGACACCCCAGGTTCCACGTGCACTTCACGCCAACCTCCGCGTCTTGGCTCAATCAGGTGGAACGTTGGTTTGCAACCCTGACCGAGAAGTACATCCGTCGCGGCACACACCGATCGACAAGACAGCTTGAGCAGGCGATTCGCCAATACCTGGAACTGAACAACTCAAATCCCACACCGTTCGTCTGGGTCAAGTCTGCCGATGACATCCTGGCGAGCATCGAGAGATTTTGTCTACGAATTTCTAACTCAGGACACTAGGTATGGACGGATGGGGGCGTCGAACGGACGCCCTGATCCGTAGAAGATCTTTTACGAAGCAAATTAAATATTTAACATAATATACATCGTATTAATCAATATGTGGTTTCGCCAATCACTCCTCAATACGCAATCTGCGCTCTCGGCGTTTGCCTGTGCCCGTACCGCTAACATCACCGCCCATGACACTTCTCACTCAAGCCCCTTCCACATCCCACATCCACTTTGGTCATCGTGACCGCGTCTGCATCGTCACTGGAGGTGCCCAAGGCATTGGCGAGGCCTGCGTCCGCCGCTTTGCGGCTGATGGTGCGAAGCCAGTGATCGTCGATGTGGACGATGCGCGTGGGCAGGCGCTGGCGCAGGAACTCGGGGCGCTGTATGTGCGTTGCGATGTGGGTGACAAGGCGCAGGTGGATGCTCTGGTGGCCGAGACCTTGGCGGCCCATGGACGCATTGACGTGCTGGTGAACAACGCGGGCATCTTCCGGGCGGCAGACTTTCTGGAGGTGACCGAGGCCGACTTTGACGCCGTGTTGCGCGTCAATCTCAAGGGCTCATTTCTGGTGGGTCAGGCCGTGGCGCAGGCCATGGTGGACTCGGGTGGCGGCGCCATCGTCAACATGAGCTCGGTCAACGGCGTGCTGGCCATTCCCAACATCTCCAGCTACAACGTGAGCAAAGGCGGCGTGAACCAGCTCACGCGCGTGATGGCGCTGGCGCTGGCCGACAAGAACATCCGCGTGAACGCCGTGGCGCCGGGCACCATCGCCACCGAGCTGGCTGCCAAGGCCGTGTTGACCAGCGACGAGGCCAAGAACAAGATCATGAGCCGCACGCCCATGAAGCGGCTGGGCGAGCCGTCCGAGATTGCCGATGTGGTGGCCTGGCTGGCCAGCGATGCGGCCAGCTATGTGACCGGCGAGATTGTGACCGTGGACGGTGGGCGCATGACGCTGAACTACACCGTGCCGGTCTGACAATCACAAATACTATTAAATTGATAGCTGCTAGCGCATGATGGATAAGTGCTAGCGGCCGATTTGGCTCCTATTTTTAAGCCTGCGGCATGCGCCGCAGCAACCCCGCCGTGCTGCGCGGCCAGCCGACCCGGCCAAACCAGGCGCCACCCGCAATCGCCCAGGCGTTCACCGCGCCGTACAGCACCAGTGCCCCAGCCTGCGCCGCAAACACGGCGGCCAAACCACCGCCCCAGCGCAGCGCCAGCCAACCACCGGTAACCGCCACCGCCAGCCGCACGATGTTGCCCACCACCGGCCAGAGCAGGCGCCCTGCCCCCTGCGATGAAAAGTACAGCGCCAGCCCCAGGCCAAAAAAGCCGTACACCGGCCCCACGGTGCGCAGATAGAGCGCACCCGACTCCAGCATGGCGGGGTCGCTGTTGAAGAGCCGCAGCCAGGAGTGGGGAAACGCCGCCGCCCAGAGGCCAATCGCCTGCGTCATGACAAACGCCATGCCCGCGCCGATCCAGGTGGCGCGCAAGGCCCGTTCGCGCTGGCCTGCGCCCATGCAGGTTCCTACCATGGCCACCAGCGGTGCGCCCAGGCCAAACACCAGCGGCACCAGCAAGTATTCAAGCCGCGACGCCGTGCCGTAGCCAGCAATGGCCGCTGTGCCAAAACCACCCACCAGCGCGGTCGTGACGCCAATCGCCAGGTTGGTGGCGACGGTAGAAACCGTGCCCACCAGGCCTACCCGCAGGATGTCCTTGAACAGCACCCAGCGAAACCGGATGTGCGTGAACGATGGCTGCAGCAGGCTGCGCGGCGACCACAGGTACGCCGCCAGCACCATGCTGCCGATCAGGTAGTACGCCATCAGCGCAATAGCCCCGCCGGCAATGCCCAGGCCGGGCACGGGGCCCCAGCCAAAGATCAACAACGGTGACAACGGCACCAGCACGACGGCCCCCAGCACCGTCACATAGGCAGGCACGGCCATGTTCCCTGTGCCCCGGATCACGGCCGACAGCGTGTTGAACAGCCACACCAGAAACGCGCCCGCAAACACCCAGTTGGAATAGACCAGCGCCGCATCCAGCGCGCCGCCGGTGCCGCCCATGCGGGTGTAAAGCCAGCGCCCTCCTCCCACCACGCCGACTGTAAAGATCAGCGAGAACACCGCCGCGATGACCAAGGAGTGCAGCACCAGGGCGTCGGCATCGTCCCGTCGCCGAGCGCCCAAGGCACGCGCAATGGCGGACGCAATGCCGCCGCCCATGGCGCCGGCGGAAGTCATCTGCATCAGCATGACGACCGGGAACACCAGCGCCATGCCCGCCAGCGCATCGGTGCCCAGCTTGCCGACAAAGTAGGTCTCGATGAGCCCGACGCCCGCCTGCGCCAGCATCACCAGCACATTGGGTGCGGCCAGGCGCAGCAGCGTGGGGGCGATGGGCGCCTCCAGCAGCATGTGGGTGCGGGGATTGAGGCCTTCAGTCATGGGTGACCGTGGCAACGTTGCCGCGCAAGGGGAACTCAACCCGCATCGCCCGGCTCCTGCTGGGGCCATGCCGCCAGCACATCCAGCGTTTCGTCCACCAGCGTATGGAGCGCCATCACACGCTGCACGCCCAGCGCTTCGTTCAACGCGAGCTGCGCGGCCTTCCAGTGGCGCTGTGCCTCGGCACGTTTGTCGCGGCCTGCATCCGTGATGTGCGCCAGGCGGCTGCGGGCATCAGCGCCCGCCTCCAGCGCCACCCAGCCTGCATCGACCAGAGGGCGCAGGTTGCGTGTGAGCGTGGAGGCATCCATCTTCATGGCGGCGGCCAGATCCCCGGGGCGGATCGGGCCCAGCTTGAGCACATGTGACAGCAGCGAATACTGCGTGGTCTTGAGCCCGCATTTCGCCATCTCGGCGTCGTAGTGGGTGGCCACGCGGCGCATCAGCTGGCGCAGCTTGAAGTTGGTACAGCCCTGCGGCAGCACAGGTGCCAGGGTGGTCGTATCGGCTTGCATGGATTTGATTGTATCTGCAATAATTGCATACGCAACTGTTTTCGTCCAATCCTCTACCACCCGGATACCCCATGACCCAACACAACCACCTTGAACACTGGCTGGCGCAGGAGCGCGACATTCTGGCGCGTCTGGACGACGGCCCTGGCCCCGGCGTGGCGACACGCGAGCAGATCGCCCACCTCAACGGGCTGCAGCAGATGCAGGCCATGCTGCGTGGCGAGCTGCCCTACGCCGCCATTGCCAAGACGCTGGATTTTCTGATCGTGGAAGTGGGCGACGGCACGGCCATCTTCCAGGGCACGCCGCGCGCAGAGCATATGAATCCGATGGGCACCGTGCACGGCGGCTGGTTTGCCACCCTGCTCGATTCCGCCCTGGGCTGCGCCGTGCACACGCGCATGGAGCCCGGGCGCGGCTACACCACGGCCGAGCTGGGCATCAACCTGGTCAAGGCCATCACGCCCAAGGTGCAGCGTGTGCGTGCCGAAGGCCGCGTGATCCACAGCGGGCGCCAGTTGGCCACAGCCGAAGCACGCCTGGTGGGCCCGGACGGCACGCTGTATGCCCACGCCACCACCACCTGCCTGGTTTTCGACTTGCCTGCACAATCGAAGGCATGAAATTCCTCCACACGATGCTGCGCGTTGGCAACCTTCAACGCTCGATTGATTTCTATACCCAGGTGCTGGGCATGCAACTGCTACGCCAGTCCGAGAACCCCGAGTACAAATACTCGCTAGCCTTTCTGGGCTTTGAAGGCGGTAACCCCGGCCAGGCCGAGATCGAGCTGACCTACAACTGGGGCACCGAAAGCTACGACCACGGCAATGCCTATGGCCACATTGCCCTGGGTGTGCCCGATGCGTACGCCGCGTGCGAAAAGATCAAGGCTGCGGGCGGCAACGTGACGCGTGAAGCGGGCCCGGTCAAAGGCGGTACTACCGTCATTGCCTTTGTGACCGACCCGGACGGCTACAAGATCGAGTTGATCCAGCGCGCCGAAGGTGCAAGCGGCCAGGGCCTGCGGTAACGTTTTGCTATCGATAATATAGCTGCTTGCGCTTTACAGACAAGCGTCACCGGCATATTTGACCCATAAAAAAACCCGGCAATGCCGGGTTTTTTACGTCCACCGCCAATCTGATCACTGACCGCTCAGGGCCACTTCCACACGACGCGCTTCGGCGTTGCTGCCGCTGGCGGTGGTTTCTTCGGGCTTCTTCAGCTCGATCTTGTCTTCTGCCACGCCCAAGCCCTTGAGCGCGTCGCGCACGGCAAAGGCGCGCTGCTTGGCCAGCTCGGCGTTCATGGCGGCGTCGCCCGTGGCGTCATGAAACCCCGAGACCACTGCCGTCTTGCCCTCAGCAACGCCCTTGACCACATCGGCCAGCGCTTCGTTGGCGCCCGCTGCAAGTTCGGCCTTGCCGGATGCAAAGAAGAACTTCACCACACCGTTTTCCACCCGCACGCTGGCCTCATCTGCCATCGCTGCGGCCGCGGGAGCGGCAGCATCTGCCGCCACTGCGGGCACAGGCTGGGCCGCGGCGCCCGATGCGCCCACCCGTTTGACCACCACCGTGCCCACCACGACCGAGATCACCAGCGCAATCAGCGCAAACATGAAACCCAGGGCAAAACGTTGTTGGCTATCGTCATCGGAGCTGGACATGGAAGACCTCTGTAGTGGTTGGAAAGAAAAACAGGGTGCGGGGGCCGCGCTGGGCACCACAAAAACGGGTGCCTGGCCGCATACCGCAAAGCCTTTGATTGTAGAGTGAAGCCATGACGAATCTTCCCGCTCCCCTGCGCGATCCTGCACCGATGCTCGAACGCGCGCTGCACGAATGGGGTGGCCATGAGGACCTGTGGATCTTCGGGTATGGCTCGCTCATCTGGCGCCCGGATTTTGACTATGCCGAGCGCCGTCCGGCCAAGGTGCATGGCTGGCACCGCGCGCTCAAGATGTGGAGCCGCATCAACCGCGGCACGCCAGAGTGCCCCGGCCTGGTGTTCGGCATGCTCTCGGGCGGCAGTTGCCGGGGCATGGTGTTCCGGGTAGACAAGGCGCATGCCCGCCAGGTGCTCATCAACCTCTGGCAGCGCGAGATGCCCACCGCTGTGTACGACCCGCGCTGGCTCACCTGCCACACCCCGCACGGCCCCGTGCGCGCCCTGGCCTTCACCCTGTCCCGCAAAAGTCCCAACCACACAGGCGAGCTGCCCGACCACGAGGTGTGCCGCATTTTTGAGCAGGCCAGCGGGCGCTATGGCACCACGCGCGACTACGCCCAGTCCACATACGACGAACTGCGCAAGCACGGCATCCACGACCGGGCGCTGGCGCGGCTGATCGCACTGTCGGGCGGCAAGCGTTGACACTGGTGGACAATGATCCGTTCGAGCCATCGTACGCACCCCGGAGGAACCCCATGGCGACCCTGAACCGGCTTGTTGCCGCCACCGATCTCTCTGCACCCGCGCGCCATGCGGTGGACCGTGCCGCCAGCGTGGCGCTGGCCACGGGGGCCGCACTGCACCTGTTGCACGTCGCCACGCCCGCGCCCATCGAGAGGTTGAGGCGCCTGGCTGGCCAGATCCCCCCCGACCTGGAAAAACTCATGCGGGATGAACCCGGCGGTGCGCTGAACGGGCTGGCACATGCCGTGCAGCAACGCTATGGCCTGACCGCCCAGGTGCACCTTGCCAGTGGCCCGCTGCTGCAGCAGCTGCGCGAGCACGCCGACACCGTGGACGCCGACCTGGTGGTGCTGGGCGCGCGCGGCGCCAGTTTCATGCGGCACATGCTGCTGGGCTCTACCGCCGACCGCATGGTGAGCAAGGCCACCCGCCCCATGCTGGTCGTCAAGCAGGCGCCGCACGAACGCTACCGGACGGTGCTGATTCCGGTCGATTTTTCTGCGAACTCGCTGCGCTCCATCCGCCTCGCCCAGGCCGTGGCGCCGGGGGCCAGACTCATCCTGCTGCATGCCTTTGAAGTGCCCTTTGAGGGCATGATGGAGTACGCGGGTGTGCAGACCGACCAGATCCAGCACTACCGCACCAACGCACGCCGCGAGGCGCAGCAGAGCATGGAAGAGCTGCGCGTGCAAGCAGGCCTGCCCCTGGAGTCAACCCCCACGCTGATCCTGCATGGCGACCCCTCCCTGCTGCTCGTTCAGCAGGAGCAAGAGCTCGACTGCGACCTGATCGTGATGGGCAAGCAGGGCGACAACGCGGTGGAAGACATGCTTTTGGGCAGCGTCACCCGCTATGCGCTGGCCCAGTCGCAGTGCGACGTGCTGGTTTCGGTCTGAGCCAGGCGCCCGGGCCCGGGGCGCACACAGCTGTTGTGATCCCTGCGCGGCAGGTGGAGAATGTGTCGGCACACAGGGCCGACCGGCGACATCCCTTGCAATTGCAGCCCTGTAATGCCAGTGCCAATCCCCACCTTTTCAGGAGTCAAGGCATGTTCTTCCCCCAGTTCTTTTTATCGGCTGCCGCGGTGGCCTTGCTCGCGGGCTGTGCCGCGTATTCCGCCGGGCCCCGCGCCACAGCCACGCTGGAGCCCACACGGGGCAACACTGCGGCCGGAACGGTCACCTTTGTGCAGGCGGGTGACGTGGTGAAGGTGTCGGGCTCGGTCAAAGGCCTCAAGCCAGGCGCCGAACACGGCTTTCATGTACACGAAAAAGGCGACTGCTCCAGCGGCGACGGCATGAGCACCGGCGGGCACTTCAACCCGGGCGGCAAACCCCACGGCAGCCATGGCATGGGCGAGCACCACACGGGCGACCTGCCCAGCCTCAAAGCCGATGCCAACGGCGTGGCTGCGTTCAACTTCGAATCTCGCACCATCAGGGTGGGCAGCACGTCCAACGACATCATCGGCAAGGGCCTGATCGTTCACCGCGACCCGGACGACTACAAGACCCAACCCACCGGCAACGCAGGCCCGCGCCTGGCCTGCGCGGTGATTGCCGCCAGCTGACCCAGACCCGGCCGCGTCAGGAGCGCGCCGCCAGCCTCTGTGCGGCGCGCTCCAGATCATGCACGGTGTCCACATCGGTCACCGCGCCCTCGTCTTGCACCTCCACCAGGCGCACCCTGCCCTGCTGCGCCTGCGCGCGCACCAGGCTGGCAGCGCCCTGCTCGCCTGTCAAAGCCAGAAGGTCCTGAAGGCATTGCGCAGCAAATCCCACGGGATGACCGCGCTCGCCCCGGTACACGGGCATGGCGACGGCGCAGTCCGGGTCCGCCAATGCGGCGGCAATGGTACGCAGGGTTTCGGGGCGTATCAGCGGCAGGTCGCCCGGCAGCACCAGCCAGCCAGCCGCACCCGCTGTGGCATGCACGGCCGCTGCTATCGAATCGCCCATGCCCGGGTGCCCGGCATCCTCCAGGTGCCAGGGCAAGCCGCTGGCGCGCACGGCGGCCAGGGTGAGCTCCAGCACCGTGGTGCCGCCCAGGGGTGCACGCAGCTTATGCACCGTGCCACCTGACGCGGCAAAACGCAGTCCCCGGCCCGATGCCAGCACCAGCACCACGGGTTGGGCAGCCGAAGCGGGGTGGATTTCAGCTTCCATCACGCCAACTTGAAGGGCAGCTCGCGCGGCGTCTTGCCCGTGATCTGGGCAATCGCGTTGGCAAACGCTGGCGCCAGCGGCGGCAAACCGGGCTCGCCCATGCCCTTGGGTGGGTCGGCGCTGGGCACGATGTGCACGGCCACCTGCGGCATGTCGGTGATGCGGGGTACGGCGAAGTCGCCAAAGTTGCTTTGCTCCACCACACCGTCCTTGAAGGTGATGGCGCCGCCCGGCAGGCACATTGACAAACCCATCAGTGCGGAGCCTTCCACCTGCGCCTCCACACTCTTCGGGTTGACCACCAGGTTGCAGTGCACGCCCGCCGTCACGCGGTGCAGCCTGGGCGTGCCGTCTTTCACCGACGCTTCGACCACATAGGCCACCACCGATTCGAACGACTCATGCACCGCTACGCCCCAGGCGCGGCCTTCGGCCAGCTTTTTCATGCCGTAGCCCGACTGGGCCACGGCCAGTTGCAGCGCAGCCTTGTGACGCGGGTGCTTGTCGCCCATCAGCTGCATGCGGTAGGCCACCGGGTCCAGCTTGCTGGCGCGGGCCACTTCGTCGATGAGGGTTTCCATGACGTAGGCGGTGTGGGTGGACCCCACACTGCGCCACCACAGCACCGGCACATTCACGTCGGGGTGGTGCACCGACAGCTTCATGGGCACCTCGTATGGCTCCTTCATGCCCTCCACGGCGGTGGCGTCCACACCGTTCTTGACCATGAAGGCCTCGAAGGGTGAGCCCTTGGCGATGGACTGGCCCACGATGGTGTGGTCCCACGCCAGGATGCGGCCCTTTGCGTCAAACCCGATCTCGGCGCGGTGCACGTGCATGGGGCGGTAGTAGCCGCCCTTGATGTCGTCCTCGCGGCTCCACAGGGTGCGGACCGGCGCGGTGATGCCTGCCGTGCGCGCCGCCTTGGCCACGCCGCAGGCCTCCACCACATAGTCGCTGCTGGGGATGGCGCGGCGGCCAAAGCCGCCACCGGCCATCTGCGTGTGCACCTTGATGTTTTGCGGCTGCAGGCCCAGCGTCTTGGCGGCGGCCATGGCGTCCAGGCCTGGCATCTGGGTGCCCATCCACAGCTCGGCCTTGTCACCGTCGAGCTTGACGGTGCAGTTGAGCGGCTCCATGGGCGCGTGCGCCAGGTACGGGAACACGAACTCGGCGCTGATCTTGTGGGCAGCGCCCGCCAGCGGCGCCATGTCGGCCTGCAGGGCCACGTTGCCGGGTTGGGCGGCCAGCTCGCGGTACTGCGCCAGCAGCGCCGTGGTGTCGGGCTTGCCCACCGCGCTGGTGTCCCATTCCACCTTCAGCGCGTCGCGTCCCAGCTTGGCGGGCCAGTAGCCGTCGGCCACGATGGCCACACCCTCGCCGCCCCGGTCGGTGGGTACGCGCAGCACGGCTTTCACGCCCTTGATGGCTTTGGCTGCAGAGTCGTCCAGCGACTTCACCTTGCCACCAAACACCGGCGGGCGTGCCACCACGGCAGTGAGCATGCCGGGCAGGCGCACGTCGATGCCGTAGTCCTGCTGGCCGCTGGATTTGGCCTTGGCATCGAGCCGCCCGGTGGGCTTGCCGATGAGGCGGAACTGCCTGGGGTCTTTCAGGGTGACCTTTTCGGGCACGGGCTGCTTCATGGCCGCTTCGGCCAGCGCACCGTAGCCCAGCTTCTTGCCGCCGGGGCCGACGACAAAACCATTGCTGGCGCGCAGTGCCGAGGCATCCACACCCCACTGCGCCGCAGCGGCCGAGACCAGCATGGCCCGGGTGCGTGCGCCCAGTTCGCGGTACTGGGTGTAGGAGTTTTTGATGGAGTTGGACCCGCCCGTGAGGTGCATGCCCATCATCGGGTCGGCATAGGCGATGTTGGCATCGCCGTGCACGCTGCGCACCTTGCTCCAGTCGGCATCCAGTTCCTCGGCCAGGATCATCGGCAGGCCCGTCTGCACACCCTGGCCAAAGTCCAGCCGGTTGATGGTGACGGTGACCGTGCCATCGGCGTCGATGCGGACAAAGGCTGAAGGTTGTTCGAACGGCTTGAGGCCTGCCGGGGCCGCTGCTGCGGCACCCTGCGCAGAGGCCACCAGCGGAAACGCGCCCAGCGCAAAGCCCGACGCCGCCGACACCTTGAGGAAGGTGCGGCGTGCCAAGCCTTCAATGCCTTCTACCGCATCGTTCACTCCTGAATTAGTAGCTGCTTGCGCTTTATCCATAAGCGCTAGAAGGTGTTTTGGCATAAAAATGTGTGCCTGGCTCTGCAGGGCATGGGCATCAAAGTGCATGGTGATCTCCTTCAATCAAGCCAGAGTTTTGGCAGCGTCATGGATGGCCGCGCGGATGCGCACATAGGTGCCGCAGCGGCACACGTTGCCCGCCATGGCCGCGTCGATGTCGGCGTCGCTGGGCTTCTTCTTGCCTTTGAGCAAGGCGGTGGCGCTCATGATTTGGCCGCTCTGGCAGTAGCCGCATTGCGCTACGTCGTGTTTCACCCAGGCGGCGTGCACGGCCTTGCCCACCTTGTCGCTGGCCGTGACGGCCTCGATGGTGGTGATCTTCTGGCCCGCAGCCGCCGAGATGGGCGTGATGCACGAGCGCACCGGCGCGCCGTTCAGGTGCACGGTGCAGGCCCCGCACAAGGCCTGGCCGCAGCCAAACTTGGTGCCGGTCATGCCCAGCGTATCGCGCAGGGCCCAGAGGATGGGGGTGGATTCATCGGCATCCACAGTCGTGTCTTTGCCATTGATGTTGAGGGTAGGCATCGTGGGGTTCTCCGTGGGAAGGGTGTTGTTGTGTCTGGAGGCAGGCGAACAGAGGGGGCGGGGGATGGCGCTAGCGGCGCCATCGGCCATGAAAAGGTTGGAGCGTGGTGCGTGGCATTTTTAAGAGAATATAAATTCGATTAAAAAATCAGTCCAGGGCGGCAAAACGCATTGCTATCTCCCGCTCAGGCCTTCAAGGCGTCCCAGCACAGCCCAAAAGCCATCTGGTGCACGGCCTCTTCGTCGGGCAGCACCTTGGTGCGGATCAGGTTGCCCGTCTCGCGCACCGAGCCCACCAGGCTGGCCGTGAGCAGCGGTATCGGCACGGCCTTCAAGATCTCTTGCTGCTGGCCTTCTTCCATCAACGCAAAAAAACCGGCCATCAGGCGGGTCGAGAATTCGCGGTTGCCCTCGGTGAACCAGGGCGAGTTGTAGTACTGCTCCTGGAACACCACCTCGGCATACTGGTCCAGCCGGTGGCGCAGCAGGTTGCCCCAGGCGCGCCGCACGCGTGCGCGGTACGGCATGCCGGGCACGATGCCGTCCATGATGCGGGCGGCAGTGACCGTCTTGGCATCCTGGTAGAGCTGGCTGATGAGTTCATCCTTGGACGGGTAATACACATACAGCGTGCTGGTGGCAACACCCGCCGCGCGGGCAATGTCGGCCAGGGTCAGGCCGCTCAGGCCCGTCTGGGCCACCAGCTCGAAGGTGGCCTGGGCAATGGCACGCTGTTTTTCGTCGTCTTTGGGTTTCATCGATTCGGCAATATAAGCGAATAATTATTCGGCAACAACCGGGGCCATGCAAGACCCCACGTTACCCAGATCCCGCCCGCCCGTCACCCCGTTTGCAGCGTGCCCGCCGTTGCTGGCAACCACCCTGCCCCCGCATGCACAATCGGCCCATGACCACCTCCATCGCCGACCTTCGCAAGAGCTACGAGCGCGCAGAACTCAACGAAGATGCCTCGCACGCCGCCCCCCTTCAGCAGTTTGACCAGTGGCTCAAGGAAGCCATCAGCGCCCAGGTGCCCGAGCCCAACGCCATGACCGTGGCCACCGTGGGCAGCGACCTGCGCCCCAGCACCCGGGTGGTGCTGATCAAGGGCTATGACGAGCGCGGTATCGTCTGGTTTACCAACTACGACAGCCGCAAGGGCCGCCAGATTGCCGGCAACCCCTATGCGGCGCTGCAGTTCCACTGGGTGGAGCTCGAACGCGTGGTGCGCATCGAGGGCGTGGTGGAAAAGGTGAGCAATGTAGAAAGCGACGAATACTTCCACAGCCGCCCGCTCGATTCGCGCATCGGCGCCTGGGCCAGCCCGCAAAGCCAGGTCATCTCTGGCCGCGGCGTGCTGGTGGCCAATGCGGCCAAGTACGGTGCGCAGTTTTTGCTGAAGCCTCCCCGCCCGCCACACTGGGGTGGGTACCGGCTCAAGCCCGATCAATGGGAGTTCTGGCAGGGCCGCAAGAGCCGTCTGCATGACCGCCTGCGCTATCGGCTGGAGGACGGCAACTGGCTGCGGGAGCGGTTGGCGCCCTGAGCCAAGGTTCTGCGCCAGCGCAGCTTCAGCCGTGGCGCCGGGCAGCGGTGAACAACCGCCCTACACCACCCAGCGCGTCACCGCCAGAATCACCAGGGGCATGGTCATCAATGCCAGCGCGGTAGACACCGCCACACTGGCCGTCACCTCATCCTCGGCCACCGCATAACGCTGTGCAAACAGGAACACGTTGGCCCCCACGGGCAGCGATGCCGCGACGATCATCACCGCCAGCGGCATGCCCGACAGGCCCAGCGCCCAGCCCAGGGTGGCCAGCACGATGGGGTGCACCACACACTTGACCAGCGCAATGCGCAGGGCGGACTTGAAATGGTGGCCCACCTTGGTAAAGGCGAGCGTCACCCCCACCAGCAGCAGCGCAATCGGCCCCAGTGCCTGCCCCAGCAGCAGCAGGGGTTTGTCCACCACCTGCGGCACCACCAGCCCGGTCTGCGCGAACAGCAGCCCGGCAATGATGGGCAGCGGCACCGGGTGCACGATACCGTTGCGCACGGCCTGCAGCACCGTGCGCCACATGGGCTGCTGCACCCCGCCTGAGCGCCCGGCGTGTTCACGCGCAGCCGCCAGCTCGAAAACGACGGTGGCAGCGGTCAGCAGGATGAGCGAGTGCACGGAGATCAACGTGAACAGCGTCACCAGCCCCGCATCACCGAACACCAGGCCCACCAGTGGTACGCCGATCATCAGCGTGTTGCTGAAGGTATTGGCCAGCGCCCGCGCCGCGCCCAGGCTGCTAAAGCCCAGCACCGCCAGCGTGGCCGCATACACCACGCCAAACGCCACAAAGTAAATGCCCACCGGGCCGAAGTTGAGGTCTTCGATGTGCACCGTGCTCATGGTGCGAAACAGCAGCGCAGGCGTGAGCACCATGAACACGAGGTTGGCCAGGTCCTTCACCGCTGGGGCCCGAATCCAGCCGCGCCGCCCCACGTAGAAGCCGATGGCGATGAACAGGATCACGGGGATCAGTGAGGTGAAGACGGGCGAGTTCAAGGTGAATAGGCAATCTGGCGAGGGAAGGTGCCTATTGTGGCTCTTCGTCAAGTACAGCGTGCGCAGACAGCTATACAAGTGATAGCTCAAAGCAACGCCAACCCCGCGCGGTCAACGTGCGATCAAACGGCTGCTACCCCGCCGTTGATAAAGCATCAGGTTATCTTGTGAAACCAAATAACGCGATGTTCATTTATTTTCCGACGAGTTACGGGCAAAAAGTAGCATCGCTACAGGGATAAAAGTTCTTCTTAATGCTGTAACGCTTTGCTGTTTCCGTTCAGACCGAGAAACAGGTGCTTGCACAAATGAAGGTATGGGCCTTCAAGAATGACTGTCCCATGTGCGTGCCATGGTGCCTGGTGGTCTGGACGTGCATGGGATTTCACAATTATTTCTATTTATCACCGAGGAGAAAACAGCATGAGAATATTATTCGGAATCGCTGCCGCGATGCTGATATCAGCGTGTGGTGGTGGTTCAGACTCGATGGAATCCGCTGCCAAATCCGGGCAGCAAACCGCAGCAGTTTCTGGAAATCCAAAAACTCTTGGCGTTGGCACTACTGGCAACACTTACTTTATTCGTGCGGACGGAGGCAGTGCCGCACAGTGCAATGGCAAGGCAGATCTGCCCTACCCGGGCAGTGGGTCGCTGCAAAACTGCGCGTGGCAGTCACCGCATGACGCCCTGCCAACGACCGACAAGCCCCGCATCGCCGGTGGCGACACGCTGATCATAGGCGCAGGTGAATACCAGGTCGGCTGGGGCGCTCCCGGGGCAGAAGACGGTGGGCGTTGCGGTAAGAGCTGGAGATACGGCTGTCATCTCGCCGCCATACCCAGTGGCCCCAGCCCAGAGCAGCCAACCCGCATTCTGGGTAAAGGGCACGACGGTGTTTGCAACGCTCCGCCCAAACTCTGGGGGAATGAACGCGTACCGGCAGTGCTGAACATGGCCGACAGCTCCAATGTGGAGATTGCGTGTCTGGAAATTACGGACAAGAGTATTTGCGTAGGCAACCACGCCAGTGATGCTCTGCGCTGCGTAAGGGGTGACGCGGCAGTATATGGCGCCTATGCCGATGCGGGGATTCGCGCATATCGTTCCAACAACGTGAAACTCAGGGATCTGAATATCCACGGGCTCGCATACCATGGTATTCAAGCAGGAGGCATCTCCAATTGGACGGTAGAACGCGTTCGCCTTCTGCGCAACGGATATGCTGGCTGGGATGGTGATATGGCCGGAATCCCCAAGGTCGAAACCAGTTCCAACAGCGGCGAGCTCACTTTCCGGAATGTCGAAATTGCTTGGAATGGTTGCGCTGAAGACCCCAACACGGGCGAAGCGAAGGGTTGCTACGCACAAAAGAACGGTGGTTATGGCGACGGGATTGGCACCGCTTTGACCGGCGGCAAATGGCTGTTTGAGGATGTCTCCATCCATCACAACACTTCTGACGGCTTGGACATGCTGTACCTGGATGGCAAGGCTGACACCAGCATTACCCTCAACCGCGTTCATGCGTATTCCAATGCCGGCAATCAAGTGAAGGTCGCCGGGAACGCAACCGTTCGCAATTCCGTACTCGTTGGAGACTGCGGATACTTCTACAGGGAAGGTCAGAAGTATCCCTACCTGGGTAGCGGCGACCACTGCCGAGCTGGTGGTACCGCCCTGTCGCTGGCTCTACTGACGAACAATCAAGTGGATGTAACGCACAACACCATCACGGGCGAGGGTGACATCCTGATTTTCCACGGCGCAAAAACAGACCGCGCAGGTGTCCCCATGGATGACACCGGCGCGAAGCTGCTGATCCGCAACAATATCTTGAGAGGTCAAAAAGACTTTACGGGGTACGGGGACGAACTGGTGGCTGGGCACTATTGGGAAAACACCAAGGCCAGCACCACGTATGCAGGCAATATCTTTTTCAACGTCAAGAGCAACCAGTGCCCGGCTGGAAGCATTTGTGCCGACCCTCTGCTCACGGTGTCCGAGATGCGCGGTTTTGATCCACGCCTGAAGCCCGGCAGCCCGGCGCACGACAAGGTCGCTCCGATTGTGGGCATCAACACGGACTTCTTCAATCGCAAGCGCGTCTATGGCCCGGCAGCAGATATAGGCGCCGTTGAAACCCAGCCGGTCACGGACACGCCTGTCTGCACCCGGGCTCAACCGACGATGGATCTGCGCCAACCCACATCGCCGATCGTGCCGGGGGCTTCGGTAACCTTGACCGTTACGTTGAAAAACAACGATATCGCAGCGTGCGGCCCGACAAACTTCCAGCTCGCCCACACCGCACCCCAGGGCTGGTCAGGAGAATTGAGTGCCGGTGCGCTGAGTTTGGCGCCTGGCGCTCAGGCGACGGCGTCGCTGACAATGAAAAGCCCGACGACCGCATCGGGGGTTTACAACATCCCTGTGCGCAGTACCAGCCAGCAGGGTGCCGTCCACACCGCCGACGCTACCGGCGTCGTTCAGGTGCGTCCTTCAGACAACTCTGGGGGTGTGCTGAGTGGCGGGGTGGTTACAGACAAGGTGGTCTACAGACTGGGCGAGACCATCAAAATCGGCGCTGCCGTCAAACTCAATGGACGGCCCCAGCGCGGTGCGACGGTGGACTTGTCTATCGAAGGGCCCAACGGTCTGCGTTGGACTACGCGCACAACCACTGATGAAAACGGCATGGGATGGGCTAGCTACCAGCCGCCGTCCACCAGCCAGGCACTGGGGCACTACTACATCTACGTAAAAGGGTCCTATCTCAACGCTACCACCTTCACCAATCGCAATCGGTTCGACGTGAAGTAATCGGCTACAGACGTTGCCGTTGCATGCGGCCCTGAAGCCGCATGCAGCCGACACCCCGCAACTACGGCCATCAGCCAAAAATGCGGGGTGTTTTTTCATTGAAGCGGCTCAAACCCCCACCCCATCGAGGAACCGCGCGTATCCGCGACGTAACAGCGTTGCAACGATGTCATGTCACCCTGGGCACGGCCCCAGCCACACGCCGCTGCGCAGGCGCTCCGGCGGGTGCGGCGACCACACCTGGCCGCTGGCCTCCCAGGTGTCCATCTGCACACTCAGGCCGGCAAACACGCCATAGCCCTCGCCCGCCTGGATGTCTTCGCCCGCACTCAGGCTTTCGCCGGCCTTGATCGATCCGTGGGCGTGGATGCACGCACCCGCCTTGATGCCCCAGCCGGCTTCAAGGTGCTGCACGCCGGTGATGGCGCCCGCCACCACGATCCCCTGCCCCACCCGCAGGCTGTGCTGCGCGCCGGTCAGGTGGCCGCCTACGCGCAGGCCCTTGTCGCAGTCCACCGGCCCGTTCACGATCAGGTCCTGGCCCACAAAAGCACCGCCCTTGAGCGACAGCCTGCCTTGGCACACCACGTCCCACCCGGCGCGCAGGTCGCCCGCAGTGGTGATGTCGCCCTGCACATCCACCCCCCAGTCCGCCCGCACATCGCCACCCGCCTGCAGCTGCCCTTCGCTCACGATGATGCTGCCCGCCACACGGATATCCTCCCCGGCCACCACCCGCCCAGCCCGCAGCCCACCGCCCGCACGGATGGAGCGGCCGGCATGGATCACCGTGGCCACGTCGATGGAGCCGCGCACCTCCACCGTACCGGCAAACACCACGGCCTCGGCCTCCAGCGCGTCCAGCACCAGCACCAGCACCGCATTCGTCGGCCCGAACTGGCCCAGCAGCCAGCAGGCATCGTCCACGCGGCCGGCCTGGACCAGCGTGTCCAGCGCATCCTGGTAGCCGCTGCCGTCTTCCACATGGCGGCTGAACCAGCGGAACCCGTCGGCGCACGGGCTCTTGGCCCGCAAGAACTTTTTGGTGAATTCCATGGCCGCTCACTCCTGGCGCGGGTGCGCAGACGGTGGATGAACGGGATGGGACCCGATGGGTGTGGACCCCTGGGGTTCAATGGTGTGCATGGGGCATCTCCTGGGTGGAGCGGCCCGGCCACGCGGATTGAATGGACGCGAACGATCGAACGGTCCATCAACCCATTGCGGAGGATTCCATCCGCCGGCCGGTCGCCATCGCGCTGAGCGAGTTGCCCGGCGATGGATGGTTTGCGCAAATGAGGGGAAAAAGGTTTATCGCCGGGCGGAGGAATGTGCGACCGGCTTGTACAAACGCCAGATCTCACGCACCGCATTCCTTCCGGCAAAGGCCAGACACAGGCTGCCGCTCAGCGGGCCTGTATCGTGGAGCGTGGTGGATGGAAACAACATGAAATCTGGAAGTCCCTGACTGCCGCGTAGATAACTTACAGATGGAAATCGCCAGCCGCTTCGGGCTGGTACAGCACTTTTTCGATGCGGATGTGGCACGTCCTGTTGGGGATCCGCCAGGTGAAGGCATCGCCCTCCTTGTAGCCCAGGATCGCCGTGCCGATACCGGAGCACACCGACAGTTTGCCGGCACGGTCGTCTGCGTCTTCGGGGTACACCAGCGCAACTTCCAGGGCCTCATCATCGACCTGCAACAAGGCCTTGGAGTTCATGGTGACGACATCTTGCGCCACGTTGAACGGGTCCACCACGATGGCGCGTTCGATCTCGTGCTCCAGCTCAAACACGTCCGGGCCGCTTTCCACCGCGACGAGGCTTCTGAGCCGGGCCTTGTCGACCTCGGTGATGTAGATGTCTGCGGTATGGACCGCCGGGCTTTCGCGCAACAGCCGTGGATAGCGTTGCGAACTCATGGAAAGCGACTTCACCGAAGGCGTTTCGCTGTGCAGCACAAAGCCGCTGTGCAGGAAGGCTTTGAGCGATCGTGCGTTGTCGGGATGGATTTTGGCGATGAGCCTTTCGGCCCGCATGTCGAAAAAGGCCAGCTTCATGCCTTCGCGGATGGCACTGGCGCCGAGCTTGCGGCCCCAGTTGTCGCGGTTGCCGATGACCAGCACCATTTCACAGTCTGTACCCGCCTTGACGAGGCGCACAAAGCCGACGGGCACGTCACGCTCGTCGTAGGCCATGAAAAATCGGCCGCCCTGGTTGAACAGGTGTGTGAGGATGGGAAGTTGCACCCGGCCGATGACCTGTTCGATGAAACGGGAGACATGGCGCGAATCGCTGAGGTAGCGGGTCACATCCTCGTCTTCCAACCAGTCCATCAGGGTCAGCGCGTTGGCGCGGGTAATCTCTGGGCACAGAGCTATAAAAGGCTTGTTCATCTTCACCACCTGTGGTTTCAAGAATGAAAGCCTTTCATGACTGCGGCCATGACGGTTCTTTCGGCGAACCGGGGATTTTACAACAGTGCGCATTTTTTGTGCACCGTGGCCTGCCCAAACCCCTGAAGTACGGGGCGCCGCTCCCCGAGCAAGCCTTATCCCCCGCACACAGCTTTATTGCGCCACACACACGCCCAATGACTGGCTTTTGGCCCTGTACATGGCGGTATCTGCGGCGCGCAGGTAGTCGTCCACCGTTGCCAGCCTGGCTGCGCTGCTGACCAGCCCCACACTCGCGCCACTGATCACGGTGTGTTCGCCGATCACATAAGGCGCTGCGAGGGCGACGGCGATCTGCTCCGCGCGTTGGCTGGCTTCAGCGGAATCAATGGACTCCAGCAGCACATTGAACTCGTCGCCACTCATGCGGGCGACCAGATCCACCGCGCGCACGCAGGATTCGAGCCGCCGCGCCACCTGTTGCAACAGCTGGTCGCCCACATGGTGCCCGTAGCTGTCATTGACGGCCTTGAACCCGTTGAGATCCAGCAGGAGCACGGCGAACATCGTGGCGCCATCGCGGACCGGCACGCCATCGCCGTTCACCGCCTCGTTCTGGTGCAGCGCTATGAGATGCGCGAGGCGATCGCGGAACAACGGCCGACCGGGCAAGTTGGTCAGCGCGTCGTAGGAGCTGCCCCGCTCGGCCAGATCACTCAACGACCCCGCCATGCGAACGGGAACACCATCCTCGAACTCGGCGAGCCCGCGCCAATTGACCCACACCAGCCGCCCCGCCCCGTGGAACGCGCGGAAATCCACCGAAAAGTTCGGGCTGAACCCTGACAGGTGCCTGCGGTAGGTCGCCTGCACGCGCACGCGGTCTTCGGGATCGATGAGTTGCTCGAGAAAGCGCCAGCCACCGTCAAACACATGATCGCGGCTACCCATCCCGACGATCTGGAGAAAACGCCCGGACACATGCAGGGCGTCCGTGCGCAAGTTCCAATACCAGATGCCGTCATTGGACCCGCGCGTCGCCAGCAAATAGCGGTTTTCCGAGCGCACCAACTCCAGTTCGGTGTTCTTCTGCTGGGTCACGTCGATCATCAGGCCGATCATGCGGTTCGGCCGCCCCGGCTCGACCACCGCGCGGCACAGATCGCGCACCCACACAACCTTGCCGGACTTGGCAATCAGCCGGTAATTCATCTCGTAGGCATGGCTGTGCGTGGCGTTGTAGGCGGCATCGTCGATCACCAGGGCCTGCGCCAGGTCATCGGGATGCACATGCGCCCGCCAGAAGTTAGGGTCAGCCCGCCACTCCTCGACGGAGTAACCGAACAAGCGTTCGACCTGCGGGCTCAGAAAGGTATTGCCCACGCCGATTTCAGCTTCCCAAACCACGCCATCAATGGTTTCCAGCAAGCGCAGAAAGCGCTGGCGAATTTCCACCAGCACCTGCTCGGTGACCTCGGTGATCTCGATCAGGACACCCTGGCGGCTGATCACCCGCTCCGCCGCATCCGTCTCCGGGTGGAGCTGCAGACGCACCCAGCGATAGTCCGCGTCGGCAAAGCGCAAGCGGAACACAGGCATGCCCGAGCGCATGGTGCCGATGTCGTCGGGATGCACGAACTCCAGCAGAGACCTGCCGAGCGCCGCCTCCACCGAATGGCCGGTGAGCTTGTGCCACGCCGGGTTCAGATAAGTGATCTCCCACAGCGCATCGGTTTGCACCACCGCCTCGGGTAGCAGTTGCAGCAGTTTTGCGGACGGCGTGGGAGTGGGGGGCATGCAGGGCTGTTGCAAAATAAGGGAGCGAAATCAACCACGTGAGATCAAGTATGGCACGGGTCCCGGGCCTTTGAGCCCCTTGGTTTCGGTGGTTTGGGGCAGCCAGACAGCGCAAGCCAGCAACGCCCTCCCCCGCCGCTGGCTCGCTCACATCACGACGGAATCACCCGTCAGAACGCCACTTTCACCCCCAGGGTCACATTGCGCCCCATCAACGGCGCTGCGTTCTTGATGAACGAGGTGTGCGCGTACGCCAGGCGGTCGGTCAGGTTGTTGGCCTTCAGGTACACCTGCCAGGGGGTGCCGCTGCTGAACTGGCCGTTGTAGCTCACACCCAGGTTCAGCATGCCGTAGCCAGGGGTGGCGCTTTCAAACTCGGCCACGCGGTTCTGGCGGGCCACTTGCACCCATTCGACCTGGCCTTCCCAGGCCCGCCAGTTGGCGTCCAGCCGCACACCGGCGCGGGTTGCCGGGATGCGCGGCAGCAATCCACCGCCGTCCAGCTTGGCGCGCACGGTGTCGCCGAACAGCGTGATGCCCAGGTTGCGGTTCAGACGCTGGCGCACCTGGCCTTCGATGCCGGTGAAGGTGGCGTCGGCCTGGCTGTATTGCAGCAGTTGCAGGCCATCGACTTCATCGAGAGTGCGGCCGTAGATGTAGTTGTTGATGCGGTTGCGGAACACGCTGACGCCAAAGGTGGTGTCGCCGCTGGTTTTCTTCAGGCTCACGTCGATGTTCTGCGAGATCTCGGACTTCAGGTTGGCGTTGCCGCGTTCATACGTGCTGGTGGCCATGTGCAGGCCCTTGGCATACAGCTCTTCGGCCGACGGGGCGCGGCTGGCGCGGGTGAACGATGTGCCGACCTGGTAGCCGGGCGTAAACTTCCACACCGCGCCCAGCGATGCGGAGGTGCCGTTGTGGCTGCGCTCGATGCCGCTGGTCTGGGCCTCGGCAGTCTGGCGGTCGTGGCGCAGGGCGGCTTCGAAGCGCCAGTCACGCCAAAGGTACTCCTCCAGCACGAAGAGGCCCGTCTTGCGGGTCACGGTGGGCTGCACATAGGCCTCCTCGCCCTCGGCGCTGAACTTGCGCTGCGAGGTCTGCAGGCCAATCACGCCTTTGAAACCAGCGATGGGCTCGTGCTGCAGCTCGATCCGGGTGTCGTAGGCCTTGTTCTTGAAGGTGGTGCTGATGGCGCCGTCTTCGACTTCGTCGTGCACATAGTCCGTAATGCCCGCGCGCAGGCGCAGAGCCGAAAAGCCGGCAAAGGGGTTGCGCAGCTCGCCCCGGATGTCCAGGCGTTCGCTGCGCAAGTCCACCACGGGCACGTCGCCGTGTTCGTCTTCATGGCCGTGGTCGTGGCCGTCGTCTTCGCCGTGGCTGCCGCAGTGCAGGTGGTTGCCGTGGGTGTGGCAGCCTTCAAAGCCGTGGTTGTGGCCGGGCAGGCCGTATCTGGCGGTCTGGCGGGTGTAGGCGGCGCCCAGGTAGCCGCTGCTTCCCACCCACGAGATGCCCACGCTGCCGGTGTCGGTGCGGTTGAAGCTGCCGGGCACCTTGCGGTCCACATGGCCGTCGTGCAGCCAGCCGGGGCCCACGCGGTAGTCGGCGGCGTCGCGCGCCACGCCTTCCACGTGCACAGCCAGGTTGCCGGTGCCGCCGGTGAGCGAGAAGGCACCTGCTTTTTCACGCGCGCCGGAGTTGGCGCGCAGCTCGGCGCTGCCCTCGTAGCCCTTTTGCGGGACGGCAGTGGGGATCTTGCCGTCAAGCACGTTGACCACGCCGCCCACGGCGCCGTTGCCGTAGACCAGGGCCGAGGGGCCGCGCAGCACTTCGATCTGGGTGGCGAGCAGGGGCTCGGCCACCACGGCGTGGTCCGGGCTGATGGTGGAGGCGTCGTGCAGTTCGGCGCCGTCGCTCAGCACCTTGACGCGCGGGCCGTCCATGCCGCGGATGATGGGGCGGCTGGCGCCTGCGCCAAAGTGGCTGCTGGTGATGCCAGGCTCGCTGTTCAGCGTCTCGCCCAGCGTGGCCTCGCGGCGGCGCACGAGTTCATCGCCTTCGAGCACAGTGACGGGCGTGGTCATGTCGTTGACGCCCAGTTGCAGGCCGCTGGCAGAAACGGTGACCGGGGGCAGGCTGGCGGCGGACGAGAGCGTTGCCTGCGCGTGCGCCGGGCCGGTGCCCGATAGCGCGAGGATGGCGGCCAGAGCCACCGGTTGCAGGGCTGGAAGGTGACGGGCGCTACGGGTGGTATTGCTACTTTGGTGTGTCATGGCTGAATGAGAAATGCGTGGGTGTGCCGTGCGGCATGCGGTGGGCTGCGCAAGGCGGCCAACACAAATCACCCACAAAAATATGAATAAAAAGTGGCTCCAGCGCTTATCCATCAAGCGCTGGCAGCTATGAAATCAGGAGTTTTTGCGTGACGGCCCAGCGCAGCAGCGTGCGCAACGGGTTGAGCCCGTTACGGGTGAAGCGGCGGTAAAGAGGCTGACCGTGCGTAGGTCACGCCGCGCGGGTTCGGTGAAGTGAACGAAACGATGCCAATTCATCCGGCCGCGACGCAGCGCAATGGCTGCAGACGGCGGCGGCAGCTGCACCGCTACCGGCTCTACCCGTCACCCCGGCCCGGGTGGGCCGCGGGCCTGAAAAAACGCAACAGGCCCGGCCGCAGCGGTGGCGCCCGGTTGCCCCGGCGGCGCCTGCGCTGGCACTGCCGCGGTCAAAGCCACCGGGGCACTGTGCAATGCGTCGCCCAGAGCCAGCTGGTCCAGCAACAGGCAGTCCACCGGCGCGTGGTGCGCCAGCAAGGTGTCGATCAGCCCGTGCGCGTGGGCGGGGGCCGAGCCCTGCCCGGCTATGGCGCCAGCCGCCAGGCCGGGTGCTGCAAAGGACAGTGCACCCGGGGTCGACAGCGCATGCGCCTGTAGCGCCGGGGCGTGCATGACCTGGTGCAGGCGCCCCAGCGTGGGCACCACCACCAGCGCCAGCAGCAGCCACGCCAGTGCGGCCTGTGCCCATAGCCTGCTGCCTGTGCTGGCCCTGCCCCGCGCACGCAGCCCTGCCCTGCAGGCTGTGGCGTGCAAGGGGGCAAGCCATGCCATGGGGCTGGGTCGGTGGTCGCGGTTGCGGATCATGGGGCGGGTGGCATCTGCCAATCAGCGGGTCAGGTAGCAGCCCGGTTCACTTCACCGGCACAGCATCCACCATGCGGTAGTACAGACCGTATTGGTCATTGGCAAGCAGGGTGAACCTGCCCTCCACCACCACGGGCTCGAGCGAGTAGCGCACGGGCGTCCTGGCCTTGACCTCAACCATGCTCTCGGGCCCGCCGGGGATGCAAAAGGAGCAGGTCAGCGGCACCGAGGTCAGCAGAAAGTGCGTCTGCGTGGCCTTGGCGTCCAGCGGCATCATGAAGCCCTGGATGCGCTGGATGGTTTTGTCCATGCCTTTTTGTGTGTCGTTGAACACGGGCAGGACGCGATCCTTGGTGGTTTTCTTGGTGAGGTCTGCCAGCACCGACCAGGGCACCACGTCGCTGCGCTGCGGCAGAGGCGCAATGGGGCTGTCGGGGCTGTGGTAGCCCGCGCCCGATCCGGCACCGGGTGCACCCGGCGTCACCACCCTGCCCGCGCCTTGGGGCAGCGGCGACGAGAGTACCGCAGGCGCTCCCGTCGCACCCTCCTTGGTGCGCTCGGCAGCGCCCGGTAGCGGCTGGGCAGAACTGCCCTGCTGCGCGTGGGCGCCGCCTGCAAGCGCCAGCGCGGCGGCCCAGCAAGCCAGGCAGTGCGCTCGGCCGGCAACGGATTGGGGGATCACGGTATGGGACATGGTGGGCAACCTCTGCACACAATCAAAAGCGTGGGACCGGCGATCAGTGCGCGTGGCGCATGCCGCAGTACTTGCCGATGCCCAAACCCTTGCACGCGGCCTGGAGCTCCTTCTGGCACACATCGTGGCCCTTGCCGGATTCAAGGCACTTGGCTGCGGCCTCGTGTGCAGCAGCCATGGCGCGGTGGCGCTCTGCGTCGGCCTTGGTTTCCTTGTCGCTGTGGGCCTGGGCGTGTGCCAGGGAGCCAACGAGCAGCATGGGGGCCAGGGCCAGTGCAGTGAGGAGCTTTTTCATGGTGTGTCCTTTCAGGTGGTGGTGAGAAAAAGGGTGATAAAACTGGCGCGGCCAAAGTCAGCGCCGCCAGGGAACTGGCTTTGCCAGGCCCCGGGCGTCCCCCACCGGGGAAGACGCGAAGCGGCACAGGGGCGCTTTCATGCTTCGCTGAGCAAATCTGCCACTTCGGTGCGGTAAGCCTGCATGGCAGGCAACAACGACGCCAGCGCCGCCACACCCGCCGCCAGCAGGGGCACACCGGCCTCGGCGGGCAGCCAGATCCAGCCGGTGACGGGCAGCAGCCCCTGCGCCTGCAGTGCCCAACCCAGGCCATGGGCCAGGCCGTGGCCCAGCAGCAGGCCCAGAACAGACGCCATCGCGGCCAGCCACAGGGCCTCCCACAGCACCAGCCCGGCCACGCGGCCCGGGGGCGCGCCCAGCATGCGCAGCATGGCCAGGTCGGCGCGGCGCTCGCGCACGGCATTCCACAGGGCAATGAACACGCTGAGCGCCGCCACCGCCAGCAGCACGCCGCCAAAGGCGCGCAGCACATCGGCCCCCACGCCCAGCAGGCGCAGCAGGCGCGTGACCTCGATGGCGGGCGCTGCCGCCTGCATTGATGTGTCGCTGTTGATCTGGCGCGGCAGCGTGATGGCGGCCATGGGCGTGCGGTAGCGCACCAGGGCCACGGTCACTTCGCGCTCTTCTTTCAATATCTCCAGGTCTTCGGCGTCGTTGGCCGTGGCCGTCTCGTGCACCATCCAGACGGATTCGGTGCTGGTCAGGATCAGCCGGTCGAGCACGCAGCCGCAGGGCGCCAGCACGCCGCTCACACGGTAGGGGTGGTTGCCATGCGCATGCCCTCCCCCACCCAGGCCGTGGCTGCCGATGAAGGTGGCGCCCACCAGCGGCGCGCCCGCATGGCTGGTTTTGACAATCCCGCGCGCCACGCTGGCGCCCAACACCGCGTCCATGGGTTGCTGCCACAGTGCGCCCTCAGCAAACCTTGCGTCGTAGTGCGCCACGTAGTCGGGCGTGGTGCCCACGATGCGAAACCCCTGGTAGCTGTCACCCAGGCTGAGCGGGATGACCTGCGCCACCAGCGGATTTTTATGCAGTGCCTGCACCTCTTGCAGCGGGATGTTGCCCGTGGGCACGTCGATGTGGAACACGCCCGCCAGGATCAGCTGCAGCGGGCTGCCCTTGGCGCCCACTACCAGGTCGATGCCGCTCAGATCACGCTCGAACGCCTTGTCAAGCTGCGTGGCCACCAGCAACACTAGCGTGATGGCGGCCAGGCCCAGCGTGAGCACCAGCAGGTTCAGCACAGCCGCCAAGGGCCGGGACCACAGGTAGCTCCACGACAGGCGGGCGAGTTTGAATACTCCTGAATTCATAGCTGCTCGCGCTTATCCATCAGGCGCTGGACGCCAATTTCATTCAAATCCAGCGTTTGCACGCCCGCCAGGGCCTGCACCACGCGCTGGTCGTGCGTGGCGATCACCAGGCTGGCATCGCAGGCGGCGGCGCTTTGTTGCAGCAGCGCCAGGGCGCCAGCGGCGGACTCGTCGTCCAGACTGGCCGTGGGCTCGTCGGCCAACAGCACCTGAGGCGCCAGCAACACGGCCCGCGCCAGCGCCACGCGCTGCGCCTGCCCGCCCGAGAGCTGATGCGGCTTGCGGGCGGCCAGCTCGGCCACACCCACCTGCGCCAGCGCGCGCATGATGGCTGCATCGTCGCGCTGCAGCCCGGCCGCAAAGTAGACCAGCGCCAGGTTGTCGGCCACCGTGAGCGCGCTGCTCAGATACAGCTTTTGCGGCAAAAAGCCGATGCTGCGCGCGCGCCAGGCGTCGATCTCGGCCCCGCGTTGCGTGCCCAGCTGGGTGCCCGCCACAAACAGGTCGCCCCCGCTGGCGCCGCGCAAGCCCGCCATCAGCGCCAGCCAGGTGGATTTGCCGGTGCCCGAGCGCCCCCGCAGCAGCAGCGTGCCGCCCTGGCGCAGGTCCACATCCGGAAAGCGCAGCGGCGCGGCGCCACCCGTGGCATAGGTGTAGGAAAGCCCCCGGGTGCGGATCATGCGGCAGCGCCCTCTGCCGGGTGCGCGCAGTCGGCACAGCGCCCGTGCACTGCAATGTCCACCGCCAGGCTCTCGTGTCCTGCGGTGGCCAGCGCCTGCAGCACCTGCTTGAGGGCGGTCTGCACCTTGGCCGAACCCTGTGACAGGCGGAACTGGCGGTGGCAGTCGTCGCATTCAAAACGTGGGGCGGCGCCCTCTTCCCCTTGTGGCGCCAGCGCATACCGCGTCACGCGGGCGGCATCCACCTGCTTGTGCAGCAGCCCGGCGCCGGCAAAACGGTCGAGCATGCGGTAGACGGTGACTTTGTTGACCGGGGCGCCCGCCTCGACCAGCGCCGCTTCGACTTCCGCTTCGGAGAGTGCAGCGTCGGGGCGCGTTTCGTACAGCGCCGCCAGCGCCCGCGTGGCGCGCGTGGCGCGCATGCCGGGAGGGGGCGACCAGGGCTGAGGGAGGGAGGATGAAGGGACTGGAGCGGGCATGAGGCACTGCGGCAGGCTGAAAACGCCTTTAACGCAATTGGGTTGCATTATGCGCGCTCTGTCAACGCCTTTTACTATGGTGGCTCCGCATAAAGGGCCACTCAATGGGTTACGAATACACGCTGAAGGTACAGAAAGAATTCAGAGCCGCCGTTGCAGAGCAAGCCAGTACAGGCATATCTCATATTTACGAGCGTTTGCCCGCAGGTGCTTCGAAGCATGTCAACCTCTCGCCCGTCCCGGAAGGGTTGCTGCTTTGCGACTATTTGTCGCATGAAAGCGATGCAGCGATGGCCCTTCAACGGGCGGTTCAATGGCTGCTTCTGCACGCCCCGGAGGTCACTATTGCAGAAGCTTGACATGGTGTGACAAAGCAGGACCCCACGATGAACTAGGCCTTCAGGTACTTAGCAAACGTCTTCCTGAACTTTTCCACCTTCGGCCCCACCACAAACGCGCAGTACCCGGCATTCGGGTTGTTCGCAAAATAATCCTGGTGGTACGCCTCGGCCGTGCTGTAGTTGGCGAGTGGCTTGACCTCGGTGGTGATGGGCGCACCGAACAGCTTGTCCTGCGACATCTGGCGGATCATGTCGTTCGCGATCTCGCCGTGCCCGGGGTTGTCGTAGTAGATGCCGCTGCGGTACTGCGTGCCCACGTCGTTGCCCTGGCGGTTGAGGGTGGTCGGGTCGTGAGTGTGGAAGAAGATTTCCAGGATTTCTTCCAGGCTGATCTCATCGGCATCAAACGTCAGGCGTACCACCTCGGCATGGCCGGTGTCGCCCCGGCAGATCTGCTCGTAAGTGGGGTTCAGCGTGTGCCCGTTGGTGTAGCCGCTTTCCACATCGGTGATGCCGCGCACGCGGTCAAAAACGGCTTCGGTGCACCAGAAGCAGCCGCCGCCCAGGGTGATGGTTTGCAATGTCATGGTGGTCCTTGGGGTTCAAACGGGGTCATTATGAATTGACGCCCCATCCGGCGCTTGCTACATTACTAACCGGTCAGTCATTAACAAAGCGATCCCTTGTCTCCCACCTCCCCACCCTCCACCGCCCCCCCAGGCACCAAACGCGAGCGCCGCAAGGAAGCCCGCCCTGGCGAGCTGCTGGAGGCTGCGCTGGACCTTTTTGTCGAAAAGGGTTTCGCCGCAACGCGGGTGGATGAGGTGGCGGCGCGCGCAGGGGTGTCCAAGGGCACGCTGTTTCTGTATTTCCCCAGCAAGGAAGAGTTGTTCAAGGCAGTGGTGCGCCACAACATCGCGGGGCGCTTTGACGAGTGGCGGGAAGAGCTTGAAGCTTTCGAGGGCACCACCAGCGAGCTGCTGCGCTACTGCTACCAGGTGTGGTGGGAGCGCATTGGCTGCACCAAGGCATCGGGCATCACCAAGCTGATGTTCAGCGAAGCCCAGAATTTTCCGGAGATCACCGAGTTCTACCAGCAGGAGGTGATCCTGCCGGGGCAGATGCTGATACGGCGCATCATCGAGCGCGGCATCGAGCGCGGCGAGTTCCGCCCCGTGCCGCTCGACTACATCGTGCATGTGGTGCTGGCGCCCATGATTTTCCTCATGATGTGGAAGCACTCCCTTGGGGCGTGCATTCCCGATTCACTGGGCCTGCGGCCCGAGCTGTACATCACCGCGCAGATCGACAACGTGCTGCACGGGTTGCTGGTGCGCTCCGCAGAGCCGCCTCCCTTGCCCTCCCCTCTCTCTTCCTCTGCGCCGCCCTCCCGCGGCTCCTGATCATGAAACGCTGGATTCCCTGGCTGGTGGCGGCCGTTGTTGTTGTGTTGCTGGGCGGCGGCGTCTGGCGCGCCATGGCCGCGCGGCAGGTGCAGCAAAAGGCGCTGGCCGACGCCACCGCGCAGCGGGCCCAGGCGCCGCTGCAGCTGGCAGCGGAAGAGGTGTTGCAGGTGCGGCGCCAGAATCTGGCGGTAGGGGTTCCGGTGTCTGGGGCCTTGCGTGCGGTGGATTCGGCCATGGTGAAGGCGCGCGCTGGTGGCGAACTGCAAGGCCTCACCCTGCGCGAGGGCGACAGCGTCAAAGCCGGCCAGGAAGTGGCCCGCATCGACCCCACCGAAGCCCGCGCGCGCCTGCGCCAGGCACAACAGCAGGCCGAGGCTGCCAAATCCCAGGTGGACATCAACCAGCGCCAGTACGCCAACAACCGTGCACTGGTGGACCAGGGCTTCATCTCCGCCACGGCACTCGTCAACTCGCAGGCCAGCCTGGAGGCGGCCCAGTCCAGCTACCAGGCCGCCGTGGCGGCGGCTGACGTGGCCCGCAAGGCGCTGGAAGACACCGTGCTCAGAAGCCCCATCAGTGGGATGGTGGCGCAGCGCCTGGCCCAGCCGGGCGAGCGTGTGGCGGTGGACACCCGCATCATCGAGGTGGTGGACCTGTCGCGGCTGGAGCTCGAAGCGCTGCTCAACCCCGCCGACTCCGTGGCGGTGCGCGTGGGCCAGAAGGCGCAACTCACCATCGAGGGCGTTGGCGCTCCGGTGCCGGCCACCGTGGTGCGCATCAATCCCAGCGCACAGGCTGGCAGCCGCACGGTGCCCGTGTACCTGCGGGTGGAGCAGCCCGCCAGCGCAACGCCGCTGCGGCAAGGCCTGTTCGTGCAGGGCACGCTCGATACCGGGCGGGCCGATGTGCTGGCCGTGCCGCTGGACGCCGTGCGCACCGACAAGCCCGCCCCCTATCTGCAAGTCCTCAAAGACGGCCGCGTGGCCTATGCCGAGGTCAAGACCGGCAACCGTGCGGTGGTGGACGGCCAGACCCTGGTGGCGGTAGAGGGCATACCCGAGGGCACGGCGGTGATCGCGGGCCGCATCGGCCAGCTGCGTGAGGGCACGGCGGTCGCAGTGGCGGCATCCACGGCCGCACCCGCTGCTGCGCCCGCACCTGCTCTGGCAGCAGCATCCCGCGCCGCGCCCTGATTGCCCTGACGACCCCGACCCGCCATGTGGTTCACCAAAGTCAGCCTCCAAAACCCCGTGTTCGCCACGATGGTGATGCTTGCCATCGTCGTGCTGGGCTTGTTCTCGTACCAGCGCCTCAAGGTCGACCAGTTCCCCAACATCGACTTCCCGGTGGTGGTGGTCACCGTGGACTACCCCGGTGCGTCGCCGGAAATCGTCGAGAGCGAAGTCACCAAGAAGATCGAGGAAGGCGTCAACTCGATCGCAGGCATCAACGCCCTGACCTCGCGCAGCTACGAAGGCACGGCGGTGGTCATCATCGAGTTTCAGCTCCACATCGACGGCCGCATGGCCGCCGAGGATGTGCGCGAGAAGGTGGCCACTGTGCGCCCCATGCTGCGCACCGAGGTCAAGGAGCCGCGCGTGCTGCGCTTTGACCCGGTCAGCCGGCCCGTCTGGTCCCTGGCCGTGCTGCCGGACGAGAACTCCGGCCGCAGCGCGGTGGAGCTGACCACCTGGTCCGAGCAGGTGCTGAAAAAGCGTCTGGAAAACGTGCGCGGTGTGGGCGCGGTGAACCTGGTGGGCGCCACCAAGCGCGAGATCAACATCTACCTCAACCCGCAGGCGCTCGAAGCGTTTGGCGTGACCCCCGACCAGGTGGCGCAGGCCGTGCGCAACGAGAACCAGGACCTGCCCGTGGGCTCCATCCGGTCCCTCGCGCAGGAGCGCGTGGTGCAGATCGACGCCCGCATGGAGCGGCCCGAGGACTTCGGCAAGATCATCGTCGCCCGCAAGAATGGCGCGCCGGTCCGCCTGGACCAGGTCGCGCGCGTCAACGACGGCGCGCAGGAAGTGGAGAGCTTGGCCCTGTACAACGGCCAGCGCACGCTGCTGCTGTCGGTGCAGAAGTCGCAGGGCGAAAACACCATCGAGGTGGTGGACGGCCTGAACGCTGCGGTCGTCGAGCTGAAGAACCAGCTGCCCCCCGGCGTGCGGCTGGAGACCATTGGCGACAGCTCCCGCCCCATCCGCGTGGCGGTGAACAACGTACGCCAGACGCTGATCGAGGGGGCCATCCTCACGGTGCTGATCGTCTTTTTGTTCCTGAACTCCTGGCGCTCCACCGTGATCACGGGGCTGACGCTGCCGATTGCGCTGATCGGCACGTTCCTGTTCATGAACATGTTCGGCTTCACCATCAACATGATCACGCTGATGGCGCTGAGCCTGTGTGTGGGGCTGCTGATCGACGATGCCATCGTGGTGCGCGAGAACATCGTGCGCCATGTGCAGATGGGCAAAGGCGCCTACGCCGCCGCCATGGACGGCACGCAGGAGATTGGCCTGGCGGTGCTGGCCACCACGCTGTCCATCGTGGCGGTGTTCATGCCCATCGGCTTCATGGGCGGCATCATCGGCAAGTTTTTCCACGAGTTTGGCATCACCATCGTCGCGGCGGTGATGATCTCGATGTTTGTGAGCTTCACGCTCGACCCCATGCTGTCGAGCATCTGGCACGACCCGAGCATCCACGCCCACGGCCAGAAGACCGTGCCCGTCACCTTCTACGACAAGACCATTGGCCGCGTCACGGGCTGGTTCGACCGCGCCACGGATGCGCTGGCCGAGGGCTACCAGCACATCCTGCGCTGGTCTCTGGTGCACAAGCTGAGCACCATGGCCATTGCGCTGGCCATTTTTGTGCTGAGCATCTTCATGGTGCCGCTGCTGGGGACGGAGTTTGTGCCCAAGGCGGACTTTTCGGAAACCTCGCTCAACTTCTACACGCCCGTGGGCTCGTCGCTCGAAGCCACCGAGGCCAAGGCCAAACAGGTCGAAGGCATCCTGCGCGAGATGCCCGAGGTGCGCTACACGCTCGCCACCATCAACACCGGCAGCGCCCAGGGCAAGATCTACGCCAATATCTACGTGCGCCTGGTGGACCGCAAGGACCGCAGCCGCAGCGTGGACCAGATGTCCGACGTGCTGCGCGAACGCCTCAAGACCGTGCCCGGCATCACCGTCACCCACGTGGGGCTGCTGGATGCAGTGGGCGGCCAGAAGCAGGTGGAGTTTTCGCTGCAGGGCCCCGACCTGCAGGAGCTCGAGCGCCTTACAAAGATCGTCACCGAGAAGATCCGCGACATCCCCGGCCTGGTGGACTTGGACACCAGCGCCAAGCCTGACAAGCCCGTGATCGCGCTGGAAATCAAACGCGATGCGGCCTTCGATCTGGGGCTGTCGGTGGCGCCCATGGCCGCATCGCTGCGCACCCTGGTGGCGGGCACCACCGTGGGCAACTGGCGTGCGCCCGACGACCAGACCTACGACGTGAATGTGCGTCTGGCGCCCGAGGCGCGCACCCAGCCGGCCGACCTGGAGCGCCTGCCCTTTGCGCTGACCGCTGCCGACGGCAGCACACGCATCGTGCGCCTGAACCAGGTCGCCAGCGTGACCGAGTCCACCGGTGCCAACCAGATCAACCGGCGCGACCTGACGCGCGAAGTGGCGGTGAACGCCAATGTCGCGCAGCGCTCTGCGGGCGAGGTATCGGCAGACATCAAGACGGCGCTGGATACCGTGGCTTTCCCGCCCGGCTACCGCTACCAATTTGGCGGCTCCACCAAGAACATGGCCGAATCGTTTGGCTATGCCATTTCGGCGCTGGTCATGGCCATCATCTTCATCTACATGATCCTGGCCAGCCAGTTCAAGAGCTTCTTGCAGCCGCTGGCGCTCATGACATCGCTTCCGCTCACGCTGATTGGCGTGGTGCTGGCGCTTCTGATGTTCCGCTCCACGCTGTCCATGTTCTCGATCATCGGCGTGGTGATGCTGATGGGCCTGGTCACCAAGAACGCCATCTTGCTGGTGGACTTTGCCATCCGCGCCCGCGAAGAGCACCCGGATGACCAGGGCCGCCTCGTGCCTGGCCTGCCCCGTGCCGACGCCCTGCTGCTGGCCGCCCGGGTGCGGCTGCGCCCCATTCTCATGACCACGCTGGCCATGATTTTCGGCATGGTGCCGCTGGCATTCGCGTTGTCGGAAGGGTCCGAGCAGCGCGCGCCCATGGGCCAGGCGGTGATCGGCGGGGTGATCACCTCGTCGCTGCTGACCCTGGTGGTGGTGCCGGTGGTGTACTGCTACATGGACGACCTGGCCCAGTGGGCGCTACGCAAGATGGGACGCGCCCCGGCAGCGCCTAAAATCGAAGGTTTGTCCTGATCGCCCCGATCGGCCCTGCACCTGCCCCACGGAGAAACCATGAACCTGCCCCTGAACTCGCTTGCCAACATCAACGATCCGGTTGCCCAGGCGCGCTACAACATGATCGAGCAGCAGATCCGTCCCTGGAACGTTCTGGACGCGGATGTGCTGGACCTGCTGGCGGTGGTGCGCCGCGAGGATTTTGTCCCTCCGGCCTACCGCAGCATGGCGTTCATGGACATTGAAATCCCCCTGCTCGGCAACGACGCCGAAGAGGCCGTGCGGCTGGGCCTGAGCATGCTGCAGCCGCGCGTCGAAGCGCGCATCCTGCAAGACCTGCAGATCCAGCCGACAGACCGTGTCCTGGAGATTGGCGCAGGTTCGGGCTACATGGCAGCCCTGCTGGCCGCCCGCGCCGAGCGTGTGGTGTCGCTCGAAATCCACCCCGACCTGGCCGAAATGGCCCGCGAGAACCTGCGCGACGCGGGCGTGCACAACGCCGATGTGCGCCTGAACGACGGCGCCCGTGATGCCATTCCCGACGGCCCGTTCGATGTGATCGTGCTGAGCGGCTCGGTGGCCGAAGTGCCGACCGCCCTGCTTGCGCTGCTGCGCGACGGTGGCCGCCTGGGTGCCATCGTGGGCGGCGAGCCCGTGATGCGCTTCACCCTGACCCGCCGCACCGGCGACCGCTTTGAGACCACTTCCCCGTGGGACACCATCGCGCCGCGGCTGATGAACTTCCCCGAGCCTTCCGGCTTCACATTCTGAGTCTGGTTCCGCCCCTTCGGAGTTTTGCATGATCGATCACGTCCGCCCCGCACAGTTGTTGGCCTGGTTTGCCGCCGCATCCGACGGCAGCCAGCCCCTGGTGCTGGACGTGCGCGAACCCTGGGAGCTGCAGACCGCCAGCGTGCGCCCCGACGGCTTTGAGCTGGTGGCCATCCCAATGGGCGAGCTCACTGCGCGGCTGGCCGAGCTGGAGCCCGCCCGCCAGGCCCAGCGCCCCATCGCCTGCCTGTGCCACCACGGCGCCCGCAGCCTGCGGGTGGCCGGGTTCCTGCAGCACCACGGGTTTGAGACAGTGGCCAATATCTCGGGCGGCATCGATGCCTGGTCGCAGGAAAGCGACCCCGCTGTGCCGCGCTATTGAAGCGCAGCCATTCGCCGCCCCTGACCACGCCGCTCACCTCGCGCTCACCACCCGTTTGGCCCCCATTCGATCCGCAGACTCTTCCGAAGGACCTCCATGACCCCGCATCGGCCCCTTTCCCTGTCCCTTCTGTCGCTGGCGCTTGGCGCCGCGCTGTGCGCTCCGGCGCATGCCCAGAGCCTGCTGGAACTGGTGGAATCGGCCCGCACCTATGACACCACCTGGCAGTCCGCCCGCGCCCAGCTCGATGCCGCAGCGCGCCGCGCGGACCAGGCCCGCGCGGGCCTCTTGCCCAGTGCCGGGCTCACGGCCGGGCTCAGCCGCGCCAATGTGGAGCTGAGCCGCCCACCGGTGGAGAACACCGGTACCCAGCAGACCGTGGGCGTGCAGGCATCGCAGCCCCTGTTCCGCCCGGCCAACCGTATCGGCTTCGAGCAGGGCCAGCGCGGCATCGATGTGGCCCAGGCCCAGCTGGACGCCGCCACACAAGACCTGCTGGTGCGCGTGAGCCAGGCCTACTTTGACGTGCTGGCGGCCCAGGACACCCTGGCCTTCGTGCGCGCACAGAAGGTGGCGGTGTCCGAGCAGCTGTCGTTCGCCAAGCGCAACTTCGAGGTGGGCACCACCACTGTCACCGACTCGCGTGAAGCCCAGGCCCGCTACGACCTGGTGATTGCCCAGGAGATCGCCGCCGAGAACGACCTGCGCGTCAAGCGCCTGGCGCTCGATCAGCTGGTGGGCATCAGCGGCGCCGACCCCCGCCCCCTTGCGCTGCCCGTGCCATTGCCCACGGTACAGCCCGACAACGTCACCACCTGGGTGGACACTGCGCGCGACCAGCAACCCGGCGTGCGCCAGGCCGCGATCGCGCTCGACATTGCCCGGCTGGAAACGAAGAAGGCCGAAACCGGCCACCTGCCCACGGTGGATCTGCAGGTGGGCTACAACGTCACGCGCAATCCCAACGGCACGGTGCAGTCGCCCGGGCTGAACAGCCGCACCAACAGCGCGAGCGTGGGCGTGGCGCTCAACCTTCCCCTGTTTGCGGGCTTTGCGGTGCAAAACCGCGTCAAGGAAACGCTGGCGCTCGAAGAAAAAGCCGCCGCCGACCTCGAAACCACCCGCCGCAACGTGGCCCAGGCCACCCGCGCCGCGTTCTTTGGTGTGCAGTCGGGGCTGGGCCAGGTGAAGGCGCTTGAAGCCGCCGAGGCCTCCAGCCAGAGTGCGCTGGATGCCAACAAGCTCGGCTACCAGGTGGGTGTGCGCATCAACATTGACGTGCTCAACGCGCAAAGCCAGCTCTTTCAGACCAAGCGCGATCTGGCCCAGGCCCGCTACAACGTGCTGCTGGGCACGCTCAAGCTGCGCCAGGCCGCGGGCACGCTCACTCAGCAGGACATCGAGGCGATCAACGCCCTGCTGGCAAAATAAGCATCAAATGAGGCTCTAGCGCTTGATGGATAAGCGCTAGCAGCTATCAATTTGGTAGTTTTCTGCCGATGCCAGCAAGCTCGCTACCGCAGCGGCGGTAGCGCTGGCGGCGCCCCGGTGGGCGGCCGCAAAGCGCAGCGTCACATCGCGCACGGCGGCATGGCGCCCTGGGTCGCGGGCCAGTGCGCACGCCGCCGCCACGCCAGCGGCCATGTCACCCACCCGCTGCGCGGCCCCCGCCGCACAGGCCCGCTCGGCCGCTTCGGCAAAGTTGAAGGTGTGCAGGCCCAGCACCACGGGGCAGCCGCACGCCGCCGCCTCGATCAGGTTCTGGCCCCCCAGCGGGGCAAAGCTGCCACCCAGCAAGGCCACATCCGCCAGGCCGTAGTACAGCGCCATTTCGCCCAGCGAATCGCCCAGCCAGACATCGGCAGGTTCTGGCCCGGCCGCCCAGAGGCTGCGGCAAGATACGCTGAGCCCAGCGCGCTCTAGCAGCTGCCGAACCTCGTCAAACCGTTGCGGGTGGCGCGGCACGACGAGCCACTGCACCGGGTTCGCTTCACTATTGATAGCTGCCAGCGCTTGTCCATCAAGAGCCGAGGCCATTTTTTGCTTGATATTTTCAAGCCACATCGTCTCTTCACCCTCGCGGCTGCTGGCCAGCAGGACCACCGGGCGGCCGGTGCTGGCGCGCCAGGCGCGGCCATGGGCCAGCTGGGCGGCGTCGGGCACCACATCGAACTTGAGGTTGCCCAACACGCCGTGCACCGGGGCGCCGATGGCGCGCAGGCGCGCGGCATCGTCCTCGGTCTGCGCCCAGACGGCCGCCAGGCCCGCATAGGCGGGCCGCGCCAGCCAATGCAGGCGCTGAGACTTGCGCAATGATTTTTCGTTGAAGCGCGCGTTGGCCAGCACCAGCGGCACACCGCGCTGTCGGCAGCCCGCCACCAGGTTGGGCCAGACCTCCGTCTCCATGAGGATGCCGATCACCGGGTGAAACTTGCTTAAAAACCGGGCCACGGCACCCGGGGTATCCCACGGCAGCCACACCTGCACGTCGCCCGGCTGCAGCAGCTTCTCGCCCTCGGCCCGCCCCGTGGCCGTACCGTGCGTGAGCAAGAGGCGCATGCCCGGGAACTGTGCGCGCAGCGCGGCCAGCAAGATGGCTGCTGCCCGCGTTTCACCCAGCGACACCGCGTGCACCCACACGAAACCGCCCAGCGGGTCGCTGACGCTGGGTGAGACCAGGCTGTCAATCGGGGGCGGATAGCGGCCAAACCGCTCCCCCACTGCCTGGCCATAGCCGGGCTCAGCCACGGCACGGCGGCGCAGCTTGCGGCGCAGCAAGGGCTGCGCGCACCAGGTCACCACGCTATACAGGGCGCGTGCAGCGTTCATGGGAAAGGTTCAGCCTGCGCGCGCGTCAGTGGCTTGCCGCGCCCACCTGCGCATCGGGCTTGACCCGGTGCAGCAGGGCCAGCATGGCCGCTTCGATACGGGCCAGGGCCTCGGGGGTGTGGCCTTCAAAACGCAGCACCAGCACCGGCGTGGTGTTGCTGGCGCGGATCAGGCCAAAGCCATCGGGCCAGTCCACGCGCAGGCCGTCAATGGTGCTGATGGCGGCAGGCGCGGCAAAGGTCTCCGCGGCCAGGGCCTGCAATTCAGCCGTGAGGCGATGTGGTTCGCCCTCGGCGCAGGCCACGTTCAGCTCGGGGGTGGAGTGGCTGGTGGGCAGCGCATTGAGCACCGCGCTCGGGTCGGCGCTTTTGCTCAAGATCTCCAGCAGGCGGCAGCCGGCATACGTACCGTCGTCAAAGCCGTACCACCGTTCCTTGAAAAAGATGTGGCCGCTCATCTCGCCGCCCAGCGGGGAGTTTGTCTCCTTCATGCGCGCCTTGATGAGCGAGTGGCCGGTCTTGAACATCACCGGCACGCCGCCCGCGGCCGCAATGGCAGGCGCCAGGCGCTGGGTGCACTTCACGTCGAAGATGATTTCGCCGCCGGGCACGCGCGAGAGCACGTCTTGCGCAAACAGCATCATCTGGCGGTCGGGGAAGATGTTGGTGCCTTCCTTGGTCACGATGCCCAGGCGGTCGCCGTCGCCGTCAAACGCCAGGCCCAGCTCGGCGTCGCTGGCCTTCAGGGCCTCGATCAAATCACGCAGGTTCTCGGGCTTGCTCGGGTCGGGGTGGTGGTTGGGGAAGTTGCCGTCCACCTCGGAGAACAGCTCGATCACCTCGCAGCCCAGGGCGCGGAAGATGTCCGGCGCCGAGGCACCGGCAATGCCGTTGCCGCAGTCCACCACGATCTTGATCGGGCGGGCCAGTTTCACATCGCCCACGATGCGTTCGCGGTACGCGGGCAGCACGTCCACAGGGCGCACCGAGCCGCCGGGCAGCAGCTGCCAGGTTTCCTGCTCCATGGTGCGGCGAAGCTGCTGGATTTCTTCGCCATAAATGGCGCGGCCGTTCAGCACCATCTTGAAGCCGTTGTAGTCCCTGGGGTTGTGGCTGCCCGTGACCTGAATACCGCTGGCACACAGCGTGCTGGCTGCAAAGTACAGCAGCGGCGTCGTCACCAGGCCCACATCGATCACCTCCATGCCAGCCTCCACCAGCCCCTGGATCAGCGCACCCGAGATGGCCGGGCCTGACAGGCGCCCATCGCGCCCCACTGCCACGGTGGTCTGGCCTTCGGCGCGGGCTGCCGTGCCAAAGGCCCGGCCCAGGCCCAGGGCCACTTCTTCGTTCAGCGTGGACGGCACAATGCCGCGGATATCGTAGGCTTTGAAAATGGCGGGGGTGGGCTGCACGCAGGGGGCCTTTCGCGATGGGTTGACACGGTCTTGAAGTCCGCAGCATTGTAGGCGTGGCACTTTGGCCGCCGCTGGGCACATGTCCGAAAACGGCCAGTGCACGGCCGCCGGCCTCCTATCATTGGGCGCATGACCTCGCCTGCCCTGCCCCTTGCCGCCGATACCGCCCGGGACGAAGGCCGCTACCTGGCCGTGCTGGCGCGTGATGCACGGTTTGACGGGCATTTCTTCACGGCCGTGACCTCCACCGGCATCTACTGCCGCCCGGTGTGCGCCGTGCGTGCGCCCCGGCGCGAGAACTGCCGTTTTTTTGTGCTGGCCGCGCAGGCGGAAAGCGCCGGGTTTCGCCCCTGTCTGTGCTGCCGGCCCGAAGTCGCCCCGCAGGCGCTGGTGTGGTCGGTGCAGGACGCGAGCAACATCCTGGTGCAGCAGGCCGTGCGCCTGCTGGATGCCCCCGACCTGTGGCCCGCGCCGACCGCGCCGGGCGAAGGCAGCGCCACCGTGGCCCGGCTGGCCGCACGCCTGGGTGTGAGCGACCGGCACCTGCGCCGTATTTTTGAGGCGGCCCTGGGCGTGTCGCCCTTGCAATACCTGCAGACACGCCGGCTGCTCACGGCCAAACAGCTGCTCACCGACACCCCCATGCCCGTTACCCAGGTCGCTTTGGCCAGCGGCTTTGCGAGTGTGCGGCGCTTCAATGCAGCGTTTTCGGGCCACTATGGCCTGAACCCCACACAGCTGCGGCGCAGCGGCACCACCGCATGGGCGCAATCCACCAGCACGCTGCGCCTGGCCTGGCGCCCGCCGCTGGATGTGCCTGCGCTGCTGGCATTTTTTGAACGGCGGCAGTTCCACGGCGTGGAATGGGTGGTGCCGCAGGAGGCCACGCTGCGGCGCACGGTACGTCTGCCCGCCTCCTGCACCGGCCTGACGGGCGAAACCACGGGCTGGTTCAGCGCACGCTTTGACACGCCCCGCCACCAGGTGCTGCTGCAGACCAGCGACAGCCTGTACCCCATGCTGCCGCTCGTGATCCGCCGCGTGCGCGCCATGCTCGACCTGGACGCCGACCCCGCGGCCATCAACGCCGTGCTGCACGCGCACTTTCCGCAGGGCGACGGCTTGCGCGTGCCCGGTGCGTTCGATGGCTTCGAGCTGGCCGTGCGCGCCGTGCTGGGCCAGCAGATCACCGTGGCCGCTGCTCGCACCCTGGGCCAGCGGCTGGTGGAGCGGCTGGGTGAGCCCATCGAAACGCCCTGGCCCGGCCTGAACCGCCTGTTCCCCACCGCTGCCACGCTGGCAGCGGCCGACGGAGATACCTTGGGCCAGCTGGGCATCGTGCGCCAGCGCCAGGCGGCCATCGTGGCCCTGGCCCGCGCTGTGGAGGGCGGCACACTGGCCTTGCACGCGGGTGCCGACGTGGCCAGCACCACGGCCGCGCTGTGTGCCCTGCCCGGTATTGGCGACTGGACGGCCCAGTACATCGCCATGCGCGTGCTGCGCTGGCCCGATGCGTTTCCGGCCGGGGATGTGGCGCTGCACAAGGCGCTGGGCGTGCAGGGGCACAAGAACCCGGCCCGCGCTGCCGCCGAGGCCTCGCAGGCCTGGCGGCCGTGGCGCAGCTATGCGGTGCTGCGCGCCTGGGCGGCAGGTGCAGCTGCGCCAGCGCCTTCAGAACTATCAAAAACATAGCTGCCAGCGCATATCCAGCAAGCGCTGGAGGCCAATTTCATCTAAAAATCCAGATTTCAACCATGCAATTTCATCCCCACACCGTGCAGTTGCGCACTTCCACCCTGCTCGGGCCCGTGCGCCTGGCGGCATCACCTACCGGCCTGGCGGGCGTCTGGTTTGAGGGCCAGCGGCACGAACCCGGTATGCAGCTTTACGGCCCCGCCGCCTGGCCGTGCGTGCCCGGCCACGCGCTGCTGAAGGAGGCGGCCCAGCAGCTGGAGCAATACTTTGCCGGTCAACGGGCGGGGTTTGACCTGCCACTGGACTTTTCGGGCGGCACGCCCTTCCAGCAGGCCGTGTGGCAGGCCCTGCTGGCGATCGGCCGGGGCGCCACCACCAGCTATGGCGCCTTGGGCCGCCAACTGGGCCGCCCCCTGGCCGTGCGCGCCGTGGGCGCCGCCGTGGGGCGCAACCCCCTCAGCGTGGTCGTGCCCTGCCACCGCGTGGTGGGCTCGGACGGCAGCCTGACGGGCTATGCCGGTGGCCTCGACCGGAAGACGGCCTTGCTGAGGCTGGAGAATGCGGGGCCTGCCACCGCTTACAACTTTCCACCGCAAGGATTCGCATGAACAGCCCCGGCAACCAGCCCGTATCCACCTGGATCGGCGAATTCATTGCGCTGGCGGCGCTCTGGGGCGCATCGTTTCTGTTCATGCGGCTGGGCGCTTCAGAGTTCGGGCCCCTGCCCACGGCCGGGTTGCGCGTGGCCCTGGCTACGGTGTTCCTCTGGCCGATCATGCTGCGCCAGGGCCACGGCGGCGCGCTGCGCCAGCACTGGCGCCCCATTCTGTTCGCGGGGGTCATCAACTCGGCCATTCCGTTTGCATTGTTCTCGTGGGCGGTGCTGCACATTGCCACGGGGTTGACCTCCATCCTCAACGCCACGGTGCCGCTGTTTGGCGCGCTGGTGGCCTGGGCGTGGCTGGGCGACCGCATCAACCGCCTGCGCTGGCTGGGGCTGGCGCTGGGTTTTGTGGGCGTGGCCCTGCTGGCGTGGCGGGCGCCATCGGGCACGGGTTTCAAGACCGACAGCGCCCACTGGGCCATCGCCGCCTGCCTGCTCGCCTCGGCGTTCTATGGGCTGTCGGCCAGCTTTGCGCGGCGCTATCTCACCGGCATTCCACCGCTGGCCACTGCCACCGGCAGCCAGCTGGGTGCGGCGCTGGGCCTGGCCCTGCCCACGCTGTGGTTCTGGCCCGCGCAGATGCCCGGCCTGCGCGCCTGGGGCGCCATTCTGGCCATAGCCGTGCTGTGCACCGGCATTGCGTACATCCTGTACTTCCGCCTGATCGCCAGCGCCGGGCCCAGCCGGGCTCTGGCCGTGACCTTCATCACCCCGGTGTTTGCGGTGCTGTACGGCGCGCTCTTCCTGGGCGAGCGGATTACCCCCTGGATGATGGGCTGCGCCCTGGTGATCGTGTGCGGCACCCTGTTGTCAACCGGACTTATCAGGACGCTGCCCCTGCTGCGACCCGCCCCTGAACGGCCCTAAACTTGACGCATGGGTTTCTCACCGGGCGTTTGCCATCTGACCGAGTCCGCCTGCGGCAGGGGGTGGGGCCCTGCCACCCACACCAACGGTGGCGCCCCACGCGCTCGGTGGCCTGCGCGTGTTTTTCCGCCAGGTCTTGTGCGGGCGTTCTTTCATGGGTAACAACACCCTTTTGGCGGGCACGGCGGTCATGTCGCTGCTGCTGGTACTGGCATGGCTGCCCCCCAAAGAGGCGCTGACCCCGTCGCGCAGCACCCTGCTGCTGCTGGGCGTGGCCGGTGGCATTGTCTCGGTGCTGGCCTTTGCGGCCTTGCGCTGGAATGCCCCGGAACTGCGCGTGGCGGCCTACCCTACTGCGGCCAGCTTTCTGGCACTTTTTTTCGGCGCACCGGCGGCCATCGTCACGGCACTGATGGCCCTGGCCGCGGTGGTCTGGGCCGACCCGCAGAGCGCACTGCCAGCCACCGTGGTGCTTGGTATGGCGGTCACCAGTGGAATGCTGTGGCGCATGGTGGTCGCGCGCAGCGGCGTACCCCCTTGGGCTGCGGTGGTGGGCCTGACCCTCACCTTGCCGCTGGCAGTGGCCATCGGCCTGTGGGCCAGCAGCGGCGGGGCCGATGCGCTGCTGCCCTTGCCCTGGCACCACGGCGCCGGTGTGTTGATGCTGGGCGTGGGGCGCCTGCTGCTGGCCACCAAGGCGCGTGCCGAGCTTGCGCGCACCGACATCCAGCACACGCTCGGGCAGCAGGAGCAGCAACTGCAGCTGGCGCTCGATTCGATGGCGGGCGGGCGCTGGGAATGGGACGTGGCAGAGCGGCGATTTCGCTGCCATGGCAGTTTTTACGAGACCTTTGGCATCACCGCGGCGGATGCCGAAGCGCCCGACCTGTGGGACCGCTGGTATGCCCGGCGCCACCCCCAGGACGCCGAGCACAACGCCGCCAGGCTGGCGCGGGCGATGGACGGGCTGGAAGACAGCTACGAAGCCGAGTTCCGGGTGATGGACAACGAGGGCCGCTGGCACTGGCTCATGTCGCGCGGCACCGTGGCCACGCGCGATGCAGCCCACCGGCCCACCAGCCTGATCGGCATGGACGTGGACATCACCGCGCACCGCGAGGTGCAGGACGCGCTGCGCACCTCAGAGCTCAAATACACCACGTTCTACCAGACGCTGCCCGACCCTGCGGGCATCTCGCGCATCGCTGACGGCCGGTATCTGGACGTGAATCCGGCATTCTGCGAACTGCTGGGGCGACCGCGTGAGGAGGTGATCGGGCGCACCTCCACCGAACTACGGATCTGGGCCAGCGAACACGAGCGCACCCGCTTGGTGGAGACCTTCCTGCGCGAGGGCAAGGTGGACCGCCTGCCACTGGTGGCGCAGCGCGACGGTGTCCGCATACCCGGCCAGATGTCGGCACGCTCCGTGCTTGTGGATGGCGAAAACTGTTTTGTTTTCGTTTTCCACGACATGACCGAAGCCCACCGCGCGAGTGAAGAGTTGCGCGCCCTCAACGGCCTCTTGCAGCAGGCCGGCCGCCTTGCCCGGCTGGGTGCCTGGGAGGACGAACGCGGCAAGGGCCTGGTGTACTGGTCCGACGTGTGCCGGGACATCCACGGCCTGCCCCCGGGCTCTCCCGTGCCGCACGACTACATCAACCACCATGTGGCCCCGGCGTACCGGGACGCCCTGCGGGAGCGCGTGCGCCAGAGCATCCTCACGTGCACCGACTGGAGCATGGAGATGGAGATCGTACGCACCGATGGCCTCCTGGTGTGGGTGCGTGCCCGGGGCGAGCCGGTGGTCGAGAACGGGCGCGTAACCCGGTTGCGCGGCGTTGTGCAGGACATCGACGAAACCAAACGCGCCGAGCAGCGACTGCGCCAGTCCGAAGAGCGCTTCTCGCGCATCTTTCACCTCATGCCCTACCCCATGGGCCTGTCCCGCCGCAGTGACGGGCGCTATGTGGACATCAACGCCGCCTGGGTGGAGATGCTGGGCATCCCCCGCGAGGAAGCTCTGGGCCGCACGGCCGTGGAGCTGGGCATCTTCCCCGCGCCCGTGCGCGAGCGCCTGGTGGCCGAGGTGGAGCGCACGGGCCACCTTGCCAGCTACGAAGTCATCCTGAACGTGCGCAACGGACCGCCGCGCACGGTGCTGCAGTCAATGCGGGCCACCGAATTTGACGGAGAACCCTGCTGGCTTTTCTCGGTGCACGACATCACCGACCGCAAGCGCAGTGAAGAGCGGGTGCGGGAACGCGAGGAATTGCTGTCGCTCACCATTTCAGCCGCCTCCCTGGGCCTGTGGGACTGGAACCTGCAAACTGGCGAAATCACCGGCGACACCCGATGGCGCGCGATGCGCGGGATTGCCGCCGATGACGAACAGGCGCCCACCGGCCCCGTCGCGACGCAGTGGACCGCAGGCGTACCGCCGGACGACATGGACCGCATCACCGCCGAACTGGCGCGCCATACCGAACACCCCGCCACACCGTTTGATGCCACCTGGCGCGTCAACCCGCCCGGTGACCCGGCGCGCTGGGTGCGCAACCTGGGCAAGATCGTCGGCTTTGACGCAGCGGGGCGCCCCGAACGCATGCTGGGCGTGGCCATCGACGTCACCCCCCAGCGGGAGCAGGAGGTGTTGCTGCAGCGCCTGGCGCTGTTTGATGCCCTCACCGGCCTGCCCAACCGGGTGCTGCTGGCGCGCAAACTGCAGGAGTGCATGGACAAGGCACACAAGACCGGCAAGCAACTGGGCGTGGCCTATCTGGACCTGGACGGTTTCAAGCCCGTGAACGACCGCCTCGGCCATGGCGCGGGAGACCGCCTGCTCGTGGTGGTGGCCGGGCGCCTCACCCGCGCGCTGCGCCCGCTGGACACGGTGGCGCGCCTGGGCGGTGACGAATTCGTGATCCTCATGCCCGAACTGGAAACAGCCGACGACTGCGAACGCCTGCTCCACCGGTTGATGGAAAGCGTTTCAGCGCCGTACACGCTCGACACCGAGCGCGTCGTGGTCACGGCCAGCATTGGCTACACGGTGTTTCCGCAAGACGCCGCCGACGCCGACGCCCTGCTGCGCCACGCCGACCAGGCCATGTACGCCGCCAAGCAGGCCGGGCGCAACCGTTTTCACCAGTTCGACGCCGCGCAGGAACGTGCCCTGCAGGTGCTGCGCGAACAGGGCCGCCACCTGCGTGAAGCGCTGACGGCGTCGCAGTTCACGCTGTACCTGCAGCCCAAGGTGGACATGCGCAGCGGCGCAGTGGTGGGCGCAGAGGCGCTGGCCCGCTGGAACCACCCCGAGCGCGGCGTGGTGCCACCCGGCGATTTCCTGCCCCTGCTCGAAGGTACCGAACTGGAAATCAGCTTTGGCCAGTGGGTGGTGGAGACCGCACTCACCACTCTGGAGCAGCTTTCTGCGCAGGGCCTGAATCTGCCCGTGGGCATCAACATTGCCGCGCCCCACCTGCAGCACCCCGAGTTTTCAGACTGGATGGCCCGCTGCATCGCGCGCCACCCCGGCGTGCCCGCCCATCGGCTCGAAATTGAAATCACCGAGAGCGCCGCCCTGTACGACCTGGGCGCGGTGGCCCAGACCCTGACGGCACTGCGTGCCCAAGGGCTTGTCATTTCACTGGACGACTTCGGCACCGGCTATTCATCGCTGACCTACCTGCGCCGCCTGCCCATGGACACACTCAAGATCGACCAGAGTTTTGTGCACGGCATGATGAGCGACCCCGGCGATCTGGCCATCGTGCAGGGCGTGATCGGCCTGGCCCGCTCGTTCGGCTACCGGGTGATTGCCGAAGGCGTGGAAACAGTTGAGCAGGGGCAGATGCTGCTGCAGCTGGGTTGCCCCCAGGCGCAGGGGTATTGCATTGCACGGCCCATGCCGCTGGATGACTTTGTGGTGTGGACAGAGGGGTGGCTGCCGCCTGCGGGCTGGCAGCGGCAGCGGCCTCTCTAGACAAATAGGACTTCATCGCTTTATCCGCGTGAACTCGTAGCTATCGATTCCATAGCTCCCCTGCCTGCGATAACCCAGGTCCGCGGCCTCAACGCCGCCTCTCTCGCCGCTGCACTGCGTTACCCCGGCAAAAAAACGTTTCCGCGGCAACACCAGATCGTGATGACCGGGGCGTGCGGCAAGTGCCCAATGCCCTTGCCGTAACGTGAGCGCACCGCCTTATGCACCAAGGGCGGCGCGCGACACATCGCAACGGGTCCCGGCGCCTGCGTCATGCGTCATGCTTATTGCAAACCGGCCGAGCGCGGTACCCTGGATGGCGAGGTGCGCTTGATCTTGCGAAATACCGTGCGGACAGCACGTGCGAGCGCCTCGTCCAGCGCGGTGCGCCAGTCCCTGGCCACCGAGGAAACCACCACCAGTCCACGCCCTTCTGTTTTCACTGAAAGCTGGCAGCGCTTGTCGCACCCACCGCGCGGACCGTTGAGGTCCGACAGCTGGACTTCAGTACGGGGCACTTGCCAGCCGAGGCGGCGGAACACAAATCGCACCCGACGCTCGGCCTGATCGCGCATGTTGGAGCCTTCGGGGTCGCGTGTAAGAAAAAGCACTTGCATGACATGTCTCCTGGTTGAAGGAAGCCTCAAGACTAGGATGAGGGCAGCGCCGGAAACAGCAGGTTTTTCGGAAGCCTAACCTCGCACCGGACTGAGCAAATAAGCATCGGTTTTATCTACGTGTAGCTACGGTTTAAACAGGTTTTTCCACAAGCGTGGAGCACCTAAATTGCAGTGTCTGCAACACGACCCCGAAAGAACTCAATCATGAAAATCCGATACACGCTCGCCGCCGCTCTGCTGGGCAAATTCCACCACGTCCTAGAAGCCGTACGGACTCTTCTAGCTGCACCGGCCAGGTCTGCCCTGCAGCCAGTACGGATCCAGACGAAGGCAGAACGCCGCCTGCGGGCCGGCCACCTGCCCGGCCGCTATCGCCACTACGACTAGCCATCTCTCCCCACACGCCATTGCTCCCGAATCTGCACAGGAGGATTTCATGCGCAACTACCCCCACAACAGTCCTGAGGCCGCGGCCCGCATCGTGGCCCTGGTCCTGATATCAGACGGCAACGTCTGTCGTTCGGAGATCGATACGCTCAGGGATATGGAAGTTGAACAAGAACTGGGTATCGCGCCTGGTGCGTTCGCCCGCGTGGTCAGGGACCTCTGCGAAGATCTGCTGATGGGCGCACACAGCAACCGCTCCATGACCGCTTACCTGGATGAAAACATGCTGACATCGATGATGTCCGCGATCAGTGCGAAGCCCTTGCAGCACAAAGTCTTGCGCCTCGCCGCAGCGGCCGCACAGGCAGATCGCCATTTGGCCGAGGCCGAAGCTCGGGTGATGGCGTCGGCTAGCCGCCAGTGGACACCCGAGCCGATGACCGTGCCGTGATCCGGCGCACGCGCCATATGCAGCACATGGGGCTCAAGGCCGCCCGGGCGTCAGGCCTGCGCGCTGGCAGCAAGGATCTGCTTGACCAGCGGATGGTGCAGCCCGCGGCGCGAGCGGATGGCGTGGATTTCCTCGCGCACATCCTCGCACTGCCCCAGCAACCTGAGGCCGCGCATCTGCCCTACATCGCCCGCACCGAGCTGACTTACCGGAAACACTCCCATACCCCGCGCGGCAAACACCGCCAGCAGTGCGCTGTCTTCAAATTCGCCGACGATTCGCGGTTGGATACCCTTCGTGTCGAACCAGTGGTCAAGCGCCATGCGCAGCGCAGAGTGACCTGTGGGCAACAGCACGGGCAGGTTGTTCAGTGACAGGGGAAACCCCTCGCGCTGTGCCTTGCCCACCAGCTTGGCTGGCCCATACCAATGCACGCCCGAATCCACCAGCCGCTCACTGGTCAGCCGCAGGTTGGGGTTGCGCGGTGCCGACTGGCCGGCCAGCACGATATCGAGCTGGTGCAGGGCCAGTTCCGCCAGCAGTTGCTCGACTTCGCCTTCATGGCACACCAGCCTTAGATCGGGGGTTTCGAGCACTGGCGCAAGTAGCGCATGCGCGGCCAGCTTCGAAATCCCGTCTGACAGCCCAACGGAAAGCTGCGCCACACGGCCTGTGGCGGCCTCGCGCACCTCGTCCGGGAGCGACTGCCCAAGGGTGAAAATTTCCTCGGCACGTTTAAATGCGGCCTGCCCGGCAGGCGTGGGCGCAACCCCCCTGCCCGCCGGCTTGAGCAACTGGTGCCCCAGCTGCTTTTCCAGCTCGCGCACCTGGGCACTGATGGTCTGCACCGCCATGTCCAGGCGTTCGGCGGCCCGCGCAAAACCACCTTCCTTGATGACAACCCAAAAATAATAGAGGTGGCGGTAGTTCAACATGTCGAATCAGCTTCGGGAAAACCGCATCTTAGTTGCGGGCAGGGTTGGTTTATCCAGCGCCATTCCCTCGCCAGACTACGGGTTCTCGCACCAACTATCTGACCTATTTCGAAGAAGAGGAACAACACATGCTTTACATCGCCAACTGGACCCTTGTCATGCTGCTGTTTGCGCTGTGGTCGCTCGCGGCCTGGGCCTTTCATGGCGTGGTGGTCTGGGCGCTAACCGTGGCGCCCTCGCTCACCGGGCCGGCGGCCGACCTCTCGTCCGTGCCCATGCCCGCGTGGCTGCTGCAGTTTTTGCCCGTTGAGGCGATTCAGGGCCTGATCGTGGCACTGACCGAAACGTGGACCCTGCTGGCCGGATTCCTGCAGGCTGCGCCCTCGGTAGCCAGCGGCGTTACGGCCGTAACTTGGACCTTGTGGGGGCTGGGCAGCGCAGTGCTGCTGGCGGTGGGTGTGGGCATCCACCTGTGCGTATCGCTGTGGGCCCGTCGCAGCACGGGTGCAGCCAGGCTGTCGGCTTAGGCCGTGTAGCGCGCCAATCGGCGAATAGCCACGAGCGGCTCGACGCCCTGCTCGACCAGATCGGACAGATCGACCAGATCGGGCTGGGTACACCGCACGCAAACCAGCATCGTGCTCTGCCGCAAGATCGACCGCCGCAGCGTGGGGGCTTGAGCCTCAAGAAACTCCTTTTTTGATAGCTGCCAGCGCTTGCTGCATAAGCGCTAGAGGCCAAAAATCCTTGAAACCGATGGAGTACGTCAAGCGGGCGCTATCGCGCCACCAACCGTACGACCACAGGGCGATGGTCTGAGCCCAAATCTGGCCCATGGCCAGAGTCCACAAGCTGCCACCCCCTGGATGCCAGAACATGGTCGAGCGGCAGAACTGACAACCAGCCAAACGCGTTGGGCCAGCTCCGTGCCAAACCATTGGCGCGCCTGAGCTGCGAATCAATGGCAAACAAGCCTTTGGCCCAGGGCGTAGTGTTGAAATCCCCCGCCATCAAGGCCAGCCCGCCCGATTGCGACAAATGGTGCGTTTCCTCGACGAAGGCCTGGTCCCGGCGTTGCGCGTAGGTTGCATTCAGAGGCGGCATGGGGTGAATCGCACTGAGTCGAACGGGGCCACCTGCCCAAGTCACCGTGGCCCGCAGCCGCAGGGTGTCTTGCATGTCTGCAGGCTCCACCTTCTGCACCTCTGACAACGGGTAGCGCGACAGAATGGCCAGCCCAAACTGGTCGGGTTGCGGTGCCTCCACGCGATGCGGGTACCGTTGGGCAACTTCTGGCGATTGAAGGGCTTGCTGTGCCTGCCCCGTGAACTCCTGCAGAAACACCACATCCGGCGCCTCACCAGACACCAGCCAGCCCACCAAGCCACTGAAATCCGTGGTGTCAAAGTTCAGATTGGCGGTGGCCACCTGCAGCACAGGCCTGGCCCCCACAGGCTCGGTGCTGCGGTCCAGCGTGCCGGATTGCACAAAGAACGTAGCGGCCAGAACAAGGGAAGGTATGAGCGGCCACCAGGCGCGCTTTGCAACCACCAGCACCGCGAGACAAGTGATCCCCGCCACCAGATACACCCACTGCCAATGGGAGATCAGCTCCAGCGCCCATTGCACATCTTCAAATTCATGGAGGGGGATGATTCGGAGAATGGGTGCGCTCAGGCTGAAAATTGTGCACAGCCAAATGATCCACTGTGTTCTGGAAACAATGAAGCGTGCTATAGGAAAGTGAGGCATGAATCGGGTAACCCGCCGGAGGTGGGTCAGCTTGACTGATGATTAGACCGTTGCTAGTCGTTCGCCCGCTTGGGAAGCACTATTACATTGTTGCGTTTCTGCGCCCTGAAGTACTTCACTATTTATAGCTTCCCGTGCTTTCTGGATAAGCGCCAGCGGCCTATTTGATTCAGATTTTCCCAACCCCTTCAGGCCTCGAACTGCCCCGGGTTCTTGCCCTTGATGGGTGCATAGAACGCCTTGATGGCGGCCATGTCGGCCTCCACGTCGCCCGTAAGTTCGAACAGCGGCCCCAGGCCGCCGACCTTGCGCTCGTAGTCCACAAAGGCCAGCACGATGGGTACGCCCGCCTGCTGGGCGATGAAGTAAAAGCCCGTCTTCCAGTGCCGTGTCTTGCCGCGCGTGCCCTCGGGCGGCACGATGAGTTGCATGGGGCCGTCGGCGTCGCGCATGGCCTGGGCCGACAGGGCCACCAGGTTGCTGGCCTGGCCCCGGTTGACCGGAATGCCGCCCAGCCAGCGCATCAGGCCACCGAAGGGCCAGCGGAAGATGCTCTGCTTGCCCATCCAGTACACGCGCAGGCGCAGCACGAAGGCGAGCATCAGGGTGTAGGGCAGGTCCCAGTTGCTGGTGTGGGGTGCGGCAATCAGCACGCTCTTGGCAGCGTGCTGCGGTAGCTGGCCCTCCACCTTCCAGCCCGTGGCCTTGAGGATGGCGACGGACAGCCCGCGCAGCAGGGTGTTGATGACGGGTGTATCGAAAATGGTGTGATGGTGCATGGGAGGCGCGGCAGCCGAGGGCACCAAAGACTTCGGATACTTCTTGCTACAAAAAAACCGGGGCCAGTGTACCAAGCGAGCCACTGGCCCCGCTTTTCGCTGTCGAGGCTCCCAAACCGTCAGTTACCTGGTACACGCGCCGGGGTATTTTTTACCCCACCAACTCCTTGACCTGCTGCAGCGCGGCAGGGTCTTCCATCGTCGTCAAGTCGCCCGGGTCGCGCCGCTCGGCCACGGCCTGCAGGGCGCGTCGCAGCAGCTTGCCGCTGCGGGTCTTGGGCAGCACGGTCACAAAGTACACGCGCGATGGACGCGCTACGGCGCCGAGCTGGTTGTCCACCTGCTTCATCACCTCGCCTTCGAGCTTGAGGCGGGCGGCGTCGTCCGTCAGGCCCGAGGCATCACGTGGCACTGCAAACGCCATGGCCACCTGGCCCTTGAGGCTGTCGGCCACGCCCACCACGGCCACCTCGGCAATGTTGGGGTGCGACGAGATGGATTCCTCGATCTCGCGCGTGCCCAGGCGGTGGCCAGCCACGTTGATCACGTCATCCGTGCGGCCCAGGATGAAGTGGTAGCCGTCGGCATCGCGGATGCCCCAGTCAAACGTGCTGTAGATCAGCCGGCCGGGGATGCTCTTCCAGTAGGTGTTCACAAAGCGCTCATCGTCGCGCCACACGGTCTGCATGCAGCCGGGGGGCAGCGGCCCTTCGATGGCGACCACGCCCTTCTGGTTGGCGCCGGTCAGCTCTTCGCCATTGGTCTCGTCAATGAGCTTGACGTGGTAGCCATACATGGCCTTGCCCGGGCTGCCAAAGCGGGTGGTCTGCTGCTCCACGCCGTTGGCCAGGGTCAGGATGGGCCAGCCGGTTTCGGTCTGCCAGTAGTTGTCGATGATGGGCACGGCCAGTGCGCCGCTGATCCACTGGGCCGTGGGTTCGTCCAGCGGCTCGCCCGCCAGCCACAGGGCCTTGAGACTTTTCACGTTGTACTTGGCCAGATAGGCCGGGTCCTGCTTCTTCAGCACCCGCACCGCCGTGGGGGCCGAGAACATGTGGGTGACCTGGTACTTCTCCACAATGCTCCACCACACACCGGCATCGGGCCGCGTGGGCAGGCCCTCGTACATAATGGTCGTCATGCCCGCGATCAACGGGCCGTAGACGATGTAGCTGTGCCCCACCACCCAGCCGATGTCACTCGTGGCGAAGTACACGTCGCCCGCCTTGGCATCAAAGATGTGCTTCATGCTCGCAGCCAGCGCCACGGTGTAGCCACCCGTGTCGCGCTGCACGCCCTTGGGCTTGCCCGTGGTGCCGCTGGTGTACAGCGTGTAGCTGGGGTGGGTGGATTCCACCCATTCGCAGGGCACCACGGTGTTCAGATGCTGCTCGCGCAGGGCGGCCCAGTCGTGGTCGCGGCCGGCACGCATGGCGGCCGGGGCCAGGCCGCGGTCCACCATCAGCACGGCGGCGGGCTTGTGTCTGGACAGCGCAATGGCTTCGTCCAGCAGCGGCTTGTAGGGCACCACCTTGCCACCGCGCGAGCCTGCATCGGCGCTGACCACGGCCACCGGCTCCGCATCTTCAATGCGTGAAGCGAGCGAGCCCGAAGCGAAGCCGCCAAACACCACCGAATGCAGCGCGCCAATGCGCACGCAGGCCAGCATGGCAAACGCTGCCTCGGCAATCATCGGCATGTAGATGAGCACGCGGTCGCCCTTCTGCACGCCCAGGCTTTTCAGCACGGCTGCCATGCGCTGCACCTCGGCATGCAGCTCGGCAAAGCTGTAGCTGCGCTCGGTGTTGGTTTCGGTGGAGATTGCCACCAGCGCCGCCTGGCTGGCGCGTGTGGCCAGATGCCGGTCTACCGCGTTGTGGCACAGGTTGGTGGTGCCGCCCACAAACCATTTGGCAAACGGCGGCTTGCTGTAGTCACAGACCTGCTGCGGCGGCGTCTGCCAGTCGATGAGGCGGGCCTGCTCGGCCCAGAAGGCGTCAGGCTGCGCCAGGGACTGGCGGTAAAAGTCGGCGTAGGCGGTCATGGCGGCTTGTCTCCTCGGCATCTCTTCGGGTCCGTCGGGGTGGCGGGTTCTGAATTCATAATTATTCATAACGGACTTGCGGCAAGCTGACGAGGGGTGCCTTCACTCAATAGAGTGTTTTGTGGCGTAGATTTAAGAAATATATATTTCTATAATCAACGCATATACTTCACACAATGTGGTCCACCCTCATCATGACCTTGCCCACACAGCCCAATGCGGTGCGGCTGCGCATCTGGCGCCATCTCAAAACGCTGGGCTGCGCGGCCCTGCGCGATGGTGCCTATCTGCTGCCCCGGGAACACGCGGGCCTGCTGGCCCCCGTGGCCGAGCAGGTTCGCGAGCACGGCGGCACGGCCATGGTGTTGAGCATGGCGGCCACCGATGACGCCCAGCGCGCCGCCATTGAAGCGCTGTTTGACCGCACCGAAGCCTTCACCCAGTGGCGCGACACCGCCACCGCCCTGCAGGCCGACCTGGCGCAGCTCAGCGAAACCGATGCCCGCCGCCGCCTGCGCAGCATTGCCGACGCGCTGCAGGCGCTGCACCGCACCGACTACTACCCCGGCAGCGCAGCCACCCAGGCCGATGCCGACCTGGCCACACTGCGCCAGGCGGTGGATGCCTGCTTCTCCAAAGGCGAACCGGCGGCCCAGCCTGCGCATGGCATTGCGCGCCTGGACCGCACGAAGTTCCAGAACCGGCGCTGGACCACGCGCGCCCGGCCCTGGGTGGACCGCCTGGCCTGCGCCTGGCTGATCCGCCGCTTCATCGATCCGGGCGCGGTCTTTGTCTGGCTGCAGGACCCGGCCCAGGCGCCGCGCGGCGCACTGGGCTTTGACTTTGACGGTGCCCGCTTCACCCATGTGGGCGCGCGTGTGAGCTTTGAGGTGCTGGCCGCCAGCTTTGACCTGGATCGTGCCGACGCCCGGCTGCAGCGCCTGGCCCGGGTCGTGCATTACCTGGATGTGGGCGGCATCCCCGTGCCCGAGGCTGCGGGCCTGGAAGCCGTGCTGGCCGGGCTGCGCGAGGTACATGCCGATGACGACCAGCTGACCCAGGCCGCCGCCGCCGTGTTCGACGCGCTGTATGCCGCGCCCCTCCCCTCAAACCCCCTCGCCGCATGACAACATCCGCCAACGCCCCCACCCTGGAGCGCCCCGCCGCCGTCGGCTTTGGCGAGGCCCTGCGCTTCTGGCTCAAGCTCGGCTTCATCAGCTTCGGCGGTCCGGCCGGGCAGATCGCCATCATGCACACCGAGCTGGTCGAGCGGCGCCGCTGGATCAGCGAGACGCGCTTTCTGCACGCCCTCAACTACTGCATGCTGCTGCCCGGCCCCGAGGCGCAGCAACTGGCCACCTACATCGGCTGGCTGCTGCACCGCACCTGGGGCGGCATCGTGGCGGGCGCCTTGTTTGTACTGCCCTCGCTGTTCATCCTGATCGCGCTGTCCTGGGTGTATCTGCGCTTTGGCGATGTGCCGGTGGTGGCGGGCATCTTCTACGGCATCAAGCCCGCCGTCACAGCGCTGGTGTTGCACGCCGCGCACCGCATCGGCACGCGCGCGCTCAAGAACGGCTGGATGTGGGGCATCGCCGCCGCGTCCTTCGTGGCCATCTTTGCATTCCACACGCCCTTCCCGGCCATCGTGCTGGCGGCCGGGCTCATCGGCTACTTCGGTGCAAAGCGCTGGCCCGCCGTATTCGCACTCGGTGGCGGACATGGCAATACCCACAAGGGCTACGGCCCGGCGCTGATCGACGACGACACGCCCACGCCTGCCCACGCCCGCTTCTCGCGCAGCCACTTGGCGAAGGTGCTGGCGGCGGGCCTGCTGCTGTGGCTGGCAGCCATGGGCGTGCTGGTGGCCACGCAGGGCTGGCAAGGCACGCTCACGCAGATGGGCTGGTTCTTCACCAAAGCCGCGCTGCTGACCTTTGGCGGCGCCTACGCCGTGCTGCCTTACGTGTATCAGGGCGCGGTGGAACACTACCAGTGGCTCAGCGGCCCGCAGATGATCGACGGTCTGGCCCTGGGCGAGACCACGCCCGGCCCGTTGATCATGGTGGTGGCCTTTGTGGGCTTTGTCGGCGCCTGGCTGCAGCAGGTGTGGGGGCCGGACGCGCTGTTTGCCGGTGCCGCCACGGGCGCCGTGGTGGTCACCTTCGTCACTTTTCTGCCCTCGTTCATCTTCATTCTGGCCGGCGGTCCGGTGGTGGAGGCCACGCACGGCAAGCTCGGCTTCACCGCGCCGCTGTCGGCCATCACCGCCGCCGTGGTGGGCGTGATCCTGAACCTGGCGCTGTTCTTTGCCTGGCACCTGCTGTGGCCGCAAGGCTTTGGCGCGGCAATGGATGCGGTGTCGGCCGTGATCGCGCTCGCAGCCGGTGTGGCGCTGTTCCGCTTCAAGACCGGCGTGCTGAGCCTGCTGGCGGCGTGCGCGGTGGTCGGGCTGGCGGTGACGTTGTTCAGGCCCTGGCTCGCCTGAATCCAACCCCATGACGCTTCGAGGACATCCCATGCAAGCACTCTCTGGCACCTCCTCCCTTCCACCCGGCATGGCCCTGGCGTTGGCCGCCAGCTTTGGCAGCCTGGAACACTGGCATGCGCAGCTCGTGGCGGCAGCACGCGATGGCGGTACTGGCGCGCTGCAATTGGCGTTTCAGGACGATAGCGGGATGCTGGTGAACGAGCGTGCCTCGGTCAGCGGCACGCCGCTGCTCACGCTGGATGAGTCCGGGCATGACCCACTGGAGGCAGCGGCCGCTGTCGAAACCCTCCTCGCCACCATCGACTGGGCTGCTGTCTATAGCCGCTACCAGCTTGCGGTGACTGCTGCCAGTGACAGGCTGCAGGCGTCGGCGCAGGAGGCGCAGCAGGCCGCGCACCTCATCGACGTGCGCCGGGCGGGCGCCTACGCCGGGGCCGCCACCACCCTTCCCGGCGCCCGTTGGCGCGATCCGGCCGCCATTGGAACCTGGTTGCAGGAAATTCCTGTGGGTGCGCAAGTGGTCGTGTACTGTGTCCATGGCCACGACGTAAGCCGGGCCGCCGCGCTGCGCCTGCGTGCTGCGGGCATCAAGGCGCGCTTTCTGCAGGGCGGACTGGAGGGCTGGGCGGCATCGGGCCACGCCCTGCAGCCCAAAGACGCGGCTTGAAAACTATAGTTTTGATAGCTGCCAGCGCTTACTGGATAAGCGCTGGAGGTCAAAAACACTGAAGATTTAATTACTTCACCAGCGCCAGCACATCCTTGAACGCCGGGTGCTCGCAACTGCCCAGCCATTCAAATGCGACCATTTCAGTGGTCACCAGCTCGGCGCCTGCGCCGGCCAGCCGGTCGAAGGCGGCGTCGCGGTTGCGCTCGGTGCGCGAGCCGCAGGCGTCGGTCACCACCCACACTTCAAACTCGTCGTCGATCAGGTCCAGCGCGGTCTGCAACAGGCAGACATGGGCTTCGCACCCTGCAATGACGATGGTGCCGCGTTCGGGCGCTTGCTGCGCGGGCTTTTGCAGGTGCTTGGGCAGGCTGCGCGCGTTGCCGCCCTGCTGCGGCTTGGCGGGGGGGCGCAGCCATTCGCCCAGGCCTTCCTCGGCGGCGCTGAAATGCATCTTGGCCAGGGTGTTCTGGCACAGGGCGCGCAGAGCGGGGTCGTTAGCGCCCAGGCGCGAGGGGTTTTGCTCGGTGCCCCACACGGGTACGTCCAGCATGCGGGCAATCTCGGCCAGGCGGCGGGCATTGGCCAGCACGGCGGGGCCTTCAAAGATGGCGGGCATCAGGCGTTCCTGGTAATCAACCAGGACGAGTTGGGATTCGGTGGCGTCAAGCAGCATGGGGGGGTCTTTCTCTCGTGTGGGTGCAAGGGCCGGATTGTCGCAGCCGTAGCGCAGCGCCGGGGGCTTTGCACCTGCCGGCGTATCTTGAACTTTGCGGGCAGGCCCCAGCGCGCTTGGCTGGCAGGAGCATGGGAGGTAGCTTCATGCAACCCTTGGCTCTGAACAATGCTTTTACCCGCTGGAATCCGGGCCGGCGGTCGTCATGACCACCCGGGATGACGCAAAGGACAACAACATGGGCCGGTCTTGCCGGGCCTCCCTTGATTCAGGAGTGTCTTGCCAAGCTGGAGTGAAAAGTCATCGCAGAGTCGCTGGGATTGCCTCGCTCAGGCTGGCCGACCATGCCGGCGCTCCAAGCAGTCTGGCGGCAATCGGCCGGCGAGGCAGTCTCACCGACCTCCATTCAAACCAGCCAGCCTGCTCAAAATCCGGGTCTGTTCATGTCGGGGCAAACGATAAAGTCTGCACATCAGAACACCGACCAGCCGGTGAACTCTGACAACTCTTGCAGCGCGCGCGTGCCGAGCAGTGAATTGCCAAACGCATTCAGGCCAGGAGACCAGACCGCGATCGATGCATGTCCCGGAACGACGGCAAGAATGCCGCCTCCGACGCCACTCTTGCCGGGGAAGCCGACCGAATAGGCAAAGTCGCCTGAACCATCATAGTGCCCCGCGACCAGCATCAAGGCGTTGATGCTGCGTGCCTGAGCTGGGTTCAGCAGGTGGGCTGCGGAGTCGAAGCCGGCCAGGAACCGGCCGACGCTGGCCAATTGCTGGCAGTTCATCGCGATCGCGCATTGGCGACAGTAAATCTGCAGCAGCCGTTCGCATTCGGTGTGCAGATTACCGCACGAGCGTAGAAAGTACGCCAGGGAGAAGTTGCGGTAGGCCGTGCGGTATTCCGAGGCGGCAACCTGTTCATCAATCGAGATCCGGTCATCTCCCGCCGCCGTGCGAACGAAATCCATCAGTTCGTCGAGTCCGCCGCCCGCGTCAGGCGCATCAAGCATGGCGTCGGTGGTGACCAGTGCACCCGCATTGACGAAAGGATTGCGCGGTTTGCCGCCTTCCTGCTCAAGCTCAATGACCGAGTTGAAGGTGTAGTTAGATGGTTCCTTGCCCACCCGCTTCCAGAGCCGGTCGCCGTGACGGCCCAATGCGATCGCCAGCGAGAAGACCTTTGAGATGCTCTGGATCGAAAACGGCGTCGCAGCGTCGCCCGCGCTCAGCTGCTCACCACTGGCCAGGCACACACTGATCCCGAACTGATGCACATCAACGCTGGCCAGTTGCGGAATGTAGTGCGCCACCCGGCCGCGTTTGTGTGCGCGCTTCATGCGCGCGTCGAGCCCTACCAGAAAGCTCTGGAGCGTTTCCAAAGCGGCGCGGTCCATCGTTCAAACCAGATAACGCCGCGCCAGCAGCGCCCAGTATGCAGCGCCAATGGCCAGGTTGGCGTCGTTGAAGTCGTAACCCGGGTTGTGCACCATGCAGGCGCCCAGCTTGTCGCCATCCCCGTTTCCAATCAACAGGTAGCTGCCGGGGCACTTCTCCAGCATGAAAGCGAAGTCTTCGCTGCCGGTGAGTGGCGGGGCCTGCGGCACGACGCGCTCGGCACCAACCAATTCGCTGCCAATCTGGCGGGCGAAGTCGGTTTCGTCCTTGCTGTTGACCAGTGCCGCGTAGCCGCGCCGATAGTCGATTTCAGCCTTGACGCCAAAGCTCTGCGCCTGAGCGTGGGCGATTTCGGTAATGCGCTGCTGCAGCAGGCTGCGCACCTCAGAATCGAGCGCGCGCACGCTCAGCTCGAGATATGCGCTGTCGGGGATGACGTTATTGGCGCGGCCGGATTGCAGCACCCCCACAGTTACCACCGCTGTTTGCAGTGGATCGACGTTGCGCGAGACGACGGTCTGCAACGCCATCACCAGGCTGGCTGCCGCCACCACCGGATCGGCTGCCTTGTGCGGCACAGCACCGTGACCACCGTGACCTACCAGCGTGATGTAGACCTTGTCAGAGGAGGCCATCATTGGGCCTTCGCGAAAGATCAAGTGCCCCTGTGGCCAGCCGGGCATGTTGTGCATGCTGAAGATAGCGTCACATGGGTATTTGTCGAACAGGCCGTCGTTGATCATGCGTACGGCGCCACAGTCGCTGGTGCCGTACTCCTCCGCAGGCTGGAAAATCAGGTTGAGTGTCCCTGAGAAGTCACCCTGCTCTGCCAGCACCTTGGCTGCCGCCAGCAGCATGGCCGTATGTCCGTCGTGGCCGCAGGCATGCATGACGCCCTGGTTGCGACTTGCGTACTGCAGCCCCGTGGCTTCCTGGATCGGCAGTGCATCCATGTCCGCGCGCAGGCCCAGCGTGCGCTTGCCGTCGCCACGCTTGAGTTGCCCGACCACACCGGTGCCGCCCAGGCCGCGCTCAACGTGGTAACCCCAGTCCCGCAGGCGCGCAGCCACCAAATCACTGGTGCGCAGCTCTTCGAATGGCAGCTCGGGGTGCTGATGGATATCACGGCGCAAAGCGATGAATTCGTCTTCGTGTGCGCGTACCGCCTGCAAGGTGTCTTGAACAGTCATGCTATGAACTCACAGTCCGGAAAAATTCGCCTGGTGATCATTTCTGTAGTTCCTTGTCACCGCCGGTTTCGCGCATGAGCAGAATGCCGACGATGGCGATCAAGCTGGTGATAAGTACGTAGAGCGCTGGCGCCGCCGGGTTGTTGGTCACCTTGATGAGCCAGGTGATCACCAGTTGCGCGGTGCCGCCAAACAGCGCCACACCAAAGGCATAGGCAATCGACAGCCCGAGCGCGCGTACATGACCAGGGAACAGCTCCGGGATGGCCACCAGCGTTGGCGCGCCACCAATGCCCGTGAGCAATGCCAGCAGCGCAGTCGCCAGTGCCAAAGTGGCAACGCTGGTGTGCTCGATGAGTAGCATGTAAGCCGGATAGACCAGAACAAACAACGCCACGCGAGCCCAGAGCATCACAGGTTTGCGCCCATACAGATCTGACAGCCAGCCCCCAAGCAGCGCACCCGCCCAGGTCGCCACGCCGAATACGATGGTCGCCGACATGGCGATCGTCGCGGAGAGCTTGAGCGTGGTCACGGCATAAGTGGTCATGTAGATCGCCGCATAGGTCGAGATCGTCACACCCAGGATTACCATGAGCGCCAGCATGATCGGTCGCAGATGGTGCCGGATATCGGCCAGCGGGCTCTTGATGGGTCCGCTATGCGTGGGATGCTCGAGGCTCTCAGGCATGTGGCGGCGCAGAAAGAAAGCAATGGGGATCAATGCCAGACCGAGCAAAAAAGGGATACGCCAACCCCACGCCAGCATCTGCTCCTTGCTTAGCGCCAGCGTGAGCACAATGCCGACGACGCCAGCCGCAAGCGAGGCTATGCCCTGGCTGGCAAGCTGCCAGCTGCCATACAGGCCGCGCCGGCCCTGGGGTGCGATCTCGATCAGATACGTCGTAGACGGCCCGACCTCGCCGCCCAGGGCCAGCCCCTGCACCAGCCGACAGGCAATGACGATGATGGGTGCCGCCAACCCGATGCTTGCGTACGAGGGGGTGAGCGCCATGCCGATCGTGCCGATCGTGATGAGCGCAATGGTCAACAGCATGGCCGGCTTGCGTCCGACACGATCAGCAAAAGAGCCGATCAGCAGCCCGCCCAAAGGGCGCGTGATGAAGCCAACGCCAAAGACCGCTACCGACAGCATCACTGTGACCAGCGGCTCGTCAGCAGGAAAGAAGGTCTGGCCGATATACACCGCGAAGAACGCGTAGGTGGTGAAATCAAAGAACTCCAGCGCGTTACCCGCCACTGTTGCAGCCACGACGCGGGGCTGCACCTTGCTCTTCGCGGCAGTTGAATTGTTCGATACGCGCTGGGATGTGGGCGGCAACGCGACGTCGCCCATACTGGAATTTTGAACGCCCATGAATTTGTCTCCGGATGATTGCTGCTGCCCTGGACGACAGCGTGCGAAATCATATGAATCATGATCAAATGCGTCTAATGCATAATTTATTCGGAATGCATTCAAAAATCTCATGCGACAAACGAAATGAACCTGCGCCATCTGGAGTACCTGCTGGCTGTGGCGGACACCGGTTCGTTCAGCCGCGCCGCGGAGCGGTGCCACATCACCCAGTCCGCCCTGAGTCGCAGCATCCAGACCCTCGAAGACGACCTCGGAGCACGTCTGATAGACCGAATGGGCAAGCGCAACGAGTTGACGCCGTTCGGCCAGACCGTTGCAAGCCGGGCGCGCCGCATGGTGCTGGATGCCGTTGAGCTAAAACGCAGCGCACAGCTATTGCAAGAGGGCTACTTGGGGGTCATCCGCATTGGGCTCGGCGCGGGGCCTACTGCACTGCTGATGCAGCCCTTTCTGCGTTACATGGCCTGCATGCATCCAAGAGTGCAGGTCAGCCTCGAATCAGGCCCCCCCGAGTTGCAGACCAACCGCTTGCGCGAACGTGGATTCGACGCACTGGTTGTGGATCTACGCAGCGTCACGCCAGCTGATGACCTGTTGATCGAAGATTTGGGTCAAATGCGCGGTGGTTTCATCTGTCGCGCGGGTCACCCCCTTACCAAGCTCAACACCCCCATTACATTTGCACACCTCCAACGCTATCCGTTAGGGTCGACTTCACTCAATCCGGAGTTGGCACGTCTTCTGATCACCCGCTATGGACCCGCAGCGGATCCCCAGGTCGCGGTGACCCTGCGCTGCAACGATGTCAACAGTTTGCTACACGCGGTACACGGCAGTGACGCGGTGTTCCTCGGCCTAATCAGCCCTGCGCGTGAAGCCATCGCCAACGGTAGCTTGGTGGAGTTGCCCATCACTCCGGCGTTGAACGAGGGCGCACACTTTGCGTTCGTTACCCTGGCCGACCGTACTGAAGCGCCTGCCATGGGAATTTTTCGCCAGTTTGTAGCCGAGCATCTGCATGACTGAGAGCCCCTTGTGGGCCACGCTAAATCTTCCAAGAGCCTTGGTTCAAAGTCTTTTTGGAGTTGCACGAGTCCTTTGCTGGGTTGGGATGCAAGGCACGGGGCGCTTCGTACAGCTCGGCTATCCACAAGCGCCGTAACGCCGCAGACCGCCCGGCAAGGCAATTGCCCAAAGGGTTGGGTGAAATCGGGCCGATGAATTTGGAGTTTTGGCACCCCCCGATGCTTGCCCAAGCGGTCGCTCGCCAAAAATTGACCAGCAGTTGGAACGAGTCGGCTGCTGCAAACCGTCGTGTCACACAAGCCAGCCACCAGAAAACCGGCTGCTGGACCATGGCCGACAGTGCTACATATCCAGTCGGGCAAACACATTCAACCGGGAATATCAGCCCCAAAGCCCCACAACTGCCCCACCCCCCGCGCCAGCTCCACCGCCATCGCCACCGCGTTCGTAGGGTGCGCCACGCAATCCGTGCTCCAGAACTCTCCTACCCCTGCCGCGTGCAGCGCGGCCAGGGCCTCTGCGTCGATCAGCGCGTGCGTCACCGCCACGTCCACCGAGGCAGCGCCCGCCTGCAGCAGCAGCCGCGCCGCCTGGGCCAGGGTGTGGCCGGTGCTGGCCATGTCGTCGAGCAGCACCACCGCCCTGCCCTGCACGGCCACGGGTGGCAGGTGGATGGTGACGCTGCGGTCGCCGTGGCGCTCCTTGGTGCAGACGGCGTGCTCCAGGCCGTGGCGCGCGGCGGCCTGGGCCACCCATTGGGCGGATTCGCCGTCGGGGCCCACCAGAAGCGCGCCGGGGCGCTGCTGCACGATCCAGTCGGCCAGCAGCGGCGCGCCGCTCAGGGCCACGGTGCGCGCGGCGGGCACGGCATCGTCAAGCGTGGCGACCCGGTGCAGGTGCGGGTCCACGGTGACCACGGCGTCGAACAGGCTGGCGAGAAAGGGGCCGACGATTCGCTGGCTCACGGCCTCGCCAGGGTTGAAGGCGATGTCCTGGCGCATATAAGCCAGGTAGGGCGCCACCAGCGTGAGCTGGCGCACGCCCAGGCTGCGCGCACCCCGCGCGGCGAGCAGCAGCTCGATGAGTTTTTCGTTGGGCTGGTCCAGGCTGCGCAGCAGCACGGCGCGTGCGGGCAGTTGGCCCGCGGCGTCCACGGGCAGGGTGAGCTTGAGCTCGCCATCTGGGAAGCGGTGGCGCGCGATCTCCAGAGCGGGAAGGCCGCAGGCGGCGGCCAGGCGGGCGGCGGCGGCGCGTTCGCCGTCGAAGTGCAGCAGGCAGGCCGCGGGGGCGTCGGGCGCGGCCACGCTCAGAACTCCACGAACACGTGGGGCACCTCGTCGGCGCTGCCGATGCGGTAGCCGCTGGCGCGATGGCTGGCCTGGCGGGCAAACTCCAGGTCGGCCGGGAAGCCCGCATGCACGCGGTACATGGGCTGGCCTGGGGTCACGGCGTCGCCGAGCTTGCACAGCAGGTCCACGCCCGCGCCCTGCACCTTGGGTGCGCCGGCCAGGCGGGCGATGCGGGCGATCTGCTGGTTGTCTATGCCCGCCACCACGCCGGCGGCGGGTGCGCAGATCTCGAATTGCAGCGCGCCAAGGTTGGGGCTGTTGTGGTCGAACTCCTTGGCGCCCTGCGCGGCGATGATGTCGCGCATGCGCGCCAGCGCCCGGCCCGAGTCGAGGATGTCACGCGCAATTGCATAGCCGTCGCCGCCCCGCACATCGGGGTCGCATTCAATCAGGCGCCCGGCCAGGCGCAAGGACTTTTGCCGCAGGTCGTCAGGTGCGCGCGGGTCGTTTTGCAGCACCCGCATCACGTCGCGCGCCTCCAGCACCGGGCCCACGCCGTTGCCCACGGGCTGGCGGCCGTCGGTGATGACCACGTCCAGCGACAGGCCCATGCGCCGCGCCACGTATTCAAACAGGCGGCGCAGGCGCTGCGCCTCGGGCATGGAGCGCACCTTGGCCGTGGGGCCGATGGGAATGTCGAGCACCAGGTGCGTGGCACCGGCCGCCACCTTTTTCGACAGGATGGATGCCACCATCTGCCCGGCCGAGTCGATGGACAGCGGCCGCTCCACCGAGATCAGCACATCATCTGCGGGCGACAGGTTGGCCGTGCCGCCCCAGGCCAGGCAGCCCCGGTAGTCGCGCACGATGTCGGCCAGCTGGTCGAACGGCAGCTCCACCTTGGCCAGTACCTCCATGGTGTCGGCCGTGCCGGCGGGCGACGTGATGGCGCGTGACGAAGTCTTGGGGCACAGCATGCCGTGCGCCGCGACGATGGGCACCACGAGCATGGTGGTACGGTTGCCGGGAATGCCGCCGATGCAGTGTTTGTCGACCACCAGCGGTTCGTGCCAGTCCAGGCGCCGGCCGCTGGCCACCATGGCGTCGGTCAGGAAGAACACTTCCTCACGGTCCAGCTCGCTCTGGTGGCAGGCCACCACAAAGGCGGTGAGTTCGATCTTGGAATAGCGGTGGTTGGCAATGTCGCGCACGATGGCGCCAAAGTCCTCGCGCGTGAGGCGCTCGCTGGCGATCTTGCGGAACAGCGCGCCCATGGATTCAGGGGGTTCGGCCTGCGCCACCGATACGGTGTGGCCGTTGTCCACACCCAACTGGGCGAAGGCGTCTTCCGACAGGCCCAGCTCATGGCAGCCCACGATGGCGGCATCGTCCACCACGTTCACCGTGGCCAGGATGCGCCGGCCGTTGGCGCGCACCTCGATCTTGGACAGGGCCTGAAAGCCCTCGGCCCGGTACACCGCACAGTCGCGGTGCAGGTAAGCCACGTTTTCGCGCCAGGTGTCGATGGCCACTCGGCGCAGGGCCAGCTGGGAGCGCGGCAGCGCATCATCGGTCGACGCAGCGGGCAACGCAGCAGCAGGTGTAGAGGAAGAAAAAGAAGTCTCGGAATGCATCACGCCAGCCTAACGCCAAAGTGCCCGGTCAGCCCCCGGGAGCATCCCGCCCTGCCGCGATTGCGCGGGATATCTTCCAGTTCACATGACCTGCATCAAGATTTTTGCCCTGCCCGGCCCCGACAACAGGGCGGCTCACTGGGGCAACAAGCGCAGCAACCGGCCCTGCGGACTGTCGGTCACCATATAGAGAAAGCCGTCGGGGCCCTGCCGCACGTCGCGAATGCGCTCGCCATTGCCTTGCAGCAGCTTTTCCTCGCGCTGCACCTTGCCGCCCGCCACCTCCAGCCGGTGCAGGGTGCCAAATTTGAGCGACCCGACAAACAGGCTGCCCTGCCATGCTGCGCCGTAGCGCGCGCTGGTGAGAAACGCCATGCCGGATGGCGCAATGGAGGGCACCCAGTAGTGCAGCGGCTGCTCTGTGCCCGCCTTGGCCGTGCCCTCGCCCATCTTGCCGCCACCGTAGTTTTCGCCGTAAGTCACCACCGGCCAGCCGTAGTTGCGGCCGGGCTGGGGCAGGTTGATCTCATCGCCCCCCTGCGGGCCATGCTCGTGCATCCACAGCGTGCCATCGGGGGCCAGCGTGGCGCCCTGCGGGTTGCGGTGGCCGTAACTCCAAATCTCTGGCAAGGCGCCGCTCTGGCTGACAAACGGATTGCCGGGCGGCACAGCACCTTCGGGCGTGATGCGGATGATCTTGCCGTGGTGGTTGTCGAGCTTTTGCGCATCGTCCTTGCGCTGGTAGCGCTCGCCCAGCGCCAGGAACAGGTTGCCGTCCGCCGCCTGCACGATGCGGCAGCCATAGTGCAGGCTGCTTTCCACCTTGGGCTGCTGGCTGAAGATCACCTTCACGTCCTGCAGGCTGCGCGCATCCGGCGACAGCGTCGCCCGCCCAAGGGCCGTGCTGTTGCCCCGTGCGCCAGGGGCTGCAGGCTCGGAAAAACAGAAGAAGATGCGGCGGTTGGCCTCAAACGCCGTGTCGGTCACCACATCCAGCAGGCCACCCTGCCCGCCCGTGGCGATGGCCGGAAGCCCCGCAACCGGTGCACTCACCTGCCCGGTGGCGCTCACCACGCGCATCTGCCCCGACCGCTCGGTGACAAGGAACTGCCCCTGGGGCAAAAAGGCCACCGCCCACGGGTTCTTCAGCCCCTGGGCCACCGCCACCAGCGCCACCGCAGGCGACGCAGTTTGTGCAGCCGTGGATGTGGCCGTTGCGATGGAAGCGCCGAACGCTACCAAAACAATAGCTACTCGCGCTTTACCAGTAAGCGCCGGTGGCGTTTTTTGTTTGAATTTCATGGACTTGAACTCCGTTTTTATCCGTGGAACCGGGGCTTGCCAGCAGTGAGGGCGCCCAAGCGCCCGTGCGCGTCCGCCGGCCCCCCGGTGGCATCCGGAAAAACCCGAACCTTCGATTTAGTTGAACAAAATCAAGGACTTGCAAAAGGGCGCCGGTTTGGCATGTAAGGATACCGTGGTACCCTTCGCCCCCATGTTCCGATGGCTTTGCATCTTCCTCCTGGCTTGTACCCCCCTTGCGTATGCGGCCCCTCAGGCCGGCACCCCTGACGAGGTGGAGCGCTTCATCACCGACAAAAGCCTGCTCAACCGCCTGGAAGACGCGGGCCACAAGGTGGCTGACAAGGCCCACACCGTGGCCGACCAAGCGTCTACGCTGGTCGGAAACGCCATGGGCTTCCTGGGGATTCCCTACAAGCGCGGCGGCAACAGCGCCGACACGGGCTTTGACTGCAGTGGTTTTGTGCGCGCCGTGTATGAACAGACCGTGGGCCTGCTGCTGCCCCGCCGGGCCGACCAGCAGGCTGCCGCCACGCAAGTGATCGACAAGAAAGAGCTGCAACCGGGCGATCTGGTGTTCTTCAATACCATGCGCCGCCAGTTCAGCCACGTGGGCATCTATGTGGGCGACAACAAGTTCATCCACTCTCCGCGCAGCGGCGCCCAGATCCGCGTGGAAGACATGGGCGTGGCGTACTGGGCCCGCCGCTTCAACGGCGCCCGCCGTGTGGCCGCGTCCGCCGGCGAAGACATCGCCAAAGCCCCTTGAGCCGTTAAAGAGCGGCTGCCTCGCCCACCGGTAGCAGCGCTTATTTGATTTCGTAGGTGGTTTCGGTGCTCCGGATGGGCCCGCCCACCACATTCGCTGGTCGCACGGACGGATCGCGCAGCATGGCCTTCGCGGTGGCCATATCAGCCTGGTAGCGGCTTCGGGCCTGCGCCTCGCATGCCTTGCGCTCCGGGCTGCCCATGGCGCGGCATTCCTCCAGACTCACTTTCAAGCCGCCTCCCGCCTCGCGGATGGCGGTCTGGTAACGCTGCTGGGGCGTTGTGTCCGGCACCGCGCCGCGCGCCAGCGACGCTTCGTCGTTCGTCTGCGCAGTAGCGCGTCCCGGATACACGGCCAAAATACCCACGGTGAGCGCCGCCGCAAACACCAGAGGAAAAGCGCGCAGGGTAAAAGCTTGTGTCATGGGATCCTTTGCCGGGAATAAGTGGAACGTGTTTGACTGTAGGCCGCGCGGCGCGTTGACACCGCCAGCATCTGGCGCACTACCATGTCGGACATCGCCCACACATCCTTTGAATTTCATGACCGCCTTGGAGCCCACGACCTCCCCGCTGGACGCACCGCATGACAAGGAGAGCCTGCGCCGGCTGCTGTCGCGCCGCATCCAGCAGCCCTCCCAGGCCGCCGCCATTGACGCGGCCATCGAACGGGCGTTTGTGCGGGATGTGGCCATCCTGGTGCTGGACATGTGCGGCTTCTCGCGCATCACTGCGCGCCACGGCATCATTCACTTTCTGGCCATGGTGCACCAGATGGAGCAAGCGGCGCGGCCCGCCATCGTCGGCAACGGCGGCGAAGTCATCAAGCAGGAGGCCGACAACCTCTTTGCGGTGTTCACCACGGCCGAACAGGCGCTGGAGGCCGCGCTGGACACGCTGCGGGCACTGGACGCCATGAACGCCGTGCTCCCGCCGGAGCGGGCGCTGCTGGTCAGCGCTGGCATCGGCTTCGGCCCCACGCTCGTGATTGCCGATGAAGATCTCTTCGGGCCCGAAATGAACGGCGCATGCAAGCTGGGCGAAGACATTGCAGCTGCCGGGCAGATCCTGCTCACCCAGGCGGCGCATGCAGCCCTGCCGCCCGGGCGCTACGCCTGCTCTGCCGAGCTGCATGAAATATCCGGCCTGGTGCTGCCATCGCACCGGTTCGGGCAGTGCCTTTTCGAGCGGCCATTGCGGCAGCCGCCTGAAGGTTGAGCCTTGTACCGCCACAGGGCGCCTTGTCTGACACCCACCACAGCCGCCGTTGCCTACAGTACCGGCATCGCACGCACAACTGACTACCCAACGGGGAAAGAACATGATGTCTTTGATAGGAACACTGCTGATCGGTCTGATCGTGGGCTTTCTGGCCCGTGCACTCAAGCCGGGGAACGACAAGCTCGGATGGATCATGACAGCCTTGCTGGGTGTGGCAGGCTCGTTTCTGGCCACGTATCTGGGCGTGGCCATGGGGTGGTACCAGCAAGGCGAGGCCGCAGGCTGGATCGCCTCGGTGGTCGGCGCCATGGTGCTGCTCGTGATTTACGCCCTGGTCAAGGGCAAGCACTGAAAACGGTGGCCATGCCTACAGCATCACAGATGGCGGCCGGTAACCCGGCCCTGGAGGCCGCAGTACGGCGCGCGCGCAGTTTGCTGCACCGGCGCGCCCTGGTGGCCGCGGCCGCCAGCGCGGTGCCGGTGCCCGGCCTTGACTGGGCGGTGGATGCAGCGCTGCTGTCGCGCCTGCTGCCCCGTATCAACACCGAGTTCGGCTTGTCGCCAGCGCAGATCGACCAGTTGGATCCCACCCAGCGTGAGCAGGTGCAAAAGGCCGTGGCGCTGGTGGGCTCGGTGCTGATTGGCAAGCTGATCACGCGGGAGCTCGTCATACGCGCTACCCAGACGGTGGGCCTGCGCTTGACGACCAAACAGGCCGCCAAATACGTCCCGCTGGCGGGCCAGGCGGTGGCCGCCACCATTGGCTACGCCACCCTGCGGTACTTGGGAGAGCAGCACCTCAGGGACTGTGTTCGCGTGGTCCGGCAGGCCCAGCTGCAGTTGCCTGCACCTCCCGCACGCTAGGCCATCCACACACGCAGTGGCTGTGCGCCCACCGGGCGCGCAGGCTCAGTCAGCCTTGAAGCCTGTGGCCGCCACCGCCTTGCCCCACGTCACCGTGTCGGCCGCAATGGTGCGGGCAAATTCCTGCGGGCTGGTGCCCGTGACCCGAAAACCCGCCTCTTCCATCTTGGCCTTGCCCTCGGGTGACTGCACGGCCTTCACGATATCGGCATGCAGCCTGGCAACGATCTCGGGCGGTGTGCGGGCCGGTGCCACGATGCCGAACCACGACGAGAACTCCAGGTTGGCGTAGCCCTGCTCCTTGATGGTGGGCACATCGGGCAGCATGGGCGAACGGGTGGCTCCGGTGGTGCCCAGCGCGGCCAGCTTGCCGGCCTTGACCTGGGGTGCGCCCAGCCCTACGGTGGCAAACACGCCTTGCACATCGCCGCTGAAGAGGCCGCCCAGTGCGTCCGAGGTGTTCTTGTAGTGCACCGGCTCGGGCTTGAGCTTGACCGCATCGCCAAACATGAACGCGCCAAAGTGCCCGGGCGTCCCCGCGCCAAAGGTGGCCAGAAACAGGCCCTTTTGCTGCTGGGTCCACGTCACAAAATCTTTCACGTTGCGCGATGGCACTTTCTGCGGGTTGACCAGCAACACGAAGTCTGCCGTCACCACCTGGCTCACGGCCACGAAATCCTTGGCCGGGTCGTAGGGCAGCTTGTTGTAGCTGCTGGGCGCAATGCTGAGCTGCCCGGTTTCACCCAGCATCAGGGTGTAGCCATCTGGCGCAGCCCGGGCTGCCTCGCCAGCGGCAATCAGCCCGCCCGCGCCGGGCTTGTTGTCCACAATCACGCCCTGGTTGCCCCAGCCCTCCGAGAGCCTTTGCGCCAGCAGCCGCGCCACGATGTCCGGGCCCGTGCCCGCCGGAAACCCCACGATGATGCGCACGGGCTTGTTGGGGTAGTCCGTCGCCTGCGCGAGGGCGCCGGTGAAAGGCACGAGGCCCGCCACCACCACGGCCGCGGCGGCCGCCGCGCTGCGCAGGGCATGGCGGCGGGAGAACGGGCGGGGCAGGCTGCGGGTGGGCGTGGAAAAAGAGGTCATGACAGAGTCTCCAGGGTGTTGTTGTGTGCAGTCAGTGAACGAAGGGGAACAAACAAAATACGATGGACGCGGCTACATCAGCTCCCAGAACCGCATGACCACTGCGTCAGGAAAACGCGCCCCGGTTCCTGTGAACATGCGCTCGCTGATCCACCGCAGCGCGGGCGAAGCGGTCTCAAAGCGCGGGCTGCAGCGAAAGTAGATTTGCGCGGGGTCCACCTCTTCGCCGCGCAGAATCCGGGCCATGAGTTCGGGCGGGCCGGATCGCACCGCGCGGTTGTGTACGTAGACCAGGTCGCCAGCGTCCGTCTGCAGTGTGTAGCGGGCGTCCAGCTCGGCCAGGGTGCTGCTCACGATCAGCTGAAAATCCGCCCCACCCTGCAGCACCCTCGCCTGCCAGCCGTCGCCCACGGCCCGCCCGCCGGTGATGGGTATCAGCCGGCGCAAACCATGCACGGTGCTGCCGACTTCCTGCGGCGTGCCGACCTCCACGCGCAGATCGGCAAAAAATCGCAGACGGGGTTCCATCAAAGGCACGTTTTCGCTCATGGCTCCAGCTTTCGGGTGACAAGAAAGGTTCAGCGGGCTTAGCGTAAGTCCCGTGGCGCTTGACCCGTGTCATCCCTGAAGATGACAGCATGACAACGCCTGCCTGGCACCCCACCCACCACCCATGAGGCACTGGCTTCCAGCAAGTACAGCCGACAACCGCGTGGCGCCTGCACCCAACCTCACGGGCTCAGCGCTGGGCGCGATGGTGCACCGGCTCGGTGATGACGGGTTTGCCCGCAGCATGCTGCAAGAGCTGGCGCCCGTGCTGCCCGCCGCCTCGTGGTCGGTGTACCGCACGGGGCGCCAGTGCCGGCCCACGCTGTTCATGTCGGCCAGCCACGGCATTCCGGACACCACGCAGGACTGCTGGTGGGCGTATCTGTCGGGCCCCTACCGGACCGACCGTACCTGGGGTGAGGCGTCGGTCACCGCCCCCGGCACCCGGTTGTGCCATCTCACCGCCAGCGAAGTGGGTGGCGAACACCAGGCCCGCGTGTACGAAGCCCATGGCATGGCTGAGCGCGTGTCCATCGTCAAACATGAAGCTGACGGCTCGGTGTTCGCCGTCAACTTCTACCGCCACCAGCACCAAAAGCCCTTTCAGGACCGGGAGATCAGCGACTTCGAGGGCATGGCCCCGGTGCTGCTCGCGCTGACCCGCAAACACATTGCCCTGGCCCAGCGCCCCGGCGCGCTGACGCAAGGTGTTGAAATGACGGCTGCTTCGGCCCCGCCATCGCTGTCCCACAGCCTGCCCGCCCTGCGCGAACGCCTGCTGCGCGCCCACGCCGGGCTGACCGGGCGCGAGCTGGACGTGTGCGCCCGCCTGCTGCAAGGCATGACGCAAGAGGGCATCGCCTGCGACCTGGGCCTGAGCCTGCCCACCGTCAAAACCTACCGCAATCGCGCATTCAGCCGCCTGGGCATCCACTTTCGCAACGAGCTGTTTGCGCTGGCGCTGGGCACCCAACGCGGCGCTTAGCCCCCGCCAACCACGCATGGGCACAATGCCTGCCCATGCCCAGCCTGCCGCCGTCGCCCGCTCCACCCACGCCCCCCGCAGGCCGTGCCCATGTGGTCGCGCAATGGGCCCAGGCCCTGCGCAACCGGGCCAACAGCGCCGCCCTGCAAGCGCTGCCCCCGCTGACCGATGCCGAAGCCGCACAGGTGATGGCGCAATTGCGGGGCGAGGGAAGCCACCGAACTGCGTCAGCCCCACCCGATGGTGTTGCTAAGGGCCACTTCCGCCCGCGCATCACCCTCATGACCCTGGGCCGGGGCGACGGCCTGCTGGGCATGGCGCCCCAGGGCAAGCTGGGGCCGCGCGGCGACAGCGTGACGCTGGTGCAGATTGACTGGACCTACCGCACTGACGATGGCGCCCACTGGCAGACGCCTGCCCCCACGTCCATCCTCAACGCCCGCCCCGCCCCCGTGCAAGACCTGTTCGACACCGGCGGTCCGGTGGTGCGCATGCAGCGCAACCTGGGTGCCGAGGCCGACGCCATGGACCGCGTGTGGGACCTGGGACTGATCCCCGTGGACGCGAGCAAGCTGCAATGGCGCCACCGCGCCACAGCCGCCACGCTGGGCCCCGTGTGGACGCTGGCGCAGGAGGCCCACTTTGGCGACTTCTGGGCCGAACAGATCCCCCAACTGCGCGCCGAGGGCTGGAGCGTGGTGGTGCAGCCCGGCTTTGCACACGAAAGCGTGCCCGTGTTGCGCTGGAAGCTGCTGATCGCCCCCGACACCGGTGAGCTACTGGGCAAGGAAGTGGACGGCCCGCTGGCCCTGCGCGAACGCCCGGTGCAAAAGCTGCAACTGCCCGAGCGCGAAGGCGCCTGGCTGCTGAGCCTGGGCATAGAAATCGACGGCGAAACGCTGGACCTGGCCCCCATGCTGGCCGACCTGCTGCGGCGCGACGCCCGTTGGCTCAACGCCCGGCAGATGGCCGCCATTGACGACATCGACATGATTTCGCTGCGCGCACCGGGCGGCAAACGCATCGACGCGCCGGCCGGGCCGCTCAAGGCCATCGTGGGCGCGATGGTGGACCTGCTGACCGACCCCACACGCAACCAGCGCAAGGACGGCGACCCGCTGCACCTGGGCGCGTGGGAAGCGCGCCGCATCGAAGCCCTGCGTGCCGGCCTGGTGTTGGCCCACCGCGTGGGCACGGTCAATGGCTGGAACAACGACTGGCAGCTGCAGGGCGACGTGGGCCTGGCCCAGCTCGCCCAGCGCCTGCGCGCCATCGGCACCCCGCAGCCGGTGGCCGCGCCGCAGGGACTTCAGGTGCAACTGCGCCCCTATCAACTGGAGGGCCTGGCCTGGCTGCAGTACCTGCGCGCGCAGGGCCTGGGCGGCATATTGGCCGACGACATGGGGCTGGGCAAAACCGCACAGGCCCTGGCCCATGTGCTGGCCGAGAAAGAGGCAGGACGTCTCACCCGCCCCGCCCTCATCGTGCTGCCCACTTCGCTGCTCTTCAACTGGCATGCCGAGGCCGCCCGCATGGCCCCGGGTCTGCGCGTGCTGGCGCTGCACGGTGCGAGCCGTGGCCAGCGCTACCTGCAGATTGCCGACCACGACCTGGTGCTGACCACCTACCCGCTGCTCTGGCGCGATGTGGAGGCGCTGGCCGCACAGCCATTCCACCTGCTGATCCTGGACGAAGCGCAGATGGTGAAGAACGCGGGCAGCCGCAGCGCCCGCGCCCTGCGCAAGCTGCAGGCTCCACACCTGCTGTGCCTGACGGGCACGCCGCTGGAGAACCACCTGGGCGAGCTGTGGGCGCAGTTCGACTTCTTGATGCCCGGCTTTCTGGGCGATGTGCGCAGCTTCAACGCCCGCTGGCGCAAGCCCATCGAGGAGAACGGCGAAACCCTGCGCGCCCAGTTGCTGGCCCAGCGCGTGCGCCCTTTCATCCTGCGCCGCCGCAAGCAGGATGTAGCCACCGAGCTGCCGCCGCGCACCGAGGTCATCCAGCGCGTGCAGCTGCAGGGCAAACAACGCGAGCTGTACGAGGCCGTGCGCACCACAGCCGACAAACAGGTGCGCCGCGCGCTGGAGCGCCAGAGCTTTGATGGTGCGCAGATCACCATCCTCGATGCGCTACTGAAATTGCGCCAGGTCTGCTGCGACCCCAGGTTGGTGAAGGGCACCACGAAGACGGCGCACACCATGGAGCGCGCCAAGCTGGAGCTGCTGGCCGACATGCTGCCCGCCCTGGTCGACGAAGGCCGCCGCGTGCTGGTGTTCTCGCAGTTCACCGAAATGCTGGGCCTGGCGGCCGAGCTGCTCGACACCCTGGCCCTGCCCTACCTCACCCTCACCGGCCAGACGCCACCCCGCCAGCGCGGCGCGGTGGTGCGGCAGTTCCAGGCACAGGACGAGACCAGCGCCCCCATCCTGCTGGTGAGCCTCAAGGCCGGTGGCCTGGGCCTGAACCTCACCGCCGCCGACACCGTGATCCACCTCGACCCCTGGTGGAACCCCGCCGTCGAAGAGCAGGCCACCGCGCGCGCCCACCGCATCGGGCAGAACCAGCCCGTGTTTGTCTACAAGCTGGTGGTGGAAGGCAGCATCGAAGAACGCATGCTGGAGCTGCAAGCCCGCAAGGCCGCGCTGGCCCAGGGCGTGCTGGGCCACGACGCCGAGGGTGCGGTCAAATTCAGCGAGGCCGACCTGCACGCCCTGCTGGCGCCTTTGAGTGAACCCGCCAACAATCCGCTGGGCATACCCGGCGCAGACGCGCTGCGCTGGGGCGGCACGGGCAAGCGCCGGCCCAGGCCGCTGCAGCCGCCAGAAGTTTGAGTGTTTTTGGCCTCTAGCGCTTATCCAGAAAGCGCTAGATGCTATGAATTGTGTAGCAAACCATCTGCCCTGCGCCGCGTTTTTCTGCCCCGCCGCTCCTGCCGAATAGCGCCCACCACCATGACCAACCCCACCAGGCCTGCACCGGCGGTGAAGCAGGCGATCACCAGGTTCCAGACCAGCGGGCCGGCGCGCAGGCTGCGGTCCACCACGGACTCCGCGGGGTTCTGTGGATTGACCCACACCTGCACCGGCACGCCCCTGCGCTGTGCGTTGTGCAGCCGGTCCGCCAGCTCCTGGTGAAAGCTGCGAAAGCTGTCGCCCGAGCCATCCACGGCGGCGCGTGCGCCGGTGTGTTGCGTGCCTTGTGCCACGTAGCGATAGCGCACCACGGCCGCGTAATACATGCCGCCACGTGCCATGGCACCCTGGTGCAGCCGGGCAGACTCCACCTGCGCAGGCACCGGCTGCCAATGGCGCATGCGCGCCCAGTCGGCCACCGTGGGCACCACGCTGAAGGCGAGCAGGGCCAGGCCAGTGGCCAGCAGCACCACAGCCACCAGCCCAAGAAGCCACTGCCACAGGATGCCGGTGCCGACGGAGGCAGCGGCCAAACGCCCTGCCCCCTGCCGCCGCAGCCGCTTGCGTGCGCTGGCCTTGCCCATCAGCGCACAGCCGCCTGAACGGGTTCCAGCGCCAGAACGCCCGCGCGCAGGTCCGCGCCGGGTTGGGCCCGTGCCAATGGCAAAGGCTCGCAGGTCGCTGTGCAGCAAGGCATGGGTGCGATTTCCTCCCGAAAAAAAGTACTGTGGGTTCGCCCACCGGTCCATCCGCAGCGCTTGGGCGCACGAACAAGGCGGTAGAGGGGGTGCAGTCTAGAAGATCGCTTCGGGCCAGGGGGACGGCAAAGTGACTTCATCGAAGGAAGTTTGAGGTACTTTTCGGCTTCAACGCTTATCCATCAAGCGCCATAAGCCATCACATCGATAGCAATCACAAGCCTTTCTACGCCACTAACAGCCAGCGCACACTGGCGCAGAATTCGAAAGCAAGCTTCGGAGTGCACCACGCGGGCTGCCTGCCTAGAGTGGCAGGCATCGCAAACTCCCATTCCGAGCTGCCATGATGTTCACCGACCACCCTTGCGTCACCATGCCCCGCCATACCCCCAGCACGAAGGCCCAGCTTGCCGCCACCGCCACTCAGGCCGACCCGCGCTGGGCGGCAGTGGCGGCGCGCAGCGCGGCGGCGGACGGCAGCTTCTGGTATTCGGTGTTGACCACGGGCGTGTACTGCCGCCCCAGTTGTGCTGCGCGTGCACCCCGGCCGGAGAACGTGCGGTTTCATGACAGCTGCGCGGATGCAGAAGCCGCAGGCTTTCGCCCCTGCCAACGCTGCAAGCCCCGGCAGCCCACGGCGTTGTCGCACCACGCCGCGCTGGTCACCGAGGCCTGCCGCATCATCGAAGGCGCTGCCGCCGGTGAAGCGCCCACGCTGGATGCGTTGGCCGCCCAGATGGGCCTGAGCCCGTCGCACCTGCACCGCATCTTCAAGCAGTCCACGGGCCTCACGCCCAAGGCGTATGCCGCCGCCCAGCGTGCGCAGCGCCTGCGCAGTGCGCTCGACAACGCACACACGGCCTCGGTGACGGACGCGATCTACAGCGCGGGCTACCAGTCCAGCAGCCGCTTTTACGAACAGTCGGTCCAGGTCCTGGGCATGACGCCCAGCCACTACCGTGCAGGCGGTGCGGCGCAGGACATCCGCTTTGCCATCGGCCAGTGCTCGCTGGGTGCCATCTTGGTGGCGCAAAGCGACCGGGGCATCTGCGCCATCTTGCTGGGGGACGATGCCGACACCCTGGCGCGCGACCTGCAGGACCGGTTTGCGCACGCCCACCTGATCGGCGGGGATGCCGCGTTTGAAGCCCTGGTGGCGCAGGTGGTGGCGTTTGTCGAGGCCCCGGGCCTGGGGCTGAACCTGCCGCTGGACGTGCGCGGCACGGCGTTTCAGCAGCGCGTGTGGCAGGCCCTGCAGGCCATCCCCGCCGGGCAGACTGCAAGCTATGCCGAGGTGGCCCAGCGCATAGGCGCCCCCACCGCCGTGCGCGCCGTGGCGCAGGCCTGCGCGGCCAATGCGCTGGCGGTGGCCATACCCTGCCACCGGGTGGTGAAAAGTGATGGCGCGTTGTCGGGCTACCGGTGGGGCGTGGAACGCAAACGTGCGCTGCTGGCGCGTGAAGCCGCGCCAGAGCCCGCACAACCGCTGGCGGAGAAGGTGGCATGAACGCTGTCCCGCTGCCTCACCACCCCGATCCGCAGAACGACGACTGGGCGCAGCGTGCGGCCTCCATCGATTGGTACACAACCACCGAGGCCCTGCACCAGCAAGGCAATGCGGTACTGCCGCAACTGCTCAGTGCCCCCGAATGCGCCGCGCTGGCCCGCCTGTATGGCGACGCAAATGAAAACACCTTCCGCAGCCGCGTGGTGATGCAGCGCCACGGCTTTGGCCAGGGCGAATACCGGTACTTCAGCTACCCGCTGCCCGGTGTGGTGGCCGGGCTGCGCGAGGCGCTGTACCCGCACCTGGCGCCCATTGCCAACCAGTGGAACGCCGCCATGGGCCTAGCCGTGCGCTACCCCGCGCAGCATGCCGACTTCATCGCCCGCTGCCACGCCGCTGGCCAAGTGCGCCCCACCCCGCTGCTGCTGCAATACGGCGCTGGCGACTACAACTGCCTGCACCAGGACCTGTATGGCGAGCATGTGTTTCCGCTGCAGGTCGCGGTGCTGCTGTCAGAGCCCGGGCGCGACTTCACGGGCGGCGAACTCGTGTTGACCGAGCAGCGCCCGCGCATGCAGTCGCGGGCCGAGGTGGTGCCGCTTTTGCGCGGCGACGCCGTGGTGTTTGCCGTGCACCACCGCCCCGTGCAGGGCACGCGCGGGCCGTACCGGGTGCAGATGCGCCACGGGGTGAGCCGTTTGCGCAGCGGGCGGCGGCACACACTGGGCATCATTTTTCATGATGCTGAATGACTGCCCCCAGGGATTGACCGCGTGATGACCCCCAGCCTTTTCGACGACCCGCCCCAGCCTGCCCAGCCGCCCGAGGTGCTGGAGCCCAGCGCCATGGTGCTGCGCGGCTTTGCGCTGGAAAAGGCCGCAGACCTGCTGCAAGCGGTGCAGCAGATCACGGCCCAGGCGCCCTTCAGGCACCTCATCACCCCCGGCGGCCTGCGCATGTCGGTGGCGATGACCAACTGTGGAAAGCTGGGCTGGGTGAGCGACCGCAGCGGCTACCGCTACGACCCCATCGACCCCGACGGCGGCAAACCCTGGCCTGCGATGCCGCCGCTGTTCCGTCAGCTGGCGCTCGAAGCGGCTGCAACTGCCGGCTTCCCCGGCTTTGCGCCCGATGCCTGCCTCATCAACCGCTACGCGCCCGGCACGCGGCTGTCGCTGCACCAGGACAGGGACGAGGGCAACTACGCGCATCCCATCGTGTCGGTGTCACTGGGCATTCCGGCCGTGTTTCTGTGGGGCGGAGCCCAGCGGGCCGGCAACGCGCGGCGAATTGCGCTGATGCATGGCGACGTGGTGGTGTGGGGCGGCCCGGCGCGGCTGCGGTTTCATGGGGTGTTGCCGCTGCCGGAGGGCACGCACCCACTGACGGGCGCCCACCGCATCAACCTCACGTTTCGCAAGGCGGGCTGATCCGCACCCCGTTCACCGGGGATAGCCGGTGGCCTGGGCCACCCTGGCCAGCATCTGCTCTGCCACGGGGCGGCCGCGCAGGCTGTCGGCAATGGTCACGCTCTCGCCATTGCGCAGGCTCACCTGCACGCGGAAAAAGGTAGTGTGCTGGTGGCCGCTTTGCTGGGTGTAGCTTTCCTTGATGTGCAAGCGGGCAATGTCTTTTGCGGGCACGCGCTGCCAGGCCAGCATCAGGCCCAGCAGGCGGCGTTCGGTGCGCAGACCCTGCCGGTCCAACTGCACAGTCAGGCTGTTGCACAGCGCGTAAAAGCCCCACGCCAGCATGGCACCACCCACACCGCCAAACGCCACCGGAAACAACGCGGGTGCACCGCTGTATCCCGCCCACATCCCCATGCCAAAGAAAGCGCCGCCCATCACCAGCCACAGCAGGTTCTGCCGCCACAGGCGGCCATAGGGCTGGTACAGCCGCAAGCCGCCTTCCACCGGCTCGATATCGCTCACTGCGTCCAGCTCGGCATCGCGCCGGGCCTGCGCGTGCGGGTGCTTGGCGGCGTCGTGTGCGAGCCAGGTGGATTCGGTACCCGTGGCATACACGGGCACTTCAAACCGACGCGAGAACTTCAGCGCGGGATCGGTGCTTTCCAGCAGCACCGTCCAGTGGTGTTCGCTGTCGCCCGCGGGCTGCTCGGACTCGGGCAGGCCCTTGGGCACATTCAGCCGGAACGCGACGCGGCTGCCCGGACCCTGCGGCTGCACCTGCGCCGCGCCCTCGCCCTGCCACACCACCTGTTCGCGCGACTCGGTGCTGCGCTCGCTGCCTCCCGTGCGGGTCTGGTAGTGGTAGGCGCAGCGCAGCGTGACCGCAAAGCGCAACTCAGGCCGGTAAGGCACCGTGGGCAAATCCATCGTGGCGCCCACATGCCCGCCAATGGAGCCGGGGAAAGGGTCCATCACCAGGACCACCTCGCCATGGCGCCGCGCATCCAGCGTGGCGCGCACGGCCCACACCAGCAGGCCCAGTCCCACGGCCACCAGCAGGCCCAGAACCCCCAGCACCAGGAAGTTGTCGTTGCGCCACGCCCGGGGCATGGCCGACAGCGCGGCCGGGTACGCAATGGCGCCCCACACCACGGCAAAGCCCCACGCCACCCACACCTCCCAGCGCTTGCCAGAGCGTATGTGGTTGCCGGCCCAGGCCGGGTGGGCGAGCCACGGCGGGTTGCCCACGGTCTGCAGCCGCTGCGCCTTGCGTTCACCACTGCGCCGCAGGTGCAGCGCCCACACCAGCATGCCGAGGCCAAAGCCGCCAAATACCACCACAAAGATCATCCGAAAACCCAGCAAACCCAGGCGCAGACTGCGGTCGGCCACGGACTGCGCGGGCGCCGACGGGTTGAACCACACGGGTACCGGCACTGCGCTGTGCTGCGCAGCCACCAGGCGCCGCCCCAGGTCTTGCTGAAAGCTGCCCACGTTGTCTGCCGAGGTGTTGATGGCCGCTCGGTGGCCGTCGTAGGTCGTACCGCCCACCTGGTAGCGGTAGTGCACCGAAACGCTGTACGTGCTGGCCGACTTGCTCCCCCGGTGCGTGTTCAGCGAAGCCGACACCACGGTGGCAGAAACCGGCTCCCAGAACTGCAAGCGCGACCAGTCATACAGCGTGGGCAGCACGCCCAGCAGCAGCGTGCCAATGCCGACGGCCGTAAACGGCAGTGCGAACAGCATCAGGAACCAGGTGCCGCTTTTGTTGCCTGGGTTCTTGCCTTGGTTCTTGCCCGCAGATGCCTGCGGGGCCGCGCCGCCATTGCGCCGCCGTGCCGGGTTGGCCATTCACCCTCCCTCCCTGTGCGTGCCCCCATGCCGGGGGCTTTGTTCTTCCGGAAACCGGGCGGCGCTGATTCTGCGGCCTGCCGCCGCCGCAGGCCAGCGCGTTTTGCCACCGGGGTGCACCCTGCGGGCGAATTCACACGGAAATATGAATCAAAATAACCTCCGGCGCTTATCCATAAAGCGCGAGCAGCTATAAAAACAGAAGCGAACCCACCATGGCGTGCCCTGGCCTGCCGTGTATGCACACCACCACACCTTTGCCAAAATGGCGCGCATGACTGCCTCCTCCACGCCGCGCCCTGCGCACTACTGGCTCATGAAATCCGAGCCCGACGAGTGCTCCATTGACGACGCCCTGGCCGCCCCCGGCGCCACCGTGCCCTGGACGGGCGTGCGCAACTACCAGGCGCGCAACTTCATGCGCGATGCGATGCAGGTGGGCGACGGCGTGCTGTTCTACCACTCCAGCTGCCCCGAACCCGGCATTGCCGGCCTTGCGCGGGTGGCCAGCACCACCCGGCCCGATCCCACGCAGTTCGACCCCGCCTCGCCTTATTACGACCCCAAATCCCCGCCCGATGCACCCCGCTGGCTGTTGCTGGATGTGCAGGCTGTGCGCAAGACCCGGCTGATGCCCCTGGCCGAGCTGCGCGAGCGCCCGGAGCTGGCCGACATGCGCGTGCTGCAAAAAGGCAGCCGCCTTTCCATCACCCCGGTGGATGCCGCGCACTGGGATCGCATCGTGGCACTGCTGGACGGTGGCGGCTGACCGAGCGCCCCCTGCAGCTGCTGCACCTCTTGCGCACGCGGTGTGCGCCTACCGCCGGGCGCTCTGGCCGCACCTATGATGGCCCGCTGACCCCAACGCCCCGGCTGCACCGCCCTTTCTGCCATGCGCAATCTCTTTGACTTCAGCTCCTGGTCCGCCACGCTCTCCACGCTGTTCGGGCTGCTGCTCGCCACCCTGGTGATGGTGGGTATCCGGCTGGTGTTCATGCAGACCCTGCAGCGCCGGCGCGAGCGCGAGAACCGCCAGATCAACGAGCGCCTCAAGACGCTGATTGCGGCGTACAAAACGCTGGGCGGCTCGTTCACCGGGCAATTGCAGGTGAGCCCCACCCATCTGCGCGACCTGCACCGCCCGCCCGTGGGCATGTCACGTTCATCCCACACCGCCCCGGGCGCGGAGTCCGGAGACTCCGCCACGCTGGTGGACAGCAGCAGCAACAAGGACAACGACGACGCTCCCATTGACGCCCTGCTTTCCGGCAGCACCGAACGCCAGCGCCGCACCCGCGATGCCGTGGAGGCGGCCCTGTCCGACGTCATCCTGCTGGGCACCGAAGAACAGGTGCGGCTGGCCACGCAGGCCGCGCAGGACATGGTGGCCGGGCGCAGCGTGGAGGTGGCGCCACTGGTGGTCTCGCTGCGCCAGTTCATCCGTACCGCACTGGACCTGGAGCCCATCCCCTCCACCCTTGCCATCCCGCAGCAGGGCCCGTTGCGGCCCGGGGGTGCGGGCACGGCAGGCCGTCGCGCCAGCCCCGGCGACCGGAGCGCCGGTGCCGCCGGGGGACGCACAGGTGGAGGCGGCGGTGGTGCGGGCGGTGGCGGCATGGGCGCCATGGCCATGGGTGCGGGCGCGCACCGTGCCGTGGACGACCTCTCCGGCAGCGGCCCGGCCTGACCGCCCACGCTGTCGCTGCAAAAAATCTCAGGTGTTTTTGGCCGCCGGCGCTTTATGGGAAAGCGCAGCGCGCTATCAAATTCATATCACCATGGAGCCGTGCGACAGCTTGCATCGGCCGCACCATCGTTGCTCTATGTGCCGCTGTCCACCATGCGGCTGCGGCCCAGGTGCTTGGCGCTGTACAGGCGCCGGTCCACCTACTGCACAAACCGCACCGGGTCGTCGTGCGCACCCGGGATGATGGTGCCCACCCCCGAGGCCGCGCGCGGAATCTGCGCCTTGAAAACCGCCTTGCGGCACCGCTCTGCCAGGGGATCGCGCGGGTGGATTTCAGCATGGTGCGGTAGAGCGCGCCGTAGGAGTCTGGCGAAGTCATGGCAACGGCGGGGGTGAACGCGATGGGCGGAGCATAGCGCCGACCGCTGGATGTGCACCATGGGGCAGCCCCTGCAGCCGCCGCCTGCTGCTCACTGGGACTGAAGCAAGGGCGATCGCAGAATGATCTGGGCTGTGGCCAGCAGGTGCTGCTCCACGGCCTGAAAGGCTTTTTGCGGGTCGCGGGCGAGGGCCGCTTCCATGATCTGGCGGTGTTCATGGCGCACATCGCGCTGGTCGGTACTCAGCGGCACCGAGAGGCGGCGGTAACGCTCGCTCTGCTCGTACAGCATGTGGCGCATGCGCAGCAGCCACTGGTTGGGACATGCGCTGACCAGCGCTTCGTGGAACTCGCCATGGGCGTCGTTCCAGGGCTTGGTGGACCGTGCTTCGATGTCCGATGTCTGCGACTGCAGCCGCTCCATGCGGTGCGCTGCGGCCACGATCCGGGTTTCCCACTCCACATCGCCGTGCCGCATGGCCTGGCCCAGGCACAGGCATTCCATTTCGACCCGCGCGCGCGTGAGGTCCAGCAGCTCATCCTTGCTGACCGGGCTCACACGGTAGCCCCGCTGCGATTCCGCAATCACCATGCCCTGGGCGGCCAGGCGTGAGAGCGCCTCGCGCACTGCGCCCAGGCTCAGCTCAAACCGTTCTTCCAGCGCCTTGATGTTGAGCTTGGCTCCTGGAGGCAGCCGCCCGTCCAGTATTTCTGAGCGGATGAGCTCGCAGGCGGTTTCGGCCTGTGTGGGCTTGGTCAAGGTGGTCTGCATGGCGGACGGATTGTATGCGGGAATGTACCAACACGCGAATAATAGATTATTTGATTAAATATCTATCAGCGCGATTCAACACCCCCACACGCGCTCCCACCAGGAGAACAAATGAAGTTGGTTCGTTTTCAATCGCGCGGCGTCCCCGGCTGGGCCGTGCAGAGCCCCGCCACTGGCAAGTGGCATGGCGCCACGGAGGGCCAGCCCGGTTACCCCGGAGATGTGGACACCCTGATCCGGCGTGGCCGCACTGCACTCGATGCGGCTGCACTCGTCATGGCGCAGCACCCCGCTGTCGACATGGACACTGTGCAGTACCTGCCCCCCGTTGCGCACCCGCGCAAGATCATCTGCGTGGGGCTGAACTACCGTGACCACACGGCAGAAAGCGGATTTGTGCAACCGCCCTACCCCACGCTGTTCGCGCGCTTCAATTCCAGCGTGACGGCACACAACGCGCCGCTGCTGCACTCTGAGCTGTCAGACACGCTGGACTTCGAGGGCGAACTGGCCGTGGTGATCGGAACCGGCGGCTACCGCATCCAGCGCGCCGACGCGCTCTCGCACGTGCTGGGTTACTCGGTGTTCAACGACGGCAGCGTGCGCGAATACCAGTTCAAGACCCCGCAGTGGACCATGGGCAAGAACTTTGATGGCACCGGCGCCTTTGGCCCCTGCATGGTGACTGCCGACGAGCTGCCGCCCGGCGCCCGCGGCTTGCTGCTCGAAACACGCCTGAACGGCCAGACCGTGCAGTCCGCCAACACCAGCGACATGGTGTTCGACGTTGAATCCCTCATCGTCACCATCAGCGAGGCCATCACGCTCGAAGCCGGCGACCTGATCGTGGCGGGCACCCCCGCAGGCATCGGCCACGCCCGCGAGCCGCGCCTGTACATGAAACCTGGCGACATCTGCGAGGTGGAAATTGAACGCATCGGCCTGCTGCGCAACCGGGTGCAAAGCGCCGCCACAGTCCCCCAAACCCTGGCCCCCGCCCAACCCCTAGAGGAGACAACATCATGAAGATGAAGACCACGCGACTGCACCGCTTTCTTTGCGCCGCCGTACTGGGCGCAGCTGCCACGCTGGCAGCCACCACTGCCCACGCGCAGGACGTCAAGGCGCGCACTGCCCGCTTCGGCCATGGCCTGGCAGACGCCCACCCCGCGGGCCAGGCAGCCAAGCAATTCGCGGCCGACATGGAGCAGGCCACCGGCGGCAAGATGAAGATCGCCGTTATCGCCAACCAGGCCCTGGGCCCCGACCCGCAGATGCTGGGCGCACTGCAAGGCGGTGTACAGGAGTTCTATACCGGCAGCGCGTTGGCCTTGCTGGGCCAGGTCAAAGAGCTGGGGTTTCAGGACGTGCCCTTCCTGTTCAACACCGAGGCCGAGGCGCATGCGGTGTTTGACGGCCCTGTGGGGCAGTACCTCAACAACAAGCTCAACGGCGTGGGCATCCACGTGCTGGGCTGGTGGGAGAACGGGTTTCGCCACATCACAAACTCGCGCCGCCCGGTCAACAAGATCGACGACCTCAAGGGCCTGAAGCTGCGCACGCAGCCCAACCCGCTCACGCTGGATGCCTTCAAGGCCATTGGCGCCAACGCATCGCCCCTGCCGTGGTCCGAGCTGTTTGTGGCGCTGGAGACCAAGGCGTTTGACGGGCAGGAGAACCCGGTGGTGCTGATGTACACCCAGCGCTTTTATGAAGTGCAAAAGTACATGACGCTGTCGGGTCACGTGTATTCGCCGCTGATCTTTGCGGTGTCCAAAAAGTTCTGGGACAGCCTCACGCCCGATGAACAAAAGATGATGAACACCGCCGCCCGCAAGGCCACGGAGTTCCAGCGCAAGTCCACCGCTGCCGAGGCGGGCACCGCCCTGCAGGGCATGAAGGACAAGGGCGTGCAGGTCACCCAGTTCTCTGAAGCCGATCTGCAGGCCATCCGCGACCGCGTGCCCCCAGCGATTGCGCCCCACCTCGAAAAAATCGGGCCCGAGTTCATGACCCTGGTGCGCACCGAAATCGCCAAGGCCCGCGCCAGGTAGGTCAAAGGCGCGCTCTTCGCCAATGGCCCGCGCTCGGGGCGCCCTGATCCCGAGCGCGGTCTGCCTTTTCGACATTCAACGACTGCCATGAACGCCCGCCTGCCCCTGCCTTTGCCCCCCGCCCTTCTGGAATCGCTTGGCCAGCTGCTGGGCGAGCGCCTGTCCACCAGCGCGTCGGTGTGTGCACACCACGGGCGCGACGAGTCCATCTTTGCCGCCATGCCACCCGACGCCGTCGCCTACGCCCGCAGCACCGACGACGTGGTGGCCATCGTGCGGCTGTGCAAACAGCACCGCGTGCCGCTGGTGCCCTACGGGGCAGGCTCGTCACTCGAAGGCCACACCCTGGCCACCCAGGGCGGCCTCACGCTGAACCTGCAGCAGATGGACCAGGTCATTGCCATCCACGCCGACGACCAGTGCGCCACCGTGCAGCCAGGGGTCACCCGCAAGGCGCTCAATGCCGCGCTGCGCGACCAAGGGCTGTTCTTCCCCATCGACCCGGGGGCAGACGCCACCATTGGCGGCATGTGCGCCACCCGCGCCAGCGGCACCAACGCCGTGCGCTACGGCACCATGCGCGAAAACGTGCTGAATCTCACGGTGGTGACAGCCGATGGCGAAGTCATCACCACCGCACGCCGCGCCAAGAAGTCCGCCGCAGGCTACGACCTGACGCGGCTGTTCATCGGCTCCGAAGGCACGCTGGGCGTGATCGTGCAAGCCACCGTGCGCCTGTACCCGCTGCCCGAAAGCGTGATGGCGGCGGTGTGCGCGTTTCCAGACATCCATTCGGCCGTCGAGGTGGTGGCCCAGACCATTCAACTCGGCGTGCCCATTGCCCGTTGCGAGTTTGTAGATACCGTTGCCATCCGCGCACTCAACCTGTACAGCAAGACCGGGCTGCCAGAGCAACCCCACCTGTTTTTTGAATTCCACGGCAGTGAATCGGGCGTGCGCGAACAGGTGGCCGTGGTGCAGGCCCTGGCGCAGGACGGCGGTGGCGCGCAGTTCCAGTGGTCTGGCACGCCCGAAGAGCGCACGCGGCTCTGGGAGGCGCGCCACAACGTCTACTTTGCGGCGCTGCAGCTGCGCCCCGGGTGCCGCTCCGTCGTCACCGATGTGTGTGTGCCCATGTCCCGCCTGGCAGACTGCGTGACCGAGACCGCGCAGGACCTGGCGCAGTCGGGCATCCTCGCGCCCATGGTGGGGCATGTGGGCGACGGCAACTTTCATGTGCAGATGCTGGTGGACGCCAGCGTGCCTGCCGAGGTGGAAGGTGCCGAAGCGCTGAACGCGCGCCTGGTGCAGCGCGCCCTGGCCATGGACGGCACCTGCACCGGCGAACATGGTGTGGGCCTGCACAAGCAAGGCTTCCTGGTCGATGAACTGGGCCCGGCCACCGTGGCGGTGATGCGCCAGATCAAGCAGGCCATGGACCCCCACAACCTGCTGAACCCGGGCAAGATCTTCACGTTTGGCGGCCCCGCCAGCCAGCCCACGGCCGTTGGCCACTGATGAGCACTCAAAAGCAGTCATAAGCACCCATGAAGCACATGCCCCCATCTGGTTTGAAACGACTCTTCCACTGGTACTTCAAGGCGCTGGAGGTCATCCTCGTGCTGTGCCTGGGCGCGATGTGCGTCATGGTGTTTGGCAACGTGGTGCTGCGCCACGTGTTTGATTCGGGCATCAACATCTCTGAAGAGCTGTCGCGCTTCCTGTTCATCTGGCTCACCTTTCTGGGCGCCATCGTTGCCATGCGCGAGGGCGGGCACCTGGGCATGGACATGCTGGTGCACCGCCTGCGCGGCAAGGCCCTGTTTGCCGCCGTGCTGCTGGCCCAGTGCCTGGTGCTGGCCTGCTGCGCCGTATTTTTGTGGGGCATGCTGCGCCAGCATGCGCTGAACGTGGCCAACATCGGCCTCGTCACGGGCATATCGCTGGGGGTGGTGTATTCGGTGGCGTACCTGTGCGCTGCCTCCATCGGGGTGATGGCCGTGGTCAACATCGTGCGGCTGCTCGCGGGCCGCATCACGGCCGCTTCGCTGGTGTCATCACACGAAGAAAGCGCCGCATGATCGTCGCCATATTCGTGGTGTCGCTGCTGGCGGCCATGGCACTGGGCGTGCCGATTGCGTTTGCGCTGCTCACCTGCAGCATGGCCATGATGGCCTACATGGGCATCTTTGATGCGCAGATCATGGCGCAAAACCTGCTATCGGGCGCCGACAGCTTTCCGCTCATGGCCATCCCGTTTTTTGTGCTGGCGGGCGAGCTGATGAACGCAGGCGGCATCTCGCGGCGCATCGTCAACGTGGCGGGCGCCTGGGTGGGCCACTTCAAGGGCGGCCTGGGGTATGTCGCCATCTTTGCGTGCGTGATCATGGCGTCGCTGTCGGGCTCGGCCATTGCCGACACCGCCGCCGTGGCCGCCCTGCTGATCCCCATGATGCGCAAGGCTGGCTACAACATTCCGCGCGCGTCGGGCCTCATCGCGTCGGGCGGCATCATCGCGCCCATCATTCCGCCGTCCATCGGGTTTGTGATGCTGGGCGTGGTGGGCAACATCTCCATCACCAAGCTGTTCATGGCCGGCATCGTGCCCGGGCTGCTGATGGCGCTGGCCCTGGTTGCCACCTGGGCGTATCAGGCCAGGCGCGACCACATGCCCCGCGGCGACAAGACGCCCATGCGCGCGCGCCTGTCGGCCACGGTGGCGGGGTTTTGGGCGCTGATGCTGCCGCTGCTCATCGTGGGCGGGCTCAAGGCCGGGTACTTCACGCCCACCGAGGCAGCCGTGGTGGCCGTGTTCTACGCGCTGTTCATCGGGTTTGTGGTGTACCGCGAGCTGCGCGTGTCCATGCTGTACGGCCTGCTGCTGGCTGCGGCCAAAACGTCGGCGGTGGTCATGTTCCTCGTCGCCGCCGCGCAGGTATCGGCCTGGCTGATTGCCGCTGCCAATATCCCCATGGTGGTGGCCGACATGCTGCAGCCCCTGGCCAGCAACCCGGTGCTGCTGATGGCCGCCATCATGGTCATCGTGTTTGTGGTGGGCACCGCTCTGGACTTTGCGCCCACCATCCTCATCCTGGTGCCCGTGCTGATGCCCGTGGTGCGCATGGCGGGCATCGACCCGGTGTACTTTGGCGTGCTGTTCATCATGAACAACGCCATCGGCCTCATCACCCCGCCCGTGGGGACGGTGCTGAATGTGGTGTGCGGCGTGGCCAAAGAGCGGATGGAGCCGGTGATCCGCGCCGTGCTGCCCTACCTGGCGGCGCAGATGACGGTGCTGCTGCTGCTCATCCTGTTCCCGCAGCTCGTGCTGGCGCCGCTGGCTTTCTTTACCCGCTGATCTTCATCCGATGAGTACCGCGGGCTCGTCCAGCAAAGGCGCGCGGTACACCAGCACCTTCAGTGCCCGCTCTTCGTCCACATCGGCAAACACCGCCGGGTTGGCCACGCGCTCTACAAACTGCAGCTCCGGCGCCAGTTCGCGCATCTGGTCCTGCAAAAACGCCAGGCCCAGCTCGGGCGCGTTCAGGCACAGCAGTGCATGGCCACCGGGGGCCAGCAGGTCGGGCAGGCGGCGCATCAGGCGGGCGTAGTCCTTGGTGGCTACAAAGCTGCCCTTCTGGTAGCTGGGCGGGTCGACGATGACCAGGCCATAGGGGCCGCTGCGGTTGATCTTGCCCCAGCTGCTGAAGATGTCGTGCGGCAAGAAGGTGGCGCCCGCGGTGATGCCGTTGAGCTGGTGGTTTTGCTGCCCCACGCCGATGGCGCCGTGGCTCATGTCCACGTTGACCACCTGCCGGGCCCCCGCCTGCAGCGCCACCACCGAAAACGCGCAGGTGTAGGCAAACAGGTTGAGCACTTTGAGGCCGTAGCGATCACCACGGCGTGCCTCTGCAAAATCCCGCACCCAGCGGCGCCCCTCGGCCATGTCCAGAAACAGGCCGTGGTTCTGGCCGCGCAGCACATGCACGCGGTAGCGCGCACCCGCCTCGGTGACCACGTGCGGGTCGGGCACGGCGCCGGCCATCAGGCGCGTTTCGCTGCGGCCCTCGATGCGCAATGCTTCGCCGCGGTGCTGGAACACCCAGTTCAGCGGCTCGCCCGCCGGAGCAATCTGCGCCCATCGCGCCTCCAGCGCGGCGCCGATGGTGGCCAGTTGCTCGTCGGTGGCCGGGGCAAAGCTGGTGACGACGAAGACGGGCGGGTAGGTATCCAGCACCCACTGTTCATCGCCCGGGTGTTTACCACCCCGGCCGTGAAAGATTCGCGTGGCATCGGTGGGCAGGGGCATGCTGGCAATGGTGTCGAGCAGGGTTTGCATCGATTTGATTTTTTAGTGTTTTTGGCCTCTAGCGCTTATCCATAAAGCGCGAGCAGCTATCAAAATTGAAGTAACGCACGGCACCCGTGCCGTGCACCCGGGCGCTGCCAGCGGGCAGGCTGCCGTCAAAAGCTCCCGAACACCGTGCCCAGTGTGATGACCAGCACCAGGGCGGGCAGCGGGAACAGGATGGTCACGGCGGCAATGTCGGCATACGACTGGCGGTGGTTGAGCTTGCAGATGGCCAGCAGGGTGATGATGGCGCCGCAATGCGGCAGCGTGTCCATGCCGCCAGCGGCCATCACCGCCACGCGGTGCAGCAGCTCGGGGCTGATGGACGCAGCCTCGGCCATGCGCAGGTAGTCTTCGCCCAGCGTCTGCAGCGCAATGCTCAGTCCGCCAGAGGACGAGCCGGTGATGCCGGCTAGCACGTTCATGGCAATGGCCTCCGAAACCAGCGGGTTGTCCGACACACGCAGCACCGCGTCGCGGATCAGCGCAAAACCCGCCAACGAGGCAATCACCGCGCCATAACCCACCTCGGATGCCGTGTTGAACAGCGGCAGCATGAAGCCGAACACGCCCTGGTTGATGGTGTGCTTGAGGTCGTGCCAGTGGCCCAGACGCGTCAGTACCAGCGTGGTGCAGGCCACCACCAGCGCAATCAGCAGGGCCCACAGGCCGGTCAGTCGGGCCGGGTCGAGCGATGGGAAGCGCTCGGCCATGAACGCCAGGTCGAGCGCCGGGAACACCAGGTAGGTGAACAGCGCGTTGACGCCCACCACCAGCACCAGCGGGAGAAATGCGAGTGGTAACGGCACCTCGGCATGGCGCGCGGCCTCGGCGGCGGCCTGGGCTGGCGTGAGCGCCGCGCCCGTGGCGCCTTCGTCTTCTTCGTGCTGGCCGTAGCCTTCACCGCGCGCACGCGCTGCCGCTGCGCGGTGCAGCAGCCAGGTCAGGCCGCCGCCAAGCATGATGGCGGCCGCCAGCACGCCCAGGCCGGGCGCAGCAAAGCCGTTGGTGCCGAAATACGGGATCGGAATGGCGTTTTGAATGGCAGGCGAGCCCGGCAGCGCCGTCATGGTGAAGGTAAAGGCGCCCAGCGCGATGGTGGCGGGCACCAGCCGCTTGGGGATGTTGGCCGCCTCGAACAGGTTGCGCGCAATGGGGTAGATGGCAAACGCCACCACAAACAGCGACACCCCGCCATAGGTCAGCAGCGCGCAGGCCAGCACTACCGTGAGGATGGCACGCCGCTCGCCCAGTGTGCGCACGATCCAGCGGGCCAGCGTGCTCGCCGCGCCCGAATCGGCCATCAGCCGCCCGAACAGCGCCCCCAGCAAAAACAGCGGCAGATACTGCAGCACATAGCCGCCCAGCGCGCTCATGAAAGTGTCGGTGTACAGCGGCAGCAGCCAGCGCCCGTCGCCGGACATCAGCACCGCCAGGGCCCCCATCAGCGGCGCAAGGAGCAGCACCGTGACGCCGCGGTAGGCGAAGAACATCAGAAGGGCCAGAGAGACGACCACAGCGAGGATGCTCAGCATGCTGCGCCTTCCCTACAAACTGCGGCCTGCCGCTGATTCATGCACGCTGGTGGTTTCAAAACGTCAACCTTTCAACAGTTCCGTCCCGAAGTCTGAGCGCGAACTCGCAACCACGGGAAGTAAAAAATGCATGCCCCACCTGTGGGAACCACGCAAGAAAAAGCCCGCACAGGGCGGGCTTGAGAGAAGGCCTCACACCTGCAAAGCGGCCGCCATCCCGGGCATTACACCTTCGGAACCGGCGCGACCGAGTTCACGCACAGCGCCATGTTCAGCGCCTTGACGGCGGTCTTGTAGTCCTCACGTTCGATCACGAACTGCATGTTCACCTGACGCAGCGTTTGCGACACGCAGTTCACGTTGACCTGGGCATCGGCCAGCGCTTGCGCCGCCTTGGCCAGCACGCCAGGGATGCTGATGTTGGATCCGATGGCGCACACGATGGCGCTGGGCTTGATCGTGACCACCTGGTAGGCCTCCTCCAGCTCGGCCACCAGGGCCTGCGTGGCCTGGTTGTCCCACACCAGATGGGCGATGGAGTTGGCGTTGGTGGCCTTGAGGATGTAGCTCACGCCGTGGCGGCAGAACACCTCCATGAGGCCCGCATCGAAGCCCACGGTGCCCACCATGCTCGGGTCGTGGATTTCGATCAGCGTGACCTTGTCGGTTCCGGTGACGATCTCCACACGCGCGCGCTCGCCCACAAAGTCCTTGGTGATCAGCGTGCCGGGGTGGTCGGGCTCGAACGTGTTCTTCAGGCGGATCGGAATGCCCGCCAGCTCCATCGGCTTGGCGGCCTTGGGGTGGATGGCTTCCATGCCCACGTCGGCCAGCTGGTCGGCCACGTCGTAGTTGGTGGCTCCCACCACGATGGCGTTTTCCAGGCCCACCAGGTTGGGGTCGGCAGAAGACAGGTGGAATTCCTTGTGGATCACGGCCTCGGCGGGGCGCACCTCGACGGCGATCTTGCTGAAGGTGACTTCGGAATAACCGCGGTCAAACTCGCGCATGATGCCTTCGGTGCCCTTGGTGTAGCCGGTGGCCACCACCACCTTGTCGGCCAGGTCCAGGCCCTTGAAGCTCTGCGCAATGCGCTCGTCAATGGTCCAGGCCTCGTTGTCATCAAACCCGGCCAGGTCCATCAGCACGGCGTTCACACCATTGGCCTTGAGGATTTCAACCGAGTTGAACGCGCTGTGCGATTCGCCGATCGAGGCCAGCACCTCGCGCGCCGCCAGCAGCACATCTTTGCGGCTCAGGTAGCCGCTGGCCAGCACATGTTGCATGGCGCCCAGGTACTCACGCGCCTGGCCAATGCGGTGGTCGATGAAGGCATCGGCCACGGAAAGCGGCAGGCCCAGGTCGGCGTAACCGGCGTTGATCTTTTTCAGGCTGGTGGCCAGCTGGTTCAGCGCATCCTGGTAACCCTTGCTCTCGGCAAACAAGGCATAGATGCCGCGCTCACCCGTCTTCTTGTGCTCCAGCAACTGGTTCGTCACGCCCGAGTACGCCGACACCACGTAGATGCGGCCATTGATGCGCTGGGGGTCGTGCAGCACGATATGGCGCAGCACATCGCCAAAGGCGGTCATGGAAGTGCCGCCGATTTTCTCGACCGAGATCTTGGAGTTTTGAACGTCTTGCATGGACAGGCTCAAGAGAGCAAACAAATGGGATTTGCGGGGGCGAAATTGCTGCCACAGTTTGCGCAGCAGCCAACCCGGTATTTTCCATCACTTTTGTGTGGGCTCCCTGACCGGGCCTGAAGGCTCCAGTGCGGCGTGCACGAGCTTGACGGGGATCGCATGCAGTGCCGATCCCAACCGTTGAGCAGACGTGGCAATTTCAAAAAACCTTCAGTCTTCCGGCACCGAAGGTTCCGCACGCTCGACGTGCACCCAGCGCATACCTGGTCAGCCCCGTGGTCTGGCGCCGTCTGCGCTCCCAGGCATTGGCGATTTGGCCTGCGTCTCAGCATCCAGCCCCCACTGGTCCCAATCCTCGCCAAACAGCTCCGCGGGATGCTGGGTGCGGTCGGAGCCATTGCCACAGCGCATGTCTTTGGCGGGGCAGTAGAGGTTGCAACCCCAGCACACCCGCTCGGGGTGGGCGGGTGTTTTGGGAAACTTCTTGACGGCTGCCATGGCGCTTCTCCAGACGGTGCGGCCGGGCTCCGGTCGATGGGCGCGTTATTTGCGCTGCGGCGGCACGTCGGTGCAACTGCCGTGCGCAATCTCCGCCGCCATGCCGATGCTTTCGCCCAGCGTGGGGTGCGGGTGGATGGTCTTGCCGATGTCCACCGCGTCGGCGCCCATTTCGATCGCCAGGGCGATCTCGCCGATCATGTCGCCGGCGTGGGTGCCCACGATGCCGCCGCCCAGGATCTTGCCGTGGCCATGGGCCTCGGGCGAATCGTCGAACAGCAGCTTGGTGTAGCCCTCGTCGCGGCCGTTGGCGATGGCGCGGCCGGAGGCCGTCCAGGGGAACAGGCCCTTCTTGACCTTGACGCCCTGGGCCTTGGCCTGGTCTTCGGTCAGGCCCACCCAGGCCACTTCGGGGTCGGTGTAGGCCACGCTTGGGATCACACGGGCGTTGAACGCGGCGGCTGCCAGCTCCTTGTTGCCTTGCAGTTCGCCAGCGATGACTTCGGCCGCCACGTGTGCCTCATGCACCGCCTTGTGCGCCAGCATGGGCTGGCCGACGATGTCGCCGATGGCGAAGATGTGCGGCACGTTGGTGCGCATCTGGATGTCGACGTTGATGAAGCCACGGTCGGTGACGGCCACGCCTGCATTTTCAGCGGTGATCTTCTTGCCATTGGGGGTGCGGCCGACGGCCTGCAGCACCAGGTCGTACACCTGCGGCTCGGGGGCGGTACCGCCCTCTTCCGCTGGCGCAAACGTAACCTTGATGCCTTCGGGCGTAGCCTCGGCGCCCACGGTTTTCGTCTTCAACATGATGTTGTCGAAGCGCTTGGCGTTCATCTTTTGCCAGATCTTGACGAGGTCTCGGTCAGCGCCCTGCATCAGGCCGTCCATCATCTCGACCACATCGAGGCGGGCGCCCAGCGTGCTATACACCGTGCCCATTTCCAGGCCGATGATGCCGCCGCCCAAAATCAGCATGCGCTTGGGGACTTCCTTGAGCGCCAGGGCGCCGGTGGAGTCGACCACGCGCGGGTCGTCGGGCATGAAGGGAAGGCGCACGGCCTGGCTGCCGGCGGCGATGATGGCTTTCTTGAAGGCCACCACCTTCTTGGTGCCCGTCTTCTCCTGGCCGGTGCCGGTGGTTTCTTCCACTTCGAGGTGGTTGGGGCCGACAAAGGCGCCGTAGCCGCGCACGGTGGTCACCTTGCGCATCTTGGCCATGGCGGCGAGACCACCAGTGAGCTTGCCGATGACTTTCTCTTTGTGGCCGCGCAGCTTGTCGATGTTCAGCACGGGCGCACCAAAGTCCACGCCCAGGTCGGCCATGTGGCTGACCTCGTCCATCACGGCCGCCACGTGCAGCAGGGCCTTGGACGGGATGCAGCCCACGTTCAGGCACACGCCGCCCAATTGGGCATAACGCTCGACCAGCACCACCTTCAGGCCCAGGTCGGCCGCGCGGAAGGCGGCACTGTAGCCGCCAGGGCCGCCGCCGAGCACGAGCACGTCGCAGTCCATATCGGCAGTGCCGGCAAAGCTGGATGCTACTGAATTGATAGCTGTTCGCGCTTGTACAGCGGGCGCCAGAGCCTGTTTTTGTTCAGAAACTGCGGGCGCTGGGGTGGCGGCAGGTGCTGGAGCGGCTGCGGCTGCGGCTGCGCCCTGCACCTCCAGGGTCAGCACCACCGAGCCTTCAGCGATCTTGTCGCCCAGCTTGACCTTGAGCTCCTTGACCACACCAGCGTGGCTGGACGGGATCTCCATGGAGGCCTTGTCGGACTCCACGGTAATCAGGCTTTGCTCGGCCTTGATGGTGTCGCCGGGTTGGACCAGCACTTCGATGATGGCCACTTCGGCGAAGTCGCCGATGTCGGGCACCTTGATGTCGATGATTGCCATGGTGTGTCTTGCCCTTTCGTCGTTACATCACGATGCGGCGGAAGTCCGCCAGCAGCGAGGCAAAGTACACGTTGAAGCGCGCTGCGCTGGCGCCGTCGATCACGCGGTGGTCCCAGCTGAGCGACAGCGGCAGCATGAGGCGCGGCGCGAACTGTTGGCCGTCCCACTTGGGCTCCAGGCTGCTCTTGCACACGCCCATGATGGCGACTTCGGGGGCGTTGATGATGGGCGTGAAGTACCGGCCACCAATACCGCCCAGCGAGCTGATGGAAAAGCACCCGCCCTGCATGTCCGCCGGGGCCAGCTTGCCTTCGCGCGCCTTGGCGGCGAGTTCACCCATTTCCTTGCTGATCTGCACGATGCCCTTCTGATCGGCATCCTTGATAACGGGCACCACCAGACCGTTGGGCGTGTCGGCCGCAAAGCCGATGTGGAAGTAGTTCTTCATCACCAGCTGGTCGCCGTCGAGCGAGCTGTTGAACTCGGGGAACTTCTTGAGCGCGGCCACGGCGGCCTTGATCATGAAGGCGAGCATGGTGACCTTGACGCCACTCTTCTCGTTTTCCTTGTTGAACTGCACGCGGAAGGCTTCGAGATCGGTGATGTCCGCGTCGTCGTGGTTGGTGACGTGCGGGATGACGACCCAGTTGCGGTGCAGGTTGGCGCCGCTGATCTTCTTGATGCGCGAGAGGTCCTTGCGCTCCACCGGGCCGAACTTGGTGAAGTCCACCTTGGGCCAGGGCAGCAGGTCCAGGCCCACGCCGGAGCCGCCACCACCTGCGGGCGCCTTGGCCACCTGGGCCTTGGTCTGCAATGCGCCTGCCATCACCTGCCTGGTGAAGGCGGCCACGTCGTCTTGCGTGATGCGGCCCTTGGGGCCAGTGCCCTTGACTTCGTCGATGGGCACGCCGAGTTCGCGGGCGAACTTGCGCACCGAAGGCGATGCGTGGGGCAGGCCTGCGCTGGGGGTACCGGGCTGGTGGGCGGGGACAGGCACGGACGTCACGGCACCAGCGGGCGCTGCTGCGGCAACCGCTGGTGCCGCGGAAGCCACAGGTGCTGCAGCGGGTGCAGGCGCTGCCACGGGAGCAGGTGCTGCCGCTGCGGCGGAGCCTTCCAGTACAGCCACCAGATCACCGATGTTGACCGTGTCGCCAATCTTGACCTTGAGTTCCTTGAGCACACCAGCAGCGGGCGACGGGATCTCCATGGAGGCCTTGTCGGATTCCACCGTGAACAGCGACTGTTCGAGCTTGATGGTGTCGCCGACCTTGACCAGCATCTCGATGACGGCCACGTCCTTGAAGTCACCGATGTCGGGCACGCGCACTTCGACCGGGCTTGCGGCCGCAGGGGCAGCAACAGGTGCGGCCGGTGCCGTTGCAGCGACCGGAGCGGCCGCCGACACAGGGGCAGGAGCTGCTGCGGGGGCTGCCACAGCGCCCGGGTCAGCAGAGTCCACCACGGCAATCACCGAGCCCTGCTTGACCTTGTCACCCAGCGCAATCTTGAGTTCCTTGACCACGCCAGCGTGGCTGGACGGGATTTCCATCGATGCCTTGTCGGATTCGACCGTGATGAGCGACTGCTCTGCCTTCACGGTGTCGCCCACCTTGACCAGCAACTCGATCACGCCCACTTCGTCAAAGTCCCCGATGTCCGGGACTTGAATGTTGACCAATGCCATTGTTCTGTCTCCGTTCGGTTTAAGCGTAGAGCGGGTTGATCTTGTCAGCCTGGATGTTGTACCTGGCAATGGCCTCCGCCACCTTGGTGGCAGGCAACACGCCGTCTTCGCTCAACGCCTTGAGGGCGGCCACAACGATGTAGTGGCGGTTGATCTCGAAGTGCTCGCGCAGCTTGCTGCGGAAGTCGCTGCGGCCAAAGCCGTCGGTGCCCAGCACCTTGTAGTTGCGGCCCTTGGGGATGAAGGGGCGGATCTGCTCGGCATAGGCCTTCATGTAGTCGGTGGATGCGACCACGGGGCCGGTGCTGCTGCCCAGTTGCTGCGCCACGAACGGCACGCGCGGTGTCTCCAGCGGGTGCAGCAGGTTCCAGCGGTCGGCGTCCTGGCCTTCGCGGGTGAGTTCGTTGAAGCTGGGGCAGCTCCACACATCGGCCTGTACACCCCAGTCGGCGGCCAGCAGGGTCTGTGCGGCCAGCGACTCACGCAGGATGGTGCCCGATCCCAGCAGCTGCACGCGCTTGTCACTGGCATCGGAAGTGCCCTGCGGTGGCACGGCACCAGGCTTGCACAGATACATGCCTTTGATGATCTGCTCTTCCGTGCCTGCCGTGAGGCCGGGCATGGCGTAGTTCTCGTTGAGCAGCGTGATGTAGTAGAAGACGTTTTCTTGCTGCTCGACCATGCGCTTGAGACCACGGTGCATGATCACCGCCACTTCGTGGGCAAAGGTGGGGTCGTAGCTGATGCAGTTCGGAATGGTGCCCGCCAGGATGTGGCTGTGGCCATCTTCGTGCTGCAGGCCTTCGCCATTGAGCGTGGTGCGGCCCGAGGTGCCGCCCAGCAGGAAGCCACGCGCCTGCATGTCGCCGGCAGCCCAGGCCAGATCGCCAATGCGCTGAAAGCCGAACATCGAGTAGTACACGTAGAACGGCACCATGATGCGGTTGTTGGTGCTGTAGCTGGTGGCCGCTGCAATCCAGCTGGCCATGCCGCCAGCTTCGTTGATGCCTTCCTGCAGGATCTGACCGGCCTTGTCCTCGCGGTAATACATCACCTGGTCGCGATCGACCGGGGTGTAGAGCTGGCCCTTGGGGTTGTAGATACCGATCTGGCGGAACAGGCCTTCCATGCCGAAGGTACGGGCCTCGTCCACCAGGATGGGTACTACGCGCGGGCCCAGGGCCTGGTCGCGCAGCAACTGTGTGATGAAGCGCACGTAGGCCTGGGTGGTGCTGATCTCGCGGCCTTCGGCCGTGGGCTCCAGGATGGCCTTGAAGGTGTCAATGGCAGGCACGGTGAAGTGCTCGTCCGCCTTGGGACGGCGCTTGGGCAGGTAGCCGCCCAGGGCCTTGCGCCGCTCGTGCAGGTACCTGATTTCTGGCGTGTCATCCGCGGGCTTGTAGTACGGGAGCTTGTGCAGCTCGCTGTCCGGGATGGGGATGTTGAAGCGGTCGCGGATGTACTTGATGTCTTCGTCCGACAGCTTCTTGGTCTGGTGCACGGTGTTTTTGCCTTCACCCGCTTTGCCCATGCCATAGCCTTTGACGGTCTTGACCAGCAGCACGGTGGGCTGGCCCTTGTGCGAATTGGCGGCGTGGAACGCGGCGTATACCTTGGTGGGCTCATGGCCACCACGGCGCAACTCGAACACCTCTTCGTCGGTCATGTGCTCGACCAGCTTGAGCGTCTCGGGGTACTTGCCAAAGAAGTTCTTGCGAACAAATGCGCCGTCGTTGGCCTTCATGGCCTGGTAATCGCCGTCCAGCGTCTCCATCATCAGCTGCCTGAGCTTGCCGGTCTTGTCGCGGGCCAGCAGTGCATCCCAGCCAGCACCCCACAGCAGCTTGATCACGTTCCAGCCGCTGCCGCGGAATTCGCTTTCCAGCTCCTGCACGATCTTGCCGTTGCCGCGCACCGGGCCGTCCAGGCGCTGCAGGTTGCAGTTGACGACAAAGACCAGGTTGTCGAGGTTCTCCCGTGCCGCCAGGCCGATGGCGCCCAGCGATTCGGGTTCGTCCATCTCGCCATCGCCACAGAACACCCAGACCTTGCGGTTCTCGGTGTTGGCAATGCCGCGGGCGTGCAGATATTTGAGGAAACGGGCCTGGTAAATGGCCATCAGCGGACCCAGGCCCATCGACACCGTGGGGAACTGCCAGAACTCGGGCATGAGCTTGGGGTGCGGGTAGCTCGACAGGCCCTTGCCATCGACTTCCTGGCGGAAGCTGTCGAGCTGCTCTTCCGTCAGGCGGCCTTCGAGGTAAGCGCGGGCGTAGATGCCAGGCGAGCTGTGGCCCTGGATGTACAACAGGTCGCCACCGTGGTTCTCGCTTTCGGCGTGCCAGAAGTGGTTGAAGCCGGCGCCAAACATGCTGGCCACCGACGCAAAGGAGCCAATGTGGCCACCGAGATCACCACCGTCGGCGGGGTCCAGCCGATTGGCGCGCACCACCATCGCCATGGCGTTCCAGCGCATGTAGGCGCGCAGGCGTTTTTCGATCTGGATGTTGCCCGGACAGTGGGCCTCCTGGTCGGGCTCGATGGTATTCACGTAGCCGGTATTGGCGGAGAACGGCATGTCGATGCTGTTCTGGCGCGCGTGCTCCAGCAGCTGTTCCAGCAGGAAGTGGGCGCGCTCAGGGCCTTCCTTGTCAATCACGGCGGACAGCGCGTCCATCCATTCACGGGTTTCTTGCTGGTCGGTGTCGGAACCGATGCCGAAACCGGCCTGTGGGTCGGGCTGAGCTGACATGCTTTGTCTCCTGTAGGTGTGGCAGCAATTTAGTACGTTAGCTCTAGTTTCGCATAATTTTCATGCGATTTCGAATGGTGCTTTTTCATTTCATAATGTAATATTTTGCTGCAGTTGCACATTTGGTCATGGGGAGCCACTGGGCTGCCTGTCGAGCCTCACCTACACTTGGCGGATGGATCCCCAGCCTCTTGAGCCCTCGCCCGCAGCCACTGTGGTGGCTGCCCCCGCCCGCTGGTGGCGCAAGTGGTGGCGCGGGTTGTCGCCCACCCGGCAAGACCGCTTTGCCGCGCTGGCCCCCCTTGCAGCCGTGCTGATGTTTCTGGCCGCCATCGTGGCGGCCTTCTGGTATCTGCGAGCCGAAGAGGCCGAACGCGAGCAAGAAGCCCTACGCCGCGACGTGGAATACGCACAGCAACGGGTGCGCTTGCGCCTGCTGGAGCGGCAGGAACAGCTGATGCGCATTGCGCGCGACCTGTCCAACCAGGAACTGGAACGTGCCGAGTTCGTGAGCCGGGCCGAAACCCTGATCAGCCAGTACCCTGAACTGCAGGCGGTGACCTGGATCGACGAACGCCGCCGAATCCGCGCCAGCCACGCTGCGCCCACCCTGGCCAGCAACGAGCTGCGCATTGCAGGAGAAGTGCTCAAACCCGGGGACACAGCCGATACCTTCGGGTTGGCACGCGATCTGCAGCAGCCCGTGTACGCCCAGCCTGCGGCCACCTCGGGAGATGCGGCGCCACTGCTCCAGCTGCAGGTGCCCCTGACGCACCAGGGCAAGTTCAGCGGCGTGGTGCTGGGCGAATACTCCATCGACAGCCTGCTGCGTTACGGTACGCCCACCGAAGTACTGGCCCGCTATGCCGTCACATTGCTCGACGGAAAGAACCAGGTGCTGGCTGGTACACCGCTGGGCCCGCGCAACGCGGCCACCGAGCTGCTGCCGTGGACGCGTCACGCCAACGAATACGAAGTGCCTGTATCCCCGGTGGGCAACGGGCTGGTGCTCAAGGCGCAGGCTTACCGCACGTCGCTGGGTGTGGTGGGCAGCGGGCTGTTCTGGCTGGTGGGCACGCTGAGCGCCATGACGGCCTGGATGCTGATCGCCACCTGGCGCCACACGCGCAGGCGCATGCAGGCGCAGCAGGCGCTGGTCGCCGAGACCAATTTCCGCCGTGCGATGGAAAACTCCATCCTGACTGGCATGCGGGCGCTGGACCTGGAAGGCCGCATCACCTATGTGAATGCCGCGTTCTGCCAGATGACCGGCTGGAGCGAATCTGAACTGGTGGGCCTCAAGGCGCCTTTCCCCTACTGGCCGGAGTCTGACCATGAAGCGCTGCACGCCAAGTTACGCGACGAGATCAGCGGTAAAACCATCGTGGGCGGCTTTCAGGTGCGGGTGCGACGCAAAAGCGGCACGCTTTTTGATGCGCGGCTGTATGTCTCGCCCCTGATCGATGCGCATGGGCAGCAGACCGGGTGGATGACCTCGATGACCGACATCACCGAGCCCAACCGGATCCGTGAACAGCTCACAGCCTCGCACGAGCGGTTCACGGTGGTGCTGGAGTCGCTGGACGCGTCGGTGTCAGTGGCGCCCCTGGGCAGCCAGGAGTTGCTGTTCGCCAACAAGCTTTACCGCCAGTGGTTCGGCTCGCAGACCGACGGCCATCTGCAACTGGTAGCACAGGCCGGCGTGGTGCCTGTGGCGGGGTCTGACCACACTGGCATGGACGACGAAGACGGCCTGATGGGCTTACCCACCGACCCCCTCACCAGCGCCCGCACCGAAAACGCCGAGATCTACCTGCCTGACCTGGGCAAATGGCTCGAAGTACGCTCGCGCTACCTCAACTGGGTGGACGGGCGCCTGGCCCAGATGGTGATTGCCACCGACATCACCCCCCGCCGCCAGGCCGAGGAACAGGCGGCGCGCCAGGCCGAGCGTGCCCAGTCGGTCAGCCGCCTGATCACCATGGGCGAGATGGCCTCGAGCGTGGCGCACGAACTCAACCAGCCGCTCACGGCCATCAACAATTACTGCAGCGGCATGGTCTCGCGCATCCAGAGTGGCCAGCTGACCGAGGAAGCACTGCTCACGGCACTGCAAAAGACCGCCCACCAGGCCCAGCGCGCGGGCCAGATCATCCAGCGCATCCGGGCCTTTGTGAAAAAGAGCGAGCCCAACCGCACCCTGGCCGACGTGCATTCGATGGTCAATGAAGCCGTGGAGCTGGCCGACATCGAACTGCGCCGCCACAATGTGCGGCTCACACATTACGTGGCGGCGCGCCTGCCACCCGTAATGGCCGACACCATCCTGATCGAGCAGGTGCTGGTCAACCTGATGAAGAACGGCGCCGAAGCCATCCAGCATGCTGACCGCCCGCCGTCGGGCCGCAGCGTGGAACTTCGGGTGGTGCCCAAACACATTGACGACCGCGAAGTGGTGGAATTTTCGGTGCAGGACACCGGCAAAGGCCTGGCCCCCGAAGTGCTGGAGCGCCTTTTTGAAGCCTTCTTCTCCACCAAGGAAGAAGGCATGGGCATGGGCCTCAATCTGTGCCGCAGCATCGTCGAGTCGCACCAGGGCAGGATGCAGGCGGAGAACCTCTACAATGGAACCGAGGTCACGGGCTGCAGGTTCTCCTTCTGGCTGCCGCTTGCCAAGCCTGCTGATGCCACTACAAATTCTGTAGCAAATACTCAAAAACCAAGGACAATTGCATGAGCTTGATTCCGAAAAAAGGCACTGTCTACGTTGTGGATGATGACGAGGCAGTTCGCGATTCCCTGCAGTGGCTGCTGGAAGGCAAGGACTACCGGGTGCGTTGCTTTGATTCGGCCGAGACGTTTCTCTCACGCTATGACCCGCGCGAAGTCGCCTGCCTGATCGTGGACATCCGCATGGGTGGCATGACGGGCCTGGAGCTGCAAGACCGCCTGATCGAGCGCAAGTCCCCCCTGCCCATCGTGTTCATCACCGGTCACGGCGACGTGCCCATGGCTGTGAACACAATGAAAAAGGGCGCGCTCGATTTCATCCAGAAGCCCTTTGACGAAGAAGAACTGGTGGGCCTCGTCGAGCGCATGCTCGACCACGCCCGCGAAGCCTTCGCCGGCTACCAGCAGGCCGCGAGCCGCGATGCCCTGCTGTCCAAGCTCACCAGCCGCGAAGCCCAGGTGCTCGAACGCATCGTCGCCGGCCGCCTGAACAAGCAGATTGCGGACGACCTGGGCATCAGCATCAAGACGGTGGAGGCGCACCGCGCCAACATCATGGAAAAGCTCAACGCCAACACCGTGGCCGACCTGCTCAAGATCGCCCTCGGCCAGAATGCGCCCAAGGGCTGATACTCATATTTTGATAGCTGCTCGCGCTTGCTGATAAAGCGCTAGAGCCTAATTTGACTGATATTTTCTGCTATGACAGCCCAACTCATCGACGGCAACGCCCTTTCCCGCCAACTGCGCGCCGATGTGGCGCAACGCGCCGCCGCCCTGGCAGCACGGGGCGTCAAGCCCGGCTTGGCCGTCGTCCTGGTGGGCGACAACCCGGCGAGCCAGGTGTATGTGCGCAACAAGGTCAAGGCCTGCGAAGACAGCGGCCTGTACTCCGTGCTTGAAAAGTACGAGGCCGACATGACCGAAGCCGCATTGCTCGCCCGCGTGGAGGCCCTCAACAACGACCCGGCCATCCACGGCATCCTGGTGCAGCTGCCGCTGCCCAAACACATCGACGCGCAGAAGGTGATCGAAGCCATCTCGCCCGCCAAGGACGTGGATGGCTTTCACATCGCCAGCGCCGGAGCCCTGATGACCGGCATGCCCGGCTTCTGGCCCTGCACGCCCTATGGCTGCATGAAGATGCTGGAGAGCATCGGCTACGACCTCAAGGGCAAACACGCCGTGGTCATCGGCCGCAGCAACATCGTGGGCAAGCCCATGGCGCTGATGCTGCTGGGCCAGAACGCCACTGTCACCGTCTGCCACAGCGCCACCCAGAACCTGAAGGCACAAACCCTGCAGGCCGACGTGATCGTGGCGGCAGTCGGCAAACGCAATGTGCTGACGGCCGACATGGTCAAGCCCGGCGCCGTGGTGATCGACGTGGGCATGAACCGCAACGACGAAGGCAAGCTGTGCGGCGACGTCGACTTTGACGGCGTCAAGGAAGTGGCCGGCTGGATCACCCCCGTGCCTGGCGGGGTTGGGCCCATGACCATTACCATGCTGCTGGTGAACACCATCGAAGCCGCCGAGCGCACTGCAGGGCACTGACCTGGGTCAGTGCTGTCGATGTCGGCGGCTTTGCAACTTGAACCTGCGCCATCTGGCGCCATCTGATTTCGCATGAGCAACGCCCTTCTCGACTTCTCGGACCTCCCCCATTTCGACCGCATCACACCGCAGGACGTGGCGCCTGCCGTGGATGTTCTGCTGGAGCGCGCCAATGCAGCGCTGGAGACCGTCACCGCACCCGACTTTCCAGCCCGCTGGGACGCGATTGCGAAAGTGCTGGATGTGGCCACCGAACGGCTGGGCACCGCCTGGGGCAGCATCAGCCACCTCAACAGCGTGGCCGACACCCCTGAACTGCGCGCAGCCTACAACGCCGCCTTGCCCAAGGTCACCGAGTTCTGGACGCGCCTGGGTGCCGATGAACGCCTGTACGCAAAATACAAGGCCATCGACCCCGCCACCCTGACTGCAGAGCAGCGGCAGGCACACCTGAACGCGGTGCGCAACTTTGTGTTGAGTGGCGCGGAGCTGACCGGTGCCGCCAAGGAGCGTTTTGCACAGATCCAGGAACGCCAGGCCGAGCTGAGCCAGAAGTTCAGTGAAAACGCCCTCGATGCCACCGACGCCTACGCCTACTACGCCACGGCTGAAGAACTGGATGGCATTCCAGACGATGTCCAACAGGCCGCGCTGGCCGCAGCGCAGGCAGACGGCAAGGAGGGCTACAAGCTCACCCTGAAGATGCCCTGCTACCTGCCGGTCATGCAGTTTGCCGCGCGCAGCGACCTGCGCGAGAAGCTCTACCGTGCCTATGTGACCCGTGCCTCCGACCAGGCTGAGGGCGATGCACGCAAGTTCGACAACACTGCGCTGATCAGCGAAATCCTGGCCCTGCGCCGCGAAGAGGCCCAACTGCTGGGCTACGCCAATTTTGGCGAAGTGTCCGTGGTGCCCAAGATGGCCCAATCTCCGGCGCAGGTGATCACCTTCCTGCGGGATCTGGCCCGACGCGCCCGCCCATACGCCGAGAAGGACATCGCCGACCTGCGCGCGTTTGCAGCAGAACACCTGGGCCTGGCCAATCCGCAGGCCTGGGACTGGCCCTACATTTCCGAAAAGCTCAAGGAAGCGCGCTACGCCTTCAGCGAGCAGGAGGTCAAGAAGTACTTCACGGCGCCCAAGGTGCTGGCGGGCCTGTTCAAGATCATCGAAACCCTGTTCGAAGTGAGCATCCGGCGCGACACGGCCGCCATCTGGCACCCAGCCGTCGAGTTCTACCGCATTGAGCGCACGCACCCGGAGGGCGCCCATAAGGGCACCCAGCTGGTGGGCCAGTTCTACCTCGACCAGCCCTCGCGCACCGGCAAACGCGGCGGCGCATGGATGGACGATGTGCGCACGCGCTGGCTGCGCCCCGACACGGGCGTGCTGCAAACCCCGGTGGCGCACCTCGTGTGCAACTTCGCCAGCGGCGTGGACGGCAAGCCACCGCTGCTCACTCACGACGACGTGATCACCCTTTTCCACGAATTCGGACACGGACTACACCACATGCTCACCCAGGTGAACGAGCGCGACGTCTCGGGCATTGGAGGCGTGGAGTGGGATGCGGTGGAGCTGCCCAGCCAGTTCATGGAGAACTTCTGCTGGGAATGGGATGTGCTCAAGCACATGACGGCCCATGTGGACACGGGCGAGCCCCTGCCCCGCGCGCTGTTCGACAAGATGATTGCCGCCAAGAACTACCAAAGTGGCATGCAGACGCTGCGACAAATCGAGTTCTCGCTGTTCGACATGCTGCTGCACACCGAGCACGACCCGGCCCAGGACATCATGCCTCTGCTGGATCAGGTGCGCCGCGAAGTGGCCGTGCTGCAGCCCCCGGCATTCAGCCGCACGGCACACACCTTCAGCCATATCTTTGCGGGCGGGTATGCCGCTGGCTACTACAGCTACAAATGGGCCGAGGTACTGAGTGCAGACGCCTATGCGGCCTTCGAGGAAACCGCTGGAAGCGACGGTCTGCCGAGTATTGAAACGGGTCGCCGCTACCGCCAGGCCATCCTGGAAGCCGGTGGCAGCCGCCCTGCGATGGAATCGTTCAAGGCCTTCCGGGGCCGCGAGCCCAGCCTGGATGCCCTGCTGCGCCACCAAGGCATGGCGGAAGAATCGACTGCCTGAGCGAACCCAACCCACGGCCTGAAATGCACACGTTGCACCCAGGCCTGACGACAAAGAAGGAGCAAGGAGAATGAACATGCACAAGCCACTAAGCGCCCCCCTGTTGGCGACTTTGCTGATGACACTGGCCTGCGCCAGCGTGCAGGCGCAAGGCGTCTACCGCATTGTCGGCCCGGATGGCAAAGTGACATTTTCCGACCGGCCTCCCCCAGACGCCAATGCGCAGCCCGCCCGTATTGCCAATGAGGCTCCTGCAGCCGCCAACGGCGCGCTGCCTTACGAGCTGCGCCAGATCGCCAACCGCTTTCCGGTCACCCTCTACACCGGCAACGACTGCCCGCCCTGCACCTCTGCGCGCAATCTGCTCACGTCGCGGGGAGTTCCGTTCACCGAACGTACGGTGTCGAGCAATGAAGACATTGCAGCCTTGCAAAGGCTGAGCGGCGGCACGGGCCTGCCGTTTGGCACCATTGGCGGGCAACAGCTTGCGGGTTTTTCCGAGGGAGAGTGGGTGCAGTATCTGGACGCTGCCGGCTACCCCAAGCAATCTGCATTGCCGAGAAATTACCGCCAGCCAGCGCCCACACCACTCGTGGCCGTCAAGGCGGCGGAGCCCGCAGCCGCGGCTTCGTCGGCACCCCCAGCGCCCCCAGCACCATCGCGGGCCCGCCCCCCTGCACCCATCAACGACGGACCATCGCCCAGCAACCCTGCAGGCATCAGGTTCTAGACGGCACGCGGGCGCATTCATTGCGCCGCTGCGTCGCCCCACCGCAATCGGTAACCTATGGCGCCCCATCGCCACACGCGCTCCGGGGCTTTACGTACAAAAATAGGGGCAAAAGAAAAAGCACCTATGGCAGCTCTGCCATAGGTGCTTTACTCATTTCATGGGGTGGTAGGACGTACAAGATTCGAACTTGTGACCAACGGATTAAAAGTCCTCAAAATATAGTGTTTGCTCATGTTGAGCTGCGTAGATACAATCTATAAAAATCAACAGCTTATTGCATGAATTCCTCTCAATACTGTTGATTTTTACATGGCGATATTTCTGCGATACGCCTACAGATTGCCTACAAATTTTCGGAGGCGCTATGAGTGGACAGAAAAGCCGAGTACGTCTTACCGCTGGCCGAGTGGCTGACTTCGTATGCCCGGCAGGTAAGTCACAGGCGTTTCTGTGGGATACCGACACCCCCGCCCTCATGCTGCGCGCCACACCCACCGGGCGCAAAACCTACGCCTTTGAGTCCCGCTTAAACGGAAACACTATCCGCGTGACCATCGGCACGGCCGCCGAATGGAGCCTCGAAGCCGCCCGCACCAAAGCCAAATCGCTAAAGATGATGGTTGACGGTGGCACCGACCCGCGAGAAGTTGAGCGGCAGCAGCAAGCCACACAGGCCGCACAGAAGGCCGCCGCCGCTGTAAAGGCAGTTACGGTGGGCGAGGCATGGGCGGCATATCTGTCAGACCGCCGTGCGCACTGGGGCGAACGCCACTACCAGGACCACGAGAAGCTGGCACGGGCTGGTGGGGTGAAGGCAGTACGCGGAACGCGCGGGCGCGGCGTGACCATTGCCGGACCGCTTCACCCGCTTATGGGGATGCCCCTAAAAGACCTGACGGCACCGGTTATTGAGGGATGGGCCGCCACTCAGGCGAAGACGCGCCCTACCCCTGCCCGTCTTTCATGGCGCCTTCTGCGCGCCTTCATGGCATGGTGCGCAGAGCATCCGCAGTTTTCCGCCGTGGTTCCAACACAAAACCCAGCCAAGACCCGACGCACACGCGACGCACTGGGCAAAGCTGGAGTCAAGCAAGACGCCCTACTGCGCGAACAACTGCCCGCTTGGTTCACCGCCGTGCGCAACATCGGCAACCCCACCATTGCGGCATACCTTCAAGTTCTCCTGCTGACAGGTGCACGCCCGGGCGAAGTGTTGGCGCTCCGCTGGGAGGACTTGAACACCAAATGGCGAGGCTTGACCATCCGCGACAAGGTGGAAGGCGAGCGAGTCATTCCATTGACGCCATATGTTCACCAACTGCTGGCTGCCCTGCCCCGCCGTGGCGAATGGGTCTTTTCTGGCGCGGCGCGCGAAGCAGGGAAATCCGCGCAACCCATCGCGAAGCCTCACCGCGCCCACGCAATGGCCTGCCAAGTGGCGAGCATTGACGGGCTGACCTTCCATGGCCTGCGCCGCAGTTTCAAGAGCCTCACTGAGTGGCTTGAAATACCTGCCGGAGTGGTGGCACAGATTCAAGGTCACAAGCCGAGCGCGACAGCCGAAAAGCACTACACCGTTCGCCCGCTTGACCTATTGCGCCTGCACCACGAGCGCATCGAGGCATGGATTCTGGAACAGGCGGGAATTTCTTTTGACGCCGAAATGGAACCAGGCGCACTCCGGGTCGTGGCAAGTTAAACGCGAAGCCCTGGCGCGTTCCATCCAGGGCAAAGACGGGCCGCAAAGGTGGTGGAACACCGATGTAGCCCTAACCAAGTTCAAAACGGAGCTTTGAAAATGGCTGAGCTAAATATATCGCACAAGGAATTAAGCAACCCGGACACTGATTTGGGGTTACAGGCGTTCAGCGATTGGCGCGTGTTCGCCGTCTCCGATGAGTACGAGGGCCGAAACAGTGCCCGTGTCTATGGTCCTGGTGATTTCGATGTGCATCAGTGCGAAGACGGGCCGACATTTATTGTTGTAGGCGCACAGGTTGCGGATGAGAGATTGCGACGCCACGAGCCATCACTGTATGCGCGATACGGGGTCACTCTAGGCCAGCTAGAACGGGCACGCGGAGGGGCCTTGGTTTCAATAAGAACTCAAAAACCATCAACCTGGGGTGCGCTTATTGCCCGCCAATAAGGGCGCAGCACGACTAGAAAACAGGCGAGCGACAAAGGTGGTGACACACCGAGGTCGCTCTAACCAAGCCAACCTATTTCGGAGGTCAACATGGCTAATTCGATTGTCACCCAAGGCGCCCTGCCAATTTCGCCTCGTAGCGGTGTGGTGCGCACGGAGGGGCACTACTTTGACGCCTTTGAGGGCACCGTGACTGCCCTGGTCAACGCTGGATTCATTGCATCCGCTCAGCTTGAGCCCCAAGCGAGAAGAGCACATGGCTACACGGCTTTTCTTCCTAGCGGTGAGCCTTGCCCGCCTGGCAAGAAGGCATGGCGCATCCCGGGGTATCGAGCGATTCGCCAGCGTGAGGACGGCACGATTCGCCTTGAAATCACTGTCTCAAAAGAAGTGCAGGCGGAACGCAGAGCCGCCAAGCGCGCCCAAGAATACGAAGCTGAACAGGCTCGAATCAATGACGACATAGAGCAGCGGGGCCATCTGTTCCGAGGCTGGGAGTTAGCCCAATTCGTTGGCAGCCGGGGGGAAAGCTGGGAGGGCACCAAGACGCAATTGCAGGCCGCTGGGTTGGGGGTTGGTATGCAGTACCCCGGCGAGCCAGGGGCAAAGAAACAGGCGCTGTTCCGTTGTCCTCTTGGCTTTGAATTTCGTGTCTCACTACCACTAGACCGGGCAAAGGCTGCAGCGGGTATCTATTTGGCATTGAGTGATTTCGCGCCAGGGGAAACACAAGAGCAGAGGCGCGAGGTTCGTCAGGCCATGAAGAAATCGAGCAAATCGAACGCTGAGTTCAGGGCGGGGCGTGCCGATTTTGCCGAGCTGGCACTCAAGCTAATTTGGCGTGAAGTGTTCTGTAAGGCGGATGGCTCTATTCGGTTTGACCTACCAGAAGAAGGGACGATATATGCCAGCCTTGGCGAAGCCTTCCAGGCGGTGCGCGATGCAATCAAGCAAGCGCCCATCGTCTCGGATGCACAGCTTGAGGCAGCTCTAAGGGCCAAGGTTGGGGCAGCAGCGGCTAGAAACGACTCTGTGCTGCAGGCAGTGCTTCGCGAAGCCATGAAGCCAAGCATTCCAGCGCCTTTATCGGATGCAGGCTGAGGTGTGCCATGTCAGCCGAAAAGTTACTCCAGCGGCCAATTTATGGCGGCGCTTTTGGTGACGATGGCCGCTATGCCTTAGCTAGCGTTCCCTGCGTTTCTAGGGGCCTGGCGCCGCATAGACTAGGTTTGCCCCAGCTAGGCCCGCGAACCGAAGAGCGGGACTCCCTGCCCGCCTGCTGGGGCTCTTTAACAGGGTTGCACTTAGGGAGTGCATCGCGTGATTTCCGTCGAAATTCCCGCTCCATATCTATCTCTGGAGCACTTGGTTTCTGCCATCGCGCAAGCTGTGGCCCGGGCCAGCAGAAGCTCTGCCGAGCTGGTCAACATCGAAGAGGCTGAGGCATTCGCAGCGGTTACATGGGAGTCGAAGCTGCGCGCTCTGGCGGAGTCTCGCGCAATCAAAGGACACCATCGTGAAAGCCTCTCTGCTGATGAGTGGGTGTTTCTCGATGTGGAGCGCGATGCCTTCTTTGTGGATGACCTAAACGCCTGCAAGCAATTGTCCGAGGCGGGTTTGCGATTTGTTGTTGCGGAAGACCAGAGGGAGCGCGCTGAATTCACCGCGTTTTTTATCGAGGCGACAAACAATGATGCCGAAATCAATTGGCAATACTGGATTGACCAGATGCCGACAATCTCGGCGGGCGAGGCCGCGCGCTTAATGGCTGGTCTAGACCCTGACCTTTACGCGGACCTCCGTAGCCGCCCAGTCCCAAAGAACAACGTTGATGCGGCTTGCAAGAGGGCCACCAACCTTGAGAGGTTAGCTACAGCGGAGAGCAGAACCCGGGCAACACCCGATGAGTGGCTGGAGTGGGCACGGGAGCGGCAATTCCAGGTGCATTGCGGATTCGAAATGGCGGTTGAAGACAAGCGCGCAAGGGAAGCACTTGAAGCAGCGTTCAATGCGTTGCCTAAAAAGGAGGCCGACTACTGGAGGAGCGCGCACCCGGTCGATGATGGACGCCGCCTAGTGACATTCAAACTCGCGGGACTGGAATCAGCCCAACACTTCTCGTTGGCTTCTTTCGTAGAAGACGTGTCCAGCCGAATAGCACGCTGGAAGGATGGCACCTATGCAATTGCGGAAGCCGCTCAATTGATGGCGGACGCAGGGAGCAACATCGATGCTGAGGCGCTCTGCGAACAGATGGAGGCCGCAGTGCATGCTGGCCCGCTTAAGTTCAGAAAGAATGGGATTCCGCTGTCGAAAGGTGACATTCCCAAGGGACGCCTTTGGAATCGGTTTGTGGAAGAAGCCGACGTAAACGAATGGCTCGCGTCCATTGGTGCGCGATACCGGCTGCACTACCCATACGCCCCCCGTGTCCAGTACCAACACCTTCTGTTTCCTCGTTTGCTTCCGGTCAGCGAATGGCGCGGCGGCATGCTTGCCGATGTGGATTTGGTGACACTGGAAGAGGCCGCACAGTTTGCAAGTAAGCACGCAGGTGTTGAGGTCTCGACCGGTGACATTCTTAGGGCCTCTGCCAGAGGACAAATACCGCTTCGTGCGGTCGTGCATCGCCAAGCGAAAGTGCAAAAATTCGATGGCGGCGTTTACTGCAACAGAGGGCAGGACAATGAGAACGTCATCTCCAAAGGCAGCATTCCCACCTTGCCGCTGTCAGCGTGCCAGCAATTGGCAAACACCCAACGAGCATCTTGGCGCACCTTCGACGGGTTTGATGAGATAGATGGCGAGTTGATGAGGTTCACCAAGGGGCTTCTGACAAGCGATGAACCGGACTTTGAAACCAGCCTCGATGACTGCCGGGTGCTGGGCGCTGACGTGCATGCATTAGCTGATGCATTTGTCGATTCTGAGAAGGAAGAATCACCCCAACCTGAGCCTAGCGCGCCAGTGATGGCGGCCAAAGAGCGCCAGGCCCAACGTTGGCAACTTTGTATCGAGGCAGGGTTAAAGATGCCCCAGGATACGTACTCGCATCTGCCTCGCGGAATTGGCGAAATTGCGAAACGGTTGGGGGTCAAACGCCAGTCACTGTCAGACGATTTGAACGCCCATAGAGAGCGAATTTTCGGCAGGTAATAGGCAGGCATCCGGCAGGCGCCTGCCTGCCGAAGTGTGAGAAGAATAGGCATCCATGTTCAACAAACCCGAGGGGTTTTGAAGTGGCTGCAAAGACTATTCAACTAACGCCATTGGCTCAGGAGGCTCGCTCAGCGTTGCCAACCCCTGAAGCCGCTGTGCATCTGAACCGCGCACAACAAACGCTGCGCCTCTGGGCGATGCGCGAGGATGGGCCAGTACGACCACTGCGCATCAATGGCCGCCTGGCCTGGCCTGTTGACGAGCTTCGGCGCGTGCTGGGGGTGACGCAATGATGGCCGCCCTGCTCTATCTCGCCATGCGTTTGCGTACATGGAGGGCCGCCAAATGAAAACGCCCGACCCCACCAAAGCAGAATCGAGCGCCCCGAGCAGCGCAAAGTTTACAGGCACTGACAACCCGCGTCACCTGCGCGCAATCGACGCCCTCCTGCGCCGTCCAATCCCCCGTGAAGCACTGGACCGCGTTGCAGGTGCCAGCAACTCGCCAGAGCTTGTTGCAGAGCTGCGGCGCCGTGGTCTGGAGATTCCATGTGAGCGCATCAGCTTCACCGACCGCGACGGCAAAGAGTGCCGCCCAGGTGTCTACAGCCTGACCAAAGCTGACCGCCGAAAAATCTACCAGTGGATGGCACGCCGCATCCGTGGAGCTGGCGGACATGGCAAACGGGCGCTCTAAAAGCAGCAAGGGCGATTCAGGACGGGATTCCGGGGGCTTCATAGCTCTCCCGTGGTCCGTCCTGGATTGCCCCGCCTACAACCGTCTATCCATGCACGCACGCGCCTTACTCCTGGAGGTGGCCCGGCAATTCGTCCGCGACAACAACGGGCGGTTGCTGCTCTCACGGGCTCACATGCAAACCAGGGGCTGGAAGTCGGCAGACATGCTGAGCAAGGCTAAACGCGAGCTGCTGGAGGCGGGATTCATCTACGAGACGGTCAAAGGCCAGCGCCCCAACAAGGCGAGCTGGTACGCCGTCACATGGCGAATGCTGGACAGACACCCCGGCTACGACATGGGCGCGGTTGAGGGCTTTGTGCGTGGTGCGTATCGCAATGCGAGCGCATCCAAAAACACAACCCTTAGTCCGCCCCACGGTACAGGGAGGCTTTCCATAGTACCGCCCCACGGTACAGGCGAGCCCCTCTCTGTACCGCCCCACGGACCTATGAGGGCCAGTTTTGATGCCCTCTCTGTACCGCCACACGGACACCATCTAGATATGCCATCTGCAGTTGCAAGTTAGGCAGCAAAGGAACAAGCATGCAACCCAAATTGACCCACCACCACCTGACCGCCGAAGAGGTGAACGACGAGCACGGCCAAGCCATCTTGTTAACGCAGCAGGACGGAATCGAAGAGCCGCACTCCGTACTGGTGCACCCCTGGCAACTGCGGGCGGTCTGCGAAGAGTTCGGAATCGTCGCCAGCGATGAGCAGGCCGCAAAGACTATCCGCACCCTGCAGCGGCGCATGACGAGCCTCCTAGGCCGTATTGAGCACCTTGCCGGGTGGATGACGAACCACAGCGACCAGCGACATGCGGACCTCACCTACGAGATAACGCTTTTGCAGGCGCTCCAAGACCTCGCCAGCGAATGGTGCGGAGACTTTGCGGACAACGTGCGGACACATTGCGGACAGGATGCGCAGGCCTCTTTGCGGGGTGGAGCCGCGCCGCAGCAACCCGGTTTGCCAGGTCTATAAGGAGTGCGCCATGAATGACCATGCACAGCAAGTAGAGCGGGCCTTCCGGTTTGGCTTCACCTCTGGCATAGCGGCTGCAGCTTCAAGGCTGACGCTGACGCAGCAGCAACTTAAAGCGATGGAGGTGTGGCACTCGCGGCTGCAGGGGTGGCGAGATGAGCCTGTCGAGTACCCCGAAAAGCGCTGGCCGGATATTGATGAAGGGGCCGGACGATGACCAATAGACCACCACCGCCTGAGTGCCTAGCCTTTGGACGATATGCCGCCGCGCCGATGGAAAAGTCCCAGCGACCACGAGGCCGCCCAAAGACCAGGACGGACGAGCACTACGCAACCCTACATGCGGATTACCAGCGCATCAGCGAGTGGTTTACAGCCTATGTCGGCAGACCAGCGAAGTCGGATGCCGAACTGCTGGAGACGTACTTTGGAGAGCACTACGAGCGCGAGGGCCTCAGGCGCAGTCGAGCATCTGCCAACGACTTCACGGGCAGGATGAAGACGCTACGCAACGAACTTTCTCGCGCCCGTACGTGGTGGCGTACGTCTCCGCAAAGTTCGCGCGCCATTCGAGACGACTCGGTGCGGGTGCCGTTTCGCCTCTAGCTGAAGCTGCAGTTAGTTGTCTACCAATATTCCCAAGAACTCGGGTTTTTGTGGGATGAGCAGCGCTCCAAACTTGCGTGCAAGCAAGACCAAAGAAGGGCCTAGTAATGCACGCAAGTACAGCTATGGAAGCATGTGGCACCCGTATTCTCCGGTTGCCTGACACTGTCAAAAAGACTGGGCTATCGAAGTCCGGCATTTACCAACGCATCCGCGCCCGCACTTTCCCTCAGCCCGTGAGGTTGGGTGCGCGCGCGGTCGGTTTCGTGGAACGCGAGGTTGATGCATTCCTGTCTGAGCTGATGGCGAACAGAACCAATGCCGAGGGGGCTCAACGATGAGCGACGAAGCGCAGGAAGTGCAAACCGTCTGTTCGGCACGCGAGCGTGTTGAACGACTGGAGGCGGCAATGATGGGAATACCCCAAACCGATTGCCCAGTCCGGCACCACTTCGCCCCCGGTGTTTATGCCCGCGAAATCACTATCCCGAAAGACACTGTGCTGGTGGGCGTGGTTCACAAGCGCGACAACCTCGTGGTGCTGTCTGCTGGTCGGCTTCGACTCGTCACAGATGACGGCGCGGTGGAAATCTCTGCTCCGCATACGCACCTGTGCAAGGCAGGCACCAAGAACGCCGCAGTGGCACTGGAGGATTCGGTATGGACCAACTTCTTTGCCACCGATGAGACCGACACCGACAAGCTCGTGGAGCTGCTGACGGAGTCCACGGCCGCCGAATTGCTTGGCGGGTCCAAAAACAAACAGTTGGCCGCCAACCGCGCAGCCGCAATTTCGCAGGAGTAACCCATGTCATTTGCAGCAATCGCAGGGCCCGTTGCGGGCGCAGTCGTTGGCGGTCTCATGTCTGATGGCGGAGGGAGCTCGCAAACCGCGTCCAAGACCCCTTGGGAACCGGCTATCAAGCCCCTGACCAACTCGCTTGAGACGGGCCGGGCCCTGGAGCGCTACTACCAGCAAAACCCGTTCAACCAGATGCAGCGCACTGGGTATCAAAACCTGTATGCGGACCTAGACCAGTTCCGCAACCAGATTCAGCCTGGGTTGGTGCAGTTTGCGAACGGGATGATGCAGTCCGACTACCAGCGCGGCCCCCGCCAGTCGCAGATGGAGGCGATGCGCGGCGGTGGCGGGATGGGCGGTGGTATGCAGATGGGCAACACCCGCCCGCAGATGATGAGCCAAGGCCAGGACGGCAGCTATGCACCGCAAGGTGGCATGGCTGGTGCGATGGGGGGTATCCCGCAGGGGCAAGGCGACTGGCGCACAGGTAGCGGCGTATCGGCTGCCTATAACGGCATGCCTCAGTCTGGCGGGCAAGGCTCGCCCGGTGGTCTGCTGTCCGCGCTGGGTGGCATCAACCAAACGGGCATGGGCAATTTCCGCGACGGCCCCGGAATGGCACAGGCGCAAGGCGCAATGCCGCAGGGCCTGCTTGGCGCAGCGCAAGGCGTGTTCCAGGCTCCACCACAAGGTAATTACGGCCCGCTCAACTTCACCGAACTGAACCCCTTCACATCGGCCAACGGCATCCCACCGGCCCCGGTGGAAGTCGCCAAGCCCAAGCCCACGGCGGATGAAGAAGAGCTTGAGCGCCAGCGCCGCCTGATTGAAATGAACAACCGCTTCGGGGGTTAAACATGGCCGGACTACTCGATTCAGGCGGTCAGGGTGGGACTATGGCGTATCAGGGCTCCAATTCCTCAAGGCCTGCTGGCAAACATCCCACAAGGCCCATTCCAAGCCCCGACACCCGGCAGCTACGGCCTGTTGGATTGGGTGCAAAACAACCCATTCACCGCAACCAACGGCATCCCTGCGACCCGTGTAGCGGAGAAGCCGACCGACAAATCCCCCGAAGACCTAGCCCGTGAAGAGTGGGAACGACGCCGCATGTCGGGAGAGGGCTACCGAGGCGAAGGGGCCTAAATCGAGCCCCTCGGCCTTGCTAAAACAATGAATATCAATGCGCGGCCTGTCCCGCTGGGGGTTTGATGAAAACGGAGAAGTTGGCAAAGCAAGCGCCGGTAAGCGGGAAAGACGTTCTCCAAGTCGCGGGCCGTGCAGGGGTATCGCAAGAGAGGCAGCTGGCAGACCTAGGGGCTGATGGCATCGTCTCCAATGCGATGACCGCCAGGGCTTTCCTGACCCCCTCACAGCCCAACCTTTCTATTACCGAGCTGGTAGCAAGCGTGCAGGCCCACGGCGAGAGGGTGAACAGCAACGACCTAGCCGCAGCAGAGCAGATGCTGGTGGCTCAGGCTATCGCTCTGAATTCCATCTTTGCCGAGATGGCGCGAAGGTCAGCCCTCAACATGGGCGACTATTTGGACGCCACGGACCGCTATATGCGGCTAGCTCTCAAGGCCCAAGGCCAGTGCCGCGCCACGTTGGAGACCCTGGCCGCCATCAAGAACCCGCCTGTAGTGTTTGCCCGTCAAGCCAACATCGCCCACGGTCCGCAGCAGGTGAACAACGGAGTAGCCCCCGGGCGGACGCAAGGGGCCCCGGCACACGCATACGAGCAAACGGGAATCAAGTCAAACGAACTTTTGGAGATAGAAGATGGCAAACGGCTGGACGCAGGAGCGCAGGGAACGGCAGGCCTTGCTAATCCGAAGTTGGCAGCCGTGGGCACAGTCAACAGGTCCAAGGTCGGCCGAGGGACGCGCCAGAGCAGCGCAAAACAGCTTTAAGCACGGCGCCAGGTCAGCAGAGGCGCGGGCGCTTTTTAAGGCCTTGGAAGGGTTGAGGGCCTAGGCTGGCTGGTTGGGGTGGAACGTTCCGCGCGCGTGCGCGAGGCTGAGCGCTTTGAGTGAGTGATTGGCTCATCTGCAAGTGCCCCGTTTTTGGGGGAGTTGCATGGGAAAAACGGGGGAGTTATCGGGCAAAGCTGGTGAGGTGGGCGGAGCAGCCGTGTATGGCGGAGTTTCTACACTTTGCAGCCGAGAGATGGGCGCGTAACATGAAAAAGTCGAACCAGAAAACCGGAGGGAAAGTGGCTATCAACATGTTCGCAGGAGCGCGGCGTATTGCACTCGCATTCGCCGGGCTATGGGTGCTGGGCTGCGTAGCCTATGCAATCTTCTCCGAGCCCTACGTTTCCCTCAAGTACTCCGTTGAGACTTACGGAGCAACGCCGACCCCCGCTGAATCATGTAATTCCAAGGACGCTCGCAAGTTCACAACTGTGGATGCGCCCAACGATGCGCGCGTTGATGTCACGTTTTGCTTCGTTTCCAGCCCTGCAGATGATGGCAGCCCCCTCATACCCTTCCGGCAAGTTGTATCAAGCTCAAATCCTGAAGCGGCACGCGTGTACGAAGCTCGAAAGGAAGCTCTACGGCGTGGCGCGCACGATGATGCAGCGCGACTGACGCAATATCTCCTGAGCATGCCAATATCCCCATGGGAGCCTCAAACGGTGTGGATGGCAAACGAGTATGACAAAGATGTGCGCGCATACATGGATGGCATAGCGGGCGCCTTTCGCCTTCAGCAAAGCGACCTTGAACGGGTACAGCAGGTTAAGCGTCAAAAGCTCCTAGACCAATGGATGCAAGCCCTTCAAATACTCTTCGGCGGCCTCGCAGTTGGTTGGGCTCTCACCGCTCTCATAGGCTGGATTGCCCGTGGCTTTCTGGGCATACCGCGCGGCAAAGACCATCGCCCTGCATAAAGCGACCTTCGAAAGGAATTCGACATGATGAGAAAGGCTGCGCTTCTTCTTGCGGTAACGTACTCGTTGACCGCCTGCGGCTTGGGGGGGAATTACGCGAGCGAGGTGGGCTGGCGTGAGGGTGGCAAGGAGCGTTGGAACATCTCCGGGGATTTCTCGTCCCTCGATGAATGCCGCACAGCCGCTATCTCTGAATACAACAGCATCAATGCTCGGAACCCCGGACAGGCTTTTTCGTGGGCCTGTTTGAAGAAAAATTCAGACGGCAGCTACGCGAGTCGCCATCGTTAAAAAGGCAGTCGCTCGGACCGGCAGCGCGCCGCCAATTTCAAGCAATTGCCTACAGATTGCCTACAAGCAACACTAAAAGAAAAACCCCGCTACCTTATCGATAGCGGGGTTTCTTTATAGGGCTTGGTAGGACGTACAAGATTCGAACTTGTGACCAACGGATTAAAAGTCCGCTGCTCTACCAACTGAGCTAACGTCCCAACCTGTTGCGAACCATCGTATCGATCGCTGCAAAGCCTTGAATTATAGCGTCGTTTTCAGACCGTTTTTGAAACCGATGCAAGTTTGTCGAGGACCCAGCCGGCTGCACACTGCCCAAACGTTGCGGTCACAGACACTACTGAGCCGTACCCATGACAGTTCAGAGAACCGTCGCCGCCAATATTGCAGGAGGCGTCGGGTGGGGCAACGGGTTCCCGGCTGAAAACGCAGGGAATACCCATTCGCTTGCCGTCACGCGGCGCCCTGTGGTGCTTGCGAAGCTGGTAGCGCACTTGCGCCAGCAGCGGGTCATGGGTGGCGTTGGCAAGATCATCTATGTCCACCTTGTGCGCATGCCGCTTTCCGCCCGCTGCCCCCACCGCGATGTGAGCCACGCCTTCCGATTTCGACCATGCCGCCATGGCGACTTTGGCCTTGACCTGATCGCATGCATCAATGAGTGCATCCACCGGCGCTGACATCAATCCAGGCCAGTTATCAGGCTCCACAAATTCTTCAATGCAGTGAACGACGCAACCCGGATGGATTTGCGCAATGCGCTCGCGCATGGCGTGGACCTTGGCCTGGCCCACGGTTTCAGATACTGCGTGGATCTGGCGATTGATGTTGGATTCGGCGACGTGGTCGAGATCGATCAGCGTGATCTGGGCCACGCCGCTGCGCGCCAAAGCCTCGGCAGCCCAGGAGCCCACGCCGCCGATGCCCACCACCGCCACATGCGCGGCGCGAATACGAGCGGCACCACTGACACCATACAACCGCTGAAGCCCGCCGAATCGCCGTTCCAGTACCTCATGCACCCCAGGCGCATCGCCAGCCACAAGAGACATACCGTGCTTTACTTGAGGCGAGAAAGGCGCTCTTTGGCAGCCACTGCAGCTTCGGATTGGGGATAGGCACGCACAAGGTCTTCGAGGGTCTTTCGCGCAGTTCGTGTCTCTTTGAGTTCAATCTGGCAATTGGCAATAGACAACGCAGCCTCTGGCGCACGGGCGTGATCGGGCGCATCGCTCAACATTTGCCGGAAGTTACCGATGGCGCCCTTGTAATCCCTGGTGGCGTACTGCGCATTCCCAAGCCAGAAGCGGGCGGAAGGCGCAAAGCCACTGCGTGGATACTGTCTCAGAAAGGCGGAAAACGCATTTCCCGATTCCGCGAACTTGCCGGAGCGAAAAACCGCCAGAGCGGAATCGAAATCACGTTTTTCGGACGGGTCGGCCTGGAACTCGCGCCCATCCACCGTCACGGTCACAGGCTCAAATTGCCGCAGCCGCTCATCGACGCCCTGCGCTATGTCCTTTTGTCGCCGCTGTAACTCACCTACGTCGCGCAACAGCTGCTCGTTTTGCCCATGGAGCCTGGCCTTGTCCGCGCGCAGGGATTCAATCTGCGTCTGCAGATCGAGCAGACCGCGCCGCAGCTGTGCGTTTTCTTCAGCAAGCTTGCGAAGCTCATCAGAAGAACGCTGCTGAGAAGCCTGCAACCCATCCACGCGTTGCCGCATCTCCAGGATGGCCCGCCGGGCCTCGCCATCTTCAAATATGGCGGCATGCGCCGACGACAATGTCGCCGCCAGCAATGCCGCCATCGCCAGCGTCTTCACGGGAAAGCCGACCACTGCGGAGCGCATCAACGGTACGACAGTTCAGCGCGACGGTTCTGGGCGTGCACATCTTCCCCTGTGCCCTGTGCTGCAGGTTTTTCTTTGCCAAAGCTCACCGCTTCGACCTGACCATCCGGCACCCCAAGCAGCGCCAAAGAGCGGCGCACGGCCTCAGCGCGTTTTTGGCCCAAGGCAAGGTTGTACTCGCGCCCCCCGCGGTCATCGGTATGGCCCTCGATCATCACCTTGCGGTTGGGTGCCGCCTTGATGAACCGGGAGTGGGCCTCGATCAGCGACTGAAACTCGGGCTTGATGACGTAGCTGTCGTAGTCGAAGTACACGATGCGAGCCACACCCACGGGGCCGGCGCCATCACGACCGGATTGCCCCAGGTCCACACCTGCCACACCGCTTTGCGCCGTGTTGCCGGAATTGGCTCCGCCACTGGCACCGCCCATCGTGGACGTTGCGTTCTTGTCTTCCACCGGCACATCGTCCAGCTTCACGCCGGAGCTGCAGCCCGCCAAAAAGGCCGCAACGGTAAGGGCAAGGGTAATGCGTTTGATCATCCAAAATTCTCCTGAAAGCTTGATAACTGAAATTGCCGAAAAGTTCATTGCTTCTGAAACGGGCCCCAATCCGGTTCACGGATATCGCCTGCCTGGCCTGCAAGGCGGGCCTTGATCTTGCCGTCCAGCGTGGTCGTCATGAGTGCTTCGCGCCCCTGCTGCTGAGTGGCATAAACAATGAGGCGGCTGTTGGGTGCAAAGCTGGGGTTCTCGTCGGCCGTCGTGTCTGTCAAAGCCGTCACGTTTCCGGAGGACAGCTCCATCACATGCAGCTTGAAGGCTCCACCCACGCGGGAGATATACGCCAGCCACCGTCCATCCGGGCTGATGCTGGGCGAAATGTTGTAGGTGCCAGTGAACGTGACACGTTCTGCATTGCCACCGGATGCCCCCACCCGGTAGATTTGGGGAGCACCGCCACGGTCGCTCACAAAAAAGATGCTTCGACCATCACTCGAGAACACAGGCTCGGTGTCGATACCGGGGCTCTGCATGAGCCTGCGGGGTTCCCCGCCGTTGGCATCGATCGTGTACAACTGCGAGCCGCCGTCCCGGCTCAGGGTGACTGCAAGGGACCGGCCATCTGGAGCCCACGATGGAGCACTGTTGGATCCGCGGAAGTTCGCTATGAGGCGACGGCGCCCAGTTGCGACGTCATGCACGTACACCACGGGCTTGCGGGACTCGAACGACACGTATGCCAACTGTCCCCCGGTAGGCGACCACGCCGGTGAGATGATGGGTTCGGGGCTCGACAGCGCCGACTGTGCATTTTCTCCATCGGCATCTGCCACCCACAGGCTGTAGCGAGGGCCGATCTTCGTCACGTAGGCAATGCGGGTGGAAAATATTCCCCGCTCACCGGTGAGTTTTTCGTAGATGAAGTCGGCGATTCGATGCGACACCAGACGCAAGTCGCCCTGTGTCACGACGAAGCTTTGTCCGCCCAGGTCCTGGCCCTTGACGACATCCCACAGCCGGAACCGCACATCAAAACGTCCGTCGGCCAGGCGGGTAACACTTCCGGTTGCCAGCGAATCAGCATTCCTTTGCCTCCACAACGCCACATCCGGTCTGGACGTTTCGTCCAGCACCGCACCTGCCGCATCAATGGCGCGAAACTGCCCGCTGCGCTCAAGGTCGGCCTGAACGATGGAACCGATTTTTTGAGGAGATTGAGCCTCGCCCCGGAATGGCGCGATAGCAATGGGCAACTGGGTCAAGCCGACCCCAGTCACTTCCACCCGGAATTGTGCGAAGGCTGGTATGGCAGGGGAAGCGATGATCGCTGCTATCAACTGGCGGCGCGAAGGCAAAAGCCCAGCGGCAGGGAAAGTTTTTGAAGGGTTTCGATCTATGGTCATTGGCATCCAGCAGTGGCCGAACAAGTGCCGAAGGGCAAACCCGAATGTTACACACACGCGCAGTGTCCCTGTGACAAACTGTGCCGACCCAAATGGATTCAAGAGCTGGTGGCCGGTGGCCACTTCTTGCTGCACCAACCCTACAATCCGGGCCACATGCAAGCCACCGATCAGGGCGCCAGCGCCCCACCTGCCCCCCCTACCAATCTCAGCCTGACAGCACGGTTAAAGCGGCTGTCCATCTACTTTGGCAACCAGCGACTTGCATGGACCGTGGCCATCGTCGCGACACTGGTGGGCGCTATTACCGAGCCTTTGATACCCGCGTTGCTGCAACCTCTGCTGGACAAGGGCTTTACCCAGGGCACGCTGCAACTCTGGGTGGTGCCGGTCGCAATTCTGGGGGTTTTTCTGGTGAGGGGGATCGCCCAGTTTGTCGGGCAGTATGCGCTGGCGCGCATTGCCAATGAGGGCATGCTGACGCTGCGCCAGGCACTGTTTGATCGGGTTTTGGCTGCGGAAATGGGGTTGTTTGCACGCCAGTCGGCCAGTGCGCTGTCCAACACGGTGGTCTATGAGGTTCAGACCGGCGCCACGCTGCTGGTTCAAGCCCTCCTGGGGCTCTCGCGCGACGGATTCACCCTGATCGCCCTGCTCGCTTATCTGCTTTACCTCAACTGGCAGCTCACGTTGATCGTAGCGGTCGTCGTACCCGGGGTGGCCTGGATCATGAAAACCCTGTCACGCCGGCTGTATCACCTGACCAAAAGCAGCCAGCAGGCCACGGACGAACTGGCCTATGTTGTGGAAGAAAACGTGCTCGCGCACCGGATGGTGCGGCTGCATGGTGCACAGGCGGGCCAGGCTCAGCGATTTGCCCATCTGAGCCGCAGCCTGCGGCGCCTGGCGATCAAATCCACCATTGCCTCGGCAGCCATGACCCCGTTGACCCAGTTGCTTGCCGCGGCTGCGCTCTCCGTGGTGATCTGCATTGCACTGTGGCAAAGCCGTGGAGCGGTGGACACCAAAGACGTGACGGTGGGTGGGTTCGTCTCGTTCATTACTGCCATGCTCATGCTCATCGCGCCAATACGGCGGCTGGCGGATGTGGCAAGCCCCGTGACCCGGGGCGTGGCTGCACTGGAACGGGGACTGGGCCTGCTGGGCAGTACCGGGGCAGAAACTGGCGGTACCTACCGCACACCCAGGGTGCAGGGAGAACTTACCCTTCGCAACGTGTCCGTGTCGTTTGGCCCGGATCACGCGCCTGCCCTGGACGGGGTGAGCCTTCGGGTAGCCCCGGGTGAAATCGTGGCACTGGTCGGCCCGTCTGGCGCAGGCAAAACCACGCTGGTCAACCTGCTTCCTCGCTTCGTCATGCCCGCGTCCGGCACGGTGGAGGTGGACGGTCGTGTCCTGACCGACTGGGACCTCGGATCGCTGCGGTCACAGTTCGCGATGGTGAGCCAGGACGTTGTAATGTTTAACGACACAATCGCAATCAATGTTGCACTTGGAAATGTGGTTGACGAGCGTCGCGTTCTTGAATGCCTTGCTGCGGCCAATCTGGCAGAGCATGTGGCGGCTCTGCCTCGGGGCATCCATACCGTTGTAGGGCACAACGCCACCCAGCTTTCAGGGGGGCAGCGCCAGCGTTTGGCGATAGCACGGGCGCTCTATAAAGACGCGCCCATCCTCATCCTGGATGAAGCGACCTCTGCGCTCGACACCGAATCTGAACGCCTGGTGCAGGAAGCCCTGCAGCGCCTCATGCAAGGGCGCACGACCCTGGTCATTGCGCACCGCCTGTCCACCATAGAGCACGCGAACCGCGTGGTTGTAATGGAGAGAGGTCGCATTGTCGAGCAAGGGACGCATGGCGAGCTGATGGCGCAAAGTGGGCTGTATGCGCGCCTGCAGACGCGTACGTCCTCGGCACCATCCATCGCTGCCGACTGAATCGCATGACGGCAGGCCCCTGCGTTGGCGCCTCGCCTACCACCTGCCCCGGTTGGGCTGGCGTCGCCGGATGGCCGCAGCAATTTTTTCGGCTGATTCGGTCCGGCTCACGCGCGTGGCAAAGTCCACTGCGGTCAGCCCCAGCTGGTTTTTGAGCGTGGGATCCGCCCCTTCGTCCAGCAGAAACTGAACTGCCTCGTTGGAGCCGTAGTGCGCTGCCATCATCAGCGGTGTGGTGCCATTGGGAGAGGCGGCGTCAATGTAGGCATGGTTTTCCAGCAGCAACGCGATGATGGTGGTGTGCTGCGGCGTGCCCGCTGAGGCGGCGTAGTGCAGCGGCGCCCAGCCGGTCTTGTTGACATCTGCACCGCGAGCGATGAGGGCCTTCACTGCTTCCACATTCCCCTTGATCGCAGCCATCATCAGCGGGCTCTCATCCTGGGCATTGCGGGCTTCCACATTGATCGTTCGGGATGCCATCAACGCTGCGAAGGCCTTGGTCGAACCTTGCTGCAGTGCAATCACAAGACCCACCTGTCCTTTGGGGTCGCGCGTGTTGGGGTCGAAGCCCCGGCGCAGCAGTGCGTTGATCGTGCTGGCGTCATCACGCAGGATCGCCACAAAAAAATCCTCATAGGCACCTGCCAACGCACGCGTTGCCAGCACGCCCACCGCCACGGCCGCCAGGGCAGAACGTCGGTGCAAAGTCATGACATCACCCCCTTGAACAAGGTGTTGAAATTGTGACTGGTAGCCTCGGCCACAGCCTCCAGTGAAAGGCCCTTGGTCTGCGCCACTTGCCGGGCTACATGGGGCACATAGGAAGGGTTGTTTGTCTTGCCACGATATGGCACAGGCGCCAGATAGGGGCTGTCGGTTTCGATCAGTGTGCGATCGAGCGGCACAAAGGCCACCACGTCGCGCAGCTCCTGCGCGCTTTTGAAGGTGACGATGCCCGAAAACGAAATGTAGTACCCCAGATCCAGCGCCGCGCGCGCGACTTGCATGGATTCCGTAAAGCAGTGAAAGACGCCACCCGCCCGGTTACCGGGGCCGTCCTCACCCTCCTCGCGCAGGATGGCGAGCGTATCGTCCGATGCACTGCGGGTGTGGATGACCAAAGGTTTTTCGCATATTCGCGCTGCACGGATGTGGTTGCGGAAACGTTCCCGCTGCCACTCCAGATCGGCAATGCTCCGCCCGCCTTTGCGGTCTTCCATGCCGTAGTAGTCGAGGCCCGTTTCGCCAATGGCCACCACGCGCGGCAGGGCGGCACGGTCCAGCAGGTCCTGCACCGAGGGTTCGGCGATGCCTTCGTTGTCAGGGTGCACACCCACCGTGCTCCAGAAATTGTCGTGCGCCATTGCCAGCGCATGCACGCCCTCGAACTCTTCCAGCGTGGTGCAGATGCACAGGGCACGGTCGACGAGCGCTTCGGCCATGGCCCGGCGGATGGCGGGCAACTGGCTCACCAGCTCCGGAAAATTCAGATGACAGTGCGAATCAGTGAACATGCAGTTTCAAGTTAATCGATTGTGAGTGCTGCGGCGTATCGTCAGTTCCGGCGCAAGGCCCGGGTGAAGATACGCCATTCGCCCGATCGTCCGGGCCACCCATGAAAAATGCCGACCCGCCTGCGCGGGTCGGCACCGATGCGGAGCCGGGCTCAGATGGTCTGGGTTGGCCGGTCAGACCCGAGCGATGTCCCCAGCAGCTCCTCGATCTTGGCCTTGAGCTGGCGCGACTTTTCGTCCTTGGGAAACTGGATGCCCACACCCTGCGTGCGATTGCCCGCAGCACGCGCCGGAGTCACCCAGGCCACACGGCCGGCGACCGGATAGCGTTGCGTGTCGTCCGGCAGAGTCAGCAATACATAAACATCATCGCCCAGCTTGTAGTCCCGCTGGGTAGGCACAAAAATGCCCCCTTCAGAGAAAAAGGGAATGTAGGCTGCGTACAAGGCCCCCTTTTCCTTGATGGCCAGCTGCATGACGCTGGGGCGGGGGGCGGTGGATGGACTGCTCATGAATAAATGGTACGGCTCAGTGCCTTGAGTGTAGGGTGTTTCGCGCCTGGGCGACAAGGGCTTCGAGCATGAGACCCGCATTGAAAGGATGGTCTGCGGTACGTGCTTCCCTGGCCAGCGCGCGCGACCAGCGTGTCAAGGCACCCAACGACGGCAAGACCTTGGGCAGATCTGCAGCCGCGAAGTAGCGCGGCGCTGCGCCCACGCTGGCCGCAAGAAGGTCATGGCAAAGTTTCTGCAGCGCATCGATCACCTGCGCGGGCGACCAGTCTCCCAGCGCCGTCACGTCACCCCTGGCTACCGCCTGCGGCAGGGACGACCAGGCTTGCGGGCTGCGACCTGAGCGCGCCAGGGCCAGTGCATCTTCAGGCCGCCCGCCTGCGGCACGCAGGAAGGCCGCCGCAGGCTCCGCTTCAATGCCCTGCCCTTGCAGCCACTGCAGCATCTGGTCGGTGGCGGGCCAGACCATGGTATGGCCCAGACAGCGGCTGCGGATGGTGGGCAGCAGCTGGTGCGCCGCCTCGCTCGCCAGCACAAAGCGCACGTCGCCCGGCGGCTCTTCCAGGGTCTTGAGCAGCGCGTTCGCCGTGACATGGTTCATCTGCTCGGCCGGGTACACCAGCACTGCCTTGCCCTTGCCACGCGCTGAGGTGCGCTGCGAGAACTCCACCGCATCGCGCATCGCCTCCACCCGGATCTCGCGGCTGGGCTTGCGCTTCTTGTCGTCGATGTCCGCCTGGGCTTTTTCTGACAGGGGCCAGCCCAGGGCCATCATCTGCACCTCCGGCATCAGTACACACAGGTCGGCGTGGGTGCGCACATCCATGGCGTGACAACCTGTGCACTTGCCGCACGCGCCCTGCGCTGTGGGTGCATCGCACAACCAGGCGCGCACCAGCTCCAGCCCCAGGGCGTACTGCCCCAGGCCCGACGGGCCCTGCAGCAGCCAGGCATGGCCCCGCTGGGCGAGCAGGCTGGTGCGCTGCGCGGCAATCCAGGGGGCCAATGCAACGGCCGGCTCGCTCATCGCGGGCCTCCTTGTGCAGCCACCATGATCGCCAGCCAGCCTTTGCGTACGAACACGCTGGTGAGCTGCTGCCACACGCGGTGGCGGTCTTGTGCAGCATCAAGCCGCGCAAACCGCTGCGGCGCAGCAGCGGCCCGGTCGGCATAGCCTTGGGCCACGCGGCGAAAGAACTCCACCGGCTGGGCTTCGAAACGGTCAGGCACGCGCGCGCCGGCCAGGCGCCCGGCCGCCACCTCGGGGGCCAGGTCAAACCACACCGTCAAATCCGGTTCACGCATCATATTGGCCTGTGGCGCAAGCCCAGTCTGCGCAAGACGCTCCAGTATTGATAGCACTTCAAGATCAAAACCACGCCCCGCACCCTGGTAGGCAAACGTGGCATCGGTGAAGCGGTCGCACAGTACGACATCGCCCCGCGCCAGAGCGGGCTCGATCACGTTGCGCAGGTGGTCACGGCGGGCCGCGAAGATCAGCAAGGACTCGGTGAGCGCATCCATCGGGTCGTTGAGGACCATCTCGCGCAGCTTTTCCGCCAGCGGCGTACCGCCCGGCTCACGGCTGACGGTGACAGATCGGCCCTGCGTCCGAAAAGCTGCAGCCAGCCCCTCGATGTGCGAGGACTTGCCTGCGCCGTCGATACCTTCAAAGGTGATGAACAGACCGGGTCGTGACATGGATGTCCTGCTTGAATCTACTGCTGCCCGCGCTGGTAGCGGTTCACCGCACGGTTGTGCTCGTCCAGTGACTCGCTGAAATGGCTGGTGCCGTCGCCCCTGGCCACAAAATAGAGAGCGCGGGTGGCTTGCGGCTGCACCGCAGCCAGCAGCGAAGCCTTGCCGGGCATGGATATCGGGGTGGGGGGCAGGCCAGCACGGGTGTAGGTGTTCCATGGCGTGTCGGTCTGCAGGTCGCGGCGGCGCAGGTTGCCGTCAAACTTCTCGCCCAGGCCGTAGATCACCGTGGGGTCGGTCTGCAGCAGCATGCCAATGCGCAGGCGGTTGGCAAACACGCCCGCGATCTGGCCCCGGTCGCTGGCCTTGCCCGTTTCCTTTTCGACGATGCTGGCCAGAATCAGCGCGTCGTCGGCCGACTTCAGGGGGGAATCCGCAGCGCGCTGTGCCCAGGCGGCTTCGAGACGTCGGTCCATGGCATGCATGGCACGGCGCAACAGGGCGATGTCGCTGGAACCCTTCGCGAAGGTGTAGGTATCGGGAAAAAACCGCCCTTCCGGGTGCACACCGGGGCGGCCGAGCTGCGCCATCAGGGCTTCATCGCTCAGGTTGGCCAGTTCGCGCTTGAGCTGATCTTCGCGGGCCAGCGCCTGGCGCACCTGCCGCCAGTTCCAGCCCTCTACCAGCGTGATGGCGCGCAGGCTCTCTTCGCCGCGCACCAGCTTTTGTAGCAGGCTGCGGGGGGTGGTGCCGGGGGGGATTTCGTAGTTGCCGGCCTTGATGGCGCGGTCCTGGCCCGAGAAGCGGAACCACGCATAAAGCATGCGCGAATCCACCCGCGCGCCGGACGCCACCACGTCGCGCGCAACACCGCGCGGCGTCGTGCCGGGCTCAATGGCGAGCTCCAGCGGCTCGCCCGCTGCAACGATGGGCTGGTGCAGCCACCAGAAGGCAGCGCCGCCGGAGCCGATGACCAACAATGCGATCAGAACCAGAAAACGTCTCACAACCCTGCTGCCTGTATGAATGGGACCGGGCATCATAATTCAGCGATGACCTACTCCCTGAACGGCATTGCCCCCCTCTCTCACCTGGGCGTCATTCGCGTGGAAGGCGAAGACGCTGCCAAGTTTCTGCACGGCCAGCTCACGCAGGATTTCGCCCTGCTGGGCATGGACGAGGCCCGCCTGGCGGCCTTTCTGTCGGCCAAAGGCCGCATGCAGGCCAGCTTCATCGGCTTCAAGCGCAGCGCCACCGAGGTACTGCTGGTCTGCAGCCGCGACCTTCTGCCCGCTGTGCTCAAACGGCTGTCCATGTTTGTGCTGCGTGCCAAGGCCAGGCTGACCGATGCCACGGCGGACTATTCGCTGTACGGCGTTGCCGGAGATGCCATCAACGCCGTGGCGGGCGGCGCACACGCTGCCTGGCACAAGGCCGATGCAGGCCGTGCGAGTGTGGTGCACCTGTACCCGGCAGATGGCCAACCGCGCGCGCTCTGGGTGGCACCCACGTCCGAACCAGCGCCCGCGGGCCCAGCGCTGGATGCATCGTTGTGGCTCTGGAGCGAAGTGCGAAGCGGCGTGGCCACCCTGACGACGCCGGTGGTCGAAGCATTTGTCCCACAGATGCTCAACTACGAATCGGTGGGCGGTGTGAATTTCAAGAAGGGCTGCTACCCCGGCCAGGAGGTGGTGGCGCGCAGCCAGTTCCGGGGTACGCTCAAGCGCCGCGCCTACGTGGCCCACACTGCGGCGGCCGTGGAGGTGGGGGCCGAGGTGTTCAGCACCTCAGACCCTGACCAGCCCTGCGGCACCGTGGTGCAGGCGGCACCTGCACCGGACGGCGGCTTTGATGCCATTGTCTCGCTCCAGATCGCTGCGGCCCAGGAGCAGAGCCTACAAGTGGGCGCCCCCGCCGGTGTCCCCCTTGCCCTGCTGCCCCTGCCCTATCCGTTGCTGGAAGATATTTAAGCCAAAATGGTCTTCAGCGCTTACTGGTAAAGCGCGAGCAGCTATGTTTTCAGGAGCAATACTACAGCTGTCGCGACATCGCGATGTGCGCAATACCAGCCTCTTCCCACGGGTCGCCCGCTGCGGCAAACCCGGCGCGGCGGTAGAAGCCCTCGGCGCTGCGCTGGGCGTGCAGCTGCACCTCGGTATCGCCCCGGGCACGCGCGGCGGCGACCAGGGCCTCCAGCAGTTCCCGCCCCCACTGGGCACCGCGCACTGAACGGTCTACAGCCATCCGGCCGATGCGCGCCACACCGGGCGCCTGCTGCAGCAGACGCCCTGTGGCCACGGGCATGCCCAGGCGGTTGTAGACGACCGCGTGTCTGGCGGTCGCATCCAGCGCATCGGCCTCGATGTCGGGCGCAATGCCCTGTTCACGCACGAACACCTCTGTGCGCAACCGGCTCGCATCCCGGCCCAGGGCGTTCCAGTCGCCCGTCTTGACTTCAGCCATCTCGGCGCCCGCTTCGAAGCTCTCAAAAATGGCCCGCAGCGCGGGGGGCACGGGGCGCGAGGTTTGCGTGGCCGGGTCGGCAAACACGTAGATCAGCTCGCCGGACACCAGCAACTGATCGCCCGCGAAGATACCCGCCTGGAACAGGCTGGACGAAGTGCCCACCCGGGCGCAGCGCAGCCCTACGTCCAGGGTATCGTCCAGCCGCGCCGAGGCGTGGTATTCCACGGTGGCTTTCTTGACGTACATCTCGCCGCCCAGGGTCTGCATCCCCGCTTCATAGGGCAATGCCAGCGCACGCCAGTAATCGCTCATGGCCGTGTCGATGTACATGAGGTAGTGGGCATTGAAGACGATCTTTTGCATGTCCACTTCGGCCCAGCGCACGCGTAGGCGGTGGAAACAGCGGAAATCAGTGCGTTGCATGGTTTTCTTTCTCACTCCATTTGAAATGCCTGGCGCAGCGCACGGGCGGCGTCTGCGTGGGCCTTGCGCGCTTCGGGAATGGCGCGCCCCATCTTGATGAACTCGTGGGTGACACCGCGGTAAATATCGAGATCAACGGGCACACCCGCCAGCCGCAGCTTGTCGGCGTAATCGATGCCCTCATCCACCAGGGGGTCGCATTCGGCCAGGCCGATCCAGGCCGGCGCAACGCCCTCCACGTCCGGCGCCAGTAGAGGCGCAAAACGCCAGTCTTCGCGTTCCTCTCGCGTGGTCACATAATTCCCGAAGAACCAGCTGATGGCGGGCTCCTCCAGCACCAGCCCCCGCGCGAAGGTGGCGTGGGAAGGCGTGTCCTGGTGCGCTGCGCACCCGGGGTAAATCAGCAGCTGCAGTGCCAGGGGCAGGTTCGCATCGCGTGCCAGGATGGCATTGACGGCAGCCAGCGTGCCGCCCGCGCTGTCGCCCCCTACGGCAAGGCGCTGCGGGTCTGCACCCAGGCTTGCGGCGTTGGCGGCAAGCCATAGCAGCGCATCCCACGCATCGTTGCTGGCCGTGGGAAAGCGGTGCTCCGGCGCCAGCCGGTAGTCCAGCGACACCACCATGCAGTGGCCCAATCGCGCCAGTTCACGGCACAGGATGTCATGTGTGGCAATGCTGCCAATGGTGAATCCCCCGCCGTGGGTGTAGAGCAGTAACGGCAGCCCCGTGTCGGTGGTGGGGGCATACAACCTCGCAGGCAGTGCGTGGCCGTCGCGGGCAGGAATGTGGAAGTCTTGCACGCGCGCCAGAGGCGCCTTGGGCACTTCGAGCACGTCGGCGCCCGCCTGGTAAGCGATACGCGCATCGTGCGGGCTGCGGGTGTGCAGCGGGGGATGCCCCGCACGCGCCATGCGTTCGAGCACGCTGCGCATCTGGGGGGTGAGACGGGTGTGGTGGATGTGCAGGTCGGTCAAGGGTCAAAGTCTCGGCAATTGAAAGGCTTTGGCCCGCAGGGCGCGGGCCGGCACGCACAGCGCTACGTGAAAGAAAGGGGCTCGATCGCCTTGCCCGGCAGGAGCGGCGAGAAGGTCTCCAAAAGGCCTGCGGCCGTCGCATCTTTCAGGCAATGCGCCTGCGCCTTTGTCGCAAATGCGACGACTAACAGGGCCGCCGTCAGGGTTTGCTTCGTTTTCACCCGTGTCTCCTGCTTATAAAGTGGGCTGTCGACATGTTCTCTTCTGTACGCCCGCGGGCTATCGTAAACGCTGGCACTTTCATTCACACATCCTGTTGCACCATGGCTTTCATCTACTACGTCACCCAGATCCAGTTTGAATTCGGCGCGGTCAAGCTGCTCAAGCAGGAATGCGAACGCGTAGGCATCACGCGCCCGCTGGTGGTGACGGACCCTGGCGTGAAAGCCGCTGGCGTGTTACAGAAGGCGCTGGATGCACTGCCCGGCCTGACCGTAGCGGTGTTCGACCAGACCCCGTCCAACCCCACCGAAGCCGCCGTGCGCGCCGCGGTAGAGATGTACAAAACCCAGGGCTGCGACGGACTGATAGCCGTGGGCGGCGGCTCGGCCATCGACTGCGCAAAGGGCATTGCCATTGCCGCAACGCACGAGGGCCCGCTCACCCACTACGCCACCATTGAAGGCGGCTCGCCGCGCATCACCGAGCGCGCCGCACCGCTGATCGCCGTGCCCACCACCAGCGGCACGGGCAGCGAGGTGGCACGCGGCGCCATCATCATCGTGGATGACCACCGCAAGCTCGGCTTTCATTCGTGGAACCTGGTGCCCAAGACGGCGATCTGCGACCCGGAACTCACGCTGGGCCTGCCGCCCATGCTGACGGCAGCCACCGGCATGGATGCAATTGCGCACTGCATGGAAACCTTCATGTCGGCCGCGTTCAACCCGCCAGCCGACGGCATTGCACTGGACGGCCTCACGCGCGGCTGGGCCCACATCGCACAAGCCACCCAGAACGGCAGCGACCGCGACGCACGCCTGCACATGATGAGTGCCAGCATGCAGGGCGCCATGGCCTTCCAGAAGGGCCTGGGCGCGGTGCATTCGCTGAGCCACAGCCTGGGCGGCGTGAACCCGCGCCTGCACCATGGCACTCTCAACGCGATGTTCCTGCCCGCTGTCATCCGCTTCAATGCAGCGGCCGAATCCGTGCAAAAGGAAAAGCGCATGGAGCGCATGGCGCACGCCATGGGGCTGGGCAGTGCGGGCGACATCCCCGAAGCCATCCGGGACATGAATGCGCGCCTGGGCCTGCCCACCGGTCTGGCCGCCATGGGCGTGACTGAAGCGATGTTCGACGACATCATCAAGGGCGCCATGGCCGATCATTGCCACAAGACCAATCCCCGCGTCGCCACGCCGCAGGAATACCGGGACATCCTCAGCCAGTCGCTGTAGTGCCCCCCCACTCGTAGCCGACGCCAACGACCCTGCGTGTGGTTGGGGTCGGCTGCGCGCAAACCTGGCGCGCATTCCAGCGCCGCCCATACCGTCGGTGGCCGACCGGGCCGCAAAAAAGCCCCACCCGGCTCAAGGCCGTGGCGCGCAACGCGCTAGACTCCGCCACACAATAATTAATTAATTAAACAAATTCTTACCCTGGGGTGGGGGGGGGAAGGGCGGCCGTTCATGCGCATCGGAAAACTCAGCACGTGGCTCCTGCGGGGTACCTATCCCCGGCTCTATGGCGCCATCGTGCTCATCATCCTTTTGGTCAGTGCTGTGCGCTATCACTACCTGGTCGCCACGGAGACCGACGAAGTCCGTCGCCACGCCAGCAGCGAACTGCGCCGTGTGGGCGATGCCCTAATGCCATCGCTGGCAGACCTTCCACCTTCAGACAACGCAGCACGAGATCGGCTTCTGAACGACGCACTGGTGCGGTTTGGCCCGGTTGTTGAATCGCTGTCCTGGCAGCTGCCGGGCGCACCCGCCAGCGTGGCTACGGTGCCGCGATCACTCCCGGCAGCACCCGACTGGTTCACCGGCTGGGTAGACATCGATCCGCCCACCCAGCAGTTCGGGCACGGCCTGCCCGGCGGTCAATCGGCGCGCCTCACCGTGACGTTGCAGGCCGCGCCACTGATCAACCAGGTGTGGAAAACCGTGGTGGTCCAGGGGCGCATCTCCGCGATCAATATCTTCACCATCCTGTTTCTGCTCACGCTGCTGCTGCGCGCCAATGCGCGCACATTGCGCCGCCTGACCGAGGCGACCGACGCTTTCCGCCAGGGCCGCCTGGACACGCGTATGCAAATGACCGGCACGCTGGAGTCGCGGGCGATGGCCGCCGCGTTCAACGACATGGCGGGCAAAATCCAGTCTCTGGTCCTGTCGCTGCGTGAAACCCAGCAGCAGCAAAGCGAGCAACTGCACTTCACCCGCCAACTGATTGATGCCCTGCCGCTGCCGGTATTTGTGCGCGATGCCGATGGCGCCTACCTGGACGTCAACCGCGCCTGGAAGCAGCTGTTCCATGTGCCCGCGGGTCCGGGCAATGCGCAATCGTCCAGCATGGCCTATCCGCCGGAGCTCTCGCCTGAACGCTCTTCGCAGATCGCCCAGGCGCAGGACAACGAAATCCGCATCTACCCGCCGCACCAGCAGGCCCCCAGGGACATGGCGTATTTCGAGGCGCCGTTTACCACCACGCGGGGCAAGCTGGGCGGCACGATCGGCACCCTGGTCGACGTGACCGACCGCAAGCGGGCCCAGGAGGCCCTGCGCGCCGAAAAGGAACGGGCTGAAGTCACCCTGGCTTCCATCGGCGACGGCGTCATCACCACCGACCTCCATGGGCGTATCGAAACCATCAACGAGGCCGCCCAGCTCATGACCGGTTTCACCGCCGACCAGGCCCTGGGACGGCAGCTCGACGATGTCTTTCGCCTCCACGAAGACCAGGGCAGCCTGAGCGCCAGCGCCATGGCGGGGCGCGACACCGTGACCGGCGCCCTGCAGCCGACCACCCACGAAGTGCTGATCCACCGGTCCGGCGAGCGCTATGCGATCGAATACACGGCATCAGCGATCCGCAAGGGCACCAGCGAAGCCGTGGGCTGTGTGCTGGTTTTCCGCGACGTCACCGAAACCCGCAACCTGCGCCACCAGATCTCGTGGCACGCCCGGCATGACGCGCTCACAGGCCTCTATAACCGGGCCGCACTGGCCGAGCGCCTGACCCATGCCATTTTCGTGGCGCGTCAACAGGGTTCGCTGCTGGCGGTTTGCATGCTGGACATCGACCACTTCCAGGTGGTCAATGACACCCACGGCAACCGCGTGGGAGACCGCCTGCTCAAGGAAACCGCGCGACGACTGGAGGCCTTCCTCTCGCCGCCGGATGTGACCGCCCGGATGGGGGGCGACGAATTCGTGCTGCTGCTCGGCGCACTGCCCGACGTGGCCGCCGTCGAGGCGCGCGTGGCCATGCTGATGGAACAGCTCGCCGCCCCCTATGCCATCGACGACCGACTTCTGCACACCACGGTGAGCGTGGGCATTGCCGTGTTTCCGCAGGACGACGCCAACCCCGACACCCTGCTGCGCCACGCCGACCAGGCCATGTGCCAGGCCAAGAGCTTTGGCCGCAATCAGCTGCACGTGTTCGATGTGCAGCACGACCACGCCGTACAAACCCAGCACACCCGCCAGACGGGCGTGGCGCGCGCACTGCACGCCGGCGAGCTGGTGCTGCACTACCAACCCAAAGTCAACCTGCGCACCGGCGAGATCCTGGGCCTTGAAGCCCTGCTGCGCTGGCAGCACCCCGAGCATGGTCTGGTGGGGCCGCAGCACGTATTGCCGCTGATCGAGGACGTAGAACTCCAGGTGGAGCTGGGCGAATGGGTTCTGCGCCAAGCCCTTGCCCAGATGCGGCAGTGGACCGATGCAGGCATGCTCTGGGAGGTCAGCGTGAACATCGCCGCCACGCACTTTCACAAGGTCAACTTTGTGGAACGGCTCAAGGACATCCTGCAGACCTGCCCCGAAGTCTCGCCGTCCCGGCTGGAACTGGAAATCCTGGAATCCGCCGCCCTGCAGGACATGCAGTACATGCGCCACATGATGCAAAGCTGCCAGGCGCTTGGAGTCCGGTTTGCCCTGGATGACTTCGGCACCGGCTATTCATCGCTTTCTTACCTCAAGCGCCTGCGGGCGGACACGATCAAGATCGACCAGACTTTCGTGCAGGGCATTCTGGAAGACGGGGACGATCTCACGCTGGTCAGCGCCATCATCGCGCTGGCGGGAGCCTTCGGGCGGCATGTGGTGGCTGAGGGCGTGGAGACACCCCAGCAAGCCGCGAAACTGCTGGATCTCGGCTGCGAGCGCGCGCAGGGGTTCGGGATTGCCCGACCCATGCCAGCGCACGAGGTGCTGGCGTGGGCGCGCGAGCACAGCGCCCGCCACGCCTCCAAGGTCATTCAGACGGCAGCCAAGCGGCCTGCTTCACTCTGACGCCGGCAATTACAGCGGGTCAACAGCCTTCATATCCGGCCGCTCCAGCCACTCCGCCCATTCCTGTGCCAACTGCTGGCTGGCCCGTGTCGCCGCCCGCCATGCCTTGGCGCGGGACGCGCTATCGGCGCCGTAGTGGGTGAAATCGTTGCGGTCGGGAAGTTTGCCATTAGGCAGGGTGCGTACCCAGTCAGGACATGGGGACAACACCACCATGCTGTCGAGTGCAGCGGTGGATTTGTGGCGCCACTTGAGGCTTTTGTCGAGCCAGCCGGGCACCACGCGGTGCTGGAAGTGGGGGTACAGCACGAGGCTGCCCATTGCGCTTGCGGCTCCCAATTTCAGGTCATTTTTGCCTTCAGCGCTTGATGGATAAGCGCTTGCAGCTATCATTTTTGCACTTTCACCATGCTGCTTTCCGTAGGCCAGGTGCAGGTGATAGTCGGTAATGCCCCCGTCCCAGTACGCGCCGGGCGGCGCTCCCGGGATGTTGTGTACGGCCTGCAGCACAAACGGAATGGAGCAGCTCGCTTGCAGGGCCTGCATGAAGTTGTCCGCCGTGAGCCCGACCTGACGGGTGCGGTAGTCGGTGGTGGCAAATGGCAAGGCCGCACCGGCGGAGGAAAACACCACGCGCTCCAGCCAGGCGCCCATGGCCTTGCGGTGCACGGTGTTGGTGAGAAAAGCGCCCAGATAGCCCAGGGGCGTGGCGACACGGTGTTCGCGGCCCAGCAAATGCCGCCCGCGCGACGTGACGATGTGCAGGTGGTAACGGGAGTGGTTCAGCACCTCGCCGACACGCCCGCCATAGAACGCCTCCAGGTTCTGCCCGAATCGCTCGCTGACATGGGCCGCCGTGGGGCGCGTCTTGCCGGGAGGAAGCTCGTAGTCCTGGTGGATGTAGTCGTGCTCCAGGCGCTCAAACGCCGCCACGGACGCATCCAGGCACGCCGTGGCCATGCGCCATGCGCCAATCGAAGCGCCCACCAGATGAACCGGCTGTTGCGAGCGCGGCAGCCAGTCGCCAAAGATGAACCGGTCGAGCGGTCCGAGGATGAGGCCTTTGGGCCCGCCGGCGGCGGCAGGGATGACCGCCACATCAGACGGCTGCAGGCCGCGTTGTTCAAGGTGCTGGCGGGCGACGGGGCCGGCATGGATGCGCAGGGCTTTCATGGGCGGCATTGTCGCAGTGCACGGCGCCGTGCTGTGCTGTGGCATGGCCCAGGCAGGGCTGCACTCGCACCCCCTGCCCGGCTCACACCACGTAGTCTGCGACTTCCGGTTTGGCCGTCCAGTCAATCGGGTCTTGCTGAAGCACCATGTCGATGTCCAGGCCCAGAGGCAGCCCCACCTCTGCCGGGAAGGAAACCGCCAGCTCCTTCTCGCCCAGCTCGGCCTCACGGGCGCGGGCGCGCCAGGCGGCGAGGTGGATGACACCCGCCAGGGGCTCGTAGGCATTGTTGTCAAACGGTGCCCCCTGGTGCTGCATGGCGTCCACCAGCACTTCCGGCAGGCGCCAGCGGCGGGCCAGGCCGGCGGTGACATGGCCGAAGCTGTAGCCAAAGATGCGTTGTTCGATCTTGCCCCGCCGCATGTCGAACGGGGCCACCAGCGTGTTGACCGACTGGGCTTTTTCCGGATCGGCCAGGTGGATCACCAGCTCACCCAGCGCGTGCAGCAGCCCCGCCGTGTAGGCAGTCGTCTGGTTTTGCAGCGTCAGCCCTGCCAGGGACCGCGCGAGCTTGGCCGTGTTGAGGCTGTAGCGCCAGAACTGCTGCATGTTGACCCCGGGCACCGAACGCGAGGTGGTACCCAGCGGCGCCGTGGTGACCAGCGAACGCACCTGGGCCGTCCCCAGCAAGGCCAGCGCCTCGGGGATGTTGGCAATCTGCCGGGGCACCTGGAACGTGTGGGAGTTGGCCAGCTCCAGCAGCCGCCCGGCGAGTGCCGGATCCGAGCCAAAGAGCTTGTTCAGGCGGCGCAGGCTGGGCTCTTCATGGGCCAGCTCGCTCATCAGCAGCGCCACGGCGCGCGGAAGGCTGGGCAGGGCCACGGGTTCGGCCAGCAGTGCGTTCAACTCCATGGGGTGTGGGCGCGGGGGTTAAGGTGCGGCGATTATGGCCCCCACACCCCACCGTCACTATCGGTTCTTCGCCTGTTGCAACTTCGCAAAAGCCGACGCCATGGCCGACTGCTGCACAGGCTCGGGCCCCCGGCGCTGGGGTTGCGCATAGCCTCTGCCTGCGCCTTCAAACCGGTTATCGCGCAGCGCGCCCCGTTCACCGCCCTGGCGTGGTGGTGCATCCCCCAGCTTCATCGACAGGCCGATGCGCTTCCTCTCCACGTCCACCTCCATGACCTTGACCTTGACGATGTCGCCGGTCTTGACCACTTCGCGCGCATCGTTCACAAACTTGTGCGCCAGCTGGCTCACATGCACCAGGCCATCCTGGTGCACGCCCAGGTCGATGAAGGCGCCGAACTGGGCCACGTTGCTCACCGTGCCCTCCAGGATCATGCCTTCCTTCAGGTCCTTGATGTCCTCCACGCCGTCGTTGAAGCGCGCCACCTTGAAGTCCGGGCGCGGGTCGCGGCCGGGCTTTTCCAGCTCGGCCAGGATGTCCCTGACGGTGATGACGCCGAATTTTTCGTTCGCAAACAGCTCGGGCTTCAGGGTCTTGAGCATGTCGGCGCGGCCCATGAGCTCGGCCACGGGCTTGCCGGTCTTTTCCATGATCTGCTCGACCACAGGGTAGGTCTCGGGGTGCACGCCGGTCATGTCGAGCGGGTTCTCGCCATCGCGAATGCGCAAGAAGCCCGCGCTTTGCTCAAAGGTCTTGGCGCCCAGGCCCGCCACGTCCATCAGCTGCTTGCGGCTCTTGAACGCGCCATTGGCCTCGCGCCAGCGCACCACGGCCTTGGCCACGCTGCCCGACAGACCCGATACGCGGCTCAAAAGCGGCACGCTGGCCGTATTCAGGTCCACGCCCACCGAGTTCACGCAGTCTTCCACCACCGTGCCAAGGGTGCGCGCCAGCTCGCTCTGGTTCACGTCGTGCTGGTACTGGCCCACGCCGATGCTCTTGGGGTCGATCTTGACCAGCTCGGCCAGCGGGTCCTGCAGGCGGCGGGCGATGGAGGCGGCGCCGCGCAGGCTCACGTCCACATCGGGCATCTCTTGCGAGGCGTATTCGCTGGCGGAGTACACCGAGGCACCGGCCTCGCTCACCACCACCTTCTCAATGGCGTGGCCCACCTTGGCGGCCATCTTGATGAGGTCAGCGGCCAGCTTGTCGGTCTCGCGGCTGGCTGTGCCGTTGCCAATTGCAATCAGGTTCACACCGTGCTTTTCCACCAGCTTGGCCAGGGTGAACAGCGAGCCGTCCCAGTCGCGCTTGGGCTCGTGCGGGTACACCGTAGCGGTCTCCACCAGTTTGCCCGTGGTGTCCACCACGGCCACCTTCACGCCCGTGCGGATGCCCGGGTCCAAGCCCATCACCACACGCGGGCCAGCGGGCGCGGCCAGCAGCAGGTCGCGAAGGTTGTCGGCAAACACCTTGATCGCCACCTTTTCTGCGTCGTCGCGCAGGCGGGCAAACAGGTCGCGCTCGGTCGAAAGGCTCAGCTTGACGCGCCAGGTCCAGGCCACGCATTTACGGATGAGGTCATCGGCCTTGCGGCCCTGGTGGCTCCAGCCCAGGTGCAGGGCGATCTTGCCTTCGGCGAGGCTGGGCTTGCCGGGCTCCGGCTCGACGGGAAGCACCAGCTTGGCTTCCAGGATCTCCAGCCCGCGCCCGCGGAACACAGCCAAGGCACGGTGGGATGGCACGCGGCCAATGGGCTCGTCGTAGTCGAAGTAGTCGCGGAACTTGGAGACCTCGGGGTCGTTCTCGTTCTTGGATTCGACCTTCTTGCTGCGCAGCAGCCCCTCGGCCCACAGCCATTCGCGCAGGTTTTGCACCAGTGCCGGGTCTTCGGCCCAGCGCTCGCTGAGGATGTCGCGCACGCCATCGAGCACAGCGGGCACGGTGGAGAAGTCTGCACCCGGCTTGCCATCGTCCAGCACTTCGGGCGGCTTGGTGAACGCGGCGGCCTCTACAGCAGGGTCCAGCGCAGGATCGGCAAACAGCTTGTCGGCCAGCGGCTCGATACCGAACTCGCGCGCGATCTGTCCCTTGGTTCGGCGCTTTTGTTTGAAGGGCAGGTAAATGTCTTCCAGCTCCTGCTTCGTTGGAGCAGCGGCGATGGAGGCGCGCAGCGCGTCGGTCAGTTTGCCTTGCTCGTCAATGGCCTTGAGCACGGCCACGCGGCGGTCGTCCAGCTCGCGCAGGTACGACAGGCGCGCCTCCAGCTCGCGCAGCTGGATGTCGTCCAGTCCACCCGTCACTTCCTTGCGATAGCGGGCGATGAACGGCACCGTAGCGCCGCCATCCAGCAGCTCCACGGCTGCGCGCACCTGTTGTTCACTAACCCTGATTTCTGCGGCCAACTGCCGGATGATCTGCTGCATGTGTGGGCAAACTCTCTGAGACTCAGTCAAAACGAACAAAAACGCGAAGCGCGGGAGTTTGCCACAGCGCTTGCGACCATCGCCGCCCCGCCCCGAAAGCAGGCCGCGCTGTCTAGAATGCACAGCCCAAGCCTTCAGGACCCACCCGCTTGTACCCCTCCATGCAGCCCCTGCCTTTCCCCATCCGCACGGAATGCCCGCCGGGCGCCTGTGTCTGCGACCGGGATGCGCTGCTGCAATCCCCGAACGCCGACGTTGATGCCCGCATCCTGCAGCTCACCCAGGCCGAGGAGAAAAAGCTGCTGCAGCGGCTGGAGAACATCACCAGCCTTGCCGACCTGCGGCGCCTGCAAGACCGCATGGAGCAGCAACTGGGCTTGCGCCTGACCATTGCACCCAGCCCGAATGAGGTGCGCACGCTGCGCGGCATCACCATCCTGGTCCATGAGCAGCGGGGCCTGTGCCGCAAGACACGCCAGGCCATCCCGGCCGCCATCAAGAAGGGCATGGACCAGCGGCCGGAGATCACGTACGAGCTGTTGAACGAAGGCGGGCTGTTCTCCGGGCTGTAACGCTGCGCTGCCCCGCCCCCTGACCTATCGCAACGCACCGCATGCAAGACGACCTGTTCGGCACCGATGTCCCGAGGCCCCCTGCACCCGAGCGGCGGCCCATCCTGCCCGCCCAGGCCGATGCCGCTGAGGCTGAAGCTGAAGCTGCTGATCTGGCCAAAGCGCCTGCCCGGCGCAAACGCTCTGGCCAGGTCACCGCCATCACGCCCGACGATGCACTTCGTGCGCTGGCAGCCGCCCTGCCCCCACGGCTGCGCCTGGGCACGTCCAGCTGGAGCTACCCGGGCTGGCAAGGGCTGGTGTGGGAGGGCGAGCATTCCGAGACGCAGCTGTCCAAACAGGGCCTGGCGGTGTATGCCCAGCACCCGTTGATGCGCACGGTGAGCATCGACCGCAGCTTTTACCGCCCGCTCACCGTCAGCGAGTACGAACGCTATGCCTCGCAGGTGCCCGACGACTTCCGGTTTGTGGTGAAGGCACCCAGTGTGGTCACGGACGCCCTGGTGCGCAGCGAAGTCGGCCGGGGCCGCCAGGCCAACCCGGTATTTTTGAGCCCCGAACTGGCGCGCAGCGAGTTCGTGGAGCCCGCGCTGCAAGGCCTGGGGCACAAGCTGGGCGCGCTGGTGTTTCAGCTCAGCCCCCTGCCGCTGGCGCAGCTGGACCGCATGCCCCTGCTGCTGGATCGCCTGCGCGCCATGCTGCTCGTACAGCCCGCACTGACGCGGCTGGCACCCGATGGCGTGATCGCTGTGGAGGTGCGCGACCCCGAATGGCTGACCCCCGACTTTGCGGCGGTGCTGCGCGAGACCGGCGCCACCTACTGCCTGGGCCTGCATGCCAAGATGCCCCCGCTGCCGCAACAGCTGCCCCTGCTGCGCGCGCTGTGGCCCGGCCCGCTCGTGTGCCGCTGGAACCTCAACCCCGTGCATGGCCCGTATGGATATGAAGAGGCCGAGCGCCTGTACACCCCCTATGACCGCCTGCAACACCCTGACCTGCCCACCCGCGCCGAGCTGGCCAGCGTGGTTGCGGGCGTCACCCGGCGGGGGCAGAACGCGTATGTGGCGATCAGCAACCACGCCGAGGGTTGCGCGCCGCGCACGGTGCGTGCCCTGGCCGAGGCCGTTGCGGCCGCCACTGCAGCGGGGCGCTGAACTCCGCGTGTAGGACGCGGATCACGCTCGCCGAAACGGCGCGCCGACATCGCCGGCAAGCGCGTCCCGGCACCATGGCAACAGATTCACTTGGGTGTATTGCCATGAACCTGCCTCAAAAAATTCAAGATATCAAACAGTGGGACGACGCACGCCCCGGTTTCGTCGGTGAGCACTGGTTGGTGCTGGGCGCCGGTGTACTGCTAATGCGCCGGGCCGGCCGCAGCCGGGGCCTGGTGGGGCGCTTGCTCGGCCGCGCAGTCGGTGGCGCATTGATTGCCCGTGCCGCGTCGGGGCGCGACGGGGTCGCAAGCAAGCTTGCGCGCGTGGCGTCGGCAGCGGGTGGTTTGCCCCGTCCTGCGGGGCGCGCCGGCAAATCTGGCAGCTGATCCGACGCCATGGAAACCCGCTGGCCCGACATGCTGTGGGTGGTGCGCCACGGCCAAAGCGCAGGCAATGTGGCGCGCGATGCAGCCGAGCTTGCACGGCATCACACCATTGACATCGCATGGCGCGACATCGATGTGCCGCTGTCAGAACTGGGGGAGCAGCAGTCGGCTGCACTGGGCGAATGGTTTGGCCAGGCGCTGGTGCACGAACAGCCGCAGGTGATTTTGTGTTCGCCGTACGTGCGCGCCGTGCAGACAGCGAGGCTGGTGGCGCAGCACAGCCGCCTGGAGCACGTAACGCTGCGCCTGGACGAGCGGCTGCGCGAAAAGGAGTTCGGCATTCTGGACCGGCTCACCAAGTGGGGCATCGAACAACACCATGCCCAGCTGGCCGAACAGCGGGCCCATGTGGGCAAGTTTTACTTCAGGCCACCCGGTGGCGAGAGCTGGTGCGACGTGATCCTGCGCCTGCGCAGCCTGCAGGAAATGGTGACGCGCGAATACGCAGGGCAGCGCGTACTCATCGTGGCGCACCAGGTCATCGTCAACTGTGTGCGCTACTTGATCGAGCAGATGGACGAGCAGCAGATTCTGGACATCGACCGCCAGGGCGACGTACCCAACTGCGCCGTCACCACTTACCGCGCCCTCCGCACTGCCGAGGGGCGCGCCGATGCAGGCATGCAGCTGGTGCAGGCAAACTTTCTGGCGCCGCTGCGCAATACCCGCACCCCCGTGACGCGCGAGCCCGACGCCGCGGCTGCTCCCAAGCCTTGACGCATGGCCTCCCCCGCCCCACGCACACCCCGCCCCCGGGCCTTGACCGAGGCCTTGCTGCGCCGCTGGCCATTGCCGGCGCCCGGCGACGATGCCGACAAGGAGCAGCGCGGCCATGTGCTGGTGGTGGCCGGCAGCCACGAGATGCCCGGCGCAGCGCTGTTGGCTGCCGTTGCGGCCCTGCGCGCCGGCGCTGGCAAGCTGACGGTGGCGGCGCCCGAGCGGGTGGCGCAAGGCCTGGCACTGGCCATACCGGAAGCGCGCGTGATGGGCCTGGCCGAAACCCGCGCTGGCGGGTTTGCTGCGCGCGACTGCGAGCGTCTGGGCCCTCTGGCCGATCGCGTGAGCGCCGTGGTGCTGGGCCCGGGCATGCTGGACGAGGCCCGCAGCGTGGCGTTCGTGCGCGCAATGCTGCCGCTGTTTCGGCAGAGCACGGTGGTGCTTGATGCACTTGCGATGTCGGTGGTGCGCGACGCCCTGCCGCTCACACAACCCGTGGTGATGACGCCGCACGCCGGCGAAATGGCCCACCTGACCGGCGACACCAAAGAGGCCGTACTGGCGCAACCGCTTCAGGCCGCGTTGGCTGGCGCCCGGCGCTGGGGCGCTTGTGTTGCCCTCAAGGGCAGCACCACCTTCATTGCGCAGCCCGATGGAACCGCTCTGCGTTTTGCAGGCGGAACACCCGGCCTGGCCACCTCGGGCTCCGGCGACACGCTGGCCGGGCTGATCGGTGGACTGGCCGCGCGCGGCGCCGCCCCCCTGCACGCATGCGCCTGGGGCGTTTGGCTGCATGCACGGGCCGGCATTGCGCTGGCGCAGGACCAGGGCAGCCTTGGGTACCTGGCACGGGAGCTTTCGGCCCAGGTGCCGGCCCTGATCCACGCGCTGGCACCCCGCCCCGGCGGCGGGTTACGCAGGGGTTGATGCGGCCAACACCGTACCAAACAAGTGCCAAAAAGGCCTCCGACGCTTGATGGATAAGCGCCAGCAGCTATCAAATAAATAGTGAAGGCATCAAGATGCCTTGTGCGTCGCGACCGTGCGCCGGGCCGGGTCGCGTGCGAGGGTGATCCAGCACAGCACCACCCCCAACAACGCGCCAGTGGCCATGCCCACCACCATGGGCAGCGGTTTGCCATTGGCAAACAGGCCGACAACGCCCATGGCGGCTGCGCCGGTCAGCATCTGCAGGGTGCCCAGCAGGGCGGATGCCGTGCCGGCGATCGCGCCATGCTTTTCCAGCGCCAGCACCGAGGTGGTGGGTATCACCAGCCCCATGAGCGCGCTGGCACCAAAGTACAAGCCGATCAGCACCGCCAAATCATCACCGCCCGCCAGGTAGTACAGCAGCAACGACGCCATCACCGCGCCCGAGGCCGTGGCCGCCGCCTTTACCACCCGCACCATGCCAAAGCGCCCACCCAGCGTGGCGGTGAACTGGGAGGCGCCGATGAACGCCGCCGCGTTAACCCCAAAAGCCAGGCTGTACTGCGTGGGCGTAAGCCCATAGTGGTTGATGAGCACAAAGGGCGAGCCCGCCAGATACACAAAAAAACCGGCCATGGCGCAGCCGCCTATGAACACCAGGCCCAAATAGTGCCCGTCGCGCAGTAGCAATGCATAGGCGCGCAGGGCTCCACCCAGGCTGCTTTCCACGCGGTCGGCCGCAGGGCGCGTCTCCCGCAGGCTCCCCCACACCAGCGCCAGCCCCGCCACGGCGGCCACGGCCACCACCCAGAACACACCGCGCCAGCCGGTCAGCGCAATCACCCCGCTGCCTGCGAGCGGCGCCAGGATGGGTGACACGCTGAACACCAGCATCAGCAGCGACATCAGGCGCGCCGCTTCGGTGCCCGTGTGCAGGTCGCGCACCACCGCGCGCGGTATGGCCATGCCCGCCGCCGCCCCCAGCCCCTGTACGAAACGCAGGGCCACCAGCGTTTCGATGTCTGTCGCCAGCGCGCAGCCCACACTGGCCAGCGTGAACACGCCCAGGCCAAAGTACAGCGGCGGCTTGCGCCCCACCATGTCGGAAATGGGGCCATAAAACAGCTGGCCGACACCGAGCGCCAGGAAAAACGCCGTCAGGCTCCACTGCACGGCGCCCACAGATGCCCCCAGACTGGCGCCAATGTCGGGCAGAGCGGGCAGGTACATGTCGATGGCAAACGGCCCGATGGCCGAGAGCAGGCCCAGGATGAGGGCCATTTTGAGAAAACGGGAAAATTGCATAGCCGTCCATTGTCGCCACTTCGGCGCGTTTCATTCGGGTAAACCCTGAATGAACAGCCGCTGCGGCTGGCGCAGCGCGGATGCCCGCAGGCTTCAGTCAGGCGCCACCACAATGCAGTTGCGGCCAGACTGCTTTGCCTGGTACATCGCACGGTCGGCGCGGCGCACGAGTTCTTCGGGGGCCTGATCACGCTCCGGCACCACAGTGGCCACGCCAAAGCTCACCGTCACTATGCCAAACGGGGCGCCATAGTGCGGCAGGGCCAGCGACTGCATGGCGTGCTGGATCTTGCGCGCCACTTCCAGGGCCGCCGGCGCGTCGGAGGCGGGGAGCAGCGCCACAAACTCCTCGCCGCCAAAGCGCGCCACCAGGTCGCCATCGCGGCGCCCGCCCGTTTGCGCCAGGGTCAGGGCCAGGGTCTGCAGGCATTTGTCTCCGGCCAGGTGGCCGTAGTGGTCATTGAAGTGCTTGAACACGTCCACGTCCAGCATGATGAGCGAGAGCGGCGTGCGCGCCCGTTGGGCCCGCGCCCATTCATGCGCCAGGGTCTGGTCAAAATGCCGACGGTTGGCAATGCCGGTGAGCCCGTCGGTGTTGCTGATCAACTGCAGGCGCTGGTTCGCCTCGGCCAGGGCCTGGGTGCGCTCCTCCACCAGGGCCTCTAGCTCCAGGTTGCGCTGCTGCAGGCGGCCTACCGGAAACACCTCGCCTTCACGCGCCAGGCCGTAGGGGATGGAAAAGCTGCTGTGCGCAATCTTCCAGTCGCCGCCCTCATGGCGAAACACCAGCACCAGCCGCACGGTCTCGCGGGCAAACACTACGTCAGGCATGGGCAGGTGGATGTGGAAAAACGCGGTGCCAGCCACCACGTCATCGCTCAGCTCCTGGGGGAAGAGGTCCACCACGTCAATGCCGATGCGCCCGGGCACCTGGGCAAAGTCCTGCAAGGTGACGTCCACCCAGTCGCTACGGCTCTTGATCAGCTGGTCGCTGCTGCCCGCAAAGCCGCTGAAGTTGTCGCTGAAGCGGGTGACCAGCCTCGCATCCCGTGCGGCATACATCTCGATGTATTCGTCGAACAGCAGGCGGACCAGCCGTTGGCGTTCTGGGGACATGGGAGGACTCCTGGCCAGAGGCTCAAACAGGTGCTTTCAGGAGACTGTCGGACTTGAAGCGTCGATAGCTCCATAGCCAGCTATGAGGCAAAAGGACGGTGAAAAACGGACCGCTGCGGCCGATTTGCAGCCGATGACGTCCAAGTCCGACAGCCTCCGAGCGATAAAACTGAATGTAACACCGGCAACAGGACACCACTTCGTTCTGGGTGCAGCCTGCAGCATGCAAAGCCCACAGGTCGCACGCGCCCAGCTATGTGCGTTGCCAGACAGTGGCACGGCTTGCAACCTTCCAGACTCTGCGCAACAGGGCCACGCACCCTGACAACACGCCGCAAGGCGAGCCGCCCCCATGGAAGGGGGAGGCGCAACAGGGCTCGGCATATGGGTAACCACCAAAAACAGTTCCTGTGGGGCAAGGCCCTCACCACCTCCTGGCCATCCACTGCGCAACTGCAGCGCTGGAACCATATCACCCGCGCCGTGCTTGCGCAGTGGGTGCGCCCCTGGGCAACTCAGGCTCCAACGCATGTGCCTTACCCGGCGCACGCCCTGCATTCAAGGCCCGGCGCCGGCTTCACAATGCCAGACTGTGTCGCCGCGCTGGAGGATATGCACCAGGCCCTCCAACGGGAGACCGCCCAGCGGCAGGAGCTGGAGCGTGCCATCCATGGAACCCGCAAGGCCCTCGCCCAGGCCGAAGCCGACCTGGCCTGTGTGCGCGGTGGTGAGCGCCAGGCGCGCCACCTGGCCATGCACGATGAGCTGACCTCCCTGCCCAACCGCCGCCACCTGCTGCAGCAACTGGGACACGCCCTGGCGCAACGCGGGCCCGACCACCCAGGGCCTGCGGTGATCTATATCGACCTGGACCACTTCAAGGCTGTGAACGACACCCATGGACACGGTGTGGGCGACGAGGTGCTGCGCATCACCGCCGCACGGCTGAGTGCAGCGGTGCGGCAAGGTGACCTGGTGGTGCGTCTGGGTGGCGACGAATTCGCATGCCTGCTGCATGGTGTGGCCGACGCCGTACCGCTGCGCCAGCTGTGCACCAAGTTGCTGGGCGCCGTCTCCCGTCCCATGAAGGTCGCCGACCTGCAATTGCTGGTGCGCCCCAGCATCGGCGTAGCCATGTGCCCCCAGCACGGCACGGTGGCCAAGGACCTGCTGGCCTGCGCGGATGCAGCCATGTACGCGGCCAAGCGCGAGCGGCGCGGGTTTGCGTTTTACGGCGAAACCGCATGACCCCGAAGCCCGCTGCTCCAAAGTAAAAACGCCACATGGGTGCGGTTACGAACAGACCACCGCCGCGCGCCGTGGAACAGTACAAGCACCGGCCACCACCAGGGTGACCGCCTTCCAAAGGACTGTTTCATGCGCCATCCCACACCCCGCCAACTTTCAGGCGCCCTGTTGGGGGCGCTTGCTGTGATGTCGCCGCAGGGATGCAAGCGCATCGAGATGGCCACACCGAAGGTACCGGCAAAGCCCTCCCCGACGGCCTACGTGGACGACAGTGTGCTGACATCCCGCGTCCGTGCCGCACTCCTGCGCTCGCCAGTGGTGAACAGCTTCAACATCGGCATTGAAACGCACGAGGGGGTGGTTTTGCTCAGCGGCATGGCGGTGAACACCACGCAGATCGATCTGGCCGTGTTTGTGGCGCAAACCGTTCCAGGGGTGAATTCTGTGGACAGCTTCATGTTCTCCTCGGGCTTGGCCGCCGCTGAAACCACCGAGAAGGCCTACAGCGTCGACCCGGGCGGCCTGACGGCCACACGCCCCCCGGGCCAAATTCCGCCCGTTGAGCGATCGGGCCGAGGGGGGCAGCCTTCAAACACCCCCACCCCGGTGATCTCGGTGAGTCATCCGCTCTCCGCAGACAACTCGGTCACCCCAGAGAAGGCGCACCGCCCGTCCCGCTGGGTTGGAATGGCACACCGAGTGCTGGGCATTCGCAGCATTCAGGATGAGCTGTTGATCAAGCCATAGACTGCTTCGGGGCCATCGACCACCGGGTGCACCGTGCGTCAGCGCTTGGCCGTCATCAACCGCTGGTAGATCTGCTTGTCAGCTGCGTAGCAGCTGCAGGCCTGGGCCTCCAGCGCCTGACGGTCACGCACCGTCAACTCGCCACGGTGGTAGGTAATCAGCCCGCTGTCCTGAAAATGGCTGGCCGCCTCCGTAACGCCCACCCTGCGCACGCCCAGCATCAGCGCCATGAACTCCTGGGTCACGTGAAAACACTCCGAACGCGATCGGTCCTGGCTCATCAACAGCCAGCGCGCCAGGCGCGGCGCAATCGGGTGGTAGCGCTGGCACGCTGCCGCCAGCGTCTGCTGGTGCAGGCGCGCCAGCAGACAGGCCTGGAGCAAGGCTTCCAGCTCGGGAATCGCTTGAACCTGTACCCGCAGCTGCCGGGCGCCGATGCGCCAGCTTGATCCAGCCCCCTGCACCAGCGCCCGCCAGGGTGTGGGAGCCAAGCCCAGGATCAGCTCCGAGCCCAGCATGGCCTCGGCTCCCACCATGCCGACTTCAAGCGGGGGGTGGCTGTCCACATCGATCACCAGAGACAGGAAGCCTTCCACGGGAAAGTGGGCATGTTCCAGCGGCTGGCCCCGCACGCTCAACTCTGCGGAAAGCACCAGCTCGAACGGCTCGCAATGGTCCAGCAGCTGCTGGCGCGCAGCAGGAGACAACTGTTGAAGAAGGATGTTTTCGGGGCGGTGCATCAGGGAGTTCCAGGGGTCGGCCAGCGCCGCACTGAAAAGCGGGGGCGTCATGACAACCTCGCAGGGGCTCGCCCAGCACAGGTCTGGGCGCAGTGTGGGCGCCCCTTTGCACCGTGACTGTCTGCCAGCGCACACAGCGCGCCGCGCGCGGCAGGCTAACTTGCAACGCCCTCGGGCAGCAACCGGTCGTACTCCTTCTTGACGACGTCGTAGCACTCGCAGGTGCGCCCTTCCAGGCCCGGTCGATCCAGCACATTGATGTGGCCGCGGGCATAGCTGATGAGCCCCGCGCGCTGCAGTTTGAGGGCCGCTTCGGTCACGCCCTCGCGCCGCACGCCCAGCATGTTGGCAATCAGCTCCTGCGTCATCACCAGCTGGTTGCTTTGCAGGCGGTCCAGACTCAGCAGCAGCCAGCGGCACAGCTGCTGGTCCAGCGAGTGGTGGCGGTTGCACACGGCGGTTTGTGCCATCTGGGTAATGAGCGCCTGGGTGTAGCGCAGCAGCAGGTGCATCACCGGCCCGGAGCGCTCGAACTCGTGCTTGATCACCTCGGCACGCAGGCGGTAGCCCGACCCGGCACTTTGCACCACCGCACGGCTGGGCGTGGTGCCACCGCCCATGAAGATCGAGATACCCACCAGGCCCTCAAAGCCCACCACCGCAATCTCGGCCGAGGCACCGTCCTCCAGCACGTACAGCAACGACACGATGGCGTTGGTAGGGAAATACACATACGGCATGGTTGCGCCGGATTCGTACAGCACCTGCCCCAGTGCCAGTTCCACCGCCTCCAGCTGAGGCAGCCAGCGCTGCAGGTCCGCCTGTGGCAAAGCGGCCAGCAGCTGATTCTGAAGGGGAGAGTTGGATCGTTTGATGGTGGCACCTTGTGGAACGCGGGGCGCACCACCATCGCGGTGGTGCCTGCGCCGCTGGGCAAGCAGCCAATGTGTGATGCCGCGCCCCTCGGGTCTGTACGGTATTGCACATACACACATTTACCAAATGACTTCTTCCCAATCGTGCTCCACGACGCATGCAACAGCGTCTGCCTGCGCACGGACAGGAATCACACCAGCATGAACCGCAGCATGCCCCCACCGCACCAGCGTGAGCTCTGCGCCCGGCCAGTGCGATGGCAGGCAGGAGCACAGAGCAGCTCCTGCGCACCCATCGTTTTCAAGGCGGCGGCAACAGGCCAGTTAAACAGGTAGTTACCAATCAAACAGCGATGGTGTTCCACCCGGGCACGCGCCTTCAATCTGCAGCATGCGCAGCTTGGTCAGCGCGCCGCCTCCGGCCGAAAAGCCGCCCGGCCGGTCACCCGCAGCCAGCACCCGGTGGCACGGCACTACGGGCGCAAACGGGTTCAGGCCCAGCGCCTGCCCCACGGCGCGCGACAGGCCCTTAGAACCTGTTCAAAGTCTTTTTGGAGATTGCATTGGAGTGCAATCGGGATGAGTGGACGCTTCGGTTGCGCCGCATGGGCTCGTGCCCATGCAAGCAGCAGGGGCGTCCAATCACCCGATTTCACTCCAACCCTTCGGGCAAGTGCCGTGCCGGGCGGTCTGCGGCGTTGCGGCGCTTGCCGATAGCACGGGCTATCGGCGGCGCCCCGCGCCTAGCAACCCATCCCGGCAAGGCGCTTGTGCAACTCCAAAAAGACTTTGAACAGGTTCTTACTGCCGATCTGTTGGGCCACCTCGCCATAGGTGCGCGTGCGGCCCGGCGGTATGGCCCGGGCAATGGCATACACCTGCTGGTGAAACGGCGAAATGCCGGACATGTCGAGCGGCACCTCGCACAGGTCGCGGGGGTGCCCCGCCAGCAGCGCCTGGATGCCTTCGATGGCACTGCGCACGGTGGCGGGGGGCTCCCCAGACTGCGCGCAGTGTGAATGGCTGCGCAGCAAACGCGCCCGGGTCGCCTCGGCATCCGCCTCGGGCAATTGCACGGCCACGATGCCGCCAGGGCCCCAGGCAATGCCGCAGGTGCCGATGGCAGTGTCGAACAGCGCATGGCCGTGGCCAGGGGCGGCATCAGGCACAGTGCGGGCCCCTCCTTGCAAGCTTGGTGTTGACTACTTTTTTTATAGCTGCCAGCGCTTACCGGATAAGCGCTAGAGGCCAATTTTTCTCATATTTTCGGCACCAAAGCCTGCGCGTGCGCCATCAATCGGCCCGCAGCGCCGCGCGCAGTTGCGCGCCCAGCTCGGGCTTGGCGGCAAACGGGTCGGTGGGGTTGCGGCCCATCATCACGTCTTCCATGCGCGTCTGCACCGAGGCCAGCGCTTTTGGGTGGCTGTAGATGTAGAACTGGCCTTGGGCCGCTGCGTCGAACACTTTTTGCGCCACCTCGGCGGCAGTTACCTTGCCGCTGCCCACGGCCTTGTCGCTCATGGCCTGGCCGATGAGCTGGCTCTTGGTGGGCTTTTCGACCGCCATGTCCTGTGGCCGGTTGCGGTGGCTCTGGCTGATACCGGTGGGCACAAAGAAGGGGCACAGCACGCTGGCGCCGATCTGGTCAGTGACCAGCGACAAATCCTGGTACAGCGTCTCCGACAGACTGACCACTGCGTGCTTGCTCACGTTATAGATGCCCATGTTGGGCGCCGCCAGCAGGCCCGCCATGCTGGCGGTGTTGATGATGTGGCCGCGCCAGGCCGGGTCGGCCTTGGCCGCTGCCAGCATCATGGGCGTGAACAGGCGCACACCGTGCACCACGCCCCACAGGTTCACGCCCAGCACCCATTCCCAGTCCTTGACGGAGTTCTCCCACACCAGCCCGCCCGCGCCCACACCCGCGTTGTTGAACACCAGGTGCGGCGCGCCAAAGCGCTGCTGCACATCGGCGGCCAGCTGCTCCATCTGCGCGGCGTTCGATACGTCCACCTTACGGGCCAGCACCTGGCTGCCTGCGGCCTGCATCTCGGCAGCGGCGGCGTCCAGCGCGTCCTGCTGCACGTCCACCAGCACCAGGTTCATGCCCATGCGGGCGCCTATGCGGGCACATTCCAGGCCAAAACCCGAGCCTGCGCCGGTGAGGACGGCTGTTTTGCCAGCAAAGTTTTCAATCATGTTTTTGTCTCCTTGAATTAACTGGGGGTTTAATTGATTTTTTCAGGGCGCGCCAAGAGCGTCTCTTTGGCCGTTCGCCCTGAGCCTGTCGAAGGGCTGGCTCCCGAGGAGTGCCCCGGCTTCGACAAGCTCAGCCCGAACGGCCGGGGGGACGGATGCGGCGCTATCTCTTGCGAAGCGCAAGCGATGCGAAGTGGGCCCGTCAGGCCACAACCGCCCGCAGCACATAGCCGATGCGCGGAAAGTGCACATGCACCGTCCCCGCGCGCGGGTCGGTACGGCGCAGCGTGTAGCGGGTGCGGGTGGCAGCAATCAGCTCGCCCTCGGTGGGCTCCGTGCCAAAGCTCTCGGCGGAAATCGTGACCTGGCTGCCCAGCGGGATGCCGTGTTCGTCCTGGAACACGTCGTCCATCAGGGGCAAAGGGTCCATGCCTGCAGCCACCGTGATGGCGTCCTGAGCGCTGAACTTTTCCATGCGGCCATGGCCCAGCGCTGCGATGCGGTCCATCCACTCCAGCACGGCGGGGGTGGCGGCAAAGATGTCGGCCATCACCGGCACACACTGGCGCGTGAACCACAGCGGGTGGTAGGCGGCAAAGTCGGCCAGGCAGGGCTCGGCACCAAACAAAAAGTCGTGCTCCTCGGCCATGTGGGCGATGCGGCGCAGGTACGAGCGGTAGGCAGCCGTCGCGTCGGCCGGTCGCAGGCGCTGCATGCCCGCACTCATCTCGCGGCGGTCTTCGCCAAACACTTGCGCGGCGGCTGGCGGCAAGTTGGCAAACAGCACCGCAGCGCCTTTGGGCTGCAGGTTGTAGGCCATGGCGGCCCAGAACAGCGTGCTATCCGCCCACTGTGCAAACACACGCGCCACGCCTTTCAGGTGCGGCGGGTACAGCACGGGCTCGGGCTGTTCATGCTCCAGCACGTCGCAGATCAGGGCCGAGTCGCAATAGATGTCGGCACCGATCTGCAAGAACGGCGTCTTGCGGTAACCCCCCGTGAGCGCCACCACATCGGGCTTGGGCATGACGCTGGGGATGATCACGGACTTCCACGCCAGCTGCTTGAAGCCGAGCACCGCGCGGATCTTTTCGGAGAACGGCGACGAGGGGTAGTGGTGCAGGATGAGGTGGGACATGGGTTACTCCTCGGAAGATTTACGAAGTGCCCGCTGGAGCTGACACTGGTGACAACGTGTGATCCTGGCGCAGCCAAAGCCAGCGCCCCCGCGCAAGGGCCGCCAAGCTGCGTGTGCGGCGCTTCGCTTGTGTGCGCTGGGGGCGTCCCCCTCCCGACTCACGCAGTGAGTCGAGAGAGGGGGAAGGCGCGAAGCGACTCAGGGGGAGCTTCATGTCGGGAGCGCGCGGGCCAGGATGGCGTCAAGGTTGACACCCGCGCCCAGGGTGCCAAAGCTGTAGCCCCAGTCGCCGGAGAGGCGCGAGTCGCAAAACGCGCGGAACACGGCGCCGGGCGCACTGCGCAGCAGCAGGGCCGCCTGTACGGCCAGCGCCACATCCTGCGCGAGGCGCCGGGCCTCGGCTTCGGTGGTCATGGCGTCCACGCGCAGGGGCAGTGCGCCGGCCAGGCGGTCCAGCGCCGGGTGGGCGCCGCGTGCGGGTGCCAGTTCGGCCGCCAGCGCGGCAGCGGTGTCGGCGCGGCGCACGGCGCGCATCAAATCCAGCGCCATGATGTTTCCCGCGCCTTCCCAGATGGAGTTGAGCGGTATCTCGCGGTAGATGCGGGCCATCACGCCTTCGCCGCCCTCTTCCACATAGCCGTTGCCGCCCAGGCATTCCATGGCCTCCTGCGCAAACACGCTGCCGCGCTTGCACACCCAGAACTTGGCAACGGGCGTGAGCAGGCGGGCCATCAGCGCCTCGTGTTCGCTTTTGTCTTTGTGGTCAAAAGCGCTTGCAAGCCTTATGGATAAAGCGGTGGCCGCTTCACTTTCAAGAGCAAGGTCTGCCAGCACATTGCGCATCAGCGGCTGGTCGATGAGCTTCTTGCCAAAGGCCGATCGCTGGCGCGTGTGGTGCAGCACAATGCTGAGCGCCTGCCGCATGAGGCCGCTGGTGCCCAGGGCGCAATCGAGCCGCGTCATGGTGCCCATCTCCAGGATCTGCGCTACGCCCCGGCCTTCCTCGCCCACGCGCCATGCCACGGCGTTGATAAATTCAACCTCGGAGCTGGCATTGGCGTGGTTGCCCAGCTTGTCTTTCAGGCGCTGGATGCGGATCGCGTTCACGGTGTCGTCCGGCAGCACGCGCGGCAGGAAGAAGCAGGTGAGCCCGCCGGGTGCCTGCGCCAGGATCAGGAACGCATCGCACATGGGGGCCGAGAAGAACCATTTGTGGCCGGTGATGCGATAGCGCGCGCCCCAGGCATCGTCGCCATCGTGCACAGCCTGTGTGGTGTTGGCGCGCACGTCCGATCCACCCTGCTTCTCGGTCATGCCCATGCCCATGGTGAGCGCGGATTTCTGCGAGAACAGCGCCAGGCGCGGGTCGTACTGCGTGCTCGCCAAACCCTTGCTCCAGTCCGCCCAGATCGCTGAATTGCCTCGCAATGCCGGGGTCACGGCGTAGCTCATCGACACGGGGCACAACACCGAGGGCTCGGCCTCGGTGAACAGCATGAAGCCTGCGGCCCGCTCGGTATGCGCGTAGCCCGTGTCCTGGCGCGACCACGGCGTGGCGTGCAGACCGTGGCGCAGTGCGGCACCGATCAGCGCGTGGTAGCTGGGGTGGAACTCCACCACGTCGGTGCGATGGCCGAAGCGGTCGTGCGTGCGCAGCTGGGGCTTGTGGGTGTTGGCAAGGCGCGCATGGGCCTGCATGTCTGCCGATCCCATCTCTGCGCCCAGCGCCGTCAGGCCCGCCAGCGGCAGGCCGGGGGCATGCAGGCGCAAGGCATCCTGCAGAGGCTGGTTGGTAGTGAACAGGTTTACATCGGCCCAGGGCGTGCTCTGGTTGAACACCTCGTGGGTGCGGGCGAGGGAGGCAACAGGCGTCGGCGTCATGGCAGCTCCTTGCGGCGTGTACCGGGTCACGCGCTTTTCAGCATCTCGATATGGGGGATGTCGTCTTCCAGGTATTCGTCAGAGACAGCCACGAAGCCGAGGCTGCCGTAAAAAGCCTGCAGATGCGCCTGCGCGCTGATGCGGATGCCCCGCCCCGGCCACGCCTGGCTGCAGCGGGCAATGCCCTCGGCCATCAACGCCCGGCCGGTTCCGTTGCCGCGGGCCTCCCTGGCGATAACCACGCGGCCAATCGAAGGTTCGGGATAGTTCACCCCGGGGTCCACCACCCGCAGGCAGGCTTGCAGCACGCCCGACTCGTCGTACCCCAGCAGGTGGTACGACTGCTTGTCGGCCGCGTCCGGGTCCTGGTAGGGGCCCTGCTCCAGGATGAAGACCTTGCAGCGCAGGGCCAGGGCGTCATGCAGCGCATGCACGCCCAGGTCATCAAAGCGGGCCCACACCCAGCGGAGTGTCATCAGATCAGCTTCACCAGTTGCTTGCCAAAGTTCTTGCCCTTGAGCAGGCCCAGGAAGGCTTCAGGCGCGGCGGCAATGCCCTCGGCCACCGTCTCGCGCGGGCGCAGCTTGCCGGTGCCCACCAGCGTGCCCAGTTCCTTCAAGGCCTCGGGCCAGACTTCCATGTGCTCGCTCACGATGAAGCCTTCGACCTTCATGCGGTTGATGAGGATGAGCGCCGGGTTCTGCAGCGGCAGCGGCTGGCCGTCGTAGCCGGCAATCATTCCGCACACGGCCACGCGGGCAAAGGCGTTGGCGCGCAGCAGCACGGCGTCGAGGATGTAGCCGCCCACGTTTTCAAAGTAGCCGTCGATGCCGCTGGGGCACGCTTCCTTCAGGGCCCTTGACATGGACTTGAGGTCGCCGTGTTCGCGGTGGTCAATGCACGCGTCAAAGCCCAGTTCTTCCACAGCGTACTTGCACTTGTCCGGCCCGCCCGCAATACCCACCACGCGGCAGCCGCGCGCCTTGGCCAGGGCGGCAAAGGCGCTGCCCACGGCGCCGGTGGCGGCGCTCACCACCACGGTTTCGCCCGCCTTGGGCGCAATGATCTTGACTAGGCCGTACCAGGCTGTCACGCCGGGCATGCCCACGGCACCCAGGTAGTGCGACAGCGGCACATGGGTGGTATCTACCTTGCGCAGCGCGCCCACGGCATTGCCGTCGACCACGCTGTATTCCTGCCAGCCGCCCATGCCCACCACCTTGTCGCCCACGGCGTATTTGGGGTTCCTGCTCTCGACCACCTCGCCCACGGTGCCGCCGATCATGACCTCGCCCAGGCCCTGCGATGCCGCGTAGCTCTTGCTCTCGTTCATGCGGCCGCGCATGTAGGGGTCCAGGCTCAGGTAGTGGTGGCGCACCAGCACCTCGCCGTCCTTGAGCGCGGGCGTGTCCACGGCCACCAGCCTGAAGTTGCTGGCCACGGCTTCGCCCTGGGGGCGGTTGTCGAGAACGATTTGTTGGTTGCGGGGCATGAAAGGCTCCTTCAATGATGTATTTTGCTATTGATTACATAGCTGCTCGCGCTTATGGATAAAGCGCCAGAGGCCAATTTGACTTGATAAATCCGGGTCAGTCGGTGGAAATCACCTTGAGTCCGTTGGCGCTGCGGCCATCCACCGGCAGACGCCGCACGTACTTGAACGTGCCGGTGGCATGGCAGCACACCTTGCCTTGTGCGTCGTACACCGTGCCCTCGGTAAACGCCATGGTGGCCGTGCGGTGAATGAGCCGTCCCTTGGCCACCAGCGGCCCGCGTGCAGGCTGCATGAAGCTGGTCTTCATCTCGATGGTGACCACGCCCATGTCGGGCGTCTCGCTGCGCGCTGCCGTGGCCATGGTCACATCCAGCAGCGTCATCGACGCGCCGCCGTGGGTCACATCAAAAGAATTGAGGTGCTCGGGCCTGGCCTCGTAATGCAGCTCGGACTCACCGCCCTCCATGCGGTGCAGGGTGAAGCCGAGGTGGCTGACAAAGGGGATTTCGACACCGAAACTTTTCAAGGGATTTCCTCAGTGCACATACTCAAAACGGGCGCGCCCCAGGCGAGGGACGCAGAGCAAGGGCCGCCCCGCAGCGATTGCGTCGTCCCCCTTCCCGGCGAAGCCGAGAGAAGGGGGAAGGCGCGAAGCGCCTCAGGGGGATGTACCCTGCCTACCCTCCCGTGACGATACTCACCCCGCCATCCACCGCCAGCCACTGGCCGGTGATGTGCTTGCCTGCATCCGACGCGTAGAGCGCGCACAGGCCCTTCAGATCCTCATCATCGCCCAGGCGGCCCAGCGGGGCGTGCGCAGCCAGCGCCTCTTCGCCCATGGCCTTGAGCGTACCCACCGTCATCTTGCTGGGGAAGAAGCCCGGGCAGATGGCGTTGACGCGGATGTTGTACTTGCCCCATTCGGCCGCCAGTGCACGGGTGAAGTTGATCACCGCGCCCTTGGAGGTGTTGTAAGCAATGGTATTCATGCCCTTGGGGTTGCCACCCAGCCCGGCGATGGACGCCACGTTGATGATGCTGCCGGTGCGGCGCGCGATCATGCTGTGCTTGGCAATGTGCTGACTCAGGATGAAATAGCCGCGCACGTTCAGGTTCATCACCTTGTCCCAGGCGTCCACCGGGTGGTCTTCTGCCGGGGCGCCCCATGCCGCGCCCGCGTTGTTGACCAGGATGTCCACATTCCCCATGCGCTCCAAGGTTTCATCGGCCAAACGGCGAATGTCTTCTTCCTTGGCGCAGTCGGCTGCAATCCAGCGTGCATCGATGCCCGCGGCCTGCAGGTCGGCTGCGGCCTCCTCCAGGTCGGAGGCCTTGCGCGAGCTGAGCATGATCTTTGCGCCCGCCTCGCCGAGCGCGTGCGCCAGCTGCAGGCCCAGGCCGCGCGAGCCGCCGGTGACCAGCGCGGTCTTGCCGGTGAGGTCAAACAGTTGTTGGATGGTGCGGGTCATGGTGAAAGTCTCCTTCGGTTCTTGGGGTCGAATTGATGGCGGGGGCTGCCCCCCGCGCTGGATGATTGTGCGGTGCGATGCGGCGCTTTGTGTGGCCGGGGTGTCCGGCAGGCGACTACGGTCGGGCGTCGGTGTGCAACCGGGCCCGCACCGCAATCAGCACCACACCCAGTGCGGCCACCAGCCCGCCGCCCACGATGAGGACCCAGCCCAGCGCATCGTCGGTGCGCGCCGTGGCAATGCCCAGAATCAGCGTAAGCAGGCCGCCGTAGATCAGTACCCAGATCAGCCGATGCAGGCGCTGCAGCGTTTGAAGCGCAGCCATCAGAACGCCTCTTCCGGGAAGGCCGCGCAAGTGGCGTCGCGCGTGCTCACCACCTGCAGCCAGGCGCCGATCTTGGGCAGCTCGTAGTTAAAGAAAAACTGCATGGCGCCCATGCGGCCCACGCTGGCAGGCTGCGCCAGTGCGGCATCGGCCTGAAGGGTGGAAAGCGCCACGTCGAGCCACACCCAGGCCAGCACCGTGTGGCCAAAGGCCTGCATGTACGGCACGGCGTTGGCCAACGCGTCGGCGGGCTGGCCCGTGGCCCAGGCGGCCTTGGTGGCCGCACCCACTTGCTGCAGCGCCTGGCCCAGCGCGTTGGCATGGGCGGCCAGCGCGGGCACCTGGATGGCGCGCTCGATGGTGGCGTTGATGCGCCCGGCCAGCAGCGTGAGGCCGCGCCCGCCTTCCATCAGCACCTTGCGGCCCAGCAGGTCCATGGCCTGGATGCCGTGCGTGCCCTCGTGGATCATGTTCAGGCGGTTGTCGCGCCAGTACTGTTCCACCGGGAAGTCGCGCGTGTAGCCGTAGCCGCCGTGGATCTGGATGGCCAGGCTGTTGGCCTCCAGGCACCACTCGCTGGGCCAGCTCTTGGCAATGGGCGTGAGCACCTCCAGCAGCAGCCGGGCTTCGTCGGCCGTGGCGGCGTCACCCGTGGCCTGCTCGTCCACCAGGCGGGCGCAGAACAGATTGAGCGCCAGGGCACCCTCGCCGTACGACTTTTGCGCCAGCAGCATGCGCTTGACGTCGGCGTGTTCGATGATGCGCACCTGGGGCTGGGCGGCGTCCTTGACCACGGCGGCAGCGCCATCCTTGGGGCCCTGCACCGGGCGACCCTGGGGGCGGTTTCTGGCGTAGTCCAGGCTGGCGTAGTAGCCCGCCAGGCCCAGCATGGTGGCCGCCATGCCGATGCCAATGCGCGCCTCGTTCATCATGTGGAACATGCAGTGCAGGCCCTTGCCGGGCTGGCCCACGAGGTAACCCACGGCGCCCGCCTCACCATCGACCGGGTACTTGCCCTCGCCAAAGTTGAGCAGCGTGTTGGTGGTGCCGCGCCAGCCCAGCTTGTGGTTCAGGCCTGCCAGCGCCACGTCGTTGCGCACGCCGGTCAGGTTGCCGTCGGTGTCCACCAGCTTCTTGGGCACGATGAACAGCGAGATGCCTTTGGTGCCGGGCACCAGCTTGCCGTCGGGGCCCGGGATCTTGGCGAGCACCAGGTGGATGATGTTCTCGGTCAGCTCGTGTTCGCCGGCCGAGATCCACATCTTGTTGCCCTTGAGGCGGTAGCGCGGGCCCAGCGGGTCATTCTCAAAGCCCTCGCCATCGGGCACAGCGCGCGTGGCCACATCGCTGAGCGACGAGCCTGCCTGCGGCTCCGACAGGCACATGGTGCCCGAGAAGCGGCCGGAGAACTCGTTGAGCGCAAACACCCTCTGCTGCGCCTCGGTGCCGTGCACCATGAGCAGATTGGCATTGCCCACCGTGAGCAGGCCCGAGCCCATGCTGATGGACGCCACGGCAAAAAAGCTGTTGGCCGCCGCCTCTACCGTATAGGGCAGCTGCATGCCGCCAATTTCGTAGTCCTGCGCGGCGCTGAGCATGCCCGAGGCGGCATAGGCCTTTTGTGCATCGTGCGTGCACTGCGGCAGCGTGACCTTCTCGCCATCAAAGTGCGGCTCCTGTGTGTCCACCGTGCGGTTGAAGGGGGCGTATTTCTCGCGCGCAATGCGCTCGCAGGTGTCGAGCACGGCGTCAAACGTGTCGCGCGAGTGGTCGGCAAAGCGGCTGCGTTCCTGCAGCTTTTCGGCCTGCAGCCAGCCATACAGAAGGAATTCGAGGGTGGAGCGTAGGGTGGTCATGCGGCAAATTATGGGTGGGAGTCACCGCAATGGCATGTCCGCTGCGTGACGCCCCGCCCGCTCCTAGGAACTGAGCTGCGCCCACAGCTTGTCCAGCCGCTTCACGCTTACCGGCTGGGGCGTGCGCAGCTCCTGCGCAAAGAAGCTCACGCGCAGCTCTTCCAGCAGCCAGCGCAGCTCCTGCATGCGCGCATCCACGGCGCCCTTGCGCTCGGCCACCAGGCGCCAGTAGCGCTGCTCTTGTGGGCGCAGTTCGGCTAGTTTGGCGGCGTCGCGGGCGGGGTCGGCGCGGTATTTATCCAGCCGCAGGGTGATGGCCTTGAGGTAGCGGGCGTAGTGGGCCAGTTGCGCCCACGGGGCCACGGCAATGAAATTCTTGGGCACCAGGCGTTGTAGCTGCTGCTGCGCGTCGGCCGTGGCTTCGGGCGCGTTCTTGGTGTCCTTGATCTTGCGGGCGGCGGCTGCGTATTCGGTGAGGATGGTGGCGGCCAGGCGGGCCACCTCGTTGGCGATCAGCGTGAGGCGGCCCCGGCCCTCTTCCACGCGGCGCTTGAAGGCGAACTCGTCGGTGGGCAGCGGGTCGAGCAAGAAGGCGCGGTCCAGCGCCACGTCGATGATCTGGGTGCGCAGCTCTTCCTGGGTGCCACCGCCTGTCCCGTCAGGCGACCGCCCGACTTGCATGTAAGCCACGGCCATCTTCTGCAGGTCGGGGATGTTCTTTTCGAGGTATTTGAGCGCGTCCTTGATCTGCAGCGCAAACAGGCGGCGCAGGCCCGCGCGGTGTTTGGCGGCGGCGACTTCGGGCTCGTCAAAAACCTCGATGGTCACGGCGTCGCCCCCGTCGATGAGCGCCGGGAAGCCGATCAGCGTCTGCCCGGCCTTTTTGATCTCCATCAGCTCGGGCAGCTCGCCAAACGTCCAGGTGGTGTAGCGCTGGCCTGCGGGGGTCGAGGGGGGGACGCTCGCAGGTGTCGCGGTGGCGGACGCTGCCCCCTTTACTCCTGATTTGGTAGCTGCTTGCGCTTTACCATCAAGCGCTGGAGGCATTTTTGACTCATTTTTTTCACCCTCTGCCGCCCCGCCACCGAGCTTGAGCCCTGCCAGCGCCTGGAATGCACCGCGCGCCTTGGCGCCCCATTCGGCCTTGAGCGCGCCCAGGTTGCGGCCATGGCCCAGCTGGCGGCCGTGCTCGTCCACCACGCGGAAGTTCATGAACAGGTGCGGGCTGAGCATGTCGAGCTTGAAGTCCGCCCGCTTCACGTCGAGCGAGGTCTCGTCGCGCACCTGCTTGAGCAGCACATCGGTGAGGCTGCCGGTGCCAAAACGTTCGGGCGCGCCCAGCAGCGCGGCCAGGCGGGTGGCGGACTCGGGCAGCGGCACAAAACGGCTGCGCGGGCGCTGGGGCAGGCTCTTGAGCAGCGCCTGGATCTTGTCCTTGAGCATGCCGGGCACCAGCCATTCGCAGCGCTCGTCGCTCACCTGGTTGAGCACGAAAAGCGGGATTGTCACAGTGATGCCGTCGCGCGCATCGCCGGGCTCGTGCAGGTAGCTGGCGGCGCAGTCCACACCACCCAAGCGCACCGTGCGTGGGAAGGCGTTGGTGGTGATGCCCGCGGCCTCGTGGCGCATCAGTTCTTCGCGGGTGAGCTTGAGCAGATCGGGCTGCTTTTTACTTTCGTCGCGGTACCAAGCCTCAAAGCTGTGGCCGCTGCATACCTCGGGCGGCAGCTGCTGGTCGTAGAAGGCGTAGATGAGTTCGTCGTCCACCAGCACGTCCTGGCGGCGGGACTTGTGCTCCAGCTCTTCGACCTTGGCGATCATCTTCTGGTTGGCGGCCAGAAACGGCAGCTTGGTCTCCCAGTTGCCACCCACCAGCGCTTCTCGGATGAACACCTCGCGCGCGGCGTGCGGGTCTACCTTGCCAAAGTTCACGCGGCGGTTGTTGTAGACCACGATGCCGTAGAGCGTGGCGCGCTCCAGAGCCACCACTTCGGCAGACTTTTTCTCCCAGTGCGGGTCGAGCAGCTGCTTCTTGAGCACATGCCCGCCAATCTGCTCCAGCCACTGCGGCTCGATGGCGGCAATGCCCCGGCCGAACAGGCGCGTGGTTTCCACCAGTTCCGACGCCACGATCCAGCGGCCGGGTTTCTTGTTCAGGTGGGCGCCGGGGTGTTTGTAGAACTTGATGCCGCGCGCGCCCAGGTACCAGTCTTCCTCGTCGCTCTTGGCGCCCACGTTGCCCAGCAGCCCGGCCAGCATCGACAGGTGCAGCTGCTCGTAGCTGGCGGGCTGGGTGTTGATCTGCCACTTGTGCTCGGTGACCACCGTAAGCAGCTGGGTGTGGATGTCGCGCCACTCGCGCAGGCGGCGGATGCTGATGAAGTTCTGGCGCAACAGCTGCTCGTACTGGCGGTTGCTGAGTTTGTGGGTCGCAGCGGGGACGGCGGCGGGTACAGCAGCAGGCGCTGCGGCAGGACTGCCCCCGCCACTGCGCTGCGCCACCGGCAAGTAGGCCTGCGAAGGCGCTTTCTGCGCGGCCATCGCCTTCTGGGCACGGGCCGATGGCAGGCTGGGCGCCCCGCCCCGGGCCTCGTTGATCCACTTCCACAGCTTCAGATAGCCGCTGAACTCGCTCTTGTCGTCGTCAAACTTGGCGTGCGCCTGGTCGGCCTGCTGCTGCGCCTCCATGGGGCGGTCACGCACGTCCTGCACGCTCAGTGCGCTGGCGATGATGAGCACCTCGTCCAGCGCCTTACGGTCGCGCGCCTCGATGATCATGCGGCCCACGCGCGGGTCCAGCGGCAGGCGCGACAGCTCCACGCCCATGGGGGTCAGCTCGTTGGCGTCATCCACGGCCCCCAGCTCGGCCAGCAGCTGGTAGCCGTCGGCAATCGCGCGGCCCGAGGGTGCCTCGATGAAGGGGAACTGCGTCACATCGCCCAGGTGCAGCGACTTCATGCGCAGGATGACGCCTGCCAGCGATGAACGCAGGATTTCGGGGTCGGTAAAACGGGGGCGGCTGTTGAAGCCGGCCTCGTCATACAGGCGAATGCAGATGCCGTTGGCCACGCGCCCGCAGCGGCCGGCGCGCTGGTTGGCGGCGGCCTGGCTGACGGGCTCGACCAGCAGCTGCTCCACCTTGCTACGGAAAGAGTAGCGCTTGACGCGCGCCGTACCTGCGTCAATCACATAACGAATGCCGGGCACGGTGAGCGAGGTCTCGGCCACGTTGGTCGCCAGCACGATGCGGCGGCCCGTGTGGCCGTCAAAAATGCGGTCCTGCTCGGCCTGACTCAGCCGGGCGAACAGCGGCAGCACCTCGGCATTGCGCATCACGGGCTGGTGCGACAGGTGCTTGCGCAGGTGGTCGGCGGCCTCGCGGATCTCGCGCTCGCCGGGCAAAAACACCAGGATGTCACCCGCCGCATTACCCTGCCAAAGCTCGTCCACACCATCGGCAATGGCTTCGTTCAGGCCGTAGTCGCGGCTTTCTTCAAACGGGCGGTAGCGCTGCTCCACCGGAAAGGTGCGGCCCGACACATAAATGATGGGCGCCGGACCTTTGGCGGATTCGAAATGCTTGGCAAACCGGTCGGCATCGATGGTGGCCGACGTGACGATGACCTTGAGGTCCCGCCGGCGCGGCAGGATCTGGCGGATGTAGCCCAGCAGAAAGTCGATATTCAGGCTGCGTTCGTGCGCCTCGTCGATGATGATGGTGTCGTAGGCCTTGAGCAGCGGGTCGGTCTGCGTCTCGGCCAGCAGGATGCCGTCGGTCATCAGCTTGACGGAGGCATCGCGGCTCAAGCGGTCCTGGAAGCGCACCTTGAAGCCCACCACGTCACCCAGCGGGGTCTTCAATTCTTCGGCAATGCGCTTGGCCACGCTGCTGGCGGCAATGCGGCGCGGCTGGGTGTGGCCGATGAGCTGGCCTTTTTGACCCGGCTTCGCGTTGCACTTGCCCCGGCCCAGCGCCAGCGCAATCTTGGGCAGCTGCGTGGTTTTGCCCGAGCCGGTTTCGCCGCACACGATGACAACCTGGTGCCGGGCAATGGCCTCCATGATCTCGTCGCGCCGTGCAGAGACGGGCAGGGATTCCGGGAACTCGATGTGCAGGGGGGTGGGAACTGTGGACGCAGTCAAGGCAGCAACTTCATAGACAATCGCGGATTATCCCAGTCCTGCTGCCTACCGTTTCCCGACCGCCACCCCCCACCATGTCTGCCGTTTTCAACTTTACCTTCGTCCCCTGGTTCCGGTCGGTCGCGCCCTATATCCACAAGTTCCGCAACCAGACCTTTGTGATCGGGCTCACGGGCGAAGGCATTGCGGCGGGCAAGCTGCACAACATTGCGCAGGATCTGGCGCTGATCCAGGCCATGGGGGTGCGCATCGTGCTCGTGCACGGTTTTCGCCCGCAGGTGAACGAGCAGCTGGCGGCCAAGGGCCATGCTGCCAAGTATTCGCACGGCATCCGCATCACCGACTCGGTGGCGCTCGATTGCGCCCAGGAGGCGGCTGGCCAGTTGCGCTACGAGATCGAGGCTGCCTTCAGCCAGGGCCTGCCCAACACGCCCATGGCGGGCGCCACGGTGCGGGTGATCTCGGGCAACTTCCTCACGGCCCGGCCCGTGGGCATTGTCGATGGCGTGGATTTTCAGCACTCGGGCGTGGTGCGCAAGGTGGATGTGGGGGGCATCCAGCGCACGCTCGACATGGGCGCGCTCGTGCTGCTGTCGCCGTTTGGTTTTTCGCCCACCGGCGAGGCGTTCAACCTGGCCATGGAAGAAGTGGCCACCAGCGTGGCCATCGAGCTGCGCGCCGACAAGCTGATTTTCATGACCGAGGTGCCCGGTATCCGCATGCAGCCCGGCGAACCGGCGAGTGAAGACAACCCCATTGACACCGAACTACCGCTGGCCGCTGCCCAGGCCCTGCTGGCCAAGCTGCCCATTGCGCAGCATCCCACCGACACGGGTTTTTACCTGCAGCACTGCGTGAAGGCCTGCAAGGCCGGCGTGGAGCGCAGCCACATCATCCCCTTCGCGCTCGACGGATCGCTGCTGCTGGAGGTGTATGTGCACGACGGCATCGGCACCATGGTGATCGACGAAAAGCTTGAAGAGCTGCGCGAGGCCACGATTGACGACGTGGGCGGCATCTTGCAGCTCATCGAGCCGTTTGAGAAAGACGGCACCCTGGTCAAGCGCGACCGCACCGAGATCGAACGCGACATCGCCAGCTACACCATCATCGAACACGACGGCGTGATCTTTGGCTGCGCGGCGCTCTACCCCTACCCCGAGGCCAAGACGGCCGAGATGGCCGCCGTGACGGTGTCACCGCAAAGTCAGGGCACGGGCGACGGCGAAAAGCTGCTCAAGCGCATCGAGCAGCGCGCGCGCCTGCAGGGGCTGGACAGCATCTTCGTACTCACCACCCGCACCATGCACTGGTTCATCAAGCGCGGCTTTCAGCCCGTGGACCCGGACTGGCTGCCCGATGCGCGCAAGCGCAAGTACAACTGGGACCGGCGCAGCCAGGTGCTGGTGAAAAAGCTCTGAGCCTCTTGTTCCGCCCCCCAACCGCTCACGCTGAGCCTGTCGAAGCGCTGTGGAAGGCTTCGACGAGCTCAGCCCGAACGGTTCTCGGCGCGCGGCGAATCAGGTCCCACCCTCGGTGAGCCCGCTGCTACCCCTGCCGGGCCGCAACAATAGCCCTCGCCACCTGTGCAATCGCCGCATCGCGCTGCTCCGGCTTGGCGGTGGACCGCGTGAGGTAACAGGTCACCAGCACTGGGGCGCCTCCGCCGGGAGGCCACATGACCCCGATGTCGTTGGCCGTGCCGCTGTCTCCCGCCGTTCCCGTCTTGTCCCCCACCTTCCAGCCCGGCACACCCGCGCGCAGGCGCTTGTCGCCCGTGCTCGTCTCTACCAGCCAGCGCTGCAGCCAGGCGCGCGACGGTGGCGTAAGCACATCGCCCAGCACCAGTTTTTGCAGGGTCTGCAACATGGCCAGCGGCGTGGTCGTGTCGCGCGGGTCGCCCACAGCCGCCTCGTTCAGCGTGGGCTCGGTGCGGTCCAGCCGCGTGATGCTGTCGCCCAGTGATCTCACAAAGGCCGTGAACCCAGCCGGCCCGCCATGGCGCGCCAGCAAGACATTGGCGGCGGTGTTGTCGCTCAGGCTCACGGTGGCGGCGCACAGCTCGCCCACCGTCAACCCGCCCCCATCGCCCGCGCGGGGGCCGCTGACGGGCGAATACGCCACCACATCGGCCACCGCGTAGTGCACGCGGGCATCCAGCCGCTCTCTGCCCTGGTCCACCAGCGCCAACATCCAGCCCGCCAGCACCGCCTTGAAGGTGCTGGCCATGGCAAAACGCTCGTCCTGGCGCCAGCCCAACTGCAGGCCCGAGCCCATGTCCAGCATGGCCACGCCCAAACGGCCCTGGGCGGTGCGTTCGATGTTGGCGAGCGTCTCGTTCCATTCGCGGGTGGTCTTGTTGCGGCCCGCTGCGTTGCTGGTAGCCGCGCAACCCCAAAGAGGCATGGTGGTAGCGGCCATCAAACCCAAGGAAAACTGTCGTCTTTGCATAAGAAACTGGAGGTGAGTTGAGACAAGGTCCGAACGATACGGAGATCAAGCCCCCAGCACCATCGACAATAATTGCCGCCAGCCCCCTGAAAAACTTATGCATCTCCCGCTCAATGCCCTGCGCGCGTTCGAAGCCTCGGCGCGCCACCTCAACCTCACGCGGGCTGCCCAGGAGTTGCACGTCACGCAGACAGCGGTCAGCCAGCACATCCGCAAGCTCGAAGACCGCCTGGGCAAGCCGCTGTTTCGCCGCCTGCCGCGCGGGCTGGCGTTGACGGACGAGGGCCAGGCGTTGCTGCCTGCGGTGACCGAGTCGTTCGCCAGCCTTGAGCGCGCCCTGGAAAAACTGGGCGACACCCGCCCGCGCGAGGTGCTGACCGTGGGCGCCGTGGGCACCTTTGCCGTGGGCTGGCTGCTGCCCCGGCTGCGCGACTTTCAAGAGGCCTGCCCGTTTGTGGACCTGCGCTTGCTCACGCACAACAACCGGGTGGACATGGCGGGCGAAGGGCTGGACTACGCGATCCGCTTTGGCGACGGCGCCTGGCACGGCACACATGCCGAACGCATCATGGACGCGCCGATGTCCGTGATGTGCACCCCGGCCCTGGCCCACAGCCTGCGCACCGCCGCCGACCTGGCACGGCAACCGCTGCTGCGCAGCTACCGCACGGATGAATGGGCTGCATGGTTCGAGGCCGCAGGCGCGCCCTGCCCGGTGCTGCGTGGCGCGGTGTTCGACTCGTCCCTCACGCTGGCCGAGGCGGCGGCGCAAGGCGCGGGCATGGCGCTGCTGCCGGTGGCGATGTTCACACGCGAGCTGCAGCAAGGTCGGCTGGTGCAGCCCTTTGCACTGGAGCTGCACCGCGGTGCCTACTGGCTCACGCACCTGCAGTCGCGCCCCGTCACGGGGGCCATGGCAGCGTTCAGTGCGTGGCTGCAAGCGCAGCAGGCGAAAACAGCCGCAAAAATACCATAGAAATTGGCCTTTCACGCTTGTTGGTAAAGCGCAAGCAGCTATTAATTCAATAGCAAATCAATGGCAATCGGGTTTCAGCCTCGCACCGCCAGCGCCAGCGCCAGGGTATCCGGCGGCACCTCGTCCACCTGGGCAGGCTCCAGGAACTCGCGCCCGTACCGTTCGTACACACGCTCCCGCACGAACACTTCGAACAGGTCCGGGTCGATATGCCCGTTGTCACGCATCCGGCACATGATGGCGATGGCCTGCGACAGGGTCATGCCGCTCTTGTACGGCCGGTCTGCGGCCGTGAGGGCCTCAAAGATGTCGGCAATGCCCATCATCCGGGCCTGCAGCGACATCTGGTCGCGGGTGAGGCCGCGCGGGTAGCCCTTTCCGTCCATGCGTTCGTGGTGGCCGCCTGCGTATTCGGGAACGTTTTTCAGATGCCGCGGCCAGGGGAGCGTCTCCAGCATCTTGATGGTGGCGACGATGTGGTAATTGATGGTGTCGCGCTCGGCCTGGTTCAGCGTGCCCGAGCGGATGGTGAGGTTCTCCACCTCCTCGGCAGAGAGGAAACTGGTCTGCACGCCCTGCGGGTTGCGCCAGTGGCGCATGGCGGCAATGTCGCGCACGCGCTGCTGGTCTTCGGGGCGCATGGCCTCGGTGCCCGCGTTGCTGCGGCGCAGAAATTCGCGGTCTTCCTCCAGCGCATGGATCTCGTGCTGCAGGGCCTGCAGCTCCTGCCCCTCGGCACGGGCATCCACCACCGGGCGCAGCGCCAGCTGGCGGCGCAGGGCGGCCAGTTCGGCGTCGCGCTTCAAGACTTCAAAGCGCGTGTCCACCAGGCCGATGCGGTCGTACAGTGTTTGCAGCTTGGTCGCCTTGTCCACCACATGCACCGGCGTGGTGATCTTGCCGCAGTCGTGCAGCAGGCCGGCCATCTTGAGCTCGTAGCGGTCCCGGTCACTCATGCGAAAGCCCGCCAGCGGCCCCTGGTTGGTGGCATTCACCGCCTCGGCCAGCATCATGGTGAGGGCGGGCACACGCTGGCAATGGCCACCGGTGTAGGGCGACTTTTCGTCAATGGCCAGGTTGATCAGGTTCACAAACGACTCGAACAGGCGTTCGAGCTGCGTGATGAGCAGCCGGTTGGTGAGCGCAATCGCAGCCTGCGAGGCCAGCGACTCGGCCAGGCCCTGGTCGGCCTCGGAGAACGTGGTGACCTCGCCGGTCTCCCAGTGCCGCGCGTTGATGAGCTGCAGCACGCCGATCAGTTCGTGGTCGTGGTTCTTCATCGGCACGGTCAGAAACGATTGCGAGCGGTACCCCGTGCGCGCATCGAAACTGCGCGTGCCTGAAAAATCAAAGCCCTCGGCGCAGTAGGCGTCGGCAATGTTCACCGTGCGGTCGTGGATGGCGGCATATGCGGCCACCAGCGAATCGTTGGGGCTGCCATCGGCGTTGCGCAGCGGCAGGTGCGGAAAATCAATCGGCTTGCCCGTGGTGCCGCCCAGGCGAATGTCCAGCGAATCGGTGCGCAGTATCTCGAACTTGAGCGACTGGCCGTCCTCCGTCACGCTGTAGAGCGTGCCGCCATCCGCGCCGGTGATGGCCCTGGCAGCCTCCAGAATGTTCTCCAGCAGGCGGTCGATGTTGCGCTCGCGCGAGAGCGCGGCCCCGATGCCATTGAGCTGCTCCAGGCGGCGAAACAGGTTGAGGGAGGGTTCCTGGGCCATAAGACACCTTGGGTGCGTGTTGGGGACTCCGGCATCGTAACGAAAGTGACCGCTATCATCACCCTTCTTTGCTGCTCTTCGCCCCCATTTCGTGGACTCGGTCACACCCCGCTACCTCACTGTTGCGCTTTACCTGTTTGTCGACCTGCCCGACTGCGCCACGCTGCGTGCGCCGCTGCAGACCCTGTGCGACGAGCGCGGCGTGCGCGGCATGCTGCTGCTGGCGCCCGAGGGCATCAACGGCACCATTGCGGGCGCACCCGATGATGTATTGGCCGTGCTGGCCTGGCTGCGCAGCGATACCCGCTTTGCGAAGCTGCAGCACAAGGAGGCCCCCACCGACCGCCAGCCGTTCTACCGCATGCGCGTGCGGCTCAAGCGCGAGATCGTGACCCTGGGCGTGCCGGGCCTGAACCCCGCGCGCAACGCCGGCACCTATGTGAAGCCTGAAGACTGGAATGCGCTCATCGACGACCCCGGCGTGGTGGTGGTGGACACGCGCAACGACTACGAGGTGGGCATCGGCACGTTCGCGCGCGCCATCAACCCGCACACCAAGAGCTTCGCGGAGTTTCCGGCCTGGGTGGAACGCGAGAAACAACCCGGCGGCGTGCTGGCGGGCAAACCGCGGGTCGCCATGTTCTGCACTGGCGGCATCCGCTGCGAGAAATCCACCGCGCTGCTCAGGTCGCAGGGGTTCGACGATGTGTTCCACCTGGAAGGCGGCATCCTGAAATACCTGGAAACGGTGCCGGAAGAAAACAGTCGCTGGCAGGGCGACTGTTTTGTGTTTGACGAGCGCGTGTCCGTGGGCCACGGCCTGGCGCCGGGGCACCACCAGTTGTGCCGGTCCTGTCGCATGCCGCTGGGCGAAGCCGAGCTCGCATCACCCCACTACGTGCGCGGCGTAAGCTGCCCCTACTGCCACGGCACCCGCACGCCCGAACAGGAACGCGCACTGGCCGAACGCCAGCGCCAGATGGACCTGGCGGAGCAACGCGGGCAAGCGCACCTGGGCGCACGGCAACCCGGCGCACCCGCGCGGGCCGCCGCCTGCGATGTGGGCGGGTGTGAGGGCGAGCCCGCGTGAACGCTGCCCTGCCCGTTCTGTACTCCTTTCGCCGCTGCCCGTATGCCATGCGCGCCCGGCTGGCGCTGGCTGTCAGCGGGCAGGCCTGCGAGCTGCGCGAGGTGGTGTTGCGCAACAAACCCCAGGGCTTGCTGCAGGCATCGCCCAAGGCCACCGTGCCCGTACTGGTGCTGGCAGATGGCAGGGTGCTGGACCAGAGCCTGGACATCATGCAATGGGCGCTGGCGCAGCGCGATCCTGCGCACTGGCTGGCCCCCAGCGAAGGCACCGAGGCCGACATGCTGGCGCTGATTGAAGAATGCGACAGCCGGTTCAAGCAGGCGCTTGACCGCTGCAAGTACCCTGCCCGCTATCCCGCATCAGATGCTGCTGTTGCGCGAGTACAGGCTGTGGAGTGGCTGCAGGGCCTGCAGGCGCGGCTGGTTCGGCACAACTTCCTGTTTGGCCGCCATGCGGCGCTGGCGGACATGGCGATTGCACCTTTCGTGCGGCAGTTTGCCGGCATCGATGCCAGCTGGTGGCAGGCACAGCCCTGGCCGCACCTGCAGGCCTGGCTGGCACAGTGGCAGTCCAGCCACCTCTTTGAGAGCGTGATGCACAAACTGCCCGCCTGGATCGATGGCACCGCAGGTGTGCCATTTCCGCACCCGCCGACCACGGACTGACCCACAATGAAAACCATCGACGAGATGCTGAACCTGGATCTGCTCACCCCCGATCAGCACCTGCAGATCAGCGCATGGATTGCCCGCTCTTCATCGCCCGAAGAGATATTGCAGATGCCGGCGCCCCTGTGGCAGGCCGTGGAGCGGGCCAGCCAGACCATGGGCATCCACGAAGACCTGATGCGCCCGCCCTCGCTGGACGCAGGCGACCTGGTATTGGGCTGACCGCAACCGGTCGGGCAAAACAAAAGGCGCTCGGGTGAGCGCCTCGTTCAGCACGTTCGTGGCAACCGTGGCACCAGTGAAATCAGGCCACCGAATACCCAGAACCGCCTGGGCGCCCGCCCCTGACGCCGCGCACCACAAGCGCCAGCAGCACCACGGCAAACGCCACAAAACACAGGAACGACCAGTTGGCTATCGAGCCGCCCAGAAAGGTCCAGTCAATCGCAGCGCAGTCGCCAGAACCTCGGAAGATCATGGGAATGGCGCGGCTGATGGGGTAGTTTTCAATCATTCCGTAGAAGTCACGACCGCAGGTGGCGATTTCGGGCGGGTACCACTGCAGCCAGCTCTGGCGGGCCGCCACAAAGGCGCCGAAGCCGGAAGACAGCAGCGCCAGCGCAGCCATGGTTATCCACCAGCCTTTTTGGCCTCTGGCGCTTGCCAGGGCTGTAAAGATTGCTACACCGATGAGAGCATAACGCTGCACGATGCACATCGGGCAGGGCTCCAAGCCCACCACGTGCTGCAAATACATGCCAAACGCCAGCATGGCCACGCAGGCCACACTGATCAGCGCCAGCACGCGGCGCGGGGCCTGATCGATCCAGTTCAACACCATCATTCCTCTCCCTCATCCAACAGTAGCCGCGCAGGGCATTGCCTCTGAAACCGTCACAGCCCAAACGCGCGGACGGCCAGCAAGGGCCGCCCCGCAGCAAAGGCCGTCGTCGCCCTCAGGGGGAAGACGCAAAGCAGCTCAGGGGGAGTCAAATCCCAGCGGCGTGATCCAAGAACACTCGGGCGCGGCGCGGTGTGACCACCAGCGTTTCACCCTCTTTGAAACCCATTTCCTTGAACTGCTGCGCAGGGATCTGCGCTTCGATCAAGTGTTCAGGGGACGCATTGTCCGCTGGTTTGTGGTCGCCTTCGGGAATAAGTTCCAGCCGTGCAATCGGGCCCACCACGATAGCGCGGCTCAGTTGCGCAACGATGCCGCGCGGACGGCCTTCGGCGTCGAGCCCGGCGCCGGGTGAGTAGCGCTCCACGTCCAGATCGTGCGGGCGCACATAGGCAAACGCCTTGGTGTCCTGCGTGGTGGCATGCTCGGGCGAGTCGATCTGCATGCCATCCAGATGCACCAGCCCCTCATGCGCGCGGCCATGGAACAGGTTCACGTCGCCCAGAAAGCCGTACACAAACGGGCTGGCGGGCTGGTCCCACACCTGCTGGGGCGAGCCGCTTTGCTCGATACGCCCCTGGTTGATCACCACCACGCGGTCGGCCACTTCCAGCGCTTCTTCCTGGTCGTGCGTCACGAAGATGGAGGTGACATGCAGCTCGTCGTGCAGGCGGCGCAGCCAGCGGCGCAGTTCTTTGCGCACCTTGGCATCGAGCGCACCAAAAGGCTCATCGAGCAGCAGCACCTTGGGCTCCACGGCCAGCGCGCGGGCCAGGGCAATGCGCTGGCGCTGGCCGCCAGACAGTTGCGACGGGAACCGCTCGGCCAGCCAGTCCAGCTGCACGAGCTTGAGCAGGTCCATCACCTTCTGCTTGATCTGCGCCTCGCTCGGCCGCTCCTTGCGGGGTTTCACGCGCAGACCAAAGGCCACGTTCTCGAACACGGTCATGTGGCGGAACAGCGCGTAGTGCTGGAACACAAAGCCCACGTTGCGCTCGCGCACATGCACGTCGGTGGTGTCTTCGCCGCTGAAGTGGATGGTGCCCACGTCGGCCGTCTCCAGCCCCGCGATGATGCGCAAGAGCGTGGTCTTGCCGCAGCCCGAAGGACCGAGCAACGCGATGAGTTCGCCCGACGCAATGTCCAGGCTCACGTCCCGCAGCGCATGAAAGTCGCCAAACTGCTTGCTGACGTTACGGATTTCAATGCTCATGGTGTTCTTCTTCCTTCAAACGCCAGCGGGCGCGGGGCGCTCGGGGGGCAATTCGGCAGCGGCTTTCAGTGCCTGCTCGTTGCGGTGTTCGGCAATGGTCTTGATGACCAGCGTGACCAGGGCCAGCAAGGCCAGCAGCGAGGCTGCGGCGAACGCGGCGACCGACTGGTATTCGTTGTACAGAATTTCAACGTGCAGCGGGATGGTGTTGGTCTGGCCCCGGATGTGGCCCGACACCACCGACACCGCACCAAACTCGCCCATGGCGCGGGCGTTACACAGAATCACGCCGTACAGCAGGCCCCATTTGATGTTGGGTAGCGTGACGTACCAGAAGGTCTGCCAGCCGGTTGCGCCCAGCACGATGGCCGCCTGCTCCTCGTCGTTGCCCTGCGCCTGCATCAACGGGATCAGCTCGCGCGCGATGAAGGGGAAGGTCACAAACACGGTGGCCAGCACGATGCCGGGAACGGCAAAGATGATCTTGATGTCATGCGCCTGCAGCCAGGGGCCAAACCAGCCCTGCGCGCCGAACATCAGCACGTAGACAAGGCCAGCAACCACCGGCGACACCGAAAACGGCAAGTCCACCAGCGTGGTCAAAAACGCCTTGCCCCGGAACTCATATTTGGCAATGCACCAGGCCGCTGCCACGCCGAACACCAGGTTCAGCGGCACGGCTATGGCGGCAGTGATCAGCGTGAGCTTGATGGCCGACCAGGCATCGGGCTCGCGCAGACCTTCGAGGTACGCGCCAAAACCCTTGCGCAGCGCTTCGGCAAACACCGCGGCGAGCGGCAACACCAGAAACAGCAGCATGAAGGCCAGCGCGATCCCGATCAGGGTGTAGCGCACCCATGGCGACTCGGTCGTTCCCGCCTGTGTGCGGCGCACGGTTCTTGTAGCAGCCCCGCTCATGCTGGTGCCCCCGCGTGGCGGCGCTGCCAGGCCTGCAGTGCGTTGATGATGAGCAGCAAGACAAACGAGATGACCAGCATCACCGTGGCCACCGCAGTGGCGCCCGCGTAGTCGTACTGCTCCAGCTTGCCGATGATGATGAGCGGCGTGATTTCAGACACCATGGGAACGTTGCCCGCGATAAAAATGACCGAGCCGTATTCACCCACCGCCCGCGCAAACGCCATGGCAAAGCCGGTCAGCAGCGCAGGCGTGATGGACGGAAGGATGACTTTGGTGAAAGTTTGCAAGCGCGTGGCGCCCAGGCAGGTGGCGGCCTCTTCCAGCTCTTTCTCGGCGTCTTCGAGCACGGGTTGCACCGTACGAACCACAAACGGCAGGCCGATAAAGATGAGCGCAATCACGATACCGGCGGGCTTGAACGCCAGCTGAATGCCCATGGGCTCCAGAATCTGGCCGATCCAGCCATTGCCAGCCAGCAGCGCGGTCAGCGAGATGCCGGCCACCGCGGTGGGCAATGCAAAAGGCAGGTCCACCAGGGCATCCACGATCTTCTTGCCCGGAAACTTGTAGCGCACCAGCACCCACGCGATCAGCAGGCCAAACACCAGGTTGACCAGCGCAGCAATGAACGAAGCGCCAAATGTGAGCTTGTACGACGCCACCACCCGGGGTGAGCTGACGGCCGCCCAGAACTCGTCCCACGTGAGCGTAAAGGTCTTGAAGATCAGCGCCGACAGCGGGATCAGCACAATGATGCTGAGATAGAAAAGTGTGTAGCCCAGCGTGATGCCAAAGCCTGGCAGCACGCGCTTGGGCGCACGCCGGCCGACCTGGGCAGAGGCCCGCAAGGCCCCCTGCCCGGCCGCAGAGGTCGCAGCAGTCATGTCGGCTTACTTGGTGCTGTAGATCTTGTCGAACTGGCCGCCGTCATTGAAGTGCACCTTCTGCGCTTCGGTCAGCGAACCAAAATATTTGGACACCGTGAACTGCTTGAGCGGCTTGAACGTGGCGGCGTGCTTCTTGAGCACGGCTTCCGAACGCGGGCGGATGGCGTGCTTGGCGGCGATCTCCTGGGCTTCGTCGGAATACAGGTAGTCAAGATAAGCCTTGGCCAGCGCGCCGGAGTTCTTCTTTGCCGTGGTGCGTTCAACAATCGCCACGGGGTTCTCGGCCACCACGCTCACCGAGGGGTACACGGAGTCCACCTTGCCCGCGCCGAATTCGCGGTCGATCGACACCACCTCGGATTCAAACGTGATGAGCACGTCGCCAATGTTGCGCTGCAAGAAGGTGGCGGTGGCGTCGCGCCCGCCCTTGGCCAGCACCGGCACGTTCTTGTACAGCTTGGCCACGAACTCGGCGGCCTGCTCGTCGGTGCCGCCCTTTTCGCGCACGGCGCCCCAGGCGGCCAGATAGGCATAGCGGCCGTTGCCGCCAGTCTTGGGGTTCACCACGATCACCTGCACGCCGGGCTTGATGAGGTCGTCCCAGTCCTTGATGCCCTTGGGGTTGCCGTTGCGCACCAGAAAGAGCATGGTGGAGGTGGTGGGCGATGCGTCGTGCGGAAACTTCTTGGCCCAGTCCTTGGCGACCACGCCGCTGTCGGCCAGAAACTGCACGTCGGTGGTGGTGTTCATGGTGACCACATCGGCGTCCAGCCCGTCACGCACGGCGCGTGCCTGCGCGCTGGAGCCTGCGTGAGACTGGTCAATCTTCACATCCTGGCCCGTGGTCTTCTTGTAGTGCGCCGCGAAAGCAGCGTTGTAGTCCTTGTAGAACTCGCGCGCCACGTCGTACGACACATTGAGCAGCGTGTTCTGCGCCGCAGCCAAACCACTGGTGGCCAGGGCCACGGTGGCCAGAAGGGTCTTGAGTTTGAGGGAAGTCGTCATGGTGCGTCGCCTGATGAAAAGCTGGAGATGGCGGATTGTGCAGAGCGCTTCTTAAAACTCAAAAGAATATATTCTTGTTAATTAATCGAAATTTCGAATATAGACCGTACACCAGACGCATTCACCACCGCCCCGGAGGATCTGCGGCGCTCGATATTTCCAAGCAAAAATGGCCTCTAGCGCTTATCTGTATTGCGCTAGCAGCTATCAATTTAGGATCAATCCAGGTGCAACCGGGCTACAACGCCACTGGCGATGCGTGTACGGCAGAGGGCGACACGGCCGCTGCGCCTGCAGGCTGCTCGCCCTCCAGCGACTGCAGCAATGCCCAGCCCAGCGGCCATTCGCCATGGCCGGAGTCGATGTTGATATGCCCGGCGTTCTGCATGCGCACGAACTCGCTGCCCCAGGCGCGGGCATAGGCGCCTGCCAGGCGAATGGGGCAGTACGGGTCGTTGCTGCTGGCCACCACGATGCTGCGGTACGGCAGCGGCGCATAGGGCACCGATGCAAAGTCGCTCAGGATGGCCCGGCGCTCCGGGTCGGCCGGGGCCACCAGCAGTGCACCGCACACCCGGGCTGCCGCTGCAGGCCCGAGGTGGGTGGTGGTGATGCAGCCCAGGCTGTGGGCCACGATCACCACGGGGTGCGGCGCAGCGAGCACGGTTTTTTCAAGTTGCCCCACCCAGGCGGTGCGCTTGGGGGTGATCCAGTCATCCTGCACCACGCGTGTTGCGCGGGGCAGCCGTTCGGCCCACAGGCTTTGCCAGTGTCCGGGGCCCGAGTCGCGCCAGCCGGGGACGATGATGATGGATGCGGTAGTCACAGGCTCAGCATTCTGGGAGCCCGCCTTTAAAACCCAAACGACTTAATTCTTTTTATTTAATCGCCAAATCATCTAAACATGCCCCGCCAAGCCGTCTGTGGAAAAAATGCGACTCTTCAATGAACAAAAAAACTTTGTTGTCGATTTTGCGACCAAACAGTACAATCTCGTAACCAAATGCAAACATTCGTGGTGAGCAATGGGCTCTCTGGCGCGGTGTCTGCAAGCGACTTCTGTTCGAGACATCTATTCAAGGCACACCTATGAACACCTGGAAAATCAGCCATCGCCTCATGGCGGCCTTCGGCCTGGTCATCGTGGCTTTGCTCGGCATGTCGATCTACAGCATGCTCATAGCACGGGGGATCGACCGGGCACTCACGGCCAACGCCACGCAAAACGCCGTCATCCAGCGCGCAGCCATCAACTTCCGCGGCTCTGCACACGACCGGTCCATCGCGGTGCGCGACGTGGTGCTGGCGCCCAGCGAAGACGCACGCCGGGCCGAAGTCGAAGACATCGCCAGGCTGGCGGACTTTTACGCCAAGTCGGCCACGCAGCTTGAAGCGGTGCTGCAAACCGCCAAAGACGTCCCGCCCGAAGTGGGCCCGATGGTGCAGGCCCTCAAAGACATCGAAACGCGCACGGTGGCCACCACCAACAAGGTCGTGGCCCTGATGCAGGCAGGCGACCGGACGGGCGCCGAAGCCCTGCTCTGGTCTGAAGCCAAGCCCCAGTACGAACAATGGCTGGCCGCCGCCAACAAGCTGATCGACTATGAAGAAGGCCGCATCATCAAGAACAGCCAGACGGCCAACCAGGACGCTAACCAGTTCACCGGCGTGATGCTGGCCATCACCTTGCTGGCCGTGCTGATCAGCGTGGGCGCCACGGTGATGGTTTCGCGCAGCATCGGCCGCGAACTGGGCGCAGAGCCCAGCGAGGTGCGCGCCGTGGTGCAGGCCATTGAGCAGGGTGACCTCACGGTGCCTGTGCAGGTCAAGGCGGGCGACACCGGCAGCGTGATGGTGGCGGTGCGCGACATGCAGCAGCGTTTTCATGAACTGGTCTCCGCCGTGCGGGACAACATTGGGCAGCTGCGCGCTACCAGCGACGACATCAGCAGCGGCAACCAGAACCTGGGCCACCGCACCGAACAGGCCGCCAGCAGCCTGGAGCAGACCGCCGCCAGCATGGAAGAGCTGACCGCCACCGTGCGCCAGAGTGCCGACTCCGCCCGCCAGGCCAACCAGCTGGCCACCACGGCAGCGGGCACCGCCGCCAAGGGTGGCGAGGTGATGCAACAGGTCGTGACGACCATGCAGGACATCCACCACAGCAGCCAGAAAATTGCGGACATCATTGGCGTGATCGATGGTATTGCTTTCCAGACCAATATCCTGGCCCTCAACGCGGCGGTGGAGGCTGCCCGCGCGGGCGAGCAGGGGCGCGGCTTTGCCGTGGTGGCCACCGAAGTGCGCAGCCTGGCGCAGCGCAGTGCCGAGGCCGCCAAGGAGATCAAGGCGCTCATCCAGTCCAGCGTGGAGAAGGTGGACTCTGGCACCCAGCTGGTGGCCGATGCCGGTGTGACGATGAACGAGATCGTGCAGGGCGTTCAGCGGGTGACGGGCATCATTGGCGAGATCAGCACTGCAGCAGCCGAGCAAAGTGACGGCATCTCGCAGGTCAACGTCGCCGTCACGCAGCTGGACCAGATGACGCAGCAAAACGGCGCGCTGGTGGGCGAAAGCTCGATGGCCGCCGAAAACCTGCGCCAGCAGGCGCAAAGCCTGGCAGACCTGGTGGCGGTGTTCCATGTCGCCGGCGGTACGGCTGCAGGCCAGGCCCAAACGGCACCGCGTGCTGCACGCCAGGGCACAGGCACTGCCCTGCCGGTGCCGCGCACCCGGCGCCTGGCGCACTGAATGTGAATGCCCGGGCCCGGGCGCGATGAGCCCGCCCGCAGCGCAATGTTCAGGTGTGCGACCCGGCAGGCCCATCACCCGGTGCGTCTTGCAGCAGTTGCTCCAGCCGCCGGGGGTAGTTGTTCAGAAAGTCCCGGGTCACCGCAAAGTGCTCGGTGTCTTCAAACGCCACTTGCGCCAACCCCGTGCTGCCAAACCGGATGATCCGGGCGTGGGGATAGGACAGCAGGATGGGCGAATGCGTGGCGATGATGAACTGCGACTTGTCCTGCACCAGCTGGTGGATGGCCGAGAGCGCGGCCAGCTGCCGTTGGGGCGAGAGAGCCGCCTCCGGCTCGTCCAGAAGGTACAGGCCCTGGCCCCTGAACCTGTGGATGAGCAGCGCCATAAAGGCTTCGCCGTGCGAACGCGCATGCAGTGACCTGCCTCCATAGCTCTCCAGGTAGCCCACCTCGTCCATGAACGTCGCCACATTGAAAAAGCTCTCGGCCCGCAGAAAGTAGCCATCGCGCGGTTTGCGGAAGCTGCGCGCCAGCCGCAGCACCTCATGCAGCGGCGACACCGATTGCGTCGTCGCCAGCTGGAAGTTGCGGGTACCACCTTCAGGGCTGTAGCCCAGCGCCAGGGCAATGCCTTCGAGCAGGGTGGATTTGCCAGAGCCGTTTTCTCCCACAAAGAACGTTACATCCGGATGGAACTCCAGCAGCCCCAGCTCCCGCACGGCGGGGATGCTGTAGGGATAGGCGTCGTAGTCCACCTCGGCATCAGGGCGGATGCGAACGCTCTGCAGATAGGGTTTGGCGGCAAGCATGGACTGCATGCTAACGGGCGCCAAAGGATCAGCTCCCGGCGTTCAGCTCCGGCACCGGCAACTTTTTTCGCGGCCTTTTAACCCCGTTGGCCGGCCCCGTTCGTTTCACCCAGCACCAACACCCATTGCCTGACTGGAGCCGCCATGAAACACCGTTTGCTCACCATCACCGTCCAGACATCCATCACAGGGCTGGCCGCGTTGCTGGCACTGGCCTGCCTGCCCGCCCACGCCGTGGGCCACCTGGCGGATGTCACCATTGTTGACCGCGACACCGGGGCCACGCTGCCGGTGCACTATGCCCGTGGCGAGTACTGGGTGGCAGGCCGCCCGGGCGCGCGCTACGCCATTACCGTGCGCAACCGGCTGGGTGAGCGCGTGCTGGCGGTGCCTTCGGTGGATGGTGTGAACGTTCTCAGTGGCGAAACCGCCGCGTGGGACCAGCGCGGCTATGTGTTTGCGCCCCATGAGCGCTACCAGATCACGGGCTGGCGCAAAAGCGCCAGCGAGGTGGCAGCGTTTGAGTTTGCCCCCATTGCCCACTCGTACGCAGCGCGCACGGGACGCCCTGCGCACGTGGGGGTGATCGGGGTCGCGCTGTTCCGTGAACAGCCGCCGCTGCCACCGCCGTCCGTCGCGCCTGCACCGTACAGCCAGCGGGGGCGCGGTGACAGCGGCGCGGACGGGGACGATGGCGCCAATGCACTGGACCGCCTGCGCGAGGAACCCGCGCAGGCAGCGCCCGCCCCGTTGTCCCGGGCCGAATCTTCAGCGCGATCGCACTCTGCCGAGAGCGCAGCCAATGCAGCGCCCCTGCCATCCGCCCGGCTGGGCACGGCACACGGCCAGCGTGAGACATCCGTGGTCACGCACACCACCTTTGCGCGGCTGCACAGCCACCCCAATGAAGTGATCAGCATCCGTTACGACAGCCGCGAAAACCTGATTGCCAGCGGCGTGATCCGCGAACCCGCCGCCCGGCTGCATGTGCCCCGCGCGTTTCCGCTGTCGGACCCGTTTTCGTATGTTCCCGACCCGAGGTAGCCCGTGCAAGCGCCTGCAACACCTGCGCCTGCCGGTGCATGAGGGCCTCGCATAATGCGCGGGTGCCGCCCCCCAGCTCCACCGCACCCGCAGACGATGGCGACGAAACGCTGATGCTGCGCTACGCCCGGGGAGACATGGCTGCGTTTGACACGCTGTACGCCCGGCACGAACTGGCGGTATGGCGGTTTGTGTACCGCAGCGTGAAAGTGCAGGCGGTGGCGGACGACCTGCTTCAGGATGTGTGGTTTGCGGTGGCGCGCCATGCGCGAACCTATGAAGCCAAGGCGAAGTTCCGCACCTGGCTGTTCACGTTGGCCCACCACCGGCTGGTAGACCACCTGCGCACCGCCAGGCACCACACCAGCCTGGACGCAAGTGGCGACGACGACTTGCACAGCCTGGCGGACACGCTGATGGCCGACTCGGGCTTCGGCCCCGTGCGACAGTTGCAGTCGCGCGAACAGGCGGTGGCGTTGATCACGGCAGTGGAGAACCTGCCTCTGGAACAGCGCGAAGCCTTTTTGCTGCAGGCGGAAGGCGATCTGAGCGTGCAGGAGATTGCCGAGGCCACCGGCGTCCAGTTCGAAACCGCCAAGAGCCGCCTGCGCTACGCGCGGGCCAGCTTGCGGCTCCAGCTCAAGGAATTTGCACCATGAGTGCGCCAGGCGACGAACTGTTACGCCGCTACCACGAGGCCAGTGCAACCGAAGCCGCCCGCCCGGGTGCGCATGTGCGCGATGCCGTGCGCGCGCACGCGCAGATGCTGTCAGCCGCCACTGCCGCCGCCGCCCCGCCCCCGGCCCCTGGACGCGCCGCCGCCAACCAGTCGCGCTGGAAGCTCTCGGCCCTGGCCACGGTGGCCGTGCTGGGCCTCGCCGGGCTGCTGATGCTCCAGTTCGAGCGCGGAACGCCCGAAGAAAAAGAAATCACCCACGGCCCGCGCCGGGCTGAGATGCCGGCGCCTGTGCGCGTGCCACCCCCCTCCCCCGCGCCGACGACCGACACGGCGGCGAAGCGGGGCGCCGAACCGCCAGCCGCGAGTGCGCAGCCGGGCACAGCCCCCGCACCCGCCAAGCCTTCGGCCCCAGCCATGGCCGCCAGGCCGGCTCCTGCGCCTTCTCCAGCGCCAGCTGGTGCGCCAGCCACCGCTCCAGAGCCTTTCGCCCAGTCGCACAGGCGTTCGACCGGTGAAGAGGGCCCTGCCGAGAGGCGGGCCCCGCCGTCCAAGGAATCGGCGGCACCGGCTGCGGACGCTGCCCTGGCCGAATCCGCCCGTGCAGCGGCGCCTGCGCCCACCGCCAACATGGCATCCCGCGCACCGCTGTCGCGCGGTTTGCACGACGCGGCGCGCGCGGGCAACGCCCCCCAGGTGCGCAACCTGGTGCGCCAGGGCGCGGCGGTGGATACGCGCGACAGCGCGGGCAGAACACCGCTGATGCTGGCAGCTATGCATGGCCAGACCACCACCGTTCGGCAACTCCTGGCGCTCGGCGCCAACCCCGCGCTGGTGGATGCGGAAGGCCTGAACGCGGCCGAGCAAGCCCGGCTGCGGGGCCACGCAGCCATTGCCGAACTGCTGGACGGGGCGCGGTGATCGGGTGAAGTCTTAGAACCGCACAGCCTCGAATGCGGGGTGCAACGCGTCGATCCAGTGGTCCAGCTCGTCCTGCGTCACATCCAGGTGGTCCATGCAGGCATGGCCGTGTTCCTGCCATTCGCGCGTGGGCGGCAGGTTGTCGTGGTGGTTGACCAGGAACTCGGCCAGCAGGCCCACGGCCACCAGGTGGCGCACTGCGGGCGCAAAGCGCTCATCGGTGAGGCACGCAAAATCGTGGTGCAGCCAGATGGCCTGGGCCACGTCGCCCGGCAGATGCCAGGTGCGGGCCACGATGGCGCCCATTACTGCGTGGTCGGTGCGGTGGCTGGCGTTCTCGGTCTGGGTGAAGGTGCGGTCCTTGCGGGCCAGGGCCTCGGTCACCGTACCCGCATAGCCGCGCACGGCCTTCACCAGCACCGGCATACCCACGTGGCAGAACAGCCCGAAGCTGTAGCCCAGGCCGGGGTCAAAGCTGTAGAGCTGGTGACCGATGTGTTCGCACGCAATGGCCCTGCGTTGCGAGCTCTCCCAGAAATGCTCGAGCAGCGGCGACCGCACCTGCAATGCGTTGCGCGTGATGAAGGCCGACAGCAGCTCCACCGACGGCTGCAGCCCCAGCACCGTGAGCGCCATGCCCACCGTCTGCACGGGCTGGGTGAGGCCATAGAGCGGGCTGTTGGCCAGCCGTATCACCGCGGCGGCCAGCGCCACGTCCGAAGAGGCCAGCTGCTCCAGCGCGGCCGCATCCAGCTCGGGTGCCGCCACGATCTGCTGCAGACGCAGCAGCGACTCGGGGCACGGCGGGACCACGATCGCCCGCACGGCGGGGTGGATGCGGGCTTGACGGATATCGGCGTCAACGGGGTGTGGAGCGGTCACAAGGAATTTCCGGACGACCCGCTGTGGTGAACACCCGGACTGCCCGCACAGTTGCAATTGGTTGCATTGTGGCGGCAAAAAGCGCGGGGCTGGTGGTACCCGCGCCCGGCAGCGGACTTTGCACGTGCGGGCGCGAGAGCTCTTGCTACCCGGTAAGCCGCAAACGGCCGCTCAGTCCACCGTCCACCGCCGCTCAGATGTCCGCGCCGTCCAGCCCTTGCAGGGCCTGGCGCGTGCTGAGGCTGCTGCGCCCCGGCGTTGCCTCGCCCAGAAAGTCCAGAAAACGCCGCACGGCGGGCGACAGCCCCCGGCGCGACGGAAACACCGCGTGCACGATGGCGGTGGCAGGGCCCCAGTCGGGCAACACGCGCACCAGCTTGCGCGCGCGCATTTCTTCATGGCACATGTAGTCGGGCATCCAGCACACGCCCGTGCCCGCCACGGCGGCGAACTTGAGCGTGAGCAGGTCGTCGGCCACATAGCGCGGCGTGTGGTGCACCACCTGTTGCACGCCGCCCGGGCCTATCAAGTGCCAGGTGGAGCGGCCGTCGGGGGCCGACATGGCGATGCTGTCGAGCTTGGCCAGGTCGTCCAGAGTCTCTGGAGTGCCCTGGCGGATGAGCAGCTCGGGGCTTGCCACCAGGATCTGGGTGGTGGTGTCCAGCCGCTTGACCACCATGCTGCCGCTGTCGTCCACCGAGGCGCGCACTCGCAGCGCAACATCGATGCCCTCCTCCACCAGGTTCACGGCACGGTTGCTCACCAGCATGTCGATGCGCACCTCGGGGTACTGGGCCAGAAACCGGGGTATCAGCTCGGCCACTACGGTCTGCGCCAGTGTGACCGGGCAACTCACGCGGATGGTGCCGCGCGGCTTGGTCTGCACCTGGGCCACCGTGTCCGCCGCGGCCTGGGCCGACTCGCGCATGGCCTGGCAGTGGCGCAAGTAGGCCTCGCCCACTTCGGTCAGCGAGAGCTTGCGGGTGGTGCGCTGCAGCAGGCGCACGCCCAGCTGGGTCTCCAGATCGGACACCCGGCGGGACAGCCGGGACTTGGGGATGCCCAGGGCGCGTCCGGCAGCGGCAAAACCGCCCCGCTCCACCACTTCGGCGAAATACAGCATGTCGTTGAGGTCTTGCATGGCGATCACTGTTCTATGGGTAGAACAATCTATCGCAATTTTGCCGGCTTATCAACAAAACCATGCCTTAGCACAATCAACCCATCGCCACATACGGTGGCCTTACACAGACCTCGGAGAACTTCATGCAACTGCTTCACATCGACTCTGCCATCACCGGTGACCAATCCGTTTCCCGCCAGCTCACGGCCCAGATCGTGGCCGCCTACAAGGCCAGCCACCCCGACACCCAGGTGAGCTACCTTGATCTTGTAGCCAATGCGCCTGCCCACTTCACCATGGACGCCATGGCGCCCCGCACGGGCCAGACCGACGGCCTGAGCGACGCGCAAAAGCGTGAGAACGCCGTGTCTGAACAGCTGGTCAGCCAGTTCCTGGTGGCTGACGTGGTGGTGATCGGCGCGCCGTTCTACAACTTCAGCATCCCCTCGCAGCTCAAGGCCTGGATCGACCGCCTCGCCCAGCCTGGCCGCACGTTCCAGTACACCGCCAACGGCCCGGAAGGGCTGGCCAAGGGCAAGACGGTCATCGTCGCCTCCACCCGGGGCGGTGTGTATTCGACCAGCGAAGGCGGCCAGGCCATGGAGCACCAGGAGAGCTACCTGAAGGTGGTGTTCGGTTTCTTCGGCATCACCGACGTGCGTTTTGTGCGCGCCGAGGGCGTAGCCATGGGCCCCGATGCCAAGGCCGCCGCCCTGGCCTCGGCCCATGTGGACATCACCACCCACACCAGCGTGGCCGCCAACCAGGCCAGCGTGTCGCAGGCCGCCTGATCTCTGGCCAAGCCTGACGACGGCGCGCTCGCGCGCCATCACCCGACCCGGCCCTGCGCCGGGTTTTGCTTTTGAACGACGAAAATTCAGGTAAAAACAGCCTCCAGCGCTTATCCATAAAGCGCCAGCAGCTATTACAAGCATAGCAACTGCAGACACCATCCCCGACTGCAGCGCGGGGCTGCAACGGCAGACGCCAGTGTTGATGGGGGATGATGCCGTGGTCATCATCCACGGAGAACCCCGCCATGACGCCTGCATCCCAGGCTCTCAGCGTGGACGAGCGCATCAGCGCCGCCATCGCTCCCTATGCCGATGTCGTGTCGGGCGCCATTTTTTATGCCGTGCCGGTGGGCGGCACCGAGTTTCCGCTCATCGTGGGCTGGCTCATCGTGGCCGCCGGGGTGTTCACCCTGGCGTTTCGCTTCATCCAGTTGCGCGGTTTTGGCCACGCCATTGCCGTGGTGCGCGGGCGCTATTCCAACCCGGCCATGGCGGGCGAGGTGACGCCCTTCCAGGCGCTGACCACCGCCGTCTCAGGCACCGTGGGGCTGGGCAACATTGCGGGCGTGGCCGTGGCGGTCAGCCTGGGCGGCGCGGGCGCCACGTTCTGGATGATCGTGGCCGGGCTGCTGGGCATGGCCTCCAAGTTCACCGAGGTGACGCTGGGGGTGAAGTACCGCAGCGTAGACCCCACCACCGGCGCCGTTTCGGGCGGGCCCATGCGCTACCTCTCCAAAGGCCTGGCCGAACGCGGGCGCCCGGTGCTGGGCAGGGTGCTGGCCGTGTTCTTTGCCGTGTGCTGCGTGGGCGGCGCCCTGGGCGGGGGCAACATGTTCCAGGCCAACCAGAGTTTTCAGCAGGTGCTGGGCGTGACGGGGGGCGCAGACAGCGTGCTGGCCGGCCGCGGCTGGGTGTTCGGGCTGGGGCTGGCGGCTCTGGTGGGGCTGGTGATTCTGGGCGGCATCCGCTCCATTGCACGGGTGACCGAGGCGGTGGTGCCCTTCATGGCGCTCACCTATATGGGCGCGGGGCTGGTGGTGCTGGCGCTGCATGCCGATCAGCTGGCGTGGGCGGCGGCGCAAATTCTGCAGGGCGCGTTTTCAGCCGAAGGCGTGGCCGGTGGCGTGCTGGGTGCCATGGTGCAGGGCTTCAAGCGCGCGGCGTTCTCCAACGAAGCGGGGGTGGGCTCGGCGGCCATCGCACATTCGGCGGTGCAGACCGACCAGCCGGTATCCCAGGGGTACGCCGCACTGCTTGAGCCCTTCATCGACACGGTGGTGATCTGCACCGTGACGGCGCTTGTGGTGATTGTCACGGGCCATGTGGACGCCGGAGGGCTGACGGTGGCGGCGGGCGATGCGCGGGGCGTGGCCCTGACATCCGCTGCGTTTGCCAGCGCCGTTTGGTGGTTTCCATATGTGCTGGCGCTGGCCGTGGTGCTGTTTGCGTTCTCCACCATGGTCACCTGGTCGTACTACGGCCTGCAGGCCTGGGCCTACCTGCTGGGCGACCATGCCGTCACGGGGCTGGTGTTCAAGCTGCTTTTTCTGGCCTGCGTGGTGGCCGGGGCCAGCATGGGCCTGGGCCCGGTGATCGATTTTTCGGATGCCATGATTTTTGCCATGGCGCTGGCCAATGTGGTGGGGCTGTACTTCCTGCTGCCCGTGGTGCGCGACGAGGTGCGGCGCTACGAGGCCGGGGTGGCGTCAGGCGCCATCCGGCGCCACTGAACTGGCCGTTGCGGCCTCGCCTGCCTCGACCCGCTGCAGCCAGCGTTCGGCCAGCAATGCCGGCGTGAGCGCAGGGGCAAACAGCCAGCCCTGAAACCGCTGGCAGCCCATCCTGACCAGCAGGTCGAACTGCTCCTGGGTTTCCACCCCTTCTGCCACCACCTCCAGGCCCAAGGTGCGGGCCAGCGCGTTGACGGTGGCGCAAATCTCGCGGTCGTTCACGTCGTGAACGATGTCACGCACGAAGATCTTGTCGATCTTGAGCTCGCCCACGGGCAGGCGGCGCAGCTTGATGAGGGACGAGTGGCCGGTGCCAAAGTCGTCAATCGACAAGCCAAACCCCGCGTTTTTGAGGTCAAGCGCAATGCCGTAGAGCGATTCGTCGAGCAACTGCGATTCGGTGATCTCCAGCACCAGGCCGGCGGGTGGCACGCCGTGGCGTGCGGTCAGCGCGAGCAGCGCCTGCGCAAACCCGGGCTCGCGCATCTGGATCGTGGACACGTTGACCGAAATCACCGGCACCTGCCAGCCCCCGGCGCGCCACTGCGCCACCTGCTGGCAGGCGGCCTCGAACACCCACAGGCCGATGGGCACGATGAGCCCCCCTTCTTCGGCCAGCGGGATGAACTCGTCGGGTGGCACCGCCTTGCCGTCCACCGACCAGCGCAGCAGCGCCTCGGCGCCCACCGTGTGGCGCTGCTGGTCAAGCTGGGGCTGGTACACCAGCGTGAACTCGCCCCGCTCCAGCGCGCTGTGCAGGCGGCGGCGCAGCTCCAGCCGGCTGCGCGTGACCTCCGTGAACTCCTCGATGTAAAAGCGGTACGAGCCCCGCGCTGCGCTCTTGGCGGCATGCAGTGCCGAATGCGCATGGCGCACCAGCTCCACGCTGTTGGCCGAATCATCCGGGAACAGGCTGATGCCCAGGCTCGCGCCCATGTACTGCGCGCCCACTTCCGACAGCTCCCAGGGCTGCGCCAGGCCTTCCAGCAGCGTGGCCGCCAGCTGCGCCAGATCGGTGCGCGACGCAGGGCGCAGCAGCATCACGGTGAACTGGTCATTGGCCAGCCGCGACACCAGGCCCTGCCCCGCCAGCAGCTGGGTAATGCGCTGGCCCACCTCGCTGAGCAGCGCGTCGCCCACCCGGTGGCCGTAGGTTTCGTTCACGCTCTTGAAGTGGTCCAGGTCGATCAGCATCAGCGCCACGCGGCGGTTGGCGCCCTGCGTATGGCGCGCGGCCTCGGCCACGGCGCGCTCCAGCGCATCTTCAAAGTAGCGGCGGTTGGGCAGCCCGGTGAGGGCATCAAAATGCGCCACGCGGTACAGCTCTTCCTCGTTGCGCAGCACGGCGGCCTCGGCCGTGCGCAGGCGGTTGAGCAGGCTCACCACAATGGTCTGGCGCAGTGCAGCCAGCAGCAGCACCAGCAGGCAACAGGCAAGGATCAGCGCCTGGACCCCGGCCCGCCCCTCGGGCGCCAGAAACAGCAGCACCAGCGTGATGGCCGCCAGGGTCATGGACACCAGCGGCACGTAGTTCATGACCCGGTCACAGCGGCGGCGGAAGTCCGCATCTTCGGCGGTGTCAAAACCCAGCCAGCGCGCGCCCCAGCCCAGCGCCACGGCCGACAGGCTGAAGCTGGCGTTGAACCACATCCCGGACTGCAGCTGGCCGCCGATCACCATGAGGTTCCAGTGCATCCAGCTCAGGCCGTAGCCCAGCAGGCCCGCCAGCACCAGCAGGTGCGAGCGCGTGACGCGCACCCCCACGGTGGGTATGGCCAGCGCCGTGACACCGGCGGCGGTGAGGAACCCGGCCGGATACAGCACCAGCACAGCACCCACCGCCAGCGACCGCACGCCCTCGGCCGGCAGGTAGACCACCAGCGTGAAGGCCAGCGCCGCCAGCACCGCGCCGCCAAAGTCCAGCGCCGCAGGGTAGGCGCGGTCGCGGGACAGGCGGGTGAACGTGGCGCGGATCACGGTGGCCGCCAGCAGGGGCCCGCCAAGCAGGAAGAATGCGTCCGCAGGGGTTGGAAACGGATTCCAGTCCAGGGCCACCTGCAGGTTCCACACCATTTGCCCCACCGCCACCAGCAGGGCAAACACCAGCAGGCCGGTGTGCACCGTGCGCTGGCCAGGGGGCGCCTGCACCCAGCCGCGCCAGGCCCAGTAGGCCGACAGCCAGAACGCCAGGCTCCACGAGGCGTTGTCCAGAAACACCCGCACGCTGGCATCCGGCATTCCCAGCGACGCGGCAAACATCAGCGTGGCTGCGCCCAGCCAGACCACTGAGAGGATTCGTTCCGCAAGGGACATGGGGCGCCGTGGGGTGGGATGTACTGTGCGAAATGCTACAGAACGTTAACACTCCCATTGTGTCTGCAAGCGCAGCCCGCTGCATCACCCGGCCCCGGCACGGGGCACTGCGTTACCCCATCGCTATAAAATTAATAGCTATTGGCGCTTATTGCATAAGCGCCAGGGGCCGATTTGTTTAAAACTGCCTTTATTGGCGGCACTGTTCAGGCTTGCGCCCTTGCAGGGTGCGCCTGCCCGCAGGCTCAGAACCCCGGCAGCACCGAGCCCTTGAACTCGGTCTGGATGAACTTCTTCACCTCTTCCGACTGGTAGGCCTTGAGCAGCTTGGCCACCCAGGGCTTGTCCTTGTCGGCCTCGCGCACGGCGATCAGGTTGACATACGGCCCCTTGGCGTTTTCCTGCGCAATCGCGTCCTTGCCGGGGTTCAGGCCGGCCGACAGCGCGAAGTTGGTGTTGATGGCCGAGGCGTCCAGGTCATCGAGCGAACGCGGGAGCTGCGCGGCATCCAGCTCCACAAACTTGAGTTTCTTGGGGTTGCTCACCACATCGAGCGGCGTGGCTTTCAGGCCCGCGCCGTCGCGCAGCTTGATCAGGCCCTGGTCCTGCAGCACCAGCAGCACGCGGCCGCCGTTGGTGGGGTCGTTGGGGATGCCGAACTTGGCGCCTTCCTTCAGGTCTTCGAGCTTCTTGACCTTCTTCGAATACAGGCCGATAGGGAAGTTGACGGTGTAACCCACCGACACCAGCTTGTAGCCACGGTCCTTGACCTGTGCGTCGAGGTAGGGCTTGTGTTGGTAGCTGTTGGCGTCCAGGTCGCCCGCGGCCAGCGCGGCGTTGGGCTGCACGTAGTCGCTGAACTCGATGACCTGGATCTTGAGGCCGTCTTTCTCGGCCACCTTTTTCACCTGCTCGAAGATCTGCGCGTGGGGGCCGCCCGTCACGCCCACCTTGATGGGCTTGTCCTGGGCCATGGCGCCAGTGGAGACAGCGGCAGCAGCGGCCAGGGCCAGGGCGGATTGCAGGAGAAGGCGCTTGTTGTTGTTCACAGGGAAAACCTTTCGTTGAGAGATGGCTCGCATCCTAGGGTTTTCCCGATAGAACCGGAACAACTAAGTTTTCATTTCATTACAACTCATTCGAATAAGAAGACAAGACCCGTGCACCTCACCCCCCAGCTCATGAGACTGGCGCGCGCCCGGCGAGGGCAGCCGAGCAAGGGCCGCCCCGCAGCGAGGGCTGCGCCCCCCTTCCCGAATCGCGCAGCGATTCGAGAGAAGGGGGAAGTGGCGCAGCCACTCAGGGGGATGTTCCAAGTCACCCCCGCAGCGCCACGTTGTTGAGCTTGTCCAGCCGCTCGGGCCAGGTGCCCTCCACCGTCGCGCCCTGCAGCAGGATGCGCGTCCAGGCGACCCAGGCGTCCCACTGCACGCGCTTGTCCCACGCATTGCCCCAGGCGCTGAACAGGTGCAGCGCGCTCTCGGCGGCGGCCCCGGCGTCGTCCTTGCGGCCGGCGGACAGATACAGCTGGGCCAGCACCATCTGCGGCTCGCCCACCCAGGGGTTGTGGCGCACGGCGCTTTCCAGCACGCCGGTGGCCACGTCCAGGTCCACCAGGGGCTGGTCCTGCTGGATGACGGACCAGTACAGCGACGTGGCCGCCGCCTCGTTGGCGGCAGACAGGTGCTGCGTGCAGTTGTCAAACACGGGCGGCATGGGCAGCAGCCCCTTCAGCCCCGGGTGCTGCAGCGCCTTGGCCAGCCCGTTGATCTGGTGCACCATGCGCCCCGACGGCCGCATGGGCCCGGGCCAGAGCGATGCGGCCCAGTGCGCCTTCTGGTGGCGGTGCTGTACCTCGGGGAAACGCGAGAAGATGTCGTCCTGCCAGCTGAACCACTGCTCGATGGTGTCGGCCATGCTCACGATGATGAAAGCCGCCACCTCGCAGGGCGTGAGCACGTGGTTCGCGCCGTCTTTTTGCAGCACCAGGCTGCCATCAGCCTCCAGCGCGTGGGCCAGCACCTTCTGCACAAACTGCGTGCGCGACTGGGTGCAGAACAGGTAGACCAGGTGCTCGGCCGACTCGCCCGCAATCTCGCGCACCCGGGCGCGTTCCTTGGCGGGGTCGAACTTCACCAGGTCCACAAACGCATTGCCGTATACGCTGTGCAGCAGGCCCAGCAGGCGCACATCACGCGGTTGCTGCCACACCGTCAGGGTGCGTGTTACGCCCACCAGGTGGTGGCGAAACGTGCCCGCCTTGTGCCAGTCCTGGCCCACATTGCGCGCCAGCACCATGGGCAGCACGGGGGCCAGTTCAGCGTCGCGGGCGAGCCAATCGTCGTCCAGCAGCGGCATTGCGCGGGCAAACAGTTCGGTATCCAGGGGGTGCAGGGGCAGGCTCATGAAAATCGTCTCCGGTTTTGCTATGGGGTGCGCGGGCCGGAGCGTGTGCAGAGGCCCGCATGCGTGCAAGTATCGTGGCTTGCCCCCTTCCGCTGCTGCGGGTGTGGTATCGGCATTCCAGAATCTGAATGAAAATCGACTCCAGGACATAACCATCTTGCGCAGATAGCTATACTTTTAGTAGCATTTTCTGCCATGTGGCATCTCAGCCCATGGGCCGTGTCACCACGGAGCGCCACCAACATCAGGCGCTTCCCACCCGCTTCTGCGCGCCCATTGCCTATATTTCTACATTCGTTGTAATATCGAACCATGAATGAAACCGACGTCATCCGCGCCCTCGCCGCCCTGGCGCATGAACTGCGCCTGCGTGTCTTCCGCGCCCTCGTGGTCGCAGGCGAGGCGGGCCTCACACCTGGGGCCCTGTCCGAACAACTGGGCATTGCCTCCAACACCCTGTCTTTTCACCTCAAGGAACTGGCCAACGCCGATCTGGTGACCCAGGAGCGCCAGGGCCGCAACCTGGTCTACCGCGCCGCCTACCCCGCCATGAACGGTCTGCTGGCCTACCTGACCGAGAACTGCTGCCAGGGCACCACCGCATGCCTGGCGGACGACGACGCATCCTGCAGCTGCTGAACACCCCTCCCCCCACCGAAAGGAAGAAGCCACCATGAAGCGATTCCATGTCCATATGCACGTGAGCGATCTCAGCCAGAGCATCGCGTTCTACTCCCGCCTGTTCGCCGCCCCGCCCACCCGCGTCGAAACCGATTACGCCAAGTGGATGCTGAACGACCCCCGCGTGAACTTCGCCATCTCCACCCGGGGCGCAAAGACCGGGCTCGACCACCTCGGCTTTCAGGTGGACGACGCCGATGAACTGGCCGAACTCCGGGCCCGCGCCCAGTCGGCCGACATGGCTCTGCTGGACGAAGGCGCCACCACCTGCTGCTACGCGCGAAGCGAAAAACACTGGGTGACCGACCCCGAAGGCGTGGCCTGGGAGCACTTTCACACGCTGGGAGACATCCCCTTGTTCAATGAGGCTGCAGCACCCAAGGATGCGGCAGCCGCCTGCTGCGCTACCGGCGCAGCTACCACCAACATTGAAGCCACCCCCGCTCACAAGGCCGCATGCTGCGCCCCTGAGGCCACCCCTTCCACCCGCTGCTGCTGACGGGCGCCGCAAAACTTGCAGAGACACGGATCTCCAGGGGTGCACTTCCCTGCAGGTCCGTGCTGCATCGGCCTTGGGGCGAGGGTGTGCGGCTGTGTCACCGAACCGTCACGCAATACATCAATAATTCAACGATCATCGAATCAATTCATCCCTCAGCCCTCAGGAACACCCCAATGAAAGTAGGCATCAACGGCATGGGCGGCATTGGCCGCCTGGCGCTGCGCGCCGCCCTGGGCGCAGCCCACCGCCCCGGCAGCGACCCACGGATCGACAACCGTCTGCAGGTGGTGCACCTGAACGAAATCAAGGGCGGTGCGGGTGCCACGGCCCATCTACTGGCATTTGACACGGTGCAAGGCCCCTGGCGCGCAGCCATTGGCACAACGGGCGACGACATCATCCGCATCGACGAACAACAGCTGTCCTTCAGCAGCTACGCCACCCCGGGCGACATCCCCTGGGGCGAACTGGGCGTGGACGTTGTACTGGAATGCACGGGCAAATTCCTCGCCCCCGAAACCCTGCAAGGCCACCTCGACCGCGGCGCCAAGCGTGTGATCGTGGCAGCGCCCGTGAAGACCGGGAACGTGCTCAACATCGTGGTGGGCGTCAACCACCACCTCTACAACCCGGCCCGCGACCACATCGTGACGGCCGCATCGTGCACCACCAACTGCCTGGCGCCGGTGGTGAAGGTGGTGCATGAAAACCTGGGCATCCGCCACGGGCAGATCACCACCATCCACAACCCCACCAACACCAACCTGGTGGTGGACGCACCCCACAAAGACCTGCGCCGCGCCCGCAGCGCCATGATGAGCCTGGCCCCCACCACCACGGGCAGCGCCACGGCCATTGCACTCATCTACCCGGAACTCAAGGGCAAGCTCAACGGCCACGCCGTGCGGGCACCGGTGCTCAACGCGTCGCTCACCGACTGCGTTTTCGAGCTGAGCCAACCCACCACCGCCGAGGCCGTAAACGCCCTGTTTGCAGCTGCGGCAGCGCAAGGCCCACTGGCAGGCATCCTGGGCTATGACGAGCGCCCCCTGGTCAGCGCCGATTACGCGGGCGACACGCGCAGCTCCATCGTCGATGCGCTGTCCACCATGGTCACCGATGGCACGCTGCTGAAGGTGTACGCCTGGTACGACAACGAAATGGGCTACGCCTGCCGCATGGTGGACCTGGCCTGCCACATGCAGGACGTGGGCATCTGACTACCATGACCAGCACCTTGACGCCCGGCCCGCAAGCCCCCGCGCCCGCAGGCAACGCCGCCGCCCGCAACTACGCCATCGTCACGGCCGCGTACTGGGGCTTTACGCTCACCGACGGCGCGCTGCGCATGCTGGTGTTGCTGCACTTTTACCGCCTGGGCTATTCGTCGTTCACGCTGGCGTTTCTGTTCTTGCTGTACGAGGCCGCAGGCATTGCCGCCAACCTGATCGGTGGCTGGCTGGCCACGCGCTACGGCATTGCCCGCATGCTGGCCGTGGGCCTGACCACGCAGATCATCGGTTTTGCGCTGCTGTCCGCGCTCAACCCCGAGTGGACTGCCGCGATGTCGGTGGCGTGGGTGGTAGTGGCGCAGGGCATCTGCGGCGTGGCCAAGGACCTGACCAAAACGGCCAGCAAGTCGGCCATCAAGATCACGGCCAGTCAGGCCAAGGACCAGGGATCTGGCCAGCTCTTCCAATGGGTGGCATGGTTTACGGGCAGCAAGAACGCCATGAAGGGCGTGGGCTTTTTCCTGGGCGGGCTGCTGCTGGACCTGCTGGGTTTTCGCGGCGCACTATGGGCCATGGCTGTGCTGTTGGCGCTGGTGCTGGTGGGCGTGGTGCTCTTTGTGCCGCCCCTCATGGGCAAGGCCAAGGCCTCCAGATCCGCCAGGGAGCTGTTTGCCAAAAGCCCCGCCATCGACCTGCTGGCAGCCGCGCGCGTGGCGCTGTTTGGCGCGCGGGATGTGTGGTTTGTGGTGGGCGTGCCTGTGTTTTTGTACGCCTCGGGCTGGACTTTCACCATGGTGGGCGGCTTTCTGGCCGCGTGGACCATCGGCTACGGCCTGGTGCAGGCCCTGGCGCCCCACATCGTCAAGCGCAGCCCCGATGGCCTGAGCGCCGAGGTGCCCGCCGCACGCTGGTGGTCTGCCGCGCTGGCCATGGTGCCGGTGGCGCTGGCCATCGTCGTCTACCTGCAAGTGCCCCACCTGCAATGGGCGGTGGTGGCAGGGCTCGCGGTGTTCGGCGTTGCGTTTGCCGTCAACTCGTCGGTGCACTCGTACCTCATCCTGGCCTATGCGGGCAGCGAGAAAGCGGCCGAAGACGTGGGCTTTTACTATGCGGCCAATGCGGCCGGCCGGTTCATGGGCACGTTGCTTTCAGGGTTGCTGTACCAATGGGGGGGCCTGCTCTACGCGCTGATCGGGTCTGCGGTGATGCTGATCATCTGTTGGCTGGTGACCCTGGCGCTACCCTGCACGCTGGTGCGCCCTGCAGCAGCCCCGGCTTCACTTCAAGGAGACACCGCATGACCGACCTGGAAGCCGTCAAAGCCCTGGCCGCACTGGCGCAGGAGTCCCGCCTGCGGGCGTTTCGCATGCTGGTGGTGGCAGGCCCGCAGGGCGCCACACCCGGCCAGATGGCCCAGGGGCTGTGCATATCGCCCACCTCGCTGTCGTTTCACCTCAAAGAGCTCACACACGCCGGGCTGATCACGCAAGAACGCGACGGCCGCAACCTCGTCTACCGCCCCCGCATCGACGCAATGAACCAGCTGCTGGGTTTTCTGACCGCCAACTGCTGCCAGGGTGAGCCCTGCCTGGACGACCCAACCACAGCAGTGCAGTGCACCGCCTGCTGACCTGCCCACCACCGACCACCTATTCCAGGAGAGACCTTCCATGTCGTATCGCGTCTTCAATGTTCTCTTCATCTGCACGGCCAACTCGGCGCGCAGCATCATGGCCGAGGCCATCCTGAACCAGCTGGGCGCCGGGCGCTACCGTGCCTACAGCGCGGGCAGCCAGCCTGCCGGGCAGGTGAACCCCTACGCTGTGGAACTGCTGCAGCGCAACCGCTTTCACACCGACGGCCTGCGCAGCAAGCACTGGGACGAGTTCGCCCGGCCGGGCGCACCTGCCATGGACTTTGTGCTCACGGTGTGCGACAACGCCGCCGGTGAGGTCTGCCCCGTGTGGCCCGGCCAGCCCTTGTCTGCCCACTGGGGCGTGCCCGACCCCGCCGCCGTACAGGGCAGCGAAGAAAACAGGCAGCGCGCCTTCAGCGAAGCCTTCATCACGCTCAACCGCCGCATCACCATCTTTCTGAGCCTGCCGTTTGACAAGCTCGACAGGTTGTCGCTGCAAAGTGAGCTGCGCCGCATCGGTACCGAAAAGGGCTGACAGGCCCGGCGCGATGGCGCAACCTCCGGGGCCTGGCTGCGTCATGCTGCCGGGCCTTCTGACCTTTCAGACCCGCCCCACCCATCAACCACACAACAACAAGGATTCACCATGGGATTGTTTGAACGTTTTCTGAGCCTCTGGGTGGCCCTGGGCATAGGCGCCGGGGTGGGCCTGGGCCTGGCGGCGCCGGGCCTGTTCCAGGCCGTGGCCGCGGTGGAAGTTGCGCACGTCAACCTGGTGGTGGCTGTGTTCATCTGGGTGATGATCTACCCGATGATGATCCAGATCGACTGGACCGCCATCAGGGACGTGGGCAAGAAGCCCCAGGGGCTCATGTTGACGCTGGTGGTCAACTGGCTGATCAAGCCCTTCACCATGGCGGCGCTGGGTGTGTTGTTCTTTCAGCACCTGTTTGCGCCCTGGGTGGATGCGCAATCGGCCAGCGAGTACATCGCGGGCATGATCCTGCTGGGTGTGGCGCCCTGCACCGCCATGGTTTTTGTGTGGAGCCAGCTCGTCAAAGGCGACGCCAACTACACGCTGGTGCAGGTGTCGGTCAACGACATCATCATGGTGTTTGCGTTTGCGCCCATAGCCGCGTTTTTATTGGGCGTGACCAACGTCACCGTGCCGTGGCAGACGCTGCTGCTGTCCACCGTGCTCTACGTGGTGCTGCCCCTGCTGGCCGGCATGGCCACCCGCCACCTGCTGCTTGGGCGATCACGCGAATCCCTGGCGCAGTTCGTTGCGGCGCTCAAACCGTGGTCCATCGTCGGGCTCATCGCCACGGTGGTGCTGCTGTTCGGCTTTCAGGCGGGCACCATTGTGGACAAGCCCCTGGTGATCGGGCTCATTGCCATCCCGCTCATCCTGCAGAGCTACGGCATCTTCTTCATCACCTGGGTGGGCGCGCGCTGGCTCAAGCTGCCGCACAACGTGGCCGGGCCCGCGTGCCTGATCGGCACGTCCAACTTCTTCGAGCTGGCGGTGGCCGTGGCGATATCGCTGTTTGGCCTGAACTCCGGCGCTGCGCTGGCCACGGTGGTGGGCGTGCTGGTGGAGGTGCCGGTGATGCTGTCGCTGGTGGCCATCGTGAACGCATGGCGGCCCCGCACCCAGGGCTGATGATGCGCCCCGCCTACCGCGCGGGCTCCATCTGCGGGCGCACCAGCCGCACGGGCAGCTTGCTGGCGCGCGCCACGTCGCCCCGCGCCTCGCCGGTGGCCATGTTGACGGCCCAGCCATTGAGCAGGGCCATCTGGCCGGCGCTGTCACCCTCACGGCTCTGGCGAATGGTGTTGTAGTTGTACTGGTTGCCGCGCACGCCGCTGACGTTGGCGGTGGATGACCAGTACCACAGGTCAGGCGCCGCCGCGAACAGCCGGGCGTCTGCGCCCGCCGCGTTGTGGGCCGCCTTGCCCACCAGCCGCTGCAGCTCTGCAGCGCGCGGCAACCGCCAGGCCACGCCCTCGGCCTGCCAGCGGGCGGTGGCCAGCGCCGTGGCTTCGGCACGGTCCAGCAAAAGGGGTTTGCCGGTGCAGGTGGTGCCGTTCCACTGCATGCCTTCCACACAGCGTGGCCACGCCAGTTGTGCCCGCACGTCGATCACATAGGCGCCATCGTCCGACACACGCCAGTCGGCGCTGCCTTGCTGCTGTGGTGAGGCAACCGCCGACAAAACCCACAGGCCGCCCACGACCGCAGCCAGAGAACGCGCCGGGCGAAGCCGGGGCCGGTATTTCAAAAGGAAAGAGCGGGCGAGCGGTACGGAAATAGGGAATGCAGAGGCCATCGTGGTGCGCAGGTGTGAATTGCCGAGTACAACCCCAAAGCCTAAACCCGTCTTGCGCAACGCGCCACCACGGCAGATCAAGCCCGGGGCCCGGCGGCGGTTGGTATAACCCCCGCATGAGCACCCCCGCCGCACCCATCTCGCTGGTCCGCGCCCTGGAAGAGCGCGCCTTCAACGCCTGGCCCGCGCGGCAGAACGTGTTTCACCGGGGGTGGCTGCTGCGCATGTCAGGGGGTTACACCAAGCGCGCCAACTCGGTGAATGCGCTGGTGCCCGGCGCGCCGTTTGACGGGGTGCGCGAAGCAGCTGCGGCGCTGTATGCGCGGCACGGGCTGCCCACCGTGTTTCGCCTGTCGCCCCTGGCCCCGCCCGAGGCTGACGAGGAACTGGCCGGCGCTGGGTACCGGCACTTCGACCCCTCGCTGGTGCTGCACCGCCCCCTGGCCCTTGCGCAACTGGGCAGGCCCGACGACGGCGTGGTGGTGACCACCACGCCCCCCGATGCGTGGCTGAACGGCTTTGCGGCCGCCAATGGCGTGGCGCCCCACCACCGGGCGCTGCAACGCAGCATGCTGGACGCCATTGCCCACCCCACCGCGTTTGCGCTGCTGCACGCACAGGGCCTGGCCGTGGGCTTTGGGCTGGCCGTGCTGGAACGCGGCGCTGTGGGCCTGTATGACCTGGCGGTGGCGCCCGAGCACCGTGGCTGTGGCCGCGGCCAGGCCCTGGTGCAGGCCCTGCTGCACTGGGCCGCCCAGGCAGGCGCCACATCGGCCTACCTGCAGGTGCGCACGCAAAATGCGCCGGCGCTGCGGCTGTACGAGGGGCTGGGATTCAAGGAGGCGTACGGCTACCACTACCGGGTGCCAATTTGATTCAAATCGGCCTCAAGCGCTTATGCATCATGCGCCATAAGCTATCAAAACAATAGCAAACGCAGTACCATTCACCGGTGGCTCAGCCTGCGCACCGCCCAGTCGCCCAGGCTCTGCACGGCCTGCACAAAGAAGATCAGCACCAGCACCACGGCCAGCATGATTTCGGGCAAAAAACGCTGGTAGCCGTAGCGGATGCCCAGGTCACCCAGGCCGCCGCCGCCAATGGCACCGGCCATGGCCGAGTAGCCGGTCAGGCTCACGAACGTGATGGTCAGCCCCGCCACGATGCCGGGCAGCGCCTCGGGCAGCAGCACCTTCCACACGATCTGGCCGGTGGTGGCGCCCATGGCCTGGGCGGCTTCGATCAGGCCCTGGTCCACCTCGCGCAATGCCGATTCAACCAGCCGCGCCACAAACGGTGCGGCGGCAATCGTCAGGGGCACCACGGCAGCGGCCGTGCCGATGGAGGAGCCCGTGATGAAGCGCGTGAACGGGATGATGGCCACCAGCAGGATGATGAAAGGCGTGGAGCGCACGGCATTCACCAGCCAGCCCACCAGCTTGTTGAGGGGGCCGTTTTCCAGCACCCCGCCGTGGTCGGTGAGCCGCAGAAAGACGCCCAGCGGCACGCCGATGAGGCCACCCACGATGCCCGAAATGCCAACCATGACCAGCGTTTCCCACAGCGACGAGGCAAACAGATCCAGCATGGCTGGCGTGAAGTTGTCCAACATGATTGAAGTCTTCCTTTCAGCCTGCCACGGCCACTTCTTGCACCTCGACACCCCCGGCACGCAGGTGCGCCACGGCACCCCGCACGCTCTGGGCCTCACCGCTGGCATACACCGCCAGCGAGCCAAAGGTTTCGTCCTGGATCTCGTCCACCTGGCCGTGCAGGATGCTCATGTCCACACCAAACTCGCGGATCAGCTGCGACAGGATGGGCTGGTAGGCGCTGTCACCCGCGTACGACAGGCGCAGCAGCTGGCCGGTGCGGCCTGTGCTCAGTTGGCCTGCGAGCTTGCGCACATGGCCGAGCACGCTGGCGGGCAGCTCCTGCGGCAGGATCTCGTCGATCAGGCTTTTGGTGATGGCCTGCTGCGGGCGGGTGAACACGTCCAGCACACGGCCCTGCTCCACGATGCGGCCCGCTTCAATCACGGCCACGCGGTCGGCCACCTGCTTGATGACCTGCATCTGGTGCGTGATGAGCACCACCGTCAACCCCAGCTCGCGGTTGACCTGGCGCAGCAGGTCGAGGATGGAGCGCGTGGTCTCCGGGTCCAGCGCCGAGGTGGCTTCGTCGCTCAGCAGCACCTTGGGGCGGCTGGCCAGCGCACGCGCAATGCCCACACGCTGCTTTTGCCCACCGCTGATCTGCGCCGGATAGCGGTCGGCCAGGGCAGACAGGCCCACCAGCTCCAGCAGCGGGTTCACCCGCGCACGGATGGCGGCCTTGTCCATGCCCGCCAGCTCCAGCGGCAGCGCGGCGTTGTCAAACACGGTGCGCGACGACAGCAGGTTGAAGTGCTGGAAGACCATGCCGATCTCGCGGCGCGCCTCGCGCAGTTGGGCGTCGTTCAGCTGGGTCAGGTCCTGCCCACCCACGATCACCTGGCCCGTGGTGGGCCGGTTGAGCAGGTTGATCACCCGCACCAGCGAGCTCTTGCCCGCGCCGCTCTTGCCGATGATGCCGAACACTTCGCCTGGCTGGATGTTGAGGTCGATGCCGCGCAGGGCCTCGACCGGGCCTTGTGCGCCCCGGTAGGTTTGGGTGATACCCCGTAAGTCGATCATGAAAATGCCACAGCGCCGCCCAGGGCAGGAGCCTGGCTGCGGCGCGCAGTGTCTGTGGATTGGGATGCCGGACTGTATCGGCGATTAATAAGAACACAAACGATCAAAAAATCGGGTGTTTAGACATCGAAGTTATTTGAAACGTGATAGCTACGCCAAATAACTTGCAAATCAATAGCTGCCAACGCTTGTCCATCAAGCGCTGGAGGCCGATTTGGCTTGTATTTATGCGGTCATCAAGCTGCGCCCGTTCCGCGGGCGAAAGGTACAGCCCCCGGGAGCGTCAGCGTCCCTGCCCCATCGCTGCATGCACCTTGGCCACCAGCGCCTGCGCATCAAAAGGCTTCACCAGCAGTTCCATCTGCACCCCCAGAAACTGCGGGGTCATCGCGGCCTGCTCGGCATACCCGGTCATCAGGATGATCTTGATGGCGGGAAACTTCTCACGCGCGTAGTCGGCCACCTGGCGCCCGTTGGGGCCGGGCAGGCCCACGTCGGACACCAGCAGGTCAAAGTGCACGGCGCACGACAGCAGGGCCATCGCGGCGCTGCCATGGGCAGCCTCCATCACCTGGAACCCCATGTCGCGCAGCAATTCAACAGTCAACGCGCGCACCGTGTCATCGTCCTCCACCACCAGGATCGAATCGGGGCGGCGCGCACCCGAGAGCGGTGTGATCGGCTGCGCAGGCGCGGGCTCGGCCTCCTGCACCTGCGACCGCACGAAGTACAGCGCCACCGCGGTGCCCTTGCCCTCCGCGCTGTCCAGGACTGCAATGCCGCCCGACTGGCGCATGAAGCCGTAAATCATCGACAGCCCGAGCCCTGTGCCCTGCCCCAGCGGCTTGGTGGTGAAAAACGGGTCGAACGCCCGCGCGATCACGTCGCCTGTCATGCCGATGCCGGAGTCGCGCACCGTGATGCGCACATAGTCACCCGGGTCCAGCCCGGGGATGGCCGCCACCAGTGCGGCGTCAGCCTGCACGTTGTCGGCGCTGATGTGCAGCGCGCCACCACCGGGCATGGCATCGCGGGCGTTGATGGCCAGGTTGACTACAGCGCTCTCGAACTGGCCGGCATCCGTCAGGGCAGGCCACAGTGATTGCGGCAGTGACAGATGCAGGGCGATGTTCTCGCCGCAGGTGGACTTGAGCATGGACTCCAGACCGCGCAGCGATGCACCGAGATCCACCGGTCTGGAGTCCAGCGGTTGCCTGCGCGAAAACGCCAGCAGCCGCTGCGTGAGCCCCGCCGCCCGCTTGGCCGCGGCAAGCCCCGAGTCGATATAGCGCCCCACTTCGTCGTGCCGCCCCTGGGCCATGCGCTGGCGGATGATCTGCAGCGGCAGCACGATGCCCTGCAGCATGTTGTTGAAATCATGGGCAATGCCACCGGTGAGCTGGCCCACAGCCTCCATCTTCTGGCTCTGGCGCAGGCGCTCTTCGGCGTTGCGCAAGGCCTCCTCGCGCAGGTGTTCCTCGGTGGTGTCCCGGCCCACGGCCTGGATGAAGCCTTCGCTGGGCACGGCCGTCCAGGCGATCCATCGCTCGCCCCCGTCGCGGTGACGGTAGCGCGCCACCATCTGTCGGCGTTCGGGCTCGCCGGCCAGCCGGGCCATGGCGCCGGCCACCATGTGCATGTCGTCGGCGCAGGCGAACGCGGCCAGGGGATGGCCTACCGTCTCTTCCTCCGACCAGCCCAGGGTCGCCGTCCAGGCGGGGTTGACTGCGGTGATGGCGCCATCGAACCGGGCCACGAGCAAAACATCTTCGGACAACTGCCACAGCCGGTTGCGGTCGGCGGTGCGCAGCGCCACCTGTTCTTCCAGCGATGCCGCCACGTCCCGCCACTGGCGCAGCGCGTGGAACTTGCTGGTGGTCTCGACCACCGTGTCCAGCATACCCACGACCACGCCAGTGTCGTCACGCACGGGGCTGTAGCAAAAGGTGAAGTAGGCGATTTCCGGTTGGCCGAAGCGGTTGATTTCCAGCTCAAAATCTTCAATGAACGTGGCCTCGCCAGCGAAAGCCTTGTCCACCAGAGGCTGGATGGACGGCCATGCCTCGCTCCACACTTCGGAGATCGGGCGGCCCAGCCCTTCGGGTTTGCTGCCCACGATCGGGAGGTAGGCGTCGTTGTAGAACAGGGTGCGCTCTGGCCCCCACGCCAGACAGGCCGGGAAACGCGAGGACAGCATGGTCTCCACCGCAAACCTCAGCACGAAGGGCCACTGCGCAATGGGCCCCAGCGGGGTGCTCGACCAGTCGAAGGCCCGCACCCTTGCACTCATGGCGCTTTGAACATGGGGAAACGCCAGCACGGCGGGCGATGGGTCGGTCATGGCAGTGGGTCCCGCAAGGTGAACGCCGAGTCTACAGGCGCAGGCAGCAAGGCCCCGGGCGGCGCCCCACGCCGTGGCGCGGCCAGCATGCGGGCCGATCAGCCCGCCACGGGGGCCCGCGCATGCACCTTGCGCGAAACCATGTAGCCCAGCACCAGCATGCCCAGCGCGGCCGCGGAAAACACCGGGGGCAGCCAGCCACGGTCCACGCTGAAGGCCACCACCAGTACGCCCGTGGACTGCCCCAGAAAGAGCAGGCTTGCAAACAGCGTGACGGCCGTGCCCCGTGCCTGCGGCGCCATCTGCGTGGCCTGCACCTGCAGCGTGTTGTGCAGCATGTAAAAGCCCAGCCCCGCCAGAAAACTGCCGAGCACCGCCCACGCCACGTCGGGCGCCCAGGCGAGCAGCAGCAAACCCAGCGCAATCTGCGAAGCCCCTGCCAGCGCCAGGCCCCGCTCGCCCAGCAGCGCCAGCCAGCGCCGTGCAAACACGCTGTACACCAGGCCACCCACGCCATACAGCACCATCACGCCGCCCGCCGCCGAAGCCGACAGCCCGAAGCCATCGACCATGCGGGCCGGCACAAAGGCCAGGGTGCCAAAGGCCAGCGCCCCTTCCAGGGCCACCACCGTGAGCACCCAGCGCACGCGCGGCATGCGCAGCAGCGCCGCAGTGCTGGCCATGTAGGCCGCCATGGAAAACGCAGCGGCAGCGGCGGTACTGGGCGAGGGGCCGTCGCGGTGCGTGTCGCCCGTTCGGGCATGGCGCAGCAGCAGCGCTGCGGCGGCAAAGAACATCACCGCCAGCACCCCGAACGCAGTGCGCCAGCCCAGCGTCTCGGTGGCGAAGCCCCCGAACCACTGGCCCGCCATCATGCCCGTCACCGTCGCGCCCATCAGGCGGGCCAGCGTCTCCTGCCGCTGCTCATATGCCACCTGGTCACCGATCCAGGCCATCGACAGCGGAATGATCCCGGCAGCCGCCGCCCCCATGGCCGCGCGTGACACCACCAGCACCGTGAAAGTGGGGGCCAGTGCCGTCAGCGCACTGAACAAGGCACAGGCTGCGGTGGCTGCAATGATGACGCGCACCTTGCCCAGCATATCGCCCAAGGGGCCATACACCAGTTGCAGCACGCCATAGGCTACGGCAAAGGCCGCGATGACAGCCGAGGCATCCCCCGTGGTGACCTGGAACTCCCGCGACAGCTCCACCAGCATCGGGTCGCACACCCGCATCGACGCCATGCTGCAAAAAGCAGCCAGGCCGACGAGGCGCAGCATCATGGAATGAGCGGGGGTCATGGCGGGCACCAGGGCGCCAGGGGGTGACGGAGCGGACGCAGCGCTGCGCGCCGTGTCGCCCTGATGGCTATCGCCGCACCTGCAGCGCGCCAGGGTTGACGATATTGGACGGCGTGCCCTTGATGAAATTCACCACGTTGTCAAACGCGGCCCCGAAATACAGCTCGTAGCTGTCTTGCTCCACATACCCGATGTGCGGCGTGCAGATGCAGTTCTCCAGCCGCAGCAGGGCGTGGCCCTGAAGAATGGGCTCGCTCTCGAAAACGTCAACCGCCGCCATGCCCGGCCGACCCCGGTTGAGCGCCGCAATCAGGGCGTCGGGCTCAATCAGCTCTGCCCGCGACGTATTGACGAGCAAGGCGGTGGGCTTCATGCACGAGAGGTCCTCCAGGGACACGACGCCACGCGTTTCCTCGGTCAGGCGCAGGTGCAGCGAAATCACGTCGCACTGCGAGAAAAACTCTTCCCGGGTGGTGGCCGCCTGGAAACCATCGGTGAGCGCCTGCGCCCGCGAGGCTTCGCGGCCCCACACGCGCACGTTCATGCCGAAAGCGCGCCCGTATCCGGCCACCAGCTGGCCGATCCGGCCATAGCCCCAGATGCCCAGTGTCTTGCCACGCAATACCGTGCCCAGACCGAAATTGGGGGGCATGGACGCCGTCTTGAGGCCCGACTGCTGCCACGCGCCGTGCTTGAGGTTGGAGATGTACTGGGGCAGCCTGCGCATCGCCGCCATGACCAGCGCCCACGTCAATTCGGCAGGCGCCACGGGCGATCCAACGCCTTCCGCCACCGCGATGCCGCGCTCTGTGCAGGCAGCCACGTCAATGTGGCTTCCCACTTTTCCGGTCTGCGCAATGAGCTTCAGGCGGGGCAGCTTTTCTACCAGCTGGCGGGTGATGTGGGTGCGTTCACGCACCAGCACGATGATGTCGGCGTCCTTCAGACGCACTGAAAGCTGGCCCAGCCCCTTGACCGTGTTGGTGTACACCTTGGCCGTGTAGGCATCGAGCCTGGAGGCGCAGTGAAGCTTGCGCACTGCATCCTGGTAGTCATCGAGAATCACGATATTCATGGCGGTATTGTGCCTTGGCAGGTTCTGCCCTCCCGGAGAGCAAGGCCTGTGCCACCATTTCAGAAAGCAGCGCCGCCTGCGCCCCCGGATGCCCCGTGGCCAGCGCGGGCCGGGCCCGGCTGGGTAAACTTCGCCCCCGGGCCGCGCACGCCACTGCGGCGTACCCGATGGAGTGCACACCTGGCCCGCTCACCCGCAGGCCGGGTTGCCGAGACAGGCAGCGGCGACCTCGCTGAACCGGATTTTTACCTTGGACACTACCCTTTCGCAGCAACCGTACAGCCCCTGGCGCATGTCCGTTGCGCCGATGATGGACTGGACGGACCGGCACTGCCGCTACTTTCACCGGCTGCTGACCCGCCAGACCCTGCTGTACACCGAGATGGTGAACGCGGGCGCCATCATCCACGGCGGCACCGAGCGCCACCTGCGCTTCAACGCTGAAGAGCACCCCGTGGCGCTGCAGCTGGGCGGCAATGAGCCCGACAAGCTGGCCGAAGCCGCGCGCCTGGGCGCGCAGTGGGGCTATGGCGAAATCAACCTCAATTGCGGCTGCCCCAGTGACCGCGTGCAGCGCGGCGCGTTCGGCGCCAGCCTGATGAAGTCGCCCCAGCTGGTGGCCGACTGCGTAAAGGCCATGAAGGACGTGGTGGATGTGCCCGTCACCGTCAAGCACCGCATTGGCATCGACAAGGTGGAGGACTATGGTTTTGTGCGCGACTTCATCGGCACCGTGGCCGACGCCGGGTGCTCCGTGTTCATCGTGCATGCGCGCAACGCCTGGCTGCAGGGTCTCTCGCCCAAGGAGAACCGCGACGTGCCGCCTCTGCGCTACGAGGTGGTGCACCGCCTGAAGGCCGAGTTTCCCCAGTTCACCATTGCGATCAACGGCGGCATCACCACGGATGCAGTGGTGCAGGAACAGCTCACACACCTGGACGGCGTGATGATTGGCCGCGAGGCCTACCACAACCCCTGGTGGCTGGCCCGCTGGGACCAGCTCTACTACGGCGGCGCCCCCTGCCCCCTGACCCGCGAAGAGGTGGAGGTGGCCATGGTCGAATACATGGAACGCGAAGCCGCCCAGTACGGCACGCCCTGGCCCCATATTGCCCGCCACATGCTGGGCCTGCGCCACAGCCTGCCCGGCGCCCGCATCTGGCGTCAGGTGTGGAGCAACCATCTGCTCAAGGACCGCCCCGCGCGGGAGGTGCATGCGCTGGCAGTGCAGTCGTATGCCCGCGACGTACCCGAACTGCAGGCCGGGCCCAGCCCCCAGGCTGCAGCGGTTAGCTGAGCCGGTCCAGCCACGCGGCCAGCGGCTCTGGCCGACCGAAGAGATAGCCCTGCAGGCAGTCGCACTGGCTGTTGATCAGGAAATCCGCCTGCGCGCGGGTCTCGACCCCCTCAGCCACCACCCGCAGTTTCAGGTGACGGGCCACCGACAGGATGGATTGCACGATGGCGGTGTCGTTGGGATCGTCCGGGGTGTCGTTCACAAAGCTCTTGTCGATCTTGAGCTCGTACAGCGGCAGCCGCTTGAGATAGGCCAGGCTGGAATAGCCCGTGCCAAAGTCGTCAATGGAAAACCGCACGCCCAGATTCACGATCTCGGTCATTCGGGCGATGGTGTCGTCCAGATTCTCGATGAGCAGGCTTTCCGTCACCTCCAGGATCAGGTGGGCGGGGTTGGCGCCGGTGTGGGCCAGGATGTGCCGAACGCGGTCCACAAAGTCGTCCTGGCGGAACTGCCGCTCGCTCACGTTGACAGACAGCGACAGCGTGCGCCCGCTGGCCTGCAGGCGGGCCAGGGTTTCGCAGGCCTGCTGGATCATCCAGTCGCCCATGCGCAGGATGAGCCCCGAGGCCTCGGCGATGGGAATAAACCGGTTGGGCGGTACATTGCCCCGCACCGGGTGGTTCCACCGCATCAGCAATTCGCCGCCCACCACGTTTGCGGCTGCGTCCACCTGGTTTTGCACGAACACCGCCAGCTGGCCTTCGGCGTGCGCATTTTTCAGGTCCTGCTCCAGGGCCAGCCGCTCCTGCACGTCGGCCTGCATGGCCGCTTCGTAAAAGCGGATACGGTTGCGGCCCAGGTCCTTGGCGCGGTACATGGCGGTGTCGGCCTCACGCAGCAGATCCTCGGCGTTTTCGCCCCGCTCGGGAAACAGCGTGATGCCGATACTGCCCGTGGTGCTGTACACGTGCGTGTCAATGGTGTACGGAGCCTCCAGCGACACGCGAATTTCCTCTGCCACCAGCAGCGCCGCGCGCCCTGCCGATTCCATATCGGATGCCACGTTGTTCACCAGGACCACAAACTCGTCGCCGCCCAGGCGTGCCACCGTGTCGCCGGGGCGCACCTGGCGCTTCAGGCGCTGCGCCACCTGCATCAGCAGCGCATCGCCCAAGGTATGCCCGCGGGCGTCGTTGATCTGCTTGAAGTTGTCGAGGTCGATGTACAGCACCGCACCCACATGGGCGGCCTTCAGCGCGCTCTGGAGCGCGTGCTCCATGCGGTCGAGCAGCATGCGCCGGTTGGGCAGCCCGGTAAGGGCGTCGAAGTACGCCAGCTGGTGCGTGCGCGCCTCGGCCTGCTTGCGTTCGGTAATGTCGCGCGAGAGCGCAATGAACCGGGGTTCACCATCCGGCTGGGCGCTTTGCTTGCGGGCAATGGACAACTCAAACCAGTGCGCCACGCCACCGACCTCCAGCCGGTACTGGTGACCTGCCGAGTAGCCCGTGTGGTGGGCAGCCTCCAGCGCCGCATGGCAACCCGCTGCCGCTTCCGGGGGCACCACCTCGGTGATCAAACGGCCCAGAAACATCTCGGGGGGCATGGTGAGCATGTCCATGCGTGCCGTACGGCAGTGGTGTATGCGTCCATGCACGTCCAGCTCGAAGAGCAGGTCGGGGATGGCGTTGAGCGTACTTTCCAGGTCGTCGCGCGTGGCCCGCAGCTCTGCCGTCATGCTGCGGGCAAGCGCCACCGCCCGCTCGCGCCCGGTCGCCAGCAGCCAGGCAAACCAGGCAAGAACCAGGCTCAATACGGTGCCCGCCAAGGCAACGGGGTGGTGGCCCACTACCTGGTAGCGCAGCGAAAAAGCGGGCAGGGGCGCCATCTGCAGCGTCCAGCGGCGCCCGCCGATATCGAGAACGCGCGTTGCCTGCAGCCCTCCTGATTCCAGCCCGGCAGCGTTGGGGGCGGTTTTGCTGAAGATGGGGGTATCGGATGCGCTGCGATCGGGCGTGCTGTCCAGAATCTGCAGGCCGATGTCCGCGTCGAACTCGCCGGACATGCCGCCCAACACATCGGCCATGCTGAACGGGGCGGACACCCACCCCGCAATGCCCGATCGCCTGCCCTCCAGGGTCTGGGTGTTGGCCGCAGGGTCATACATCGGGAGGTACATGACCAGCCCCGGACTGCCGTCCTGCATGAGGGTGATTGGCCCCGAAAGGGCCAGCTGCCCGGTATCGCGCGCGCGGTCCAGGGCCTCTTTGGCCACGGGAATGGTCAGCACGTCGAACCCCAGGGTCTTGAGGTTGTCGTCCTCCAGCGGCTCGATGTGGGTGATGGGGGCATACACCGCCCGCTCGCCTGCAGGCCGCACCGTGTAGCCCGCAAAGCCGCGTTGCTGCATGTCTTCAGTGTGCGCTGCAAGGGCAGATGCCGGCAGCCGCAGGATGAGCGACACGCCTCGCAGGCCCGGCCGTGTTTCACGCAGCTGCAGGGCCTCTACATAGGCCTGGAACTCCTCCCGGTCAATGCGCTCGGAGCCCTCGAAGTACCCCTTGACGCCCCGCAGCACCACCTGGTAGGTGGTCATCCGGTCCTTGAGGTTGTATGCAATCTGGTCGGCCGCCGTCTGGAAGTTCTGATCACGCTGGGCGAGCGCGTTGCGCTCCTCGCTTTGCCAGTACAGGAACGTCAGCCCCAGGGTCAACACGGCAATCAGCGGCGGAAGCACGCGGGCAAGCCAGCGGTGGCGCCCGGCATCCGGAACGGCGGCCGGGGGCACGGTAGCTTGGGCTGTCGCGCCGGAGTGCTCGGCGCCCTCGCGGGAGTAGGGTGTCATCGTTTGCTGGGTGCTGTCGCGCTCGCGGCTGCGAGGTCAAACTCTGGCAGTGGAAATACCGGGCCATTATGAGCACGATCCTGCCCTTCCCCGAAGAAGAACTTGCCCGCACCCCAGCAGTCTGAATGCGAAGGGTACTTTTTGCGCCCGCCGTTGGCTTGTATATGCTCTGGACTGCAACGGCGCCGAACTCTGACCCGCAACCCACCCTCCGCACCACACGACAAGACCCGGCATGGCATCGCTTGACTTTGACCTGGAAGCCACCCACTTTCGCACTTTCTATGGGCAGCACGCTGCATCGCTGGAGGCCGCCTGCACAGCCATCACGGCCATGGTGGCCGCGGCCGTGTCCGAGGTGGGGGGCGTCGATGTGGCAAAGGTCGAGGGTCGCGTGAAGGATGTGGACGAGTGCATCCGCAAGTTTGTGCGCAAGTACCGCCCGGCGCTGGAAGAAAGCAACACGCCCTACGACATCCAGAGCTACATCACCGACCTGATCGGCGTGCGGGTGGTGTGCCTGTATGAGGACGAACTGGAAAAAGTAGCCCAGATCGTGCGCGCGCGCTTTGCGGTGATCGATGTCACCGACAAGGTGACCGCCGTGGAGAGCACGGAGGCATCGTTTGGCTACAAGGGCCTGCACCTGGACCTCAAGCTCAGTGCAGCAGAACGGGACCTGCCCCAGCACGCCGCCTATGCGCATTGGCCGTTCGAGCTGCAGGTGCGCACCATCATCCAGGATTCATGGAGCGTTCTGGACCACAAGATCAAATACAAGAAGTCCATTCCAGGGCAGCTCAAGCGGCGCATCAACGTGCTTTCGGCCCTGTTTGAACTGGCCGACCGCGAATTTCGCCAGATCCGCGACGCCACGGCGGCCGAGCTGCTGCAGGCTCCGGATGAAACCGCAGAGCCGCTGCCGGATGCAGCGGTGGATATTCACCCCCATAGCCGGGCGACTTCGGGCAGCAGCGAGCTCAACGCCTTCACGTTCCTCAAGATCGCCACGCATTTCTTCAAGGATTTCGAGTTCGAGCCCAGCAAGGTGGACGGTTTTGTGGACGATATCCAGGTCTGGTCGCCCGGCATGACGCGCGCGCGCTTCAACAGCCTGATGCGCGAAACCATCGGCGTCGTCAAGCGCTACAAGCAGCATTTCGAGGAACTGAACCCTCTGGGCAGCTTCAACCCGTACACCGTGATCCGGCACTGCCTGTACCTCAGTAACAAGTCAGCCTTCCGTCCGGCCCTGAGAAACTCGGCACGCGAATCGTTTGAGGCCTGGCTGCAGGAACAGGGCGAACACAGATCGCAATAAATGGTCAAAAACGGTTCTGGCGCTTACCCAACAAGCGCCAACAGCTATATTACTTATAGCAAATTTCGAAGATGAACCGGTAGGCAACTCCTCAGGCTCGCGCATGGAACCTGTCGCCCATGCGACTTGCCATTGGTGGTTGTACTCCATGCGCTTGTTACCAAGTGCTGCTATATTGCACTGCAACATAACGGAGTTTCGCCCATGCTGTATCACATCTACGAAACCCAGCGCTCCCTGATGGAGCCCTTCACCGATTTCGCCCAGGCTGCTGCCAAGCTGTTCAGCAACCCGCTGTCCCCTTTCAGCGAGACGCCGCTCGCACAGCGCATGTCCGCCGGCTACGAGCTGCTGTACCGGCTCGGCAAGGACTATGAAAAGCCCGCTTTTGGCATCCACTCGGTGGATGTGGATGGTGTCGGCGTGGCAGTGCATGAGCGCATCGAAGTGGACAAACCATTTTGCGAATTGCGCCGCTTCAAGCGCTTTTCGGACGACCCCGCAACCCTGGGCAAGCTCAAGGTGCAGCCCGTGGTGCTGATCGTTGCCCCCTTGTCGGGCCACTACGCCACCCTGCTGCGCGACACTGTGCGCACCATGCTCAAGGACCACAAGGTCTACATCACCGACTGGAAGAACGCACGCCTGGTACCCTTGAGCGAAGGCGAGTTCCATCTGGACGACTATGTGAACTACGTGCAGGAGTTCATCCGCCACCTGCAGGGCACCTATGGCAACTGCCACGTCATCAGCGTGTGCCAGCCCACCGTGCCGGTGCTGGCGGCCGTATCGCTGATGGCCAGCCGGGGCGAGACCACACCCCTGAGCATGACCATGATGGGCGGCCCCATTGATGCACGCCGCTCCCCCACCGCCGTGAACAACCTGGCCACCAACCGCAGCTACGAGTGGTTCGAGAACAACGTCATCTACCGCGTGCCCGAGAACTTCCCCGGCGCGGGGCGGCGCGTGTACCCCGGCTTCCTGCAGTACACCGGCTTCGTGGCGATGAACCCCGACCGCCACGCCACCAGCCACTACGACTACTTCAAGGACCTCATCAAGGGCGACGATGCCAGCGCCGAGGCCCACCGCAAGTTCTACGACGAGTACAACGCCGTGCTCGACATGGACGCGGACTACTACCTGGAAACCATCCAGACCGTGTTCCAGGACTACAAACTGGTGAACGGAACCTGGGACGTGCGTTCCCCCGACGGCAAGCTGGAGCGCGTGCGGCCCCAGGACATCAGCACCACCGCCGTATTCACGGTAGAGGGCGAGCTCGATGACATCTCTGGCTCCGGCCAGACCCATGCAGCGCACGGCCTGTGCAGCGGCCTGGCAGACAGCGAGCAACGCCACCTGGAGGTCAAGGGCGCGGGCCACTATGGCATTTTCAGTGGCCGCCGTTGGCGCGAAGTTGTCTATCCCCAGGTGCGCAGTTTCATCCTCGAACACGACAAGCCGCAATCCAGAGCCGCCCTGCCCGTCGCCGAAACACCCGATGACAGCCCGCCCCGTCGTGCTGTGGCCCCCAGCGCGCGCCTGCAGGGCGCCAAGGCGGCCGCAAAACCGGCCGCAAAACCGGCCGCAAAACCGGCCGCAAAACCTGCTGCCAAACCGGTCGCGAAAAACACCGCCAAGGCAGACACAAAGCTTGCAGCCAAACCGGCAGCTGGCGTAGCCACACGCTGGGTGACGCCTGTGCCCGCCAGCAACGGGGCGGTCGATTCGGCTGCGCCCGCCGCTGCGGATCCGGCGCCAACGCCCAAAGGCTCGCCCTCCGCGGCAGCGCCCACCGCCAGCCGCCGCGCTGCGGCCCGCAAGGCTTGACCCCCCCCGACCCGACCATGGCTGCGCGCGCAGCCCTCTCGGAGCTGGCAGCACGGATTGACGCGGCCCTGCCGCAAACACAGTGCACGCGGTGTGGCTACCCCGACTGCGCGGCATACGCCCACGCGATTGCCGACGAGGGAGCGCCCATCAACCTGTGCCCACCGGGTGGCGCCGAGGGCATCGCCCGCCTGGCATCGATCACGGGGCAGGCGCCCCTGCCACTGAGCGCTGAACACGGAACAGAAGGCCCCAGGGCGGTCGCCTGGATCGATGAAGCGTGGTGTATTGGCTGCACGCTGTGCATCAAGGCCTGCCCCACCGATGCGATCGTGGGCTCAAACAAACAAATGCACACTGTCATCGAGCCCTATTGCACCGGGTGCGAGCTGTGCATCCCGGTCTGCCCCGTGGACTGCATCCAGCTCGACAACGTCAGCGGCTCGGCCACGGGGTGGACGGCATGGTCCAGCCCCCTGGCGCTGCAGGCCCGCCAGCGCTATCAGGCCCACCGGGAACGCGTACCGCTAACGCTGGTGGAGGAATCCGATGACGACCTGCCAGCCCCAGAAGGGGTACAGCAGGAGGCCGCCAGCGGCGCCGCTGCCCGGCAGGCCGTCATCGCTGCGGCCCTGGAACGCGCCCGCCAACGGCGGGCCGAAGGGCCGCGCTAAAAAAAGCTGGCGGCGTGGCCTGCCTGCACGCCCCGATCAGTTCCTGAACGCCAACGCTGCTCCACCCGGGAGCCCCAGCGAGTCCCGCTTACTTTGCGGCGAGCTTCTTATACACACCGCAGCCTGCGTAGAGGTCACCCACGCGGTGAACGTACGACATCTTGGTCTGCACCGCCCCCGTCGCGGGGTTCGTGATGTCGTATTCCACCCAGCCCGGCTCACGGTCTGCCTGGGCGACGATGTCGCTCACCAGCCGGTCGCCGGCAATGCCGGGAATATCCTGAACGCGGGTGCCCACCTTGGCGGGGTTGCCGCCGAACGCCAGGTAAGTGCCTGCCGTGTCGAGCACAAACACGTACATGTCGCGGTCGTGGTACGGCTGGTTTTTGTCCGTGATGCTTCTCAGGAACTGATCGCGCGATGTGCTCTTCGAGAGCGCTACGGCCCGGCCCACCAATGCCACGGCCTCCTCGGCCGTGCCTTGCTGCAGGCGGAAGGCAGACACCGCGTGCGACAGTGTGGAGGCACGGCTTTCGAGGGCCTCGGCCTGTTGCACCGCATGCCCCACCATCTGGGCGTTGTGCTGGGTGATCTGGTCCAGCTGCTGCACGGCGGCGCTGATCTCGCGCAGCCCGGTGCTCTGCTCTGCACTCGAGCCCGAGATCTCGCTCATGCTGGCAGCAACGCTCCGGATGCCTCCCGCCATGTCGGTGATCCCCTGGCCGGCCGAGCGGATGAGGCCGGCGCTGGTTTCCACCTGACTCACCGACGCTCCGATCAGTTCGCGGATTTCGTGCGCCGCATCACTGGACCTTTTCGCCAATGTACGCACTTCGGCAGCCACCACGGCAAACCCGCGGCCTTGCTCGCCCGCCCGGGCAGCCTCGACGGCGGCATTCAGGGCCAGGATATTGGTCTGGAAGGCAATGCTGTCGATCACACCGATGATTTCACTCATCCGGCGTGCGCCCTGCTGAATAGCCTCCACCGACTGCACCGCACGGGCCATGGCCTGTGCGCCCACCTCGGCGGCATCGCGCACCTGCGCGGCCCGGGCATCCGCACCCTGGGCGGTCTGCGCGTTGTTCTCCACGGCCGACGACAGCTGCTCCACGCTCGCTGCGGTCTGCTCCAGATTGGCAGCCTGCTGCTCGGTACGGTCGGCCAGGGAGCGGTTGCCCTCGGCAAGGCTTTGCCCGGCATGGGCCACCAAAGCCGCATTGCTGCGGATGTCGGCCACCATCGCGGAAAGCGTGATGACCATGCGGTCCAGCGACCGCGCCATATCGGCCACCTCGTCGTGCCCGAGGTCGCTGCGCGGTTGCGCGCGCAGGTCTCCTCCCTGGGTCATCACGATGGTGCGCGCCAACCCGGCCAGATCCGCCGAAAGACTCAGATGCAGCACCAGCAGCGCGTAAGCCACTGCCAACGCGCACAATGCGACGCCCCACCAGGGAGCGCCCAGGACAGCCGCAGCGAGGGCTGCAACCATGGCAAGGCCCAGCGAAATCAGCTTTCCGGGCAGATGCAGCCTGCGCATCCACCACAATCCCGGACGCAACGGTAGGAATCCTGACATCGTGTCTCCTCTTATCGTTTTACCAAATAACCAAATGTAAGCAACTGCACTTACGGCGGATTGACAGAAAACCGCAGCCAATGGCTGGCAAATGTCCCGCTCTGTCCCCACCGGAGCGCGCAGCCCCTCGCCCCACCCTGCCCCACCCTCTGCAGCGGGGCCATCACCCATAATGGCGCCCCATGAATCCCCTGCTTTCCCAACTCCAGCCTTACCCGTTCGAGCGCCTGCGGCAGCTGTTTGCAGGCATTACCCCGCCAGCGGCGTACAGCCCCGTCAGCCTGGGCATGGGCGAGCCCCGCCATCCTACCCCGCAGTTCATCAAGGATGCACTTTGTAACAACCTCGGCGGATTGGCAAGTTATCCCGCTACAGCCGGCGAACCCCGGCTGCGCGAGGCCTTCAGCGGCTGGCTCCACCGTCGCTACGCCGTGGCCGTGGACCCGGCAACGCAGGTGCTTCCCGTGAATGGGTCGCGGGAAGCGCTCTTTGCGTTTGCCCAGACCGTCATCGACGCATCGGGGGGCCAGCCACTGGTGGTGTGCCCCAATCCGTTCTATCAGATCTACGAAGGCGCGGCGCTGCTGTCAGGCGCCGCGCCCTACTACGCGCCCAGCGACCCGGCACGCAACTTCGCCGTGAACTGGGACACGGTGCCCGATACGGTGTGGCAACGCACACAGCTGCTGTTTGTGTGTTCGCCCGGCAACCCCACGGGTGCGGTGATGCCGCTGGTCGAATGGGAGAAGCTGTTCGAACTGAGCGATCGCCATGGTTTCGTGATCGCTTCGGACGAGTGCTACAGCGAAATCTACTTCCGCGACGAACCACCGCTGGGTGGCCTGCAGGCCGCCCGCCAGCTCGGCCGCAGCGACTACAAGAACCTCATCTCCTTCACCAGCCTCTCCAAGCGCAGCAACGTGCCGGGCATGCGCAGCGGCTTTGTCGCCGGGGACGCGGCCTTGATCAAGGCCTTCCTGCTGTACCGCACCTACCACGGCAGCGCCATGAGCCCCATCGTGCAGGCCGCCAGCATTGCCGCATGGAACGATGAGCAGCATGTGGTGGAAAACCGCGCGCTGTACCGCAAGAAGTTTGCCCAGGTCACGCCGCTGCTGGCGGGCGTGATGGATGTAGCGCTGCCGGATGCCGGTTTTTACCTCTGGGCCAAGGTTCCAGAGCAGCTCGCCATGGACGACGCCGAGTTCGCGCGTGCGCTGCTGGCTCAATACAATGTCACGGTGCTCCCTGGCAGCTACCTGGCGCGCGAGGCCCAGGGCAGCAACCCCGGCGCCCAGCGCGTGCGCATGGCCCTAGTGGCCGAAACCGAAGAGTGCGTGGAGGCTGCCTTGCGCATCGTGCAATTCATCCAGTCCCGTACGCCCTGATTTCCGATTCCTGATCCACAGACTGACAGACAACAACATGACCCAACAACTGCAAACCCTCATCGACAACGCCTGGGACAACCGCGCCAGCCTCTCGCCCGCCGCCGCACCCAAAGAGATACTGGACGCTGTCGAGCACGTGATCGCCGAGTTGAACAACGGCACGCTGCGCGTGGCCACGCGCGAAGGCGTGGGCCAGTGGACCGTGCACCAGTGGATCAAGAAGGCCGTGCTGCTGTCGTTCCGCCTCAAGGACAACGAAGTCGTCAAGGCCGGTGACCTGGGCTTTTACGACAAGGTGCAAACCAAGTTTGCCCACCTGACGGAAGAAGAAATGAAGGCCACCGGCGTGCGCGTGGTGCCCCCCGCCGTGGCCCGCCGTGGCAGTTTCATCGCCAAGGGCGCGATCCTGATGCCGTCGTACGTGAACATTGGCGCCTATGTGGGCGAAGGCACCATGGTGGACACCTGGGCCACCGTGGGCTCATGCGCGCAGATCGGGGCCAACGTGCACCTCTCTGGTGGCGTGGGCATCGGCGGCGTGCTGGAGCCCCTCCAGGCCGGCCCCACCATCATTGAAGACAACTGCTTTATCGGTGCCCGCTCCGAAGTGGTGGAAGGCGTGGTCGTCGAAGAAAACTCCGTGCTGGGCATGGGCGTGTACCTGGGCCAGAGCACCCCCATCTTCAACCGCGCCACGGGCGAGATTAGCTATGGCCGCGTACCCTCGGGCTCGGTGGTGGTCAGCGGCAACCTGCCCAAGACAGCCGCCAATGGCGCGCCCTACAGCATGTACGCTGCCATCATCGTCAAGCAGGTGGACGCGCAGACGCGCTCGAAGACCAGCATCAACGACCTGCTGCGCGACTGACCGTTTGCAGGCAGGGGGCGGGCGGCCGCGCCTGCCCGCCGAGACACCGACGACAGATACCGACACCAAGAGGGAAACACCATGAGCACGATGGAGCGGATTCTTCGCCTGATGAGCGAAAAGAAGGCATCAGACGTCTACCTGTCGGCCAATGCCCCGGCGCTGATCAAGATCAACGGCGAATGCATCCCGATCAACAACCAGATACTGCCACCCGACGCGCCGCGCAACCTGCTCTCCGAAGTGGTCCCCCCGGACCGCATCGAAGAACTGGAGGAGACCGGCGAGCTCAACATGGGCGTGCCGCTCAGTGGTGTGGGGCGTTTCCGTATCAGTGCCATGCGCCAGCGCGGCAGCTATGCGGTGGTGATCCGTTTCATCTCGCAGCAGATTCCCGAATTTGACTCGCTGGGCCTGCCCCCGGTCATGCGTGATCTGATCATGGAGAAACGCGGGCTGATCCTGATGGTGGGCGCCACCGGTTCAGGCAAGAGCACCTCGCTGGCGTCGATGATCGACACCCGCAACGAAGCGCTCACGGGCCACATCCTCACCATTGAAGACCCGGTCGAGTACCAGTTCAAGAACAAGAAGTCCATCGTCAACCAGCGCGAGATCGGCAGCGACACCCAGTCGCTGCAAACCGCCCTGAAAAACGCGCTGCGCCAAGCGCCAGACGTGATTCTGATCGGCGAAATCCGCGACCGCGAAACCATGTCGGCTGCCATTGCCTACGCCCAGTCGGGCCACCTGTGCCTGGCCACGCTGCACGGCAACAACAGCTACCACGCGCTCAATCGCATCTTGTCGTTCTATCCCGTCGAAGTGCGTCCGACCATGCTGGGCGACCTGGCATCCGCCATGAAGGCCATCATCTCGCAACGCCTGGTGCGCACCGTGGACGGCAGCCGAGCCCCGGCGGTGGAGGTCATGCTCAACACCAAGCTGGTGTCCGACCTGATCGAAAAAGGCGATTTCTCCGGCGTGAAGGAGTCGATGGAGAAATCCATGGCCGAAGGTTCTCAGACCTTTGAGGAAGCGCTGGCCAAGCTGATCATGGACTCCAGGATAGACCGCAAGGAAGGCATGGCTTACGCCGACTCGCCCACCAACTTGATGTGGCGCCTGCAGAACGACTTCTCCCTGGCCGCCAACGCAGCCAAGGCCCAGAAGGAAGCGCGCGACACCCCAGATGACGCGCCTTCATTTACCGAAATCGTGCTGGATGTTAAACCCGCGGCTTGAAATGCCCCTGAGCCGCCTCCTGCGGCGCCGCCCCCCTGGGTGCGACGCCCACGCTGCGGGGCGGCCCTTGCCAGGCGTCTCTCGCTCAGGCCGCGCTGGTACTGACGCATCACCCGATGATCACAGCTGATTGCTCACCCCCCATTCCCCCGAATCCCCATGTCCCGCACCCTGCACCTGGCTGAACAGCTCATCTCTCTGCCTTCCATCACCCCCGAAGATGCAGGCTGTCTGGATCTGCTGGCCGCGCGGCTGGCTCCACTCGGGTTTGTGTGCGAACGCCTGGACAGCGGGCCTGCGGATTTCCGGGTGAGCAATTTATGGGCAAAAAGGCCTGCAGCGCTTGCTGGTAAAGCGCAATCAGCTATCAAAACCATAGTATTCGCAGGCCACACCGATGTTGTGCCTACGGGCCCGTTGAACCAATGGAGCAGCGACCCGTTTGTACCCACCCACAAGGACGGCAAGCTTTATGGCCGTGGCGCCAGCGACATGAAAACCTCCATCGCCGCTTTCGTGGTGGCGGTGGAGGAGTTCCTGGCGGCCACGCCCGATCCACAGATGGAGCTGGCGTTTCTGCTGACCAGCGACGAGGAAGGCCCTTCGGTAGATGGCACCAAGGTCGTGGTCGAGCAACTCAAGGCCCGCGGCGAAAGGCTGGACTACTGCATCGTCGGTGAGCCCACGTCGGTGGAGAAAACCGGCGACATGATCAAGAACGGGCGGCGCGGCACTCTGAGCGGCAAGCTCACCGTGCGCGGCATCCAGGGGCACATTGCCTATCCGCAACTGGCCCGCAACCCCATTCACCAGGCCCTGCCAGCCCTCGCCGAATTGGCTGCCACCGTGTGGGACCAGGGCAATGCGTTTTTCCCACCCACCAGCTGGCAAATCAGCAACGTGCACGGCGGCACGGGTGCCACCAATGTGATCCCGGGCGAGGTCGTGATCGACTTCAACTTCCGCTTCTCGACGGAATCCACGGCCGAACGCCTGCAGCAGCGTGTGCATGCCGTGCTGGACCGCCATGGCCTGGAATACGACCTGCGCTGGACGCTGGGCGGCCAGCCGTTTTTGACAACCCCCGGCGAACTGGTGGACGCCGTGCAGCAGGCCATTGCCGCAGAGACCGGGCTGACCACCGAACTCTCCACCACGGGCGGCACGAGCGACGGCCGTTTCATCGCCCAGGTGTGCCCCCAGGTCATAGAACTCGGCCCCCCCAACGCCAGCATCCACAAGATCGACGAGCACATCGTCGTGGCCGACATCGAACCCCTCAAGAACATTTACCGCCGCACTCTGGAAAACCTGCATGCACAGGCTCTGGCGGCACGCGGGGTACCGGCATGAACGCACCCCAACACCCCCCCACGCTCGCGGGCGATACCGTGGGTGCCTTGGTCGAATCGGGTGCGCAGTGCCTTGCGGCGGCCGGTGTGTCGTTCGGCCATGGCACCACCAATGCCCACGACGAAGCCGCCTGGCTGGTGCTCTGGCGCCTGGGGCTACCGCTGGACAGCGATCTGTCAGATGCTCCAAATTCCATACAAAAACAGCCTGTAGAGCTCGCCGATCAAGCGCGAGTAGCTACACTTTTTGAAGAGCGCATCCGCACCCGCAAACCTGCCGCCTACCTCACCCAGGAGGCCTGGCTCCAGGGCGTGCCGTTCTACGTGGATGAACGCGCCATCGTGCCGCGCAGCTTCATTGCCGAGCTGCTGGTGGATGGCGGGGCCGACGAGTACCTGAGCGACCACACCCACCGGGTGCTGGACCTGTGCACCGGCAACGGCAGCCTGGCCGTGCTGGCCGCCATGGCCTGGCCCGAAGTGCAAGTGACCGGCGCTGACATCTCGCCCGACGCCCTGGCCGTGGCCCGTATCAACGTGGACAGACACGGCCTGCAAGACCGCATCGAGCTCCAGATCTCTGACGGGCTGAGTGCCCTGCCCGGCCCCTGGGACCTGATCCTGTGCAATCCGCCCTATGTGAACGCGGCCAGCATGGCCGTTTTGCCCGCAGAGTACCGTGCCGAACCCGAGCTGGCCCTGGCCGGAGGCAACGATGGCATGGACTTTGTGCGCCAGCTGTTTGCCGCTGCGCCGGCCTGCATGAGCGAGGACGCCGTGATCATTCTGGAGATCGGCAACGAGCGCGCGCACTTTGAAGCTGCCTTCCCCCAACTGCCGGTTTTCTGGCTGTATACCAGCGCGGGGGAAGACCAGGTTTTGCTGGTGACCCGGCAGGCGCTGGCCGCTCAAACCCGGCTCACGGCACAATAGAGGGTTGCGCGCCACTGCGTTGCTGCATCCGTGGCACGGATTGCGGCAGCCCTGGCCCCTGCTTTTTCTCACGCCACCCGCCCAGTGCGGGTGCGCTTTTTTCTGAGTTCCGGATGATCACCCTCAAGAACGTTACCCTGCGACGCGGCGCCAAAGTCGTGCTCGACAGCGTGTCCACCACCATCAACCCCGGCGAAAGCGTCGGCCTGGTGGGGCGCAATGGCGCGGGCAAGTCGAGCCTGTTTGCCTTGCTCAGCGGCAAGCTGCACGAAGACGGGGGAGATTTTTACATCCCCACCAGCTGGCGCATGGCGGAAGTCGCGCAGAACATGCCCGAGACCGACCAGTCGGCCACCGATTTCGTGCTGGAGGGCGACACCCGCCTGGCCGAAGTGCAGCAACAGCTGGTGGACGCCGAGGCCAGCGATGACGGCATGGCCATCGCCCATGCCTATTCGGACCTGCACGACGCTGGCGCACACGACGCCGTGGCACGCGCGCAGGCACTCATTCTGGGCCTGGGCTTTCGCGTGAGCGAGCTCGACCAGCCCGTCAACAGCTTCTCGGGCGGCTGGCGCATGCGCCTGCAACTGGCGCGCGCGCTGATGTGCCCCAGCGATTTGCTGCTGCTGGACGAGCCCACCAACCACTTGGACCTGGACGCCCTGGTCTGGCTCGAAGCCTGGCTCAAGCGCTACGCGGGCACCATGATCGTGATCAGCCATGACCGCGAGTTTCTGGACGCCATCACCAACGTCACCCTGCAAATCCAGCAAGGCGAGTTGAACCGTTACGGTGGCAACTACAGCAAGTTCGAAGAACTGCGTGCCCAGCAGCTTGAACTGCAACAGGCCAGCTTCTCCAAGCAGCAGGAGAAGATGGCCCATCTGCAAAAGTTCATTGACCGCTTCAAGGCCAAGGCCAGCAAGGCCAAGCAGGCGCAAAGCCGCGTCAAGCAGCTCGAACGCATGGAAAAGATTGGCCCCGTGCTGGCCGAGGCGGACTTCACCTTCGAGTTCAAGGAACCCGCCAACCTGCCCAACCCGATGCTGGCCATCAGCGATGCCTCGTTCGGCTATGTGGACGACGAGGGCGTGCCCACGACCATTCTCTCGGGCGTCAACCGCTCGGTGCTGGCGGGCCAGCGCATCGGCATTCTGGGTGCCAACGGCCAGGGCAAGTCCACGCTGGTCAAAACCATTGCCCGCACCATGAAGCCCCTGGGCGGCAGCGTGACCGAAGGCAAGGGCCTGAACATCGGCTACTTTGCCCAGCAGGAACTCGACGTGCTGCGCCCCAGCGAGAACCCGCTGGAGCACATGATCCGCCTGGCCAAGGAACTGGGCCCCGACGCCAAGCAACCCAGCCGCGAACAAGACCTGCGCAGCTATCTGGGCACGTTCAACTTCACGGGCGACATGGTCAAACAGGCCGTGGGCACCATGAGCGGCGGCGAGAAGGCGCGCCTGGTGCTGGCCATGATCGTGTGGCAGCGCCCCAACCTGCTGCTGCTCGACGAGCCCACCAACCACCTCGACTTGGCGACCCGCGAGGCCCTGGCCATGGCGCTCAACGACTTCGACGGCACCGTCATGCTGGTCAGCCACGACCGCTCGCTGCTGCGCTCGGTCTGCGAAGACTTCTGGATGGTGGGCCGGGGTGTGGTGGGCCCGTTCGATGGCGATCTGGACGACTACCAGCGCTATCTGCTCGAAGAGTCCAAACGCCTTCGCGAAGAGGCACGTTTGGCAGAGCAAACCCAGCCCCCGGTGACAGCCGGGGCCTCTGCCAAGGCAGTTGCAGCGGCTGCACCCGCTGCTGTCGCCGCGCCCGGCCCTGCGCAGACATCCACCCCGCCGGCACCGCGGGATGGCCGTGAACAGCGCAAGCTGGACGCCCAAGCGCGGCAGCAGCAGGCCGAAAAAACACGGCCGCTCAAGAAAGAGCTGGAACAGATCGACAAGCGCCTGGCTTTGCTGGCCACCGAGAGGGCAGCGCTGGAGCACAAACTCACGCAGACCCTGCCCCCAGCCGAGATCGCCGAATGCGGTCGCGCCCTGAAGGCGGGCCACGAAGAGACGGCGCAACTGGAAGACCGTTGGCTTGAAATTTCGACCGCGCTGGAAGAAATTTCGACAGCAGCGGTCAGCTAGAAATGTAATCGCATGTAATTGACTACATGATTTTTTGGGCTCTTTCGCTTATGCAGCAATGGTTTTTAGCTGCAATATTCATAGCGATTGCCGCCATGAATACCCGGGCACTTACGGTTGCATTTTTTTGCGAAACGCTGTCAACGGACCATTGATGGACCGCGTTGTTGGTACATCACAGGAGTTTTCCAGCATGAATACCACCGCAATCTTGTCCGCTTGGCCCGAAGACGAACGCGACCGCAAGCGCGCTCCCGCCCGCTTCTGAAGGCGTGGCTGCCCAGAGCAGCCCCTTGCGCCAAATCACGGATCCTCTCAACAAAAAACCCCGCATCGCGGGGTTTTTTGTCGTCCGGGAAAAGAGGTTGCAAAACCCGCTTCCCGATCCGCGGACCGTCAGCCCATGTGGAGGCCGCCGTTGACCGAGAAATCCGCCCCGGTGGCGTAACCGCCCTCCTCCGAAGCCAGCCAGGCGATGATGGAGGCGATTTCACTGGGTTCACCCAGGCGTTTCACCGGCACGGTGGCAACGATCTTTTCCAGGACGTCGGGACGGATGGCCTTGACCATGTCCGTGCCGATGTAGCCCGGGCTCACGGTATTGACCGTCACACCCTTGGTGGCCAGTTCCTGAGCCAGAGCCATCGAAAAGCCGTGCATGCCGGCCTTGGCAGCAGAGTAGTTGGTCTGGCCCGCCTGACCTTTTTCGCCGTTCACCGAGCTGATGTTGACAATGCGGCCCCAGCCTTTTTCCACCATGTCGGCCACCACCTGCTTGGTGACGTTGAACATGCTGTTCAGGTTGGTTTCGATCACAGCATCCCAGTCTTCGCGGGACATCTTGAGGAACATGCGGTCACGGGTGATACCGGCATTGTTCACCAGCACGTCAATCGTGCCGTGTTCGGCCTTGGTCTTGCTGAACGCCTCCACGGTCGAGTCCCAGTCGCCCACGTTGCCCACCGACGCATAGAAGGTGTAGCCGAGCGCCTTTTGTTCTGCCAGCCACTTGGCATGGTCACGGGTGGGGCCACATCCGGCAATGACCTTGAAGCCCTCCTTGTGCAGGCGTTGGCAAATGGCGGTGCCAATGCCACCCATCCCGCCGGTGACGTACGCAATTTTCTGGCTCATGTGATTTCTCCTTGTAAGTGGCTTGCTCGGCTACCACTTTAACGAAGAAACGCCGCGTTGCCGTGAAGGTAAACACTGAACCCTGCGCTTTTTGACGCAACATGCTGTGTCACGAGCCTGACACCCGGCGACGCTAAACGCGTGCACATCACCCGTGTTGGGGCGACAACGGCAGGGTCTCCCATCCGGGCTTGGCAAACAGATAACCCTGCTGATAGCGGATGCCCGTCGAGCGCAGGTAAGAAGACTCGGCCGCTGTCTCGATGCCCTCGGCGACGATATCAATCGACAGTCGCTGGCACACCAGAGCAATGCCACACACGATGGCCTGGCGCACCGGGTCCTGGTCGATATTGCGGATGAGCTCCATGTCGATCTTGAGCACATGGGGCTGGAACTGCACCAGCATGTTCAGGCCGGCGTAGCCCGCGCCAAAATCGTCAATGGCAGTCATCAGCCCCTGGCGGCGGTACTCGTTGAAGATGGATTTCAGATGGGGGCCATTGGTGACCTGTTCGCCTTCAGTCACCTCGAACATGATGCGGTCGTGCGGAAACCGGAACTCCTTGGCGGCCTCCATCGTGGCCCGGATGCAGGTCTCGGCGCGGTACACGGCATTCGGCAGGAAGTTGATGCTCAGACGGCAGCCCGGCATCGCGGCCAGCCCCAGACGGGAAGCCAGTTCAATGGCCTTCACACGGCAGGCCTGGTCAAACCGGTAACGATTGCCGTCATCCACCCACGACAGCACGGTGCCAGCGGATTCGCCATTGACGCCCCGCACCAGCGCCTCGTAGGCAAATGGACGATCCAGTTCCAGGTCCATGATGGGCTGAAAGGCCATCGTGAACTCGAACGGGAGCTGCGTCTTGTCACGACAAGATTGGCAGCCCACGGGTTCGAAGGGTTGGGCAAAGATGGTCGCTGTCATGGAGAAACATGGTAACGCATCATTACAAGGCAGCGGCCTCGCATTGCTACGCAGACCATATCCCCGGATGCGGCTCCTGCGACTACAGCACAAAGACCGCCACCGCCCCGGCCAGCCGGTCAGCCTGACCCTTGAGTGTTGCGGCAGCTGCAGCCGACTCCTCAACAAGTGCGGCATTTTGCTGCGTCATCTGGTCAAGCAGGCCGATGGACTGGTTGACCTGCGCTATGCCCGAAGACTGGTCTCGGGCTGCGGTGTGAATCTCACCCATCCTCGCGCTCACACGTTCGACCGATCCCACAATTTCGGCCATGGTCCGTCCGGCGTCATCAGCCAATTGCCCTCCCTGTGACGCCTTTTGCACTGAAGCGCTGATCAAGCCCGAGATCTCGCGCGCTGCTTGCGCTGAGCGCTGGGCCAGCCCGCGCACTTCCGTGGCCACCACCGCAAATCCGCGCCCCTGCTCGCCAGCACGCGCAGCCTCCACAGCCGCATTGAGGGCAAGGATGTTGGTCTGAAACGCAATGGAATCAATCACGCCCGTGATGTCGGCAATGCGGGCTGAGCCTTCGTTGATATCGCGCATGGTACGCACCACCTCGCCCACCACATCCCCACCGCGCCGGGCTACACCTGCCGCCGACACCGCCAGCGTATTGGCCTCAGCGGACGCAGCGGCTGTCTGGCCCACGGTGCCTGTCAACTGTTCCATGCTGGCAGAGGTGGCTTGCAAACTGCCGGCTGCATGTTCGGTGCGTACAGACAGGTCTTGCGCTCCGCTTGCGATTTCTTCGCACGCCACGGCCATACCGGCTGCGGCCTGCTGTACGGTGACAACCGTCTCGTGCATGCGCTCCAGGGCCTCTTTGAGGGCTCGCCCGCCGGGTGTGCGGACTACCAAGTGCGACATATCCAGGCGGATGCGATCGCCCTGCGCCAGCGAAGAGGTCAGGCGTCGCAGCTCAGTGGATTCCTGCACCGTGCGGCCCATCTTCACGGCCAGGACAACCTCCAGCACCGTCTGGATCACCACATACAGTGCGTGCAACATGACCTGTGCCAGGTTGGGGGAAGTGACGCAATACAGGCCAAACCCGGCCGCCTGAAGACGATCAAACACCACGTGGTGCACAGCAAACAACCCTGCCGCCCAGACGATGGGGCGCCAATCGAGGTACACCAGCAACAGCGCCAGCGTCACGAACACACCGAAATGGAACTCCAGCATCCCCCGGGCCAGCTGGATATGCAGGGCCACCAGGCTGACCTGCACAAACGACAACACCAGACGCGACGCCAGCGTGCCACGAGCCACCGCATACGCCACAGCAGCGATCGCCCCCAGCACCAGCACTGAGGTCAGCGCCAGCATCGATTCCACAAACTGCACGCCCAGCGCGATGGCTGCGAGCGAACTCAGTGCAATCGCAGCCAGGATGACACGGTCACCCAGCAAGGCGCCAGGGTCCGGACCACCAGACGGTTCCGAGAAATCCGCTGGGTGGGCAGAAAAAATAGACATTTAGAATCAATTTGTTACCAATATGGTTGAATCATAAACCATACGGTAATTTTTTGACTGCCTATTTATTTTTCTGACAGCGGGCAATAAAAAAGCTGCATGTCACTGCAGCTTCTTCGGTGCAACCGGTGCCGCTGGATCACCAACGCGGCACAGGCGTCACCCAGGCAAACCCCGTACGGGGGCCTTTGACTCAGCGTTCCACCGCCAGCGAGACGCCCATGCCGCCACCGATACACAGCGCGGCCAGGCCCTTCGTGGCATCGCGGCGCTGCATTTCGTGCAGCAGCGTGACGAGAATGCGGCAACCGGATGCGCCGATGGGATGGCCAATGGCAATGGCGCCACCATTCACGTTGACCTTGGCGGGGTCAATCGCCAACTCCTTGTTCACGGCGCAGGCCTGGGCCGCGAAGGCTTCGTTCAGCTCGAAAAGGTCCACATCGGCGGCGTTCCAGCCAGCACGCTGCAAGGCCTTGCGCGAAGCAGGCACGGGGCCCATGCCCATGGTGGCAGGGTCCAGGCCGCTGGTGCCAAAAGCGGCGATACGGGCCAGGGGCTTGAGGCCCAGGGCCGCCGCTTTTTTTGCGGTCATGACCACCACGGCCGCAGCACCGTCGTTCAGCCCCGAGGCGTTGCCGGCCGTCACGCTGCCCGCCTTGTCAAACGCCGGGCGCAGGCCCGCCAGGGCTTCGGCGTTGGTCTTGCGGTTGAGGTATTCGTCGGTATTGAAGAGGATGGGGTCGCCCTTCTTCTGGGCCAGGCTCACGCCCACGATTTCATCCACAAACCTGCCGGCATCCTGTGCAGCGGCAGCCTTTTGCTGGCTGGCCAGCGCCAGTGCGTCCTGCATGTCGCGGGTGATGCCGTACTGCTTGGCCACGTTTTCAGCGGTAATGCCCATGTGGTACTGGTTGTACACGTCCCACAGGCCATCCACGATCATGGTGTCCACCAGCTTCCAGTCGCCCATGCGCTGGCCGTCGCGCGAGCCCGGCAGCACGTGGGGTGCCAGGCTCATGCTTTCCTGGCCGCCGGCCACCACGATCTCGCTGTCGCCCCAGGCCACGGCCTGTGCCGCGAGCATCACAGCCTTCAGGCCCGAGCCGCACACGGCATTGATGGTGAGGGCCGGAGTTTCCTTGGCCACACCGGCTTTCATGGCCGCCTGGCGCGCCGCGTTCTGGCCCACACCGGCTGTCAGCACCTGGCCCATGATCACTTCGCCGATCTGGTCAGCCTGCAGCCCGGCACGTGCGATGGCTTCGCGGATCACGATGGCACCCAGCTCGGTCGCGGGGGTCTTGGCCAGTGCGCCGCCAAATTTGCCCACCGCGGTGCGGGTGGCTGAAACGATGACGATGTCTTCCATGGAAAGTCCTTTCGGGGTGGTTCAGTGCGGAGCGGCTTCGCGCCCCGGCGGGATGCGAGCTGATTCTCGCAGCCCTTGTGGAGACTTATAAGTCAGGACTTTTGCTTAACGTAGCGACCGGGCGCAGGTTCGATGGCCTTGAACTTGGTGCCCTTGCCGTAGGTTTTGGGCGCTGCAACCTGCTTGCCGGCATGGCTCTTGAGCCAGCCTGACCAGTCCGGCCACCAGCTGCCGGGGTGTTCTGTCGCACCGCCTAGCCATTGGTCGAGTGTGGCGGGCAGCTTGCCGTCCGCACGGATCCAGTGGCTGCGTTTGCCCTTGGCGGGCGGGTTGATCACGCCCGCAATGTGGCCCGAAGCCCCCATGACGAATCGCTTCTTGCCCGGCAGCACCTGCGTGGACGCATAGGCAGCGTTGATGGGCACGATGTGGTCCTCGCGCGAGCCGTAGATATACACCGGCAGGGTCAGGCTGGACAGGTCCATCTTCTCACCGCACACGGTGAGCTTGCCCGGCTTCACCAGCTTGTTTTCGAGGTAGAAATTGCGCAGATACCAGGCGTAGAACGGCCCGGGCAGGTTGGTGCTGTCGCTGTTCCAGTAGAGCAGGTCGAACGGCGGTGGCGTCTCGCCCTTGAGGTAGTTGCCCACCACGTAGTTCCACACCAGGTCGTTGGGGCGCAAGAAGCTGAAGGTGGACGCCAGGTCCTGCCCCTTCATCAGGCCGCCATTGCCCATCTGCATCTCGCGGAACTTGACGAAGGCCTCATCGATGAACACGTCCAGAATGCCCGTGTCGGTGAAGTCAATCAGCGTGGTGAGGAAGGTGACACTGGCCACGGGCTCGTCGCCGCGCGCTGCCAGCACGGCCAGCGCGTTCGACAGGATGGTGCCGCCCACACAAAAGCCCAGCGCATTGATCTGCTCGGCGCCGGTGATGTTCTGCACCACGTCGATGGCGGCCATGGCGCCGTCTTCCACGTAATCGTCCCAGGTCGTGTGGGCCAGGCTGTCGTCGGGGTTGCGCCAGCTCACCACAAAGGTGCGGTGGCCTTGCTCCACGGCGTAACGGATCAGCGAGTTCTCGGGCTGCAGGTCCAGGATGTAGAACTTGTTGATGCAGGGCGGCACGAGCAGGAAGGGCCGCTCATACACCTTGGCGGTGAGCGGCTTGTATTCGAGCAACTGGAAAAGCTCGTTCTCGTACACCACCGCGCCTTCGGTGGTGGCCACGTTGCGGCCCACCTCGAACAGGCTTTCGTCGGTCATCGACACATGGCCCTGCGTGATGTCGTGCAGCAGGTTCTGCATTCCCTTGGCAATGCTCTCGCCCTTGGTCTCGATGGCTTTTTTCTGCGCTTCGGCATTGAAGGCGAGAAAGTTGCTGGGCGCCATGGCGGCCATCCATTGCTCCACGCCGAACCGGATGCGCGCCTTGGTCTTTTCGTCGGCCTCCACGGCGTCGGCCAGGCCCATCAGGGTGCGGGCGTTGAGCAGGTAAGCGGCGGCAGAAAACGCAGCCACAGGGTTGCTGGCCCAGCCCTCGCCCGCAAAGCGCTTGTCCTTGACCTCGGGGATGCCCTGCAGGCCCTGCGCCCAAAGCTCCTGGGCATCCTTGAGGTATTGCTGCTGCAAGGCCTGCAATTTGTTCTGTGAGAGTTTCAGCGGAGCCGCGGCAGGTACTTGCGTGCCCAAGTCCAGTTTCTGAAACGATTGCAGGGCCTGCGCCCAGCTTTGCCCGAAAATCTTCTGGAACTGCTGAGCGCTCTCGGCCCACGGTGATTCAGAATTCATTCTCTTACCTCGATGGTTGATCGCTTGCAGCGGCAGGGGCTCGGCCCGCTGGTTTTTCCGGTCCATTGTTGCCGACGCCACCGCGCGTGGCAACGGATTCCCACGCTTGCACTGAACACGACAAACCAATGTACCTCATCGTTATTACCTGGGCTTACGTGACGCTCATGATGGCCGTGGCCGAAGCCACCAGCCCGCAGGGCACCCTGCTGGGCGCGCTGGTCACGTTTGCGCTTTACGGGCTGCTGCCCATGGGCATTCTGGTGTACATCCTGGGTACGCCCGGCCGCAAACGCAAGATCAAGGCGCGCGAGGCGGCCGAGCAGGCGGCCCACGACGCAGAACAGGCGGCGCTCGCGGCCCAGCAGGCTGCCGGCCCGGACTCAGCCGAGCCAGATACTGGCGGCCAGGCGCCCGCTGCCCCCCAGGGCCACGCTGTCGCGCCGGTGCGAAAAGAACCGTGACGCGTTGGCCACGGTGCACCATGGGGGCGTGCTGTCGTTGCCATATACACCCTGGATCCCCAGTGCCCGCAGGCGCAGGCGGGCCAGGGCCGGCAGATCGCACAGGAATTTGCCCGGTGCGCCCGCGCGGTGCACAAAGCAGTGCTGCGCGGCCGGGTCGGTGTCGCAAAAGGCGGCGCGCACCTCGGCCCCCACTTCAAACGCCTGCGGGCCGATGCAGGGCCCCAGCCAGGCCAGGGTGTCCTGCGCGACTGGCGTGGCAAGGCTTGACTCCGGGATACCGGGTTTTGCTTCGTATTTGATAGCTGTTGGCGCTTTACCATCAAGCGCCAGAGTACTAAAACGTTCAAAAACCGCCTCCAGAACGCCCCGGCCGTGCGCACCCGCCAGTCCACGCCAGCCCGCGTGCGCGGCGCCTACAACAAGTCCCGAGCGGTGGGCCAGCAACACGGGCAGGCAGTCGGCCACCATGATGGTGCAGACCACTCCCCGGGTGCTCGCGACGCACGCGTCGGCCTCGGTACCGTCGGGTGTGGAAGGCTCCAGGCAGACCACGCCATTGCCATGCACCTGGCTCAGGAAGACCGCGCGCGCACCGGGCGTGTGCGCCTGCAGCGCCGACTGCAGGATGCCGCGATTGGTCTGCACGGCCTGCGCGTCGTCGCCGACGTGGCTGCCCAGGTTCAGGCTGTCGAACGGGGGCAGGCTTGCGCCCCCATGGCGGGTGGTGCACACAGCGTGCACACCGGTGGGGGCTGGCCAGTCGGGCACCAGCCAGTCGTGCAAGGCAATCTGCCCAGGCCGGGCCATCAGGCCTCGCTGTCGGGGCAGGCCGAGGGCTGTGCTTGCTGGAAGGCAGGCAGCGCCATGCACGCGTTGAACGCACCCAGGGTCAGCGGCAGTCCGTCCAGGGGCACGTTGAAGCGCTGGGCATTGAAGATTTGCGGCACCAGGCAGCAGTCGGCCAGCGTGGGCGTGTCGCCCCAGCACAGCACCGAGGGCGGCAGGCCCAGGGCCGCGCGCTCTTGCGCGAGCAGTGCCAGCTGGCGCTCGAAAGCCTCCAGCCCGCTGCGCACCCAGTGGTGGTACCAGGCGTTCTTGGCGTCTTCCGGCACTTTCAGCTCCCGCACCAGGTACCTGAGCACGCGCAGGTTGTTCAGCGGGTGAATCTCGCACGCCACCATCTGTGCCAGGGCCCGCACGCGCGCGCGGGCCAGGGCGTCGGCCGGCAGCAGCGCAGGCGTGGGGTGGGTTTCGTCCAGGTATTCGATGATGGCCATCGACTGCGCGAGGGCCGCCCCGTCGTCCGTGACCAGCGTGGGCACCAGGGCATCCCCAATGCGGCTGGCATAGTCAGCGGCCTGGTGTTCGCCTTTGACGAGATGCACCGGCACGTAGTCATACCCCAGTCCCTTGATCTGCAGCGCGATGCGCACACGGAACGAGGCGGAGGAGCGGAAGTAGTTGTAGAGCTGCATGCAGGGATCTGTGGTGAATGGAAGGAAGGTGCCTGGGCGCTCGACCCCGACTGCGCAACGGAGGCAGCAGGAGGGGCGCCGCTGGCGCGGCCATCAGGCGCCGGATGTGCCCGCCGGGTCCTGGTGGTTGTAGACGATTCTGGACAAAAGCTCCATCAGGACCGCACTCTCCTGTGGGGTCAGCGGTGCCGTCAGGCGCTCCTGCACTCGCTGGGCCGCGTCGCGCATCTGAAGGGCAGCCACTTCGCCTTCCGGCGTGATCCACAGCAGCTTGCGGCGGCGGTCGCGGGTGTCGGGCTCGCGCCGGATCCAGCCGCGCTTTTCCAGTCGCCCGATCACCGACCCCGAGGTGGCCGCATCAAAGGCGACGCGCGATGCCAGCGTGACCTGGTCTTCCCCCGGACGGGCCAACAACTCGTGCAGGATGGCGAACTGCACCGGTGTCACATCAAACCCTGCGGTCTCTTCCATGAACAGCGCCACGGTACGCTGGTGCGCACGGCGAACCAGATGGCCGGGCGTGTTGTGGAAATCGAAGCTCTTTGCCATGGGCGCGAGTGTAGCGCCCGCAGCAGGCCGCCCCTGCCCATGGCACACTGCCACGCAGTGCTTGACCAATCACCCATGAAAGGCTGACATGAGCTACGTTTTTCCTCCCGCACCCGTGGCCAGCGTGCCGGTTACGGGCAGCAACGACCGCTTTCCCGTGCACCGCATTTACTGCGTGGGGCGCAACTATGAAGAGCACGCCAAAGAGATGGGCTTCACCGGGCGCGAGCCCCCCTTCTTCTTCATGAAACCGGCCGACGCACTGGTGGTGGTAAATGCCGGAGACACCGGCCAGCTGCCCTACCCCAGCCTGACCGCCAACCTGCACCATGAGATCGAACTGGTGGTCGCCATTGGCAAGGGGGGCAAAAACATCCAGGCCGCCGATGCGCTGAGCCACATCTTCGGCTATGCCGTGGGCCTGGACATGACACGCCGCGACCTGCAGAACGACATGAAAAAGCAGGGCCGCCCCTGGTGCATCGGCAAGGGCTTTGACGCCAGCGCCCCCATCGGCCCCATCACCCCGGCAGCCCAGGCGGGTGACGTGGCCAAGGCCGACATCTGGCTGCAGGTCAATGGCACAGACAAGCAGCGCAGCACCGTGGCCCAGCTCATCTGGAACATCGCCGAAACCATCGAACACCTGTCGGCCGCGTGGGAGCTGCAGCCCGGCGACCTGATCTACACCGGCACCCCTGAAGGCGTGGGCGCGGTCGTGCGCGGGGATGTGCTGGAAGGCGGCGTATCGGGCCTGGGCACGCTGCGCCTGAGCGTGGTGTAGCGCCGGGCACGCTCAGGCGCGCCGCCATATACTCACTTTTTAATAGCTGCTAGCGCTTACGCCATAAGCGCTAGCGCTCTATTTCATTCAAAACCCTGCATGACCCACCGCAGCCCCATCAAACACTGCCGCGAATGTGGCACCGCCGTGGTGTACCGCCTGCCAGACGACGGGGACACCAAGCCGCGCGCCGTCTGCCCCGAGTGCAACACGGTGCATTACGAAAACCCGCTGAACGTGGTGGGCACCGTGCCTGAGCTGGCCGACGGGCGAATCCTGCTGTGCAAACGCAACATCGAGCCGCGCTGGGGCAAATGGACGCTGCCCGCAGGTTTCATGGAACTGGACGAAACCACCGCCCAGGGTGCCGCCCGCGAGACCGACGAAGAGGCCGGCGCGCAGATTGAGATGGGCCCGCTGTTCAGCTTGCTCAACGTGCGCCGCGTGGGTCAAGTGCACCTGTTCTACCGCGCGGCCTTGCTCAGTGACCAGTTCAATCCCGGCTACGAAACCATCGAAGCGCGCCTGTTCACAGAAGAAGAAATACCGTGGGACGAGCTGGCTTTTCGTACAGTGAAGCAAACGCTTGAGGCGTATTTCGCCGACCGCAGGGCCGGCCAGTTCGGGCTGCACTGCATCGACGTGGAATAACGCGCCGCCACAGCCTGCGGCCGGCGGCGGCCATACGCACTGGCCCGTGTTCGCTCAGTGCGACAAAGGCAAAGGAATGGCTTTCCATCCTGAGTGGTTGAAATGACTGCCATAGGTGTTGAGTGCCTGGGCCACCTTCACCACCCCTTCCGCGCGCGCCTTGTCGCCTTCCTTGCCTTGCGCGGCATCCACGCCGCCCAGAATCTCGCCGATCACGATGTGCAACTGGGCATCGGCCTGGGGTTCGAGCTTGCAGTTCTCCACGATGTACGCGACCTGTTTGGAGACTTCCGCGCCAAAGGCGTCGTAGTCGGCTGCCTGGGCCTTGCCCGCGTGGGCCAGCGCCAGCGTGCGGTTCACGGCCTTGTGCATGGCATTCATGCCCTGGCGCAGCGGGGCATCGATGTGCCATTTCTTGCCCGCATTGAGTTCGATTTTCTGGGGCGCGGTCGCACCGTGGTCATGGGCACTCGGGCTGGCAGCCAGCGTGGCAAACGGCAGGGTCAAGGCGGCGGCGAGCACAAGGTACAGAGGGGATTTCATGAGAAGACTCCGGTAGGTTGAACAAAAAGGGCCGGCAATTGCCGGGCCTTGTTGCTTCAAACGAAGAGTGATCAAAAATGTTCCAAGTATTTGCATCTTTTATTGATAAAACCTTTGGCTGCCACGCCCCTCAGCGGCTACGCCCAGGCATCAATCGCGGTGCAGAAGTTCCTCTTCAGTGGATTCCTGGGCATAGCGGCTGAGCAGCAGGGTCATCAGGCGGGCACGCTGCCCCTCGTCGAGCAGCGCGCGCTCCGCCAGCAGTTGCGCAATCACGCGTTGCTGCTGCACGTCCTGCAAGGCGGCAATGCGGGCCTGCTCTGCGTCGATGGCGCCGCGCTGCGGCGGGTCGGCAAAAATGTGACGCACCAGCGCCTCGCGGTGGCGCCGGATCTCGGCCCAGTTCGCGGTCAGATCGCGCAGGAAGTCGGGTTCGAGCTGTTGCCAGCGCAGGCGCTGCTCGGCACTCAGTTCCAGGTAATCTGGCAGGTTCACGGGACTTTTCCGCACGGCATCCACACTCGACTGCGGTTGCAACAGGTGCATGGCAACGGCTACAAGGATGCCCGCGTTCAGGGCCAGCGACACGGCCAGAAGCCATGCGGGTACGCTGCGGCGGTTCATGGCATTCCTTTCGAAAGACGACAGAGTTCTGCGGCGGCGCACAGGCCACCCGGCGGCACCGGATCGAACACCCGCACCAGACCGGCACCCGGTGCAATGGCAGCACCGCCGCCCAGCAGCAGGCCGCCCAGCCAGATGCCCGACGCCAGCGCCAGTCCGCCAGCCAGCCCTGCCGGCATCCAGCCCAACCAGCCGGCCCAGGTAGGCCCTGGACGCGACGCGCGCTGGCGGTCACGCAAGCGTTGGTTGAGTCGATCATTCAGTTGAGCAGTCAGATCAAAGCCCAGCTGGGGCGACGGCATGGCGCGCAGGCTCTGCCCCAGGGCGGTAATTTCATCAAGCCGGTGCTGGCACACCGGGCAGCCCGCCACGTGCTGGCTGAAGCGGGCGCGTTCGGCGGGTTGCATCATGTCGTCCGCATAGGCAGACAAGTCGGCGTGTCGTGGGCAGGTCATGGCGAGGTCTCCATTCAGCGCGGCATTTTTTCCAGCAGTCCAGCGCGCGCCCGTGCAATGCGCGACTTGACGGTGCCGGTGTTCAGGTTGAGCACGGCGGCAATGTCGTCATAGGACATTTCTTCGATTTCCCGCAGCAGCAGGATCTCGCGGTGTTCGGGGGGCAGGCGCGCCAGGGCTTTTTCCAGTCCCTGGTAGCGCTGCGCCGTCTCCAGCACGGCATCGGGTGGCGGTGCGGGGTTGGGGTGGCTGGCGGCTTCGTCTTCGTCCCAGGGCACAAAGTCCACGCGCTTGCCCCGCCGCAGCCAGTCAAAAGCCAGGTTGCGGGCAATGCGAAACAGCCAGGTGCTCAGCCGGGCATCGGGTGTCCAACGCGGCAGTGCCTGGTAGGAATTCAGGAACGTTTCCTGCGTCAGCTCCAGTGCGTCGTCAGGCGACCGAGTAAGCCGTACCAGAAAGCGGTAGATACGATCCTGAAACCGCACCACCAGCTCGGAAAACGCCGCGCGGTCGCCCCGCTGTGCGTGCGCGGCGCATTCTTCGTCATCGAGGTGGCTGAAGATTCGCATGGTTGAACAACTGCTTCAACGCGCAGCGCACCAGAATGTTCCCTCTATTTTTTTCATTCTGGACCTGGCGCCGCTCGCGCCCGCATCTTGGCATGTACCCGAGCACGGAGGCAGGCCCAGCGACCGGTCGAGAGCGGCTCATGAAACCCTAGAACCGCAACACCGCGAGAGCCCACCTTTTTGCCGAAAGCAGGGTATGGGGCCGACTTTCGAGTGTGGTGGTTCACCTGTCGGATGCCACGCGTGGCAAGAACTCTGCGGCCCCTGTCAACGACTGCATCGCGCCCTCTGGGGAGACACGGCGTCGGCATCGAACACCATGCAGCGGCAGTGTCTTCTACGCCGATCAACGGTTCAACCGCCCACTCGCCAACCCGTTATTGCGTTGGCACGGCGGGCGCCAGGGGCGCAAGAGGGGTGACGACGACCGGCGCGGGGGGCGCAGTGGGCTGCCGCGGCACATACGGTGCATCGTCCGTAGTCACCGGGGGCAAGGTGCCTGGCGGGGGCATTGGTGGTGCAGAGGGGGTATCACCACTACTGAACAGCCCACGAATCCATTCGCGCATGCTGCCCAGCGACGTGTCCGCTGGGGGCGGCACGTCGAATTCATCCACAAACCGCTCGCTGGCATTTATCACCTTGGCGCGCAGCCCCTGCTGCATGAATTCGCCCACCATGGGCAGTGCGCTGCGTGCGCCCTGCCCCCAGTAGTCGCTGCGCAGCGTGATGCGGCCATCATTGAAGCCCGCCCAAGCGCCCGCCACCACGCGCGCGTGCATCAGGATGAACCAGCCATCGGTGTTGTCCTGCGTGGTGCCGGTCTTGCCCGCCACGTCGGCCTGGATGCCGTAGCGCGTGCGGATGGCCGTGGCCGTGCCTTTGTCCACCGCGCCACGCATGGTGTTGCGCAGGGTTTGCGCCGCACGCGCGTCAAACACCGGCGCGGGCGCGGAGCTGGCGAAGGTCTCCAGCACCTTGCCATGGCGGTCCTCGATGCGGGTGATGAGCACGGGCTCCACATAGCGGCCCAGGTTCACGATGGAGCTGTAGGCCGTCACCATTTCCTTCAGGGTGACCGGGCTCGTGCCCAGGGCCAGGGACGGCACCTCCTCCAGCGGCGACTGGCGCACGCCCAAAGCCCGTGCCACCTCGGCCACACGGGCCGGTCCCACCTGCTGCATCACCTGGGCGGTGATGGTGTTCTTGGAAAGCGCCAGGCCATCCGCCAGCGTCATGGGCTCATCGCTGGGGGCGCGGCCATCGGTGGGGCGCCACACGCGGCCGCCGCCCAGCGGGATCTCCACGGCCGAGTCCATCAGCGTGTCGTTGGGTGATGCCCCGTTGGCAAACGCCGCGCCATACACAAACGGCTTGAACGTGGAGCCCGGCTGGCGCCGCGCCGCCTGCACATGGTCAAACGGGTCTTGCGCAAAGTCGCGGCTGCCCACCCAGGCGAGCACATGGCCGGTCACCGGGTCCTGCGCAAGAAAACCCGCCTGCACACGCGTCTTCTCGGTGCGCAGCCTGCGCAGGAAGGCCTCGTCGGCCAGGAGGGTCTGCAGCGCGTCTTCAGGCGCCTCGCCCTTGTCCAGCGCCGCACGGTACTCCGCGCTCTCGCGCACCAGCGTCTGCACCAGCTCGTTGCCCGGGCCCCAGCCATTGCGCTGCGACCAGGCGGTGTCGGCCACGCCCTGCAGCTGCTGGCCGTGGCGTGCCACAGCACGGTTGGCGATGGCCTGCAGGCGCGAATCAATGGTGGTGCGGATGATGAGACCATCCGCATACAGGTTGTAGCCCCGGCTGTCGGCCCAGTCCAGCAGCTGCTTGCGCAGTTGCATCGCAAAGTGCGATGCCGGGCCCATGACCTCGGTCTGCCGCTCGAAGTTGACCCCCAGCGGGCGCACCTTGAGCCGCTCGAACTGGTCAGCCCCGAGCTGGCCGCGCTTGACCATCTGCGACAGCACCGTGTTGCGCCGCGCCAGCGCCCGCTCGGGGTTGAGCACCGGGTTGTAGTAGGCCGTGCCCTTGAGCATGCCGATCAGCGTGGCGCTTTCCAGCACGTTGAGCTTGTCGGCCGACTTGTCGAAATACGTGCGGGCGGCCATCTCGATGCCGTAGGCGTTGTACAGAAACGGTACGGTGTTGAGGTAGGTCTCCAGGATCTCGTCCTTGGTGTACGAGGCCTCGATCTTGACGGCCGTGATCGCCTCCTTGAGCTTGCGCGTGAGCGCCTGCGGGAACACGCGCGAGCGCCCGATCTCCTCGGGAAACAGATTGCGCGCCAGCTGCTGCGTGAGGGTGGAGCCGCCCTGCGGATCGCCCCGCAGCGTATGCACCACCGACGATGCCGTGCGCTTCCAGTCCAGCCCGAAGTGGTCGTAAAAGCGGTGGTCTTCGGTGGCGATGAGGGCTTTGACCACGTTGGGGGATATCTGGTGGAGCTCCACCCATTCGCGGTTGGCCCAGCGGTATTCGGCCAGCAGCTTGCCGTCCACCGACACGAGCTGCGCGGGTAGTTCGCTCTTGGCCTTGCGGATGTCGCTGATGCCGGGCGTGAAGGGCACCAGCGCCAGCGCGTACACCAGCAGCGCCACGGGCACCATGGCCAGCAGCCAGCAGCCGCTGCGCAGCGACAGCAGGCGCTGCGGCCGGCGGAAAACGAAGGCCAGTGCGCCGCGCACCCGGGCCCACAGTGCCTGCGCTGAAGAAGTAGATGTCATCAGAAATTGAATAAAAAATGCCGCTGACGCTTATCAGTAAAGCGCAAGCAGCTATCAAAATAATAGTTCATCAGCCCATGAACCTCTGAAGCTGCGGCAGGCTGGCCTGGGCGGCCCGGCGGCCTTCGGCAATGGCCTCGCTTGAGCGGTGGAAGTCGAGCAGCCCCAGGTTTGCCAGCGCGGGCGCAACGATGACTTCCGGCGGGTCGCCCGCCATGCGGCTGCGGGTGATGCGCATCTGCATGATGTTGACACTGGTCATCACCACATCCAGCACGGAGGGCACCGGCACCGGCCGGGCCACGGGCGCCGCCGCGCCGGCATCGGGCGTCCAGAACTTCAGGCGCCGCACCCAGTCGACATTGCGGGTCGGCTCGGGCACGGGCTCCGGGGCAGCGGCACCGGCAGCGTCTGCCTCCAGCGCCTCGGGGGCGGGCGCCTCGCGCACCACGGCCAGCGGCCGCATGTGGCGGTGCAGGATGTCGGAGTTCAGGTCCACCGCAATCACGATGTCGGCCCCCATGGCCCGGGCCAGCGATGCGGGCACCGGGTTGACCAGGCCACCATCCACCAGCAGCCGCCCGTCGTCGCGCACCACGGGCGTGAAAAGCCCCGGCAGCGCGATGGAGGCCCGCACCGCATCGGCGATGGAACCGTGGCGCAGCCAGACTTCGGCGCCCGAGTGCAGGTCGGTGGCCACGGCGCCAAACGGCATGGGCGAGCGGTCAATGTCGAAGTCCGCAAAGTTGCGGCGCCAGAAGGCAATGAGCTTTTCGCCCTTGAGCATGCCCCCGGTGATGTTGAAGTCCATGAACCCGAACACGTCGCGCATGCCCAGGCCCTGCACCCATTCGGTGAACCGCTGCAGCTCGCCGGCCGCGTAGGCGGCCCCCACCAGCGCGCCAATCGACGAACCACAGACGATGTCGGGCCGGATGCCCTCCTCGTCCAGCACCTGCAGCACGCCGATGTGCGCCCACCCACGCGCGGAGCCGCTGCCCAGGGCCAGGCCCAGCCGGGGAGCGCGCCGGGCCAGCGCCATCACTGCGCCCCTTGGGGAGTTGCCAGGTCCGCGTGACCCGCCAGCAGCGCGAGCATGCCGGCTTCGTCCAGCACCGGCACGCCCAGCTCCTGCGCCTTGGCCAGCTTGCTGCCGGCCTCTTCGCCCGCCACGACATAGCTGGTCTTCTTGCTGACCGAACCGGCCACTTTGGCGCCAGCGGCTTCCAGCATGTCCTTGGCGGCGTCGCGGCTCAGGGTGGGCAAGGTGCCGGTCAGTACCACGGTCTTGCCCGCCAGGGTCTGCGGAGCGCGCTCGGCCACCGGGCCTTCGGGCCACGTCACGCCGCAGGCGCGCAGTTGTTCGACCACTTCGCGGTTGTGCGGCTGCTGGAAGAAGGTGTGCAGGCTCTGTGCCACCACGGGGCCCACATCGTTCACCTCCAGCAACTGCTCCACGCTCGCATCCATGATGGCGTCGAGCGTGCCGAAATGCCGCGCCAGGTCCTTGGCCGTGGCCTCGCCCACATGGCGCAGCCCCAGGCCAAACAGAAAACGCGGCAAGGTGGTCTGCTTGGATTTTTCGAGCGCGGCCAGCACGTTCTGGGCCGATTTTTCGGCCATGCGCTCCAGCGCGATGAGGGATGTAAGGCCCAGCCGGTACAGGTCGGGCAGCGTGCGGATCACGTTGGCATCCACCAGCTGGTCCACCAGCTTGTCGCCCAGGCCCTCGATATCCATGGCGCGGCGCGCGGCGAAGTGCAGGATGGCTTCCTTGCGCTGCGCGGCGCAGAACAGGCCGCCCGTGCAGCGGTGGTTGGCTTCGCCCTTTTCGCGGACCACATCGCTACCGCACACGGGGCAGGCTGTGGGCATGCGGAAGTTGGGCACATAGCCCGTGCGCTTGCCCGGCATCACGCCCACCACCTCGGGAATCACATCGCCCGCGCGGCGCACGATGACGGTGTCGCCCACGCGCACACCCTTCTTGCGGATCTCGAACAGGTTGTGCAACGTAGCATTGGTAACGGTGACGCCCCCTACAAACACGGGTGCGAGGCGCGCGACAGGCGTGATCTTGCCGGTGCGGCCCACCTGCACATCGATGCCTTCGATCTTGGTGGCCATCTCCTGTGCTGGGTACTTGTGCGCCACAGCCCAGCGTGGCTCGCGGGTCTTGAAACCCAAGTCGCGCTGCAGCTGCAGCGAATTGACCTTGTAGACCACCCCGTCAATGTCGTAGGGCAACGCATCGCGGCTGGCGCCCACCTGCTGGTGAAACGCTACCAATTCCGTAGCACCTACCGCAATCTGCACCTGCGCTGCAACTGGAAAACCCCAGGACTTCAGCGTCTGCAGCATCTCGTAGTGCGTGCGGAACACCGGCCCGCCATCGCCGGGCGGCGTGATGGCGCCCAGGCCATAGGCAAAAAAGCTCAAGGGGCGCTGGGCGGTGATGCCGGAGTCCATCTGGCGCACCGCACCCGCAGCGGCATTGCGCGGGTTCACAAAGGTCTTGCCGCCCTGCTCCCGCTGGCGCTCGTTCAGCGCGTCGAAGTCGGCGCGGCGCATGTAGACCTCACCACGTACCTCCAGCAGCGGCGGCACGCCGTCAGGCAAAGTCAGCGGAATCTGGCGGATGGTGCGGATGTTGTGCGTCACATCCTCGCCCACCTCGCCATCACCGCGCGTGGCGGCCTGCACCAGGCGGGCGTTTTCGTAGCGCAGGCTCATGGCCAGGCCGTCGAACTTGGGCTCGGCCACATATTCGATGGCAGGGTCCGATTCCGACAGGCCCAGCTCGCGCCGCACGCGGGCATCAAACGCCTGCGCGCCAGTGGCTTCGGTGTCGGTTTCGGTGTGGATGCTGAGCATGGGCACCGTGTGGCGCACAGGGGCCAGGCCCTCCATCACCGCACCAATCACGCGCTGCGTGGGCGAATCGGGGGTGATGAGGTCGGGGTGCGCGGCCTCCAGCGCCTGCAGTTCGCGGAACGCGCGGTCGTATTCGGCATCGGGCACCGTGGGTTCGTCCAGCACGTAGTACTGGTGCGCCCACTGGTTGAGCTGGTCGCGCAGTGCTTTTATTTTGATAGCTGGTGGCGCAATATCCACGGGCGCTGGAGCCGAAAAAAGATCCAGATTGTCGGTCATGGCCGCACCGGCGCTCAGCTGAAAAGGCGCCGCGCCAACACCGACCCCGCCGACAGATCGCGTCCATCCAGCTGGTCGTACAGCAGCTCCAGGTCTGCAGCGATCGGGTCCATGGCCATGGCGGGCAGCGGCGTGCCGTTCTGGTCGCACAGCACGCCGTCCATGGTTTCGCACAATGCGGCCCCCACGTCGCGCAGGCGGGAAAAGGGCTGCTCGGTGCGGTGGACCTGGGCGACGTCCAGGCTCAGCGTGATGTCGCGGATGGCGGACTGGTCGGGGTCGTCGGCCAACGCGGCTTGCGTGTCGTAACCCAGCGTGAGCAAGGGCGGCAGGCCCTGGGTGCCGGCAGGCAGCACCAGGCGGCCGGGCATGGCGCCGGGCACAAAACCCAGGCGGGCAGCGTTCTGCTGCACGTAGCCGGGGCTCCAGGCAGCCTGGCGGGCGCGCAGCATGAACATGAGCTGGGCATCGTGGTCGCTGGCGAACTGGTCGAGCTCACGGGCGCGGGCCACTTCCTGCAGCATGTCGGGGAAGTCGGGGGCGGCATTGATCGCGTCGGCAAAGGCCTGGGCCTTGACCACGAACTCGGAGAACTCGATCTCGTTGAGTGCGCCCATGCGGTTGGCCAGCTGCACCCCCGCCTGGAACGACTGGTAGCGCTGGCCGGGGGCCGGGGTTTCCCACTGCTGGGTGGCTTCGTTCAGGCCTTCGATGGCAAAGGGCTTGCTGCCCGCGCGGCGCGTGGGGGGCAGCGCGGCCAGGGCGGCGTCGCCCGACACCACGTGCTCGGGCTGCAGTGAGGCGATCACGTCGATGAGCGGGTCCAGCCCCGGGCGGCGCTCGGGCGAAAACGGGGGCACGGGCAGTTGCAGGGCATCGGCCGCGTCCACATTGTGTTCGGACGGCTCCGGCCCCCGGTCCAGGCCATGGAACTCGCCGGACGGCATGGACCCGGCCGCGCCTGCGTCAAAGCCGGGCTCCAGGCGCTGGGCGGGCTCCGCCGCCGGGTCGTGCTCTGCGGGCAGGGCACGCTTGGGCGCGTTGCGGCGCGAGGTCCAGGTGTTGTAGGCCACGATGAGGGCCAGCACCAGGCCGCCGATGATGGCCAGACTCAGTTGCAATGTGCTCATAAAGAAAGATTTTCAGCTATGCGTTGCGCTGTGCACGCCCGCTGCCGTCGCAACTGGCGCAACCCATGCCAGGGACGCCTAGCAAGGGCCGCCCCGCAGCGAGGGCGTCGTCCCCTCGGGGGGAAGGCGCGAAGCGACTCAGGGGGGCTCTCATAGTTCCGCCATGGAGAGGGCCGATTCCATATCCACGGCCACGATGCGCGACACGCCCTGCTCCTGCATGGTCACGCCGATCAGTTGTTCGGCCATTTCCATCGCGATCTTGTTGTGGCTGATGAACAAAAACTGCGTGCCCTTGCTCATGCTGGACACCAGCTTGGCATAACGCTCGGTGTTGGCGTCGTCCAGCGGCGCGTCCACCTCGTCCAGCAAACAGAACGGCGCGGGGTTGAGCTGGAAGATGGCAAACACCAGCGCGATGGCCGTGAGGGCTTTTTCGCCCCCCGACAGCAGGTGGATGGTCTGGTTCTTCTTGCCGGGTGGCTGGGCCATCACCTGCACGCCGGAGTCGAGGATTTCGTCGCCCGTGATGATGAGCTTGGCCTGGCCGCCACCGAACAGCTCGGGGAACATGCGGCCAAAGTGCGCGTTCACGGTGTCGAACGTGCCCGAGAGCAGCTGGCGCGTTTCGCCGTCGATCTTGCGGATCGCGTCTTCCAGCGTGTTCATGGCCTCGGTCAGGTCGGCGGTCTGCGCATCAAGGAACACCTTGCGCTCGCTGGCGAGCTTCAATTCATCCAGTGCGGCCAGGTTGACGGCGCCCAACGCAGCAATCTCGCGGTGCAGGCGGTCGATTTCGCTCTGCAGGCCGCCGATGCGCACATTGCCTTCCTCGATGGAGCGGGCCACGGCTTCCAGATCGGCCTGGGCGTCTTGCAGCAAGGTGGTGTACTGCTCCAGGCCCAGGCGCGCGGCCTGTTCCTTGAGCTGGAATTCGGTGATGCGCTGGCGCAGTGGGTCGAGCGCGCGCTCCAGCTGCATGCGGCGCTCGTCGCTGGCGCGCAGCTTGGTGGTGAGGTCGTCGTATTCGCTGCGCTGGGCGGCCAGTGCCTTTTCGCGCTCCATCTTCACTTCGAGCGCGGCCTGCAGGCCGCCCTGCGCGGCGGCGTCGGACAGGCGGGCGAGTTCGTCGCGCGCACGCTGCTCCTCGTCGGCCAGGGCCTTGGCCTGCTGCGTGGCGGTTTCGATGGAGCGGTTGAGTTCACCCCGGCGCGCCTCCAGGCTGCGTTGCGAGAACGTGGCCTCCTGCGCCTGGCGCTCCAGCGTGCGCTGCTGTTCGCGGCAAGCGGTGAGCTTGCGCTCGGCTTCGATGACCTTGTCGCCCAGCTGGGCCTCGCGCTCCTGGCTGTCGGCCAGTTGCATGTCCAGCTCTTCAAAGCGCGCCTCGGCGGCCACGCGGCGTTCCTGCAAGTCGGCCAGCTGGGCTTCCACCTCGGCCAGGTCGCCGTCGATTTGCTGGCTGCGCGCGCGGGTCTGCTCGGCCAGCTGCGTGAGGCGCAGGGTTTCGACCTGCAGCTCGTGGGCGCGGCTCTGGGTTTCGGTGGCTTCGCGGCGTGCGGCCACGAGGCGCTGGGAGGCGTCAGCATAGGCCGCCTCCGCGCGGACCAGGGCCGTGCGCGATTCTTCGGCGATCAGCGCCTGCGCGCGCAGCTCTTTTTCGAGGTGCTCGATCTCCTGCGCGCGGGCCAGCATGCCGGACTGCTCGGAGTCCTGTGCATAAAAGCTCACGCTGTGGGCGCTGACCGCATGGCCCGTGGGCACAAACACCACTTCGCCGGGCTGCAGCGAGCTGCGGCGGGCCAGAGCGTCGTCCAGCGTGGGCGCGGTGTAGCAGCCCTGCAACCAGTCCACCAACACGGCACGCAGGCCCGCGTCGTTCAGGCGCAGCAGGTCCGACAGGCGGGCGTGGGGTGACGATGTTTCGGGGTGGCCCGCAGCCGGGGCGCTGTAGAAGGCCAGGCGGGCGGGCGGCGCATCGTTACCGCCGGACCCTAAAAAGCCGCGGACCATGTCCAGGCGCCCTACTTCCAGCGCGGCCAGGCGCTCGCGCAGGGCCGCTTCGAGCGCGTTTTCCCAACCGGGCTCGATGTGGATGCGGCTCCACAGGCCTTGCAGGCCGTCGAGGCCATGCTTGGCGAGCCAGGGGCGCAGCTTGCCGTCGGTCTTGACCTTTTCCTGCAGCGCCTTCAAGGCCTCCATGCGGGCAGACAGGTCGGCCTGGCGGGCGCTTTCGGCATTCACAGCCTGCTGGCGGGCGCGGCGGTCGTCGTCCAGCTGGGGCACGGACTCCTGCAGTTCGTGCAGTCGGGCTGCGGTGGTTTCGGCGATCTCTTGCGCTTCTTCGAGCTGCTCGCGCAGGTTGGTCAGGCGGGCTTCGTCGGGCGCGGCCAGCGCGTTGCGGTCGGTGCGCAGGCGCTCAAAGCGGGCGTCGAGCTGGCGGCTTTGCTCGTCAAAGCTGCGCTGCTCGGCAGCGAGCACGCCAATCTGCTGCTGCACCTGCACCACGGCAGTCCGTTGCTCGGCCGTGCGGCTTTGCGCCTGGCGGAGGGCCTCTTCCAGGTCGGGCAGCTGCATGGCCTGCTCTTCCACCTGGGCGGCCAGCATCTCGGCGCGTTCTTCGGCGTCCACACCGGCACCGGCCAGGTTTTCGAGCTCAATATCGGCCTCTTCCTTGCGGGCCTGCCACTGGGCGATCTGCTCGGCCAGCGTGACCAGGCGCTGCTCCACGCGCTGGCGGCCTTCTATCACGTAGCGGATCTCGGCTTCGAGCTTGCCGACCTCGGCCGTGGCTTCATAAAGCTTGCCCTGGGCCTGGTTCACCTGGTCGCCAGCGGCGTAGTGGGCCTGGCGGATGGTTTCGAGATCAGACTCCACCGCGCGCAGATCGGCCATGCGCGATTCCAGGTCGTTCACGGCCTGCAGGCCGTCGAGGCGCACCTTGTTCTGCTGCTCCTCGGCCTCGGCCCGCTTCAAAAACCACAGCTGGTGCTGCTTGAGCGTTGCGTCGGCCTGCAGGGTGTTGTACTTGGCGGCGACCTCGGCCTGCTTTTCGAGCTTTTCGAGGTTGGCGTTCAGCTCGCGCAGGATGTCTTCAACCCGCGTGAGGTTCTCGCGCGTGTCCGACAGGCGGTTTTCGGTCTCGCGGCGGCGCTCTTTGTACTTGGAGACACCGGCCGCTTCTTCGAGGAACAGGCGCAGTTCCTCAGGGCGGCTTTCGATGATGCGGCTGATGGTGCCCTGGCCGATGATGGCGTAGGCACGGGGCCCCAGGCCCGTACCCAGGAACACGTCCTGCACGTCACGGCGGCGCACGGGCTGGTTGTTGAGGTAGTAGCTGCTGGTGCCGTCGCGCGTGAGCACCCGGCGCACGGCCACCTCCCCGTACTGGCCCCATTGGCCGCCCGCTCGGTGGTCGGAGTTGTCGAACACCAGCTCCACACTGGCGCGGCTGGCCTGCTTGCGGGTGGTGGTGCCGCTGAAGATCACGTCCTGCATGCTCTCGCCACGCAGCTCGCTGGCCTTGCTCTCGCCCAGCACCCAGCGCACGGCATCCATGATGTTGGACTTGCCGCAGCCGTTGGGCCCCACCACGCCGACCAGTTGCCCGGGCAGCATGAAGTTGGTGGGTTCAGCGAACGACTTGAAACCGGAAAGCTTGATCGAGGTAAGACGCACGGGTCAGATGGCGGATAAAAGCAGGTGGGACGCAGGGGTCATACCGGGCGCCGGTGCGCAGTCCCGGCGCTAAACACTCCGGCTGGGCCGGGTGTGGACAAGGCCGGAATGATACCGCGCCGCCTGCCCGATCCCAGGCCCCGGGCGTGGTGGAAGGCCTCTACCGCCGTTCATCACTCAAAAAACCAGCAAAAACAGCTTTTAGCGCTTATCCAATAACAATTGGATGCTATCAATTTTGGGTATATACCGCACCCAAATTCAGGGCAGTACACACACCTGGTTACGCCCGCCGGACTTGGCCTGGAACAGGGCCTCGTCTGCGCGGGCGACCGCCTGGGGAAGGTGCTGCAGCGCAGAGATCTCGCACGCGCCAATGGAAACGGTGAGCTGCTCGGGATCGGTGATGCCCTCTACCGCCCGGCGCAGTTTTTCGGCAACCTTCAGCGCGTCGGGCAGCGCGGTTTGTGGCAGGCACACCAGAAACTCCTCGCCGCCCCAGCGGATGATTTCGTCGCCGCGCCGCAGGGCGTCGGTCAGCACCCGGGCCACCGCCTGCAGGGCCTTGTCGCCGGCATCGTGGCCAAAACGGTCATTGATGCTCTTGAAACGGTCCAGATCCATGAGCAGGATGGACGAGGCGGGCTCGAACAACGAGGCGCGGTACACGCGCCGGTCGATCAGGTCGACCGCGTGGCGGTTGAGCAGCCCGGTGAGCGCGTCGTGGTAGGCGGCGCGCTGCAGTTCCTGGCGCTCGGCGGCCACGGTCATGAGCGAGCCGAACAGCTCGGCCAACCCCGCAAACAGGCTCACGCCGACTTCGTCAAAGTAGCCGTCGCGGTCGGCATACAGCACAAAGATGCCGCTGTAACCATTGAAGGTGGAGGCAATGGGCAAGGCCAGCACGTGGTGGATTCCATGGTGGCGCGCGGCCTCGCGCCAGGGCCCGAACAGCGAGAACTGTGACACCGTGAACGGGCCCGCCGCCTTGCCGTCCAGCGTCGAGAAGGCCGGGCCCATGCGGGTAAGCAGGTTGCGCTCGATGGTCAATGACTCGGCATAGGCCGCAGCCTGGCCGGCGTACACCTGCGGGCGAAGGGTCTGCGTGTCGGTAGGGCCAAACCAGGTCCAGGCCAGACGGATGTGGCTGGTGACATCCACGATGGCCTGGCACACCCCCCGAATGATCTCCAGCTCGCTGCGCCCCAGGATCAGCTTGGCCGAACGCCTGAGCAGCATCTCGGCAATCACCGACCGCTCGCGCTGGGCGTCAAAGGCCTGCGTGGATGACGCCGGGGGAACCGTCACGGGCTGGGGAGGATTCTTGAAAAACATGGCAGGGGCAGCGGGGCAGCGAACGCATCATAGGTGGCACTGCCAGGCTGCGGGTCTGAAGGGTTTCCAGCGGCGCGTTGCCACTCACGCGCCACTTGCGGCGAAGCGCAAGTGCTTCAGGCTCCAGCCTGCACAGGGCTGCCATCTACTGCGCCATTGGTACGGCGCACCAGCGCCTCAAAATCGGCCACCGGCACAGGGGGGCTGAGCAGGTAGCCTTGCCAGGCGTGGCAATGGTGGCGCTCCAGAAACTCGCGCTGGGCCTCGGTCTCCACACCCTCCGCAATCACGCGCAGGCCCAGGCTGGTGCCCAACGCCACCACCGTGCGCGCAATCGCTGCATCGTTGGGGTCGGTGAGCACGTCGCGCACAAAGCTCTGGTCGATCTTGAGCTGGTCCAGCGGCAGGCGCTTGAGGTAGCTCAGCGACGAGTAGCCCGTGCCAAAGTCGTCAAGCGAAAAGCCCACGCCGTAGCCCTTCAGCTGGCCCATCTTGTCGATGGTGTCTTCCACGTCCTGCAGCAGCAGGCTTTCGGTCATCTCCAGCTTGAGCTTCTGGCCCTGCGCGCCCGAGCTGGCCAGTGCGGCCAGCACCTGGGCTACAAAGCCGCTCTGATGGAACTGGCGCGGGCTCACGTTCACCGCCAGGCCCAGCCCTGCCAGGTCAGGCTGCGCGGCCCACTGCGCCAGCCGTGCGCAGGCAGCCTGCAGCACCCACTCCCCCAGCGGCAAGATCAGCCCGGTCTCTTCGGCCAGCGGAATGAAGTGCGCCGGGGAAACAAACCCGTCACGCGGATGGCGCCACCGCAGCAGCGCCTCGGCACCCGTGATCCGGCCGCGGTCGATCTGCGGCTGGTAATACAACTCGAACTGGCCCTGCGCCAGCCCGATGCGCATGTCCAGCTCCAGCGCGGCGCGGGCGCTCACGGCAGCCTGCATCCTGGGGTCGTAGAACCTCAGGGTGTCACGGCCTGCATCCTTGGCCTGGTACAGGGCGAGGTCAGCGCGTTTGAGCAGTTCGTCCACAGTCTCGCGCATGTCGCTGAAGATGGTGACGCCCATGCTCAGCGAGCTGTGGTGCGCGACACCGTTGATGATGTAGGGTTCTCGCAGGGCGGCCAGAATGCGCTGGCCCACCTCTTCCGCACGGGCGGCTGCTTCCTCCGGGTTGTCGCCCAGGTCTTCGAGCACCACCACGAACTCGTCCCCCCCCTGGCGCGCCACGGTGTCGTCCTCGTGAACGCAGCTGCGCAGCCGGTGCGCCACCTGCTGCAGCAGGGTGTCGCCACTGTCGTGGCCGCGGGTTTCGTTCAAGGTCTTGAAATTGTCGAGATCGAGCAACAGCACGGCACCACTGCGGTGGTGACGGGCACTGGTGGCCAGCGCCTGCTGCAGCCGGTCCATCAACAGCCTGCGGTTGGGCAGGCTGGTGAGGGGGTCGTAGTAGGCCAGGTGCTTGATTTCCTCCTCGGCCGCCTTGCGCTCGCTCAGATCCTGCAAGGTGAGGAGGTAGCCGCCCACCTGCTGCACGGCCGAAATCTCCACAGCCCGCTTGATGCCGTCTGCGCACCAGATGGCGTATTCCGCCGCAGGCACCACGCCGTCAGACGCCGCCGCTTTGTGGGTTGCGGCCTCCCACAGCGCACGCATGGTTTCGCGCTCGCCCACGTTGGGGAAGGCGCGCTGCCACCAGATCTCCACATCGGGCACGGCAGCCTCGGTGTAGCCGCAGATCTCCACATAACGCCGGTTGCGAAAACTGATGTTCCCGTCGTCCTGCACCAGGCAGACCCCCATGGGCAGGCGCTCAAGAATCGCGCGCAGCCGCAGTTCGTTGGTGCGCAGATGGTCTTCCATGCGCTTGCGGGAGGTGATGTCCTGCACCACCGCGATGTGGTGGTCAGGTGCCGCCCCTGGCACCCACATGGGAGATACGGTCAGATCCGCCCAGACCTCATGCCCTTGCCGGTGAATCAGGCGTTGCTCCACCCGGTACTGGGGTGTCTCGCCTTTTCTCAGCAAGGCCAGCTGGCGGGCGTCGGTGGCTTCGTCAGCGGGGTGAGTGATCGAATGACTGCTCAATGCCAGCATCTCGTCGGGGGTGTAACCAAGGATGTCTGCAAAGCACTGGTTGACACGCAGAAAGCGTCCGGTTGCGGTGTCGAGCAACGCCACGCCCACGCTGGCCTGGTGGAACAGGGCGTGAAAACGTTCCTCGCTTTGCTGGCGCGCTTCGTCCGAGGCATGCGCACGCGCCAGCGCCAGCGTGCGCTGGCGCACCAGCAGCGCCGCCGTAGTGCCCAGCAGGATCGACACCAGCGCACCGGCCAGGCCGATGAGCGCGGGCAGGCGGGCCTCTGTGGCCGAAAGGAAGGACTGGGCAGGGTGAAACGTCAGGCGCCAGAGCCGGTCGTGGACCTTGACGTCCCGCACATACGGTTCGGCGCCCGGCAGCGGCTGTGCGGACTGTGCCAGCAGGGGCCGCATGGTGGTATCGGTGGTCCCGGCCCGCACGGACCCATGGTCGGCAATGGACACGGCAATCCCGCGCAGCAACCCCTGCCCGCCCAGCACCTGCACGAGGTCGTACACACGGATGGTGCTCGCCACCGCCCCCAGAAAGCGCGGCTCCGGGGTGCCCGCCGTTGGGTCGAACACCGGCACGCGGATCACAAAACCTGCTCTGTGCGTTTCCTCCTGGATCAGATCGAACGGTGCCGAAGCGACAGTGCGCCCGCTGTCCCGGCTGTATTGCATGGCTGCCAGATTGGTGGGCTGCGCGCTGATATCCAGGCCGAGCACGCTTTCATTGCCCACCATGGGCCACAGGTACTCGGCAACGAAATACTCGGTACGTTCGCCGGGCGGGCGGATGGAAAAATCCGGAAACCCTTGTGCCGACAACGAGGTATCGGCCCGCACCCGCGCCTCATATGCGGCCCGCTCTGCGCCCGGCACCCACCGCGTGAATGACAGGTTGCGCACAGCCGGAAACCGTGTACCCACGTCCAGGTTGCTGGCCACACGGTCGAACTCGGCACGTGTGAGGTTCGGATTGACGGTAAAAAGGCCTCGCAACCCGTAGACAACTTCGGTGTTGCCCTCGATGCGCTGGCTCAACGCATCGGAAAAGGCACGCGCCTCCTGGATGAAGCGCGTGCGCTCGACGCCGGCCACGGACTGGTACTGCTCCCACGCCAGCCAGGAACTCACCGAAACCCCGAGCGCAGCTACCCCCAGCCCGACAAGCCAGTGCCGGTATCGACCGTTGTGCGTCAGTGGGGCCATGGCGTTTGGCGGGTTGGCAAAGACATGCGGTATCAGAACGGCCTTGGCAGAAATGCAGGAGCAATGGGCGGCGGCGGCCGACACGCGATCCGTCGCAGCGCGAACGCGCAGGATAGCGGCATTCCAACATGCTTTGAAACCAGCGCCGGTACAACAACCGGTTACCAATGAGTTATTTGGTGGAAAGTGCATTCAGCGCCACACGGTCGACATTGCGAGGGCAGTGCCCTGCAAAGCCCTGACTGTGCAGTGCGCCACCTGAGTTCCCATAAAAACCGCTTGCAGCGCTTTTCCAGCAAGCGCGACATGCTATCAATACAGAAGCATAAATCTCTGAGGACAGAAACCCCTTGGCCTGCGAGCTGCGCCCGGGCCGCACAGACAGGGGGGCACACGGCACAATGGCCGCTTCATGCACGTTGTGCGCGCCCCCATGCAAAGCATTCTTCCCCAGAACCTCGTAGACATCCTGCTCGACGCTGTGTGCGTGGTTCGGCCCGACAGTTCCATCGTGTACGTCAGTCCGGCTTTTGAACGCATCTTTGGTTACGCCCCGGAGGAGGTCATCGGCAAGCGCATGCTGGACATGGTGCACCCGCACGATCTTGCGGCCACGCAGCGCCAGGCCAAGAGCGTGACCGAGGGCCAGATTCAGCTGCAGTTTGAAAACCGCTACGTTCGCAAGGACGGATCGATTGCCCACATCCGCTGGACGGCGCGGTGGCTGCCCGAGCACCAGGTGCGTGTGGCAGTGGCACACGACTTCACCGAACGCAAGTTCACCGAGTCCATGCACGAGGTGATCTACGCGATCTCTGAAGCCGCCCACACCACGCAGAACCTGCAGGCCCTGTTCGAGCACATCCACCAAATCATTGGACGGCTGTTGCCGGCAAGCAATTTTGCGGTGGCTCTCTACGATGCGGGCAGTGGAGCGCTCAGTTTCCCGTACCACGTGAGCGATCACGGCCCGAACCCTGCCCCGCTGCGCAGCGTGCAGGACGCGTTGTGCGCCGAGGTGATCCGCAGCGCCAACACGCTGTTTCTGACACCCCACGCGCGTGAATTGCGCGATGCGCTGCGCGGGCACCTACCCCCAGACCAAGCGCCCCTGTACTGGCTGGGCGTTCCGCTGCACACGCAAAAGGGCCCCATTGGTGCCCTGGTTCTGCAAAGCTTTACAGAACAGGCGCGCTACACCGAGAAAGACAAGGAGCTGCTGCAGTTCGTATCCACCCAGGTCGCGGCCGCGATTGAGCGCAAGCAGATGCTGGAACGCCTGGAGCACATGGCGCAGTACGACCAGCTCACGCACCTGCCCAACCGCCAGCTGTTTCTGGACCGCCTCAAGACCGCACTGGCCCGCGCCCGGCGCGACAAGAGCCTGCTGTCGCTGCTCTTCCTGGACCTGGACGATTTCAAGCAGGTGAACGACACCCTGGGCCATGCCATGGGAGACCTGCTCCTGCAGCGTGTGGCCCAGCGGCTGCTGGAATGTGTGCGCGGCTCCGACACGGTGGCACGGCTGGGGGGCGACGAGTTTGTGGTGCTGCTGGAAAGCGGCCATGCCCGCGAGCACGCCGCCGCTGCGGCCGAGAAGATCCTGGCGGCCTTTGGTCAACCGTTTGACCTGGAGGGCATCCGTCTCAGCATCCGGCCCAGCATTGGCGTGGCCATCTATCCCGACCATGGTGGTGAAGAGCACCACCTGCTGGGGCATGCCGACGAGGCGATGTACCTTTCCAAGAAAAGCGGCGGCAACCAGGTGCGCGTGGCGCCGCCGCCGGCCTGAGAAGCGGTAACGAAGCCGCAATGCCCCCAGTGGGCCGAGTGATACACAGGCAGCACGGGGATTGCGCCTCATGGACAATCCGGGGCTTCCACACCTGCCCCACCGCCATGCTCTACAACGCCCTTCAGCTCGTCCATGTCCTTTCCATCATCGTATGGATTGGCGGCATGGTTTTTGCCCATTTCTTCCTGCGCCCCGCAGCGCAGTCGCTGGAGCCGCCACAGCGCGTGCGGCTCATGCACGATGTGCTGGGCCGCTTCTTTGCGGCCGTGAGCGTGGCTGTGGTGGTGGTGCTGGGCAGCGGCCTGTGGATGATCGGCCGCGTGGCCAAGCAGACAGTGCAGGCTGGCGGCAGCTTTGCAATGCCGCTGGACTGGACCATCATGGCCGCGCTGGGCATTGTGATGATGGCGCTTTTTGGCCACATCCGTTTTGCGCTGTTCCGCCGACTGCAGCGTGCGGTGGCGGCCTCGGACTGGGCCGCCGGTGGCAAGGCACTGGGCAGCATCCGCACGCTGGTGGGTATCAATCTGGCACTGGGCGTGGTGATTGTGGTGGTCACGTTGCTGATGTAGGCCCGCGGGGGGCCGTGCCGGCCCTGCTGCAGTTGCGGACAAGCGACTGCTGACACACCGTGTCCGCAGGCCTCCTCTACCATCGCAGCGCTGAGGAGCCCTGCCACGTGTTCACGTATTTCGAGAGTCGCTTACCCCCCTACCCCCCCGCCGAACCCACCCTGCCGCCCAAGGCCTTCATGGCCTTCGTGTGGGACGGCACCCGTGGCCTGCGCGGCTACGTGGCCGCCATGGCGGGCCTGTCTGCCGCCATTGCCATCTATGAAGCGCTGCTGTTTGCGGTGCTGGGCCATGTGGTGGACTGGATTGCCACCACGGCCCCGGGCGCCCTGTGGGCCGAACGCCGGGGCGCGCTGATAGGCATCACCGCGCTGCTGCTAGCCTCGGTGGTGCTGGTGGCTGTACAGACCAGCGTCAAGCACCAAGTGCTGGCCATCAACTTCCCACTGCGCTTGCGCTGGAACTTTCATCGCCTGATGCTGGGCCAGAGCATGGCGTTCTACGCGGACGAGTTTGCGGGCCGCATCACCACCAAGATCATGCAGACGGCCCTCGCCGTGCGCGACATGATCTTCACCACCACCGACGTGGTAATCGGCATGGGCATCTACCTCGTCACCATCCTGGTATTGCTGGCAGGGTTCGACGCGCGGCTGCTGGTGCCCTTTGCCGCGTGGATGGTGGCCTATGGCCTGGCCTGCTGGTACTTTGTGCCGCGCCTGGGCAAGGTGGGCAAGGCGCAGGCCGATGCGCGCTCGGTGATGACCGGGCGTATCACCGACGCGTACACCAACATCGCCACCGTCAAGCTGTTCTCGCACACGCGGCGCGAATCCGAATTTGCGCGTGCCGCCATGGACGCGTTCAAGCTCACCGGCTATGCGCAGATGCGGCTGGTGAGCCGGTTCGAGATCGTGAACCACATCCTCGTGGTGGCGATGATTCTGGGCGCCTGTGGCACTGCGCTGTGGCTGTGGTCTGCGGGCAAGGTCGGTGCCGGGGCCGTGGCGGCCGTCACCGCCATGACGCTGCGCGTCTCGGGCCACGCCCATTGGGTGATGTGGGAGATGACCACGCTGTTCGAGAGCGTCGGCACCATCCAGGACGGCATCAACACGCTGACCCGGCCGCGCACGGTGGTGGATGCGCCCGATGCCCAACCACTCGTTGTGACCCAGGGTGAGGTCCGCTTTGAGGACATGAGCTTTGCCTACGGCAGCGGCCCCGGCGCCCGCCCGGTCATTGACCAGCTCAATCTGACCATCCGCCCCGGCGAAAAGATCGGACTCATCGGCCGCTCGGGCGCGGGCAAGTCCACGCTGGTCAACCTGTTGCTGCGCTTTCATGACGTGCAGTCGGGCCGCATCCTTATCGACGGGCAGGACATCGCCCACGTCACGCAGGACAGCCTGCGCCGCAATATCGGCATGGTCACGCAGGACACCTCGCTGCTGCACCGCTCCATGCGCGACAACATCCTGTACGGCCGCCCCGACGCGAGCGAGGCCGACCTGCACAAGGCCGCCGAGCGCGCCGAGGCAGCAGATTTCATCGCCTCGCTGACCGACCTGCAGGGCCGCACGGGCTACGACGCCCATGTGGGCGAGCGCGGTGTGAAGCTCTCGGGCGGCCAGCGCCAGCGCGTGGCCATTGCGCGCGTGATGCTCAAGGACGCGCCCATCCTGCTGCTGGACGAGGCCACCAGTGCGCTCGACTCCGAGGTCGAAGCCGCCATCCAGCAAAGCCTGCACAGCCTGATGCAGGGCAAGACCGTGATCGCCATTGCCCACCGCCTGTCCACCATCGCCGCCATGGACCGCCTGATCGTAATGGACGCGGGCCGCATTGTGGAAGAAGGCACGCACGCACAGCTGCTGGGCCAGGGTGGCGTGTATGCGCGGCTGTGGGGACACCAGAGCGGCGGGTTCCTGGGCGAATCGGAAGAGGACTGACGTCGCAGGAAGGGGACTTGAGCCGCGTGGGCGACTCACTGTCGCGCAAGCGGCTGTGCAGCTGGTGAGTTATCCCTACGGTGGCGGTTTTCAACTACCGGATGGAAAGGCCTCGATGATCAAAGTCACCGCCCTGTACCGCTGGCGCGAGGGCGCCACCTTCAACCACGACTACTACCACGGCGAACACATGCGCATTGCCCGCGCGGCACTGGAGCCGCTGGGCCTGGTGCGGCTGGAGAGCGACCGCGTGCTCTACCCCGGTGAGCCCCGCCCCGGCCAGGTGGTGGCGCTGACCAATGCGTTTTTTGGCAACCTGACGCAGGCGCAGACCGCTGCCAAACAGACAGCGGCGGTGCTGATGGCCGACGTGCCCAACTACACCAACATTGCGCCAGAGTCGTACATCGCGCAGCTGAACGAACACAGCTTGACCACGGCGGCATAGAAACCCGTGCAATGTAATGGCGGCAGTAGAATTTCGAGCAAAATTAGCCTCCAGCGCTTACCCATAAAGCGCCAATAGCTACAAATACAATAGCATTTTTTGCGAATCTGCAGCCCGATAAAACCCGCCCGCCATGACGCCTGAAACGCCCTTGTTCCCCACACCACTGCTCATGCTCACCCCCACCGGCGACCAGCTCAAGGCCGCGCGCACCGCTGCGGGCCTCAGCCAGGCGCAGGCGGCCCAGCTGATGGGCTACCCGCTGCAAACGGGCAGCCGGGGCGGCGTGCAGTCGCGCACCTGGCAGGCGCTGGAGAGCACGTCCGACGAGCGCAACATGCAGGGGCCGGTGTTTGCCATGTTTCTGCTGCTCACCGGGCAACACCCGGAGTTCGTGCTGGCCCCGCGTGCACCTGTGGCCAATGCGGCCGCGGCCGATGGTTGAACGCAGGCCGGGCGAGGCACCGTCCGGGCAGTCTCGCGCCCTGCGCACCCGCACCCGCTCCCGCCCCACACCAGGGGCGCCATGCTGGCGTGTCCAGCCCTTTCTTTATGGCCTTCTCTGCCCCTTCTGACATGACCACCACTTCCCAGCCCTGCATCCTTCAAATCGGCCGCGCGCCCCTGCCTGCGCTGGAGGCCGAACTGGCCGCGCACTACCAGGTCACGTGCCTGGCCGACCAGCCCGACGCGGCGGCCTTTCTGGCCGCGCACGGCGCGCAGTTCACCGGCGTGGTGACAACAGCCGCCATCGGGCTGCGGGGCGATGTCATGGCCGCGCTGCCCAACCTGCAGGTGATCAGCAGCTTTGGCGTGGGATTTGATGCGCTGGATATCGACACCGCCAGGGCCCGCGGCGTGCAGGTGGGCTACACGCCCGGTGTGCTCAACGACTGCGTGGCCGACATGGCGTTTGCGCTGATGCTGGACGTCTCGCGCAACATTGCCGCCAGCGACCGTTTCGTGCGCCAGGGCGCATGGCCGCAGGCGCGTTTTGGCATGGGCTCCCGGGTATCGGGCAAGCGCCTGGGCATTGTGGGCATGGGCCGGATCGGCCAGGCCGTGGCCGAGCGTGCGAGCGGTTTCCGCATGGAGGTGGGTTACCACAACCGCCGTCCGGTCGAGGGCTGCCCGCTGCCCTGTTTCGATGCGGTGACGGCGCTGGCGCAGTGGGCCGACTACCTGGTGCTGACCGTGGCCGGGGGCGCCGGCACGCGCCACCTGGTGAACGCCGATGTGCTCAACGCCCTGGGCCCCAAGGGCTACCTGATCAACGTGGCGCGGGGCAGCGTGGTGGATGAGGCAGCCCTGGTCGATGCCCTGACCGAGCGGCGCATTGCCGGTGCCGGGCTGGATGTGTTTGAAAACGAACCCACCGTGCCCGCCGCGCTGATGGCGCTGGACAACGTGGTGCTGACCCCGCACACCGCCAGCGCCACACACGAAACCCGCCGCGCCATGGCAGACCTCGTGCTGGAGAATCTGCACGCCTTCTACGCCACCGGGGCGGTGCGGGTGCCGGTGCCAGGCACAGGTCGCCCGACCTGACGCTTGCTGCGACGGTCGGTCAGGCAGGGGCTCGTCCGGTCACTCACATCGACAGCGGACTGCTTCTCTCTCCGTAGCCTCTGCGGCAACAACCGATAGGCCTCAACACCGCGCTGGCGAGTGCAAGGGTTTCAGAATTCCGCCTCAGCCGGCGGTGCGTTTCATCTCTGCCAGCTTGACCAGCACCTGCAGCGCATGGTTCAGCGGCGTCGGCACGCCCAGGGCCGCGCCGCGCTGGACCACATAGCCGTTCAGGTGGTCGATCTCCGTGGGTTTGCCCCGCGCCAGATCCTGCGCGGTGGACGAATACTGCCCGGGCATGGTGCTGGCAATGCCGCGCACCGCCGCCTGCACATCGCCCGGAATCGTCACCCCGTCGGCCGCCGCCACCGCCAGGCATTCGGCCACGATGTCGGCAATTACCTGCGTTACGCCGGGCACCTGCACCAGCGGGCCATAGGGTTGCTGCGACAGGGCCGACAGCGCGTTGTAGGCGCTGTTGAGCACCAGCTTGACCCAGAGCGCACCGCGCACGTTGTCGGACACCTGTGTGGGGATACCCGCCGCCGTGAGCTGGCGGGCCACCTCGTCGCTGCGCGGCGAAGGCGCAATCACCAGCTCACCCCGGCCATGGTGCACCACATGCCCCGGGCCGCCCATGGCGGTGGCCACGTACACCACGGCGGCCGCCACGGGGTTGCTGGCGTCCAGCACGGCGCGCACGCGCTCGTCGTTGTCCACGCCGTTCTGCAAGGTCAGCACCAGCGCGCCGGGGGCCAGGTGCGGGCGTATCTGCTGCGAGGCGTTTTCAGAGTCGGATGACTTCACGCAGAACAGCACCACGTCTGCGCCGTGCACCGCGCTGGCCTCGGTACTGGCCGCCAGGGGCACCTGCACATCCATCGCCGCCGTCTGCAACCGCAGGCCGTGCTGGCGCACCGCCTCCATATGTGCGGGCCGACCGATGAGGGTGACAGCATGGCCCGCACGGGCCAGCAAGGCACCAAAGTAGCAGCCCACCGCCCCGGCGCCCATCACGGCGATGCGCAGCGGAGGGTGGGCGGAGCTGGTGGCGGCAGGCAACGAGGATTCAGGCATGGTGCAGTGCAACGAAGAGATGGACGTGGATGGATGGTATTGCCCCGGCCAACGGGCCCGGGCATGCAACCCTGCGGATCCCTTGCAACCCCGGCCTGACCGCTGGCAGCCGTGGCCCGCCAAACGACAGCGCGCGGCAAGATTTTAAAAACCATCAAACACGGCCTCAGCGCTTTACCACCATGCGCCATTAGCTATGTTTTATATAGCATTTTGGAGGTCGCAGACCCACTGCCTGCTTCCATCCCACAACGCGTGTCGGAAAACCCTGACCATCCCGCAAGCGCGGCGCCTGCGGTTTTTGCAAAAGGCCCGCCCAACAATGCATTCACCTCAACCCACAACAAGGAAATGCCATGTCACTCTCCCTGATTCTGCTGATTGTCCTGATCCTCATCCTGGTCGGCGTGCTGCCCACCTGGGGCCACAGCCGCTCCTGGGGCTATGGGCCCAGTGGCGGTATCGGGCTGGTGGTGCTGATCCTGGTGATTCTGCTGCTCATGGGCCGGATATGACCGGCAACCCGGGGCTCCTGCAAGTCAGGAGCTGACCGTTCACAGCAGCCACTGACAGCAAGATGCCAAAAGCACAAAAGCGACCATTCCGGTCGCTTTTGTGCTTTGTGGGCGCCGGCGTAGCAGCGCGGTAATCATGCTTGCCGTGGGCCGCTCTGTGCCGAGCCAAATGCGGTCGTCAAGGCTGCGAACTCCTGCCGTGCCACGGTGCCGTCTGCGTTTCCGGCGTTGTCCATGAGCTGGAGCACGGTCTGCGCAAAATCGCTGCCGGCCTGCGCGCCCCGGGTTTTCGACAGACCCTGAAGGAACTCGTCCTGGCCAATCCTGCCATCGTTGTTGGTGTCAAACCCCGCTACCAGTTGATCTTTTTGCGCCTGAGTGGCGCCAAAACGCTCGAGCAGCGTCTGGAAGTCCTCGCGGGACACTGAACGCCCGTGCATGCTGCCCACCCCCATGCCTGAAGGCAGTGCGCTGTTGCCTGTGCCTACCGCCACGCCTTTGCCCGCCATGCCGGCCAGCGACGCTGCCTCGGGACTCAAGTGCAGGAACGAGGATGGCCCCGGGGTCTCCTCGCCATTGCGGCGCGCGGCCTGCGCCTTGCCCGGGCCCGCGGTAGCTGCGTTGAAGATCATGGACGCAACCGAGCTGACCAGACCGGAAATAAGAGGTGACATCGCTTTGCTCTCCCGAGGGGCGACAGCGCCACAGCAACACGTGAACGCAAGCGTTTCACGGGTGGCGGCTTCGCCCCATATGCGCAGGTTACCCGGCGCTTGCTGCGGTGGCGGCCGGATAACAGGGCGCTTTGCGCCCTATTTCAGACCGCCGGGGGCGCAGTGGGGGCGCCAGATGGCGGTGCTCCATTCGATCAAACGCCGCCGCCCGTGGGCAGGATCACCCGCACTCGCGTGCCTCCTGCCTCCCGTTGCAGGATCTGAAGCTCACCCCCCGCCAGTCCGGCCCGGGTGTGCATCCCTTTCAGGCCGAAACCCGTCCCTCGGGTGCTTTCGGGGTCAGCATCTGCAGCAGGCATCCCCAGGCCGTTGTCACACACCTCCCAGAGCCAGAGTCCGGCGTGCGCGATGTACCGGGCGGACACAGACACCTCGGTCGCACTGGCATGCTGCAGGATGTTGCTCAGGGCTTCCTGCGTGATGGCGACCAGCTGGTCCGCGCTGCCTGCGTGCGGCAAACGGGGACCCGGGGGTATGTCAACGTCCCACAACATGCCGATTCCCCGCTGGTCCAGCACTGGCTGTATGCGGTGGCGCAGGCGGGCCATGCGGTCGGCCAGCGTGTCCTGCGCTCCATCCATCGAGTCAACGACGAGGCGCAGGTCCAGCAGGCATGTTTCAAGCACTGCACGGATGTCACGCGCACGCGGCTGATCCCTGTCGAGAAGGCCCATGGCATTGACAAGCTGCGAACCCAGGTGGTCATGCAGATCCCTGGCAATGCGGCGGCGCTCGGCCATCAGCTCGGCGCTGGGGCGAACGTTCAGGCGGGGGCGCCATTGCATGGCCCTGGGGAGCTGTACCAGCAGCAATGCCCCAAGCCCCATCGAGACCCCCACCACCGCAAGCTCCCACCACCGCTGCCCTGATGTGCCCACCGCCCCTATCCAGTGAAAGGCAATCGCAATCAACGCAAGCTGCAAAACCCAGATGCCGACGCACACCATGGCAAACCAGGGAGGACGGGTGCGAAACATGGCTCGGATTTATGCGCTGGACAACGGCTGCGCGTGGACGGCCAGTACGGCCAGGCCTGGGTTCAGAAGAGCCCCCGCAACGAGGCAAAGCGTACGGCCTGGGCGCGGGTGCGCACCTGCAGCTTGCGGTAGATGTTTCGCAGGTGGGTATTGACCGTCATGCAGCTGATAAGCAGGCGCGAGCCCACTTCCGCGCTGGTGTAGCCGCTGGCCACCAGGCGCAGGATTTCTTTTTCCCGCGCGGACAAACGGTCTGCCTCATCGGGCTGTCTGCGCTTGTTTTCTGCGGAGTTGGTGCGGTCAAACCGCTGGAGCAGCCGGCGCGCAAGGTTGGGCGTGATGGAGGCACCGCCGTTGGCGACTTGCAAAACAGATTGCGCGTAGTTGCCAAACCACGAGTTCTTGCCCACATAGCCACAAGCGCCGAGCTCGAAGGCGCGGATCACCTCATCGTCGTTTTCCATGACCGATATCACCACCGCCTGCGCCGAGGGGCGGGCGGGTTTGAGGTATTCCAGCAGATCGAAGGCGTTGCCGTCGCCCAGATTCAGGTCCACCAGCAGCACATCGAAGTCGTATTGCTTGATCGCACGGCGCCCTTCGCGCACGCTGCCCGCTTGCCCCACCAACAGGGTGCGGGCGTCTGCCATGAGCTCCTGCGCAATCACCAGGCGGATGTGGGGGTCGTCATCCACCAGCAGCACGCGCACCGGGCTGGTCTCCTGTCCGGTGAGAAATGCAGGCCACACAGACGGGGGATTGCTGAAGGTTCCAAACTGACCCGAAGGCAACGCTGATTCGTCGTACCCCATGGAAGTCAGCGCCTCCGAACGGTGGGGCATACCGGTGGTGCCAACGGTCTGGGAAGGCATGTTGCTGTTCACGTTGATCGCTCCTTGAAACCCGTCACATCGCAGAAAAGGGGCCCACAGAGGACGCTTTCACATGCAAATTTTCATGCATCTTTCCGTGAGGTGAGCTTGTCCTCTGTGCGCTAACGAACACAGTGCGACAAAAAATTACCTCCGTCGCGCTAAAAATGACACTGTTGCAATAGAAGCATTTTGTTACTACCAAGGTTTAGGCAGGACTTCCTGGCAGCAAATGTCCAGGAAACCCTTTCACCACAACGCTCGCGCGCCACGGCTACCACCGGCGCGTTGCTGTGATTGAGGTAGCCCTCACAGCGTATTCGCGGCAAACACATCCGGGAACACACTGCAACCCGACAGCGCCAAACGGCCGCCGTCCACGCAAGTGGCAAGGCCCGGCGGCACCGTCCAACAGCACTGCACCACAGGTTTTTCTGCGGTTGCAGACAGTGTCGAAGTTCCACCATTGAAGGATCTGCCATGAAAACCCTTGCTTTCATCACGCTCAGCGTCATCGCCTCCGCCGCAATGGCCACCGGTCCCGTAGCTTCCAGCCCTGACATCACCATTACCGGCAACTCCACGCAGTCGGTTTCCTTGACCTCTGTGTCGGTCAACAACAACTCGACGGGTTCGAAGAGTGAAGCGTTCCAGAACCTGGGGTCCAACACCGGCAATGTTTCCATCAGCGGCAACTCGACACAGTCGGTGACGGGCTCCGGCGGCAACGTGACCAACACCGCCAGCGGCAGCGATGCCTACGCCAGCCAAAACCTGTCGTCCAACGTGGGTGAGGTCACTATCGTCGGCAACTCCAGCCAGTACACGGCCATGGTGGGGGCATCGGTCAACAACCTGTCCAGCGGCAGCAACAGCAAGGCTGTGCAGAACATCGCCACCAACAACGCCTGCTTCACCTGCCAGCCCACCAAGACCGTCGGCTGGCCCTTCTGATGCCACAGTGAACGCTGCCGCCGCGGTGGCAGCGCACAGGCCGGCAACGGCCAGGTTCCCGGCGTAGGACTACCGCCGGGACGTGTTGGCGAAGGGGCACGGGTGTGCGGCTGTCACTGGCAGCCCCATGTGCCCCGCTTTAATTTCAGGAGGTGTTCCATGAACACACAACGCTTTGCACGGTGGGCGCCGGTTCTGGCCACAGGCCTCTCACTGTGGTGGGCCGCTCCCGCATGGTCGCAGGCACCGGGCGAAGACCCCGTCGTCCTCACCAAGAAACTCTCGGTCCAGATGCTGCCCATGGGTGCTGCAGCGCCGTCCACAGGGCTTGACAACAACAACGCCATGCCGTCCTGGCTTCGCGCCCGCATTGCGCGGTATGAAGCCAAGGCGTTCTCTGACGACACCAGCGGTGTGCTGACCAACAACGATGTGGTCACCACCGCCACCGCCGAGGGCATGCAGAAAACCTGCGTACAGGAAGTTGGCAGCAATACGGTATCGGGCGGCACTGCCGGCACGGGCCGGTATGGCCCGAACCAGGGCCCCCAGGTCGTGGTCTTGCGCGGTGACCTCGTGAACATCTGCAGGTAACCACATTGCCAGCGCCACCCTCGCCGCACGGAGACACAACATGGCCCCCACAACCCTGAGCCCGCCCAGCCCTTGCGGCCACCACATGGCAGCCGGCCCGCTGAAGCGGCCTGCACTGTGGGTGCTGCTGCTGATGGTGGCGGCTTTGCTGATGGCCGGTTGCGCCACCCCGCGCGACCCGCGCAAGGACCAGGAGTTTCAAAGCCTCGCGTCCATCACCGACCGGCCTGTGGTGCGCCCTACCCGGTCGATTTCGAGCTTCTCCGATTCGCTGATGTGCATGGACCACATGCTGCGTGAGGCCCAGTTGCCCACCACCCTGATCACCAGCAAGCAGATTCCCGACTACTCGACCCGCGTGACTGTGGCCACCAAGGACATGATCATCACGGCGCTGTCGCAGATGTCGCGCCTGAGCAATGCCTTCCGCTTTGTGGACTATGAGGTCGATATCGCACGCCAGGACACGGTGCAGAACCTCACCACCATCCTGCTCAACAACAACCAGATGCAGCTGCAGCGCCCGGCGCTGTACCTGTCGGGCGCGATCTCGTTCGTTGACCAGAACGTGATCAACAACCGGTTTGATACGGGGCTCTCGGGCCCCCGCATCGACATGGGCTACAGCCAGAGCCGCAACGCCACCATCATCGGGCTGGAGATGCACCTGGGCGACTTTCGCACCCGCACGCTGATCCCCGGCCTGGATTCGGCCAACGAAGTCATCATCGGCAACGGCGGCCAGGGCATCGACCTGGCAGGGCGCATTGGCACCTACGGCGTGCAGTTCAATGTAGGGCGCGACTACACGCAGGGCTCGGGCGGTGCGGTGCGTACCCTGGTGGACCTGGCCACCATCGAGCTCATTGGCAAGTGGGCCCGTGTGCCCTACTGGCAGTGCCTGACGCTGGAGCAGAACCATCCCGACTTTCAGCGCCAGCTGCGCGACTGGTTCGACGAAGGCACCCCTGCCGTACGCACCCAGCTCATCACGCGCTCCCTGGTGAGCCGGGGCTATCTGGCACCGTTCACATCCCCCCTGCCAGACAACGACCCGGCGCTGCGCAAGGCACTTGCACGCTTCCAGGCCGACAACGGCATGGTGGTCACCGGCGTGGTGGACTTTCCCACCTACGAACGCGCCCTGCGCCATTTTGTCGGGCTTTCTGCAGAAGGCACCTTGACCCGCATCGGCTGGGCCGCCACGCATGCGCAGCCCGTGCAGTCCGCTGCCGCCAGCCCGGCAACGCCAGGGACGACGGGGGTGGATGGGGTCAGCAACGATCCTGATGCGCCCCGGTACGGTGCTGCGGCGCCTGCGCGCACGATCAACCTGCAGATCGAGAACGTTTTGCTGGAGCGCACCGCCTTTGAGGTGGGTGAGCAGGTCTTCCTGTCGGCCACGGTGTCGCGGACTTCCTACCTGCAGTGCTACCTGGCCGACGCCACCGGAACCATCATCCGTCTGCTGCCCAACCAGGCCAACAGCACAGGCTGGGTGTCTGCCAATCAGGCCATACGCATTCCCGACTGGATGAGCCCGAATCCCGGTTTCATCATGGATGCGGCCAGCCCTGGCACCGAAGGCGTGGCCTGCTTTGCCACCGACGAGGACAGCATGGCCCGCCTGCCCGAAGACCTGCGCGGCCCGCCACTCAAACCGCTCAAAAACTACCGCACGCTCGAAGGCTTGAACCTGGCCTTTGCAGCGGCCTGGGGCAGCGAGGGGTACACCGGCAACGCGGTGTACTGGCAGGTCGTCCCGCGCCGGGTGATGCCGGTTGCACCGGCCCAGCCCGCTCCACGCAAGTGATGCATGGCGGTTCAACCGGCACCCACCATGTCGCCAGTCAATTACCGGACAGCCCTTGTACTCACCGCCCTGGCACAGGCCTGGGGCGCTGCGTGGCTGCTGCTCGCGGCCGCTGCCACGCCGGCGCAGGCATCGGTGCGCGCGCTCCCAACGCCCGGAGATTCGGACATCGAGCGCTCCACGGTGAACGCGGCTTCCCCCCGGGCCCAGGGGCCCGACAACCCGCTCCAGGAGCAGATGTTGCAGAAATTACGCAGCGCCGCACAGCGCGAGGCCGCCCCTTCGCGCAAACCGCGCACCGGGCCAGGTGCCGCACCGCGAACGTCGGCCGACCTGGCGCCCGCCGACGCAGCATGGTTGCTGGGCCTGCTGTCGCTGCATGGGCTGGCCATGCCCGCAGACCCGCCACAAGCCCAGCACTGGTTTGAGCGCGCACAGATGCTGGGCCACCCGCTGGCCCCGGCGGGCCTTGCCTGGTGCCAGATCAGCGGCTGCGTGTCCGCACCCAACCCTTCCACGGCCATGCACTGGATTGCGTTGGTCAGTCGCACCGACCCGGGTCTCGCCAAGTACCTCGAATGGCATGCCGCCAAGGCACTGGCCCCGCTGGCAGACCCCACAGCAGCATCTGCGCGGCCAGACGCCGCGCCCAGCCAGGGTGTTGCCGCTGGCCAGCATCTGCAAAAGCTGCTGGCAGACGCCGCGCGCGCAGGCAATGCCCAGGCGGGCAACGAGCTCGGGCTGGAGTGGCTGGCCAAAGGCGAGCTGGACAAAGCACTTGGGCAATTCCAGTCGGTGGCAGAGAGGTCCGAAGCCGCGGCCGCCAATGCGGGGCTGCTGGCCAGCCGCATTCGCAGTGGCCCGGCAGGCCGGACCCGGCCTGCCCGCTACAGCCCGGCCGACTGGTTTGCCCAGGCGCAGCGCTACCACCAGGGCGATGGCGTGCCCGCCAACTACACCGAAGCCGTGCGCCTGTACCAGATCGCCGCCAGCGGCGGCGACCCCCAGGCGCGCAAGATGCTGGAGCTGATTTTTTCGAGACCGCTGCAAGGGGGCGCCATCGATATCGCGTGGATGCAGCAACTGGCCAACATCCCGATGGGCAGCAGCATCACGCCCGGCGCAGCCAAATCCTTTGCGCCCCACGGCTGGCAGCGCGACCCCAGCCCCCTGTACGCGCTGGTGCCATTGCAGTGGCGCACACCCGAAGCGCTACCGCGGCGTTAAAAAATCAAGCAAAAAATGACTCCAGCGCTTACCCATAAAGCGCGAGCAGCTATTATTTAAATAGCACCCGGTGCTGGAAGCAACAGCCCCTGCTGCGCCGCGACTGCCTCGCGCAAAAACGCCCAGGTGGCCTGCATGCGTGCCACGTGCTTGTTGTCCCCGGGCATGGACATCCAGAACGTCCGTTGAAACCGCGCCACGCCCGGCAGCACGGGCACCAGGGACGTGTCCTGCGCCGCCACAAACGCCGGCAGCACCGCCAGGCCCGCGCCCACCCGCGCGGCTTCGTACTGGGCCAGGATGCTGGTGCTGCGCAGGGCGAAATGTTCCGGGCGGTGCAGTTCGTCCAGTATCTGCAGCTCTTTGCTGAACAGCAGGTCGTCCACATAGCTGATGAAGGTGTGGCCGCGCAGATCGTCCGGGGCATGGATGGGCGGGTGGCGCTGCAGGTAGCTGCGCGCACCGTACAGCTGCAGCACATAGTCGGTGAGCTTGACCACCACCACGGCGCCCCGCGCAGGACGCTCCAGCGAAATCACGATGTCGGCCTCGCGCCGCGACAGGTGCACCAGGCGAGGCAAGGCCAGCAGGTCCACCACCAGCCCGGGGTGGTCCAGTGCGAAACGCGCCAGCTGCGGCGCCAGGATGAGATTGCCAAACCCCTCGGTGGTGCCAATGCGCACGAGACCGTGCAGCCCTTGACGCACGCCCGGAGCGGCGCTTTCCACCGCCAGAAAGGCCGTCTCCATGGCCTCGACCTGGGGCAGCAACGCCCTGCCCGCTTCGGTCAACCGGTGGCCGCCCGCCTCGCGGGCAAACAGGGCGGAGCCCACCTGTTTTTCAAGCGCCTGAAGGCGGCGCGCCACGGTGGTGTGGTCTACAGCAAGCCGCCGCGCAGCACCCACCAGGGTGCCAGCGCGGGCCAACTCCAGAAAGTAGCGCAGGTTGTCCCAGTCCATGGTTGCTTCCGGTTGATGTCATCAGGTCATGGGTATACCTGAATCCCAACCCCCACCGGGCTCCAGCCTGCTGGCAGATCAAAACACCTCGAAAATACCCGCTGCGCCCATGCCACCGCCGATGCACATCGTCACGCACACCTTCTTGGCGCCACGGCGCTTGCCTTCAATGAGTGCGTGGCCCGTGAGGCGCTGGCCCGAGACCCCGTAGGGGTGGCCCAGGGCAATGGCGCCGCCGTTCACGTTCAGGCGGTCGGCCGGAATGCCCAGCTTGTCGCGGCAGTACAGCACCTGCACCGCAAAAGCTTCGTTCAGCTCCCACAGGTCGATGTCCTGCACCGTGAGGCCCAGCTTCTTGAGCACCTTGGGCACGGCAAACACGGGGCCGATGCCCATTTCGTCGGGCTCGCAACCGGCCACCGCAAAGCCGAGGAAACGGCCCAGGGGCTTGAGGCCCTTCTTGCTGGCGTACTCTTCGCTGGTCACCACGCAGGCACCCGCGCCGTCAGAGAACTGGCTGGCATTGCCGGCCGAGATCAGGCCACCAGGCAGCGCCGAGCGCAGGCCGCTGATGGCTTCTACCGTCGTTCCTTCACGCGTGCCTTCATCCTTGCTCACGGTGACCTGCTTCGTGATCAGGCCCAGCGTTTTGTCGGCCACACCGGCCGTCACCGTAATGGGCGCGATTTCGGCATCGAACAGGCCTGCCGCCTGCGCCGCACAAGCCTTTTGCTGGCTGGCTGCGCCGTACTCGTCCATGACATCGCGGCCGATGTTGTAGCGCTTGGCCACCTGCTCGGCAGTCTGCAGCATGCTCCAGTAGATCTCGGGCTTTTGCTTGGCCAAGGCCAGGTCCTGGATCATGTGCAGGTTCATCTCCTGCTGCACGCAGGAGATGCTTTCAACGCCACCAGCCACGAATACATCGGCTTCGCCAGCGATCACCCGCTGTGCTGCCAGGGCAATGGTCTGCAGGCCCGAGGAGCAAAAGCGGTTCACCGTCATGCCCGAGGCGGTGATGGGCAGGCCGGCCTTCAGCGCAATCTGGCGGGCGATATTCATGCCCGTGGCGCCCTCGGGGTTGGCACAACCCATGATGACGTCGTCCACGTCGGCGGCATCAATACCCGCGCGCTGCACGGCGTGCTGTACGGCATGGCCGCCCAGGGTGGCGCCATGCGTCATGTTGAACGAACCCTTCCAGCTCTTGGCGAGCGGTGTGCGGGCGGTGGAAACAATCACTGCGGAGGTCATGTGAAATCCTTTGTTCGGTAAGAAGGTGCGCGCTTACTGGAAGGCCTTGCCTTCGGCGGCCAGCTTGGCCAGCAGCGGAGCGGGCTTCCAGAACGCTGCGTCATCCAGCGGGTTCTTGGCAAAGCGGTCCATGGCCTGCACCACGTTGAACAGACCCACCTCGCTCGCGTAGTGCATGGGGCCGCCACGGTGGATGGGGAAGCCGTAGCCGGTCAGGTACACCATGTCGATGTCGCCGGACTTGCTGGCAATGCCGTCTTCCAGGATGTGCGCGCCTTCATTGACCAGGGCGTACACCAGGCGCTGCACGATTTCTTCGTCCGAAATCTTGCGCGGCGTGATGCCCAGCTCCTTGCGGTGGTCTTCAATCATCTTGTTGACCAGCTCGCTCGGGATCGCGTCACGCTTGCCGGCCTGGTAGTCGTACCAGCCTGCGCCGGTCTTCTGGCCGAAGCGGCCCAGTTCGCACAGCTTGTCGGCCGTGCGGCTGTACTTCATGTCAGCGCGCTCTACGGCGCGGCGCTTGCGGATGGCCCAGCCAATGTCGTTGCCCGCCAGGTCGCCCATGCGGAACGGGCCCATGGCAAAGCCGAACTTCTCGATGGCCTTGTCCACCTGCTGGGGCGTGCAGCCTTCGTCCAGCAGGAAACCCGCCTGGCGGCTGTACTGCTCGATCATGCGGTTGCCGATGAAGCCATCGCACACGCCCGAGACCACCGAGGTCTTCTTGATTTTCTTGCCAATGGCCATCACGGTGGCCAGCACGTCCTTGGCGGTCTCCTTGCCACGCACCACTTCCAGCAGCTTCATCACGTTGGCAGGGCTGAAGAAGTGCATGCCCACCACGTCCTGCGGACGCTTGGTAAACGCCGCGATCTTGTCCACGTCGAGCGTGGAAGTGTTGGAGGCCAGGATGGCGCCAGGCTTGGCCACAGCATCCAGCTGCTTGAACACGGCTTCCTTGACGCCCATCTCTTCGAACACGGCTTCGATGATGAGGTCGCAGTCCTTGAGATCGTCGTAGCTCAGCGTGGTGCTCAGCAGGGCCATGCGCTGGTCGTACTTATCTTGCTTGAGCTTGCCCTTCTTGACCTGGGCTTCGTAGTTCTTCTTGATCGTGGCCACGCCACGGTCCAGGGCTTCCTGCTTCATTTCCAGGATCTTGACGGGGATGCCGGCGTTCAGGAAGTTCATGGAAATGCCGCCACCCATGGTGCCCGCGCCAATCACGCCCACCAGCTTGATGTCGCGCTTGGGGGTGTCGGAGGCCACATCAGGGATCTTGCTCGCCGCACGCTCGGCCATGAACAGGTGGCGCAATGCGCGCGACTCGGGAGTCCACATCAGGTTGATGAAAACTTCACGCTCGACCAGCATGCCTTCGGCAAACTTCTTCTTCGTGGCGGCTTCGACCGCGTCCACGCACTTGGCGGGCGCTGGGAAGTTCTTGGCCATGCCCTTGACCATATTGCGCGCGAACTGGAAGTACGCATCGCCTTCGGGGTGCTTGCAGGGGAAGTTGCGCACCAGGGGCAGCGGGCGGGCATCGGCCACGCTCTGCGCGAATGCCAGGGCTTCAGCGGCCAGCGATTCGGCCGACGCAGCCATCTTGTCGAACAGCTTCTGGCCGGGCACGGCGCCGATCATTTCGCTCTTGACGGGCTCGCCGCTCACGATGAGGTTGAGCGCGGCTTCGACACCAATCACGCGGGGCAGGCGCTGCGTGCCGCCCGCGCCGGGGATCAGGCCCAGCTTGACTTCAGGCAGTGCAATCGAGCAGCCAGGCGCCGCAATGCGGTAGTGGCAACCCAGGGCCAGCTCCAGCCCGCCGCCCATGGCGACGCTGTGCATGGCGGCCACAACGGGCTTGGCCGAATTTTCGATGGCGGCAATCACCGACAGCAGGTTGGGCTCCTGCAGCGACTTGTCGGTGCCGAACTCCTTGATGTCGGCGCCGCCAGAGAACGCACCACCGGCACCGGTGATCACGATGGACGTGACCGCCGCATCGGCATTGGCACGGCCAAGGCCTTCGACGATGCCCTGGCGGGTCGACAACCCAAGTCCGTTGACGGGAGGGTTGGCCAGGGTGATCACGGCAACGGAGCCGTGGACTTTGTATTCAGCGGTCATGGTGCTGTTGTTCCTTGGTAAGTGAAAAAGAACGATCGTGCGTTTTTATTGTAGAGACTTCAACCCCGTTTGGCGTGTCAATTTGTCCCGGGCGGGACAAGAGGTTTGGACATACCCGCATTACGCGGCCTGTGCAGGCAAAAAACGCTGCCGGAAGTCCCGGCTCGTGCAAGTCGCAGCGAGCGGCAATTCTTACGAGCCGGCGCCCTGGTGCAACGGCCATAAAAACTGGCGCGCACCCCAAGCCAGCGCCCCCGCGCAAGGGCCGCCCCGCCCCGCTGGGGGCGTCCCCCTGGGGGAAGGCGCCGCAGGCGACTCAGGGGGGCTTCAAACCTCCAGCCACTCCTTGCGGATGTAGTTGTCGGCGCGCAGGCTGTCTGGCGTGCCCTGGAACACGATGGCGCCATGCCCCATCACCAGCGCGCGGTCCGAGATCTTCATGGCAATGGTGAGCTTCTGCTCAATAAGCAACACCGATATGCCGCGCGCCTTGATGGTCTGCAGATAATCGCCCACCAGCTCGACGATCTTGGGTGCAAGACCCTCGGTGGGCTCGTCGATGATGATGAGGTCCGGATCGCCCATGAGCGTGCGACACAGGGTCAGCATCTGCTGTTCGCCACCCGACATCACACCGGCTTCGGTGTGCTGGCGCTCCTTGAGGCGGGGGAACAGCTCATACATGTCATCAAACGACCAGCGGCTGTTTTTGCCGCTGCCCTTTTGCCCCAGCAACAGGTTTTGGTGCACCGTGAGGTTGGGAAACACGTCTCGGCTTTCCGGCACATAGCCGATCCCCAGGTGCGCGATTTCATAGGCTTTCTTGCCCTTGAGATCGGTACCCTTCCACTGCACGGTGCCCTCCCAGTCCACCAGGCCCATGATGGCCTTGGCGGTGGTGGAACGACCGGACCCGTTTCGGCCGAGCAAGGCCACGATTTCACCCGGCTGGATGTCGAAATTCACGCCATGCAGCACATGGCTTTTCCCGTAGTACGCGTGGAGATTCTCAATATGCAGCATGTCTAGTGTCCTCCCGCCTGCTCATCTGCCACAGCGGATCCGAGGTAGGCCTCCTGGACGCGCGCGTTGGCGCGTACCTTTTCCGGGGTGTCGAAGGCGATGACTTCGCCATACACCACCACCGCAATCTTGTCGGCCAGGCCGAACACCACGCCCATGTCATGCTCCACGGTGAGCAGGGTGCGCCCTTCGGTCACCTCCTTGATAAGGTGAATGAACCGCGTAGTTTCGGTCTTGCTCATCCCGGCCGTGGGCTCATCGAGCAGGATCACGTTGGCGCCGCCTGCGATGGTGATGCCGATTTCCAGGGCGCGCTGCTCTGCATAGGTGAGGTTCATCGCCAGGGTGTCGCGCTTCTTGTCCAGCTTGATCATCTCCATGAGCTCTTTGGCGCGCTCATTGGCATCATGCAGGTTGGAGAGAAACCGCAAAAACGTGTACTTGTAGCCCATGCTCCAGAGCACGCCGCAGCGAAGGTTCTCGAACACCGACAGCTTCGGAAAGATGTTGGTGATCTGGAAGCTTCGCGACAGGCCCTTGCGGTTGATCTCATATGGAGGCAAGCCGTTGATGCGCTGCCCGTTCAGGATCACGTCGCCACTGGTGGGCGCAAAACGGCCGCTGATCAGGTTGAACAGCGTGGACTTGCCGGCTCCGTTGGGCCCGATGATGGCCACCCGTTCGCCCGGTGCCACCGCGAGGTTGGCGCCGCGAATGATTTCTGTCTTGCCAAAGCTCTTGCGCAGGTCGCGCAGTTCCAGTGCATAGGCGTTGGTTGCGTTGTCAGCCGCCATGTTTACAGCGCCTCCCCACGCTTGATTTCATGTTCAATTTCTTCCTGGATCGTGCTCCACTGGCGCACAAACTGCCGGCGGCACAGTTCAAAGAGCCCGAACCCCGTCACCATCACAAAGATGGATCCGAACCAGCTCGTGAAGCTTGTTGCATTGAGCGTGGCACCCATGAACTTCAACTCAGCTCCGAGGGCTGCATTGAGCTGCAGGTGATAGGTCATCTCGATCATGCAGGCTGCACCCATCACGCCCACCAGCGCAGTGCCGCCAAGCGCCAGGTACGAGCTCCACAGCGGGCGCAGCTTGCCGTATTTGGCCAGGCGCAGGTTCATCATGATCAGGCTGGCAATGCCGCCGGGGGCATACATCACCATGAACAGGAACACGAGCCCCAGGTACAGCAACCAGGCCATGGAAAGCTCTGACAGCAGTACGGAGGCCAGCACCAGCAGCACTGCGCCGATGATGGGACCAAAGAAGAACGTGGCCCCACCAAGGAAGGTGAACAGCAGATAGCCGCCCGAACGGATGACGCTCAGACTGTCTGCACCGGTAATGATTTCGAAGTTGATCGTGGCCAGACCACCGCCAATGCCAGCAAAAAAGCCCGCAATGATGAAGGCGAAGTAGCGCACCCGCTGCGTGTTGTACCCGATGAACTCCACGCGCTCCGGGTTGTCGCGCACTGCGTTCAGGATGCGGCCCAGCGGCGTTCCGGTGAACGCAAACATCGCTGCGGTGCAGACGAAGCAATAGGCGGCGATCAGGTAGTAAACCTGAATCGCGGGACCAAAGCTGATGCCGAAGAAGGGCTTGCCGTACACACGGTCGGTGGTGATGCCACCTTCCCCACCAAAGAACTCAGGGAACATCAGTGCCATGGAGGCCACCAGTTCCCCGATACCCAGCGTGATCATGGCAAACGTGGTGCCTGATTTCTTGGTCGTGACGAAGCCGAGGATGATGGCGAAAAAGGCCCCGGCAAGTCCGCCCACCAGCGGAATGAGCACCAGAGGAATGTGGACCGTGCCTTTGGTCGCCATGTTCATCGCATGGATCGCGATGAAAGAGCCCAGGCCTGTGTACACCGCATGCCCGAAACTCAGCATCCCGCCCTGCCCCAGCAGGATGTTGTAAGACAGGCAGATGATGATGAGATAGCCAATCTGGGAAAGCATGGTCAACGCCAGGCTGCTGCGAAACAGCATGGGCGCAACGATCAGCATGACCGCAAACAATGTCCAGATGACAAACCGCCCCACATTGAAGGGCTTGAACCGGTAGTGCGAAGTGGCTGTTGAAGCAGCGGAGTTGGATGTCGTAGTGGAATTCATGGCATCAGTCCTCCCGCTTGCCCAAAAGGCCCTTGGGGCGGAAGATCAGGATCAGCACGAGGAACAGGTACGGCAATATCGGTGCGACCTGGGAAATCGTGAGCTTGAGCAAGGGGTAGCCGAAGGTCTGCTCGGTCACCGCCACACCCACGGCCTGAAAGACGTGGATCAGCGAATAGTCCAGCGCAACCGCAAAGGTCTGCACCAGGCCGATGAGCAGCGATGCGAGGAACGCACCTGCCAGCGAGCCCATGCCGCCGACCACCACCACCACGAAGATGATGGACCCCACCGAGGCCGCCATCGCGGGTTCCGTGACATAGGTGTTGCCACCGATCACACCTGCCAGGCCCGCCAGCGCAGCGCCACCACCAAACACCAGCATGAAGACCCGTGGCACGTTGTGCCCCAGCGCCTCGACCATCTCGGGGTACTTGAGTGCAGCCTGAATCACCAGGCCAATGCGTGTACGGGTGAGAAGCAGCCACACCGACACCAGCATCACCAGCGCCACGAGCATCACAAACGAGCGCGACCTGGGAAACTGCGTTCCGTACAGCGAGAACAGCGGGCCCTGCAGTTGCTCGGGCAGGCCATAGGGCACCGTGGAGCGCCCCCACACCAGCTGCACCACTTCCAGGATAAGGTAAGACAGGCCGAAGGTCACCAGCAGCTCGGGCACATGGCCGAACTTGTGCACCCGGCGCAAACAGTAGCGCTCAAACGCCGCCCCGAGCGCAAACACCGCCAGGGGTGCCAGCACGAGCGCAGGCCAGAAGCCCACCACCCCGGAGATGGTGAACGCGAAATAGGCACCCAGCATGTAAAAGCTGGTGTGTGCAAAATTGAGCACGCCCATCATGCTGAAAATCAGCGTGAGACCCGAGCTCAGCATGAACAGCAGGAGCCCGTAGCTCACGCCGTTCAGCATAGAGATCACGAAAAACTCAGGATTCATTGGAATTTTTCATTACTAGGTGAAAAAAAGGCCCGATTCGATCGGGCCTGGAAGCTCTCTGACCGAAGTTACGGGCGCTTCATCTGGCACGACGTGGGCGTGCTGGCCACATAGGGCTCGTAATACTTCACGGGCACGAAGGTGTGACCCGTGTTCTCAGCGTCGAGCGGGTGCTTGGCGTCAACCTTGGACCACTTCGAGATGTACAGGCCCTGCTGCAACTGGTGATCGGTCTTGCGCATTTCGACCTCGCCGTTGTAGCTCTTGAACTTCATGCCCTCCATCGCAGCGGCCACTTTGACGGGATCCGTGGACTTGGCTTTTACAAAGGCCTCGGAGAGCATTGCGTACGCGTGATAAACAGCTCCGGTGTAGAAGTCATCGTTGAACTTCTTCTTGTACTCTGAGACGAGCCGGCTGTATTCGCCCCCCATGTTGGAGTGGGCGTAGGACACCATGTACACGCGACCTGCAGCAGTCGCGCCCATCGCAGTGGGGCTGCCTGTTACAGCGCCGTAATACGTGTAGAAATTGACATTGTTCAGACCCGCATCGTTGGCCGCCTTGATCAACAGGGCCAAGTCTGAGCCCCAGTTACCGGTGATGACGGTGTCAGCGCCTGACTGCTTGATTTTGGCGATATAGGGCGAGAAGTCGCGCACCTGAGCCAAGGGCGAGAGGTCGTCACCCACGATCTGCACGTCGGGGCGCTTGCGCTGCAGCATTTCCTTGGCGTACTTGGACACCTGGTGGCCGTGCGCGTAGTTCTGATTGATCAGATAGACCTTCTTGACCTCGGGCACGTCCTTCATGTAGGTCGTCAGCGCTTCCATCTTCATGGAGGTGTCCGCGTCCAGACGGAAGTGCCAGTAGCTGCACTTGCTGTTGGTGAGATCCGGGTCGACGGCGGCGTAGTTCAGGAACAGGACTTCCTTGCCGGGATTGCGCGCGTTGTGCTTTTCCAGCGCATCCATGATGGCGAGCGCAGGGCCGGAGCCGTTGCCCTGCACCACATAACGCGCGCCCTGGTCCATCGCCGAGCGCAGGGCACTGGTGGTCTCCTGAGGGCTCAGCTTGTTGTCGATGCCGATGATTTCAAATTTGACACCCGCAGCGTTCTTTTTATTGAACTCTTCAGCGAGGAACTGGAAACTCTTGAGCTGGTTGGTTCCAACCGCAGCCATCAGGCCTGAAAGCGGATCGAGCCAGGCAATCTTGACGGTCTCGCCCTTTTGAGCGAATGCACCGCCAGCGCTTGCCAGGATTAGCGAGGCTGCTACAGCCTTAATAGCGAACTTCATGGTCTTGTCTCCTTGTAAATCGACACAACGCAGCGTACCGCGTTGCAACAAAGCGATGCTCAGGGATTGCCCCTAGCAGCGTCGCACACGTGACTGGACCCACGCTCCCCCGAGCGCGCCCCAGCCTGGGGCAGAGCACAGAAACGGCCGTGAAATGCAATCCATCACCTGCTGTGCTCCACCGTGATCACAAGCCCGGAAGCTTGTAGCCCTTGAGCTGCTCGCGCAGTTTGGTCTTGAGCATCTTGCCGGTCGCCCCCAGCGGAATGGCTTCCACAAACACCACGTCATCGGGGAACTGCCACTTGGCGGTTTTGCCCTCGTAAAACGCCAGCAGTTCGTCGCGCGTGACTTCCGTACCGGGGCGCTTGACCACCGCAACAATCGGGCGCTCATCCCACTTTGGGTGGGGCATGCCGACGCAGGCGGCCATTGCAATGGAAGGATGCGCCATGGCAATGTTTTCGATATCGATGGAGCTGATCCATTCGCCGCCGGACTTGATCACGTCCTTGCTGCGGTCGGTGATCTGCATGAAACCGTCGGCGTCAATCGTGGCCACATCGCCCGTGGGGAACCAGCCACGGCCCTGCGCATCCTTGACGAGCGGATTGCCGCCCTCGCCCTTGAAATAGCTGTCCACAATCCACGGCCCCCTGACGAGCAGGTCGCCATAGGTCTTGCCGTCCCAGGGCAGCTCGTTGCCGTCACCACCCACAATCTTCATGTCCACGCCATAGATGGCGCGCCCCTGCTTTTGCAGGATCTTCATCTGATCGTCCTTGGACATGGCCAGATGCTTGTTCTTCAGGGTGCACAGCGTTCCCAGCGGGCTCATCTCGGTCATGCCCCACGCATGCAGAACCTCCACGCCGTAGTCTTCCTTGAAGGCGTGGATCATGGCGGGCGGGCAGGCCGAGCCACCGATGACGGTACGGCGCAGCGTGGAGAACTTCAGGCCCGCCGGCTTCATGTGCCCCAGCATCATCTGCCACACGGTGGGCACGCCAGCGGCGTAGGTGACCTTCTCGGATTCGATCAGTTCGTAGATGGATTTGCCGTCCATCGCCGGGCCGGGGAACACCAGCTTGCAGCCCGTGAGCGCGGCGGAGTATGGGATGCCCCAGGCGTTGACGTGAAACATGGGCACCACGGGCAGCACGGCGTCGCGGGCTGAAAGGCACATCACGTCAGGCAGTGCGGCGGCGTAAGCATGCAGCGTGGTGGAGCGGTGGCTGTACAGCGCGGCCTTGGGGTTGCCCGTGGTGCCGCTGGTGTAGCACATGCTGGATGCAGAGTTCTCGTCGAAATCGGGCCAGGCGTAGTCCGGCGACTGCGCGCCGATCCAGGCTTCGTAGCTCGTGAGGCCAGGGATGCCGGAATCCGCAGGCAGCTTGTCGGCATCGCACAGAGCGACCCACTTCTTCACCGTGGGGCACCGGGAATGTACGGCCTGCACCAGGGGCAGGAACGTCATGTCAAAACACAGCACCTGGTCTTCAGCATGGTTCATGATCCATGCGATCTGGTCCGGGTGCAGGCGCGGGTTCACGGTGTGCAGCACCCGGCCCGACCCGCTCACGCCAAAGTACATCTCCATGTGGCGGTAGCCGTTCCAGGCCAGTGTGGCCACACGGTCACTGAACTGCAGCTTGAGCTCGTCCAGGGCATTGGCCAGCCGCCGAGCACGCGCCCCCAGATCGCGGTACGTGTAGCGATGGATGTCGCCCTCGACACGTCGGGAAACGATTTCAGCGTCGCCATGGTGGCGCTCTGCGAACTCGATCAGCGACGAAATCAGCAACGGTTGGCTCTGCATCAGGCCCAGCATGGGTGCTCCTTGAATGTTGTAGTGGATGGAACAGTCATCGTAGCGCTGTGTGCCGTTCCGTGGTGTCTCCCGGGACACGCGGCCCTACCGCATCTGCGCCCATGACAGGGTTCAGTGTGCGCGTGTGCGGCTTGGCTGCCAACACCTGTCGTCCCGTTGACAAAGGGCAAGGGAATACCCTGAACGTACCAAGCCCAGGAGCGACAATCACGCCCATGCTCAGCCCCGCCCCGCCCCCACTGCGTTTCATCGAAGCCCAGCCCTGGTTTGCAGGGGTTTCCGTGGCCCTGCAGGAGAGGCTGCGCAGCGAGGTGTCCACACAGCACGCCGACAAGGGCTCGGTCATGCTGCCGGCAGGCAGCGCCGTGCAAGGCTGGCACGCAGTGCTCTCGGGCCTGGTGATGCTGCAAAGCCCTGCCAGCCAGGGCCGCGCCTCAGCGTTCATCGGCGTACCTGATGGCGAATGGTTTGGCGAGGGCTCGGCCATGAAACCAGAGCCGCGTCGATACCACGTGATCGCGCTGCGCCCCACCACGCTGCTGTGCCTGCCGCTGCCCCTGTTTGCCACGCTGCGCGAGACCAGCCTGGGCTTCAACCAGTTTCTGGTGCAGCACCTGAACATGCGGCTGGGCCAGGCCATGACGATCATCGAGGCCGGGCGCACGCAATCCCCCGAGCACCGTGTGGCGCTGTACCTGAGCCGCCTGTTCTGGCGCAGCACGCGGCGGCTGAACCTCACGCAGGAGGAACTCGGCCAGCTCGTGGGCCTGTCACGCCAGACGGTGAACAAGGTGCTGCGCGTGCTGGAAAGCAGGGGCATCGTGTCGCTGGACTTCGGCCGCGTGGCCATCGTGGACGACGAAGCGCTGAACGCGCACCTCGCCGCCACGGCGGCACGCTGACACACAGCAGAGTGCACAAGCACGTTCACCCTCATCCCTCTCACTGCACGCTCAGGCGCACGGCCTTCTGGTCGGCGTCGAACACGAGCTGACTGGGCCATGGCGTCCAGTTTTGGTTGACCGTTGCGTTGTTCGGGTTGCCCGTGTGGACGAACGCCCGCAGGCTGTCCATCATCGCGCGCGACAGCGCCAGTCGGCCAGGCTGATTGGCCGTGCTGTTGGTGGCCTTGGCAAAGACCGAAGGCCCAAAGTTGCCGAACAGGAACGGCAGGTCAAACGCATGCGCCGCGCCGTGCACATCGTTCCAGGGCGCCGGTTGCTGGGCCCAGTTGAACTGGTAGCTCCATACCGTGGATTGCTGACTGCGAAGGGTATTGAGCAGGTTGTCGCGGCTCGGATCGATGAACACACTGCCCAGCAGCCGGGTGCGCGCGTTGTAGCCCGTGCCGGGCGCCGTGACCGGCAGGTAAGAGGCATCCAGGATGTCGCCGGCCGTGAGTATGGTGGGGCCATCGGGGTTGAAGTTCTGCATCATCACAAAGCGCTCGGCGTCGGAGATCTTCATGCCCGGCTTGCCGCCCAGCAGCGCCAGGAAAGGCGCAAAAAGCTTGCCCTCCTCGCCCGTGTAGCCAGACAGCACGGGCACCTTGTGGAAGCGGCCAGCGCCTATTTCTGCGATCGGGTCTGCGGGCACCACCACGCCATCAGGGATGGGGCCCGAGCCCGTGAGACCGTTCTTGAGCACCGTCTGCAGCACTACCCGCGCGTCCTTGCCACGCAGGTAGCTGGCTACCTGCGCGGGGGTCCATCCCGCAACGAGCGCCTGTGCATCGGCAAGCGCAGGCGCCAGGCCATCGGCCAGCGCCAGATGCGCCAGCAGCATGCCCGCCTGCGCGGTGTACCGGGAGGCCGGGTTGAGCGTGGGAATCGAACCGGGCGGCAGGTTCGTCGCCAGCGAGATTCCGCCACTGACCGGTAAGAGCTTGTGGAACAACCCCGCAGCCTGGGGCGCGACCAGCAGCGCCAGCGCGTTGATGGCGCCTGCGGACTGCCCCATCAGCGTGACATTGCCAGCATTGCCGCCAAAGCTGGCAATGTTGTTCTGGATGAAGCGAAGTGCCTGCACGTTGTCGAGCAGCGCGTAGTTGCCGGTATAGGGCTGCGTGCCGGTGTGCAGTGGCGGCATCTGGAAGTAGCCCAGAACGTCGAGCCGGTAGTTGGCCGTGACCACGACGGCGTTGGCAGACCGTGCCAGCGCAGCGCCGTCGTAGACGGGATCGGCCGTATAGCCCGAGATGGCACTACCGCCATGCAGGAACAGCAGCACAGGCAGCTTGTCTTGCGAGGTGGCTGGGCGCCAGATATTGAGGGTCAGGCAGTCTTCGCTGCCTACCGGCGTGCCCAGGGTCTCGCCAATCGTGTTGTCAAACCGGTTGTTGGCACCGGGGCCGTAGATGCGGCCCATTTGCAGGCAGGCACTGCCAAAACGCGTGGCGTCACGCTCTCCGGACCAGGCGGCCGGGGCTGCGGGCGGTTGCCAGCGCAGCTCGCCCACGGGTGGCTTGGCAAACGGAACACCTTTCCATGCGTAGGTGCCAGTCACCGCACTGTCGTCCACGCCGCGCAAGGTGCCGTACACCGTCTCGCGCACCTCGGGCGCAGAGCCGGAACCACCGCCGCAGCCCACCATTGCTGCGGCCGAAAACACCGCTCCCAACCATTGCAAACGCCAGCGCGAATCGACCATGTCTTGTCTCCTTGGGGGTTTTCAGGAATGGGTCGGGCCTCTGTCTGCAGTCACACTACGGGCAGGGCACAACCTCGGAGGCGATTGTGGGAACCGGGTGGCGTTTGACTACTATCGCAACTTTGCCAAAACACTGACTTCAGGCCACCACCGCGCGTAAACCCTGATCCGCCATTTCTCCCATTCGCCACTCCATGACTCCCCGCACAAGCTCTGCCGCCTGGGTGCGCGGCATCACCGACATGATGGCCGCCGAAGGCTTGCCTGCTGCCGAGTTATGCGCCGAAGCGGGCATCGATCTGGCATCACTGCAACTGCCACAAACCCGTGTGGACGTGGACAAGATCAGCCGCCTATGGGAGCTGGCGGTGGCACGTTCGGGCAAGGTGGCGCTGGGGCTGTGCCCGCAGCTCACGGCGCGCTACGGCAATGTGGATGTGGTGGGCTACGCGCTGGCGTCCGGCCCCAACCTGTTGGTGGGTTTTCAGCACCTCATACGCCACATGGCGGTGATTTCGGACTGCACCACCTTCGCGCTGGAGCGCGATGTGCGCGGCTACTGGATATCCATCGCGCACATCGGTGCCACCCGCCCCATTCCGCGCCAGCGTGTCGAATACGCGCTGCTAACGCTGTTCACGCTGTGTTGCTGGCTCACGCGCCGCGAGCTTCGGCCTCTGGCGGTGGAGCTGATCACGCCGCAGCCCGCAGCCACCAACGAGTCGCCCTACCACGTAGCGTTTGGCATGCTGCCCCGCTTTGGGCAGGCAACCAACCGGTTTCTGCTGGCCGAGGCTGATCTGTTGGCCGACATACCCACCCACAACCCCAGTCTGTGGGCCCTGCACGAGCGGCTGGTAGAGACCGAACTGGACCACCTGGGCCAGTCTCTCACCAGCACGCGCGTGCGCACCGAGGTAGCCCGCGTCCTGCACCGGGGCGAGCCCCGCCGCGAAGACGTGGCCGCGCGCCTGCACCTGACGGACCGCACGCTGCAGCGGCGCCTGCAGGCCGAATCCGTCAGCTACCAGCAGCTGCTGGACGACACCCGCTGTGAACTGGCACGCCAGTACCTCTGCGACGAGCGCCGAAGCCTGGCCGAGGTGGCCGACCTGCTGGGCTTTGCCGACCAGAGCAACCTGTTTCGGGCCTGCAAGCGCTGGTTTGGCCTCCCGCCGGGCCAGTACCGCGCGCAGGTGCTGTACCCTGAGGCCGAAGGCCAAGGCTCTACCCAGGCCGCATAGGCCGGGCCGTGGTCCAAGGCCCTGCAAGCGCCGGGGCATCCGGGGTGCGAGACAATCCACCCATGAACCTGCCCGCCGAAAGCGTGACCCCCATCGCCGATATCGGCCTGGCCTGGAAGCACGGATTTGCCGCCCTGGGACCGGACTTTTTCACCGAACTGCGCCCCACTCCGCTGCCCGCCCCCCACTGGGTGGGCACCAGCACTGCCGTTGCACAGCTGATCGGCCTGGACGCTGACTGGCTGCAGCGGGACGAAGCCCTGCAAGCCTTCACCGGCAATACGCTGCTTGCAGGCTCTCGGCCCCTGGCCAGCGTCTACAGCGGCCACCAGTTCGGCGTGTGGGCCGGCCAACTGGGTGACGGCCGCGCCATCTTGCTGGGCGAGACCGCTGCGGGCCTCGAAATCCAGCTCAAGGGCGCTGGCCGCACCCCCTACTCCCGCATGGGCGACGGGCGCGCTGTGCTGCGCTCCAGCATCCGTGAATTTTTGTGCAGCGAGGCCATGCATGGCCTGGGCATTCCGACATCGCGCGCACTGTGCATCACCGGTTCGCCCGCACCCGTGCGCCGCGAAGAGGTGGAGACGGCATCCGTAGTGACGCGGGTGGCCCCCAGCTTTGTGCGTTTTGGCCATTTCGAGCACTTTGCAGCCAACGACCTGCAAGCACAGCTCAAGACCCTGGCCGACTACGTTATCAACCGCTATTACCCCGAATGCCGGGACACCCGCGACTTCGGCGGCAACGCGTATGCCGCCCTGCTACAGGCCGTGAGCGAACGCACCGCACACCTGATGGCACAGTGGCAGGCCGTGGGCTTTTGCCATGGGGTGATGAACACCGACAACATGAGCATCCTGGGCCTGACGATCGACTACGGCCCTTTCCAGTTTCTGGACGCCTTTATGCCCGGCCATGTGTGCAACCACAGCGACCACCAGGGCCGCTATGCCTACAACCGCCAGCCCAATGTGGCGTACTGGAACCTGTTCTGCCTGGCGCAGGCCTTGTTGCCGCTGATCGGCGACCCGGAGCTGGCAAAAGCTGCCCTGGAGTCCTACAAAACCGTCTTCCCGGAAGCGTTCATGGCCCGCATGCGCAGCAAACTCGGGCTGGCCCAGGCGCGCGAGCAAGACGCAGAACTGATCGACGGCATCCTGGTGCTGCTGGCCCAGAACGGGGTGGACTACACCATCTTCTGGCGCCGCCTGTCGCACGCGGTGCAGACAAGTGACTTCGAGCTGGTGCGCGACCTGTTCGCCGACCGTTCCGCATTTGACGACTGGATGCTATCATATTCAGAGCTGTTGGCGCTTGATGGTAAAGCGCTGGCGGCCAATTTGATGCTCAATACCAATCCCAAGTTTGTATTGCGCAACCACCTGGGCGAGCAGGCCATCCGCGCCGCGAAACTTGGCGATTTCAGTGAACTCCAAACCCTGCAGCGGCTGCTGGAGCGCCCTTTTGAAGAGCACCCCGGGCACGACGCCTACGCAGCCTTCCCGCCCGACTGGGCCTCCTCCATCGAGATCAGCTGCTCATCATGACCTACCCCGTTCAGAAATCCGATGCCGAATGGCAAGCCATCCTCAAGGACAAGGGCGCCGAGCCCGCCGCCCTGCAGGTGACACGCCACGCCGCCACCGAACGCCCTTTCACCGGCAAATTCGAAGCCCACTGGGCCGATGGCAGCTACCACTGCATTTGCTGCGGTGCGAAATTGTTCGATTCGGTGACCAAGTTTGACGCCGGCTGCGGCTGGCCCAGTTTCTCCGAAGCCATCCCCGGTGCCATCACCGAGATCGTGGACCGCAGCCATGGCATGGTCCGCACCGAGACGGTGTGTGCACAATGCGGGGCCCACCTGGGCCATGTCTTTGACGATGGCCCCGCGCCCACCGGCCTTCGCTACTGCATGAACTCGGCCTCGCTGGATTTCGAGTCCGGCAAGGACTGAGCCCCGAGACCCGCCCCTGAACCCATGAAAATCCTGATCGACTTCTTTCCCATCCTGCTGTTCTTCGGGGCCTACAAGTTCTACGGCATCTATGTGGGCACGGCGGTGCTCATGGCGGCCACCGTGGTACAGATGGGCCTCATTTACGCGATCGACCGGCGTCTGCAGACCATGCACAAGGTCACCCTGGTGCTGATCCTGCTGTTTGGCACCCTCACGCTGGTGCTGCAGGACGACCGCTTCATCAAATGGAAACCCACCGTGCTGTACGGCGCCATGGCCCTGGCGCTGGCTGTGGCCGTGTGGGTCATGAAGAAGAACTTCCTGAAGATGCTTCTGGGCAGCCAGCTGACGCTGCCGGAGGGCGTGTGGCACCGGCTGAACGTCGCCTGGATCGTGTATTGCGCGTTCATGTCGGCCATCAACGCCTATGTGGTCGTCAACTTCAGCACCGAGGCCTGGGTCGATTTCAAGCTCTGGGGCTACGCCTTCCCGCTGGTCTTCCTGGTGGGCCAGGGCATCTATGTGGCGCCCCATATCAAGGGCGACGAGCCTGCAGCCTGAAGGACCACATCACATGAACACCCTCGCCCAGCAAATGCACCAGACCCTGGCGGACCGTCTTGCACCCACCGCCCTGGAGGTGCTTGACGAAAGCGCCGCCCACGCAGGCCATGCCGGGGCCAATGGCACCGGTTTTGGCACCCATTTCCGGGTCCGCATTTCGTCACCTTTGTTTACAGGCAAGCCCCGCGTCGCGCAGCACCGCCTTGTGTATGATGCGCTGCAAGAATTTATTGACCAAGGCGTTCACGCCCTCGCCATTGAAGTTCTCTGAACCGGCCCCAACTCCACAGCTGCCGGATCTCAGCTGGCATACAACCCCTCTTTTTTTGGATTTCGCATGAAGAAACAGCTCCTGTCCGGCCTCGTGGCCGCTGCCGTGCTGGGCACGTTGGCCCTGCCCGTTTCCGCCCAGAATGTCGCCATCGTCAATGGCAAGGCCGTTCCCAAGGAACGTGTCGAAGCGCTCAAGCAGCAAGTGGAGCGTTCGGGCCGCCCTGTGACGCCGGACATCGAAGGTCAGATCAAGGAAGAAGTCATCGCCCGCGAGATCTTCATGCAGGAAGCGCAAAAGCGTGGCCTGGAAGCATCGGCCGATTACAAGGCGCAAATGGAGCTGGCCCGCCAGACCATCCTCATCCGCGAGCTGTTTGCTGACTACCAGAAGACAAACCCGGTGACCGATGCCGAAATCCAGGCCGAGTACGACAAATTCGTTGCCGCCAACAGTGGCAAGGAATACAAGGCCAGCCACATCCTGGTGGAAAAGGAAGCCGACGCAAAAGCGATCATCGCGTCCATCAAGAAGGGCGCCAAGTTTGAAGACATCGCCAAGAAGCAATCCAAGGACCCGGGCTCCGGCGCCAAGGGTGGCGATCTGGACTGGGCCAATCCCGCCAGCTACGTGAGCGAGTTCACGGAAGCGCTCGTCAAGCTCGAAAAGGGCAAGATGACCGAGGCGCCTGTGAAGAGCCAGTTTGGCTGGCACGTGATTCGCCTGGACGATGTGCGCCAGGCCGAACTGCCCAAGCTGGAAGAAGTGAAGCCCCAGGTGGCCCAGCAATTGCAGCAGCAAAAACTGGCCAAATTCCAGGAAGACCTGCGCGCCAAGGCCAAGGTCGAGTAATCTGCACAGAGCATCTGCACAGAGCATCTGCACCGCAGATGCAATGCCACAAAAAAACGCGGCCCAGGCCGCGTTTTTTTGTGGGCGCGCCAGACAGCGCCGGCGAGCCACGGTTGGTCCCAACCTACCCCTGCACGCCCCTGGACATCCAGGCCACCACCATCAGCACCCCGATCATGACCGGCTGGTGCAACATGTAGTAGCTCAAACTCCATTGTCCCAGCGTCGCGAGCGGCCGCAGGCCACCCGGCAGCTTCCATGGAAGCCAATGCTGCCTGCCCCTGGCCATGGCCCACTGGCCAGACGCCAGCCCCCACCACAGCACGCCCAGCCATGGAAACACGGGAACATAGTCCTCTGTGAAAGGCTTGCGAGACACCAGACCCAACCAGTTGAAAGCGCGCCCATTGAACCAGGGTGCAGCCTCGACCCAGGGCCCCGAGAGCAACAGGTGCGCGACAGACGGCAGCGCCAGCGCAACCAGCCCCGCCAGCCACAACCAGCGCCCCCAGCCTGCCGTGCACCGTGCGACAAGCAGCATCACCGCCATGCCATGCAGCACCCCAAAATGGATGAAGCTCTGAGGAAACATCACGAAAGAGCCCGCAGACACCAGCAATGCGCAGCCAGCGATCTGCAACCACCGCCGACCAAAACGAAGCCACCCCTGCCCCTGGTGCAGCGCGATCGCCTGCCCCAGCCCGGCACAGAACAGGAACAGGCTCACGATCACCGTCCGCTGGGACGTCCAGAACGGATCGGCGCGAAAATTCTGGGGCCAGAACCCCAGGTGGCTCAGGTCAAAGCAGAAGTGGAAAACCGTCATCCACACCATGGCCAACCCGCGCAGGGCATCCACGCCCTCGTAGCGCGGTGAGCGCTGCGACGTGGCAAATGAGTCGGTCAACAAAGAGGGCGCACGGTGCATGGCAATACCGTCAAAAGCTGGGCGCGGGCCAGTACCCGCCAGAGGAGCCAATGGTACGCATTTACACGGTCCCGGCTGGCACCAAAGGCCAAACCGATGAACTCGATACAGAGTGGTTGGGGTGCCAAAGAAAAAAGGCCTTGCAGCGTGTGCTGCAAGGCCTTCAGACATTGGTCGGAGCGGCGGGATTCGAACTCGCGACCCTCTGCTCCCAAAGCAGATGCGCTACCAGGCTGCGCTACGCTCCGACAGCTAGTATTCTAACCCGGCAATCACCCTTATTTTGAAGTTCACAAATGCTTTTTGTGATTTTTTAGCACTGCCAGCAAAAAATTCAACGGTTGCTGCTGGAAGGGCCAGGGCCGCGGCCAGCGAGGTGGCGGAATGTGATGCGCCCTTTGGAAAGGTCGTACGGAGACATCTCCAGCGAAACCTTGTCACCCGCCAAAATACGAATGTGGTGCTTGCGCATCTTGCCGCCCGTATAGGCAATGAGCTGGTGACCATTGTCCAGCGTGACGCGAAAGCGCGAGTCAGGCAAGACTTCCGTCACGGAGCCTTGCATTTCAATAAGTTCTTCTTTAGCCATGTTCTGAATCTCTTCCAACAAATATTCTGTGATCGGCGCCTGAACGCTGGATGCACCCACCACGGCACCTACGACGCGGTCGATGGTCGACACGCGGTGCATTGCGGGGCGGTGGGAGTCGCTGCACCCGGGGCGCAGATCAGGCAGAGGGCCGGGGAGACGGCTTCAATGGACAGCATGGGCGCTGTGCAAAGCCTTTCAATTGTACCGCGATGTACTGCGCGTTGCCTATGGCCTTGGTTCAAACCACCGTTACCCGCCCTCTCTGGCGTTGCGAAGGGCGTCAATCACGACCCCGGACCGCCGAGGCAAGGGTACGCACGAGATCCGTCTGTGTGATGACACCTGCGAGGCGCTCTTGCGAATCCACGATCGGGATATGGTGATGTCCGCCCTGGGAGAACAAGGGGACCAGATCCATGGCGTGCTGCGACGTGAGTGCCACCTGAACCGGATGGGTCATGATTTCGCCCACGTCTTTGGGCTGGCTTCCCCGTCCCATCACCAGCGACCGCAAGCGCTGCCCCAGACCTTCGTGCGTGTCCAGATTCGCCAGCCGCATAAAATCCGCGACCGTCACGATGCCGATCACCTGATTCTGCCCGTCCACTACGGGCAGCGCCTTGATTTGCTTGGACCGCATCAATTCCCAGGCTTGTTTCAATGAAACACCGGCCTCCACCGCAAACGGCGGCCGCGACATGATGTCAGCGCAACGCACCTCACCCAAGGTTCGCTGGAACGCGGCACGCCCTGCAAGATGCAAAAGGCCCTCGAGGTCAGCGCGACTGACGTCCAGCACCTGGTTGTAGTGGGCCAGCGCTGCATCCACATCCGAGGCTGTAAAAGCCCCATTCGCCACATCGCCGTCCGCTTCAACGCGCTGGGGGTGCGGATATCTGCGTCCAGTGAGGTTGTTGTACACCACGGCCGTACCCACCAGCACCACAACGTTGAACAGGATGGGAAACGCCGCCAGGTGCCATCCATCCCCCGCGGTCAACACCACATACAGCGCCATGGCCCCGCCCGGCGGATGCAGGCAGCGCAAGGGCACCATCAGGGCAACCGAAAGTCCGACCGCCACGGCACCTGCGAGCGCCATATCGGGAATCGCAGACGAGCAGATGGCTCCAACCAGCGCTGACAAGGTGCTCCCTCCCAGCACCGGCCACGGCTGCGCCAGCGGGCTGGAAGGCATCCCGAAAACCAGCACCGCGCTGGCTCCGAGGGATGCCACCATCCACGGACCTGACCCCGCAGCACCTGCCCACCACCGGCTGAGCACAGCCGTCAAAAGAACGCCGAAGACCGCGCCAGCGATGAAACGTAGCCTTTCACGGCCGTCAATGCCAAGGGGAGCAGGCCAGAAATGCCCCAACCATCTGACTAGGCGCATACGCACTGGAGGCTGGGGTGGGGATGATGTGGAGGGTTGAAAACCGGACATGAAGACAAAATAGAAATAGCGCTGACGTCCTGGGATAGACAGTCTGGGGACAGGCGACGTCCCCGGTGAATAACTGAACGAGCTTTCGCAACCGCAAGTGTCGCCGATGCCTGTCCGCACTCCCACGTCTCGCCCTGATCACCCACACGGCCATCTGCAACCCGCTGCGGGCGATTCGAATTTTTTGCAAGCCTCGACCCGGAGTGGAAACGAGGTTCAATGGATTTTTATGACTTACATTGCATATCACCACTAAAAATGCAGTTGAATTCATAGACACGGAGCAGGTCGAGACACGCAAGGCCACCCTTTGCGCGGGGTGCTCAATGAACAGATGAGGCACTGCTCGAAGCGACGCACCAGATAGGCCGCCAGGCACCGTTGAACCTTGTGAAGACGGGTCCGCCGGTACGGGTAACCCATAGGTATTCACCACAGATTGCTTGGAGTAAATTACTTTAAGCCTAAACAAAGGAGACAGATCCATGACCACCCGCCGCCTCGTTCTCAGCCGCAGCGCCACCCTTGTCGGCGCAGCATCCACAGGGCTGCTGCTGCCCTCCATCGTGCGCGCTCAGAGTGGCAAAGTGCGTGTGGGATTCATGCTGCCCTACACAGGCACCTTTGCCCAGTTGGGGGTGGCGATCGAGAACGGTGTCCGGCTTGCCATCGACCAGCAAGGCGGCAAGCTCGGTGGGCGTGATATTGAATGGTTCAAGGTGGACGATGAATCCGAACCCAGCAAAGGCGTCGAGAACGCCAGCAAGCTGGTCCAGCGTGACAAGGTCGACGTGCTGATAGGCACCGTTCATTCCGGCGTGCAGATGGGCATCCAGAAAGTGGCGCGCGACACCGGCGTGCTCAACCTGATCCCCAATGCGGGCGTTCACGCAGCCACCCGTGCCCTGTGTGCACCCAACGTATTCCGTACGTCGTTCAGCAATTCCCAGCCCACGCTGGCCCTGGGCAAGGCCATGGTGCAAAGGGGCCACAAGAAGGCCGTCTGGATCACCTGGAAGTACGCTGCGGGCGACGAAGCTTTCGAGGGCTTCAAGGACAGCTATACCAAGGCAGGCGGTACGATCGTCAAAGAGCTCGGATTGCCGTTCCCCAATGTGGAGTTCCAGGCGCTGCTCACCGAGATAGCCGCACTCAAGCCCGATGCGGTTGCGTGCTTCTTCGCCGGGGGTGGTGCGGCCAAGTTCATTCGTGACTATGCAGCTGCCGGGCTCAAGGACAAGATTCCGCTGTATGGATCGGGCTTTCTGACCGAAGGGGTGCTGGAGGCTGCAGGCCCGGCGGCCGAAGGCATCATCACCACGATGCACTACAGCGACTCGCTGGACACCCCGCGCAACAAGCAGTTCCGCCTGGAATACGCCAAGGCCTTCCGCAGCCAGCCCGATGTGTACGCCGTGCAAGGCTATGACACCGGTCTGCTGCTGGTGCAGGGTGCCAACGCCGTCAAGGGCGACCTGTCTGCCAAGCCAGCCATCATCAAGGCCATGGAGAGCGCCACCATCGACAGCCCGCGCGGCAAGTGGACGATGAGCAAGGCACACAACCCGGTGCAGGACATCTACCTGCGCCGCGTCGAAAACAAGGAAAACAAGGTGATCGGCATTGCCGCCAAGGCCCTGGCCGACAGCGGTGCCGGCTGCCGCATGGGCTGAGGCGCTCACCCACGGCCCGGGACACGGCGCGTGCTGGACCTCGGGTCCGGCTCGCCCCCAGCTTTGACACAATGCATTGATGGACTGCCGCCAGGGCAGGACTGTCTGCTGTGCGCCCGGACCTTGCGGCCACCTGCCTTCCACCCGATCCTATGTCGCTCAGTACCTACCTGCTCTACTTCGCCGCAGTGGCCCTGCTGGTTCTTTCGCCCGGCCCGACGATGCTCATGTGCATGACCAATTCTCTGCAGTACGGCCCGCGCAAGGCCCTCGCCGCTGCTGCAGGCAGCGTGACGGCAGTGCTGGGCACCATGCTGCTTTCGGCCCTGGGCCTGGGCGCATTGCTGGCGGCATCGGAGACTGCCTTCTGGGTGCTCAAGGCTGCGGGCGCGGCATATCTGATCTGGCTTGGCATCAAGACGTTTCGCGGCCCGACCACGGTGTTTGACAAGATGCCCGCCAGCGGCACACAGGCCAAGGCCGTTGTGCCCGCGCGCAAGCTCTACATCCAGGGTCTGATCGTGGGCGGCAGCAACCCCAAGGCCCTGCTGTTCTTCACGGCGTTTTTCCCCCAGTTTCTGGACCCGACCGCCGCCTTTGCGCCGCAGTTTGCCGTGCTGGCAAGCACCTTTGCAGCTTTTGAATGCACAGTGCTCACGCTTTGTGCACTGGGTGTAGCAAGGCTGGCACCCGTTTTGCGTTCTGGCGCACGCATGCGCTGGTTCAACCGCATCTCGGGCGGCCTGTTCACACTGATGGGCACCCTTTTGCTGGCCACACGCCGCGCCACCTGATCTCCAGTCTGTTTGCCCACCATGGATTTCGCCACCTTTCTGATCCAGCTGCTCAACAGCGTGCAGTACGGGTTGCTGCTGTTCATGCTGGCCGCCGGGCTCACGCTCATATTCGGCATCATGGGCGTGGTGAACCTGGCACACGGAAGCTTTTACATGCTGGGTGCCTACCTTGCGTATTCACTCTCGGGCTACTTTGGCAGCCTCACGCTGGCAATTGTGGGTGGCGCGGCTCTGGCCGTGGTGTTCGGTCTCGCGCTCGAATGGCTGCTGATTCGGCATTTCTATCACCGCGACCACCTCGATCAGGTGCTGCTGACTTTCGGCCTCATCTACATCTTTGAGGAGCTGCGGTCCATCTTGTGGGGTGATGACGTGCACGGTGTCGCCATCCCGGCAGTGCTGGACTGGTCCATACCACTCACCGACACCCTCTCGTACCCGATATACCGCCTGTTCATCTCGGGCGTCTGCATTGCACTGGCGATTGGTTTGTATCTGCTGATCTCCAGAACCCGCCTGGGCATGAAGATTCGCGCTGGAGCTTTCAACCGCGACATGGCCGAATCACTGGGGGTGAACATCAAGCTCATCCACGCCATCGTTTTCGCGCTCGGTGTGGGCCTGGCAGCGGTGGCGGGCATGGTGGCCGCACCCGTCTCCAGCGTCTACCCGAACATGGGTTCGTCGGTGCTCATCATGTGTTTCGTGGTGGTGGTCATCGGCGGCATCGGATCGGTGCGGGGCGCGCTGATCTCCGCCCTGCTTGTGGGGCTGGTCGATACCTTCGGCAAGGTACTGCTCCCCTCCATGGCCGGGATGCTGGTCTACATGCTGATGGCCGCCGTGCTGCTGTGGAAACCCGAAGGCCTTTTCAAACAATGACAGCACACCCCCCGCTTTTTGTTACGCAAACGTTACCCGTTTCTCGACCAGGTTCACCCGCATGAGCACGCCCCGCGCCAATATTGAAGCGCTGCCGCGCAGCGTGCAGTTCGCCCTGGGGCTCGGCCTGGCTGCGCTGCTGTTGTTCCCTGTGGTCGGCACCGACTTCTACGTTCAGATGGTCACGCGCATGATGATCATGGCCATTTTTGCCATGAGCCTGGATCTGCTCCAGGGTGTGACTGGCCTGGTGTCGCTCGGTCACGCCGCCTACTTTGGCGTGGCGGGCTACGCCCTCGCCTTTCTTACCCCTGCGGACATGCCGGTCAGCCTGTGGTGGTCGCTGCCGCTCGCAGTGGCTGTGTCCGGCCTCGTGGCGCTGGTGATCGGGTTCTTTGTGGTGCGCACCCATGGCATCTACTTCATCATGGTCACCATGGCGTTCGCGCAGATGGTCTTCTACCTGTTCTTCGACAACAAGGTGCTGGGGGGATCAGACGGGCTGTACATCAACTTCCGGCCTGATGCGTCCATCCTGGGCTGGCTGCCGTTCGACCTGGAAGGTCGCAAGACGTTTTACTACTTCACCCTGGCGCTGGTCGTGCTGGTCTATGTGCTGCTGCGGCGCCTGTTGTGGAGCCCGCTGGGCCGTGCGCTGGCGGGCATCCGCATCAATGAGCACCGTATGCGCGCGATGGGCTTTGGCACCCGCGGCTACAAGCTCACCGCGTTCACCGTGGCGGGCGCACTGGCGGGCCTGGCTGGATATCTGTGGGGTGCCCAGACAGGCTACGTGAACCCCGAGTTGATGGGCTTTCACATGAGCGCCCACGCCATCATGATGGTCATCCTGGGCGGCATGGGCAACTTTGCGGGCGCCATCGTCGGTGCTTTTGCATTCGAATACCTGTTGCATGTGTTCAAGGACATCACCAAGCACTGGCAGTTGCTGATGGGCGGGTTCATTGTGCTGGTGGTGGTGGCGGCGCCCCGCGGCTTGCTGGGCATGCTGGGGCAGCGCCGGGCCACCCAGGCGACGGAGGACGAGCGCCATGGCTGAGGTATTGCTCTCGGCGCGCCAGCTCACCAAACGATTTGGCGGTCTCGCCGCCGTGAATGGCGTGTCGGTCGAGCTGTGGCGCGGCCGGATCCATGCGGTGATCGGCCCGAACGGCGCGGGCAAATCCACGCTGACCAACCTTCTCTCGGGCGACCTTGTGCCCACGTCGGGCCAGGTGCACCTGGGTGCTACCGAAGTCACTGGCTGGGCGCCCGAGCGCATCTCGCGCCAGGGTTTAGGCCGCAGTTATCAGAAGACCAACATCTTTCTACCGCTCACCGTGCACGAAAACGTGCGCCTGGCCGCCCAGTCGCGCGATGCACAACAGCCCTGGAACCCGTTGCGCTGGTGGCAGGACACCCGCTCAGACACTATAAAAAACAGAGCTACCAACGCACGCCTGGAAAGCGCTATCGAGCTTTCTGGCTTGAAAAACCGGCGCATGGCCATCGCCGGGGCCATGAGCCATGGCGAACAGCGCCAGCTCGAAATCGCAATGACCCTGGCCACCGAGCCCCAGGTGCTGCTGCTTGACGAACCCCTGGCCGGCATGGGCGTGGCCGAGGCCGAGCGCATGGTCGAGCTGCTTCAGCGCCTCAAGCCCGCCCACGCCATCATGCTGGTAGAGCACGACATGGATGCCGTGTTTGCACTGGCCGACCACCTCACCGTGATGGTCAACGGCGAAGTGATTGCGAATGGCACACCGCCCGAGGTGCGCGCCGATGCCATGGTGCAGGCTGCCTACCTGGGTGAGGACCACTGAGATGAGCACTCCATGGATCGATGCCAAGGGCATCCACACGTTCTACGGCAGCAGCCACATCCTGCACGGCATTGACTTCACGGTAGGCCAGGGCGAGACGATCGGCCTCATGGGCCGCAACGGCATGGGCAAGAGCACCTTGCTCAAATCGCTTATGGGCCTGGTCAAGCCCCGCTCGGGCAGCGTGGCCGTGGCGGGCCGCGATGTGACGGGCAAGCCGCCCTACGAAGTGGCCCGGCTGGGCATTGCCTACGTGCCCGAGGGCCGGGGTATCTTCGGCAACCTGAGCGTGGTCGAAAACCTGCAGATGGCCGCGCGCGCCGGCACACGCGGCCAGCGCGACTGGACCTACGAGCGTGTACTGGAGACCTTCCCGCGCCTGAAGGAGCGCCTGGGCCACGGTGGCCAGCAGCTCAGCGGGGGCGAGCAACAGATGCTGACCATTGGCCGCGCGCTGATGACCAACCCGGATGTGCTCATCCTCGACGAAGCCACCGAAGGCCTCGCACCGCTGATTGCGCGCGAGATCTGGCGCATCTGCAGCCTCATCAAGGACAGCGGCATCAGCAGCGTGATCGTGGACAAGAACTGGAAGCACGTCACGCAGATCACCGACCGCAATGTCATCCTTGTCAAGGGCCAGGTGGTGTTTGAGGGCAGCTCAGACGCGCTGCTTGCCGAGCCCCAGCTGCTGGAGCAGTACCTCGGTGTATGAATCGGCGGCGGCCCTGCGCGCGCCGATAGAATCGTCCGCTTTCGTCTTCGAGGGGTTCGCCCGTGTCTGATCGCCTGGCAGTTCTGCCGCAATACCTTATGCCCAAGCAGGCACTGACCACCCTGGCGGGCAAGTTTGCGTCGGCCCGCCTCGGGGGCCTCACCACGTCGGTGATCCGCAGGTTTGTCGCTCGCTACAACGTCAACATGGCCGAAGCGGCGAATCCCGACATTGCCAGCTACACGTCGTTCAACGACTTCTTCACGCGGGCGCTCAAGCCAGGCGCCCGCCCGCTGGCCCAGGCCGACCTGATCTGCCCTGTGGACGGCGCCATCAGCCAGTTCGGCCCCATTGCCAAGGACCAGGTCTTCCAGGCCAAGGGGCACACCTACTCCACCACCGCCCTGGTGGGTGGCGATGCGGCCGCCGCAGCCCGTTTTGACAACGGCCACTTCGCCACGCTGTACCTGAGCCCGCGCGACTACCACCGCATCCACATGCCTTGCACAGGCGAGCTCACGCGCATGGTGTATGTGCCGGGCGACCTGTTTTCGGTGAACCCCACCACGGCCCGTGGTGTGCCCGGCCTGTTCGCACGCAATGAGCGCGTGGTGTGCTTTTTTGAATCGGCCCAGGGGCCGTTTGTGCTGGTGCTGGTGGGTGCCACCATTGTGGGCAGCATGGCGACCGTGTGGCATGGGCAGGTGAATCCGCCGCGCACCGGCGTGCTGCGGCAGTGGGACTACGCCAAGGGCCAGGTGAGCCTTCAGCAGGGGCAAGAAATGGGCCGCTTCCTGCTCGGCTCCACCGTGGTGATGCTGTTCCCGCAGGGGCCGCTGCAATTCAACCCGCAATGGGCGCCCACGCGCCCCATCCAGCTGGGTGAAGCCATGGCGCAGCGCGCTGGCGTCTAAAGCTCACGCCTTCAGCGGGGCTGCCCGCCTTCAAAGCCGGTCGGGCGCGCGTGTGAGCTGAAAGGCTGTGGGCGCCACGTGCAGTGCGTCTGGGTGCACGGGGGAATCGTGGCCCACCAGGTACACCATCAGTGCATTGCGGCGCACCACCACATGGCTCACGGTTTCGCGCTGGTGATTCCATTGCACAAAAGCGCCGGGCTTGAACAGGGGCATGTAGTAATAAGCGGTGGGGTCCATGGGGCGCGGCTCCTCCCGCTACAACGGGCCCTTGCGTAAATGCAGGCCCAGACGGCGGTCCATGGTGGACCGACCAAGCCATACTAGCACCGATCCCTCCCGCCGCAGGGTGCCCAACTCAAACTGATTGCGCTGCCGCAAAGGCCATCGCAGCCTCCAACATGCGGCGCAGGTGTGGCTGCACGCCCGCTGCCACCTCGGGCAGGTAGTCAAACGGCAGGGCCTCCTGCATGTAGCTGCACTGCGTCATCTCCAGCTGCACCGCGTGTATGTTCTGCGCGGGGTTCCCATACTGGCGCGTGATGTGCCCGCCCTTGAAGCGGCCGTTGAGCACGGCGGTGTAGCCCCGGGCCTCTTTGGCGATGGTCAGCAGTTCCTGCGCCAGCGCCGGGTCGCAGCTCTCGCCGTTGGCCGTGCCCAGGTTCAGGTCGGGCAGCTTGCCTTCAAAGAAGCGCGGCAGCACCGAGCGGATGGAGTGCGCATCCCACAGCACCGCCACACCATGCTGCGCACGGATGCGGTCCAGCTCTGCACGCAGTTGCGCGTGGTACGGCGCCCAGACGGCATCGCGGCGCGCGGCCACCTCGCCATCATCGGGCACATCGCCCCGGGCATAGATGGGCGTGTCGTCAAACGTATCGACCGGGCACAGGCCGGTGACGCTTTGGCCAGGGTAGAGGCTGGCCCCATCGGGCGGGCGGTTCAGATCGACCACATACCGCGAGTACGTGGCCACGAGGATGGACGCGCCCATGTCCTTGGCAAACGCATAGAGGCGCTCCATGTGCCAGTCGGTGTCAGGTACCTGGCGTGCCTCGTCGGTGAAGCGCGCGGCCAGCGGATGCGGCACATAGGTACCCGCATGGGGCATGGACACCAGCAGCGGCGCGGTACCGGGGTAAAAGACAAAAGGAGGTGGAGAGGTATCGGTCATCACAAGCTCACGGATATGAATTCAATCGGATGCAATGGTGGCCGAGCGCGCCGCTACAAACGCATGGGCCGCCGCATCGTGCAGCGTGTGTCGGCCGCCCGTGATGCGCCGCTGCCCCGCCACCCACACGCTGTCGATGGCCGAGGTGCGGTGGCTGCCAAACACATGGGCCGACAGCATGCTATGCGCAGGCAAATCGCGCAGCGCCACGTGCCGCGCATCCAGCGCCACCAGGTCGGCCTGCTGGCCGACCACCAGGCCTGCCAGCCCACCCATGGCGCGGCCTGCGGCCTGCGCCCCGCCCTGCACGGCCTGCAAGGTCATGGCGGTGGCCACCTCGGGTTGCGCTGCGGCGGCCAGCACATTGCGCTGGCGCAGCGACAGGCGCTGGCCGTACTCGAGCATCAGCAATTCCTCTGCCGCATTCACGCAGGCATGGCTGTCCGAGCCCACGCCCCAGCGCCCGCCGTGCTGCAGCCACAGCGGCATGTCGAAGATGCCGTCACCCAGGTTGGCCTCGGTAGTGGGGCAGATGCCCGCCACGGCGCCCGTGCGCGCTGCGTCCTGGTACTCCTGCGGGGTCATGTGCGTGGCGTGCACCAGGCACCAGCGCTCGTCCACGGGTGCGTGCTCCAGCAGCCACTGCACCGGGCGCTGGCCGCTCCAGGCCACACAATCCTGAACCTCCTGCGTCTGCTCGGCAATGTGGATGTGGATGGGCGCCTGCGCGTTGAGCGCCGTGAGGCCCTGCACGGCAGCCGCCAGGCTGCCGGGCGGCACCGCGCGCAATGAGTGCGGTGCGAGGCCCAAAACGGCCCCTTGCGCTTGAGCAGCGGGCGCAAGGCGCTCCAATAATGAGAGCACGTTGTCGGTGCTGCGAATGAAGCGTGCCTGGTCCGCACGCGGTGGCTTGGCGCCAAAGCCGCTCGTCTGGTACAGCACCGGCAGCAGCGTGATGCCAATGCCCGCACGTTGCGCTGCACGCAGCAGGGCCAGCGACAGCGTGGCGTCATCGGCATAGGGCGTGCCATCCTGGTCATGGTGCACGTAGTGGAACTCGCACACGCTGGTGTAGCCCGCCTCCAGCATCTCCACGTACAGCCAGGTGGCAATGGCCTCCAGCGACTCGGGCGTGATGCGCGCGGCAAAGCGGTACATCAGGTTGCGCCAGCTCCAGAAGCTGTCCTGGCTTTCACCCCGGTATTCGGTCAGGCCCGCAAACGCGCGCTGAAAGGCGTGCGAGTGCAGGTTGGGCATGCCGGGCAGCACGGGGCCCGGGGCCACGGCGGCACCGGCGGGCTGAGCGTTAGGCGTGACGGCAGTGATGCGCCCTGCCCCATCCCAGGTGATCAGCACATTGCGCGCCCAGCCCGTGGGCAGCAAAGCATCTGTGGCGAACAGCTGTTGCGTCATGGCATGACTCCGTGAATGCGCCCTTGCCGCACGATGGTGCAGGTGGGCTTATGGCCCAGCCAGTAGGCCAGCTCGGCCGCCTCGCCCACCGGCCACAGCACAAAGTTGGCGGGCCTCCCGGATGCGAGAAGGCCGTGGGTGCTTTGCAGGCCCAGCGCGCGCGCAGCGTGGGTGGTAATGCCTGCCAGCGCCTCGGGCACCGTCAGGCGGAACAGCGTGCAGGCCATGTTGACCATGAGCAGCAGGCTGAGTGCGGGCGAGGTGCCGGGGTTGTGGTCGGTAGAGACGGCCATGGGCACGCCCGCTGCGCGCAGTGCCGCGATGGGCGGCAGGTGCGTATCGCGCAGCGTGTAGTAGGCGCCGGGCAGCAGCACGGCCACGGTGCCTGAAGCCTTCATCGCAGCGATGCCGTCGGCCGACAGGTGCTCGATGTGGTCGCACGACAGCGCGCCATAGCGCGCGGCCAGCGCCGCCCCCCCCATGTCGGACAGCTGCTCCGCATGCAGTTTGACGGGGATGCCCAGCTTTTGTGCAGCCTGGAACACCTGCTCGGTCTCCGCCAGCGTGAAGGCAATGCGTTCGCAGAACACGTCCACGGCATCGACCAGGCCTTCGGCCGCCAGCGCAGGCAGCATGTCGTTGCAGACGAGGTCGGTGTAGTCCTGACTACCGCCAGGTTTGCCCACGTATTCGGGCGGCAGCGCATGCGCGCCGAGGAAGGTGGTGCGCACCGTCACGCCAAAGGCCTCGCCCAGGCGGCGGGCCACGCGCAGCTGCTTGCGTTCGTGCTCCAGCGCCAGGCCGTAACCCGACTTGATCTCGATGGCGCACACGCCTTCGTCCAGCAGCGCCTGCAGGCGCGGCGCAGCCAGCGCGAAGAGTTCGTCTTCACTGGCCTCGCGCGTGGCGCGCACCGACGACACGATGCCCCCGCCCGCCTTGGCCACCTCTTCATACGTGGCGCCTGCGAGTCGCATCGCAAATTCGTTGGCGCGTTGCCCGCCATAGACCAGGTGCGTGTGGCAATCGACCAGGCCGGGGGTGACCAGGGTACCGCGGCCATCGTGGCGCGGCAGGCCGGCATAGGCGGCTGGCAGAGAGGATTCGGGCCCTGTCCATTGCACGGCTCCGCCCTGCACCACGATGCAGGCGGCATCGCCATCGGCCAGGGGCTGGTCAGGCACCGAGAGTTCGGGCACGAGCCGCACGTCGTACCAGAGGCCGTCGGCGCTGGGGGCTGTGAATGTTGTCATAATCGCTACATAATTGATAGCTGCTAGCGCTTTACAGATAAGCGCTAGAGGCCAATTTCATTCGAATATTCAGGGTGCCCCACGCTCCAGTGCAACAAAGGCCAGCACGGGGTCTGCGCGGCCCGGATCGCGCACAGGCTGCAGGCGTTGCGGCGCGGCGCCCATCCACCAGGCGCCCTGCCCCGCAGTCAACACGCGCGCGGCCGCCTCCGCTTGCACCACCTTCCACTGCCCCTGGAGCACCATGCACAACCCGGCCCACGCCGGCGGCGGCTCATTGCGCAGCACCTGCAATGTGCCCTTGCAGACTCCACGGCGCAGCATGAGGTTGAAATCGGTAGACGTGCCACCCAGCATGGCGCAGTCCACGACCTCATCGCCCGAAAAGGCAAGCGGCTGCCAGCGCTCGGCCAGCGTGTGCTGCCAGCCGCTGCCGGCCAGATGCACACCATCGCCGTCGAGCAACATGATCTGCCGGTCAACGCCCGCAAACGCCGAGAACGGCCCCGGCGCCGCAATGGTGGCAACGCTCACACGCCAGCCAAAGCTGTCCATGCCACCGGCTGCAGCAGACGCGGGCGGCCAGCTGGCCAGCTCGCGGGTACTGCCTCCGCCGTTTCTCCACGGCGTGGCGGGCACAGTGGCGAGGTCGAAAAACTCCAGGGTCATACCAGCACGGGAAAGAGCGGGTGATTCATTTCGGCCCCCGCCGGCAGCTCGTCGGCCAGGCCTGGAAACTCCGGCGAAGTCTTCCACTGCCGGGGCGCGTGGCGAATATCGTCGCCCAGAAAGCGCACCGAGAACACGCGTCGGCGGTTCGGCCCCTCCACCCCGCCCGCCGCGTGCAGCGTGAGCATGTGGAAACACACCACGTCACCGGGCTCGATCTCCCAGCCCACGATGGGGAAGGCGTCGCGGTCGGCCTCGACGTTGGGCAGGTCCTGCAGGCTGCCTTCGGGAAACCACTTGGCCTGGTTGTCCATGAAGGTGCGTGGCATCAGCCACGGCCCTTTGTGCGAACCGGCCACGAATTCGAGCGTGGCGGCACGGGAGACAGGGTCCACCGGAATCCACATGCTCACGTTCTGTTTGCCGTCGATGTTGTAGTACGGCTGGTCCTGATGCCAGGGCGTGCGCTGGCGCGTGCCAGGCTCTTTGACCAGCACATGGTCGTGGTACAGCCGCACGGTGCGGGACTGCATGAGCCGCTGCGCGGCCAGGGCCAGCGGCGTCTCTTGCACAAAGCGGCCAAACTGCGGGATGTCCTGCCAGTTGCAGAAGTCCTCGAAAAATCGGCCGGGGTCGTCCGGGCGGCTGGCTACCTTGGCGCGCGGGCTGGGCGCGGCCAGGTTGGCGTCGATGCCTGCGCGCAGCAGCGCCACTTCATCGGGTGTGAGCAGCTGTTTGATGCAGAGTGCGCCATCGCGGTCAAAGCGGGCGATATCGTCCGCCGTCAGGCGCTGCGCAACCCTTTGCTGCAGGGCTTCTGGTGTGGGAAGCGTCGTCATGGTGGGCTCCACTCAACAAGGTCTCTTCAATACAGGTCAGCGCTGATCACTTCACCATCGGCAGCTTCAGCCCCTGCTTCTTCGCAGTTTCCACGGCCAGTTCATAGCCCGCGTCTGCATGGCGCATCACACCGCTGCCGCAGTCGTTAACCAGCACATTGGCAAGGCGTTGAGCCGCAGCATCGGTGCCGTCAGCCACGATGACCATGCCCGAGTGCTGCGAGTAGCCCATGCCCACGCCGCCGCCGTGGTGCAGGCTGACCCAGGTGGCGCCGCCTGCGGTGTTGAGCAGCGCGTTGAGCAGCGGCCAGTCGCTCACGGCGTCGGTGCCGTCCTTCATGCCTTCGGTCTCACGGTTGGGGCTGGCCACGCTGCCGGTGTCCAGGTGGTCACGGCCGATCACGATGGGGGCCTTCAGTTCGCCGTTTTTCACCATCTCGTTGAAGGCCAGGCCCGCAATGTGGCGCTCGCCCAGGCCCAGCCAGCAGATGCGCGCGGGCAGGCCCTGGAAGGCAATGCGCTCGCCGGCCATGTCGAGCCAGCGGTGCACGTGCTTGTTCTCGGGGAACAGCTCCTTGATCTTGGCGTCGGTCTTGCGGATGTCTTCCGGGTCACCCGACAGCGCCACCCAGCGGAACGGGCCCTTGCCTTCGCAGAACAGCGGGCGGATGTAGGCGGGCACGAAGCCGGGGAAGTCGAACGCGTCCTTCACGCCTTCGTCAAACGCCACCTGGCGGATGTTGTTGCCGTAGTCCACCACCGGGATGCCCATGTGCTGGAAGTCGAGCATGGCCTGCACATGCACGGCGCACGACTTGGCTGCAGCCTTCTTCAGCACTTCGTGCTGCGTCACGTCCTGCTGGGCGGCACGCCATTGCTCCACTGTCCAGCCGCTGGGCAGGTAGCCGTTGACGAGGTCATGCGCGGAGGTCTGGTCGGTCACCAGGTCGGGCTGGACGCCACCTGCCCTGGCGCGCTTGACCAGCTCGGGCAGTACATCGGCCGCATTGCCTAGCAGCGCGATGGAGATGGCCTCCTTGGCCGCCGTGTGCTGCTGGATGAGTTCAATCGCGTGGTCAATGTCGCGCGCCTGCTTGTCGACGTAGCGTGTGCGCAGGCGGAAGTCGATGCTGCTTTGCTGGCATTCGATGTTGAGCGACACCGCGCCCGCAAAGGTAGCGGCCAGCGGCTGCGCGCCGCCCATGCCGCCCAGGCCTGCGGTCAGTATCCACTTGCCTTCCAGCGAGCCGCCGTAGTGTTTGCGCCCGGCTTCTGCAAAGGTTTCATACGTGCCCTGCACGATGCCTTGCGTGCCGATGTAGATCCAGCTGCCCGCCGTCATCTGGCCGTACATGAACAGGCCCTTCTGGTCCAGTTCGCTGAAGTGCTCCCAGTTGGCCCACTTGGGCACCAGGTTGCTGTTGGCCAGCAGCACGCGCGGCGCGTTGGCGTGGGTCTTGAACACGCCCACGGGCTTGCCGGACTGGATGAGCAGGGTCTCGTCGTCGTTCAGGTCCTTGAGCGAGGCGAGGATCTGGTCATAGCATTCCCAGTTGCGCGCGGCACGGCCAATGCCGCCGTACACCACCAGGTCTTGCGGGCGCTCGGCCACCTCGGCGTCCAGGTTGTTCTGGATCATGCGGTAGGCCGCTTCGGTGAGCCAGCTCTTGCAGGTGAGCTCTGTGCCGCGTGGTGCGCGGATCACGCGGCTGGCGTCGTGGCGGGGGTCGGTGTTGGCGGAAGCTGCGGCAGCAATGATGGCGTCGTTGGCGTTCATGGTGGGCTCCTGTGAATAGTGGGTGTGCGTGGAAAAAATCAGGCGAAGCTGGGCAGGCATTGCGTGAGCGCTGCGGGCCATGTGGACTGCTGGGCCCAGGCGCGCATGGCTTCGATGTCGGTGGCAAGGTAACGGTCTTGCTCCAGGTAGGCCACGCGTTGGCGGATGGCAGCGAACTGGTCTTCCACCAAAGGCGATGACTTCAACGCGCGGTCAAATTCCATGCCTTGGGCAGCCGCCATGGCCTCGATGCCCACCATCACGGCCGCATTGCGCACCATGTCACCCAGGCGGCGCGCGCCGTAGGTGGCCATGGAGACATGGTCTTCCTGGTTGGCCGATGTGGGCAGACTGGTCACGCTGCTGGGGTTCGCCAGGCACTGGTTCTCGGCCGCCAGCGCGGCGGCCGTCACCTGCGCGATCATGAAGCCGGAGTTCACGCCGCTGTCGCGGATCAGGAATGCGGGCAGGCCCGACAGGCCCGGGTCCAGCAACAGCGACAGGCGGCGCTCGGAAATGGCGCCGATCTCGGCGACGGCCAACGCAATGATGTCGGCCACAAAGGCCACGGGCTCAGCGTGGAAGTTGCCGCCGGAAATCACGTCGCCGTTGTCGAAAACGAGCGGGTTGTCAGAAGCCGCATTCGCCTCGATGGTCAGCACGCGCGCCGCGTGGTGCAGATTGTCCAGGCACGCACCCATCACCTGCGGCACGCAGCGGATCGAATAAGGGTCTTGCACGCGGCCGCAGTTGGGGTGCGAGGGGTCGATGGCGCTGCCGTCCAGCAGCGCACGCACGGCGGCGGCCACGGCGATCTGCCCGGCCTGGCCGCGTGCTTCGTGGATGCGTGCGTCAAACGGCTTGACCGAACCCTTGATGGCTTCCAGCGACAGGCAACCCGCGACCAGTGCGGCAGCAAACACGCTCTCGGCGCCAAACAAACCGGCCAGCGCGAGCGAGGTGGACACCTGCGTGCCGTTGAGCAGCGCCAGCCCTTCCTTGGGGCCCAGCACAAAGGGCTGCAGGCCAATGGAGCGCATGGCCTCGGCACCCGACACCACCTTGCCGTCCACCTTGGCCTGCCCTTCGCCGATCAGCACACAGGCCAGGTGCGCCAAGGGCGCCAGGTCGCCCGATGCACCCACCGAGCCTTTGGCCGGGATGACAGGAAGCACGTTGGCGTTGGCCAGCGCCAGCAACGCATCCACCAGCTCGGGCCGCACGCCCGAGTGGCCGCGCGCCAGGCTCACGGCCTTGGTCGCGAGGATGAGGCGCACCACATCGTCGGGCAGCGCATCGCCCGTGCCCACGCTGTGCGACAGCACCAAGTTGCGCTGCAGCTCGGCCAGGCGCTCATGGGCGATCTTGGTGCTGGCCAGCTTGCCGAAGCCGGTGTTGATGCCGTAAACCACCTGGTCTTCGTCCACGATGCGCTGCACCGTGGCCAGGGACTTCTGCAAACCCGCGCGGGCCGCCGCGTCCAGCACCAGTTGCACGGGGCCAGCGTGGATGTGGCGCAGCTCGGCCAGCGTGACGCGGCCGGGGTGCAGGGTGATGGGAGATGCGTTCTGTGTCATGGCGTTGATCCTGTATATACAAGTAGGTACAAGCGAAAAATAAACAGCGTTACTTTGTTCTTCAAATCCTGTCAGCCAATCCCGATGCGGGTAGAACTGCCACGGCACCCGCGAGAGACACCGAGCAAGGGCCGCCCCGCAGTGAGGGTGTCGTCCCCCTTGAGGGGGAAGGCGCGAAGCGACTCAGGGGGTGCTTCATATTCAACCGGCGACGGGGTTACCGTCGGCTCGGAAGCGGCTGCCCAGGCGGTAACGGGTGGCGGGGTGCAGGCAGCGCACCACGGTGATCGGTACGCCGCGCGACCAGGTGCGGCGGGTCAGCAGCAGGCAGGGCTCCTGCGGAGACATCTCCAGCAGCGCGGCCTGCTCGGCGGTGGGCATGACGGCGTCGACCACATGCTCGATCTGGTCGAACGGCACGTTGCGCACCAGGTATTCGGAGGGCTGCAGCTGCGTGAAGTCCTGCGCGGCAAACTGGGGCACTTGGCGTGGGTTCACGTGGCGGTCTTCCAGCTGCACGGGCAGGCCGTCTTCGCGGTGGATGCACAGCGAGTGGAACACCGACTCACCCGTGCGCAGGTCCAGCGCGGCGGCCACCTCCAGCGTGGCGGAGGTGCGCTCCACCGTCAGCACGTCGCAGCGGTAGTCGTGCCCGCGCTGGCGGATTTCGCTGGCCAAATTGGCTATCTGCAGCAGCGTGGACTGCGGCTTGTCCTCGGCCACGAAGCTGCCCACACCGGCCACGCGCACGATGCGGCCCTGCTCCACCAGCTCGCGCAGCGCGCGGTTCACCGTCATGCGCGAGATGCCGAACTGGGTGACCAGCTCGTTCTCGGAGGGCAGGCGGTCACCCGCGCGCCAGATGCCTTCCTGGATCTTGCGCGAGATATGGTCCTTGACCTGCTCGTATAGCGCCATGGCCTGCGCAGGCGCCGCCACGGCCGCCACGGCCTTGGCAGGCGTGGCACTGCGGGGTGCAGTGGCGGCGGTGCGGCGGGAAGGACGGGCGCTCATGGTAGGAAGCAGTCAGTCAGGCTCAATGCAGATCCGCAGCCATGGATTCGGCGCGGATCTCCTCCGTCAGGCGCGCCTTGAGGTCCATGAACTCGGGGCTGGTCTTGATCGTGTAATGGCGCGGGTGCGGCAAGTCCACCGCCAGCTCGGTCTTGATGCGGCCCGGCCGGGCGCTGAACACGGCCACGCGGTTGGCCATGAAGATGGCTTCGTCGATGTCGTGGGTCACGAACAGCACCGTCTTGCGCTCGGCCTCCCAGATGCCCAGCAGCAGCTCTTGCATGAGCACGCGGGTCTGGTTGTCGAGCGCGCCGAAGGGCTCGTCCATCAGCAAGATCTTGGGGTCGTTGGCCAGTGCGCGCGCAATGGCGGTGCGCTGCTGCATGCCACCCGACAGCTGCTTGGGAAAGTGCTGCTCAAAGCCACGCAGGCCCACCTTGGCGATGAAGTACGCGGCGCGTTCCTTTTGCTGCGCTTCGGGCATGCCGCGCTCGCGCAGGCCGAAGCGGATGTTCTGCTCGATGGTGAGCCAGGGGAACAGCGTGTAGCTTTGGAACACCATGCCGCGATCGGCACCGGGGCCTTCCACGGGCACCCCATCCAGCAACACGCGGCCGCTGGTGGCGTGGTCCAGCCCCGCGACGATGCGCAGCAGCGTGGACTTGCCGCAGCCCGAGGGGCCGAGGATGGTGACAAAGTCGTTGTCACGCACTTCAAAATCGACGGGCAGCAGGGCCTGCGTGCGCTGGCCCTTGTGCCCCTCAAAGGTGCGCGAGACGGCTTGGATGGATACGCTGCTCATCGCACAAAACTCCAGGCAAACAGACGGTGGTTGAGCGCCTTGAAGGCGAAGTCGGACACCAGCCCGATGAGGCCGATGATGATGATGCCGAAGATGATCTGGCCTGTGTTGAGCAGCGCCTGGCTGTCGGTGATCATGTGGCCAATGCCGGATGACGCGCCGATCAACTCGGCCACGATGATGTACGTCCATGCCCAGCCCAGCACCAGACGCAGGGTTTCCGCAATGTCGGGCGCGGCACCCGGTATGAGCACGCGGCGCACGATGCCGGTGGGTGTCGCGCCCAGCGTGTAGGCGGCCTCCACGAGGTCGCGGCGAGCGTTGCCCACCGTGACGGCCACCATCAGGATGATCTGGAACACCGACCCAATGAAGATGACCAGCAGCTTCTGGAGCTCTCCCAGCCCCGCCCACAGGATCAGCAGCGGAATGAAGGCCGACGCCGGCAGGTAGCGGCAAAACGAGACAAAGGGCTCCAGAAAAGCCTCGACGCCCTTGTGCGCCCCCATGGCAATGCCCAGCGGCACCGCCACGATGGCGGCCATGGTGAACCCGCCCACAACGCGCCACACCGTCATGCCGATGTCGTGGAGAAAGCCAAACTCGGTGAAGAGAAGCCAGCCTTCCTGGACCATGGTGACCGGGCTGGCCAGGAAGGTGGGCGACACAAACCCGCCCAGCGTGAACACGGCCCACGCGGCCACGAACAGCACAAAGAACGCCACTCCGAGCACCCATCTTGTGCGCGTGCTCACAGGCTCCAGCGGCCGCAGCCGGCGCCGCGGTAGCGGCACCGACTCGACCAACGGGGACTGAGCCCCCAGGGTGCGGTTCATACGAAGGATCCTCGAAGTGGCGGGTTGGTGAGAGTGGGGCTCCGGCGGTCAGCCGGTCACTTGATGAAGCTGTCGTCGTACATGGCGGTGTAGTTGTCGGGCAGCTTGCGGATCACGCCAGCTTCCAGCAGGATCGCCGCGGCGTCTTTCATGAACTGCTGCAGTTCGCCCGCAAAGAATTTCTGATTGGCGGCCTTGTCTTGCCAGCGCAGGAAGCTCGATGACTTGGCGAACGCCTCACCCGTCTGCTTGACCGCAGCGCCCATGATCTCGTTGGACTTGGCGGTGTCGGCGCTGATCATTTCGAGGGCCTGGAAGTACGAATCCGCCAGGGCCTTTGCCGCCTTGGGATTGGCCTTGAGCCAATCGGGTGCGCAGCCTACGGTGTCCATGATGTGCGGGAACTCCAGCGTGGTGGCCAAAATCTTGCCGGCGCCGGGGTTGGCACGCACGGTGGAGAGGTAGGGTTCGTACGTGACGGCGGCATCGTTCTGCCCGGCCACAAACGACTGGGCGGCAGGCTGTGGCGCCAGCGTCAGCGTCTTCACATCTTTCACGGTCATGCCATTTTTGGACAGCAGCCACGCCAGCGTGAAATACGAAGCGGTGCCGGGGGCATCCACCGCCACCGTCTTGCCCTTGAGGTCTGCAAACGTCTTGATGTCGTTGCGCACGGCAATACCGTCGGCGCCGTAGGACTTGTCGAGCTGGAAGATCTGGACGATGGGGACACCGTTGGTGTTCCATGCCACGTGTGTCTCGACCGTGGTGGCAGCGCACTGGATGGCTTTGGATGCCAGCGCAAGGTGGCGGTCCTTCTGCGGGATCATCTTGATCTCCACATCCAGGCCGTTCTTCTTGAAGATGCCCGCCTTGTCGGCCAGCGTGAGTGGCGCAAAGCCTGTCCAGCCGGACATGCCCAGCACAATCTTGGTGTCCTGCGCCTGCGCCGGTGTGGCCAAGGCCACCATGCATGCTGTTGCCGCTGCCAGCGAAGTCCATTTCGCAACCGATCGAGTCATCATCTGCTCCTGTGTATGAAGAAAGTACGTTGGCCCACCCATCCGGGGACGCGCCCGCGTCCGGTTGCGATGATGACAGGCGGAGCATACCTGTATATACAGGGTAAACACCAGACCTGCATCCCCTTTGGTGGTGGTTCCCATCTTCAGCAAGATCGGGGCCAGCGGCTCCAAAACGCAGCTGTGCGAGAGGGTTCAGAGGTCGAAAATACTATACAAACAATAGCTGTCAGCGCTTTACAGCAAAGCGCTGGAAGGCAATTTGACCAACATTCTGAATAACCGATGGATTCTGGCCAACCCACCGCAACGTTGCGCTCCATCCCCGCCGCCGCAACTGTCCGGGCCTATCTGCGCACCAACCGGGTGCTACGCCGCGCTCAGCGTGCGCCGTCAAGGGCTGGTTGCTGTACCGCCTCCGAGCACGGCAGGCGCGCAGTAACACACAAGCCCGGCTCCGCATTGCGCACCAGCAAAGTGCCGCCGTGGGCTTGTGCAACCAGGCGACACAGGTACAGACCCAGCCCCACCCCGCCCGTGGTGCGCTGGCGCGATGTATCAGGGCGGTAGAACGCCTCCGCCAGATGCACCAGATGCTCGGGGGGTACGCCAGGGCCGTGGTCCCGCACCTCGATTTCAACCACGCCTTGACTCACCCGCAGTTCAATCTGTGGCGCAGCGGCCGTCGGGTCGCTGTGGCGCAGGCTGTTGTCCAGCAGATTGCGCATCAGCAGTCGCACGCGGGATCGGTCGAGCATGCAGGCGGGCAATGGCGCTGGTACCCGCAATGCGACCGCCGCGGCCCCGGGGTGACGCACCTGCAGGTCTGCCACCACCTCACGCGCCAGTTCGGTCAGATCGGTGGGCTCGCGGTAGAGCGCGGCATGGCGCCCTGCAAGGCGCTCGCTTTCCAGCAGGTCGGTGATAAGCCGGGCCATTTCTCCCAGGTCGCGCATCAGGGCCGAACGCTGGGCCTGCACATCAGCCGACTCGGGCAGCAGTTCGGCGTTGAGGCGCGCGCGTGTGAGAGGGCTGCGCAGCTCGTGGCTCATGGCCAGCAACAGCGCGCGCTTGGCATCCAGCATCTGGTGAATGTCCTCGCCCATGGTGTTGATAGTGCGCGCCAGCTGGCCAAGCTCATCGGGCCTGTGCCCATGGCGCACCGGAATCGGCTCGCCAAAATCCCCATTGCCGAAACGCCGCGCGCCGCGCCGGATGTCATCCAGCGGACGCAGCAGGTGGCGCACGTACACAAAGGCCAGCGCCGTGAGCAAGAGCAGGACTGTGAGCGTGCCCCAGGCGATGCGCGGGCGCTTGTCCCATGAGAGCGCATTGAGCCCGAACTCGATGCGGTGGCCATCGGGCGTGGTGCGCTCCAGCAGTCGATAGCCGGTGTCATCGCGGCTCCAGTGGTCCTGGCGCTGGACCTTGTCGCTCATCCAGTGCGGGCGCGGCTGGCCGGGGTGCGAATCCCATTGGATCTGCGGCCCCTCAATGCGCAGTGTGACGGGCAGCCGATCGGCAATGGCGCGGGCGCGCTCGATGCTGGGCGGGCTGCCGATCTCGGCGGTGAGGCGGTCCACATAGTCCATGAGCAGCGGGCGCGCAGCCTCTTTCCACCCCAGTGCCACCACCTTCTGCATTCCACCCATGAAGGCCACAGCCACCGTCACGGCCAGTGCCATGAACACCAGCACCAGGCGGATGCGCAGCGAATATCCGACAGCGTCGCGCGCCCGCCGGTGCCAGGGGCAGTGCGCATCGCCGCCGGGCGCGGAACCCGAGGACTTCATGGCAAGGCTGCTGCAGAGGGCCCGCCTGCCGCACTGGCAGCCCTGCGCAACGCCAGGGAATAGCCCGCGTTGCGCAGGGTCTTGATGCAGTCCAGCGGCTCGAGCTTTTTGCGCAGGCGGCTGACCACGATGTCCACCGCACGCGTGTACAGCTCGGCATCGTGCCCACGCAGCTGGTTAAGGATGTCATCACGGCTGAACACCCTGCCCGGCTCCCGGGCCAGAAGGTGCAGCAAATCGAACTCGGTACCGGTTAGGTCGAGTACTGCGCCCAGGCGCGTCACACTGCGGCGGGCTGCATCAATGCTCAAGCCATCGAACTCCAGGAGCGCGTCACCCGCACTGGCTGGCGAGCTGGCCCGGCGTCGGCGCAGCACGGTCTGCAACCGGGCCACCAGTTCACGCGGCTCAAACGGCTTGGGCAGGTAGTCATCGGCCCCCAGCTCCAGCCCCACCACGCGGTCCATCACTTCGCCCCGCGCCGTCAGCATCACGACGGGCAGATCGCCCTGTCTGCGTATCGTGCGGCACAGTTCAAACCCGTCCATTTCAGGCAGCATGACATCCAGGATGGCGGCATCAAATCCGCCTGCCGCCAGCTGGGCGAGACCGTCACTCGGTTTAAGGGCATGGACCAATTCCAGCTCGAAACGTCGGAAATAGAGGGCCAGTGGCGGCCCCAGCTGGGCGTCGTCGTCAATAAGCAGGATGCGGTGCATGCGCAATTTTCACACCATCAGATGCCTGCTCCATGCGCCTGGATCCCGCTCCCGCGTGCCCACCCAACAATCGGTGGCGCACGATCAATCGGCGCAGCCGGCCCTGCACCACAGGATGAAGCGCGTCAAAGTGGTCGGCAGCGGCCAGTAGTGCGGGCAACGCCTGTGCAGCGGCCTGCGGCTGCTGCGCGATCAGGCCCAGTGCATGCTCCCGGTCAAAACGCGGCCCCCACACCAGCGACATCAGCTCATCGTGGGGATCAGTTGCCCCGGCCAGCAGCGCAGAACCATGTTGGCGCACGCCCTGCGCGAGGCGATACAGGGGCTCCTGTGAAGGTGACATTGCGCGCATCCGCTTTCAGCCGCGCGCCATCCAGCCCTTGCGCCGCTGCAGAAGCTCTCGCACCTTCTGTTGCTGCTCAGGGTTCAGGCTGTCGTAGAAATCGGCCAGCGCATTGATGAATTCAGGACTATTGGCCTGGACGGCGCGGGTCTTCTCCTCAATCAAGGTCTGTGCCCGTGCGCGATCAAAAGTTGCGCCCGCCATGATCGACTGGATCTCTGTGCGTGGGTTTGCCACTTCGCCGATGAAGGCAGCGCGCTGGGCCTCCAGCTTGTCTGCGAGCGCATGGAGCTTGATGTTTTGCATTTCATTGAGGTCGAGCTTGCTGCTGACGCGGCTCAAGACCTTGCCACGCATCTCCGCCATCTTTTCGGCGCCCATCGGGCCACGGTGATGGTGGCTGCTGGAACACGCGGTCAGGCCGCCAAGGGCGATGGAGGCACCAAAAATGCCGATCAGGGTTTTGTGGATCCAGGGTTTCATGTTGCAGTCCTTTTCATGGATGCTGTGGAACATGAACCTGATGGTGCCAAGACGCACCACAGATGAGGTCTCGGTGCGGTATCGGTTTATTTCGGTTTGTTTCTTACAGGCACAAGATCACAACACATGCCAAAGGCGCAGCAACCGAATCAGCGAACTACGGCAGATAAAACCAACAGACGTTTTGCCAGGTCGGTCGACTCGGTTCGCATCCGGGCAAGGGGGATGGCGCCCACGCTCCAGCCACCGTACCAGATGTTAAAAGCGCTCACTCCCTGTATGCCGCCACCGCTGCCGTACGCTTCGATTGCACCATGGATCTGCGCGTGCACGGTGGGAACGCCCACGAGCAGTTTTCCATCAAAAACTCTGGCCAGATATTGCTGCGCGCCTTCCGGTCGGATATGTAAGGTCAATACCGACATAACCCCGCTATTTGGCAAATGGATTTGTCAAAGGCTGGGCCATCAGCCCATCGCCTGCACGTCCTTATGGTCCAGATCGGTAAACTGAAGTTCCCGCTCTAGCCCGTGGCTGTCATTGCGCCATGCCCGCAGGTCATCAGTTTGCTGGCGTTGCGACGCAATTCCTGCGGGCTGGCCCATCTGTAGAAATGGCGCCCCATTGCCATCTTCGAGATGGTGAGAAATAGGCGGCTGGTAGGAAAACATGTGCAGTCCTCTTAAGGCCAACGTCGAACAATGCGTTCATTGGGGCATGGTGCGAGTCGGTGCGCTGTCGGAACCACGACCACAAGTTTGCAGGAGCCGACCTACACAATTGCGGCAATAGCAAACCTAATTTGCATAAACCCTTGTCGCATTGAACTCATGCCGCCTTCTTCAGTAAGGGGAATTCGACCGAACCGCCCAGAGCATCTCCCTCCCCTGCCAGCAGTCCGATGCACTCCAATGCAGTCGGCGGTTCACACGGCTTTGCGTACACCCGCAACGCAATGTCCTCCGCTGCGGGGGAGAAGTACAACCAGAGGTTGTCGTGCTGCTTGTCATAGCAAGAAAAAAGTGCCCTTCCAGAACCGGGAGGACACATCAGGAATTTCGACATGAACATCTGCTGGATTCGCAGGGCTGGCTCAAAGGCCTCATCGTCGTTGCCAAGCGCCAATTTGTACCAACTGCTCATACGGCCCTTTCATCTGGCGGTGCCAGCTATACAGATGATTCATCGTATTTTTGGAACGCCGCTGGCTCAAGGCTTGTGAGTCGCATCAATTTGTAGGACGATTTCCTACGCGTCAAGGCCGTAACGTGCCCCGGAACGGCAATATCCGAGCACCGCAGCAACGGCATCCGGTTGCAAAGCCATCGACGCGACCCATATTGCCGTGGCTCAATCCCTGTACTGGCACCGGCAACCCTCCCGGAACCCTGGTCCTGAGATTGTGGTAATGAAACGCTGGCTGTTAGTTGCCAATGAAAAAAGCGTTAGCTGCTGGGGAGCGAGCTCCGGTCTGGCACACTTTTTTTACGCCACGTTCGTTACAACGAGACTGACTTCCTCGAGTTCGAACCCAGCAGCGCGCAGCATCTGATGACACTGCTCGGCATAAATCTGGACTTCAAGCCGAACAAACCAGAGAAAACGGAGAACAGAGAGGCGTCGGCGGGGGCAAAAACGCCGCCCTCGCAGGGTGGCGCTCTCAAGGCGATGCCAGGACACGGTCCCAACACTGGGCGAAAGGGCGAAAAAAAACCAACCGAGAAAGGTTGGTTTTTCAAATAGTGGTGGAGCTGGCGGGAATTGAACCCGCGTCCGCAAGCCTTCTTCGGGCAGATCTACATGTTTAGCGATCTGATTTGAGTCTCACCGCCTGTGTCGCGCAGTCGCACGCTACACAGGCCGCCAGCACCCTATTTTCTCGCTCCAACCCAAGGTACCCGGATCAGAGCCAGCCCATGTAATTATCCTTGCAGCCGGGAGGCACTGATTGCTCAGAACCCCCTTGCCCAGCCCATCGGCCAACTGTTGCAAGGCTCACTGGCAATTAAGCAGCGAGTGCGAAACGTTCGTCGTTTGCAGTTAGTTTGTTAAATCGAGATTTACGAGCGTGACTCAAGCTCGACATGCACCACACCGATTCCGAACCCACGTCGAAACCAGGACAGCCCCAGGCCCTGTATTTTAGGCGCTCCCCAGTAATTGCAAGAGCTCTCCAGGAGATTTAATTTCAGCGTGGGCACCCCAGCGCTTCAGGTCGGTTTTGGCCCCCAGGTAACCATACGCTGCCGCCACAGTGCCCATGCCGGCCGCGTGTCCTGCAACGATGTCGCGCTCATCGTCACCTACATAAATGCACTGGGCAGGCTCTAGCTTCAAGCGTGCTGCCGCTTCAAGCAGAGGGGCGGGATGGGGTTTTGCATGGGGTGTGGTGTCGCCGCTAATAACCGTTCCGGCTGTCGCGAACAATGGAATGGAGCGGGTGAGCGGATCGGTGAAGCGGGCAGACTTGTTGGTCACCACCCCCCAAGCGAGATTGCGGCGAAGGATCTCTGCGACCAGCTCATGCACCCCATCAAAGACGCTGGTGCGCTCGGTCATGCATAACTCGTAGTTCATAAAGAACTCTTCGCGCAACGCCACAAACTCAGGATGGTCAGGTTTCATGCCGAATGCCTCGCCCAGCATGCCACGAGCGCCGGCACCCGCCATTGGACGGTAGCGCTCCAGGGGCAAGGAAGGCAAACCCCTGTCGGTGCGCATCTTGTCGGCGGCAGCACCCAGATCTGGGGCACTGTCAATCAGGGTTCCATCCAGATCAAACAATACAGCGCGAACGGCGGAAAACATGGTGTTCATCAAGCGCCACGGCAGGTGGAAAACAGATAGTTGACGCCGGTGTCTCCACTGAGCCAGTAGCGCTGCGTGATGGGGTTGTATTCCAGGCCCCGTGTTTGCTGGACATGCAGGCCAGCACTGCGGCAATGTGCAGCAAGTTCGCTGGGGCGAATCATCTTGGCGTACTCATGGGTTCCGCGCGGCAACATGTTCAGAACGTACTCGGCCCCCACGATCGCAAGCAAAAATGCCTTGGCATTGCGATGGATGGTGGAAAAAAACACCCAACCTCCTGGCTTTACAAGTTCAGAGCACGCACGAACGACCGACGCCGGATCGGGAACGTGCTCCAGCATCTCCATGCATGTCACGGCGTCAAAACTGGCCGGCTGCTCCTTGGCGAGCGCCTCGACACTGATTTCGCGGTACTCGACATTAGCGGTCTGGGCCTCCAGCGCATGTAGCTGGGCTACTCGAAGGGCCTTGGACGCGAGATCGATGCCCAGCACATCCGCTCCCTTGCGAGCCATGGAATCGGCCAGTATTCCGCCTCCGCAGCCCACATCAAGCACACGCTTACCCGCCAAAGAGCACTGAGAGTTGATCCAGTCAAGTCTTAACGGATTGATTTGATGCAGCGGGCGAAACTCGCTTTCGGGATCCCACCAACGGTGCGCCAGCTCTGAAAACTTGGCCAGCTCGGCCGGATCTGCATTGAGGGTGTCAGTCATTCTTCCGATTCTCCATCACGGGACCCTATCGAACAGACGCAGACGCAAAAAAGCCCCGTTACCGGGGCTTTTTTGTGAAGCAATCCGAGGATTACTTGGAAGCGCGGGTACCGACCACTTCGATTTCCACGCGACGGTTCTTCGCACGGCCTTCGGCGGTCTTATTGTCAGCCACAGGTTGCTTTTCGCCCTTGCCTTCGGTGTAGACGCGGTTCTTTTCGATACCCTTGGACACCAGGTAAGCCTTCACAGCTTCGGAACGACGCACCGACAGCTTCTGGTTGTAAGCATCAGAACCCACGGAGTCAGTGTGACCCACGGCGATGATCACTTCCAGGTTGATGTCCTTGACCTTGGAAACCAGGTCATCCAGCTTGGCTTTGCCTTCGGGCTTCAGAACAGACTTGTCGAAGTCAAAGAATGCGTCAGCAGCGTAGGTCACCTTGGTGGCCACAGCGGGCGCTGGTGCAGCTGCGGGCGCAGGAGCAGCAGCCGGAGCTGGAGCTGGAGCAGCAGCGGGTGCAGGAGCGGCAGCAGGAGCTGGTGCAGCAGCGACGATAGCGCCATCACAGCCAGGAGCAGCCGTTGCAGGCGTCCAGTTGGCATTGCGCCAGCAGTATTCATTGGTGCCGTTCTTCCAGACCAGTTGGCCAGAAGCATCTCTCCAGTTGTCAACGGTTTGTGCGCCAGCGGCGGTTGCGAGCGCTGCAGAGGCAAACAACATCGCCACTTTGTTCAGTTTCTTCATGGTTCTCCTCTTGGGGAAAAAGCCGCAGCCGCGCTGCGAATCAGGACGCTTGGGGTGACCATCACCCGAAACGTTCAAACGATTGTGCCATACGTAACAGACCAAAAGCGGCGCAGGGCGCTCCGGCTCCGTAGGACAAATTCGGAATTGCGTCGATATGTTGCGCGGTCGCTACACGGTCTTCGCTCTAAAATGACTGTCCTTCGCCGCCACCGCAGTCCCCCATGACCCAGTTTGCCAAAGAAACCCTGCCGATCAGCCTTGAAGAGGAGATGCGGCGCAGTTACCTCGATTACGCAATGAGCGTGATCGTAGGCCGGGCCCTGCCCGACGCGCGCGACGGTTTGAAGCCGGTGCACCGCCGGGTGCTGTTCGCGATGCACGAGCTCAACAACGACTGGAACCGGCCATACAAGAAATCGGCTCGTATCGTGGGCGACGTGATCGGTAAATACCACCCTCACGGTGACTCGGCCGTATATGACACCATTGTTCGCATGGCCCAGGATTTCTCGCTGCGGCACATGCTGGTGGATGGCCAGGGTAATTTTGGCTCTGTGGATGGTGACAATGCAGCGGCCATGCGATATACGGAAATCCGCCTGGCCAAAATCGCCCACGAAATGCTGGGGGATATTGACAAGGAAACCGTTGATTTCGGCCCCAACTACGACGGGAGTGAAAAAGAACCGCTGGTATTGCCCAGCAAACTCCCGAATCTGCTGGTCAATGGTTCCGCCGGTATCGCCGTGGGCATGGCCACCAATATTCCGCCGCACAACCTCAACGAAGTCGTCGACGGCTGCCTGCACATGCTGCGCAACCCTGAGGCCACGGTCGATGAGCTGATGGAAATCATTCCAGCGCCCGACTTCCCTACGGCTGGCATCATCTACGGCATCAATGGCGTGAAGGACGGCTACCGCACCGGCCGCGGCAAGGTGGTGATGCGCGCCAAGTGCCATTTCGAGGACATCGACCGGGGTCAGCGCCAGGCGATCATCGTGGACGAGCTGCCCTACCAGGTCAACAAGAAGACCCTGCAGGAGCGCATGGCCGAGCTGGTGCACGAGAAGAAGATCGAAGGCATCAGCCACATCCAGGACGAGTCTGACAAGTCGGGTATGCGCCTGGTGATCGAGCTCAAGCGTGGCGAAGTGCCCGAGGTGGTGCTCAACAACCTGTACAAGCAGACGCAGCTGCAAGACACCTTTGGCATGAACATGGTGGCGCTGATAGACGGCCAGCCACGCCTGTGCAATCTGCGCGACCTGATCAGCGTCTTTTTGCAGCACCGCCGCGAGGTGGTGACACGCCGCACGGTGTTCGAGCTGCGCAAGGCACGCGACCGCGGCCACGTGCTCGAAGGCCTGGCCGTGGCCCTGGCCAACATTGACGACTTCATTGCCATCATCCGCAACGCTCCCACCCCGCCCGTGGCCAAGGCCGAGCTGATGACCCGCGCCTGGGACAGCAAGCTGGTGCGCGAGATGCTCACCCGCACGCGTGCCGACGGTGGCGTGATCGACGCCGACGACTATCGCCCCGACGGTCTGGAAAAGGAATTCGGCATGGGCCAGGACGGCCTGTACCGCCTGTCTGAAACCCAGGCGCAAGAAATCCTGCAAATGCGCCTACAGCGCCTGACCGGCCTGGAGCAGGACAAGATCGTCGCCGAGTACAAGGAGGTCATGGCGGTCATCGAAGACCTGCTGGACATCCTGGCAAAGCCCGAGCGCGTCTCCACCATCATTGGCGACGAACTCACCTCCATCAAGCAGGAATTCGGCCAGCACAAGCTAGGCGCTCGCCGCAGCATCGTCGAGTACAGCGCGCAAGACCTGTCCACCGAAGACCTGATCACCCCCACCGACATGGTGGTGACGCTCAGCCACACCGGCTACATCAAGAGCCAGCCCCTGTCCGAATACCGTGCCCAAAAGCGTGGCGGACGCGGCAAGCAGGCCACGGCGACCAAGGAAGACGACTGGATCGACCAGCTCTTCATCGCCAACACGCACGACTACATCCTGTGCTTCTCCAACCGCGGCCGCCTGTACTGGCTCAAGGTTTGGGAAGTGCCGGCCGGCTCGCGCGGATCGCGCGGCCGCCCCATCGTCAACATGTTCCCGTTGCAGGACGGCGAGAAGATCAACGTGGTGCTGCCGCTGACCGGCGACATGCGCACCTTCCCGGCCGACCACTACGTGTTCATGGCCACTAGCATGGGCACCGTGAAGAAGACGGCGCTGGACGAGTTCAGCAACCCGCGCAAGGGCGGCATCATTGCCGTCAACCTGGATGATGGCGATTACCTGATCGGCGCAGCGCTCACGGACGGCAAGCACGACGTAATGCTGTTCAGCGATGGTGGCAAGGCCGTGCGCTTCGACGAAAACGACGTGCGCCCGCTGGGGCGTGCGGCGCGTGGTGTGCGCGGCATGATGCTGGAAGACGGCCAGAGCGTGATCGCGATGCTGGTCGCCGAAGATGAAACGCAAAGTGTGCTCACCGCGACTGAAAACGGCTACGGCAAGCGCACCAGCATCACCGAATACACCCGCCACGGCCGTGGCACCAAGGGGATGATTGCCATCCAGCAGAGCGAGCGCAACGGCAAGGTAGTCGCGGCCACCCTGGTGCATGCCGACGACGAGATCATGCTGATCACCGACAAGGGCGTGCTGGTTCGCACCCGCGTCTCCGAGATCCGTGAACTGGGCCGTGCCACGCAGGGTGTCACGCTGATCGCGCTGGACGAGGGATCCCAGCTGAGCGGCTTGCAGCGCATTGTCGAAAACGATGCCAATGCGGCCGAGGCGGACGGCGAAGACACCAGCGATGGTGGCGTACCGCCTGCGGCAGATGCCACGGACACCCCCGACGCCTGAGCCAAATCCGCGTGTTGCAGCACCGAACGCGCAACACCATGAAATGCTATTAAAAGTGGAGCTGTTAGCGCTTACCCAGTAAGCGCTGGCAGCCTTTTTTGCGAAGAATATGAAGCGCCCATACAACTTCTCGGCCGGCCCGGCCGCCATTCCTACCGAAGTCCTGGAGCAGGCCGCCGCCGAGATGCTGGACTGGCACGGTAGCGGCATGGGTGTGATGGAAATGAGCCATCGGGGCAAAGAGTTCCTGTCGATCTACGAACAGGCGGAAGCCGATCTGCGCGAGCTTCTGGCCGTGCCAGCCAACTTCAAGATCCTGTTCATGCAAGGCGGCGGCCTTGCCGAGAACGCGATCGTCCCGCTCAACCTCTCACGCGCCGGCGCGGTCGATTTTGTCGTGACCGGCAGCTGGAGCCAGAAATCGCAGAAGGAAGCACGCAAATACGCATCCGAAGTGAACATCGTGGCTTCTTCCGAAGACACGGGCTTCACCACCGTGCCCGATCCGACGTCGTGGACGGTCAGCCGGGGCGCGAGTTACCTGCACATCTGCAGCAACGAGACCATCAACGGCACCGAGTTCCACGAGCTCCCCGACCTGAAGGCCCTGGGCAGTGATGCCCCTTTGGTGATTGATTTTTCCTCCCACGTTGCGTCCCGGCCTGTGGACTGGTCGCGTGTCGGCCTGGCCTTCGGGGGCGCGCAGAAGAACCTCGGGCCCGCCGGACTCACGCTGGTGATCGTGCGCGACGACCTGCTGGGGCATGCCCTGCCCGCCTGTCCGAGCGCTTTCGACTACAAGACGGTGGCGGACAACCAGTCGATGTACAACACGCCGCCCACATGGGGCATCTATGTTGCGGGGCTGACGTTCCAATGGCTCAAGCGTCAGACCGAAGGCGCCCTCAGCGGGGTGGCCGCCATGGAGCAACGCAACATCGCCAAGGCCGCGCTGCTGTACAACGCCATCGACCAGTCCCAGTTGTACGTCAACAAAGTGGCGGCCAACTACCGCTCGCGCATGAACATCCCGTTCTTTTTGCGTGACGAAAGTCGCAACGATGCGTTTCTGGCGGGCGCCAAGGAGCGCGGCCTTCTTCAGCTCAAGGGCCACAAGTCCGTGGGCGGGATGCGTGCCAGCATCTACAACGCCATGCCGCTGGAGGGCGTGCAGGCACTGGTGGACTACATGCGAGAATTTGAACAAAAACACGCCTGACAAGGCGTGCGCGCCAGTGGCTCACCCACCCAACAACAGCCCCGCACCGATCTCCCATTCATGAACAATCCGCAAGCCTCACCCGACCTCGCCAGCCTGCGCGTGCAGATCGACAGCATCGACCAGCAACTGCTCACGCTGCTGAACCAGAGGGCGCTGGTGGCCGAACAGGTGGGTGAAGTCAAAAAGCGCGAGGGCACGCCCTTTTTCCGACCCGACCGTGTAGCCCAGGTCATCGACAAGATCACCAACGCCAACCCCGGGCCGCTCAGGGGCGCGCACGTCGCTGCCATCTGGCGCGAGATCATGTCCGCCTGCCTGGCGCTCGAATCACCCCAGCGTGTGGCCGTGCTGGGCCCCGAGGGCACGTTCTGCGAACAGGCTGCGATCGAGTTCTTTGGCGGCGCGGCCGACCTGATGTACTGCGCCAACTTCGACGAAGTGTTCCACGCCACAGCCGCTGGCAGCGCGCAATACGGGGTGGTGGGCGTGGAAAACTCCACCGAAGGCGTGGTCACCCGCTCGCTCGACCTCTTCCTGCACACCCCCACGCACGTGGTGGGCGAAGTCAGCCTGCTCGTGCGCCACAACCTGCTGCGCACCAGCAATTCGCTCGATGGCATCGAGGCCGTGCTGGCGCACCCGCAGGCCTTGGCCCAGTGCCAGGCGTGGCTGTCCAAGCACCTGCCGCACGCCGAGCGCCGTCCGGTGTCTAGCAACGCCGAGGGGGCGCGCCTGGCCACCACCAATCCGGCCTGGGCCGCCCTGTCCAGCGAGCGTGCCGCGCAGCAGTTCGGCCTGCACATCGTGGCCCACGCGATCCAGGATGATGCATACAACCGCACGCGCTTTGCCATCATCTGCCTGCCGCACACGCTGCAGACGCCGCCGCCTTCGGGCAAGGACTGCACCAGTCTCGTGGTGTCGGTGCCCAACCGCCCTGGTGCCGTGCACGATCTGCTCGTGCCGCTCAAAACCCATGGCGTGTCCATGACGCGCTTTGAGTCGCGCCCCGCGCGCACCGGGCAGTGGGAGTACTACTTCTACATCGACCTCGACGGCCATCCCGCGCAACCCCACGTGGCCCGGGCCCTGGAAGAACTGCGCAGTCTTTGCGCGTTCTACAAGGTCCTGGGTACCTATCCGGTTGGGTCGTAAGGAGCCGCCGCCATGTTTGAACAATTGGGACTGATCGGCTGCGGGCTCATGGGCGGCTCCTTCGCCCTCGCCATGAAAAAGGCCGGCCTGGTCAAACGCGTGGTGGGCTACAGCAAGTCGCCGTCCACCACCGACCGCGCGCGCCAGCTAGGGGTGATCGATGTCGAGGCGCCGTCCGCCCTGCTGGCCGTGGCGGGCGCTGACATTGTGCTGGTGGCCGTGCCGGTGGCTGCAACCGAGGCCACGCTCAAGGCCATCAAGCACCTGGTTACGCCCCAGATGCTGATCATGGATGTGGGCTCCACCAAGGCCGACGTGGTTCAGGCGGCCCGCCGCGCACTGCGCGACCAGGTGGGCTCTTTTGTGCCCGCGCACCCGATCACAGGGCGCGAGGTCTCGGGCGTGGAACATGCCGAGGCCGACCTTTACAGTGGGCGCCAGGTCATCCTCACGCCCACCGAGCGCACCTTCACCGCTCAGCTGCAAAAGGCCCAGGACATCTGGACCGCGCTGGGCAGCCGCGTGACCAGCATGTCGCCCGAGTCGCACGATGCCGCCTTTGCGGCCGTCAGCCACCTGCCCCATTTGCTGGCGTTTGCCATGATGAACAGCATCACTGGCCAAGCCCATGGGGACGACTTCCTGTCGCTGGCGGGCCCGGGGTTTCGGGACTTCACGCGCATCGCGGCCAGCGACCCCAAGGTGTGGCGCGACATCCTGCTGTCCAACCGCGAGGAGCTGATCGCACAGTCCAAACTGTTCCAGCAGGCGCTGCGTACCATCGAGCAGGCCATGGAAAAAGGCGATGCCCAGGCGCTGGAAGACATGCTGACGCTGGCCAGCGAGACCCGGGCGCATTGGCGCATGGGGGCAAAGCGGAAATGACCCGCTGAGTCGCTTTCGGCGCCTTCCCCCAAGGGGGACGCACCCGGTGGCCTGGCAGAGCCAGCGCCACGGGTGCACTGGGATTGGGCTATGCCAGTTGCTCAGGCTCTGGCTGCAAAAAAAGCTCTTTGAGCTGCAATGGACACACCACCACGATGTACAGCACCGCATTCCTCGATCTGCCGCCCTTGCAAGCCGCCGCAGGTGAAGTCCACCTGCCAGGCTCCAAGAGCATCTCCAACCGGGTGCTGCTGCTCGCCGCGCTGAGCAATGGCACGACCACCGTGAACGACCTGCTGGCGTCAGACGACACACGCGTGATGCTGGACGCGCTGCGCCAGATCGGCTGCACGGTGGATGAAGCAGGCAACACCGTGCGCATCACCGGCCTGGGTGGCCGCCTGCCCCAGTCACCCGCCAAGCTCTTCATGGGCAATGCCGGCACCGCCATGCGCCCCCTCACGGCCGCGCTGGCGCTGCTGGGTGGTGAATTTGAGCTGTCGGGCGTTCCGCGCATGCACGAACGCCCTATTGGCGACCTGGTGGATGCACTGCGCCAGCTTGGCTGCCAGATCGACTACCTGGGCAACGACGGCTACCCGCCGTTGCGCATCGCCCACGCCAATGGCGTCCCGGCGCTGGCACTGGCTGCTCCCATCCGCGTGCGCGGCGATGTGTCCAGCCAGTTCCTGACCGCCCTGCTCATGGCATTGCCACTGGCGGCAGGCACGCAAAGCATCGTGATCGAGGTGGTGGGGGAGCTGATCTCCAAGCCGTACATCGCCATCACCCTCCAGCTTCTGGCACGCTTCGGCATCGTGGTCGAGCACCAGGACTGGCAGCGGTTCACGATTGCAGCGGGCAGCCGCTACCAGTCGCCCGGCACCATCCATGTTGAGGCGGATGCCTCATCTGCTAGTTATTTCATAGCGCTTGGCGCAATCACATCAAGCGCTGACGGCCAAAATGGCATCAAGATTCAGGGCGTGGGCCTCGATTCGATCCAGGGCGACATCCGTTTTGTCGATGCCGCCCGCGCCATGGGTGCGGTGGTCACCGGTGGTCCCAACTGGCTGCACATCCAGCGGGGTGAACCGGGCCAGGGCTGGCCACTCAAGGCCATCGACCTGGACTGCAACCACATCCCCGATGCCGCGATGACGCTGGCCGTGATGGCGCTGTATGCCGAGGGCACTACCACGCTGCGCAACATTGCCAGCTGGCGCGTGAAGGAAACCGACCGCATCGCCGCCATGGCCACCGAGCTGCGCAAGCTCGGAGCCACGGTGGAAGAAGGGGCGGATTTCATCCGCGTCACGCCACCCGCCGAAGCCCAAGACTGGAAAGCGGCCAGCATCCACACCTACGACGACCACCGAGTGGCCATGTGCTTCTCGCTGGCGGCGTTCAACCCGGCGGGCGTGCCCGTGCGCATCGAAGACCCCAAGTGCGTGGCCAAGACCTTTCCCGACTACTTCGAGACGCTGTTCTCCGTGTCGCACGCGGCCACCGACCGGGTGCCGGTGATCTGCATTGACGGCCCCACGGCCTCGGGCAAGGGCACGGTGGCCGCCGCCGTGGCACAACGGCTGGGTTATCGTTTTCTGGACTCGGGCGCCATGTACCGCATCACCGCACTGGCCGCCCTTCGTGCCGGTCTGAAGATCGACGCAGGGCATGAGGCCCGCATTGCCCAGATGGCCGAAACCCTGCCCGTGCGCTTCGAGGCCGGCCGGGTGTGGCTGGGAAGCGACGACGTCACGGAGGCCATCCGCACCGAAGAGGCCGGCATGAACGCCTCGCGCGTGTCCGCCCTGCCCGCCGTGCGGCAGGCGTTGGTGGCGCTGCAGCACAGCTTCCGGCGCCTGCCGGGGCTGGTGGCTGACGGTCGTGACATGGGCACCGTGATCTTCCCCGAGGCCCCTTTGAAGGTCTACCTGACGGCCAGCGCCGCCTGCCGCGCAGAGCGGCGTTATAAACAGTTGATTTCAAAGGGTTTTTCGGCTAGTATCGACGACCTTCGCGCGGACCTTGAAGCGCGTGACCTGCGAGATAGCTCTCGCCCGGTTGCACCCCTCAAGCCCGCGCAGGACGCTCTGGTCCTGGACAACTCCCATTTGACGATTGATGAAGCCGTCGAACAGGTGCTGACCTGGTGGCAAGAGCGCCAGCCCTTTTCTGCAGCTGTGGCAAAGGGCTGACACCGTGGAGCCCTCGGGCTCCAGGCAGGTCTGCAAGGCCCTGCCACAGGCCCACGCCACCCCTCTCGCGCGCCAGCGCACCGGTGGTGTGGATCGATAACCTAACCCGCGGCCCAGCCGCAAAAAACCACCGCAAACAGCTATAAAAACGACAGCAATGGTGCTGCCGGAATCCTGTTTGTGGCAAGGAAACACATGTCCGAATCTTTTGCCGCCCTTTTTGAAGAATCCTTGACGCGCACGGAAATGCGCCCAGGCGAAGTCATCACCGCTGAAGTCGTGCGCGTCGAGCACAACTTCGTGGTCGTGAACGCTGGCCTCAAGTCTGAAGCCTACGTGCCGCTGGAAGAGTTCAAGAACGACAAGGGCGAAGTCGAAGTCCAAGTGGGTGACTTCGTGTCGGTGGCCATTGGCTCCATCGAAAACGGCTACGGCGACACCATCCTGTCGCGCGACACCGCCAAGCGTCTGGCTTCGTGGATGAGCCTGGAAAAGGCCCTGGAATCCGGCGAATTCGTCACTGGCACGACCAGCGGCAAGGTCAAGGGCGGTCTGACCGTTCTGGTCAACGGCATCCGCGCATTCCTGCCCGGTTCGCTGATCGATACCCGTCCGATCAAGGATCTGACGCCGTACGAAAACAAGACCATGGAATTCAAGGTCATCAAGCTGGACCGCAAGCGCAACAACGTGGTGCTGAGCCGCCGCGCTGTGGTGGAAGCCTCCATGGGCGAAGAGCGCGCCAAGCTGATGGAAACCCTGAAGGAAGGCTCCATCGTTCAGGGCGTGGTCAAGAACATCACCGAATACGGTGCGTTCGTGGACCTGGGCGGCATCGACGGCCTGCTGCACATCACCGACATGGCATGGCGCCGCGTGCGTCACCCTTCCGAAGTGGTGACCGCTGGCCAGGAAATCACGGCCAAGATCCTGAAGTTCGATACCGAGAAGAACCGTGTCTCGCTGGGTCTGAAGCAGATGGGCGACGACCCATGGATGGGCGTGAACCGCCGCTACCCCCAAGGCACCCGCCTGTTCGGCAAGATCACGAACATTGCCGACTACGGCGCGTTCGTCGAACTCGAACCCGGCATCGAAGGCCTGGTGCACGTGTCTGAAATGGACTGGACCAACAAGAACATCGCTCCCGCCAAGCTGGTTTCGCTGGGCGACGAAGTCGAAGTCATGGTCCTCGAAATCGACGAAGACAAGCGCCGCATCAGCCTGGGCATGAAGCAGTGCAAGGCCAACCCATGGCAAGAATTCGCACAGGACACGAAGCGCGGCGACCGCGTGAAGGGTCCTATCAAGTCGATCACCGACTTCGGCGTGTTCGTGGGCCTGGCTGCCGGCATCGACGGCCTGGTGCACCTGTCTGACCTCTCGTGGAACGAAGCTGGCGAAGCCGCAGTTCGTAACTACAAGAAGGGCCAGGAAGTGGAAGCGATCGTGCTGGCCGTGGACGTGGACCGCGAACGCATCTCGCTGGGCATCAAGCAGCTCGACGGCGACCCATTCACGACCTTCGTGACCGTGAACGACAAGGGCCAGACGGTGACCGGCAAGGTCAAGACCGTGGATGCCCGTGGCGCTGAAATCGACCTCGGCGAAGACATCGTGGGTTACCTGCGCGCTTCGGAAATCTCCCGCGACCGCGTGGAAGATGCCCGCAACGTGCTCAAGGAAGGCGACGAAGTCACGGCCGTGGTGGTGAACGTGGATCGCAAGACCCGCAACATCCAGCTGTCGATCAAGCAAAAGGACATGGCCGACGAACAAGGCGCCATGGCCAACCTGAGCCAGCAATCGAGCCGCGAAAGCGCCGGTACGACCAGCCTGGGCGCCCTGCTGCGCGCCAAGCTGGACAACTCGGAAAAGTAAAGCGCTGACCCGTCAAGAAGTCTCTGCGCGATGACTCGTGCAAAGGCTCCTCATACGGTCAGACAGCGGGCGCCTTGGCGCCCGCTCTTTTTATGAAAGACCTGCCCAGCGCAGCCCGCCCATGCCCCAAGATTCCATGACCCGCTCAGACCTCGTCGAAGAACTGGCCGCCCGTTTCGGCCAGCTCACCCACCGCGATGCCGAATACGCCGTCAAGACCATTCTGGACGCCGTGGGTGAGGCCCTGGTGCGTGGGCACCGCATCGAAATCCGGGGCTTTGGCAGTTTCTCGGTCAACCACCGACCGCCCCGCATGGGTCGCAACCCGCGCAGCGGTGAAGCGGTTGCCATTCCGGAAAAGCGTGTGCCCCATTTCAAGCCCGGCAAGGCCCTGCGGGAAGCCGTGGACAAGCGCACCGCTGAAATGGAAGAAAGCTCCGCGCCATCCGGGAGCACACTCATTCAAAAATAATAGCTGCTGGCGCTTTATGGATAAGCGCTGGAGCCATTTTTTACCTTTATTTTTGCGTGCGACTACCGGGCCGCGCTTCAGGCCCCAAGCTCTTAGAATCGCCCCACCACTGGGGAGACCGATGAAATACCTCCTGTGGCTGCTCAAGGCAGCCATTTTTTTTACGCTGTTTGCCTTCGCGCTGAACAACCAGCAGGACGCCACCGTGCACTTCTTTTTTGGCACGCAATGGCGCGCACCACTGGTGCTGGTGGTGCTGACCGCCTTCTCTGCAGGCCTGGTAGTGGGTGTGCTGGGCATGGTGCCGCGCTGGTGGCGGCACCGCGCCGCTGCACGGCGTGCCCATGCAGCGGCGCCAGCGCCCACGCCAGGCGCATCTCCCGCAGCAGCCAGCCCCACGCCCCCCGCCCCGCCACCACCGCCAGACCTGCCTTCCGTCCATGGAATTTGACCTGACCTGGATCCTGCTGGGTCTGCCCCTGGCCTTTGTGCTGGGCTGGCTGGCTTCGCGCTTTGACCTGCGCCAGCTGCGCGCCGAAAACCGCCGCGCGCCCAAGGCCTATTTCAAAGGCCTGAACTTCCTGCTCAACGAGCAGCAGGATCAGGCCATCGACGCCTTCATCGAGGCCGTGCAGAACGACCCCGACACGTCGGAGCTGCACTTTGCCCTGGGCAACCTCTTCCGCCGTCGGGGCGAATACGACCGCGCCGTGCGCGTGCACGAGCACCTGCTCTCGCGCGGCGACCTCTCCCGCACCGACCGTGAACGCGCCCAGCACGCGCTGGCGCTTGACTTTCTCAAGGCCGGCTTGCTCGACCGCGCGGAAGAAGCCCTGCACCGCCTGGAAGGCACGCCCTTCGAGGCACAGGCCCGCCTGGCGCTGCTGGCCATTTATGAACGCTCACGCGACTGGCCCCATGCAGCCACCATCGCCCGCAAGATGCACGACGCCGACCAGGGCGACTTCAGCACCCGCCAGGCCCACTACCTGTGCGAGCAGGCGCTGGCGCTGAGCGCCCAGGGCGACCTGCCCGGCGCACAGGCCTTGCTGGAACAGGCCGTGGCAGCCGCCCCGGAAGCCGCACGCGCACGCATTGAGCTGGCGCGCCTGCAGCGCCTCATGGGCCAACCGGCGGCAGTGCTGGCCACACTCAAGGCCCTGGGCGAGCGCAACCCCTCCGCGCTGCCCCTGGCGGCGCCGCTGATGGTCGAGGCAGCCACGTCCACAGGCCGCACCGACGAGGTCCACGCGCTGCTGCAGGCCCACTATGCGCAGGCCCCTTCGCTGGATGTGCTGGAGAGCATCGTGACCATGGAAGCCGCCGATGAGGCTACCCGCCCCTCCGCCCGGCAGCGTTACGTGGAGCACCTGGACAAGGAACGCTCGCTGGTCGCCGCGGCGAAATGGCTGGCCACCGAGAAGCTGGAGCACGAAGAATTCCACCCGCAGATCCAGCGCGCGCTGGAGCACGCGGTCAAGCCCCTGACGCGCTACCGCTGCGCGGCCTGCGGGTTCGAGGCCCGCCAGCATTTCTGGCAATGCCCCGGTTGCCAGACCTGGGACAGCTATCCGGCACGCCGCGTGGAAGAGCTCTGAGCCCCTGAAACAACTGGCAACATGGCCTTGCCAGCCGTGGATAAGATGGCGCCGCGGCAACTCGATGCCGCGACAAAAACCATCACACCACACTCTCGGGGGAGCTTTATCGTGTTCAAGAAAATCCTGCTCATCATCACCATGCTGTACGCCGCTGCCGCTTTCGCAGCGGTGGACGTGAACAAAGCCACTGCGGCCGAACTGGACGGCATCAAGGGCATTGGCCCAGGCATCTCCACCCGTATCCTGGACGAACGCAAGAACGGCAATTTCAAGGACTGGAGTGACTTCATCGCCCGCATAGGCGGCGTAGGCGAGAAAACGGCGGCCAAATTCTCTGCCGAAGGTCTCACGGTCAATGGCAAGAAATTCAGCCAGACCGCCGCAGCCCGGTCCGATGCAAAAAATGCAAAGGGCGACAAGGAGGAAAAAGCCACCGGGAAAAAAGCTGGCAAGGATGACAAGACCGCCACTGCCGCTGCGACCACGCCGGCAAGCGCACCGGCCGCTGCGGCCAGTGCTACCAAAAAATAAGCACGTACCGCAGGCCCACAGCCCGCTTCGGCGGGCTTTTTATTTGGTGCCTACACCCGCAAAACATGGAATGAAGGACTGTTTTGCCAAAAGGCTATTGGCGCCAACCCCTAAAATAGCCCGCGCATGTCCTTGATCACCCTAATCCTTCTGCCCTTCGTCGGCAGCCTGCTGGCGGCGGTGTTGCCCGCCAATGCGCGCAATACCGAGTCCACGCTGGCGGGGCTGATTGCCTTGTTCTGCGCAGTGCAGACGGCGCTGTATTTCCCGGACATCGCCGATGGTGGCGTGCTGCGACAGGACCTGGCGTGGCTGCCCGCACTGGGGCTGAACCTGGTCCTGCGCATGGATGGCTTTGCATGGATGTTCTGCATGCTGGTGCTGGGCGTGGGCAGCCTGGTGGTGCTGTATGCGCGCTACTACATGTCGCCTGCAGACCCGGTGCCGCGCTTCTTCGCGTTCTTCCTGGCGTTCATGGGGGCCATGGTGGGGGTCGTGCTGTCGGGCAACATCATCCAGATCGCGTTTTTCTGGGAGCTGACCAGCCTGTTTTCGTTTCTGCTGATCGGCTACTGGCACCACCGGAAGGACGCGCGCCGCGGCGCACGCATGGCCTTGACTGTGACGGGCACGGGCGGCCTGTGCATGTTTGCGGGCATGCTGGTGCTGGGCCATATCGTCGGCAGCTATGACCTGGACCACGTGCTCGTGGCCGGCCAGCTCATCAAGGACCATCCGCTGTACCTGACCGCGCTGGTGTTGATTCTTCTGGGCGCCCTCACCAAAAGCGCGCAGTTCCCGTTCCATTTCTGGCTGCCCCACGCCATGGCCGCGCCCACGCCGGTATCGGCGTACCTGCACTCGGCCACCATGGTCAAGGCGGGTGTTTTTTTGCTGGCGCGGCTGTGGCCCGCCCTTGCAGGCACAGAGGAATGGTTCTGGCTGGTAGGCGGCGCGGGTCTGGCCACGCTGCTGGTGGGCGGTTATGCGGCCATGTTCCAGAACGACCTCAAGGGGTTGCTCGCGTATTCCACCATCTCGCACCTGGGGCTCATCACGCTGCTGCTGGGTCTGAACAGCCCGCTGGCCGCCGTGGCGGCCGTGTTCCACATCATGAACCACGCGACCTTCAAGGCGTCGCTGTTCATGGCCGTAGGCATTGTGGACCACGAAAGTGGCACCCGCGACATCCGCCGCCTGTCGGGGCTACGCAAGATGATGCCCATTACCGCCACGCTCTCCATCGTGGCGAGCGCGGCCATGGCGGGTGTGCCGCTGCTCAACGGTTTCCTGTCGAAGGAAATGTTCTTTGCCGAGACGGTGTATGTCAACACCACCCCCCTGCTCGAGTGGCTGCTGCCCGTGGCCGCCACGGTGGCCGGCATGTTCAGCGTGGCGTACTCGCTGCGCTTCACGGTAGATGTTTTCTGGGGCCCGCCTGCCACCGACCTGCCCCTGCAGCCCCACGAGCCCCCGCACTGGATGCGCGTGCCGGTCGAATTGCTGGTGCTGGCCTGTCTGGTGGTGGGTGTGCTGCCCGCCTGGTCTGTGGGCGCCTATCTCGCTGCTGCGGCGCAGCCTGTGGTGGGCGGCGAACTGCCCACCTACAGCCTGGCCGTGTGGCATGGCTTCAATACACCGTTCGTGATGAGCCTGGTGGCGCTGGGCGGGGGCATCGCGCTGTATGCGGTGTTGCGCTGGCAACGTGCGAAGGGGGCCCTGGACGCGCCACCCGTCATGCATCGCCTCAGCGGTCAGCGGCTGTTCGAGGGCCTGCTCACCATCGTCACCCAGGGCGGCCGGCACGGGCGCAGGCTGCTGGGCACAGGCCGCCTGCAGTGGCAGATGCTGTGGCTGGTCACCGCGGCGCTGGTGGCCGGTGTGCTGCCGCTGTGGGCGCGTGGCCTGCCCATCGGAGACCGCACGCCGCTGGCGCTGTCGCCCGCCTTTGCACTGATCTGGCTGCTGGGCGCGCTGTGCGCGATAGGCGCAGCCTGGCAAGCCAAATACCACCGCCTTGCGGCGCTCGCGCTGCTCGGAGGGGCGGGCCTGTGTGTGTGCCTGACCTTCCTGTGGTTTTCTGCACCCGACCTGGCGCTCACGCAGATCGTGGTGGAAGTGGTCACCACCATCCTCATCCTGCTGGGCTTGCGCTGGCTGCCCCGCCGGGACGAGGCCCTGCGCAAACCCACGCTGGCCGAGGAGCGCCGCACCCAGCTGCGCCGCTACCGCGACATGGCGCTGGCCCTGATCACGGGTGCCGGCATGGCCTTGTTGTCCTTTGCCATGATGAGCCGCCCGTTCCCGGACAGCACGTCCACCTTCTTCCTGGAGAACGCACTCACCGGCGGCGGCGGCACCAACGTGGTCAATGTGATGCTGGTGGACTTCCGCGGTTTCGACACCTTTGGCGAGATCGTGGTGCTGGGCATTGTGGCGCTGACGGTGTATGCGCTGCTGCGGCGCTTTCGCCCGGCGCGGGAGGTCATGGATCTGCCGCCCCAGCAGCGCGCACTGCCCGCCGACGTGGACACCGACCTGGCCAACCCGCGCCAGACGGCCGACACTGCCGTGGGCTACCTCATGGTACCGGCCGTGCTGGTGCGCCTGATGCTGCCCTTTGCAACCCTGGTGGCGGTGTACCTGTTTTTGCGCGGGCACAACGAGCCTGGCGGCGGCTTTGTGGCGGGGCTGGTGTTCTCTGTGGCTTTGCTGCTGCAGTACATCGTGTCGGGCACCTCATGGGTGGAGGCCCACCTTCCGCTCTACCCGCGCCGCTGGATCGGCATCGGGCTGCTGGCCGCCTTGTGCACTGGCTTGGGTGCAATCGCCTGGGGCTACCCGTTTTTGACCAGCCACACGGCGCACTTTGTCCTGCCGGTAGTGGGCGAGCTTCATATTGCCAGCGCCCTGTTCTTCGACATCGGCGTGTTCACGCTGGTCGTGGGCTCGACCATGCTGATCCTCACAGGCATTGCCCACCAGTCGGTGCGCAGCCACCGCTATAACAATGCGCGCGCGGCTGAAGAGGCGCAAGCCGCTGCCGCCACACAGGGAGAAGGCCCATGGAACTGATCCTGGCCCTGGCCATCGGCGTGCTCACGGGTTCGGGCGTGTGGCTGCTGCTGCGCCCGCGCACCTACCAGATCATCATGGGGCTCTCGCTGCTGTCGTATGCCGTCAACCTCTTCATCTTCAGCATGGGCCGGCTGGGTCTGGCGATTGACAAGGAGCCGGTGCTGCGCGCTGGCATTCCGCAGGATCTGACCCACTACGCCGACCCCATGCCCCAGGCGCTCACGCTCACGGCCATCGTGATCGGCTTTGCGATGACCGCACTGTTTCTGGTGGTGCTGCTGGCATCCCGGGGCATGGCGGGGAATGACCACGTGGATGGAACCCGCGCCAAGGATGCGCAGGAGATGCCATGATGGAAGCAGTCATCCCCCTGAGCGGCTTCGCCGCTCCCCCCTTCTCTCGCCCCGCTACGCGGTGCGGGAAGGGGGACACAGCCTTCGCTGCGGGGCGGCCCTTGCCCGGCTGCCCTCGCCCGGAGCGCGCCGGTTTTATGCGCAGCGTCCGGAACAAATGACATGACATCTACTGGATTTCTGCTGGAGCGGCTCATGCCGCACCTGATCCTTGCACCCATCGTGTTGCCCATGCTCACGGCGGGGCTCATGCTGCTGCTGCGCGAAGACCGCCAGCGCACCAAGGTGACGCTCAACATCGTCTCCACCTTCCTCGGCCTGGTGGTGGCCGTGCTGCTGCTGGTGCAGGCCAAAGACCCCGCCATGCCGGGCAGCCTGGGGGTGTACCTGTCGGGCAACTGGCCGGCTCCGTTCGGCATCGTGCTGGCGGTGGACCGTCTCTCGGCCATGATGCTCGTGCTGGCCAGCACCGTGGCATTGGCCACCGTGCTGTACTCGGCGGCGCGCTGGCACCGGGCGGGGGTGCACTTTCATCCACTGTTCCAGTTCCAGCTCATGGGCCTGGCGGGGGCGTTCCTCACGGCCGACCTGTTCAACCTGTTCGTGTTCTTCGAGATCATGCTCGCTGCGTCCTATGGGTTGCTGCTGCACGGATCAGGCCGCCCGCGCGTGTCGGCGGGGCTGCACTACATCGCCATCAACCTGGCCGCGTCGTCGCTGTTCCTGATCGGCGTGTCCATGTTGTACGGCATCACGGGCACGCTGAACATGGCAGACCTGGCGCAGAACGTGGCGGCCATTGCGCCTGCAGACCGCGGTTTGCTGCACGCGGCCGCGGCCATTCTGGCGGTGGCGTTTCTCATCAAGGCGGCGGTGTGGCCACTGAACTTCTGGCTGGTTCCGGCCTACAGTGCCGCCACCGCGCCGGTGGGGGCGCTCTTTGCGCTGATGACCAAGGTGGGTGTGTACAGCGTGCTGCGGCTGTGGTCGCTGCTTTTCGGACCCGAAGCCGGAGAGTCGGCCCAGTTCGGCAGCCAGTGGCTGATCGGTGGCGGCATGCTCACGATGGCGTTTGGTGCCATCGGCATGCTCGGCTCGCAGCGGCTGGGGCACCTGGCCGGCTTCAGCGCCATCCTTTCGTCGGGCACGCTGCTGGCAGCTGTGGGCTTCGGGCAAAACCTGCTGACCGCCGGGCTTCTTTATTACCTGCTCAGCTCCACGCTGGCCGTGAGCGCGCTGTTCCTGCTGGCCGACCTCATCGACCGCTGGCGCAACGACGGATCCAACCTCGCCCCCTACGAGCAGACCGACGACGCGCCCTTCCTTTCTGCCGACCTCGTGCCCACCGAAGGCATCAACCTGGACGACAAGGAAGAAGCCCTGATCGGCGAGGTGATCCCTGCAGCTGCCGCATTTCTGGGGCTGGCCTTCATTGCCTGCACGCTGATCATCGCGGGCCTGCCCCCCCTGCCCGGCTTTGTGGGCAAATTCGCCATGGTCCACGCGCTGTTCAACCCGCTGGGCCTGGGGTCCTCCTACGGCTTTGAGCTCGGGCCTGCGGGGTGGATGCTGGTGGCGCTGCTGGTGAGCTCCGGCCTGCTGGCGCTGCTGGCCCTGACCCGCGCCGGCATACGGCACTTCTGGGCCGCGCACGACCGGTCTGCGCCCCAGTTGCTCGTGCTCGAAGGCCTGCCGGTCGCGCTGCTGCTGGTGGCAAGCGCAGCCCTGGTGTGGCAGGCCGGCCCCGTGATGCGCTATACCCAGGCCACGGCCGATGCGCTGCACGCCCCTGCCACTTATGTGCGCGGTGTGATGACCGCGGCCCCCAAGCCCAGCGCCGTTCCTGTAGCTGTACCACCCCTTGAAGGAGCCACGCCCCGATGAAACCCCGCAACGACCCCCTGCAGCGGCCCCTCAAGCGCGTGATGCCCGCGCCCATGCTGTCGCTTGCATTGCTGGTGCTGTGGCTGTTGCTCAACCGCAGCCTGAGTGCCGGCCACATCGTGCTCGGCACCCTGCTGGGTCTGGCGATTCCACTGCTTACCGCCGGGCTGCGTCCGCTGCCGGTGCGCATCCGCAGGCCCGGCACGATACTGCGGCTGGCGCTGACGGTCGTGGCGGACACCACCCGTTCCAACATCGCCGTGGCACGGCTGCTGCTCGCGCCCGGGCGCAGGCGGCACCCCGCGGGTTTTGTGCACATCCCGCTGGACGTGCGCGACCCCAACGCGCTGGCCGTGCTGGCAATGATCGTCTGCATCACCCCGGGCACTGCCTGGGCCGAGTTGTCGCTCGATCGCAGCATGCTGCTGCTGCATGTGCTGGAGGTGGACGACCCCCAGGCCATCGCGGCCGACGTCAAGCAGCGCTACGAACGCCCCTTGATGGAGATTTTTGAATGACCCCTGTCCTTGACTGGGCCCTCCCCATGGCCCTGTTCATGCTGGCCCTTGCGATGGGCTGCGCGCTGATCCGCCTGCTCAAAGGCCCTTCCGCACAAGACCGCGTGCTGGCGCTGGACTGCATGTACCTGAGCGGCATGCTCGTGATGCTGGTGCTGGGCCTGCTTTATGGCAGCAAAAACTACTTTGAAGCCGCGCTGCTGCTGGCGCTGTTCAGCTTTGTCGGCTCCATGGCCATGGCCAAATTTTTGCTGCGCGGCGAGGTGATCGAATGACCGAAACCGTCGCCGCGGCCGCACTGCCCCTGTGGCTGGAAATCATCGTGGCCACGCTGGTGCTGGCCGGCGCAGGCCTGGCGCTGCTGGGCTCCACCGGCCTGCTGCGCCTGCCCACGTATTTTGAGCGCGTGCACGCGCCCTCCATCATCGCCACGCTGGGCTGCTGGCTGATCATGCATGGCACCGTGCTGTACTTTTCGGTGGCCGACCACAGCCTGGCGCTGCATGCGCTGCTCATCGCCGTGTTCGTGGCGATCACGGTGCCCATCATGTCGATCTTCTTGATGCGCGCGGCGCTGTTCCGCGCCCGGCAGATGGGGCTCGACGTGCCGCCCAGCCTCAGCCAGCCCAAGGCCCCCGCAGAAGGCAAAGACTCCTGATTTGATAGCTGCTTGCGCTTGATGGACGAGCGCAAGCAGCCATTTTGAGCACTACTCTTGACCTGAAGACCCGAAACCGCCGCCGCCCGGCGTGTGGATTTCAAACACGTCGCCCGGCAGCATCTCGGCCTGCCCGATGTGGTCCAGCAGCTCCACCCGGCCATCGCTGCGCACCACCTTGTTGATGCCCACCGCGCCCGGCTGGCCGCCCGCCATGCCAAAGGCGCCATGGTGGCGGCCGTTCGACAAGATGCTGGCCGTCATCGGCTCCAGAAAGCGCACACGGCGGATGCCGCCATCACCACCCTTCCACTGGCCGGCGCCGCCCGAGCCCTTGCGGATCTCGTAGCCCTCCAGCCGCACCGGAAAGCGGAACTCCAGCACCTCGGGGTCCGTCAGGCGCGAGTTGGTCATGTGGCATTGCACGACGCTGGTGCCGTCAAAACCACCCGCCAGTTGCCCATCGGCATCCCACACACCACCCGCACCACTGCCGCCCGAGATGGTCTCGTAGTACTGGTAGCGCGTGCTGCCAAAGGTGAAGTTGTTCATGGTGCACTGCCCCGCCGCCATCAGACCCAAGGCGCCATACAGCGCGTTGGTGATGCAGGTGGACGTTTCCACATTGCCAGCCACCACCGAGGCCGGCGGGTTGGGGTTGAGCATGCTGCCGGGCGGGATGATGACGTTGAGCGGCTTGAGGCACCCCGCGTTCAGCGGAATGTCGTCATCCACCAGGGTGCGGAACACATACAGCACCGCCGCCATGCACACCGCCGTGGGCGCGTTGAAGTTGTTGGTCTGCTGCGGGCTGGTGCCGGTGAAGTCGATGGTGGCGCTGCGGCTCGCCGCATCCACCTTCACGCTCACACTGATCTGTGCGCCGTTGTCCAGAGGCAGCGTGAACGCGCCGTCCTTGAGCCGTGTGATGACGCGGCGCACGGACTCTTCGGCGTTGTCCTGCACGTGGCGCATGTAGGCTTGAACCACCTCGAGACCGAACTCGCCCACCATGCGGCGCAGCTCCTGCTGACCTTTCTCATTGGCGGCGATCTGCGCGCGCAGGTCGGCCATGTTCTGCTGGGGGTTGCGGCTGGGGTATTCGCCGCTTTCCAGCAGCGCAATCATCTCTGCCTCGCGCAGCACACCGCGCTCCACAAGCTTCACGTTGTTGATCTGCACGCCCTCTTCCTCGATGCGCGTGGAGAACGGCGGCATCGACCCCGGCGTGGTGCCGCCTACATCGGCGTGGTGGCCGCGGCTGCCCACATAGAACGTGGGCGTGGCCTCATCGGCGATGTAGACCGGCGTGATGACCGTGATGTCCGGCAAATGCGTGCCGCCGTGGTACGGGTCGTTGAGCACGAACACGTCGCCGGGCTGCATCTTGCCCGCGTTCTCGCGGATCACGGTCTTGATGCTTTCGCCCATGGAACCCAGATGCACGGGCATGTGCGGCGCGTTGGCGATCAGGTTGCCTGCGGTATCAAACAGCGCGCAGCTGAAGTCCAGCCGCTCCTTGATGTTGACCGAGTAGGCCGTGTTCTGCAGCTGCAGCCCCATCTGCTCGGCGATGTTCATGAACAGGTTGTTGAACACCTCCAGCAGCACCGGGTCCACCGTGGTTCCCACAGCATGCTGCACGGCACGCGCCACGCGGCGGTTGAGCAGCAGGTGGTCCAGCTCGGTCAGCTCGGCCTCCCAGCCGGGCTCGACGATGGTGGTGGCGTTCTTCTCGGCAACGATGGCGGGGCCAGGGATCACGTCACCCGGGCGCAGGTCCTCGCGTACCACCAGCGCAGCGTCGTGCCAGGCGGCCACGCCGTCCACGCCGCCGGTGTACATGCGCACGGTGCTGCGGCGCGGCACCTCGCGCGCGGGCTGCAGCGCGTGGCGTGGCTCCACGGGCGCGTCGCCGGGCACCACCGCCTCGACGGACACGGCCTCCACCACCAGGCCCTTGCCCTGCATGAGGAAGGCAAAACGCTGGCGGTAGGCGTTCTCGAACGCAGCGCTAATCTCGGCCATCGAACCAAACGGCACGATGAGCGCGGAGTCGCTGCCTTCGTAGCGCACGTGCACGCGGCGGTGCACCACCGCAGTGCCCGCGCCCGACTGCTGGCGCTCCAGCTCGGTGCGTGCGGTGGTGGCGAGTTGGTCCAGCGTGGCTTCGATGCCTGCCAGCGCTTCTGGCGCGAGCCTGGTTTCCACCGCCTGTTCGCGGATCACGTTCTGGTCGGCCAGACCCATGCCATACGCGCTGAGCACGCCTGCCAGCGGGTGCACAAACACGCGCGTCATGCCCAATGCATCGGCCACCAGACACGCATGCTGGCCGCCTGCGCCGCCAAAACACTGCAGCGTGTAGCGTGTCACGTCATAGCCGCGCGCCACGCTGATCTTCTTGATGGCGTTGGCCATCTGCTGCACCGCGATCTGAATGAAGCCGTGGGCCACATCCTCGGCCTTGCGTCCGGTCTGTGTGGCGAGGCCTTCAAACTTCTGCGCCACCGCGTCGCCATCCAGCGCCTCGTTGGCCGCGTGGCCAAACACCTTGGGGAAGTGTGCAGGCTGGATCTTGCCCACCATCACGTTCGCATCCGTCACGGCCAGCGGGCCGCCACGGCGGTAGCTGGCGGGGCCAGGGTTGGCGCCTGCGCTTTCGGGACCCACGCGGAAGCGTGCGCCGTCAAAACCGAGGATGGAGCCGCCACCGGCCGCGACGGTGTGGATGCTCATCATCGGGGCGCGCATGCGCACGCCCGCCACCTGGGTTTCAAACTCGCGCTCAAACTCGCCCGCGTAGTGGCTCACGTCGGTGCTGGTGCCGCCCATGTCAAAGCCGATGACCTTGTCGTGGCCCGCAAGGCCTGCCGGGTCACTGCGAAAGGCCAGCTCCGCTGTCCGTGCCATGCCGACAATGCCGCCTGCGGGTCCGCTCAGAATCGCGTCCTTGCCCTGGAACACCTGCGCATCGGTGAGCCCGCCCGACGACTGCATGAAAAACAGCTTCACACCCGGCATCTCGCTCGCCACCTGATCCACATAGCGGCGCAGGATGGGCGAGAGGTACGCATCCACCACCGTGGTGTCGCCCCGGCTCACCAGCTTCATCATGGGGCTGGTGGCGTGCGAGGCGCTCACCTGCGTAAAGCCGATCTCGCGCGCAATGCGGGCTGCCGCCTCTTCATGCGCGGTGTAGCGGTAGCCGTGCATGAACACGATGGCCGCGCTGCGCAGGCCCGCGTCGTAGGCCGCCCACAGGCGTTCTTTCAGGTGGGCTTCGTCCAGCGCTTCGATCACATCGCCGTGTGCGCCCACGCGCTCCTGCGCCTCGATCACGCGCTCGTACAGCAGCTCGGGCAGCACGATGCGCCGGTCAAACAGGCGGGGGCGGTTCTGGTAGGCGATGCGCAGCGCATCCTTGAAGCCCTTGGTGGTGATGAGCAGCGTGGGCTCGCCCTTGCGCTCCAGCAGCGCGTTGGTGGCCACCGTGGTGCCCATCTTCACGCATTCCACCAACTCGGGCGTCACCGCCTCGCCGGGCTTGAGCCCCAGCAGGTGGCGAATGCCGGCCACGGCTGCGTCCTTGTACTGCTCGGGGTTTTCGGACAGCAGCTTGTGCGTGACCAGGGTGCCGTCCGGGCGCTTGCCGACCACGTCGGTAAAGGTGCCTCCACGGTCGATCCAGAACTGCCAGCGGGACAAGGAAGAAGGGTGGTTGGACATATCAATGCTATCCTAGTTATAGCTATTAGCGCTTGATGGATAAGCGCTAGCGCCACTTTTGATTCGTTTTATTCAGGAAACCGGTTCGGTCACAGGGATGCGGCCGAGCGCGCCGCCTGGTCGTACATGCCCGAGAGCACACGCAGCAAACGCGCCAGCTCGCCAATGTCGCGGTTGAGCGCATCGTCGGCGTTCAAGGCGTCGATGAGGCAGCTCTCGCGAATCTCGCGGTAGCGCTGCACGTAGGCGCGGCCCACAGCGGTGGCAGCGTAGGTCACTTCCTTGCCGTTCTTCTGCGAGGCGACCACACCCAAGGTCTGCAGTTTCTTGAGCGAGTAATTCACCAGGTGCGTGTCTTCCACGTTCATGATGAAGCAGATGTCGGCCAGTCGCTTGTCGCGCGCGCGGTGCGTGACGTGGTGCAGCACCACCACATCCAGCGGCGTGAGGTCCTTGAGGCCTGCCGCTGCCATGCAATGCACCACCCAACGGTGAAAGGCATTGCCCGCCACGATGAGGCCGAACTCGAACTCGCTCATCTCGGCGCTCTGCGCCGACACCAGGTGCGCAGACGACACGATGGGCCCGGATTCGCCGGGGGTCCTGGCGGGCGTCTTGGCTGCAGATTTCATGGGCAGAGCCTTTATGGATGACAAGGTGCACTCGCCGTTGGCACGGGTTGTGCGTGTGACGATTGTAGGCAAGTCGATGGTAATTTGTTGGCAATTTGTCAGCGTTTAGGCAAAACACCTATGCCAATTCGGCCGGCTTCCGATACAGTGATTTTTCATATCCAACCTTGCGGAGTTCACCCATGAAGCGTCGAATCTTCCCCGTCACCGCACTCAGCCTGGCCCTGGCTGCGGGCCTGTCCGTCACCTCGGCATTCGCCCAGACCAAGTGGGACCTGGCCGCCGCCTACCCCGCCACCAACTTCCACACCGAAAACATGGCGCAGCTGGCCAGTGATGTGGACAAGGCTACCGGCGGCAAGCTCAAGATCACGGTGCACGCCAACGCCGCGCTGTTCAAGGCCCCCGAGATCAAGCGCGCCGTGCAGGGCGGGCAGGCGCAGATGGGCGAGATCCTGCTGGCCAACTTCCAGAACGAATGGCAACTCTTCGGCGTGGATGGCCTGCCCTTCCTGGCCGACAGCTACGACGCCTCCAAGAAGCTCTACGCCGCGCAAAAGCCTTTCCTTGAAAAGAAGCTGGCTGAGCAAGGCATGGTGTTGCTGTATGCCGTGGCGTGGCCTCCCCAAGGCATCTACACCAAGAAGCCGCTGGCATCTGCGGCCGACCTCAAGGGGATCAAGTGGCGCGCCTACAGCCCTGCCACCGCCCGCATTGCCGAGCTGGTGGGCGCGCAGCCCGTCACGGTGCAGGCCGCAGAGTTCTCGCAGGCCTTGGCCACGGGCGTGGTCGAATCGACCATGACCTCGGGCGCCACCGGTGTGGACAGCAAGCTGTACGAACACCTCAAGTTCTACTACGACACCCAGGCCTGGCTGCCCAAGAACGCCGTGCTGGTGAACAAGAAGGCGTTTGACGCGCTCGACAAGGCGAGCCAGGACGCGCTGCTGAAGGCCGGAGCCGACGCCGAAGCACGCGGCTGGGCCAACAGCGCCAAGGTCAACACCGACACCGTGGCCAAGCTCAAGGCCAATGGCATGGCGGTCGAGGCGCCGCCTGCGCAGCTGAAGGCCGACATGGCCAAGGTAGGCGACACCATGCTCAAGGAATGGCTCGACAAGGCCGGTCCCGAAGGCAAGGCACTGATCGACGCATACCGCAAGTAAGAAGCCCGCCTGCCCTATGCGTCGATTGCTCGATTTTGTGTATGACGGTGCGGCTGCGGTGGCAGCGCTTTTCATGGTATGCCTCCTGGGCATGGTGCTGCTGTCCATCATCAGCCGCCAGCTGCACTTTCATGTGCCGGGCACCGACGCGTATGCAGGCTACCTGATGGCCGCCGCCGGGTTTCTGGCGCTGGCACATACCCTGAAGCGCGGCGAGCACATCCGTGTGACGCTGCTGCTCAACTTCCTCAAAGGTGGCGCCCGCAAAGGGTTTGAGCTCTGGGCGTTGGCCATCGCCACCCTGCTGGCCGTGCTGTTTGCGGTGTACAGCTGCAAGCTGGCCTGGCAGTCGCACGCGTTCCACGACATCTCCACCGGCAGCGATGCCACGCCACTGTGGATTCCCCAGATCGCCATGGCGGCAGGCACGGTGATTCTGGCCATTGCCTTCATCGACGAGCTGGTGCTGGAGCTGATGGGCAAACGCGCTGACGCCCACGCGGGCGACGCACTGCGCAACGAATAGACCCGGACATCCCCCACCATGAGCGATCTCGCCATCACCGGCCTGCTGATCCTGTCCCTGTTCCTCATCCTGGGCAGCGGGGTCTGGATCGGACTCACCCTTTCCGGCGTTGCCTGGATCGGCATGCAGTTGTTCTCATCGCGCCCGGCAGGCGATGCGATGGCCGTGACCATCTGGGGGTCGGCCTCCAGCTGGACGCTCACGGCCCTGCCCCTTTTCATCTGGATGGGTGAAATCCTGTTTCGCACGCGGCTGTCGCAAGACATGTTCAAGGGGCTGGCGCCCTGGGTGCAGGCCCTGCCCGGCCGCCTGCTGCACACCAACGTGGTGGGCTGCACGATTTTTGCCGCGGTTTCGGGCTCCAGCGCGGCCACCTGCGCCACCATCGGCAAGATGACGCTGCCCGAACTGCGGCGGCGCGGCTATCCCGACAACATGATCGTGGGCACGCTCGGCGGCGCCAGCACGCTGGGCCTGCTGATTCCGCCGTCCATCATCATGATCGTGTACGGCGTATCGGCCGAAGTCTCCATCTCCCAGCTTTTCATTGCCGGGGTTCTGCCCGGCCTGCTGCTGGGTTGCCTGTTCTCGGGCTACATCATGCTGTGGGCGCTGCGCAACCCCGACCAGGTGCCCGCCGCCGATGTGCGCATGACCTTCATGCAGAAGCTGTCGGAGTCGCGCAGCCTGATCCCGGTGGTCCTGCTGATTGCGGCAGTGCTGGGCTCCATCTACTCCGGCTTCGCCACGGCCACCGAGGCCGCCGCCGTGGGCGTGGTGGGCTCGCTGGTGCTGTCTGCGGTGCAGGGCTCGATGAACTGGGCAACATTCAAGGCCTCGCTGATGGGGGCCACGCGGCTGTACTGCATGATCGCGCTGATCCTGGCGGGCGCCGCCTTCCTCACGCTCTCGATGGGTTACATCGGCCTGCCGCGGCACCTGGCCGAATGGATTGCCTCGCTGGGCCTCAACCAGGCGCAGCTGATTGCGGCGCTGGCAGTGTTCTTCATCATTCTCGGCTGCTTCCTCGATGGCATATCGATGGTGGTGCTCACCATGGGCGTGCTCATGCCGACGGTGCAGGCTGCGGGCATTGACCCGATCTGGTTCGGCATCTTCATCGTGTTGGTGGTCGAGATGGCGCAGATCACGCCGCCCGTGGGTTTCAACCTCTTCGTGCTGCAGGGCATGACGGGGCGCCAGTTGCCCTGGATCGCCAAGGTCACGATGCCCATGTTCTTTCTGATGTGCGCGGCCGTGGCACTGATCTATTTGTTCCCGGGCATCGTCACCTGGCTGCCCACGCAGATGGCCGCCCGCTGAGCCGCATCTGCGCCATCGCCCGGCCCGGCAGGCCCGGGGCCTGAGAGACAATGCCGCCATGCTGCATGTACTTGCCATTTGCCTTGGAGCCAGTGCCGGCGCCCTGTTGCGCTGGCGCCTGGGCCTGTGGCTGAGCCCCGGGGGGCTGCTGCCCTGGGGCACGCTGGCCGCCAACCTGATGGGCGGCTATCTGGTGGGGCTGTGCGTGGCGTTCTTTCATGCCATGCCGCAACTCGATCCGGTCTGGCGCCTGGCACTGATCACCGGGTTTCTGGGTGCGCTCACCACGTTCTCCAGCTTCTCCGCCGAAGTGGTCGACATGCTGATGGCGCAGCGCTATGCCCTGGCGCTGGGCACTGTGGGCCTGCACCTGGCGGGCTCGCTCTCGCTCACCATGCTGGGCATTGCAACCACTTCATTTTTCATAGCATCTCGCGCAGGCTAGATAAGCGCCAGAGGCACTTTTTACGTATATTTTCGCCCATGGATGCCAACACCCAACTGAACGAACGCCGTCTGGCCGATGCCTGGGCCGAGCTGCAAAACCATTCGGCCAGCGGCAACCCGCTGCATGCCGACGCCTACCGCCTGGCGTTCGCCGACCCCGAATTTCTCTTCCGCCGCGAGACGCGGGGCATCCGCTTCCAGCTGGAAATGCTCAAACCCGACCTGGGCCAGGCAGAGCAAGGCATCGAGAACACCGTGGTGGTCTACGGCAGCGCACGCTTTGTCGCGCCCGATGAGGCCGCCGCCCAGCTGGCAGACGCCGAAGCCAGTGGCGACGACGTGCGCCTGCAGCGCGCCCGTCAGGCGGTACGCAACGCCCGCTATTACGACCAGGCCCGCCAGTTCGCGCGCCTGGTGGCCGAGCACAGCGAACGCCAGCAGCCCGCAGACCGCATCTACATCTGCACGGGCGGTGGCCCCGGCATCATGGAAGCCGCCAACCGCGGCGCGCACGATGTGGGCGCGCTCAACGTGGGCCTGAACATCGCCCTGCCCCACGAGCAAAGCGGCAACCGCTTCATATCGCCCACGCTGAGCTACAAGTTCCACTACTTCGCGCTGCGCAAGATGCATTTCATGATGCGCGCCAAGGCGCTGGTGGCCTTCCCCGGAGGCTTTGGCACGCTGGACGAACTGTTCGAGGTGCTGACCCTGGTGCAGACCAAAAAGGCCAAGCCCGTGCCCATCGTGCTTTTTGGCACCGACTACTGGAAGCGCCTCATCAACTTTGAGGTGCTGGTGGAAGAAGGCACCATCTCAGCGCAGGACCTCAAGCTCTTTCACTACACCGATGACCCCAAAGAAGCCTGGGGGCTGATCAAGTCGTTCTACCAGCTCTGAGTGCGCGCGCTCCGCAGCACGGGCCCGGTCAGCGGATGACCGGCGGTGGTGGCGGCGGAATGGCGATGGGCGGCAACACGATCACAGGCCGCACGATGGGCGGTAGCACAAAGATGGGGGGCCGCGTGGTCGGCGGTGTGGTCGGGGCCGGTGGGGCGGTAGTGGTCGGCGGACTTGTGGGCGACGGCGGTGCCGTGGGCCGCCCGCCCGGCGGCTGTGTGGGTGTTCCCGTCGCAGGCGGTGGCGGCAAGGTCGGGTCGATAGGTGCTGGCGGGACGCCAGGCACCGGGGCCTGCGGCGTGGGCGCAGGGCCCGCCGGGGGCGGCACCCCGGGCACCGGCGCGGGCGCCGGCCCTGGCAATGTCGGCCCCGGCGTCACCCGCTGCCCGCCGCCCAGTTGCTCGCCCACGGCGTAGGGGATGGGCGCAGGCGGCAGCGGCAGTACGGCGCGGGTGTGCGTGTACAGCGGCAACTGGTGGCTGGCCACCACCCGCACGGATTCGCCGGCTTTCACCCCCACGCAACCGGCCTCGGTGCACACCTCGATCTCGTCCTGCTCTCCCGACACCAGCAGGTCACCCTGCACATCGAACGTCACCAGAAAAGCGGACCCCCGGATGCCTACCACCGCCGTGGGGGTGGTCACCTTGTAGTTTTGCGCGTTGCGCTTGCCGATCAGGCCGGTCACCGCGCGCAGCCCGCCTTGCAGCAGGCTCACGGCAAAGCTCTCTTGCGCAGGGTTGCCCGTGTCTGCATACCGCGTGATGGTGAACTGGGAATTCGGGTACAGCGCCACCAGCCCGCCGTCTGAAAACCTTATCTGCGCCCGCCCTGCGGCGCCGGTCACGATCACGTCGCCGCTCTCCACCACGGCGCCCTGGGTGGCGGCCGACACGTCAGCGCCCCTGCGCAATTGCACATCGCCCGCTGCGAACTGCACCAGGCCCGCACCAGCGATGCCCTGCACGGGCCACGCGGCGACCATGGCCATCCAGACGGCGAGCCGGGAAGAAGGAAAACCGGACTGCTGCATTGCCAACTCCTTCAGAACTCACGCCGCACGGTGACGGAAACGATTCGCCGGTCGTAGTCGGTGATGGGCAAGGTGGAGTCATTGCGCGTCCACGCCCACTGCGGCGTGATCCGCCACCCCGGCGCAGGCACCCACGACAAGCCGACTGCCCAGTGCACCTGCCGGTCTCGCCGGGTAACCCCGAAAAACGGGTCTGCTGCGCCGTATCGGCGCCGCTCATAGTTCAGGTGGGTGAACGCCGCCCAGTCGGCAGAGATGGCCCACTGCACACCGCCGCGCACACCCACCAGCTCGTGCCCCAGGCTCTCAACACCGCTCGTCCGGGGCGCCTCCCGCCCGGCATAGACCCCGGCGTAGGTGAGACTGCCGTTGCGCAGCACATGGACGTAAGAGGTACCCGCCACGGTACGCAGCACATCGCGTACCGACTGGTTCGGATACCGCAACCCCTGCACCTGCAGGAAAGTACCCCATTGGCGAAAGCCGTCGATCCGGTAGATCCACTCCCCCAGAAGCCCGCCGCCATTGCGCAGCGTGTCACCATCGAGCCGATAGGTGGCGCCCTGTGCGCTCAGCATCCACTCATGGCGTTCCACACGATAGGAAAGGCCTGCGCCCATCTCCAGCTGGTCACTGTCATAAGGCCGGCCAGCGGCTGAATGCCCGCGCACCTCGGCCGTGGCCGCACCGATGAGCGACCAGCGCGCATCCAGCACATGCCGGCCCCGCACGTTGCCCAGCAGGGCGGCGTAAGACGCACGCTGGCTTTGCGCACCGGGCTGCAGGGTCCAGGGCGGGGTGCCGGGGGGCGAGAGCGCGGGCGCGTTCACATCGGGCCCCGCATTGACGTTGCTGTCGCGCGCCAGTGTCACGTCGACATGGCCCTTCAACGTGGAGCGCCCTTCGTGGCCCGCCCGATCGTATGACACCAGAAACTGGTCAATGCTGAGTGCGGAATCCACAGGAATGGCGCGGGCGCGTGCCTGTTCCGACAGGGCCAGAACGCCCTTGCGGTCGCCCACAGCGTGCAGCGCCCGCGCCAGCTCCAGCTGCGCGGCGGCGTTGTCCGGCTGGGTGGCCACCAGCCGCTCCCAGGCCATCACCGCCCGCGTGTACTGCCCCGCTGCAAAGGCGGCGCGGCCCATCGCCTCGTCAAATGCAGGATCGCCCGCGCGCGATGCTTCGGCGGCGTCCAGCATTTCAAAGGCCCTGAGCGGGTGACCGCCTTCCACCCAAGTCTGCGCCTGGCCCAGCAACGCATCTGCATGGGCCGAAATCCAGGGAGACACGGCCAGCAGGGGCACCAACACCCAGTGGCGGGTTCGACGAAACCACAAATGAACGCGCATGGCAGCCCCCTGTGTCGATCAGGCGGAATCTACTCCTTTTCGCCCCGTTTGCTCACCCCCCTCCCCGCCCCGCCACGCGTAGGAAGGCAGCCCGGTGCATCACGGGTGCGCATGCCCCTTGCCAGTCGGCCCCATGCGCCACGCCATGCGCGCGCCAGCGCCCACGGCCGCACCCACCACCCAGAACAGGCCACCCACCCCGACAACGGCCCCGGCCGTTCCGAACAGCATGGGCATGAGCACGCTGGACGCGTTGATGGCCATCAGGCGCAGGCCCAGGGCCTCGCCATGGCGGTGGGAGGGCGTTATCTGGTGCAGCAGGCTCATCACCATGGGCTGTACGGAGCCCAGTGCAAAACCCAGCAGCACCGAACACACCCCCATGGCCAGTGCGCTGCCAAGCAGGGGGTACACGCCAAACAGCACGGCCGTCATCACCATGGCGCCTGCCACCACCACCCGCTCGCGCAGGCGTTCGGCCACCAGGGGCATCAACACCCGGATCACGGCGGCGGCAATGGCAAAAGCACCCAGGATCGAGCCGATGGCCGAGGCCGACAAACCCCGCTCATGCCCCAGCAGCGGCACCACGAAGGTGTGCACATCCCAACATGACGACAGCAGCCAGTTCACGATCAGCAGGCGCCGAAACGGCGGCTCGTTCATCAGATCCCAGGCGCGCTGGGGCGGGCCACCGGCGGCGGCAATCACGGGGGGCAGCTCCACCGTGCTGCGCACCCAGAACCAGGTGAGCAGCGGCAGCACCGCCATCAGGGCAAACGCCGCACGGTAGCCCTCGGTGCTGCCCGCTGCGCTGCCGGCATGGTCAATGAGCAGCCCCGCGCAGAACGGCCCGATGAAGTTGGACACCGCCGGCCCGATGGCCAGCCAGCTGAACACCTGCTTGAGCTGCGTCGAATCGTGCGCTGCACGCCCCACATGCCGCTGCAGCGCGATGGTGGCGGCGCCCGTGGCGCCACCGGTCATGAGTGCGGCCAGGCACAGCACGGGAAACACCGGCATGGCCAGCGCCAGCGCAGCCCCTGCCGCCGCCACGGCCACCGAAAGACCCACCGGCCGCTTCAGGCCGTGGCGGTCGGCATAGCGGCCTGCGGGCAGGGCGAGGAACACCTGGGTCAGGGCAAACAGTGCCAGCAGCACGCCCACGGCGGCCGCGCTGTAGCCCTCGCGCAGCGCCAGCAGGGGCGCCGCCATGCGCATCCCGGCCATGCAGGCGTGGATACAAACCTGACCGGCGATCAACCGGGCCAAGGCCCAGTTCACGGCAGGTCGTCCTCGGTATCGAGCCCCGGCAGCACGTCGGTGCGCCTGCCCGCCACGGGCATGGCGGTGTCGGGCGCGGGCAGGTCCTGCACATCGCGCAGCCTGCGCTGGATGGCGCGGGTGCGCATGCCCACCTCGTCAAACTTCTTGGCAGCGGCGTCGATGGATTTTTTGGTGGCCTCCACCACGTCGCCAAACTTGGCGAACTCGGTTTTCACACTGCCCAGCAGGCTCCACACCTCGGACGAGCGCTTTTCGATCGCCAGCGTCTTGAAACCCATCTGCAGGCTGTTGAGCATGGCCGCCAGGTTGGCCGGGCCGGTGATCATCACGCGGCAATCGTTTTGCACCGCCTCGACCAAGCCGGGGCGTCGCATCACCTCGGCAAACAGGCCTTCGGTGGGCAGGTAGAGCACGGCAAAGTCGGTGGTGTGCGGGGGCGAGACGTATTTGGCAAAAATCTTCTTCGCTTCGAGCTTGATGGACGTCTCGAACGCGTTGCCTGCAGAGGCCACAAGCAGCTTGTCCGCCGCGTCCTGCGCGTCCATGAGGCGCTGGTACTGCTCTACCGGGTATTTGGAATCGATGGGCAACCACACCGGGTGCTCGTCGCTCTTGCCCGGAAGGCGGATCGCAAACTCCACCAGCTCGTCGCTGCCCGGCACGGTCTTGACGTTGCGCGCGAACTGGTCGGGCGTGAGCACGTTGTCGATGATGGCGCCCAGCTGCATCTCGCCCCAGGTGCCGCGCGACTTCACGTTGGTCATCACGCGCTTCAAATCGCCCACGCTGCCCGCCAGGGTCTGCATCTCGCCCAGGCCTTTGTGCACCTGTTCGAGCCGGTCGCTGACCAGCTTGAACGATTCGCCCAGGCGCTGCTCCAGCGTGGCGTGCAGCTTTTCGTCCACGGTGCGGCGCATTTCTTCGAGCTTGGTGGCGTTGTCGGCCTGGATGGCGCCCAGGCGCTCGTTGAGCGCGGTGCGCAGCTGCTCGGCATTGTGCTGGCTGCCCTGCACCAGGCCGGTGAGCTGCTGCGACACCGCGTCTTGCAGCACCGCAAACTGGTTCCTGATCTGAAAGCTGTTGGCCTCGAGCTGGTCTTTGAGCGCTTGCGACATCACCCCCAGCTGCGACTGGGTGTCGCTCTTGAGCGAATCGAGCGTAAGGCGCGTTGCCGCGTCCAGGGCCGTAAGGCGCTGCTCCAGCCGCGCCTCAAACACGCCAAAGGCCGCCAGCAGCTCGGCACGGCCGTTGCGCGATTCGGCCACCGCTTGCGTCAAACGCTCATCGACGGCGTGGCGCAGCCCCTCCAGCGTGGTCTGCGTGGTTTGGGTGAAGCCGCGCAGCTGCTGGCCCATGCCATCCAGTGCGCCATCGTTCTTGGCCACGGCCAGCTGGGTGGCCTGCGCGGTGTGCTCCAGCGCCTGCAGGCGCGCCAGCCACTCGGGCGGCAAGTCCACCTGGGGGCGGCGTACCAGCAGCAGCACCAGCAAAACCACCACCAGGGCCAGCAGCGCCAGGGCCGCCAGCAGTGCAAGGGTCTCAGTCGTCAAGGTCGTTTACTATTATTTTTATAGCTGCTTGCGCTTGATGGAAAAGCGCCAGAGGCCAATTTGATTAAAACTTTGCCGTCAACCCGCCCGCGCTGCTCCGGCCACCGGCGTGTTCACGGGGGTGAGTGCTCCGCGCCCCTCGAAGAAGGCAATCAGGTTGTCTGCGGCCAGGTCGGCCATGGCGCGCCGCGTGGGCACGGTGGCACTGGCGATGTGGGGCGTGAGCACCACATTGGGCACGTTGAGCAGGCCGGGGTGCACCTGCGGCTCGCCTTCAAACACGTCCAGGCCCGCTGCGGCAATGCGCCGCTCGCGCAGCGCCACGGCCACTGCCTCATCATGAACAATGCCGCCGCGCGCGATGTTGACGAGCGTGGCCGTGGGCTTCATCAGCGCCAGCTCTGCCGCGCCGATGGTGTGGTGCGAGGAGGGTGTGTAGGGCACCACCAGCACCACATGGTCTGCGGTGCGCAGCAGCGCCTCCTTGCCGACATAGGTGGCCTTGCATTCGGCCTCCAGCGCGGCCGACAGGCGCGAGCGGTTGTGATAGATGACCTTCATGCCAAACCCGTGCGCGCCGCGCCGGGCAATGCCCTGGCCGATGCGGCCCATGCCGATGATGCCGAGCGTGCTGCCGTGGATGTCACTGCCCGCGAACATGTCGTAGCTCCACTTCGTCCACTTCCCGGCGCGCAGGAAATGCTCGCTCTCGGCCATGCGGCGGGCCGTGGCCATGAGCAGCGCAAAGCCGAAGTCGGCCGTGGTTTCGGTGAGCACATCGGGCGTGTTGGTGCCCTGCACGCCTGCGGCGGTCATGGCGTCCACGTCGAAGTTGTTGTAGCCCACCGCCATGTTGGCCACGATTTTCAGGCGCGGGGCGGCCGCCAGCAGGTTGGCGTCAATGCGCTCGCTGCCGGTGGTGAAGGCGCCATCCTTGTCGGCCATCCGGGCTGCCAGCTGTGCGGGGGTCAGGATGGTGTCCTCGGGGTTGTCATCCACCTCGAAGTGCGCGCGCAGGCGCTCGACGATGTCGGGAAAGATGGCGCGGGCTACCAGGATGCGGGGCTTGGTCATGGCGTTTTGTCTCGGCTGCAAAAAATGGATCGGATCGGGTCGGGGCCAGCGGGCCACCACCGGCTCTGGCTCAAGCGGTGCCCGGGATATCAAACACCTGGCGCAGATAGGCCAGGTACTTTTCGTCATCGCACATGCCCTTGCCCGGTGTGTCCGACAGCTTGGCCACGGGCTGGTCGTTGCAGCGCGTCATCTTGATCACCACCTGCAGCGGCTCGTGCACGGGCGGGCTGCCCAGGTCATTGGTCAGGTTGGTGCCGATGCCGAACGCCAGCTGGCAGCGGCCGCGGAACTGCTGGTAGAGCTCGATGGTGCGCGGGATGGTGAGCGCGTCGCTGAAGATCAGCGTCTTGGTCAGCGGGTCTACCCGGTTCTTGCGGTAGTGCTCCAGGAGGCGCTCGCCCCAGGCAAAAGGGTCGCCGCTGTCATGCCGTGCGCCGTCGAACAGCTTGCAGAAATACAGATCGAAGTCGCGCAGGAAGGCGCTCATGCCGTACACGTCCGACAGCGCAATTCCGAGGTCGCCCCGGTATTCCTTGGCCCACATCTCAAAGCCGAACACCTGGCTGTCGCGCAGGCGCGGGCCCAGCGCCTGGCAGGCCTGCAGGTATTCGTGCGCCATGGTGCCCAGGGGCGTCACGCCCAGCTTCATCGCATACAGCACGTTGCTGGTGCCGGCAAACTGGCCCGGGCCTGCGGGGGCACCGGGGCGGCGGTCGCCGGTGCCCAGGCGCGCCACCAGCACGCGCAGCACCTCTTCGTGCCAGGCGCGGGAAAAGCGGCGGCGCGTGCCGTAGTCGGCGATCTTGAGGTCGGACAGACCCTCGCCCTGCAGCAGTGCAATCTTGGCGTCGAGCCGGCGGCGGCCTTCGAGGAAGTCGGGCACCTTCTGGGTGTTGCGGAAGTACACCTCGTTGATGATGGCCAGCACCGGAATCTCGAACAGGATGGTGTGCAGCCAGGGCCCGCGGATGGTGATGTCGATCTCGCCGTTGTGCTGGGGCGTGACGGTGATGTATTTCTCGTTGAGCTTGAACAGCCCGAGAAAATCCACGAAGTCGCTCTTGATGAAGCGCAGCGACCGCAGGTAGGCCAGCTCGGCATCCTGAAAATGCAGGCTGCACAGTGAGCGGATCTCGTCGCGGATCTCGCCCACAAACGGTGCCAGCTGCACGCCGGGGTTGCGGCACTTGAACTTGTACTCCACCTGCGCCCCCGGAAACTGGTGCAGCACCACCTGCATCATGGTGAACTTGTACAGGTCGGTGTCGAGCAGGCTGGTGATGATCATGGGCGGGGCAGGCAGCAAGACTTCAGAGTGTAGGCCATCGCTCCACCCCGTGCCGGGCAGCCACTATTGAAGCAAAACTGGCCGCCAAGGCATACCCATCAAGCGCAAGCAGCTATCAATTTGATTGCACCACCAGCGCCTGCAGCACAGCGCGCAGGGGCTCGGGCACCGGCACGGGTCGGCGCGTCTCGCGATCGACATACACATGGATGAAATGCCCCGCGGCAGCCGACAGCGGCTCGCCCTGCGCGAACAGGCCCACTTCGTAACGCACGCTGGAGCCACCCAGCCGCGCCACGCGAATGCCCGCTTCCACCGTTTGCGGAAAAGCCAGCGGCGCAAAGTAGTTGCACTGGGTTTCAATGACGAGGCCAATGGTCTCGCCCGCGTGGATGTCGAGCACGCCCTGGTCGATGAGGTGCGCGTTCACGGCCGTGTCAAACCAGCTGTAGTACACAACGTTGTTCACGTGCCCGTAAACATCGTTGTCGGCCCAGCGCGTGGTGATGGGGCGGAATACGCGGTAGGCGCTGCGGGGCTGCGGGGCCGGGCGGGCAGGCGTGGATTGGGTGGAAGGCCCGGTGGACGGGGTGCTGGCGGCAGAGTTCATGGCCGCACATTCTGCCAGCGCTGGTGGTATTGCCACGCCACACGCCAGGTAGTGAGCTGGGCCTTCACGGTGTCCTCCAGATTGCGCCCATAGCCCCCGGCCATCGCAAAGGCAACCGGAATGCGCCGCTGCCACGCCCAGTCAAACACCCGCCGGTCGCGCGCCTCCAGCCCGTCGTGTGTCACTGCAAGGCGCCCCAGGCGGTCGCCTTCGTGCGGATCAGCCCCGGCCAGATAAAAGACAAACCGGGGCGCAAACCGCTGCTCCAGCGTTTGCAGCGCGAGCTCCAGGGCCTGCAGGTAGTCATCGTCGGTGCAGCCGTCGGGCAGCTCCACATCCAGGTCGCTGGGCTCCTTGCGAAACGGAAAATTGCGGGCCCCGTGCAACGACACCGTGAACACGCTGTAGTCGCCCTGAAAGATGTGCGCCGTGCCGTTGCCCTGGTGCACGTCCAGGTCAATCACGGCCACCTGCAGCGGCCGGCTGCCGCGCCCTCCCGCAGCGCCCTGTGCCCATTGCGCCTGCAACAGCCGCGTGGCCACCGCCACATCGTTGAAAACGCAAAAGCCACTGCCCTTGTGGGCGTAGGCATGGTGGGTGCCGCCCGCCAGGTTGCCGGCAACCCCTTCGAGCAACGCCACCTTGCTGGCGGCCACGGTAGCGCCCACCGAGCGCCGCGCGCGTTCGACCATGGCCTCGCTCCAGGGGAAGCCGATTTCGCGCTGGGCGGGCGCAGCCAGGGTGCCATTGGCAATGGCGTCTATGTAGTGTGATGTATGGACCAGCGCGAGCTCACGGTCCGTTGCCGGCGCGGCCACCTGGAGCGACACCCCCGGCAGGTGCTGCGCAATACGGTCGCGTAACAGGCGGTACTTGGCCATCGGGAAACGATGGCCTTCCGGCAAGGGCAGCACAAAATGGTCTGCGTAGTAAGCGTGCATGACACGATTGTGGCAAGCGTCGCAATTCTTGGTGTTCGCCCCTAATATGTTGCACTGCAACAAAAAGCGCTTGCAATCCTTTTTCAAGTGTCTAGAATTCGCTCCATGCTGCACTGCAACATGACTTACCGAGTCAGGGCCAGCGCAGATGTCTTGTGAACCACCCTGGCCTTCAAGGCCCCCATTCTTAGGAGATATGACATGACGCTGACCGCTGAACAAATCCTGGCCTCGCACAAAGCCAACATCGAAACCCTGTTTGGTCTGACTACCAAGGCCTTTGAAGGCGTGGAAAAGCTGGTCGAACTGAACGTGACAGCTTCGCGCGCTGCCCTGTCGGAAGCCGCCAACCACACGCAAGCCGTGCTGGGCGTGAAGGACGCACAAGAACTGCTGGCACTGCAAGCCGGCCTGTTCCAGCCCCTGGCTGAAAAGACTGCTGCCTACAGCCGCCACCTGTACGACATCGCTTCGGGTACCGGCGCCGAATTCGGCAAGGCTTTCGAATCGCAGGCCACCGACGCGCAGAAGGCTTTCACCAACCTGGTGGACAGCGCCGCCAAGAACGCCCCCGCCGGCTCCGAAACCGCCGTGGCCGTGATGAAGAGCGCCGTTTCTGCCGCCAACAACGCGTTTGAATCGGTGCAAAAGGCTGTAAAGCAGGCGTCTGACGTGGCCGAAGCCAACTTCAACGCTGTGGCCAATACTGCCGCCAACGCTGCCAAGACCGCGGCTCCCCGCAAGCGTTAAGCAAACGCCCTGCGGTCTGGAGTACAAACTCTAGGTCGCCCTCAGGGATTACCCTGATAATTCAACCCATGCGCTGCTGACCTGTCTACAGCGCCTTCAGTTGTCTCCTTGGATCCTCTCGAAACCCCCGTTTCAGGGATCCTTTTAAAGCCCGGTCCACGACCGGGCTTTTTTTTGCCTGCTGGGTCCCAGCGACACCGACCAAGCACCATGGGCGAGGTGCGTTCTCAGGCGCGTAGTGGTTCCCTGTTGCGCTGCATCAATCACAAGGCCCTCATCCCCATTTCCATCGAGGAAATTAGTAAGAATAATTCGCGTTTGCTTTATCATTGCTGCAACCCGAAACCCTGAAAGAAGCATCCATGTCAAAAACAGTGAAAGCCGTGCTGAGCGTTTGTGCCCTGGTCGCCGCCGCAGGCGCCGCCCAAGCCCAGGAACAGGTGGTGAACCTCTACTCGGCCCGCCACTACTCGACCGACGAAGCCCTGTACACCGGCTTCACCAAGGCCACGGGCATCAAGATCAACCGCGTGGATGCCGACGACGCCGGCATCCTGGCGCGGCTGAAGGCCGAAGGCTCAGCCTCGCCCGCTGACGTAATCCTGCTGGTGGACGCAGCCCGCCTGTACAAGGGTGAGGTCGATGGCCTGTTCCAGCCCATCCAGTCCAAGGTGCTGAATGACGCCATCCCCGCCAACCTGCGCAGCAAACCCGCTGCGGACGGCGGGATCGCCTGGTACGGGCTGTCCACCCGCGCGCGCGTGATCGTTTACAACAAGGTCCGCATGCAGAAAGCGGATGTGGACACCTATGAAGAGCTCGCCGATCCCAAGAACAAAGGCAAGCTGTGCATCCGTTCTGGGTCGCACCCTTACAACCTGAGCCTGTTTGGCGCCGTGACCGAGCACCTGGGCGAACAAAAGGCCGAGGCCTGGCTCAAGGGCATGGTGGCCAACCTGGCGCGTCCTCCCAAGGGCGGCGATACAGACCAGATCAAGGCGGTAGCTGCCGGTGAGTGCGATATCGCCGTGACCAACAGCTATTACCTGGCCCGCCTGATGCGTTCCACCAAGCCCGAAGACGTGGCGGTGGTGAACAAGGTGGGCGTCGTCTTCCCCAACCAGGAATCCTGGGGCACCCACCTGAACATCGCTGGTGGCGCAGTGGCCAGGCACGCCAAGAACCAGGCCAATGCGGTCAAATTTCTTGAGTATCTGGCCAGCCCAGAGGCGCAGAACTACTTTGCCAATGGCAACAACGAATGGCCTGCCGCCAAAGGCGTAGCGCTCGACAACCCCGCGCTCAAGGCCATGACGGGTGGACAGCCTTTCAAGAGCGAGACCATTCCCATCAGCGCCGTGGGCGCCAACACCACCAAGGTGCAGCAGATGCTGGACCGCGTAGGCTTCCAGTAAGCCCGCCCTGCACCACACGCCCGGCCTGGCCGGGCTTTTTTTCGCGCGCAGAAAGCCCGCCCTGATGCGCCATAATTGACATTTACGTTTACGTTAACGTCACACACAGGAGACAGCACATGGAAATCAAAGGCAGGGTATTCATCGTCACCGGCGGTGCATCGGGTCTGGGCGAAGGCACGGCGCGCGCGCTGGCCGCGCTTGGCGGCAAGGTGGTCATCGCGGACATGCAGGCCGAAAAAGGTGAAGCCGTGGCCCAGGAAATTGGCGGCGCCTTTGTGAAGTGTGATGTGAGCAACGAGGCCGATGGCCAGGCCGTGGTGGCCAAGGCGGTGTCGTTGGGCAAGCTCATGGGCCTGGTCAACTGCGCCGGTATTGCACCCGCCGAGAAGACGGTGGGCAAGAACGGCGCCCATGCCCTCGCGGTGTTCAGCAAAACCATCACGGTGAACCTGATCGGCAGCTTCAACATGATCCGCCTGGCTGCGGAAGCCATGAGCAAGAATGAACCCGAGTCCACTGGGGAACGCGGTGTCCTGATTTCCACCGCCAGCGTGGCCGCCTACGACGGCCAGATCGGCCAGGCCGCCTATGCCGCCTCCAAGGGCGGTGTGGTCGGCATGACCCTGCCCATTGCCCGCGACCTGGCGCGCAACGGCATCCGCAACATGACGATCGCTCCGGGCATTTTCGGCACCCCCATGCTGTTTGGCATGCCGCAGGAAGTGCAGGACGCGCTGGCCGCTGGCGTGCCCTTCCCCAGCCGCCTGGGCACGCCGCAGGACTACGCCAAGCTGGTGCAGCACATCTTCGAGAACGACATGCTCAATGGCGAAGTGATCCGCCTGGACGGCGCCATCCGCCTCGCCCCACGGTAAAAGTCAGCGCCAGTGCCCCGGTCAAACCGTTGACCGGACCGCTACATATTTAATAGCTGTTGGCGCAATCTGGTCAAGCGCTGAAGCACGAAATGATCCAAAATTTCGTGCCTTGGGGCAATGGTGGCTTTACAAGCGTTAGGTTGTGCCCTGATGCTGCCCGCGCAGGAAGCTTTCCAGCTGCGCGGGAGGCACCGGCCGGCTGAAGTGATAGCCCTGTCCGGTATCGCAACCCAGCGTTTGCAGCACCTTCTGCTGTTCGGCTGTCTCCACCCCTTCGGCAATGGTCTCCAGGGCCAGGCTCTGCGCCAGGCCGATGATGGCCCGCACAATATGTTGCGCGCTCCCGGCTTCCGCCAGATCCCGGACAAACGACTGGTCGATCTTGAGCTTGTGCACGCGCAGGCGCTGGATGTAGCTGAACGACGAGTAACCCGTGCCGAAGTCGTCGATGGACAGACGCACCCCCAGATCGCACAGCCGCCCGACGATGGCAATGACCTTCTCCGGGTCGTCCATCGCGATGCTTTCCGTCAACTCCAGCTCCAGCATGCGGGGCGGCACGCCACTCTCGGCCAATGCCTGCTCAACCATTTCCACCAGCCCGGCATGCCGGAACTGGACCATGGACAGGTTCACCGCAACGGTGATGTCGCGGTGGCCTGCCGCAGCCCAGTCACGTGCCTGCGTCAGTGCGGTGCGCAGCACCCACTCCCCGATACCCAGTATTTGCCCACTGCTCTCCGCAACCGGGATGAACTCTGCCGGGTTAATCGTGCCCAGCTCGGGGTGCTGCCAGCGCAGCAAAGCCTCAACACCCACCAGTTTGCCATCGCGCAGACTGATCTGCGGCTGGTAGTGCAATGCCAGCTGGTTCAGCACCACCGCGCTGCGCAGGGCGTTTTCGATGTGCAGCACGCGCAAGGAACGGGCCTGCATGTCGCTCGAAAAAAACCGGTAGCTGTCGCGCCCGGTCTCCTTGGCGCGAAACATGGCAGCATCGGCACACTGCGCCAGGACTTCAAACTCGCGGCCATCCTCGGGATATACAGCGATACCAATCGAGGACGTCACCACCAGCTCATGGTGCCCCAGTTTGCACACGCGGCGCACCGCCACCTGGAGCTTCTCGGCCACGTGGGCCGCCTGCTGCGCATCGGTCAGCGGCAGCACGATGATGAATTCATCGCCCCCCTGGCGCGAGACCGTGTCTTCTTCCCGCAGCACCGCCTGCAGTCGGCGCGCAATCTCCATCAGCAACTCATCCCCCACCTGGTGGCCGAGAGAGTCGTTGACGTTCTTGAAGTGGTCCAGATCAAGATACAGCAGCGCCAGGTGCTGGCCGCTGCGCTGGGTCAACCCCAGGGCCTGGCTGAACCGCGATGCGAACATCGTGCGATTGGGCAAGCCCGTCAACGCGTCGAAATTCACCAGCCTGCGAATGCGCTCCTCGTCGCGCTTGCGCTCGGTGACATCCTCCTGCACGGCCAGATAGTGGGTAATGTCCCCCTGCTCATCGAGCAAGGGGGAAATGATGGCCGACTCATGGTATTCCCTGCCATCCTTGCGGCGGTTGAGGAATTCCCCCCGCCATGGGCGTCCGCAAGCCAGGTGCGCCCAGAGCTCCTGATACACCGATGGCGGCGTGGAGCCAGCACTGAGCAAGCGCGGGTTGCGCCCCAGTACCTCCTCGGGTGCATACCCGGTTGTCGCCGAAAACGCCGGGTTCACATATTCAATGTTGCCGTCCGCATTGGCAATGAGGATGGAATTGGGCGCCTGCTCCACCGCATGGCGAAGTTTGCGCAGGGTATCGAGCGTCTCGACCCGCTGGGTGATCGCGCGACAACACCACGAAGTGGGTCTCGGCGTCTTCATCGAGAACCTTGCGTGCCACGGAAAATTCGAACCAGCGCTTGCCACCGGGCATGTCCAGCGAATACTGAAAATCGCGGGCCACGCCCTGCGCTGATGCCGCATTGATCGCCGCCTGGGCGACCGCAGCCGCCTCGTGTGGCAGCACATCGTGAAATGGAGCGTCCCAGGACCTGGTCCGCAGGCATCAGCAACAACTCCGGCTGGCGGGTGTGGAGCTGCACACACCGGCCGTCCTGGGTCACTTCGAACATCAGATCCGGTACCGCATCCAGCACGGCCCTCAATGATCTGTCCGACTTTTCCAGGGCACGATAGGGAGCCTCGACGGTGCCTACAAAAATGGCGCGGTACAGGTAGTAATAGCCCACGACCTTGTACACATGGCCCAGCAGATTGAAAACATCGGTGGCTGTCACATACAGCGTGAAGAAAAACTCGCTCAGCGCCATCACCCATACGGCGGCGAACAACCGCGGCACATCAAAGGACGAACGCTCTCCAGCGCGACGCAGCAGCAAAGCCATGGCCACCACACACAGGCCCACCACGCCGTATTCGGCCGCGATCTTGAAGGTTGTGAGGCCCTCCTGATCGTAAGTTTGCGGGTAGAGATCCGGGTACCAGAACACCAGCACATGCACCGCGGCGACCACTGCCATGACGAGCGTCAGAACCGCAGCCGGGGCCAAGCCTGCGGGTTTCGCACCCCCCTCCCCTAACCGTTTCGGGGTCAACGCCCACAGCAGACTCAGCACCGCCAGATAGCGCGCAGGCAACCAGAAGTTGATGCCCTTGTCGACAGAGTTGGCGGTGATGTAATCCGGCATGCCGACATAGGACAGCATGTGCGAGAAGTCCAACATCGCCACGCCCAGGAACCCGCAGGCGAGGATGAACACACTTCGCTGCGGGTTGATGCCGTGCGTCCTCCATCCCATGGCAAAAATGAGCGCTGAGACAACAATCGAGAGTGTTTCCAGGCCTTGGTGAAGTGCCAGAAAGTGGCGGACAGGGGGATAACTCGCCACAGAAAAATATCCCAAGGCCAGCACCATACACACCGTCAATGCCAGTAGCACCGGCAGCACTTCGCGAAATCCTGCGCGGTGCTGGGGGTGGATCTCCCATCGGGATAAATTCATGCGCACTGTGCCTTCGAAGTGGTGACCCGTTTCGCAGTCGGTCAAGCTGCAGGATTCTTGCACACCTTCATTTTTTGTAACGTATTGCTGCAGCGCCAGCGCGGCAAAAAAAAAACCGCCACAGCCTTGCGACTGCAGCGGTTTGTGACTGGCGGAGTGGACGGGACTCGAACCCGCGACCCCCGGCGTGACAGGCCGGTATTCTAACCAACTGAACTACCACTCCTGGCAGGCAGCTTTCGCTTGCATCTTTTCAACACAAGCCAAGCGCTACAACTTGGCGACCCTACGGGGATTCGAACCCCGGTACTCACCGTGAAAGGGTGATGTCCTAGGCCTCTAGACGATAGGGTCAAAACCTTGGAACTAACCATCAACAAACTTTGGTGGAGGTAAACGGGATCGAACCGATGACCTCTTGCATGCCATGCAAGCGCTCTCCCAGCTGAGCTATACCCCCAAACTTCTCTGGCTTACACCAAAGAAAAACCCTTGCATATCAAAGACCTGCAAGGGTTTTGACTGGCGGAGTGGACGGGACTCGAACCCGCGACCCCCGGCGTGACAGGCCGGTATTCTAACCAACTGAACTACCACTCCTGGCAGGCAGCTTTTGCTTGCATCTTTTCAACACAAGCCAAGCGCTACAACTTGGCGACCCTACGGGGATTCGAACCCCGGTACTCACCGTGAAAGGGTGATGTCCTAGGCCTCTAGACGATAGGGTCAAAACCTTGGAACTAACCATCAACAAACTTTGGTGGAGGTAAACGGGATCGAACCGATGACCTCTTGCATGCCATGCAAGCGCTCTCCCAGCTGAGCTATACCCCCACTGAATGACTCCAAACACACCGTGCTTGTCATCATCATCTGAGCCTTGAATTATAGACAGATTTTCAGCGGTTTCGCAAACGCGCTACAACTTTTTCACGGCCGACCAATTCCAGCACGGCATCCACCGATGGCGTGTGGGCCGTGCCCACCGTCAACACCCGCGTCGGCATCGCCAGTTGGGGCATCTTCAGGCCCTGCGCCGTCAGCACCTGTTTGAAGGCGACGCTGATGGAGGCCTTGTCCCACTCGCACGTTGACAGCGCATCGGCCAGTGCATCCAGCGCGGGCGCAATGGCCTCGGTAACATGCTGTGCACGCTCGGCGTCCACCGGTGTGACGTCCCCGTAGAAGACCTGGGCCCAGTTGGCGAGGGCCACTGTGGTGTCGCAGCGGTCCTTGAACAACGCGCAAATTCGCACAAGCCGACCATCTACCAGCGCTTCGGCAGATACACCCCGCTTGTGCAACTGAGGCGCCACGAGCGCGGCCAGTGCATCGTCGGCCATGGCCTTCAAGTGCTGGGCATTGACCCAACGCAGCTTCGCTTCGTCGAACTGCGCCGCACTGCGGCCCAGGTGGTCGAGGTTGAACCACTGCAGGAACTGCTCGCGGCTGAAGATCTCGTCGTCGCCGTGGCTCCAGCCCAGGCGCGCCAGGTAGTTCACCATGGCGTCGGGCAGGTAGCCTTCGTCACGGTACTGCGTGACAGGCTTGGCGCCGTTGCGCTTGCTCATCTTCTCGCCCTGCTCGTTGAGCACGGTGGGCAGGTGGGCATACACCGGCGGCTCCTTGCCCAGAGCGCGGAAGATGTTGATCTGGCGCGGCGTGTTGTTCACATGGTCATCGCCCCGGATCACATGGGTGATGGCCATGTCGATATCGTCCACCACCACGCAGAAGTTGTAGGTGGGAGTGCCGTCCGGCCGCGCAATCACCAGGTCGTCGAGTTCGTCGTTGCTGATCTCGATGCGGCCCTTGACCTTGTCATCCCAGGCCACCACGCCACCTTGCGGGTTCTTGAAACGCAGCACGGGCTGCACTCCGGCAGGAACGGGCGGCAGGGTTTTGCCGGGCTCGGGGCGCCAGGTGCCGTCATACCGGGGCTTTTCCTTGGCGGCCATCTGCTTGTCGCGCAGCGCGTCGAGCTCGGCCACGCTCATGTAGCAGGGGTACACGTGACCCGCGGCCTGCAGCTCGGCCAGCACGGCCTTGTAGCGGTCCATGCGCTGCATCTGGTAATAAGGGCCTTCATCGTGGTCCAGGCCCAGCCAGGCCATGCCTTCGATGATCACGTCCACGGCGGCCTGGGTGGAGCGCTCGAGATCGGTGTCTTCGATCCGCAGGATGAAGTCGCCGCCCGTGGCGCGGGCGAAGGCCCACGGATACAACGCCGAGCGGATGTTGCCCAGGTGAATGAAGCCCGTGGGCGAAGGGGCAAAGCGGGTGCGTGTTTTCTGCGTCGTCATGTAGTTTGCTTCAAAATCAGGAGCTGCCAGCGCTTGCCAGTTATCGGTTTCAGAAAGATTGGATATCGAAACCGTTGACCAGCAAGCGCCAGGCGCTCACTTTTTAGTTTTCCTGGGCGTTGGGCAGCGCCAGGCGCGAGGTGTCTTCCTCGCCCTCTTCCACGCCCACGCGACCTTCGTTAAGGCTGGCGATGCCTTCTGCGGTGATGTCGCCCGTCACGTAGACGCCGTCAAAACACGACGCATCAAAGCCCGCGATGGCGCCGTTGAGCGAGCCCACCGCCTTCTTCATGCCGTCCACGTCCTGGTAGATCAGCGCATCGCAGCCTATCGCCTGGCGGATTTCATCGACCGTGCGGCCATGCGCCACCAGCTCGCTGCTGGTGGGCATGTCGATGCCGTACACGTTGGGATAGCGCACCGGCGGCGCTGCGCTGGCCAGGTATACCTTGCGGGCACCGGCGTCGCGCGCCATCTGCACGATCTCGCGGCTGGTGGTACCGCGCACGATGGAGTCGTCCACCAGCAGCACGTTGCGGCCCTTGAACTCGCTGCCGATCACATTGAGCTTCTGGCGCACCGACTTCTTGCGCACACCCTGGCCCGGCATGATGAAGGTGCGGCCCACGTAGCGGTTCTTCACGAACCCCTCGCGGTACGGGATACCCAGCAGGTGCGCAAGCTGTGTGGCGCTGGGGCGGCTGGATTCAGGGATGGGAATGATCACGTCGATTTCGTTGGGCGGCACCGTGGAGATAACCCGTTTTGCCAGGGCCTCCCCCAGATTCAGGCGCGCCTGGTAGACGGAAATACCATCCAGCACCGAGTCAGGGCGAGCGAGATAAACGAACTCGAAAATGCAGGGGTTCAGCTGAGGCTTTTCGGCGCACTGCTGCGCATGGAGCTTGCCGTCGAGCGTGACGAAAATCGCTTCGCCAGGGTCGATGTTGCGCTCGAACACGTGCGAGGTGCCCTCCAGCGCCACCGATTCGCTGCCCACCATGACGGTTCCGTCCTGGCTGCGCCCCATGGCCAGCGGGCGAATGCCATGCGGATCACGGAAAGCCAGCAGGCCGTGTCCCGCAATCAGCGCGATCACTGCATAAGAGCCTTTGATGCGCTTGTGCACAGCGCGTACGGCAGTAAAGACATCCTCGGGCTGCAGCGGCACGCCACGCGTGGAGCGCTCCAGTTCGTGCGCAAAAACATTGAGCAGCACTTCCGAGTCGCTGTCGGTGTTCGTGTGGCGGTGATCCGTCTGGAACAGCTCGGTGCGCAGCTCACGCGCATTGGTCAGGTTCCCGTTGTGCACCAGAACAATGCCGAAAGGGGCATTGACGTAAAACGGCTGCGCTTCTTCTTCGCTGTAGGCATTGCCCGCTGTGGGATACCGCACCTGGCCCAGGCCCACGTTACCCGGCAATGCGCGCATGTTGCGGGTGCGGAACACGTCGCGCACCATGCCCTTGGCCTTGTGCATGAAGAACTTGCGGCCCTGCTGGGTCACGATGCCCGCGGCATCCTGACCACGGTGCTGCAACAGCAGCAAGGCGTCATAGATCAGCTGATTGACGGGCGCTGGACTGACGACGCCGACGATTCCACACATAGTTGTATTCCATCCGTTTGCGGGAACAGCCCCGCGGCAACCCAGCGACAGCAGCTTCTGACCGCCGTCGCATCGTTATCAGGAAGGCAGATGCCTTCCAAATTCTTCCGGCAATGCCGGCTTCAGCCCCCGCAGCATATCGACCAACAGCGGCGCCCCCCGGGATTCCTGCCACCACAGGGCTTCGTGCATGGGCGTGAGGCCTGCCACCACCGCCACGGCAAGCAGCAACACCAGCCCGCGCAGAACACCGAACGCAGCGCCCAGCGTGCGATCAACCGGCCGCAATCCAATGGACTCGACCAGTTTTTTGGCCAGCCAGGTGATAAACCCGCACGCAAACACCGACGCCACGAACACTGCCAGGAATCCAGCGGCGTACCGCAATGAATCCGAGGCATCACCCATGGGCAGCATTGCGGCCACGTCGTGCGCGAACCACTGCGCCACAAAAAAAGACACCACCCAACCCAGCAGTGACAACACCTCAAACACCAACCCGCGCCATGCGCCCATCAGCATGGAGGCGAGGAGCACCACCACAAAAATCCAGTCCAGCGCAGCCATGGACACGGGCAGCTCTTGCACCTGGCTAGAGCGTCAGCACCGAAGCCGACAGATCCAGCGCCTTGATGCGGGCAGCAGCCTTGTCGGCGTCTGCGCGGTTGGCAAAGGGCCCCACACGGACCCGCGTTCGCTTTCCGTCCTTGGTATCAACCACCTGCGTATACGTCTTCAGGCCCGCGCGTTCCACCTTGGTACGCGCCTCCCGGGCTTTCTCGGCGTCGGCAAACGCCCCCACCTGAACAATGAACCGGCCCTCTTCCGCTGCCGCCGCTCCGGCAGGCTCTGCCGACCGGCCTTCCAGCAGTGCGCGGGCCCTGGCGGCTTCGTCAGGGCGCTGCACAGGCGGTTTGGGAGGCTCTGGTTTCGGCTCTGGTTTGGCAGGGACTGCGGGAGCGGGTCTTGCGGGTGCTGGGCGCGCCCCTTGCACCAGCTCTTCGCCATCGGCAAGCCCGTTGCCGGACGCACTGCCACCGCCCTGCGCGGCAGGCCGCGGCGCAGAGGCCGCCGCGGGTGGAGCCGAAGGACTGGCCGCAGCGGGGGCCTGGGCAACCGGTGCGGGCACCACCAGGGGGGCCACCTTGTTGCGGTCGGGGATCTCGATCGGGATGTCCACGGGAATCGGCCGGGGCTGGGTGTCAAACAGCATGGGAAACCCGACCACCCCGATGAGCACCAGCACGGCCGCGCCGATCAGCCGGTGGCGCGCACGTCGCCGCATCACTTCAATGCTCTCGGCCTGCGGTGCGCGCGGGCGTTTGGACGGCTTTTCGGCCTGAGCTTGTTCACCCTGACCGGGCCACCGAAACTTGAAAAATGCCATGGAGTAACGACTCGTTCGGACCGCAGAACCGGCCTACTGGCCCAAATGTTTGGCGTGCAGGCGCGGTGTTCCGTTGATCAGCACACCACCCACCGTGTAAAACGAGCCAAAGACCACGATTCTATCAGCGGGGTCTGCCGCAGCCACCGCCGCCTGCAGCGCCTGCGTGGGGTCCGCGTGCAGGCTGGAGGTCACATCGCGGCGCCCGCCCGCCACCATCTGCAGGGCATTCCATTTCTGCTGCAGGACAGCAGCTGTCTCGGCGCGTGGGGTTGGCAGATCAGTGAAGTACCAGCGGTCCACCAGCGGGCCCACCTTGGCCAGCATGGGGGCCAGGTCCTTGTCGGCCATGGCGCCGAACACCGCATGCGTCGTGGGAAAGAACCCCATCGCATCCAGATTGGCCGTGAGCGCGGCCACCGAATGCGGGTTGTGCGCCACGTCCAGCACCAGCGTGGGCTGCCCGGGCACGATCTGGAAGCGCCCCGGCAGCTCCACCATGGCCAGGCCGTTGCGCACCGCCTGGGCTGTGACCGGAATGCGCTCGCGCAGGGCCTCCAGGGCCGCCAGTGCCCCCGAGGCGTTGATCAGCTGGTTGGCGCCACGCAGCGACGGGTACGCCAGCCCCGCATAGCGACGGCCCCGGCCGGCCCAGCTCCACTGCTGCTTGTCGCCCGAGAAGTTGAAATCCTTGCCGAAGCGCCACAGGTCGGCACCGATCTCCAGCGCATGGTCAATGACGCTCTGCGGCGCCATCGGGTCGCCCACGATCACCGGGCGGCCGGTGCGCATGATGCCGGCCTTTTCCCGGCCGATGCTTTCGCGGTCAGGCCCCAGGAACTCGGTGTGGTCAATGTCGATGCTGGTGATGATGGCGCAGTCGGCATCGATGACGTTGGTGGCATCCAGGCGCCCGCCAAGGCCCACTTCGAGAATGGCCACGTCCAGCCGTGCATGGCTCATGAGCCGCAGGATGGCCAGTGTGGTGAATTCGAAGTAGGTCAGCGATATTTCATTGCCGTTTTGGGTTCTGGCGCTTTCCACTGCTTCAAAGTGCGCTATCAGATCCGAAGCATGCACGATATCGCCGTGAACGCGGCACCGCTCCTCGAAGTGCACCAGGTGGGGCGAGGTGTAGACGCCCGTGCGGTAACCCGCCTGCAGCGCCACGGCCTCCAGCATGGCGCAGGTGGAGCCCTTCCCGTTGGTGCCCGCCACCGTGATCACGGGGCAGTCAAACCGCAGCACCATGCGGCGGGCCACTTCGCGGACACGGTCCAGGCCCATGTCGATATTGCGGGGATGAAGCTGCTCGCAATGGCGGAGCCAGCCTTCCAGTGTGTGGATTTTGGTTTGCATACAGGGCGGGATTGTCGCCCAGCCACAAGTTCGGGGATGATGCGCGGCATGACAACCTCACACATCACCGTCTACGGCATTCCGAACTGCGACACCGTCAAGAAATCCCGCACGTGGTGGTCCGAACGTGGTGTGGACTTTCAGTTTCACGACTTCAAGAAACAAGGGGTGCCCGCCCACCGCCTACCTGACTGGATGACAGCGGCGGGTTGGCAAAAGCTGGTCAACCGGCAGGGAACCACCTGGCGCAAACTGGATGCATCCACCCAGGCATCGGTCACCGACGAGCACAGCGCCAGCGTGCTGATGCAAGCCCAGCCCAGCGTGATCAAACGGCCGGTGGTGGAATGGCAGCAGGGTGACCAGCTGCACATCTCCGTGGGCTTTGTGCCCGACCAGTGGCAACAATGGCTGGACGAAGCTGCAGCCAAGTGATCCCATCGCCGCTGACCGGAAAAATTGCACAAATCTTTACGCAGATTTACGGCTGGCAAGCGCCGAATTGACCCTGGGGGCCTAAACTTTTCTCCAGTCTGGTGCGTTATGTACCGACCCGAAAGGAGTTTCTCCATGAATAAGATCGTCGTTTTTTCTGCCATGGCGGCCATTGCCACCGTGGCCAGCGCCCAGGAACAAGGCCGCGTGCTCTCGGCAACCCCCATCGTGCAGCAGGTTGCCACACCGCAGCAGGTGTGCGGCAACGAAACCGTCTACAACGGCAACCGCACGACCGGTGCGGGCGCGGTGATCGGTGCCATTGCGGGCGGTGCTGCCGGCAACGCCATCGGCAAGGGCAGCGGGCGCACAGCCGCCACCGCCATTGGTTTGATCGGGGGTGCGGTTCTGGGCAACCAGATCGAAGGCGGGCAGCCCCAATACCAGAACGTGCAGCGCTGCACCACCGAAACCTATTATGAAAATCGCACCGTCGGCTACGACGTGGTGTATGAATACGCAGGGCGCCAGTACACCACCCGCACGCAGAGCGACCCGGGCCGCTGGATCCCCGTGACGGTGCAACCCGCAGGGCAGACCTATTCCACGCAGCCCGATCCCTATGCATCGCAAGGCGTGTACAGCCAGCCTGGCGTGGTCACCTCCACCTACCCTGCGCCACCGGTGTACCAGCAGCCCACCTATGTGACTCCGCCCGTGACGGTGATCGAGTACGGCTACGACAGCCGTCCTTATTACCCCCACCACCGCAACCCTTACTGGCGCTGAGCCCCTGCCGGCCCCGCCAGGCAGCACCACCAGGAGCCCTTCGGGGCTCTTTTTTTTGGCTCCAGATGACAGATGGGGATTGTTCAGACGCGCGGTGCGGCAAGGCTGCCCGCCCCCTGCCCTAAAATCGCGGGTTTCCTCCAACCCCTGCAGCGCATTCCATGACCACCGAAAAAATCGACGGCGTGTCCGTCACCACCCAGGCCAATGTGTACTTTGACGGCAAGTGCGTGAGCCACGGCATCACCTTCCCGGACGGCACGAAGAAGTCGGTGGGCGTGGTGCTGCCTGCAACGCTGACCTTCAACACCGGCGCGCCCGAGATCATGGAATGCGTGGCGGGCTCGTGCGAGTACAAGCTGGACGGTTCCGATATCTGGATGAAGTCGTCGGCGGGCGACAAGTTCAACGTGCCCGGCAATTCCAGGTTCGACATCCGGGTGACCGAGGCCTACCACTACATTTGCCATTTCGGTTGATCGTTCTGGCTGAAATTTGACTGTTTTTGGCCTCTGGCGCTTATCCATCAAGCGCTACCAGCTATCATTTTTGAAAAGCATTCCATGGCAACCATCCTCCAGAACCTCCCCCTCGGCCAGAAGGTCGGCATCGCATTCTCCGGCGGCCTCGATACCAGCGCCGCACTGCACTGGATGAAGCTCAAGGGCGCCATGCCCTACGCCTACACCGCCAACCTGGGCCAACCTGACGAGCCCGACTACGACGAGATCCCGCGCAAGGCCATGGAATACGGCGCCGAGAAGGCCCGCCTGGTGGACTGCCGCACCCAGCTGGCCCACGAAGGCATTGCCGCCCTGCAGGCGGGCGCCTTCCACATTTCTACCGGCGGCCTCACCTACTTCAACACCACCCCCCTGGGCCGCGCCGTGACCGGCACCATGCTGGTGGCGGCGATGAAGGAAGACGACGTCAACATCTGGGGCGACGGCTCGACCTTCAAGGGCAACGACATCGAGCGCTTTTACCGCTACGGCCTGCTGACCAACCCATCCCTCAAGATCTACAAGCCTTGGCTGGACCAGCTGTTCATCGACGAGCTGGGCGGCCGGGCCGAGATGTCGGCCTTCATGACCAAGGCCGGCTTTGGCTACAAGATGAGCGCCGAGAAGGCTTACAGCACCGACAGCAACATGCTGGGCGCCACGCACGAGGCCAAGGACCTGGAGTTCCTGTCCAGCGGCATCCGCATCGTCAACCCCATCATGGGCGTGGCGTTCTGGAAGCCCGAGGTCGAAGTGAAGGCCGAGGAAGTCTCGGTGCGCTTCGAAGAAGGCCAGCCCGTTGCCCTGAACGGGGTGGAGTTCAACGACCCGGTGGAGCTGATCCTGGAAGCCAACCGCATCGGCGGCCGCCATGGCCTGGGCATGAGCGACCAGATCGAGAACCGCATCATCGAAGCCAAGAGCCGCGGTATCTACGAAGCCCCGGGCCTGGCGCTGCTGCACATCGCCTACGAGCGCCTGGTGACCGGCATCCACAACGAAGACACCATCGAGCAGTACCGCATGAATGGCCTGAAGCTCGGCCGCCTGCTGTACCAGGGCCGCTGGTTTGACCCGCAGGCCATCATGCTGCGCGAAACCGCCCAGCGCTGGGTGGCCCGCGCCGTGACCGGCACCGTGACGCTGGAACTGCGCCGTGGCAACGACTATTCGCTGCTGAACACCGAGTCGCCCAACCTGACCTACGCGCCCGAGCGCCTGTCGATGGAGAAGGTGGAAGACGCACCTTTCAGCCCGCTGGACCGCATTGGCCAGCTGACCATGCGCAACCTGGACATCTCGGACACGCGCGACAAGCTGGGCGTGTATTCGCGCGCTGGCCTGCTGTCGCTGGGGGGCAATGCCGCCCTGGCGCAGCTGGAAAACGACCGCAAATAAACCTTGGGCCCAGAATATGGGTCAAAAATGGCTCCAGCGCTTACCCATCAAGCGCTAGCAGCTACATATATATGAGCAAAGCCACCGGAAACGGTGGCTTTTTTCTTTGCGGGGAAGGTTGGCTGCTGGTCTAAACCACCACCGGCTCGGGCTCCAGCCGGATGCCAAAGCGCTCGTACACGCTGGTCTGGATGGCCTTGGCCAGGGTCATCACCTCGCCGCCCGTCACGCTGTCGGCGCCCTGCCCCCGGTTGACCAGCACCAGGGCCTGCTTTTCGTACACCCCGGCCTTGCCGATGGACTTGCCCTTCCAGCCGCAGGCATCAATCAGCCAGCCCGCCGCCAGCTTGATGCTGCCGTCGGGCATGGGGTAATGCACGATCCTGGGCTCGCGCGCGATGATGTCGGCGCACTGGTCGGGCGACACCGTGGGGTTCTTGAAGAAGCTGCCCGCGTTGCCCACCACCGCCGGGTCGGGCAGCTTGGCGCGGCGGATGTCGCAGATCCAGTCAAAAATTTGCTGGGCACTGGGGTGTTCCACGCCCGCCTCGGCGCGGCGGCGCTCCAGGTCGAGGTAGCCCAGCACGGGCTTCCAGGGCTTGGGCAGCCGAAACCGCACATGGGTGATGACCGCGCGGCCCGCTAGCCCCATGCCGCGCGGCATCCCGCTGCCGTCGGGTGCTTCAGACGGCGCATGCTTGAAGACGGAGTCGCGGTAGCCAAAGCCGCACTGCGCGGCATCCAGGCTGAACGACTGGCCGGTGGACAGGTCAATGGCATCGAGCGATTCAAAGCGGTCCTGCAACTCCACGCCGTAGGCACCGATGTTCTGCACGGGCGAAGCGCCCACGGTGCCGGGAATCAGCGCCAGATTTTCCAGCCCTGGGAACCCGTGCGCCAGCGTCCAGGCCACCGCGTCGTGCCAGACCTCACCCGCGCCGGCCTCCACGATCCAGGCCCTGGGGGTTTCCTCCACCAAGCGCAGCCCCTTGATTTCCATCTTGAGCACCACGGGCTTCACGTCGCCCGTCAGGATGATGTTGCTGCCACCGCCCAGCACAAACTTGGGTGCAGGGGCTAGGTCCGTATCGGCCAGAACGGCCTTCAGATCCGACACGGAGCGCACACGCACCAGGGTTTGGGCACGCGCAGCAATGCCAAAGGTGTTGCAGGGCTGCAAAGGGGCGTTTTTCTCGACTACCATTGGCCCGATTGTCGCACCCGCCCCTGCCTCCACGCTTTGGGGCGCCTGCGACCCGTAGCTGTTTTCCCCTGAGATTGAGAGCCACCCATGCCATCTTTTGACACCGTCTGTGAAGCCAACCTGGTTGAAGTGAAAAACGCCGTGGAGAACACCGCCAAGGAGATCGGCACCCGTTTCGACTTCAAGGGCACATCGGCCAGCATCGAGATCAAGGACAAGGACATCACCCTGATCGGCGACGCCGACTTCCAGCTCACCCAGATCGAGGACGTGCTGCGCAACAAGCTCACCAAGCGCAATGTGGACGTGCGTTTTCTGGACATGGGCGATGTGCAGAAGATGGGCGGCGACAAGGTCAAGCAGGTCATCAAGGTGCGCAACGGCATCGAGAGCGAACTGGCCAAGAAGATCCAGAAGCTGATGAAGGAAAGCAAGCTCAAGGTGCAAGCCGCCATCCAGGAGGACAAGGTACGCATTACCGGCGCCAAGCGCGACGACCTGCAGGCTGCCATGGCGCTGATCCGCAAGGATGTGACCGACGTGCCGCTGTCGTTCGACAACTTCCGTGACTGAGATGGAGCACCCCCTGCGTCGCTTCGCGCCTTCCCCCTCCAGGGGGATGCCGCCCTCGCTGCGGGGCGGCCCTTGCTTGGCGTCCCTCGCCTGGGCCGCGCCTGTTCCGGGGTACGGTGGAGGCGCACAGCGCCATCAACGAATGACGATCCACTCCTTTGCCCTGGTAGCGCTGGTTGCTCTGTGCTTGGCTCCGTCCTGGGCGCATGCGCAGGCGGTGGCCCTGGCGGGCATGTTGGGCAGCAAGGCCTTGCTGGTTGTGGATGCCAACCCGCCCAAGGCCGTGGGTGCGGGGGACGAGTTCCAGGGCGTCAAGGTCATCGCTGTCACCAAAGAAGAGGCAACGATCGAAATCAGCGGCGCCCGGCGCACGCTGCGCCTGGGCGAGGCCCCCGTGAGCGTCGGCGCGCGCAGCGGCAGTGGCAAGCGCATCGTGCTCATGGCCGACAGCCGGGGCCACTTTGTCAACACCGGCACCATCAACGGGCGCGTGATGCAGTACATGGTGGATACGGGTGCATCGACCATCGCCATCGGCCGCACCGACGCTGATCGCATGGTGCTGAACTACAAAAACGGCGAGCCCGTGCGCATGAACACCGCCAATGGCGTGGCCCAGGGCTGGCGCATACGGCTGGACTCCGTGCGGCTGGGCGACGTCGAGGTGCTGGGCGTCGAAGCCATTGTCACCCCCGAACCCATGCCCTATGTTCTGTTGGGCAATAGTTTTCTGACGCAGTTCCAGATGACCCGCATCAACGACCAGATGGTGCTGGAAAAGCGCAACTGAGCCCTGTCATGTCTGCCCACCCCAGTACCGCCAACCACAGCACCGAAGGGGAGTACGAGGATCTTCTGAGCCTGTGGTCAGACCTGGAGTCGGCCCTGTCCATGCTGCTCTCCCGGCCGCTGCAGGTGCAGGACTTCGCGGCCAAGGTGCGGCAGTTTGACCACTGGCTGCAGGATCTGGTGGCGCACGATATCGATGCGGCGCTGTACCTGATGTTTCAGCTGGCCTCGACATCCACCGTGGGCTACAGCGCGTCCCACGCGCTGGTGTGCGGCACGCTGTGCCACATCATGGCGCAGGAGCTGCAGCTGCCGCCCCGTGAACGGGACAGCCTGGTGCGTGCGGCCCTCACCATGAACATTGGCATGACACGCCTGCAGGACGAACTGGCCGAGCAGCGGGAGCGCCCCACCGCCGCCCAGCAAGAGGCCATCCGCAGCCACCCGGAAGAGAGCCTGATACTGCTGCAGCGCCTTCACATCACCGACACGCTGTGGCTGGATGTGGTGGGCCAGCACCACGCCACCATGACCGACCGCATACCGCTGGCCACCCAGGCCCCCGAGGATCGCCTGACGCGCATCCTGGGCACCATCGACCGCTATGCCGCCATGATCAGCCCGCGCAAGTCGCGCGCGGGCCGAAGCGCCACCGACTCGGTGCGCGCCATTGTGGGCCAGGAGATCGAGCAGCACGATGAGGTGAGCTACACGCTGGTGCGCTCGATAGGCCTGTGCCCGCCAGGCACTTTTGTGAAGCTCGACAACGGCGACACCGCCATCGTGCTGCGCCGCAGTGAAAAGGCCAACCACCCCCTGGTCGCCAGCCTGCTCGACCGCGCAGGCCACCACCATGCACAGCCCAGTCTGTACCAGACAGCCACCGGCAAGCCGCGCATCCAGTCGGCCCTGGCCCGCTCCGCCGTGAGCCTGGAGCTCAACCACCGCACCATGATGCGGCTTGGTCTTTATGCCGCACAGCACAGCGCGGGGCTGCGGGGGCTGGTGTCAGGACGCGGCGCGCTGTAGGCGCACACTGTGTGCCCGCCGCCGCGGCACCTTGCGCTACTTTTTCGCCGGGTGTGCCGTACCCTCGGCGGCAGACGCAGCCTTCTTGCTGCCCAGCCGCGACTCCTTGCCTTCAATCAGCCGCTGGATGTTCTCCTTGTGGCGCCAGGCCAGCAGCATGGCCATTACCACGATGGAGCCGGCAATCGTGCCTTCGGCATACCACACCACGCCATCGACCAGCAGGTAGTACACAGGTGCGAAGGCCGCTGCCACCAGCGACGCCAGCGACGAGTAGCGAAAGAAAAACGCAATGATGAGCCAGGTGGCAGCGGTGGCCAGCCCCAGCCAGACACTGATGCCCAGCAGAACGCCGAGCGCAGTGGCGACACCTTTGCCGCCCTCGAAGCGGAAGAACACCGGCCATAGATGGCCCAGAAACGCTGCCAGCCCCACCAGCGCCACCGTGCCATCTTCCAGGCCATACGGTTTGCCAAATGCGACGACCAGCGCCACGGGCAGCCACCCCTTCACGGCATCCAGCACCAGCGTGATGATCGCAGCCGCCTTGCTGCCCGAGCGAAGAACGTTGGTGGCGCCAGGGTTCTTGCTGCCGTAGGTCCGCGGATCGTTCAGGCCCATGACACGGGTCACGATGACGGCGAACGAAAGCGAACCCAGCAGGTAGGCGGCGACAGTCGCCAGGGCGCAATAGGCAAGGGACACGGAGTGACTTTCTTGAAAGGCTGCAATGGAATGGAGCACTGGGAGTGCTCGCGCAACCACCAGCAACCCCAGCGCGACATTTTGCCACCCGCAACCCGCGCGGATGGCGCGTCAACCCGGCCGGAGGGCTCCGTCGATGGCATCTGCGGCCAGAACTTTACTGCCCGGCCGCCCCGGCTCGACGCGGTTGCGCCCCGCCTTCTTGCCACGATAAAGCGCCGCGTCGGCCTCCTGCAATGCCACATCCAGCCCGTCCACACCGTTGAAAGGCAGCGAGACGCCGATGGTGACGGTACAGCGCAGCGGCCCGTCCGGCCCCGGCGTGGGCACCGACTGCCGTTCAATGACTTCGCGCAGACGTTCGGCCAGGTGCATCACGCCCTCGTGGTCGGCATCCAGGCAGACGACCACAAACTCTTCGCCCCCCAGGCGGCTGGCCAGGTCACCGCGCCGCAGCGTCTGGCGAAGCGCGTCGGCCACATGGCACAGCACCACATCCCCGGCCTTGTGCCCATGGGAATCGTTGATTCGTTTGAAATGGTCGATGTCCAGCAGCAGCAGGCGTGCAGGGCTGGCGGTGCGCGAACGGAAATAGGTTTCGAGCCCCGCATGCAGGCCGCGACGGTTCAGCAACTGCGTGAGGGGATCGCGCGCTGCTGCGGCCTGCAGCTCATCGGTGAGACGGCGCAGCACCAGCCAGATCATCGCGGGGGCCAGCACTGTGGCCAGGAACGACATGTAGATATAGAACCCGATCTGAAAACGGTTGCCCATGTCCAGGGCCTGCAGACCGTCCTGGGCCACCAGCACGCATTTGATGGCATTGAGCACGCCCAGCCCGCCAATCAGCGCGGCAAAGAGCGTCATCTCCACACGCAGCTCTTTGGCCACGTTGCGCATGGCATAGACCACAGCCGCGGTCATGGCGAAAAACATCACCGCGGAGGCGAACGAGAGCATTGCATAGCGTGCCACCGGGCCCGCCACCCACTGCACCAGCACCTGGGCCACCGTGTAGCCCAACGCCAGCGCAAGCACGGGCTGCAGCAAGGGCGCATCGCGGCCGAAAAACCGCACAGCGCCCACCGCGAAAACCAGCGGCACGCACAGGGTGAGTGTGTGGTTGACCACACTCAGCGCATTCCAGTCGGGCGGGCCGCCCAGCAGCTGGAGCATGTAGGCGGTGCCCAGCATCGCGTTGCCGAGGGCAAAAGCATTCATGCCCAGCCTGTGGCCCTGCAGGCGTGTGCTGATCAGCCAGAACATGATGGCAAAGCACAGCAGGTGCACGCAGAGCATGCCGACGATAAGGTTAGCAACCATGAATGGATTCGCCATCGTGTGCGGTCAGGGCCAGCGCAGACCCGTCAGCGCGGGGGCATGGCAGGCCACGCATCCTGGGCGATAGCGGGATGGTGTGCCTGCGGCCCGCCGCGCGGCCTGCGCGGTGCCGAAGCTCACCCGGCAACTTCGGCGCCCAGCGCGCATTGCACCGGCTGCGCCGCCAGCAACTGCACGCACACCTGCGGATCGATCTGCACCAGAAAGCCCCGCCGCCCGCCGTTGATGGCGATGCGGGGCAGCGCCAGAATGCTGTGCTCGATGTACACACGCATCTCCTTGCGTGTGGCGAACGGTGATGTGCCCCCCACCAGATAACCCGTGTGCCGGTTGGCCACCTCGGGCTTGCATGGCTCCACGCTCTTCACACCGATCTGGCGCGCGAGGTTCTTGGTGGACACCTTGCGGTCGCCATGCATCAGCACGATCAGCGGTTTTGCGTCCTGGTCCTGCATGACCAGCGTCTTGACCACCATGTGCTCGTCCAGCCCCAGTTGCCGCGCCGACTCCTCGGTGCCGCCGTGCTCCATGTAGTCGTAAGGGTGCTCGGTGAACGCCACGCCCCGCGCACGCAACATCTGCGTGGCGGGCGTCTCGCTCACATGTGCGGATTTGTCTTTCTTCGCCATGGTGCCTGCCTGCATAAACAATTCGGTGGCCCCGCCAACGCGCCAACACCACCCTCAAAGCGCCGGGTCGCGCAGCTCCCAGCGGATCGCGTCGATGGCTTTCAGGATGTCGGGCGACAGCGTGGTGCCCCACGCGTTGAGGTCTTCGTCCAGCTGCGCCACCGACGTCACGCCGATGATGGTGCTGGCCACCTGCCATTTGGTGTAGCAGAACGCCAGCGCCATCTGCGTGGGCGTCATGCCATGGTCACGCGCCAGCTGGTTGTAGCGGCGCGATGCCTCCAGCGCCTCGGGGCGGCCCCAGCGCTGCTTGCGCACGGATTCATACGATGCAATGCGCGCACCTTGGGGGGCGGCGGGGCCAGTGATGCCGCTCTCGTCGTACTTGCCGGTCAGCAGGCCAAAGCCCAGGGGTGAATACGCCAGCAGCGACACGTTGAGGCGGTGGCAGGTTTCGTCCAGCCCGTTTTCCCAGGTGCGGTTGATGAGGCAGTACGGGTTCTGCACCGTGGCCACACGCGGCAGGCCGTGCTGCTCGGCCAGGCGCACGAATTCGTGCACGCCGTAGGGGGTTTCATTCGACAGGCCGATATAGCGCACCTTGCCCGTCTTCACCAGCCCGGCCAGTGCTTCGAGCTGCTCGCGGATGGGGGTTTGCGACGTTTCCTTGGCGGGGTCGTAATACAGGTTGCCAAACGCTGGCACATGGCGCTCGGGCCAGTGGATCTGGTAGAGGTCGATCACATCCGTCTGCAGGCGGCGCAGGCTGGCCTCGCACGAAGCCACGATGTCGGCGGCCGTCATGCCCTTGCCCTCGCGCACCCAGGGCATGCCGCGCGATGGGCCAGCCACCTTGGTCGCCACCACCAGCTTCTGGCGCGCGCCGGGGTTCTTTGCAATCCAGTTGCCGATGATGGTCTCGGTGGCACCGAAGGTCTCGGCCCTGGCGGGCACGGCATACATCTCGGCCGTGTCGATGAAGTTCACACCGCGCGCGAGCGACTGGCTCAGGATGGCATGCGAATCGGCCTCATGGACCTGCTCGCCGAAGGTCATGGTGCCCAGACAGATGGGGGTGACAAGCAGGTCACTCTGACCCAGGGGGACTTTGTTCATGCGGTGAAGACTCCGGATGGTGAAGACAGAAACAGGCCCGCCGCGGGGCCAAACACGCTGGCAGGCGATGGTACAAGCGAACGCCCATGCCTGCAGGGCGCCGGACTCCTTGGCGACAGCCATGGGGGCATGCGGGCCCGGCCCTCGGCTTAACATTGCTGCAGCATGTACCAAGCCATCAAACCCTCGCGCAGCAGCACGCTGGCCCTGCGCCATCTCAAATACCACGTCCGCCACTGGGGCCCCGAAAACAGCCACCTGCCCACGCTGGTGCTGGTGCACGGATGGATGGACGTGAGTGCCTCCTACCAGTTCACGGTGGACGCGCTGCAGCAGGAACGCCGCATCATCGCCCCCGACTGGCGCGGCTTCGGGCTCACCACCGGGGCGCCGGTGGACCACTATGTGTTTGCCGACTACCTGGCCGACCTCGACCTGCTGCTGGACCACTACGCCCCCGGTGAGGCCATCGACCTGGTGGGCCACAGCATGGGCGGCAACGTGGCCATGATGTACGCCGGCGTGCGACCGGAGCGCGTGCGCAGGCTGGTCAACCTGGAAGGCTTTGGCCTGCCTGCCACACGCCCCGCGCAGGCGCCCACGCGCTATGCGCAGTGGATCGACGAAATCAAGCAGCTGCACCAGGGCACCAAGGACCTGAAAACCTACGACAGCGCAGACGGCGTGGCCCGCCGCCTGATGAAGACCAACCCCCGCCTGTCCGAAGACAAGGCCCAATGGCTGGCCCGGCACTGGGCGCGACCCAATGCGCAGGGCCTGTGGGAGATCCTGGGCGACCCGGCGCACAAGATCACCAGCGCTCAGCTGTACCGCGTGGACGAGGCCCTGGCCATCTACGAGCGCATTACCGCCCCCGTGCTGGCCATCGAGGCCAGCGGCGACAGCCTGGGCCAGTGGTGGAACGGCCGCTACACGCTGGACGAATACCACCAGCGCCTGACCCATGTGCGCAACTGCCGCACGGCCGCGGTGGCGGACGCCGGCCACATGCTGCACCACGACCAGCCCGAGCAGGTGGCGCAGCTGATCGAACAGTTCCTCAACGAAACGTAACCGGGATTCTTAATGAAATGGGCCGCCAGCGCTTATCCAACAAGCGCTGACAGCTATCATTTTTGCATAGCAGTCTGGCGGCTCCGCCGCTTTACCCTGCGCTGTGGCGGGCTCGCGGGCCCTTCAAGGGGCATTGGAGGGGCCGACGCCCTTCCCATGAGAAAATCGTGGGTTATTTCACAGAACACCCAGGACCCGCACCATGGACGCAGAACGCATCAACCTCATTGGCACCACCCTCGACGACCTGGCTCTGCGCACGCAAGAGTTACGGAGGTATCTTTGACTTCGATGCCAAATTTGAACGCCTGCGCACGGTAAACGCATCGCTGGAAGACCCGGCGGTCTGGAACGACCCCAAGAAGGCCCAGGAACTGGGCAAGGAACAGAAGTCACTGTCCGGCGTGGTCGTCACGCTGGACAAGCTCACCCGCGAGCTGGCCGACAACACCGAGCTGTATGAGATGAGCAAGGAGGAAGGCGACGAGCCGGGCCTCATGACCATCGAGGCCGAAACCGCCAAGCTGCGTCCGCTGATCGAGGAACTGGAGTTCCGCCGCATGTTCAGCAACGAGGCCGACCCGCTCAACTGCTTTGTCGACATTCAGGCCGGTGCAGGTGGCACCGAGGCCTGCGATTGGGCCAGCATGCTGCTGCGCCAGTACCTCAAGTACGCCGAACGCAAGGGCTTCAAGGCCACGGTCGAAGAAGAAACCCCCGGCGACGTGGCCGGCATCAAAAGCGCCACGATCAAGATCGAAGGCGAGTACGCCTACGGCCTGCTGCGCACCGAAACCGGCGTGCACCGCCTGGTGCGCAAAAGCCCGTTCGACAGCTCGGGCGGGCGCCACACCTCGTTTGCGTCGCTGTTTGTCTACCCCGAGATCGACGACTCCATCGAGATCAATATCAACCCCGCCGACGTGCGCACCGACACCTACCGCGCGTCCGGCGCGGGCGGCCAGCACATCAACAAGACCGACTCGGCCGTGCGCCTGACGCACATCCCCACCGGTATCGTGGTGCAGTGCCAGGACGGGCGCAGCCAGCACAGCAACCGCGACGTGGCCTGGCAACGCCTGCGCAGCCGCCTGTACGACTACGAGATGCGCAAACGCCAGGAAGAGCAGCAAAAGCTGGAAGACACCAAGACCGACGTGGGCTGGGGCCACCAGATTCGCAGCTACGTGCTGGACAACAGCCGCATCAAGGACCTGCGCACCAACGTGGAAATCTCGGCAACGCAAAAGGTGCTGGATGGCGATCTGGACGCGTTCATCGAAGCTTCGCTGAAGCAAGGCGTCTAAGCGATGCGAATGCGCACCGACGCCATCATCTTCGACATGGACGGCACCATGATCGACTCCATGCCCTGGCACGCCCAGGCGTGGGTCGAGTTTGCACGCCGCCGTGGCATGGACGTCGATGTGCCCGCTCTCATGGCGCGCACCACGGGCAAGAACGGTACCGAGTGCATCGTGGAGCTGCTGGGCCGGGCCGTGTCGCAGGACGAGGCGGACGCGCTCACGCACGAGAAAGAAACCATCTACCGCGAGCTGTTTGCACCCCGCTTTTCTGAAGTGGCGGGTTTCCGCCAGTTTGCCGCCCAGGTGCGTGCATGCGGCCTGAAGGTGGCCGTGGGTACGGCGGGCGACAGCGGCAATGTGGAATTCGCCCTGGGCCACCTGGGCCTGGAACCCGCCCCGCAGGCCATCGTGCGCGGAGACGAGGGCCTGCCTGGCAAGCCCCAGCCCGCCATCTTTCTGGAGGCGGCACGCCGCATTGCGGCAGCCCCCGAGCACTGCATCGTTTTTGAAGACGCGCCTTTTGGCATTGAGGCCGCACGCCGCGCCGGCATGCGCGCCGTGGCCATCTGCAGCACCCACACGCCCGAGCAACTGGCCGGGCCGCATGTGCTGGCTGCCGTGCGCGACTACACCGAACTCATGAACACCGACTTTCTGGAGAGCATCCATGTTGCAACTGCATAGCGCAGACGGAAGTGGAGACGGAGCAGGCCAGACCATCGCCATCCGCCGCGAGGACTACACCGCCCCCGCCTACTGGATCGACAGCGTCGAACTCACCTTCGACCTGGACCCGAACAAGACCCGTGTGCTCAACCGCATGGTGCTGCGCCGCAACCCGGACGTGGCGGCCGAGCCACTGAAGCTGGACGGCGACGAGCTGAACCTGGCGCGTGTGCTGGTCAACGGCCAGGGCACCTCGTTCAAGATGGAAGGCGCCCGCCTGGTGCTGGAGAACCTGCCCGAAGGCAATGAACCCTTCGCGCTGGAGATCTTCACCACCTGCTGCCCCGCCAAGAACACCCAGCTCATGGGCCTGTACGTGAGCCAGGGCACGTTTTTCACGCAGTGCGAGGCCGAGGGCTTTCGCCGCATCACCTACTTCCTGGACCGACCCGATGTGATGGCCAGCTACACCGTCACGCTGCGCGCCGACAAGGCCCAGTATCCGGTGCTGCTCAGCAACGGCAATCTGGTGGACAGCGGCGCGCTGGAAGACGGCCCCAACGGCGCCCGGCATTTCGCCAAGTGGGTAGACCCGCACAAGAAGCCCTGCTACCTGTTCGCCCTGGTGGCGGGCAAGCTGGTGGCGCGCGAGCAACTCATCAAGAGCCGCTCGGGCTCCAACCACCTGCTGCAGGTGTATGTGCGCCCCGGCGACCTGGGCAAGACCGAACACGCCATGAACTCGCTGATGTACAGCGTGGCCTGGGACGAAGCCCGCTTCGGCCTGCCGCTGGACCTGGAGCGCTTCATGATCGTCGCCACCAGCGACTTCAACATGGGCGCCATGGAGAACAAGGGCCTGAACATCTTCAACACGAAGTACGTTCTGGCCAGCGAATCCACGGCCACCGACACCGACTTCGCCAACATCGAAAGCGTGGTCGGCCATGAGTACTTCCACAACTGGACCGGCAACCGCGTGACCTGCCGCGACTGGTTCCAGCTGAGCCTGAAGGAAGGCCTCACCGTCTTCCGCGACCAGGAGTTCAGCATGGACCTCGCGGGCAGCCCATCGGCCCGCGCCGTCAAGCGCATCGAAGACGTGCGCGTGCTGCGCACCGCGCAGTTCCCCGAAGACGCAGGCCCCATGGCCCACCCGGTGCGGCCCGACAGCTACGTCGAGATCAACAACTTCTACACCGTCACCATCTACGAAAAAGGTGCTGAAGTCGTGCGCATGCAGCACAACCTGGTGGGCCGCGAAGGCTTTGCCAAGGGCATGAAGCTGTACTTCGAACGGCACGACGGCCAGGCCGTGACCTGCGACGACTTCGTGCAGGCCATCGCCGATGCCAACCCCGCCAGCCCGCTCACACAGCACCTTGCGCAGTTCAAGCGCTGGTACAGCCAGGCCGGCACGCCGCGCGTGCGCGCCACGGGCCGCTACGACGCTGCCACGCGCTGCTACGCCCTCACACTGTCGCAAAGCTGCGCCCCCACGCCCGGCCAAAGCGAGAAGCTGCCCTTTGTCATCCCGGTGGACCTGGGCCTGATCGATGGCACCACCGGTGCCGCCCTGCCCTTGCACCTTGCGGGCGAAGGGGCTGCAGAAGGCGCAGCCCCCACCACCTCGCGCGTGGTGGTGCTCACCGAGGCATCGCAGACCCTGACCTTCACCAACCTGGACGCCGAGCCCGTGCCATCGCTGTTGCGCGGTTTCAGCGCCCCGGTGGTGCTGGACATCGACTACACCGATGCGCAGTTGCTCACCTTGCTGGCGCACGACGCCGACGCCTTCAACCGTTGGGAAGCAGGGCAACGCCTTGCGCTTCGGACCGCTATCAATGCAATAGCTGATAGCGCAATGGGGACAAGCGCCAGCGGCCAATTCGACCATCAGATTCTCTCTGCAGAGTTTGTGGACGCCATGCGCAGCGTGCTACGCAACCCGGCACTCGATGCAGCCTTCAAAGAGCTGGTGCTCACGCTGCCATCCGAAACCTACATTGCAGAGCAGCTTGCGGTGGTGGACCCACAGCGCATCCATGCCATGCGCGAAGCCATGCGCGAGCAGTTGGCCCTGTCGCTTCAGGCCGACTGGGAAGCGGCCTGGGAGCAGAACCAGGACACCGGTGGCTACAGCCCTGACCCCGTATCGTCGGGCCGCCGCGCCCTCAGCGGCCTGGCGCTGCACATGCTGTGTATCGCCGCGCAAAAAACGGGCGATGTGGTCTGGCCTGGCAAGGCCTACCAGCGCTTCAAGGTGGCCACCAACATGACCGACCGCTTCAACGCCCTGACTGCCCTGGTGGCCAGCGGCAGCGAGCTGGCCGCTCCTGCGCTGGCCCGCTTCCATGCGCTGTTCAAGGACGAGCCCCTGGTCATCGACAAGTGGTTTGCACTGCAGGCTGGTGCGCCCGACCGTGGCGGCAACGTGCTGCCCGCAGTGCGCCAGCTCATGGCGCATCCAGACTTCAGCCTGAAGAACCCCAACCGTGCGCGCAGCGTGATCTTCAGCTACTGCAGCGCCAACCCCGGCGCCTTCCACCGGGCCGACGCGGCGGGCTACGTGTTCTGGAGCGACCGTGTGATCGAGCTCGATGCCATCAACCCGCAGGTCGCCGCCCGCCTCGCGCGCGCGCTGGACCGGTGGAAGAAGTTGGCGGATCCTTGGCGCAGCGCCGCACGCGAAGCGATCGCCCGCGTAGCCGCCAAGCCCGACCTCTCCAACGATGTGCGCGAGGTGGTGACCCGCGCGCTGGCCGACTGATTTTCACGAAAGAGACCGACTCATGACCAAGCGCATCAGCCTGACCCGCTACCTTGTTGAGCAGCAACGGGTGGATGGCCACATTCCCGGACAACTGCGCCTGCTTCTGGAGGTCGTGGCGCGCGCCTGCAAGAGCATCAGCCACGCTGTCAACAAAGGCGCTCTGGGCGGCGTGCTGGGCAGCGCCAGCAGCGAGAACATACAAGGCGAAATCCAGAAAAAGCTGGACATCATCGCCAACGAAGTGCTTATCGAAGCCAATGAATGGGGCGGCCATCTGGCTGGGATGGCCTCGGAGGAAATGGATGGGATCTATGTTGTGCCCAACCGCTACCCCAAGGGCGAATACCTGCTCCTGTTCGACCCCCTGGACGGCTCCAGCAATATCGACGTCAACGTGAGCATAGGCACCATCTTCAGTGTGCTGAAAATGCCCGAAGACGACCGCGGAGTGGATGAAGGCGACTTCCTGCAGCCCGGCAACCAGCAAGTAGCCGCCGGCTACTGCATTTACGGCCCTCAAACCACCCTCGTGCTCACGGTGGGCGACGGCGTGGCCATGTTCACCCTCGACCGGGAGCAGGGCTCCTTTGTTCTGACCGAAGAAAACGTTCGCATCCCCGAGGACACCAAAGAGTTCGCGATCAACATGAGCAACATGCGCCACTGGGACGAACCCGTGAAGCGCTACATCGACGAATGCCTGCAAGGCAAGGAAGGCCCGCGCGGCAAGGACTTCAACATGCGCTGGATTGCCAGCATGGTGGCCGATGTGCACCGCATCCTGACCCGTGGCGGCGTGTTCATGTACCCCTGGGACAAGCGCGAGCCCAACAAGCCCGGCAAGCTGCGCCTCATGTACGAAGCCAACCCCATGGGCTGGCTGGTCGAACAGGCGGGCGGCGCGGCCACCAATGGCAAGCAGCGCATCCTCGACATACAGCCTACCCAGTTGCATGAGCGCGTCAGCGTGATCCTCGGGTCAAAAAATGAGGTCGAGCGGGTGACGAACTACCATTCCACGCTATAATGCGAGGCTAAGCCGGTGTAGCTCAGTCGGTAGAGCAGCTCATTCGTAATGAGAAGGTCGGGTGTTCGATTCATCTCTCCGGCACCAAATGAAGGCCCCTGATTCGCAAGAGTCAGGGGCTTTTTTGTTGCGACGGCACCTCGTGCTGTCGCGTCGCACTGAAACGCCCGGCAGGATTGCTCGCGAGTCTGGCCCGCCACAAGGGGCCGGGTCAACTATCGATTCGGCTGCGGAACAGCGGCATAGTTCATCGCAATGGCCTGCACCACCGCACCGACAATCGCGCCGTCACCAGCGCTCTGGGGCAGCACTTCCCGCACGATCTGGACCGCATATTCGAGTTGCTCCTTTGCAAGGGCAGCTGCCATGGCATTGCCACGCTTTTCACTGGGCGACGCATCGCGGATCACATGACTCATAAAACTTCCTGAGAGAGTTGAATGCGCAGTATGCGCTTCACCGTCGATCCCCAACGCAAATCCATGGAGCCAATCAGCAAAGAAACACCATGATGGGGATGGACACAACGCAGTGCCAGAACTGCCGGCAAGCCAAACAAAAAGGCGCTGCAACCAGAGTTGCAGCGCCTTTTGATTATTTGGGGTGGCTGATGGGGCTCGAACCCACGACAACAGGAATCACAATCCTGGACTCTACCAACTGAGCTACAGCCACCGTAGCTTTATATTATAGCTCGAAATTCGTACCTTGGCCGATAGTTGCTCAGTTTTCTGCTGAGGCCAGCGGATTGGAGGAGGGTCGCGGCGCCTTGATATCGGCCTTGAAACGCCTCTTGAGGAATTCGTAGTACGCCTGTCCTTCAGCTGTTGCCCACCATTGCATGTACTGCTGGCGCTCTTGCTGCGCACGCTGGGTGTCTGGAGCTGCGCGAGGAATCACACGGTTCACCTTGACCACCGCATAGCCTTCGTTTCCAAGATCCACACCGACCCAGGCAGGAAGCGCATTATCCGTCGGTGCATACAGGGCACCGTCAATAAGCTGGCGTGGCAGATTCTGGTTCTGCTCCCTCGAAACCTGGAGCGCTGTGCCAAGACCGGAGGCGCTGGAAGGTGACGCCTTCCATGCTGCAAGCTTCGCCTCGCCTTCCTTGCGCGACAACTCGGAGGCTTTCTGCGCAACGTAGAGTTCGCGAACCCGGGCACGCACCTCGTCAAGCGGAAGCGTTTTGGCAGGGGTGTACTGAACCACACGCCCTGCTACAAGCTGGCTGGGGCCCACTTCAACAGCTTCGGTGTTTCGCTTGTTCTGAAGCGAGTCTGAAGAGAACAATGCTTCAAGGAACTTGGCGTTGGCCAGCGGGCCGGCTGCACCCGGGGCGGCCGTGCGTGTGACACCGGAAGCCGTTTGCACCTTAAGCTGGAGCTTGTCCGCGACTGGCTTGAGGCTGTCCGCCTGCTCGTACACGCTGTTTGTGAACGTCTCTGCCACTTCGGCGAATTTGCGCTGAGCCTGTTGCTGCTTGAGTTCGCTTTCCAGCGTTGGGCGCAACTCTTCGAATGTGGGCAGGCGCGGGGCCTTGATGTCAGTCAGCTGGATGATGTGGTACCCAAAATCGGTTTCCACCACATCACTGACCTCACCTTTCTTGAGCGCAAAGGCAGCGTCTTCAAACGGCTTGACCATGGCGCCACGACCAAAGAAGTTGAGGTCGCCTCCTGCCGTGGCAGAGCCCTTGTCGTCCGACGCCTTGCTTGCCACGTCGGCAAACGTAGCTGGCGCCTTGCGTACCTGGTCAAGCAGCTCCGTCGCGCGGGACTTGGCTTTCTCGCGGTCCGCAGCAGGCGCGTCTTTTGGCGCGTTGATCAAAATGTGGCTGGCCCGGCGCTCTTCCTTTCCGGCCATACGCTCCACATTCTCCTTGTAGTAACTGCGCAGGTCCTCTTCGTTGAGGGTGATGCCGACACGCACGCTTTCGAGGTCGAGCACCACGTATTCCACTGCTGCCTGCTCAAGTTGCTGGAACTGTGCGGGATTGGCCTGATAGTAAGCTTGGAGATCCTCATCGGTGACGGCCACCTTGCTGACGAAATCCGTTGCCTTAAAGCGGGCCACCTGAATTTCCCGCTGCTCATACAGAGGATCGAGCGACAGCTTGACCTGGGCATCGGTGCCGAAGGCAGTGCCCAACACGCCAGCCATCACCTGGTTCACAGAAAGGTCGCGGCGAACACTGGCCTCAAAGCCTTCCGGTGTCAGGCCCTGAGCCCCCACCAAAGCACGGTACGCCTCGGCATCCAGGGTGCCATCGGGACGCTTGAGACCGGCGATGGCGGGAATTTCCTGCAGGCTCCGGGCCAAACGGGAGTCGCTCGTCACCAAATGCATGTCCTTGGCTGCAGCGGCCAGCACCCTGTCACGCACCAGACGTTCCAGCGTCGCGTAACGCGCCTGAGGAGAGTCCAGAAGCTTGGGATCGATCGAGGGAGACTGCGCGCGCATGCGATCGGTCTCCATGCGATGCGCATTGTCCCAGTCCGACTGGTTGATCTTCTCGCCATCGACACGCGCGACCACCGGGCTCTTTTCAGAGAAGTAGTTGCTGTCAATGCCCACCAGCACAAACGATGGAATGATCAGCAAGAACAATAAGACCATGACGATCTTGGAGTGCTTGCGGATGGATTCAAACATGGTCGATCTTTCAGAAGGCAAAAAACAAAAGGCGAACTTGCGTTCGCCTTTGTTCGGTGGTGGTGGGTCCTGACGGTCTCGAACCGCCGACCTACTCCGTGTAAAGGAGCCGCTCTACCAACTGAGCTAAGGACCCCACCTGAAACTGATCATCAGTTCAAGGCATCTTTCAATGCCTTGCCTGGACGAAACTTCGGAACTTTAGCAGCTTTGATTTTAATCGTGGCGCCGGTGCGGGGATTACGGCCTGTGCGAGCAGCACGCTTGCCTACAGCGAAAGTACCGAAACCGACGAGCGAAACGGTGCCACCCTTTTTCAGGGTCTTCTTGACGGCCTCGATCGTGGATTCCAGGGCACGCGCAGCGGCGGCCTTGGAGATGTCGGCGTTGGTAGCGATGTGCTCAATCAGTTCGGTTTTGTTCACAAGAAGCCTCTCGGGAAAAGAGTTGATGGAATGTCTCGTGGATATCTGGTCTTCACACGTCCGAAAGCGCAGCCAGTGGCTGGTTGAGAGTCAGACGGGGAATGACTGGCATACACAGCATGGGCTGCTGCATCAGATTAAAGCCATCGAGTTTCCGGGTGTCAATACAACACGCCGATTTGGCGCAGCGTCGTACTGAATTCTAGTCGCATTTCACGCGGCGTCAGGGGTTGCGGGAGGTTTTGTCTCAAACACGCCGTATGGGCAGCATTCCGTATTGACACGCGATTTACCGCGACCCTGCGGCGCGCCGCCGAGCATGCAGACGCCTTCGAAAGATGGCGAAATCGGGCACGCAAGCCCCGTTCATTTCACGCGCGCACGGATTTCCGGCAGCGCTTTTTGCAGGTAATACACCATGGACCACACGGTGAGCACCGCCGATGCCCAGATGAGCCAGGTACCCCACACGCCGGTATCGATCACGCCAAACAGGCGCCCGTCGTACAGCAGAAAGGGGATGGCCAGCATCTGCACCGTGGTCTTGACCTTACCGATCATGTGCACGGCCACGCTCTTGCTCGCGCCTATCTGCGCCATCCATTCACGCAGGGCCGAGATCGCGATCTCGCGGCCAATGATGATGAGGGCCACAAACACGTCGGCACGCTGCAGGTGCACCAGCACCAGGAGCGAGGCACACACCAGAAACTTGTCGGCCACCGGATCAAGGAAGGCGCCGAAGGACGAAGTCTGGTTAAGCTTGCGGGCCAAATATCCGTCCAGCCAGTCGGTGGCGGCGAACACCACGAACATCACGGTGGCAATCAGATTGCGCGTGGCCGGGTCCAGCGGTGCGTAGAACACCCCCACGATCAAAGGTATCGCGACGATGCGCGTCCAGGTCATCAAGGTGGGGATAGTCCAGAACATGGCGGCGATTGTGTCACGGCGCAGCCGTGGAACGGCACACGGGGCTTATCTCAGTGCCTTGTAAATTTCTTCTGCCAACTCGCGCGAGATGCCATCCACGGTGACCAGGTCTTCCACGCTCGCTGAGGCCACCCCACGCACCCCACCAAAACGTTGCAACAACCGCGCGCGCTTCTTGGGGCCCACCCCCGCAATTTCTTCCAGTTGCCCGCCCCCCACCCGCACCTTGGCCCGTGCCGCGCGCATGCCGGTGATGGCAAAGCGGTGGGCCTCATCGCGGATCTGCGCCACCAGCATCAGCGCCGCCGAGTCCTTGCCCAGGTAGACCTTCTCGCGCCCGTCGGCAAACACCAGCTCTTCCAGGCCCACCTTGCGGCCCTCGCCCTTTTCCACGCCCACGATGCGGGTCAGATCGAGCCCCAGCGCGGTGAACACCTCGCGCGCCACGCCCACCTGGCCCTTGCCACCGTCGATGAGCACCAGATCGGGCAGGCGCGCCGCCCCTTTGCGGGTGGGCGCGCCGGCCTCGGCGTCCGGGGCGGCAAAGTCGATACCGCCTTCCTCGCGCTGCGCCTCCACCACCTTGCTGTAGCGGCGCGTGAGCACCTGACGCATGGCAGCGTAATCGTCACCGCCGGTGATGCCTTCGATCTTGTAGCGGCGGTATTCGCTGCTCTGCATCTTGTGGTGGTGGAACACAACACACGACGCCTGGGTGGATTCGCCCGCCGTGTGCGAGATGTCGAAACACTCGATGGTGAGCTGGTCGAGGTCTTCGGGTGGCAGGTCCAGCGCCTCGGCCAGGGCGCGGGTGCGGGCCTGCTGCGAGCCCTCTTCGGCCAGCAGACGGGCCAGTTGCAGGTCTGCATTCTTTTGCGCCATGTCCAGCCAGGCACGGCGCTGTTCACGCGGCTGATGGATGGCCGACACGCGCACGCCCGTCTGCGCAGAGAGCGCCTCCATCAGCGCCTTGTCCACCGGCACGCTGGTGACAAGCACCGGGGGCAAAGGTACACCGATGTAGTGCTGGGCAATGAAGGCCTCCAGCACCTGCGCTTCGACAGGGCGGGCAGGCGCAGCCCGCGTACTGGGCTCTGCACCAGCACCCTCAGGTTGCGCCTCCTCCTCTTCTTCAAACACGGCCGCGGCATCTTCCACATGGACCGGGAAATACGGCCGATCTCCCAGATGCCGCCCGCCGCGCACCATGGCCAGGTTCACGCAGGCGCGGCCACCCTGCACCCGCACGGCCAGAATGTCCACGTCCTTGTCATCCGCGATCTCGATGGATTGCTGGTGCAGCACGCGTGACAGCGCCTGGATCTGGTTGCGCACTTCAGCGGCCTGTTCAAATTCCAGCTTGCCGGAATGCTCCATCATCCGCGCCTCCATGGCCTGCAGAACCTCCTGCGTTTCGCCGCGCAGCAGGGCCTCTGCATGCTGCACGTCGGCGGCGTACGCCTCGGGCGAGATGAGATCAACACAGGGGCCGGTGCAGCGCTTGATCTGGAACAGCAGGCAAGGCCGCGTGCGGTTCGCAAAAACCGTGTCTTCACACGTACGCAGGCGAAACACCTTCTGCAGTAGCTGGATGGTTTCCTTGACCGCCCAGGCGCTCGGGTAAGGCCCGAAATAGCGATGGCGCTTGTCCACAGCCCCCCGGTAATAGGCCATGCGCGGAAACTTCTGACCCGGTGCGTCACCCGCTCCGGCAGCGGTGCCGGTGATCTTGAGGTACGGGTAGCTCTTGTCGTCGCGGAACAGGATGTTGAACCGGGGGTTCAACGTCTTGATCAGGTTGTTTTCCAGCAGCAGCGCTTCGGCCTCGGAGCGCACCACCGTGGTCTCCATCCGCTCGATCTTGCTGACCATGTGGCCTATGCGTGTGCCACCATGATTCTTGGTGAAGTAGCTCGACACGCGCCGCTTCAGATGCCTCGCCTTGCCTACATACAGCAGCGCGCCCTGGGCGTCGAAATAGCGGTAAACACCGGGCAACGCGGGCAGCGCAGCCACCTGCGCCAGCAGTTCTTCGGAATGGGACATGGCGCGTATTGTGGCCCGGCCCACGGTCCGGTTCCAGTACTATCAAAAATATAGCTGCCAGCGCTTATCCATCAAGCGCTAGCGGCCATTTTTACCATTATTCTGCTTCGATCTTCGAGCTTTTCACCACCTGCGCCCAGTTGGCCAGGTCGGCCTTGACCTTGTCGCCCAACTGCGCCGGAGTCTGGTAGTCGGCCGTGGCGCCCTGCTCCAGCGCCTTTTGCTTGAAGGCCGCGCTTTGCACCACCGTACGGATGTCGGCCGTGAGCTTGTCCACCACCGGCTTGGGCACCGCAGCGGGCACAAACACCGCAAACCACGACGTGGCATCGACCTTGGGGTAACCCGCCTCGGCCGTGGTGGGCACGTCAGGCAGGCTGGGCAGGCGCTCTTTGCCGGTCACGGCCAGCACGCGCAGCTTGCCGCTGGCGATGTGCGGCATGAACGGCGGCGCGGTGCCAAAGGTCAGGTCCACCTGGCCGCCCAGCAGATCCTGCAGCGCAGGGCCTGTGCCTTTGTAGGGCACGTGCACCATCTTGATGGCGCCTTGCTGCTCCAGCATGGCGCCGGTCACGTGCTGCAGCGAGCCGTTGCCCGACGATGCGTAGTTGAGTTTGCCCGGGTTGGCCTTGGCGTAGGCGATCAGCTCGGGCAGCGTCTTCACGGGCAGATCAGCCCGCACCACGATGATCTGCGGCGCCGAGATCACATTGGCCACGGGCTGGAAGTCCTTTTGCTCCCACTGCGGCGCTTTGGTGAGGTGGGGCGAAATGACGTGGTAGCCCGAGTACTGCATGAAGATCGTGTAGCCATCGGGCTCGGCGCGCTTGACGATGCTGGCGGCAATGTTGCCGTTGCCCCCGCCCTTGTTGTCCACCACGACCGACTGTCCCAGCACAGGCGACAGCGCCTGGGCCAGCATGCGGGCCGAGAGATCGGTGGTGCCGCCAGCGGCAGTCGGTACCACCATGACCAGGGTTTTGGCCGGGTACCCACCGCCTTGCGCCCACGCTCCGAAACTCAGCGCGGATGCCAGGGCCCCAAGGGCAATGGTCGTAAATCGTTTGCGATTGAGGTTCATGTTTTATGTCTCCTTGTGGTTGCCAAAAATAGAAATTCAGGAACGCGCGAGCGCCCTCTCACGGATCGCCTCGAAATCGGCAGGCACCGGGTGCAGCGCCAGGCGCGGGCCTGCCTTGGCGATCTGGCTCGGAATGTCGTGGCCGATGAGTGCCGGCAGCTGCTGCGCCACGACCACTAGTTGCCCCAGGTCCACGCCCGTTTCGTAGCCCATCAGCGCCAGCGCATGCACGATCTCTTCGCTGCACACATTGCCACTGGCGCCCGGCGCATAAGGGCAGCCGCCCAGGCCGCCCAGCGAGGCATCGAACCGGTCCGCACCCGCGTCGATGGCGGCCAACACATTGGCCAGCCCCATGCCGCGCGTGTTGTGGAAATGCAAGGTGAACTCCACCGCCGGCCAGAGCGCGCGCGCCGCCGCCGTGAGCTTGTGCACCTGCGTGGGGTAGGCCATGCCGGTGGTGTCGCACAGCGTGATGCCGCGCACGCCCAAGTCCACAAAACGCTGCACCCAGCCGAACACGTCGGCCTGGGCCACATCGCCTTCCATGGGGCAGCCGAACACACACGACAGCGACACATTCACCGCCACGTTGGCGTCCTGCGCCAGGGCAACCACCTGGGCCAGCGCAGCAAACGATTGTTCCTGCGTCATGCGCAGGTTGGCCAGGTTGTGCGTGGCACTGACCGACATCACCAGGTTCAGCTCGTCCGTGCGCGACTCGATGGCGCGCTCGGCGCCGCGCAGGTTGGGCACCAGCGCGGTGTAGACGGTGCCCGGGCTTCGCGTGATCTCGCGCATCACGACCTCGGCATCTTTCAGCGCGGGAATCGCGGTGGGCGATGTGAACGAAGTCACCTCGATCTTGGACAGGCCCGCTGCCGACAGCACATTGCACAGCGCGATCTTGTCGGCCGTGGGCACAAAGGCCTTCTCCATCTGCAGGCCGTCGCGCAGGCCGACCTCCTGCATGTGGATGCGGCGGCCTGCGCCCTGCCACACCATGTTGGATGCACTCATTGAATCACCCCCTTGCTGCGCAGCAGCGCGATCTGTTCGGCCGTCAAACCCGCCTCGGCCAGCACCGCATCGGTGTCGTCGCCCAGGTGCGGCGCACTGCTGCGGATGGTTCCGGGCGTGCCCGAGAGCTTGGGCACGATGCCGGGCACTTCCACGCTGTAGCCGTCGCGCGTCTGCTGCGTCAGCAGCATGTCGCGTGCACGGTAGTGCGGGTCTTCGGCGATGTCCTTGGCGGTATAGACCTTGCCCGCGGGCACGCGGGCAGCGCCCAGCGCGTCCAGCACCTGCTGCACCGTGCGCTGCGCGCTCCAGGCGCCGATGGCGGCATCAATCTCTTCCACGCGGGCCACGCGGCCAGTGTTGTTGGCCAGGTCCGGCGCCGCGCCCAGGTCGGGCCGGCCGATGGCGTCCATCAACCGCTTGAAAATGCTGTCGCCATTGCCCGCCACCAGCACCCAGCCGTCGGTGCAGGGGTAGGCGTTGCTTGGCGCAATGCCGGGCAGCGCGCTGCCCGCGGCCTCGCGCACAGCGCCAAAGGCGCTGTATTCGGGGATCAGGCTTTCCATCACGTTGAACACCGCCTCGTGCAGCGCAACGTCGATCACCTGGCCTTTGCCCCCGTTGACCTTGCGGTGGTACAGCGCCGTGAGCACGCCGATGGTGCCGTGCAGCGCCGCCAGCGTGTCACCAATCGAGACACCGACGCGCACCGGTACGCGGCCGGGCTCACCGGTCAGGTGGCGCAGGCCGCCCATGGCCTCGCCGATGGCACCAAAGCCCGGCAGGTCGCGGTACGGGCCCGTCTGGCCGTAGCCTGAGATGCGCAGCATCACGAGGCCGGGGTTGATCGCGTGCAGTTCTTCGGGCGACATGCCCCAGCCTTCCAGCGTGCCGGGGCGGAAGTTCTCGACCAGCACATCGGCTTCTGCAATCAGCTGGCGAGCGATGTCCTGGCCTTCCTTCTGGCGCAGGTCCAGCGCCACCGAGCGCTTGTTGCGCGACTGCACCTGCCACCAGACGGAGGTGCCTTCCTTGATCAGGCGCCAGTTGCGCAGCGGGTCGCCGGTCTCAGGCGCTTCGATCTTGATCACGTCGGCGCCAAACTCGCCCAGCGTCTTGCCGCAGAACGGCCCGGCAATCAGCTGGCCCATTTCGATGACACGCACGCCTTGCAGTGCGGCGGGGGAAGCGATGGAATCCATGGAAATATGTGTCTCCTGCGGGGTCGATCACCAAGCAGTCCCATGCATCCCAACCCGATCATGCTGAGCTTGTCGAAGCGCAGCGCAGGGCTTCGACAAGCTCAGCCCGAACGGTGTTGGGGTGATTCCAAAGAACCATGAACCCCTGGCTTGTTGGCGCGAATGATGCGCACAGTCCACACGACTGCAAAACGCTGATGCAAGAAGCCGCCATCGCAAACCGGCATGGCATTTGGCAAACGGCTTACCATCACGCCCTCATGAAACTCGACCCCGTCTCCCTGCGCCTGTTCGTTGCCGTGATGGAAGAAAACACCATCGCCGCTGCCGCAGCCCGCGAGCACCTGGCCGCATCGGCCGTGAGCCGCCGCCTGGCCGACTTGGAAGACGCGCTGCAGGTGGCCTTGTTCACCCGCAGCAACAAAGGCACCGAGCCCACCGCCGCCGCGTTTGCGCTGCTGAACCTGGCGCGCGGTGTGCTGAACGATCTGGACGGCATCGCCACGCAGATGCGCGACTACGGCACGGGCGTGCGCGGCCATGTGCGTGTGGTGGCCAATATTTCGGCCATCACGCAGTTTTTACCCGCCGAGTTGCAGAGCTTTTTGGAGCAACACCCGCAGGTGGATGTGCGGCTGCAGGAGCAGATCAGCAGCGCGATTGCCCAGTCCGTGGCCGAGAACGCCGCCGACGTGGGCATCCTCAACGAAGGCAGCTACGGCGAACGCGTGACGCTGCTGCCCTACCGCACCGACGAACTGGTGCTGGTGGTGCCCACCGGCCACGCGTTGGTGCGGCGCAAGTCCGTGCGCCTGGCAGACGCCCTGCCTTTTGACTTTGTGGGCGCTCACCCGGGCAGCGCCATCAACAACCAGCTGACCCGCGCGGCCGCCGAGGCGGGCCTGCCACTGCGCCTGCGCATGCAGGTGACGAGCTACGACGCGCTGTGCCTCATGGTCAACGCGGGCCTGGGTGTGGGCGTGATGCCCCGTGGCAGCGCCGCGCTGTACCGGGGCACGCTGGCCATCCGCACCGTCACGCTGAACGAGCCCTGGGCGCAGCGGCGGCTGGCGCTGTGTGTGCGGTCTGAAGAATCGCTCTCCAGCGTTGCCCGGCTGCTGGTGGAGCACCTGCGCGCGCAGCCAACGGGGCCATCACCATGAGCCGCCCCCTGCCCCCGCTCCAGTGGGATGTGTTTTGCCGCGTGGTCGACAACTTTGGCGACATCGGCGTGTGCTGGCGCCTCGTGGCGCAGCTGGCTGATCGGGGCCACCGGGTGCGGCTGTGGGTGGACGATGCGTCTGCCCTCGTCTGGATGGCACCCCAGGGTTGCCCCGGCGTGGAGGTGCGCGCCTGGGGTTCGCCCCCTCCGGGCCCTGAAGAGCCCGCGCCCGACGTGATGGTGGAGGCCTTCGGATGCGATATTGCTCCTGAATTCATAGCTTATAGCGCACAACCATCAAGCGCTGGAGGCCAAAAACACTCAAAACCGGTCTGGATCAACCTGGAATACCTGTCGGCAGAAGCTTACGTGGAGCGCAACCACAGGCTGCCGTCGCCCATCCTGTCCGGCCCCGCCGCAGGGTGGACGCGCTGGTTCTTCTACCCCGGCTTCACGCCCGCCACCGGCGGCTTGCTGCGCGAGCCTGACCTGATGGCACGGCGCGAGGCGTTTGACCGCAGCGCCTGGCGTGCACAGCACGCCGCCGCCTTCGGGCTGGGCGATGCTTGCGCCGAGCAGCGCTGGGTTTCGCTGTTCTGCTACGAACCCGCCGCCTTGCCGCAGCTGCTGCAGCACAGCCAGACACGGCCCACGCAGTTGCTGGTGACACCGGGCCGCCCCACGGCCGCCGTGCGGGCTGCATTGGCTGAGGGCTGTGATCAAAATATCGGTCAAAAGGGTCTCCAGCGCTTATCTGACAAGCGCGAGCAGCTATCAATTTCATACCTACCCCACCGCCCACAGCCTGCGTTTGACGAGATGCTCTGGGCCTGCGACTTCAACGCCGTTCGGGGCGAGGACTCGCTGGTGCGGGCCCTGTGGGCGGGCCAGGCGTTTGTCTGGCACATCTATCCGCAGCACGACAACGCCCACCACGACAAACTCTGGGCATTTCTGGACTGGCTGCAGGCGCCTGCGTCGCTGCGGCAGTTTCACGCCACCTGGAACGGGCTGGACACCGCACCGCTGCAATGGCCGGACGACAACACCCTGGCCGAGTGGGCGGCATGCACCCAGGCCGCCCGGGCACGCCTGCTGATGCAGGACAACCTCGTCGCACAACTATTGGGCTTTGTCGCCGAAAAACGGTAAAATCCGAGGCTTTGCGCAAATAAGGCGCGGCATGTCAATGCCCCCGCCCTGCGCAGTTTCGCCGCAGAACATGCACCGGCGCGCAAACCAGGCGGTTTGCCAGCCCGCGCGTTGAGCGGCCCCAACCCAAGCAACTTGCTATGAAAATCGCTCAAGAAATCCGCGCCGGCAACGTCATCATGCACGGCAAGGACCCCATGGTGGTCCTGAAGACCGAATACGCCCGCGGCGGCCGCGGTGCAGCCACCGTGCGCATGAAGCTCAAGAGCCTGATCGGCAACTTCGGCACCGAAGTCGTGTTCAAGGCCGACGACAAGATCGACAACGTGATCCTGGACAAGAAGGAGTGCACCTACTCCTACTTCGCCGACCCCATGTACGTGTGCATGGACACCGAGTACAACCAGTACGAAGTGGAAGCCGAAAACATGGGCGACTCGCTGAACTACCTGGAAGACGGCATGACGGTGGAAGTGGTGTTCTACGACGGCAAGGCCATCTCGGTCGAACTGCCCACCAGCGTCGAGCGCGAAATCACCTGGACGGAACCCGCCGTCAAGGGCGACACCTCCGGCAAGGTCATGAAGCCTGCCAAGATCGCCACCGGCTTTGAAGTGCCCGTGCCCCTGTTCGTGAGCCAAGGCGACAAGATCGAAATCGACACCCGCACCGGCGAATACCGCAAGCGCGTGTGAGGGCTTTTCGCCCTGTGTTCGCCGTTACGGCAGAACATCCGAAAACAAGGCTTCCCCCGGGAAGCCTTTTTTCATGGGCCGGGCCGGCGGGCGCTGCCAACCGGCAGGGCATCGGCGCGAGGCCCCTCAGTGCTGCGCGGCGGCCGTCACCGCCGGCAACGTGAGCAGCGCACGCAAGCCCCCGAGGCCCGCAGGCTCCAGATCGAGCCGCCCCCCATACAGCGCTGCCAGGTCCTGCACGATGGCCAGGCCCAGCCCCGTGCCGGGCACGGTTTCGTCCAGACGCACCCCGCGCTGCAGCGCCTGTGCACGTTGGGCGGAACCAATGCCGGGGCCATCGTCCTCCACGCTGACAAGCAACAGGCGCTGCGCGGCATCCAATCCGGTAGGCAACAGCTGCGCCTGCACCCGCACCACAGACCGGGCCCACTTGCAGGCGTTGTCCAGCAGATTGCCCAGCATTTCCTGCAGGTCCTGCGCCTCGCCCGCAAAGAAAAGAGGCACCGGGGGCGACTCGACGCTTATATCCAGCGCCCGGTCCGAATGCACCTTGCTCATCACACGCACGAGCCCGTCCACCACCGGCTGCAGCGCGGTGCGCTGCCCGGGCAGGTGTGCAGACGCGGCCACCCGCGACCGTGCCAGGTGCCAGTCGATGTGCTTGCGCGCCACCACCACCTGCTCGCGCACCAGCGCCGCCAGCTCCTGGCCGTCGGTGGGCGGTTGCGCACGGGCCGCGTTTTCCAGCACCGTGAGGGGCGTCTTGAGCGCATGCGCCAGGTTGCCGGCCTGGGTGCGCGCGCGTTCCACCACCTCGCCATGGCGGCGCAGCACGGCGTTGAAGTCATCAGCCAGCGGCAGCACTTCGGCAGGGAAGCTGCCTTGCAATTGCGGCGCCCGGGCCTCTTGCACATCCTGCACCGCGCGTTGCAGCGCCTGCAGGGGCCTGAGCCCTACCGCCACCTGCGCCCAGGCGGCCATGGCCAGCAGCACCAGCAGCACCGCCAGCGACAGCGCCAGCACGCCCGTGAACCGGGCCGTGGCCGCCTGCGTGGCATGCAGGTCGGCGGCCACAATCAGCCGCCAGCGCGCTGCATGCACGCCCTCGGCGCGCACCGTGCGCTCCAGCACCAGCAACGGCGCGCCCTGCGGGCCTGCCATCTCATGCACATGCACGGCGCCATCGGCCAACGCATCCACCTGCAGCGCCAGGCTGGTGTCCCACAACGAGCGCGAGCGCAACACCCCTGCCCGCTCCCGCCCGTCGGGCGCCATGGCGTCCACCTGCCAATACAGGCCCGAATACGGCTTGAGCCAGCGCGGGTCCGACAGCGCCTCGGCAGCAATTGCCGGCTGCCCCTGGGCATCAAACTCGAGCCGCGCCGTGATCTGGTCCAGCTGCAGCTGAAGCGCCGCCTGAAACTGCTGCTGCACATGCTCGCGGAACAATCCGCTCAGCACCAGACCAGCCAGCACCATGGCTACGGCCACCCCCGCCAGCGTGACAGCCAGCAGCCGCACCCGCAGCGACCGGGACCAATGCATGGCTGCGGCAGCCGGCATGCCTTGCCGGTTCATGGAGGCACCAGGCGGTAACCCATGCCGCGCACGGTTTCGATGCGGGCCGAAGCCGCCGAGGACGACGAAGGGGCCGACAGCTTCTTGCGCAGGCGCCCCACAAACACTTCGATGGTGTTGGAGTCCCGGTCAAAGTCCTGCGCGTAGATGTGTTCGGTCAGCTCTGCGCGCGACACCAGAACGCCCGGCCGGTGCATGAGGTAGTCGAGCACCTTGTACTCATGGGCCGTCAGTGTCACCGGCTGGCCCGCGCAGGTCACGCGGGCGCTGCGGGTGTCCAGCGACCAGTCTCCGCACTGCAGCACGGCCGACGCCTGTCCGCTGGCGCGGCGGATCAGTGCGCGGACGCGCGCCAGCAATTCTTCAAGGTGAAAGGGCTTGGTCAGATAGTCATCGGCACCCGCGTCGATGCCCGCGACTTTTTCGTGCCAGTTGTCGCGCGCGGTGAGGATCAGCACCGGCATGTTGCGCGCCCCGGCCCGCCAGCGCTTGAGCACCGTGAGCCCGTCGACCACTGGCAGACCCAGGTCCAGCACGACGGCGTCCATCGCCTCGGTCTCACCCAGAAACTGCGCATCGCGGCCGTTATCGGCCTCGTCCACGGTGTAGCCCGCGCCTTGCAGCGCTGTGCGCAGCTGGGCGCGCAGCAGCGAGTCATCTTCTACCAGCAGGATGCGCATGGATCGGTGGAGGGTGGCAGATGTGTCAGAGGTCGGTCCGGCGTCACCGTCGATCTTCGCGCGATTCACGCGGCTTTACACGCAGCACCTCGGCCGTGCGTGCATCGAGCTTGACTTTGGTCAACTGCCCGGCAGGCGTCAAGAGCTTGATCTCGTAAATCCAGCGATCGCGCTCCTGCTCCAGCTCCACTTCCAGCACCTGCCCGGGCACCTCACGCTGCAGGCGCTCCAGCACCGTGGGCAGCGGCAGCACCTGGCCCGCCTGCACCGCCTGCCGGGCGCGGTCATGGTCGTCTCTGCCGCTGGCCCCAGCGGGTGCCACGGCCATCGCGGCAGCGCACAGCACACACCCCACCAAGTACATGCGCCGAACCTGGCGGTCCGCAAAAGCAGCGTGGAAGGAGAAAAGCATGGGCGCATTGTCCTGCGCGAAATCTGAACGGCCGATGAACAGCCCTTTCACGCGCCGTTCAGACAGGGATTTCAACAATCGCCACACAAAACGAAACCCACAAGGACCACGGCATGACTTCCCTTCGCAAACTGACTCTGGCGGCGTTCAGCACACTGGCAGCCACCGGCATCAGCCACGCTGCAGACACCACAGCCGCCCAGCAGCTCGCCCACTGGAGCACGCAGGCAGGCAGCCCGGGCAACGTCGACAAGGGCAAGGTGTTTTTCACCACGCGCCATGGCGGCGAGTGGTCTTGCGCATCCTGTCACGGCACACCGCCCACGGCCCAGGGCAAACACGCCAGCACCGGCAAGTCGATAGCGCCCCTGGCCCCGGCCTTCAACCCCAAGGCCTTCACCGATACCGCCAAGGTGGACAAGTGGTTCCGCCGCAACTGCAACGACGTGTTGAGCCGTGAATGCACCGCAGTGGAAAAAGCCGATGTGCTGGCCTACCTCAATGCCCTCAAGCCCTGAGACCCAGCCCATGAAACAACCTGCCCCCCTGCGCCCCGCGGCCCTGGCCGCTACTGTGTGCGCACTGACCCTGCTGTCACTCTCCAGCGCCCATGCAGACAGCGGGCGCACCATGCCCCGCAACGTGCCCAGTGCCTACACGCAGGAATGCGCCGCTTGCCACACCGCCTACCCGCCCGGCCTGCTGCCCGCAGCGTCGTGGAACCGCGTGATGACGGGCCTGGACAAGCACTACGGTACCGACGCATCCCTGGACGCCGCCACCGTACGCCAGCTCAACCAGTGGCTGCAAGCCCACGCTGGCACCTACAAGCGCGTGAACGAAGAGCCGCCAGAGGACCGCATTACCCGCTCGGCCTGGTTTGAACGCAAGCACCGAAAGATCGAGCCCACCACCTGGAAGCTCGCCAGCGTAAAAAGCGCCGCCAACTGCGCGGCCTGCCACACGGGCGCAGACCAGGGGCAGTTTGACGAACACGACCTGCGCATGCCGGCAGGACTGGATGCCCGCTCACGCCGCGCCTGGAACGACTGAGAGCGGTGAACAGAACTCTTCTGGCGTCGTTGCTGTGTCTTGTCGTACTGACCGTACTGCCTGCGACACAGCGCCTAGCCAGAACCGCTTCGCTGAGCCCTGTTCGCCGCTCTCGATCTGCATTGAATCTGACCTGTATCCGATCAAGGAAAACACCATGCAAACCACCCCCTCCTTCGACCCGGTCAGCGCCACAGCGCAGCCAGCGACTGCCAAAACGCCCAGTCGCCGGGTCACCGATGCGCCCACGCGCATGTTCCACTGGCTGTTTGCGCTCTGCTTTGTGGGGGCCTACGCCACCGCCGATGGCGAGCACTGGCGGCTGGTGCACGTCACGCTGGGCTACACCATGGCGGGCCTGCTGGGTTTTCGCGTGCTGTACGGCGTCTTCGGGCCGCGCACCTCGGGCCTGGGCCTGCTGTGGCGCAAGCTGGCCGGGGCGCCCGCTTGGCTGCGCACCCTGTTCCAAGCGCGCTCCATCAGCCAGGTGAGCCAGCTGAACTGGCGCCAGGGCCAAAACCTGCTGATGGCGCTGGCGGTGGTGCTGCTGCTGGTGCTGGTCGTTCCCATCACCTTGAGCGGCTATGCCACCTACAACGACTGGGGTGACATGTTGGGTGGCGACTGGATCGAAGAAGTGCACGAGTTCTTCGGAGAAGCCATGCTGTTTGTCGTGCTGGCCCATCTCGCCTTGATTGCTGGCATGAGCGTGCTGCGGCGCAAGAACCAGGCGCTGCCCATGCTGACCGGGCGCGTGGAAGGCCCCGGGCCGAACCTGGTGCAGAAAAACCGCACCTGGCTGGCGGCAGCGCTGCTGCTGGCGGTGCTGGCGTTTGGTGCCTGGGAATGGCAGCAATCGCCAAGCGGGTTGATGGACGCCGGCACAGCGATCGAACGCAGCCGAGACCACGATGACGACTGAACACCAGCCACAAACCACTTTCGAAATCAAGCCATGAAAATCTACATGTGTGTGGTCTGCGGCTGGATCTACGACGAGGCTGCGGGCCTGCCGGAGGACGGCATAGCCCCAGGAACCTTGTGGGCCAACGTGCCCGACGACTGGCGCTGCCCCGAGTGCAATGTCGGCAAGGCCGACTTTGTAATGTGCGAGGTGTGAGGCAGGGACACTGGGTGCAGCGCACTGCGCTGCGTCAGGGTTGCAGACATCGGCGCGCGGTATAACCGTCAAGGCCTGATGACGATCTCGCAAGGGCTCTTCAACAGGCTCTTTCACCATTGCATCCCCTGTGCAACGCAGCCTCACGCTCTACATGCCCACTACCGACTCCCCCACCGGCCTTGACCCGGCCCTGGCCGCCCAGCGCCTGCGCGAAGAAGGCCCCAACGAACTGGGCATCAGCCAGCGCCGCACGCTGCGCGACATGGCCTGGGACGTGGTCACCGAGCCCATGTTCCTGCTGCTGCTGGGTGCAGGCGCCATCTACCTCGCCATGGGCGACGCACACGAGGCGCTGATCCTGCTGGGCTTTGTGGTCATCATCATGGCGATCACGGTGCTGCAGGAGCGCCGCACCGACAACGCGCTGAATGTGCTGCGCGACCTCTCCAGCCCCCGCGCGCTGGCGGTGCGAGGCGGCACGATGGTGCGCATAGCGGGCCGCGACGTGGTGCGCGAAGACCTCTTGATGATTGCCGAGGGCGACCGCATCCCGGCCGACGGCACGCTGCTGCAGGCGCACGAGCTGGCCACCAACGAGTCGATGCTGACGGGTGAATCCGAGCCTGTGGCCAAGCAGATTGCCGACAAGGTATTTGCAGGCACGCTGGTGGTCAGCGGCCAGGGCCTGCTGGAGGTGACGGCCGTGGGGCGGCATACCGAGCTGGGCCGCATCGGCCAGTCGCTGGACACCATTGCCCTGCAGGCCTCGCCGCTGCGCGAAGAAATGGCGCGGCTCACGCGCAAGCTGGTGGCCATCGGCCTTACGCTGTGTGCGCTGCTGGTGGCCCTGTTCTGGGCGCTGCGGGGCGACTGGCTGCAGGCCGTGCTGGCAGGCATCACGCTGGCCATGGGGGTGCTACCGCAAGAGTTGCCCGTGATCATGATCATCTTCCTGGCCCTGGCCGCGCGGCGGCTGGCGGCGCAGCAGGTGCTGACGCGGCGGCTCAACGCCATCGAGACGCTGGGCCAGACCACCGTGTTGTGTGTGGACAAGACCGGCACCCTCACGCAAAACCGCATGGCAGTGGCGGCGCTCTGCATTGCAGGGCATGAGCTGGATGTGCAGAACCTGCCCGCCGCAGCGGATGGCAGCGCGCTGCCCGATGCCTTCCACGAGCTGCTCGAATACGCCGTGCTGGCCAGCGAGATCGAGCCCCACGACCCCATGGAGCAGGCCTTTCATCGCATGGCGGCGGACCACCTGGTGGACACCGAACACCTGCACCCCGCCTGGTCGCTGGCGCGCGAATATGAGCTGTCGCCCCAGCTGCTGGCCATGAGCCACCTGTGGCGCGATGGCACCTCGGCACACGACACAGTAGCCACCAAGGGCGCGCCCGAAGCCGTGGCCGACCTGTGCCACCTGCCCGACGCCGAGCGCGCTGCCGTCAGCGCCCAGGCCGCGCGCCTGGCCGACCGGGGTCTGCGGGTGCTGGGCGTGGCCAAGGCCCGGCACCATACGCAAGACACCTGGCCCGACGCCCAGCACGACTTTGACTTTGAATGGCTGGGCCTGGTGGCCCTCGCCGACCCGCTGCGCCCCGAGGTGCCAGAGGCCATTGCACAGTGCCGCCAGGCGGGCATTCGCGTGGTGATGATCACCGGTGACCACCCCCGCACCGCGCGCGCCATTGCAGCCCAGGCGGGAATCGCCCACGACCAGGTCGTGACCGGCGATGAAATGGCCTCGATGTCCCCCGACATGCTCACCAGCAAAGCCCGGCAGGTCAGCGTGTTTGCACGCATCAAGCCACACCAGAAGCTGGCGCTGGTGGAAGCCCTCAAGGCCCAGGGCGAGGTGGTGGCCATGACCGGTGACGGCGTGAACGACGCCCCTGCCCTCAAGGCGGCACACATCGGCATCGCCATGGGCCAGCGCGGCACCGACGTGGCGCGCGAGGCCGCTGCCCTGGTGCTGCTGCACGACGACTTTGCAGCCATCGTGCTGGCGATTCACCGGGGACGGCAGACCTTTGCCAACCTGCGCCAGGCCATGGTCTACACGCTGGCGGTGCATGTACCCATCATTGGGCTGGCGCTGCTGCCGGTGCTGTTCGGGCTGCCGCTGGTGCTGGCACCGCTGCACATCGCGTTTCTGGAGCTGGTCATCGACCCGGCCTGCTCCATCGTGTTCGAGGCCGAAGAAGGTGCTGCCGACCTCATGCAGCAACCGCCACGCGGGGCTGACGAGCCCTTGCTGACCGCCCGCCACATTCTGCTGAGCGTGCTCCAGGGCAGCGTGGTGACGGCCGCCGTGGTGGGCCTGTACGCCTGGCTGCTGAGCCAGCCCGCGCAGGCCGCCACCGCCAGCACGGCCGCGTTTGTGGTGCTGGTGGCAGCCAACGCCGCGCTCATCCTGCCCAGCCGCAGCAGCCAGACCCGCTTGCGCAGCTTGTGGGCCGGGCTCACACCCGTCAGCCTGTGGGTGATGGGTGGCACGCTGGCGGCGCTGACGGCCATCACCACCGTGCCATGGCTGGCCAGTGCATTCAAGTTTGCGCCGCTGTCGCCCCTGCACTGGCTCATGGCGGTGCTGGCCGGGCTGGCGCTGGTGGTGGTGTTTGCAGCCAACACACAGTGGCTTCGGCCCACCGCGCCGGCACGCACCCCTTCGCCTGTCTGACCCTTTCGGCAGCAGCGGCAGAACGCCTTAGAACTCTGCCGAAATCGCCGCCCGCAGCAAGGTTGCTGCGGGCTCCACCAGCTCATGCAGCTGCCCGGCACGCTCCTGCTCGATGGATTGCAGCACCATCTCGTTGATGCCCCCCACCACCGCCATGGCCATCATGGGCTGCAGCGGTGCCTTGCGCTTGCGCTCGCCGGGACGGTTGTTCACGACATCCAGCATCAAATCGGCCAGCTGTTTGTTGGCGCGGCGGCGCGCTGCCAAGCCTGCGCTGCCCAGTCCCAGTATCTCGATGAACAAGGTGCGCAGCAGCACGGGGTTGCGGGCCAGCACGCCGAAGTAGGCGCCCATGGCCTGCTCCACCTGGGTCTGCCAGTCGCTGTGCGGGTCGATGGCAGCGCGCAGCACCGCGATGGCGTTGCCGCTGGCGGCCTCGTACAGGGCGATCAGACACTCGGCCTTGTCGGCAAAGTTTTCGTAGAAGGTGCGGCGTGACACGCTGGCTTCGCGCACGATGTCGGCAATGGTGGTGTCGGCATAGCCCTTGGCAGCCACCGCGCGGGCCATGCCCTCCAGCAGCCGGGCGCGGTGGACGTTGTCTGCTGCGGGGGAAAGGGCTTCGGTCATGGCGGGTCAGAGGGTGGTGAATTTGCATTAGGTACTTGACAGTACCACATTTGACCTGCATCATACAAACCACTGGTACCATCAAGTACCAACCCGTTCTTCCCCCGCAGCCCGATCCCGGAGATTGCCCCATGACCGAACTCGTCGTCCGCCGCCTGCTGATAGACTTGGAAACCCCTTTCGAGCGCCAATGGTGTGGCGGCGATGCGTTTCGTACGGCGCTGTTCAACGCGCTGTCGATGAGCTTTCCGGTGGGCGAGCAGTTCTTCATCGACGCGGTCCGAGACGGTCACAAGGCCTTGCCCGTCGACAAGCAAGCGCAATTTGCAGACGAAGTGCGGGGCTTCATCGGGCAAGAGGCCACCCACCGCCGCATCCACGCGCTGTTCAACGGCCACCTCGACCGGCAGGGCCTCGTCAACGCATGGGCCCCGCGTGCGCAGGAGCGCATGAAACTGTTTGCGGGTGCCGACCCGCGCCACCCGCTGGCCGTGACGGCCGCCAACGAACACTTCACCGCCCTGCTGGCCGAATGGCTGCTGGCCCACCCCGAGGCGCTGCAGGGTGCCGAGCCGCGCCTGGCCACAATGTGGCAATGGCACTGCGCCGAAGAGTCTGAGCACAAGAACACTGCCTTTGACATCTACCAGGCCCTGGGCGGAAACCACGAGTGGCGCATCACATGGTTTCGCCGCATCACCGTGGTGTTCCTGGGCGACGTGCTGCGCCAGACGGTGCTGAACCTGCACAAAAGCGGAACGCTGTGGAAGTGGAGCACCTTGACGAGCGCGGCGCGCACGCTGTTTGGCAAGGGCGGCCTGGTTCGCGAAACCTGGCGCCCGTGGCGCGAATACCTGCGGCGCGACTTTCACCCCAGCCAGCACGGCACCGATCTGTCACAGCGGTGGCTGGCGGACCACAGCGACGCCTACACACCCGTGGGCGCGCGCTGACCACAACAACCTGAAACCATGACTTCAAAGAAAACGCCCCGGCACACCGGCCGGGTAGGCGAAGCTTTGCTTTGCCTGATCGCATCGGCTCCACTGGCGCTGATGCCAGTGCAGACCCAGGCTGCGCCCATGGCTTTTGACGCCGCGCTGCAGCAGCTGCAGCAGCGCTCCGACCAGCTGGCTGCGTCGCGCAACGCCGTCGAAGGCGCCCAGCTGCGCCGCGACGCCCTGCAGCGCCTGGGTGGCCCGGTGGTCAATCTGACCGGCGCTGCCTACCGCTACAACGCCAACCTGGATGTGGACCTGAACCCGCTGAACCAGGCCCTGCCCGGTGTGCTGTCGCAACTGCCGCCGCAGCTTGCGGGCCCGCTGGCGCAGATGCCCCACCTGCCGCCGGGCTACACGCTCCACCGCAGCAAGAGTGATACCACCGCGTCGGTCTCCGCCATCTGGCCCCTGTACATGGGCGGCGCCAGCAACGCAGCCCGTGGCCTGCTGGATGCCCAAGCCCAAGAAGCCCAGGCCGACGCCGCCAAAACCGGCCATGAGGCCACCACCCTGCTGGTGCAGCGCTACTTTGGCGCCCAGCTGGCCGAGCGCGCTGCCCTGCTGCGCGAATCGGCCCTTGCCACCATCGAACAGCACGACGCCGCCGCGCAGAAGATGCTGGACGCCGGCGTGATCGCCCGGGTGGATCGGCTGCAGGCCCGCTCGGCCCTGGAAGACGCCCGCCGCAACGCCCGCAAAGCCCGCGACGACGCGGAGCTGGCCGCCACGGCCCTGACGCGCACCCTCAAGGCGACCGACCCTGTCACGCCCACCAGCCCCCTGTTTGTGCTGAGCCAGCCGGTCGAGCCCCTGCCCCACTTCATCGACACCGCCTTGGCCCGCCACCCCGGGCTGGACAAGGTGGCCGCCAAAAAAGAGCAAGCCACGCAACTGCATGCCGCGCAGGAGGCCTTGCGCAAGCCGCAGGTGTTTGCGTTCGGCCAGCGCCAGCTCAAGACCGGCCGCGACGCAGACTGGGTGGTCGGGGTGGGCGTGCGCTGGACGCTGTTCGATTCCATCGACCGCAACGCGCTCGCTGAATCGTCCAGCCGCCAGATCGAGCAGGCCGAGCGCACCGGCGCGCAGGCGCAGAACGACATCGCCCTGCTGGTGGAAAAGCGCTGGCTGGCCCTGGAGCAGGCGCGCCGCGCCTACTTTGCGCTGCAACCGGGGCTGGATCTGGCCGACGAAGTGCTGCGCCTGCGCACCTCCGGCCTGAAGGCTGGCACCAGCACCACGCTGGACCTGATCGACGCCCAGGTCAACCAGGCCAAGGCGCATACCGAACGCGCCCAGGCCGCGCACGACTACGTAAGGGCGCTGGCCGACTTGCTGGAGGCCTGTGGCCTGTCGGAAGACTTTGGCAAATACATGGCGCGCGCTGATGCGCTGAAAGTGGAGTGAAGAGCATGAGCAAGAAAACAGCAGCCGTCGGCGCAGTGGCCTTTGTGGCCGTGGCAGGCTTTGTGGGCGTTGGCCTGTGGAAGGCCTCGCAGCCCGCGCCCGAGGTGTTCCAGGGCCAGATCGAAGCGCAAGAGGCCGACATCGCCCCCAAGGTCACCGCGCGCATCGCGCAGATCCTGGTGAAGGAAGGCGACCAGATCACCGTGGGCGCCCCGCTGATCCGCATGGACAGCCCCGAGGTGCAAGCCAAGCTGGCCCAGGCCACGGCGGCGCAAGAGGCTGCCCAGGCGGTGGCCGACAAGGCCCAGCACGGCGCACGCCCGCAAGAAATTGAGATGGCCCGACTGAACTGGCAGCGCGCCGTGGCCGCCGCCGATCTGGCCGATTCGTCCTTCAAACGCGTGGATGGCCTGGCCCGCGAGGGCCTGGTGGCCGCGCAAAAACGCGACGAGGCCGAGGCCAACTTCAAGGCCGCGCGCGACCAGGCGCTGGCCGCCAAGGCTCAGTACGACCTGGCCCGCGCCGGGGCCCGCACCGAAGACCGCTCTGCCGCCAGCGCCCAGGCGCGCCAGGTGGCGGGCGTGGTGGCGGAGGTGCGGGCGGCACAGGCCGAGACCGAGCTCAAGAGCCCCGTGGCCGGCGAAGTGGCCAAGGTGCTGGCCCGAACGGGCGAGCTGTCGCCCCAGGGCGTGGCCGTGGTCACGGTGGTGGACCTGAAGGACCAGTGGATGGTGCTGAACGTGCGCGAGGACCGCCTGCAACGCTTTGCCATCGGCAGCGAGTTTGACGCCACATTGCCCGCGCTGGGCAGCAAGCCGGTGAGGTTCAAGGTCTATCACACGGCCGCGCTGCCGGACTTTGCCACCTGGCGCGCCACGCGCGCAGGCCATGGCTTTGACGCCCGCACCTTTGAAGTGCGAGCGCGCCCGGCCGCGCCCATCGAAGGCGCGCGCCCCGGCATGACGGTGCTGGTACTTTAAAAATTAGAGTCAAAAAGGCCTCTGGCGCTTATCCATCAAGCGCCAAAAGCTATGAATTCAATAGTAAAAAGCCTCACCCGCGAATCCCGCCGCCTGGGCGCCAGCCCGTGGGACCTGGCCATGGTCACCTGGGTGCCGCTGCTCGCCGTGGCGCTGATGTGGTGGGTGTTCTCGGCCGGACTGCCTCGCCACCTTCCCGTGGGCGTGGTGGATGCCGACCAGTCGAGCCTGTCGCGCCAGCTGGTGCGCATGCTGGACGCCACGCCGGGCCTGCGCGTCACCCGGCACCATGCCAACCACGCCGAGGCCGAACGCGCCTTGCGCAACGTGCAGGTGTATGCCGTCATCACCGTGCCGCGCGACTTTGCGCGCACGGTCAAGGAGGGGCGTGCCACACAGGTCACGCTGCTGCACAACGCGCAGCTGGGCACGCATTCAGGCGTGTTGCAACGCGATGTGCGCGCGGTGGTGGGCACGCTGTCGGCCGGCATCGAAATGGCCGCGCGCAACCGGCGCGGCGAAAGCGCCCAGGCCGTGCACGTGAGCATGGAGCCCATCCACACACAGATGGTGGCGCTGTTCAATGTGTCGAGCAACTACGAGCAGTTTCTGGGGGCGGCGCTGATCCCTGCGCTGCTGCACATCCTGGCCATGACGGCCGGTGCCTGGGCTGTCGGGCGCGAGCTGCGTGACCGCACCGTGGGCGAGTGGCTGGGGTCGGGCGGGCTGCCGAACATAGCTGGTGCGCTGATCGGCAAGCTGGCCTTGCCTTGGGCTTCCCTCACGCTGGTGGGCCTGCTGGCGCTGGTGGGAATTACCTGGGGGCGCGGCTGGCACCCGCCGGGCAACCTCGGGTGGGTGGCTGAGGCGCTGGCTTTGCTGATGGCCGTGTCGCTGATGGCGGGCGCTGCGCTGGCGGGCATCACACGGTCTTTGCGCACCGCCTTGTCGGGGACGGGATTTTTTGCGGCACCGGCGTTTGCGTTCAGCGGCGTTGCGTTTCCGCTGGCAGGCATGCCAGGCAGCGCCCGCGCCTGGGCCGAGGCCATGCCGTTCACCCACTACATCCGCCTGCAGATCGAGCAGCTGCAGATGGGCGCGCCGCTGGCAACCAGCGTGTCGACCATGGTGGCGCTGATGATCGCCACGGCCGTGCTGTGGCTGGTGGGCGCCATCGCCCTCAGCGTGGCCCACCGCAGCCCTCACACCTGGGGAAGCCGCTGATGAATGCCACGATCAAACCCATGCCGGTGGTGACACCACCACCCCAGGGCCTTCTGCGGGCCTGGCTGCAAGCGCTGGCCGCCGTGGTGCGCGACAAGGGCGTTCTGCTGCTGCTCATCGGTGCACCCGTGCTCTACGGCTTTTTCTACCCCTGGTTCTACGCCGATGAGGTGCTCACCCGCGTGCAGGTGGCCGTGGTGGACATGGACCGCACCAGCCTGTCGCGCCAGATCGCCCGCTTTGCCGATGCCGACCCGCGCATTGACGTGCGCCTGTTAACGGGCAACGAGCGCGAGGCGCAGGAGGCGCTGTGGCGTGGCGAGATAGAAGGCTACGTGCTGATCCCTGCGCATCTCAAGCGCAGTGTGGTGCGCGGTGAAAGTGCCGTGGTCAGCATCGAGGCCAACGGTGCCTATGCACTGCTCAACAAGGCTGTGCAGTACGGCTTTGCCGAAGCGGTGGGCGCCGTGTCGGCAGGCGTCGAAATCCGCCAGCTGCAGGCCAGCGGCCAGAGCGCCCAGCAGGCCCGTGCCAGCCGCGCGCCAGTGCAGTTGCAAATGGTGGCGCTGTTCAACCCCACCGAGGGCTACGGCAGCTTTGTGGTGCCCGCCGTGGCACTGCTCATCCTGCAGCAGACCCTGCTGATGGGCGCTGCCATGCTCACCGGCACATGGGTGGAAAGTGGCCAGCACCGCGCCCACGCCACCACCTGGCTGGGCCGCCTGCTGGCCCTGAGCACGCTGGGCTGGGCCAGTGGCCTCTTCTACTTTGGCTGGATCTTTCTGCTGCACGACTACCCCGTGGCGGCAACCCGCTGGGCGCACTGGCGCTGCTGGCCTGCTACATCCCGGCCATCGCGGCGCTGGGGGCGCTGCTGGGCCTGTGGTTTGGCAACCGCGAACGCGCGCTGCAGGTGCTGCTGTGGACCACACTGCCCATCGCCTTCGTGGCCGGGTTCTCGTGGCCGACAGAGGCGCTGCCCGAGCCGCTGCAGTGGCTGCGCTGGCTGCTGCCCAGCACGTCCGGGGTGCAGGCGTCGCTGCGGCTCAATCAGCTGGGGGCGCCGCTGTCTGCGGCCCTGCCCTACCTGTGTGCGCTGGTGGCGCTGGGTGCGGTGTGCACGGCCGCCGTGCTGGTCAAGGCCGGCCCTGCGCGCGCAGCCTTGCCCCAACCTGCCGCGCACTGATCAGTCAGCGATCACTACTCACTGGGGGTGGGCAGCAGCCTGGGGCCCTGTCCGCAGGCGCACGGGGCCACTGCGCTCTTCCATTGCCTTTTGCACCTCTTTGCGCAGGCCCACCAAGAACCCGAGTTCGGCCACCACAAACAGCGGCCCCACGATGAGGCCCATCAGGTCGTCCACAAACGCCGGTTTGCGCCCCTCGTAGTAGTGGCCCACAAACTGGATCACCCAACCCACCACAAACAGCCCGATACCCGAGGCCAGCCACAGCGCGGTGGTCTGCACCGCCAGCCACTGGCCGCCCACCAGCATGGCCGACAGCAGCGCAGCCATGGTCACGCCGTAGCGAAAGTCGAGCCGGAAGTAAAAGAAGCAACTCGCCAGGGCCGCCAGCAGCGCGGGGCTCATGGGCAGGTCGCCCATCTGCCAGGTGGGGCGTGACAGCAGGATGACCACGGCAAACATGATCATGGGCACGCCCACAAAATGGGTGTGGATGTTGCGCGGATCGCGGTGGTAGGCGGCGTACTGGGCCAGGTGGTCGATCAGGGTTTTCATGGGTGTCTCCCGGTAGTGTTTTGAGCAGCATCAATACTCGCTCTGCCACGGCGCCAACGTCTGTCGTGCACACGACAAATCACGCTGCCACTGCCCCACACTTGGCCGCTGGCGCCTGCCACCCTCTTCCACCCCCTTTCCTGCATGACCGAACCCGCTGCCTTTCTGCCCGTTCTCCAGTCCGGCCGCTGGTTTGCCCACCTGCCGCCCGACTTTGGCCAGCCGCTTCTGGCCATGGCGCAGGTGCGGCATCTGCACACCGGGGAGGTGCTGTTTCTGCGCGGCGATGCGCCTTGCGGGCTGTATGCGGTGGTGCGCGGCGCGGTCAGCATCTCGGGCACCGGCGGGCGGGCCGACGAAGCCCGCGCGGCACTGCTGATACGGCTGGAGCCACCGCACTGGTTTGGCGAGATCTCGGTGTTCGACAACTCGGCCCGCACCCACGACGCCCACGCCAGTGAGCCCACCACGCTGCTGCAGGTACCGCACGAGAGGCTGCAGCAATGGCTGCAGGCCCACCCCGAGCACTGGCACGCGCTGGCGTTGTTGCTGACAGACAAGCTCCGCTCGGCCTTTGTGGCGGTGGAAGAGCTGGCGCTGCTGCCCGCGCCGCAGCGCCTGGCGCGCCGCCTGGTGATGATGGCCGAGGGTTACGGGCAATGGACGGCCGAGGGCCAGTCGCGTCGGGTGATCGGCATCTCGCAGGAGCAGCTCTCGCTGATGCTGGCCATCTCGCGCCAGACCACCAACCAGATCCTCAAAGACCTCGAAGCACGCCACCTGGTGCGCGTGCAGCGGGGCGAGGTGGAGATTCTGGACCTGGCAGCCCTGCGCGCGTCATGCTATTGAATAAATAGCTGTTTGCGCTTTATACACAAGCGCTGCAGGCAGTTTTTACATAAATACTAAGCACACATTTCATTTACGGGCAAAATGACGGCCATGCAACTGAACTACATCGCCAACGCCTCGGTGCCGTCCGCTTCGGGCCGCACGATTGCCGTGATCGACCCGTCCGACGGCCAGCCCTTCGACGAGATCCAGCGCAGCAATGCCGACGACATCGACACGGCGGTGCATGCGGCGCGCCAGTGCTACCACGCGGTGTGGCAAAAGCTGGCCCCGGTCGAACGCGGCCGGTTGCTGCAAAATCTCTCGGCCAAGATCCTGGAGCATGCGGACGAGTTGACGGCGCTGGAGCAGCGCGACTGCGGCAAGCCCACCAAGCAGGCGCGCGCCGATGCGGTTGCCCTGGCGCGCTACTTCGAGTTCTACGCCGGTGCGTGCGACAAGTTCCACGGCGAGACGATCCCCTACCCCGACGGCTACAGCGTGCTGACCTGGCGCGAGCCGCATGGCGTCACAGGCCATGTGATCCCCTGGAACTACCCCATGCAGATCTTTGGCCGCAGCGTGGGCGGCGCCCTGGCTGCGGGCAATGTGTGCGTGGTCAAACCGGCGGAAGACGCGTGCCTGTCGCTGATCCGCGTGGCGCAGCTGGCGGCCGAGGTGGGGTTTCCTGCCGGTGCGCTCAACATCGTCACCGGCTACGGCCACGAGGTGGGCGACGCATTGGCGCGCCACCCCGGCATCGACCACATCAGCTTCACCGGCAGCCCCAAGATCGGCACGCTGATCCAGCAGGTGGCGGCAGAGCGCCACTGCCCCGTGACGCTGGAGCTGGGCGGCAAAAGCCCGCAGATCATCTTTGCGGATGCGGACCTCGATGCCGCGATCCCCGTGGTCATCAACGCCATCGTGCAGAACGCCGGGCAGACATGCTCGGCAGGATCGCGCGTGCTGATCGACTCGCTGATTTACGAACCGCTGCTGGAGCGCCTGGGCAAGGCGTTTGAAAAGCTGCGCGTCGGCCCCGCGGCCATGGACCTGGACGTTGGCCCGCTGATCCGCCAGACGCAACAGCAGCGCGTGTGGGATTTCCTGTCGGACGCGCAGGTCGCTGGCATCCCCATGGTGGCGCAGGGCGTGGTGGTGGACGAAGCGCCCGAGACCGGCTACTACCAGGCCCCGACCCTGCTGCGCGATGTACCGGTAGGCCACCGCCTTGCGCAGGAAGAAGTGTTCGGACCCGTGCTGTCGGCCATGGCCTTCCAAGACGAAGACCACGCCGTGGAGCTGGCCAACGCCACGCAGTTCGGCCTGGTCGCGGGCATCTGGACACGCGACGGCGCCCGCCAGTTCCGCATGGCCAAGCGCGTGCACAGCGGGCAGGTGTTCATCAACAACTATGGCGCTGCGGGCGGTGTGGAGCTGCCGTTTGGCGGCGTCAAATCCAGCGGCTACGGGCGCGAAAAAGGTTTTGAAGCGCTGTACGGCTTCACCACTCTGAAGACCGTTGCCATCAAATATGGGTAACCCCCTGAGCCGCTTCGCGTCTTCCCCCTGCAGGGGGACGCCGCCAGCGCACGCAAGCCAGGCGCCGCATGCGCGGCTTGGCGGCCCCTGCGCGGCGGCACTCGCTTAGACCGCGCCAGTTTCAATACCTCGCTACCAACCACGATAGAAGCGAATGCCCCTGAGCCCCCCCGCCCCCCGCACCCTGAAGCATGTCCGCCGGGTGAACTACCAGGGCTTTGAACGCGACGATGGCCTGTGGGACATCGAAGGCGAGCTGCACGACAGCAAGGCGTTTGATGCCCCCTCGCACCGCGACCCGACGCGCACGCGCCTGGCGGGTGAGGCCATCCACCACATGTGGCTGCGCGTGACCGTGAACCGCCAGCTGGTGGTGCAGGCGGTGGATGTGGCCATGGACTCGCACCCGCTCAAAGGCTGCACCGAGGCCCAAGCTGCGCTGCAGCGCATGGTGGGCTGCAGCATGGCGCGCGGCTGGCGCCAGGCCATCCAGAAACACCTGGGCGGCGTGGAAAGCTGCACGCACCTGCGCGAGCTGCTGTTCAACCTGGCCACAGCGGCGTTCCAGTCGGTGCCTGCGGTGTTTGCCGCCAGCCACCCCGACGAGCCACCGCGCCATCTGGGCCAGTGCACGGGGTGGGACTTCAACGGCCAGGGCGTGAAAGAGTTTTTCCCCCAGTTCTACGGCCGTGCGCCCCAGGCCGCCCGGGCCGTGGAACCGCCTGCAGGCGAAGAAATACCAGTCAAATCAGCCTCTAGCGCTTGATGATCAAGCGCCACCAGCTATCAATTTTGAACAGTCCAAGGAGCCATTCCATGCGCGTTTCGAACAAGTCCATCATCGTCACCGGCGCCGGCAACGGCATTGGCGAAGGCATCGCCAAGCGCCTGGCGGCCGAGGGCGGCAATGTGATCGTGAACGACATCAACGAGGCGGGCGGCCAGCGCGTGGTGGACGAGATCACGGCGGCCGGTGGCACGGCGGCCTTCTTCAAGGCCGACGTAACGAAGTCCGCCGAGGTCAAGGCGATGGTGGATGAAGCCGTGCGCCTGTACGGCCGCCTGGACGTGGTGGTCAACAACGCAGGCTGGACACACCGCAACCGCCCCATGCTGGAGGTGAGCGAGGAAGAGTTCGACAAGGTCTATGCCATCAACATGAAGAGCATCTACCTGAGCGCCATCCACGCCGTGCCCGCGCTGCGCCAGGCGGGGGGCGGCAGCATCATCAACATCGCCTCCACAGCAGGGCTGCGGCCCCGCCCGGGCCTGACCTGGTACAACGGCTCCAAGGGCGCGGTCATCATCACCAGCAAGTCCATGGCGGCAGAACTGGGCCCGGACAACATTCGCGTCAACTGCATCAACCCCGTGTTCAACCCCGACACCGGCCTGGCCGCCGAGTTTGCCGGTGGCCCGGTGGACGAGGCGCGCCGCGCCAAGTTTCTGGCCACCATTCCGCTGGGGCGCTTTTCCACCGCGCTGGATGTGGCCAATGCGGCGCTGTACCTGGCCAGCGACGAGGCCGCGTTTGTGAGCGGCGTGTGCATTGAAGTGGACGGCGGGCGCTGCGTGTAGCGCTGCTGCGCCGCCCGTCGCCCGCCAAGGGGCATTGCCGCGCCCACCGGCCGCGGGGGGCCAAACCTGACACACTCCGCGTTTCAGGAGGCAAACATGTTGATACAACTTACCTACGCGAGCCGCACCTCGCGCGTGCTGGGCCCCGCCGATGTCAAGGACATCCTGGGCGCATCCCAGCGTAACAACGCCCGCGCGGGCATCACGGGCGCGCTGTGCCTGAACCACGGCATCTTCCTGCAGCAGCTCGAAGGCGACCGCACTGCGGTGAACGCGCTGTACCACCGGCTTCTCAAGGATTCGCGCCACAAGGACACGGCAGTGCTGGACTTTTGCGAGATCCCGCACCGGCGGTTTGCCAGCTGGTCCATGGGGCTTTTGGGGTCGGTGGATGCCAACCGCCAGCTGTTCCTCAAGTACTCCAGCAGCAACGAGTTTGACCCGTTCAGCATGAGCACCTTGACGCTGCGCAGCTTCTTTGACGAAATCCTGCAGAACGTGCGCTGGCTGGAGTGAGAAAATGCGGCGCATGCACCCACCCTCTGCACCGCCGCTCTACGAGTCCGCCCATGGCTGAACGCGTCATTCCGCTCGTCGATGAACGTCTGGCCGCCCGTGTGGCCCAGGTGCCTGATCGCCTGGTAGCGCCCACAGGCCTGCTCACCGACACCCGGGGCCGCCCGCTGCGCGACCTGCGCATCAGCGTGACGGACCGCTGCAACTTCCGCTGCAACTACTGCATGCCCAAGGAAGTGTTCGACAAGGACTACCCCTACCTGCCGCACAGCGCCCTGCTGAGCTTTGAAGAGATCACGCGGCTGGCGCGGCTCTTTCTGGCGCATGGCGTGCGCAAGATACGCCTGACCGGCGGCGAGCCCCTACTGCGCAAGAACCTCGAAGACCTCGTCGCCCAACTGGCCCGGCTGCGCACGGTGGACGGGCTGGCGCCCGACCTCACGCTCACCACCAACGGATCCCTGCTGGCGCGCAAGGCCAAAGCGCTGAAAGACGCCGGCCTGAACCGCGTGACCGTGAGCCTGGACGGCCTGGACGACACGGTCTTTCGCCGCATGAACGATGTGGACTTTCCGGTGGCGGATGTGCTGGCGGGCATCGAGGCCGCGCACGCTGCGGGCCTGTCGCACATCAAGGTCAACATGGTGGTCAAGCGCGGCACCAACGACGACGAGATATTGCCCATGGCGCGCCACTTTCGCGGCACGGGCACCACGCTGCGCTTCATCGAATACATGGACGTGGGCGCCACCAACGGCTGGCGCATGGACGAAGTGCTGCCCTCGGCCGAACTGATCGAGCGCCTGCGCGCCGAGCTGCCGCTGGTACAGCTGGATCCAAGCAGCCCCGGCGAAACTGCCGAGCGCTGGGGCTACGCCAATGCTGCAGGCCAATATGACCCCGCCCTGGGCGAGGTGGGCGTGATCAGCAGCGTGACCCAGGCCTTTTGCCACGACTGCAACCGCGCCCGCCTGTCCACCGAAGGCAAGCTCTACCTGTGCCTGTTTGCGTCCGAGGGCTACGACCTGCGCACCCTGCTGCGCGGCGGCGCCAGCGACGAGGCCATTGCCTCGGCCATCGCCCCCATCTGGCAGCGACGCAACGACCGCTATTCGGAGCTGCGCAGCAGCCTGCCTGCGGATACATCCCAAGGCGCCCGCCGTGTGGAAATGAGTTACATCGGCGGATAGCACGTGACACCTCCCCCTCAGTCCCCTTCGGCACCTTCCCCCTCCTCTCGCGCTGCGCGCGGGAAGGGGGACGCAGCTCTCGCTGCGGGGCGGCCCTTGCCCGGCTGCCCGGGCCTGGGCGGCGCTCACTGCATGAGCACTCACCTTTCAAAACATGATTGACACCCAAGACATCACCGGCCTGGTCCTGGCCGGAGGCCGCGGCTCCCGCATGGGCGGGGTCGATAAAGGCCTGCAGAACTTTCGCGGCCTGCCGCTGGCGCTGCACACGCTGATGCGGCTGCAGATGCAGACCGGCAATGTGATGGTGAACGCCAACCGCAACCTGGCCGCCTACGAGGCCTTTGGCGCGCCCGTGTGGCCGGATGTACTGGCCGACTACGCGGGGCCGCTGGCCGGTTTCCTCACCGGGCTGGAGCGTTGCGAGACGCCCTGGCTGCTGACGGTGCCGTGCGATACCCCGCTGTTCCCGCTGGACCTCGCCGCGCGCCTGGCCGCTGCGGCAGATGGCGAGGGCGCCGACATCGCCATGGCTGCCGCGCCCGAGGATGATGGCACGGGCCACAACACCGTGCGCACCCAGCCGGTGTTCTGCCTGCTGCGCGTGGACCTGCTCGAAAGCCTGGTCGCTTTCACCCAGGCCGGTGGCCGCAAGATCGACGCGTGGACAGGCCAGCACCGCTGCGCCATCGTGCCTTTTGACCAGCCCGGCGATGACCCCAAGGCCTTTTTCAACGCCAACACGCTGGCCGAGCTGCACGCGCTGGAAAGCGCCGGCACGCCCTCGCCCTGACGCCAGGCGCCGCGCACCCGCGTGCCTGCGCCACCTGCCGCCCCCACTTGGATTGCCATGAAAACCATTGCCCAGATTGCCGCCGAGCTGCAAGGCTACGACCCGCAGGCCCTGAGCGCCGCCGATGTCAGCGCGTTCCTCGAGCGGCTGGTCGAGCCCGTCACCGCCACCGAATCCCTGCCCCTCTTCAACGCCCTGGGCCGCGTGCTGGCGCAGGATGTGATTTCGCCCATCAGCGTGCCCCCGCACGACAACTCGGCCATGGACGGCTATGCGTTTGCAGGCGCGCAGCTGGTGGCCGGGCAACCGCTCACGCTGCACGTGGTGGGCACGGCGCTGGCGGGCAAGGCCTGGGCGGGCACCGTGGCGGCGGGCGAGTGCGTGAAGATCATGACCGGCGCCATCATGCCCGCAGGGCTCGACACCGTGGTGCCGCAGGAGTTCACCACGGCCGCTGCCGACGGCCGCATCACCATCGCGGCCGATGTGCTCAAGACCGGCGACAACCGCCGATTCAAGGGAGAAGACCTGATGGAGGGTAGTGTGGCGCTGGCCCGTGGCGCGCTGCTGACGCCCGCTGCCCTGGGCCTGGTGGCCAGCCTGGGCCTGCCCACGGTGACGGTGTTCCGCCGCCTGCGCGTGGCCTACTTTTCCACCGGCGACGAGATCCTGAGCCTGGGCGATCCCCCGCGCGAAGGCGCCGTGTACGACAGCAACCGCTACACCGTATTTGGCCTGCTCACCCGCCTGGGCGTGGAGGTGATTGACATGGGCGTGGTGCGCGACGAACCCGCGCTGCTCGAAGCTGCCTTCCGGCAGGCCGCAGCACAGGCCGACGCCATCATCACCAGCGGCGGCGTGAGTGTGGGCGAGGCCGATCACACCCGCACCATGATGAAGAAGCTGGGCGACGTGGCCTTCTGGCGCATCGCCATGCGGCCCGGCCGCCCCATGGCCGTGGGGCGCATTGCCGCCGCCGAAAATCAAGCAAAATTGGACGCCAGCGCTTATCCATCAAGCGCCGATAGCTATCAAAACAGTAGCATACAGTCTGAGCATGGCGCCGTGCTGTTCGGGTTGCCCGGCAACCCCGTGGCGGTGATGGTGACTTTTCTCGCCTTCGTGCGGCCCGCCCTGCTGCGCATGATGGGCAGCACACACACCGCCCCGCCGCTACTGCGCGCCATCAGCACCGAAGCGATGCGCAAGAAGCCCGGCCGCACCGAATACCAGCGCGGCCTGGTCGCCACCGCGCCGGACGGCACGCTGCAGGTCTGCACCACGGGCAACCAGGGCTCGGGCGTGCTCAGCTCCATGGTGCAGGCCAACGGGCTCATCGTGCTGCACCATGGGCAAGGCAATGTAGCGGTGGGCGACGCCGTGGATGTGATGGTGTTTGACGGCGTGATCTGACACGGCGATGCGCCGCAAGCCGGGCCACGCACTCTGATACCGGGATAAGCTGAATGCAGCTTTTCGCCCCACTCACACACCCGCGTTTCACACCATGCCCTACGCCGCACAACACCTTGCCCAACCCCCGTCCCGCGATGACGTGGACAAACTGCCCGGCGCCACCGTGGTCGAATTTGGCACGCCCTGGTGCGGCCATTGCCAGCGCGCCCAGCCGCTCATCGAGCAGGCATTGAAGAACCGCGCAGAGATCGCGCACGTCAAGGTGGAAGACGGCCCCGGCCAGCGCCTGGGCCGCAGCTTTGGCGTGAAGCTCTGGCCCACGCTGGTGTTCTTGAAAGACGGCCAGGAAGTGGCGCGCGTGGTGCGCCCGCAGGATGCACAGGCCGTGCAGGACGCGCTGCAGGCCACCGGCTCCTGACCGGCACAACCCCAATTCGTCAGCTCACTTGCGCGTCTGCGTGAAGGCGGCCGCAATACGCTGCGCCGTGTCGGGGTCGGCAAAGCAGGCGCGGGCGGCCTCGCTCTCCACGGCCAGCGCCGTCTCGATGCGCGGCCCCAGGCCCGAGGCCAGGGACCGCTTGAAGCGCGCCGTGGCCCCGGCCGAGCGCGTGGCCACCTCGGCCGCCAGCGCCATGGCGGCAGGCAGCATGTCCGCCTGCGGTACCACGCGGTTGACCAGGCCCAGCGCTTTCAGGTCGGCCGCGCTCTGGCGCTCGCCCAGCACGATGAGTTCCATGGTGCGCTGGTGGCCCACGGCCTGCGGCAGCAGGTGCGTGATGCCGCCCGTGACAAAGTGGCCCAGCGCCATCTCGGGAAAGAAGCACACCAGGCTGTCCGCCGCCACCACCATGTCGCAGTTGAGCAGCCACTCGAAGCCGCCACCCACGGCATAGCCGTGCACCGCGCCGATGACGAGCTTGGGGCCGAACATCATGGCGCGCGTCACATCCTGGATGCGCGCGCAGTGCTCGGCAATCGTTTCGGGGCTTTCGGCCTGCTCGCCAAATTCCTTGAGGTCGTCGCCCGCGCAGAACGCCCGGCCCGCGCCGGTGAACACGATGGCGCGCGTGGCGGGCTCGCTCTGCGCGGCCTGCAGCGCGGCGATCAGGTCCACCAGCAGCGCGCCGCTGATGGCGTTGAGCCGCTCGGGGCGCTGCAGGGTGACGACGCTCACGGCGCCCAGGGTGGTGTGGGTGGCAAAACGCATGGGGTCTCCTTCGTTCGTAGATGTCAAAAGTTCAGGTTCAGTGGCCGGGCGCCGCTTCGCGGTCCCACGTATCGGGAGTAATGCCTTCGGCCTGCAGGCGGAATTTCTCGACCTTGTCGGTCGGCGTCTTGGGCAGTGCGTCGAGCTGCCGCAGGTAGCGCGGCACCATGAAGCGGGCCATGCGTTCGGCGCAGTGCGCGGCCAGTTCGGGTAGCGTGAGCGTGCTGCAAGGGCGCAGCACCACGCAGGCCATGACCTCCTCCTCGCTCAAGTCGCTGGGCACGCCGAACACGGCGCATTCGAGCACGCCGGGGTGGGATTCGATGCCCATCTCCACCTCGGCGCAGGCAATGTTCTCGCCGCGCCGGCGCACCATGTCCTTGCGCCGGCCGACAAAGTAGTAGTAACCGTCCGCGTCCTCGCGCAGCACGTCGCCGGTGTGGAACCACAGGTCCTTGAAGGCCTGCAGCGTCGCTTCGGGCATGCCGTAGTAGCCCTGTGTGAGCAATGCGGGCTCTTCAGGGCGCACCAGTAGTTCGCCGGGCTCGCCCACGGATACCTCAAAGCCCTGCGCGTCCACCAGGCGCACGCTGAACGCGGCGGCGGGTTGGCCGCACGAGCCCATGCGCCGGGGCGCGTGCAGCGGGGTGAACATGACGCCACCCGCCTCGGTGGAGCCGTACAGCTCCACCAGCCGGCAGCCAAAGCGCTCCTCGAACTGCGGCGCAAACGCGGGCAGCGGCACGCCCCAGCCCAGGCGGGCGCGGTGGTCGCGGTCGCGGGGCGAAGGGGGCTGCTTCCAGAGCATGGTGATGGTGGCGCCCATGAAGTCGAACACCGTGGCCTGCAGCGCGCGCGCCTCGTCCCAGTAGCGCGAGACGCTGAACCGCTCCCCCAGCGCTGCCACGCCACGCAGCAGCAGCGCGGGGGCGATGGTCATCACCGTGGCGTCGAGGTGGAACATGGGGTACGGGCAGTACAGCACGTCGTCGCTGCGCAGCTCCAGCCCGTCGATGAAGAGCTGTGCCTGGCGCAGCACAAAGCGGTGCGGGATCATCGCCGCCTTGGAGCGGCCCGTGGTGCCAGAGGTGTAGAGCAGCAGGCACAGGGCGTCGAACGCCACCTCGGGCCGGGGCAGGTTCGCAGCAGAGGGCTCCACGCCGCGCAAAAGCGCATAGGGTGCACAGCCATCGGGCAGCGGGCCGCCACTGCCCAGCACAAACACGCTGCGGGCCGTCTCGAGCTCGCCCTGCACCTGCGCCCAGGATGCGTGCAGGGTGGCATGGACGATGGCCAGCCGGCTTTCCACCAGGTTGACCGCGCTCGCAAGCGCCGCCCCGCGGAACAGCGTGTTCACGGGCGCGGCCACCGCGCCCAGCTTGGCCAGCGCAAACCACAGCAGCGCCAGCTCGATGCAGTTGGGCAGCATCAGCGTGACGCGGTCGCCCGGCTGCACGTCCTGGGCATGCAGCCCGGCCGCCAGGCGGTCGCTTTCCTCGTCGAACTGGCGGTAAGTCCATTCGCCCGCCGCCATGCGGATGAAGGGGCGGTCCGGCACCTCGGCCGCCGCGCGGCGCAGCTCGTCCCCGAGCGAAGCACAGAAAGAATCGGCCATGGCACTCCTGAAAAGATGTGGACGCACTGGCCAGTGCAAACCACATGCCAGCGCAAACTCAGGGAAGGTGCCTGATAAAACGTCAGAATACGCAACGACCGTTCTAATTTTGAACGTTCAATTTGCTAACACCATGACCAGCAGACAACCGCCCCGAAACGACGAACCCGCACTGCTGGAGCGCCAGCGGCAGCTCATCGAGGAGCTGCAGACCCTGGTCAACCACGTGCCCTACGGCCTGATGGTGCTGGAGCCCGGCGGCGTGGTGCGCCATCTCAACGCGGAGGCCGCGCGCCAGCTGCGCCTGCCGCGCCACCTGGCCCAGGGGCGCACGCTGGGTTCACTGCTGGACTTCGACACCATGGTGGAGCAGGTCTTTCTGACCGGCGAGGGCTACACCGACCGCGAGCGCATCATCTCCACGCCGCGCTTTCAGCTGCATGTGCTGGACAGCGCCGTGCCGGTCAAGGCGGCGGACGGGCGCGTGCTGTCGGTGGTGAACACCTTCCGCGAGATCCAGGGTGCGCACCGGCTGGCCGGGCGGCTGGCGGGCAGCCATGCGCGCCACACCTTTGATTCGGTGCTGGGCAACAGCCCCGCGCTGCGCGCCGCCGTGGCCACGGCGCGCAAGGCCGCGCACGGCACCGCCAACATCCTGCTCAGCGGCGAAAGCGGCACCGGCAAGGAGGTCTTCGCCCAGGCCATCCACAACGAGAGCACCCGCCGCGACGGCCCCTTCATCGCCGTCAACTGCGCTGCCCTGCCCCGCGACCTGATCGAGAGCGAGCTGTTTGGCTACGCGCCCGGCGCCTTCACCGGCGCGCACCGCGAGGGCCGGCCCGGCAAGTTCGAGGCGGCGCAGGGCGGCACGATCTTTCTGGACGAGGTGTCGGAGCTGCCGCTGGACGTGCAGGCCAAGCTGCTGCGCGTGCTGCAGGAGCGCGAGGTGGTGCGCCTGGGCAGCACGCGCGCCGTTGCCATCGATGCGCGGGTCATCACCGCCAGCAACCGCGACCTGCAGGCCCTGGTGGCGCGGCAGGAGTTCCGCGCCGACCTGTACTACCGCTGCCATGTCATCGGCGTCACGCTGCCGCCGCTGCGCGAGCGGCCGGGCGACATCGCCCTGCTGGCCCAGCATTTCCTGGCGCGCTACGCGGCGGCCCTGGGCAAGCCCGCCCGCGAGATTCCGCCCGAGGTGCTGGCGCAGCTGCTGCGCCACCCCTGGCCCGGCAATGTGCGCGAGCTGGAGAACACGCTGGAGCGGCTGGTCAACCTGAGCGACGGTGCGACGCTGGACGCCAGCCTGCTGGCCTGGGGCACACCCGAGGGCGCCGCGCCCGACGCTACCGCCAGCACCGTGGCGCCACCGGCCCCGCGCAGCCTGCGCGAAGCGGAGCGCCAGGCCATTGTGGAGGCGCTGCGCACCCACCGCTTCAACGTGACGCGTGCCGCACAGGCCCTGGGCATCGCCAAGCCCACGCTCTACGCCAAGCTGCGGCTGCACGGCATCGCGCTGGAGAGGCCGCTGGGTGGAACGGGAGCGGTATCAGTTTGATAGCTGGTCGCGCTTTACCACGAATGGCTTCACCTAGTTTCGGCAATGAAATCCATTGGTAGCAAGCGCTGGCAGCTACAAATGCAATAGCAAACGCTATTTCGCCACGTAGTCGTGCCCGTGCGGGTGCAGCGGATGCGCCGGCTCATCCGCCGCCACCGCCGTGTTGGCCCCCGGCACCACCTTGCGCGCAAACAGCGTGTACATGGTGGGCACGACAAAAATGGTGAGCAGCGTGCCCAGCGACATGCCGCCCACGATCACCCAGCCAATCTGCATGCGCGTTTCGGCGCCCGCGCCGGAGGCCAGTGCCAGCGGGATGGCGCCCAGCACCATGGCGCCCGTGGTCATCAGAATGGGGCGCAGGCGCTGGGCCGAGGCCTTGACGAGCGCATCCACCATCTCCATGCCCTGCTCGCGCAGCTGGTTGGTGAACTCCACGATCAGGATGCCGTGCTTGGTGATCAGCCCCACCAGCGTGATCAGCCCGATCTGCGAATACACGTTGATCGAACCCCCGCTCCATTTGAGCGCCAGCAGCGCGCCAATCATGGACATGGGCACCGACACCATGATGACCAGCGGATCAATGAAGCTCTCGAACTGGGCGGCCAGCACCAGGAAGATGAACACCAGCGCCAGCACAAACACGATGCCCAGTGCGCCCTGCGAGCTCTTGAATTCGCGCGAGATGCCGTTCAGGTCGGTGGTGTAGCCCGGCTTGAGCACCTTGGCGGCGGTGGTGTCCATGAAGTTGAGCGCCTCGCCCAGCGAATAGTCGGGCGAAAGGTTGGCGGTGATGGTGGCCGAGCGGCGCTGGCCGAAATGGTTGAGCTCGCGGGGGCTCACGCTTTCGCGCACGTTGACCAGGCTGGACAGCGGGATCATCGCGTCGTTGCGCCCCCGCACGTAGATGGAGTCGATGTTCTCGGGCGTGCTGCGGCCACTGGCGGCGGTCTGCACGATCACGTCGTACTGTTCGGCGTCGCGCTTGTAGCGTGTCACGGTGCGGCCGCCCAGCATGGTTTCAATCGCCTTGGCGACCACGTCCACGCCCACGCCCAGGTCGGCGGCGCGCTCACGGTTGACCTCGATGCGCAGCTCGGGCTTGTTCAGGCGCAGGTCCACGTCGGGCCCGACAATGCCAGGGTTGCGTGCCATCTCGGCAAGAAATGCCGTGGCCACCTGGCTCAGGTTCTCGTAGCTGTCCGATGTCTGGATCACATACGTGAGCGGCCGTGAGCGAAAGCCCTGGCCCAGCGACGGCGGGGTGATGAGAAAGGCGTTGACCCCCGGCAGGCTGGAGACCTTGGGTTGCAATTCGCGGGCGAGTTCCAGCGTGGTGCGGTCGCGCTGCTCCCAGTCCACGGTGCGGTAGATCACGCTGCCCTGCGCCACCGTGGGGTTGCCGATGTTGGCGAACACCCGGTCGAACTCGGGGTAGTCGCGGCCGATTTTCTCCAGCTCCAGCGCATAGCGGTTGGTGTAGTCCAGGGTGGCCCCGTCGGGCGCCGTGACGCTGGCCAGAATGGTGCCCCGGTCTTCGAGCGGAGACAGCTCCTGCCGGATGCTGGGGTACACCAGGACCAGCGCAGCGCCACTGAAGGCCATCACCGCCACCACAATCCAGCGCGCTTGAAAGATCATGCCGCGCACACCTGCGCGCTCGCCACCGGGGCTGCGCCAGCGCGCCGTCACCAGCCAGCGCAGCAGGCGGCCGTAAGCATCTGACAGATTGGTGAGCCAGCGCTCCATCGAACGGTCAAACCAGTTCGGCTTGGGGTTGTGCTTGAGCAGCAGCGAACACATCATGGGTGACAGCGTCAGCGCCACAAAGCCGGACACCACCACCGCCCCGGCCAGCGCCAGCGCAAACTCCATGAACAGCCGCCCCGTGCGCCCTGGCGTGAACGCCAGGGGCGCGTACACGGCCACCAGGGTCAGCGTCATGGCCACAATCGCAAAGCCGATCTCGCGCGCCCCCTTGATGGCCGCCGAGAACGGGTCGAGCCCCTCTTCGATGTGGCGGTAGATGTTCTCCAGCATCACGATGGCGTCGTCCACCACGAGGCCAATGGCCAGCACCAGGGCCAGCAGCGTGAGCGTGTTGATCGAAAACCCTGCCAACGACATCAGCGCAAAGCTGCCCACCAGGCTGACCGGGATGGTGATGATGGGGATGATGGACGCGCGGAAGGTGCGCAGGAACACGAAAATCACCAGCGCCACCAGCACCACGGCCTCGGCAATGGTGGTGTACACGCTCTTGATCGAGCGGTCGATGAAGAGCGAGTTGTCGTTGGCAATGTCGATGCCGATGTCCGGCGGCAGGTCGGCCTGCAGCGTGGGAAGCATCTCGCGCACACCCTTGGAAAGATCCAGCGGGTTGGCCGTGGCCTGGCGGATCACACCCACCGAGATGGCATCGCGTCCGTTGAGCCGCACGCGGCTGCGGTCGCTGGCGGGCCCTTCTTCCACACGCGCCACATCCTTCAGGCGCACCGGAAACCCGTTGACGGTGCGTATCACCACGTTGGAGAACTGTGCGGGCGTGCTCAAATCGGTCTGCGAGGTGACGCTGAACTCGCGCTGCTCGGATTCGATGCGCCCGGCAGGCAGCTCCAGATTGTTGCGGCGGATGGCGTCTTCCACGTCCTGCGTGGTCAGGCGATAGGCCGCCAGGCGCTCCGGGTCAAGCCACACGCGCATGGCGTACTTGCGTTCGCCATAAATCGGCACGTCGGCCACGCCCGTCACGGTCTGCAGGCGGGGCTTGACGATGCGGTTGACGAGGTCGTTGATCTCCAGCGGGCTGCGGGTCTCGCTGCTGAAGGCCAGCCACATCACGGGCGATGCGTCGGCCTCCACCTTGGCGATGACGGGCTCGTCCACCGCGTCGGGCAGGCGGTTGCGCACGCGCGCCGTGCGGTCGCGCACCTCGGCGGCAGCGTTGTCGGCATCCTTTTCAAGGCGAAAGCGCACGCTGATCTGGCTTTGCTCGGCGCGGCTGATCGAGGTGATGACGTCCACGGCGTCGATACCCGCGATGGAGTCCTCCAGCGGCTTGGTGACCTGCGATTCGATCACCTCGGCCGACGCACCCGCGTAGCGCACGCTGACCGTGACCACGGGCTCATCGATCTTGGGGTATTCGCGAACCGACAAACCCGTGAAGCTCACGGCGCCGATGAGCAGGACGAGCAGCGACAGCACGGTCGCAAAAACGGGCCGGCGGATCGAAATTTCAGCGAGTTGCATGGCTGTCCTGAAACGTGTTCATCATGCTGGCTGGCGCTGCGATGCCGGCGCCTTGCCGGCCGGACCGCACGGATTGGGGCCCGGCAGCGGTGCGATCTCGGCCACGGACGATGCCGGCGCCGAGGCCACCTTGCTACGCCCGAGGGGCGCAGGCACGTCGGGCACCGATGCCGCGCCATTGGGGGCGCTGGAGGCAGCGCCTTGCGGGGCCGGGCTGCCCAGCTCCACCACCCGCACAGCCGTGCCATCCCGCTGCACACGTTGCTGCCCCGCAGTCACCACCAAGTCACCTACAGCCAGGCCTTCCACCACTTCCACCAGCCCAGGAACCCGGGTGCCCAGCGTGACCGGCGTGCGCTGTGTGATGCGCGTGCCGGGCTCTTTGCCATCGACGATCTTGAGCACGTAAGGGCTGGCGCCATCCGGCACGATGGCCTCTTCAGGAATCACGCGGGCATCACTGCGCTCTGAAAACACCGCCGTGACGCGCGCGAACATGCCAGGGCGCAGCTGCAGGCGCCGGTTGTCAATGCAACCGCGCACCGCCACGGAACGGCCGTCGGCATCGATCTGGGGGTTGATGGCCTGCACCACGGCGCTGTAGCGCACGCCGGGCAAGGCGTCAAAAGCCACTTGGGCGCTCTGGCCGGTGCGGACCTTGCCCTGCAGCCGCTCGGGCAGGCGGAAATCGACGTACACCGCGTCCAGGTCTTCGACATTGACGATGTCCGCGCCGTCCTTGAGGTAGTCGCCCACGTTCACGCCCCTGATGCCGGCAATGCCATCAAACGGCGCCACGATCTTCAGGCGCGAGGCGGTAGCCTGCGCGAGCGACAGCTTGGCACGCGCCACCTGCAGGTTGGCGGCACTTTCATCCACCGAACGCTGGCTGATGAAGCCCTGGGCCACCAGCTCCTCATTGCGCTTGTGGTTGGCCTGGGCAATGGACAGTTCGGCCTGGCTTTGCTGGACCTGCGCGCGGGGCAACTGGTCGTCAAACTGCACCAGCACCTGGCCGCGCCGCACACGCTCGCCATCGCGGAAGTTCAGCGCCGTGATGCGCCCACTCACCTCGGGGCGCAAAACCACACTCTGGCGCGACCGCAGGCTGCCCACGGCCTCGGCATCATCGCGCAGGGCCATCTGGCGCACGGCCACGGCCTCCACCGCCACGGGGCGGCCCGCCCCACCCGCCCTGGCCGCACCATTTGCGGGCGCATTGCCTGCGGCGGCCGCCTCGGTGCGCTGCTCAGGCCGTTGGAGCCACCACGCGACACCAGAAGCGGCAGCGATGCCGATGACCGCGAAAACGATGTATTTGTTCTTGGACGCCATGGATCAGTGAAAGCGGGTGATGGGAGAAGCACGACCGAACAATGTATCAGTGCGTGTCTTGCGCCGCAGCAAACCCGAACAAGACCCCAAGGACAATCGCGGAAGATTTACGCAGGCTTTACATGCCCCGGGCACAAAAAAAGCCCCGAGGGGCCTTTTGAAGCAACGCACATGCTCCGTGGAAGCGGTGAGCGCAGCCCTACGCGCGCCCCTGGGCCTTTTCAACCCCCCGGTTGGCCAAGGCATCGGCGCGCTCGTTGCCAGGATCGCCGGAATGTCCTTTAACCCATCGCCATTCAATGCGATGGCCACCCGTGCTGACCAGCGCGTCCAGCCGCTGCCACAGCTCCACGTTCTTGACCGGCTGCCGCGAGGCCGTGCGCCAGCCCTTGGCCTTCCAGCCGTGAATCCACTCGGTGATGCCCTTGCGCACGTACTCGCTGTCAAGGTACAGCGTCACCGCGCAAGGCCGCTTCAGCGCTGACAGCGCTTCGATCACGGCCATCAGCTCCATGCGGTTGTTGGTGGTGCCCAGCTCGCCGCCAAACAGCTCTTTCTCCGTCGACCCGGAGCGCAACCAAGCGCCCCAACCGCCAGGACCGGGGTTGCCTTTGCAGGCGCCATCTGTATATATCTCTACCTGGTTCAAACTATGTCCTATCTATTTTGTCAGTACCTGTGGCCGCCCTGGAAATCTGCGCAGGAGCCACGCGGTTGGCTACGGGCACCGTCGCCGCAGACCGCTGCCGGCCCGACCGCCATGCAGGCTCCAGCAGCCGCATGCCGTGCACCCGTTTCACTGCCACCAGAAAATATGCGGCTCCCAGAATAGGCCACCAGCGCTCGCCCCATGGGTCCATGAAGTCAAAACGTTCCAGCCACTGGGTGCTGCGCACCGCGGGACGATAGCAGCCAAACCGGGCCGATTCGACCTCGAAACTCAAAAGCCTGAGCCAGTCTCGCAGGCGCCGGTAACCAATGAACTCGCCCACGTCCGGCAGGTACAAGGTTCCCTTGCCCCCGCTCACGCGCTGGACCATGCGCGCACGCCACTGGCGCAGCCCCCAGAGGCTGGTGGGATTCAGGCCGCTGATGACGACCCGGCCCTCGGGCACCAGCACGCGCTCCACTTCGCGCAGGGCCGCGTGGGGGTCGATGCTCAGCTCCAGGGTATGGGGCAGTACAAGCAGGTCCAGGCTCGCTGCAGCGAACGGCAGGGCCACGGGCTCTGCCAGCAGATTCACCGGGCGGCGCTGCAGGGCGTCATCGCCAGCCCCGTTCTCCACACAGGCGATGGAACCGTGCACTGCCTCCTGCCCCAGGCCCAGCCATTGGTGGGGCATGCGGTTGGCCCGCAGGCCATCGAGCAGCGGCATTCCAAGCTGCAGGCTGTGGTAGCCAAAGATATCCGCCACCGCTTCATCGAAACGCGCCTGCTCCCAGGCGAGCAGGTAGCGGCCCGGCGGGGAGTCGAACCAGTGGTGCAAACCTATAATTTGATCGCTCATGAACTTGCTGCCGCTACCCGCCTTTACCGACAACTACATCTGGATGCTGCACGACGGCCGCCAGGCGATCGTTGTGGACCCGGGAGATTCCGCGCCTGTGCTGCAGGCCCTGCAGCACCTTGGCGTGCAGTTGAAGGCCATTCTAGTCACGCACCACCATGCCGATCATGTCGGCGGTGTGGATGCCCTGCGCAGCGCCACCGGCGCCGTGGTCTACGGCCCCGCACGCGAAAAAATCCCCGAGCCGCTGCACCGCTTGGCGCACGGTGATGCCGTGGAAACCATGGGACTTCGGTTCGCAGTCATTGATGTGCCTGGCCATACCGCTGGCCACATTGCCTACTACTGCCCCGACATCGACGGGGAGCCTCTGCTGTTCTGCGGCGACACGCTTTTTTCGGGGGGCTGTGGTCGGCTTTTTGAAGGCACCCCTGCCCAGATGCTGGACTCCCTGGACGCGCTGGCCGCTTTGCCCGGCAACACGCGGGTATGCTGCACCCACGAGTACACGCTCTCCAACCTGAAATTTGCGCGGGCGGTGGAACCCGGCAATGCGGCATTGCTCCACTACAGCAGCCATTGCGAGGCACTGCGGTCCAAAGACCAGCCCACGCTGCCCTCGCGCATGGCGCTCGAGCGTGACATCAACCCCTTCCTGCGCGTGCGTCAGCCTGCGGTGGCCCTTGCCGCCCACAGCCACGACGCGCAGGTGAACAAAGACGATGCCGTGGCGGTACTGGCCGCCCTGCGTCAATGGAAAAACGAGTTCCGATGAAAATTCTGCACATCGCCTGCCTGGCCTGCACGCTCTGGCTCACAGGCTGCGCCACCACCGGGCCCTCGCAGGACAGCGCGGCGGGTACCACCCCCGCCTCCCCCACCGGCACGCCGGCCGCAGCGCCACATACCCCTGTCATCCCCAACGGCCCGCTCCGGCCCATCACGGCTGCGCAGGCTGCCAGCGGCGAAGTGGCGTCGCTCTCCACCCCTGCCGACCTCTGGGACCGTATCCGGCGCGGCTTTGCGATGCCGGACCTGCAGCACGAGCTGGTGCAGGACCGCGAGCAGTGGTACGCCACACGCCCCGACTACATGCAACGCATGACCGAGCGCTCCAGCAAATACCTGTTCCACATCGTCGAAGAACTGGAGCGGCGCGGCATGCCCACCGAGCTGGCGCTGCTGCCCTACATCGAAAGCGCGTTCAACCCGCAGGCCGTGTCCCACGCCAAGGCTGCGGGCATGTGGCAGTTCATGCCCGCCACGGGCAGTTATTTCGACCTCAAGCAGAACGCGTTCCGCGACGACCGCCGCGACGTTCTGGCATCCACCCGCGCAGCGCTCGACTACCTGCAAAAGCTCCATGGCATGTTTGGCGATTGGCACCTGGCGCTGGCCGCCTACAACTGGGGCGAAGGCAGTGTGGGCCGGGCCATTGCCCGCAACCAGAAGCAGGGGCTGGGCACCAGCTACACGGACCTGAGCATGCCGGCCGAGACGCGCATGTATGTGCCCAAGCTGCAGGCCGTCAAGAACATTGTGGCCAACCCCGAAGCCTTTCGCACCGAGCTGCCGCTGATCGAGAACCACCCCTACTTCCAGACGGTGGACATCACCCACGACATTGATGTGGCCCTGGTGGCCACGCTGGCAGGCATACGCCAGGAAGATTTCCGCGCCCTGAACCCTTCCTTCCACCGGCCGGTCATTCTGGCTGCCGGCACGCCGCAGATCCTGCTGCCCTGGGACAATGCCAAGGTGTTCCAGCGCAATCTGGAGGCGCGCAGGGAAGGCCAGTACGCCAGCTGGACGGTGTGGTCGGTGCCCTCCACCATGACGGTGGCCGAGGCCGCGCAGCGGGCAGGCATGAGCGAGCACGATCTTCGCAGCGTCAACAACATCCCGCCGCGCATGCTGATCAAGGCGGGCTCCGCACTCATGGTGCCGCGCTCTTCCGCCGTGCGCCAGGATGTGTCGCCGCAGCTGGCGGACAACGGGCAGATCGCATTTGCGCCCGAGATCGTCACCCGGCGCACCACGGTGCGGGCCCGCAAGGGCGAAACCGTTGCCAGCATTGCACGCCGTTACAAGCTCAGCGCTGCCAGCGTGGCCGACTGGAACGATGTGCGCGCCAACGCAGCGTTCAAACTGGGGCAGGAGGTGGTGATGTACCTGCCGGTACGCCAGGCCACCCAGGCGCGCGGAACGGTTGCGCGCGCCGCACCGGCCAAGCGTTCAGCACCACCTGCGCGTCGCGGTGGCACGCCCTCAAAAAAGCGCCGCTGACGCCGCCGCTCAGAATTTGAGCGAGTGCATGCCCAGCAACCCCAGAATCCCCATGATGATGAGGTACAGCGCCACAATGGTGCTGAGCAGGCGGGGCATCACAAGAATCAGAATGCCGGCGATCAGGGATACCAGCGGGCCGATGCTGAGGGTGAAGGTCATGGTGAAGCAATCCTTGAGATGTGAATGACGGGTACACCGAGGCTACGGCACACCGAACGCCGACGAATGTAAGCCATCTTCCCGTTCCAGCCCGAACACCAGGCTGGCGGCAGCCGCCACCCCGCCATAACATCACCATCCCATCACCATCACCTCGCCATCGGCCACGCAGCCGCCCGACGAACCGGGCGCACCACCTCGTCAGACATTGAATTTCTGGCGCGCCTTGCGGACGAAATCGTTGGTATAGGTGCGCGACAGGTCCACCCTGGCGTCCCCGAGTTCGGGGTGCGCCCTTGACAGCGCGCGCAACGCGGTGGCCGCACCATCATCGGGCATCATGCCGTTGGTCGAATAGGTTTCACGCACCCGCCCAAAAGCTGCCAGATACAGGCCACGGTCGCCCATGAGGTAGGCCGGCGGCACCGCTTTCACAAGGTCCGCAGGGGCAGCCGTTTGCAGCCACTTGAGGGCATGCACGATACCGTTCGCCAATGCCTGGGCCTGGGCGGGCTGCTTGTGCACAAAGGCCTGTGGTGCATAGATGCAGCCAGCCGGCATGGCGCCACCCAACATGTCCTGCGCGGTCTTGAGCGACCGCATGTCGCCTGCAATGCGGGTGTCGGCCTTTTGCTCCAGCAGCGTCATGAGCGGATCTGCGTGGCACAGCGCATGGACCTGGCCTGCGCGCAGCGCGTTCATGGCAGCCACGCCCGAACCCACACCCACATACGCCACGTCGCCCTGGCCCATGCCGGCACGCGCCAGCAGCAGCGTGGCCGCCAGGTGCGTGGATGAGCCGACCGAAGACACGCCAATGCGCCTCCCGCGCAGATCAGACAAATCCTTGTAAGACGGCAGCGCGCGGAGCGACACCCCCAACGCCAGCTGCGGGGCACGCCCGAGCAGCACCAGCGAACGATAGGCCTGGCCGCGCACCTGCTGGCGGAGGGTGTGCTCGAACGCCCCGGCACAGACATCGGCCGTGCCCTCTTGTACGGCCTGCAGCGCCATCGCCCCGGCAGAGAAATCGCGCACCCGCACGTCCAGGCCCTCTGCCCGGAAGTAACCCAGCTGGTCAGCCAGTGCCAGAGGGAGGTGGTACAGCACCCCCTGGCCACCCACTGCAATGGTCACCGCGCCCAGCGCCGGGACTTCGGGTTGTGCCGCGCGCACCACGGCGGGCAGGCACACCGCTGCCGCCGACAGGGCGGAAAGGGCACCAAAGGCGCGACGGGTCAGCGGAGATCGGTTCATGAACTGGGAAGAATGGGCTAATGCTGCACTGCAACAATCGTGCCGCAACGCGAGCGATCCCGCATCAGGGTGAATCCCACCGGGTTTCTACGTACCAGGCCCTCCGGCCTCGGGATCACCGGTATCCCAGAAACAGGATGGCGATGTTGACCAGAAACGCCGCGGCCCACACCGCGCTGCGCACGGTCGGCATGTCGGAGACATACATCAGGATGTAGAAGATGCGAAGCATCACGTACAGCAGCGCCAGCATGTCCAGCAGCGTCTGCCCTGCACCCAGCAGGTGCGCAATGATGACCGCACCGATGAAAAACGGCAAAGCCTCGAAACTGTTGGCCTGCGCGGCATTGGCACGGGCGCGCCAGTCGGCCTGCCGCGCCATCCATGCGCGGGGATCATGGTTGTCGTACCCGCCGTCCTTGAGCGACTTGCCAAAGCTGCCGCTCTTGGCCAGCCAGGCGCAACCGATGGGCAAAAGGGCCGCGATCAGCACGCACCAGTAAGCCACTGTGAACCGTGCGACATGCATGGTGGTATTCATTTTTAAGCCTTTTTGGGCTCCAGCGCTTGATAGTCAAGCGCCAGCAGCTATTAAATTGTGAGTATTCTAGCTGCGGCGGAGCCCGATTGTGCGAGCCCGCTGGCTACCGCCGGTCCACCAGCGCATGCGCAATCGTGCCCAGGTCCACGTACTCGAGCTCGCTGCCCACGGGCACACCGCGCGCCAGCCGGGTGACATGCACCCCCCGGCTCCTGAGAGCCTCGCTGACTACATGGGCCGTGGCCTCGCCTTCAGCATTGAAATTGGTGGCCAGAATGACCTCCTGCACCGTACCGTCCGTGGCGCGGTCCATGAGCTTCTGGATCCCGATTTCCTTGGGCCCGATGCCATCGAGCGGGCTCAAGCGGCCCATCAGCACGAAGTACAGACCCTTGAACGCGCCCGTACGCTCCAGCGCCGCCTGGTCGGCCGGCGTCTCCACCACACACAGCCGCGTGGCATCGCGCTCAGGATCGAGACAGGTGCTGCACACCTCGGCCTCGGTGAACGTGTGGCACCGCGCACAGTGGTGCACCGTGTCCACCGCCTCCGAGAGCGCCCGCGACAGGGCCAGCGCCCCTTCGCGGTCATGCTGCAGCAGATGAAACGCCATGCGCTGCGCAGACTTCACCCCCACCCCCGGCAAGCGGCGCAGCGCCTGGATCAGAACGTCGAGGGAGTTGGTGGTGGACATGGTTAGCAGGCGATGCGGATGAGCGGGCAGACAAGAGCGGTGCCAAGCTTCGACAGGCTCAGCCCGAACGGTGGTTGGGGCATTAAGCAAACTCTCACGAAGGCTTTCACACCCCGCCCTCAAGGGCGTAGCGAGCGCCTGCCAGGCTAGGCGGACGGAGCACAGCAACCGGAACGTACTTGCCTAGTACCTGAGGATTGCGAGCACCGCCCAACGACGCATGGCTGGCGCGCAGTAGCCAACCCTTAGAAAGGGAATTTCATGCCGCCGGGGAGGCCTGGCATGCCTTGGGTCAGCTTGCCCATCTTCTCCGCCGAAGTCTCTTCCGCCTTGCGCACCGCAGCATTGAACGCCGCCGCAACCAGATCTTCCAGCATGTCCTTGTCTTCGGCCAGCAGGCTCGGGTCGATGGTGATGCGCTTGACGTCGTGTTTGCAGGTCATCACCACCTTCACCAGGCCCGCGCCCGATTCACCCTCCACTTCGATGAAGGCCAGTTCGTCCTGGGCCTTCTTGAGGTTGTCCTGCATCGCCTGGGCCTGCTTCATGAGGCCAGCAAGTTGTCCTTTGTTGAACATGGTGTGATTTCCTTTGCTTTCTTTCTGGTTGATCGATTCCCACGAAGGGAGAGAGATTCGGTATCCGAGATGCACGGTATTGTGCTGTGCAATGTCAGCGGCCGTCGAAACTGGCTCACGCCAATCCGGTGCACTCGTGGAGCTGGCTTTGCCAGGCCACCGAGTGCGTCCCCCTCCCGCGAAGCGAGAGAGGGGGAAGGCGCCGCAGGCGACTCAGGGGGCGCTTCATCTCACGCAGGCTTGATGCTGCCCGGCACGATTCTCGCGCCAAGGTCGCGCACCAGCGACTGCACATAGGGGTCGTTGTTCACAATCTCCTCAGCACGGCGCTGGCGCTCGGCAGCGGCAGCGGCATTGCGGCGGGCGGGGCTGTCAATGACGTGGCCCACCTCCACACTGATCTGGGTGGCGTGGCCCGCAGCCTCCAGCGCGGCGCGCAGGCGCTCGCGTGCAGTAGGCTGGTTCAGCGACTCACGCTCCACGCGCAACAGCCAGTGGCCACCGTCGCGCGCCACCAGCTGCGATTGCAGGGCCAGCTCGCGCACCAGGGCGGTAATCGATTCTGCCGCCACCATCTGCTGCACAGTGGCATGCCAGACATCGCCCTCCTCGGTGGGCGTGTAGCGCGCCGAGACAGGCGTGGGCGCAGAAAGCGGCAACGGTTGCAGACGCTCCCCTGGTTCGGGCGATTCACGCACCGGGATTGCTACATATTCAGGAGCGCCTTGCGCTTGCTGAGGTTGCGCTGGACGCTGATTTTGTCCAAATCTCTCGGGCGTACGCACCGGCAGTGCCGTGGCGGCGGAGTTTGCAGGTGATGCGGCACCCGGCTCTTCAGAACCTGGCCAGGGTGGTGGTTCCGAAGAGTCCACGGATTCGCCGGGTTCTGCAGAAATCTCCGGGGGCAATGCTGGCGAAGCACCTGCTGCAGGCGCTGCGGGAGGCACCGCTGGTGGCACCTGGGGAGCAGGCGCGGGCGTCGGCGCCATTCGCGCCACGGGGGCTGGCACCGCCACGGCAGCCGCTGCGAGAGCGGCAGAAACCGCAACTGCTGGGCTGGAAGACGCCGCTTCAGCCCGCGTCAGAGTTTTTTTTTCAGCCGATTCGCCAACGCCGCCAACACCGCTTACAGGCTTGAACGCCAGCAAGCGCAGCAGCACCATGGTCAGTGCCGCGTACTCATCGGGCGCCAGGCCCAGTTCACCGCGCCCGTGCAGGCACAGGCTGTAGAGCAGCTGGGTTTCGTCAGCAGGCATCAGCGCGGCCAGGCGGGCCGTTTCTGCGGCCTCGGGGTCGTCGGCATCCACGGCGCCTGCCATCTGGGGCACGGCCTGGAACACCGCCATGCGCTGCAGCACGGCGCTCATTTCTTCGAGCGTGGAGGCGGCCGACAGGCCATTGAGACGCAGCATGTCCGAAGTTTCCACCACGGTCTTGCCGTCGCCCTCGGCCAACGCGCCGATGAGGCGGAACACATAGGAGCGGTCCACCGCGCCCAGCATCTGGCGCACGGCGGCTTCCTGCAACTGGCCGCTGCCAAAAGCGATGGCCTGGTCGGTGAGCGACAGCGCATCGCGCATGGAGCCCCGCGCAGCGCGCGAGAGCAGGCGCAGCGCCTGGGGCTCGGACGATACGTTTTCCGATGCCAGCACCTGCGTGAGGTGCGAGAGCACGGTTTCGGGCGCCATCGGGCGCAGGTTGAACTGCAGACAGCGGCTCAGCACGGTCACCGGCACCTTCTGCGGGTCGGTTGTGGCCAGCACAAACTTGAGGTACTCGGGAGGCTCTTCCAGCGTCTTGAGCATGGCGTTGAACGCCGTGTTCGTGAGCATGTGCACTTCGTCAATCATGAAGACCTTGAAGCGGCCCTGCACTGGCTTGTAGACCGCCTGCTCCAGCAGGCTCTGCACTTCGTCCACACCCCGATTGGATGCGGCATCGAGCTCGGTGTAATCGGGAAAGCGGCCACTATCGATGTCCGTGCACGCCGAGCACACGCCGCAGGGTGTGGCGGTGATGCCGCCCTGACCGTCGGGCCCCTGGCAGTTGAGCGATTTGGCCAGAATGCGCGACACCGTCGTCTTGCCCACACCCCGCGTGCCTGTGAACAGGTAGGCATGGTGCAGGCGCTGTGTGTTGAGCGCATTGGTGAGGGCCTGCACCACATGCTCCTGCCCCACCATTTCGGTGAAATTGCGGGGGCGGTACTTGCGGGCGAGCACGAGGTAGGACATCAGGCAGATTCTACGGGCTGTGCCGAGTGTCCTTCCAGCGCCCACGGCAGCGGGGCTGTTCAGAAAAGTGCATCCGCATCCGTCGTACAATCGACGGTGACGGGCCTCCTCGCATGGTGAAGCGGCCAACCGGGTCAGGTGGGGAACCAAGCAGCCCTAACTGTGGAGTCAGTGCCGGGGGTAAGGCTCGTCAACTTCTTTTTTTGCGCTGTCGCGCAGCCCCCTCCCAGCGGCGACATCCTTCGCGATGTCCCCTTGCCTGGCAAGGCCAGGCCCTTCGCCCCAGGCGCAAGCCCCTTTCGTTCAGCGAGCTCAAGCTCCGGCTGCTTGGCGCAGCCAGTGCAGCGCGCCCAACCCCGCCACACGGCCACTGGCCAAGCTGGCCGTGAGCAGATAGCCCCCGGTGGGCGCCTCCCAATCGAGCATTTCGCCCGCACAGAACACGCCCGGTAAGGCATGGGCCATGAGGTGCGCGTCCAGCGCCTCAAAAGCCACACCACCGGCGGTGCTGATGGCTTCGTCGATGGGCCGTGTGGCCACGACCGTGATGGGCAGTGCCTTGATGGCGTGTGCCAGAGCCACCGGGTCGTTCATGCCGTCCTTGCCCAGGTGTTCATACAGGATGCCCGCCTTGATGCCATCGAGCCCCAGACGGCTCTTGAGGTGGCTGGACAATGAACGTGATCCGCGTGGATGGCGCACTTCCACCAGCACGCGTTCCGGCGTGTGGTCGGGCAGCAAATCCAGATGAAAAGTGGCATGGCCGTGGGCCTCGATCTCATCGCGCAGCAGGTGCGACGCGGCGTAGACCAGGCTGCCCTCGACGCCTGTCGCTGTGGCCACGAATTCACCTCTGCGGCTGAACGTGCGGCCCTGGCTGTCGGTGAAAGCCAGCGCCACCGTCTTGAAGGGCTGGCCGGCAAAACGCTCGACAAAATGGGGCGTCCAGCCCACAGCGGGAGCGGGGGTGCGGCCGATCAGCTCCTGCAAGAACGCGCGGCGCGTCTCACCCGCCGGCGCATCGGCGCGCAGCACGTCAAAACCACAGTTGGAGGGCCGCAGCGGCGCCACGGCCACACCGCGCTGCGCCAGCAGCGGCACCCAGGCACCATCCGACCCCAGGCGTGCCCAGCTGCCACCGCCCAGCGCCAACACCACCGACCTGGCGACCACTGGCACCTCGCCCGCAGGGGCTGCAAAACGCAGGGCACCATCGTCCGACCAGCCCAGCCAGCGGTGTCGCATGTGGAACACCACGCCCTGCCCGCGCAGGCGCTGCAACCAGGCGCGCAGCAAGGGCGCGGCCTTCATGTCGGCGGGGAACACGCGGCCGGAGGTGCCCACGAAGGTCTCTACACCCAGGCCTTGCGCCCAGGCCCGGACCTCGGGCCCGCCAAATTCCTGCAGCAAAGGTTCGAGCTGAGGCTGGCGCTCTGCATAGCGGCTGACAAACGGAGCATGGGGCTCGGAATGTGTGAGGTTGAGCCCGCCCTTGCCCGCCAGCAGAAATTTGCGCCCCACCGAAGGCATGGCGTCAAACAGATGAACGGCCACCCCCGCCTGGGCCAGCACCTCGGCCGCCATCAGGCCCGCCGGGCCACCGCCGACGATGGCCACATCGCACCGCAAAGTCCCCGCAGGCAGGGCTGGTGCGACGGGTGAATCGGAAGGAGAAAGGGTGTGAGACACGGGAGAACCTTGCTAAAAGTGGGGGCGTTGCGCGGGTTGGAAGCCCTGGGTGCGGGTCAAAACAAAGAGCCTTGCGCAGAATCTGAAGGCCCCGGCGCGGGGCGCGGACGCTCGGGCTTTGCTAAGGCATCCGGCGCAGCGGGGGCGAGAGTATGCCCGACGGCGGCAAGGGTGGGCCCGCCCCCTGCCCGCACCAAACGCCCATCGCCTGTGAGAAAGGCCGCGTGCACGGCCTCGCCCGGCATCAGGGCCTGTACGGCTTCTTGGTAGCGCTGCAGTTGCGCCACCAGCGCTTGCTGGCGCTGAGGCTGGGCGGCGCTTTTGTAGTCGAGCACCCACCAGCCTGCCATGGCGTCATCTGCAGACAGGGCACGGCGCAGCACCAGCCGGTCGATGCGCAGGCTTTGGCCCTGGTAATGCAGCGGGGCTTCGTTGATGGCGGTCTGCACCTGCTCCGGGTCCCACGCCCAGGCGCCCTCCCCGGCCAGGATGCCCTGTGCCATGCGGGCTGCCAACTCGGCCGCTGCAGGGGCAATGTCGTGGTCGCTGACCAGCCGGGCGATGCGCGCAGCAGGCCAGCCGTGGGCGCGCAGGTCGGCCAGCGGGGCACCGGCCACACCGGCCTGCTCCAGCAGCTGGTGCATGGCGTCACCCTGGCGTGACAGGGGGGTGGACTCGGCGTCGCCAGGCATGGCAACGGGCGTAGCACTGGTGGGGTCGGCGGCTGCAGCACCCGGTTTAGTGCGGGCGCTTTGCAGGGCTTCGGGCAGGGGGTGCAGCGCGGCGATGGTGAAAGTGTCGGGGGTCGCACCGGCTCCAGCGGAAGGCGCTGGGGCCGCGCCCGCGTCCACCTCGGTCACCAGTGGTGCCAGTCGGTTCCACCAGCTGCCCGGCGCCGAATTGCCGGGTTGCACGGACGACAGCGCCAGGCAATGTTTGGCGCGCGTCATGGCCACGTAGAGCATGTTCAACTCCTCGCGGCTGCGGGCCTGCTGCTCGGCGGCCAGCGCGGCCTCTGCACTGGGCGGCGGGTTCGATTCGCTGGCCAGAAAGACGAAGGCCGAGGGCACGGTCTGCTCGCCAGGCCAGTCCACCAGCACGCCCATGGTCTCGGCCTTTTGCGGGCGGGTGTCGGTGTCGAGCAGCAGCACGCAGTCGGCCTCCAGCCCCTTGGCGCCGTGCACCGTCAGCAGGCGAACGGCCTGCGCATCCGCCCGGCCGGGCGCGCGCACGCCGCCCTTCTTCATGGCCCGCACAAACGCATAGGGCGTGAGGTAGCGGCCGCCGTCGTGCTGCAGCGATGCCGCCAGCAGCGCGCGCAGGTTGGCCTGCACTGCCTGGCGCTGGGTGACCGGGGCAGCAGCGGCGAAGCGGGCCAGCACGTCGCCGTGCTCGTAGATGGCATGCAGCGCATCGTGCGGCGGCAGGCCACTCACCCAGCCTTGGTATTGAGTCAAAACAGGTCCCAGCGCTTTCAAATCAAGCGCAAGCAGCTCACTTTTTAATAGCAACTCAAACCAACTGCAGCCCGCATGTTCCGGCTGGCGGCGCAGCACGGCCAGGGCCACCAGGGCGTCGTCGCCCAGGCTGAAAAGGGGCGACTTGAGCGCGCGGGCCAAAGACAAGTCGTGTGTGGGCGAAACCAGCACGTCGAGCAGCGCCACCATGTCCTGCACCTCGGGTGCGTCGAACAGGTCAGCCTTTTCGGGCTGCACGCAGGGCAGGTGCAGAGCGCGCAGGGCGTCTTGCATGCTGGCGAGGCGGTCGCGCTTGCGGGCCAGCACCAACACCTCTTTGGGCGGGGTGCCGCTGGCGATCTGCGCGGCCACCCAGGCGGCGGCCTGGGTGCACTCGCGCATGCGCTGGGTTTCTTCGGCCTCGTGGCGGGGTTCGGTCAGGCTATCGCGCCAGGCCAGGGGGTCGCGGCCTGCGCCTTGGCTGTCGTCGTCCGCGTCGGTGATGGCGGGCAGGCGCAGCAGCTGGCCCGCGTGTTTGGATTCGGTGGTGTGGTCGCGGAAGCCGCTGGTCTCTTGCTGCGCCTGGGCCTGGCCCATGACGGCGTTGACCGCGGCAATCACGCCCTGTGCGTTGCGGCGCGTGTGGTCGCAGCTGAGCAGGTCGCCGCGCAGCCCATCGCGCACAAACGCCTGCGCAGCGATGAACACCTGTGGTTCGGCGCGGCGAAAGCGGTAGATGCTCTGCTTGGGGTCGCCCACGATGAACACGCTGGGCGCGGCCGAACCACCGCCCGAGCCCGCATAGCCGGACAGCCACGCGTGCAGCGCCTGCCACTGCAGCGGGTTGGTGTCCTGGAACTCATCGACCAGCAAGTGGCGGATGCGCGCGTCCAGCCGCTCCTGCACCCAGCCACTGAGCACCGGGTCGGCCAGCATGACCAGGGCGGTGCGCTCCACATCGTTCATGTCCACCCAGCCATGCTGCTGCTTGACGGCCACAAACTGCGCAATCAGGCAACGCGCCAGCCGGGCCATACGCTGCTGGTGTTGCCAGGCCTCGTGCTGGCGGCGCGCCACAAGCAGTCGCTGAAGCTCAGGCTCGGCCTCTTGCGCTGCAGGGAATTTCTCCAGGTTTTTGGAAAGGCGGTCTTCCTTGGCGACGAACATGGCTTTGCGCAGCATGTCCAGGCGCTGGTTCAGGTCGGCACAGGCCAGCGCGTCGATGATGGCGTCCGCCGCCTTCTGTGGGGTCTTGTTGGCCTCGGCGCCCAGGGCGCTGGCGCGGCTGCGCCAGCGTTGCAGGGCGGCTTCGGTCTGCAGGGCCTCGGCGGGCTCGGCCAACGCGGCCAGATCGGGGTAGGCCTGCTGGAACGGCGGCACGGATGCATCCACCACGCCCGCCTCGTCGGCCAGATCAAACTCCACCCGCTTGGCCAACGCCGCTGCCAGGGCCTTGTGGGTTTGCGAGCGGCCGTGGCGGGCCACCACGGCCTCGTAGTCGGCGCGCAGGCTGGCGCTCTCGGCCACGGTCTGCAGGAACGGCGGCCAGACTTCGCGCACGGCCTCTGCATCGTCTTCGAGCAGCTCAAAGTGCGCGGGCAGGCCCTGTTGCTGCAGCAGCGCCAGCGGGGCTGTGCCCAGCAGCGCGGCAAACCAGCTGTGGAAAGTGCGGATTTGCACCGGGCGGCCCGCTTCGAGCAGCTGGCGGTATAGATTTTGTAGCGCCTCGCGCTTTTCCAGCGCGCCTTGGGGGCTGATTCCGCGTGCAATCAGCTCGGCCGTAAGCTCTTCCAGCGGCTTGTGGCTGAACTGCTCCAACCATTCTTGCAGGCGCTGGCGCATTTCGCCCGCCGCCTTTTTGGTGAAGGTGATGGCCAGGATCTCGTGCGGCGCGCAGCCATCGAGCAGCGCCCGCAGCATGCGCGAGACCAGCATCCAGGTCTTGCCCGCACCCGCGCAGGCCTCCACCGCCACGCTGCGTGCGGGGTCGCAGGCAATGGCATAGAAGGCCTCGCGCGAGACGGGGCGGCCGTTGTGTTCGTAGGCGGCCTGGGTGGGTTGTGAAATGCTGACGGTCATGGCGTCTCTTGCACGGGCAACGCCTGTTCAGCGTCCGCCCAGTAGTCTTTGCGGCACAGGCCGCGCACGGCGCAGAACTCGCACACCGAGCCCTCGCCCAGCGCGGGCAGCGGCGCACCGGCGGCGATGCGGGCGATGTCGTGCTGGATGCCTTCGATGAGCACATCGCGCAGGTGCACCACTTCGTCCTGTTCGTGCATTTGCGTCTCGCCGCGCTCGCCCACGTTGACGTAGGCAGCGCGCAGGGTGTCGTGGCTCAGCAGGGCGGCGTAGAAGGCCAGTTGCGTGTCCTCCGCTCCGCTCTTGATGCGCTGGCGGGTCACGCTGTCGCTTTCGGTTTTGTAGTCGATCACCAGCACCGTGGGCTCGCCGGTGGACGAGACGCCGTCAATGCGGTCGATGGTGCCGACCAGTTCCAGATCGCCCAGCGGCTGGCGGGCTTTGACCTCGGCCTGGCGGAACATCGCGCCCTGCTGCTCATGCCCTGCCAGCCATTGCAGGTAGCCGTCGCGCAGTTGCGCCCAGCCTGCGGCAAAGGGCAGAAAGTCTCCGTCTTGCAGCCGTTGCTCGCGGGTGACAGCCTCGGCGGCGGCGTCCATGCGGTTGCGGCGCTCATCCAGGTGGTCGGTGGGCTCAGCCAGCAACGCCTCGTGAAAGTGTTGCAGCACGGCGTGCAGCCAGTTGCCAAAGTCGCGCTTGTCCACTTCGGCATCCAGTTCGTCGGCCTCGCGCAGACCCAGCTGGCGCTGGGCAAAGAAGCGGTACGGACAATGGCGCAGGTCGGAATACGCGGTGGACGACAGGTGCGCCACCGGCAGTGCCTGGCCCACGGGCTGGGGACGCAGCGTTGGGGTGGCGGCCACGGCACGGGCCGCACGGTCGTCCGTGCCGGGTGTAGCGGCGCCATCCAGTTGCAGGGCCAGCACCAGGGCGCTGGCCAGCAGGGGCTCGCCGCCCTCATCGCCGGTGCGCCACAGCACGTCCACCACGGGTGTGCGCAGGGCGTGGGCCCAGGCGGCTCGCTGGGCGGCCTCCAGCGACTGGCGTGTGGGCAGGCCCCAGGCCTCGCGCTGGGACTGCGACCAGTCGCCCGCAGGCTCCGGTGCGGCTTGCAAACGCTTTTCATCGCAGCCCGGCAGCACGGCGGCGGCAAAGGGACGGGCCAGCAGTTGCGGCAGGGGCACCACCACCACGGGAGCATCGGCGGCCTGCGCGGCCACGTAGCGCCCGGCTTCGAGCACGTCCTTGGCCCAGCGGGTGAATTCGGCCAGCGTCATGCGCCGGCCCGCGCTGTCGCCCCAGGCGTCCAACTCGGCCTGCTGGCCGTCTTGCAGGCGCAAGGCGGCCAGCACGCGCATGCCAGCGGGGTCGGCCTGCAGGCCTTGCCACTGGCCGGCCTGCTCCAACACGACACGCAGGGCGGGCAGCCACTGCGCCAGGGGGCGCGCAGTGCGCAGGGTGTCGCGCCAGGCCTCCACGGTGGCCACGGTGCGGGCCAGGTGGGGCTGCGCACTCAGATCCCGCGCGGCGGCGGCGCTCCAGTGCTGCACCACGCCCTTGCGCAGCCATTGCTCGAGGCGATTCACATCGCCCGGCATCAGCGCAGGGGTGTGTTTGACCCAGTCCAGCACCGCGTTGGATGAGGCGTTCCACGCCGCAGCCTGCAGCGCGGCCATGACCCGCGAAGCGGCGCGTGTGGTCGAGAGTATCCAGCCACTTTCATCGCGCACCAGCACGCCGCTGCTGTCCAGGTGAGCGAGCACGCGGCGGATCAGTGCGCGGTCGGTGGCGGCCAGCGCGACGGGCACCCGGCCATCTCGCACGTGGGCCAGCACGCAGGCAGCGGCGCGGTGGGCTTCGTCTTCGGCATCGGTGGCGGCATGCAGAGAGCGTTTTGGCGGCGCGGGAGCTTCATCGACCAATGCTGGCAGCGCAACACAAGCCCCCTGCTCGCACCAATGGGCCAGCAGGGCCTGGGGCAGCGCGTCGGACTGAAAACCTTCGAGCACCACCAGCGCATCCACCGCCGCGCGCACACCGGGCTCGAACAGCACATCGGTGGCGTGGCGTGAGGCCAGCACCCATTCCAGCGCCAGGCGCGCCACCAGGGCCTCGTAATGCAGACTGCTGCCTTCATCGGCGGTGGCCAGCAGTTTACGGGCCTCGTCGCCCCAGGCCGCGCGCTGCGCCGGGGGCACAGCGGCCACGGCGGGGGCCAGTTGGGCGGCGGCTTCTTGCAGGGGCGTGGCCAGCATCTCGCGCTGGGCGCCCTGCCCCACACGATCGAGCAAGGCGCGCGCCGTGAGGGTGTCGCGCGCCACGTCGCCCGCAAAGTCGTCGGCCGAAGGCTCAAACACCTGCAACTGGCGAGCCCAGTTGCGGGTGGTTTCAAAGCGCGGCGCAAAGCCTTGCGGAAACTGCAGCGCCCAGTGGCGCTGGGCCCAGGGCATGAGCTGGGCGTAGGGCACCAACACCACTGTGCGCGCCAAATGGGCGCCATGGGCCTGGGCATGTGCGGCCACCTGGGCCAGAGCACGTTGCCACAAGGCGGTGCTGGCGACAGCAAACCCACTGGTTTGATCGCTTTTCGCTATGACTGTCATAGCGTCGCAAGGCCCGGCCACACCGGTGAACGTGGGATTGGTTTCTGTCACAATGCCCAGACTTTAAACGTACACCGGTCACAACCCGCTCAAAATCAAGGAATCCGCCATGGCCAGCGAACTCATCAAACATGTCTCTGACGCCAGCTTTGAAGCCGACGTGCTGCAACCCGGCTCCGCCGTGCTGGTGGACTACTGGGCCGAATGGTGCGGCCCCTGCAAAATGATTGCCCCCATCCTGGACGAAGTGGCTGGCACCTACCAGGGCAAGCTGCAGATCGCCAAGATGAATGTGGACGAAAACCGCGAGATCCCCGCCAAGTTCGGCATTCGCGGCATTCCCACACTGATGCTGTTCAAGGACGGCCAGCTGGCCGCCACCAAGGTCGGCGCCATGAGCAAGGCGCAACTGACCGCCTTCATTGATCAACAACTCGCCTGATCCGCACCCACAACCCCGCGCCTGCCCCCATGCACGCGGGGTTGTCTGTTTTCACGACACCTATTGCAGCGCCAGACACAGACCGAATTCGGATCCCGTGAATCTCCCGCTTTTTTTCCTGTCATAATTCCTTCAGATCACCGGCCTGCACGCATTGGCAGCCGGACCGAGATCCCCGGCGCGCCGGATCTGCAAACAGCAGTCCATCCGGCACCAGCCCTCCTCCCCCAGATTCATACCCGCTCCGCCAAGGAGTCATTCCATGCACTTAAACGAACTCAAGGCACTGCACGTGTCTGAAGTCCTGAAGCAGGCCGAAGAACTCGAAATCGAGAACACCGGCCGGATGCGCAAGCAGGAGCTGATGTTTGCCATCATCAAGAAGCGCGCCAAGGCGGGCGAGCAGGTATTTGCCGATGGGGTTCTGGAAATCCTGCCCGACGGATTCGGCTTTCTGCGCAGCCCCGACACCAGCTTCACGGCCAGCACGGACGACATCTACATCTCGCCCAGCCAGGTGCGCCGGTTCAATCTGCACACGGGTGACATGATTGAAGGCGAAGTGCGCACGCCCAAGGATGGCGAGCGCTACTTTGCCCTCACCAAGCTCGACAAGGTCAACGACGGCCCGCCCGAGCAGAACAAGCACAAGGTGATGTTCGAAAACCTCACGCCGCTGTTCCCCAAGGAGCACATGCGGCTGGAGCGCGACATCAAGAGCGAAGAGAACATCACCGGCCGCATCATCGACATCATCGCGCCCATCGGCCGCGGCCAGCGCGCGCTGATCGTCGCACCGCCCAAGAGCGGCAAGACGGTGATGATGCAGCACATCGCCCACGCCATCACGGCCAACAATCCTGACGTGCACCTGATGGTGCTGCTGGTGGACGAACGCCCTGAAGAAGTGACCGAAATGCAGCGCACCGTCAAGGGCGAAATCATTGCCTCGACCTTCGACGAGCCCGCCGCCCGCCACGTGCACGTGGCCGAGATGGTGATCGAGCGTGCCAAGCGCTTGGTCGAACTGAAAAAGGATGTGGTGATCCTGCTGGACTCCATCACCCGCCTGGCCCGCGCCTACAACAACGTCGTGCCCTCCAGCGGCAAGGTGCTGTCGGGCGGTGTGGACGCCGCCGCACTGCAGCGCCCCAAGCGGTTCTTTGGCGCCGCACGCAAGGTCGAGGAAGGCGGCTCGCTCACCATCATCGCCACGGCACTGGTCGATACCGGCAGTCGCATGGACGAAGTGATCTTTGAAGAATTCAAGGGCACGGGCAACTGCGAAATCCACCTGAACCGCCGCCTGTATGAAAAGCGCGTGTTCCCCGCCATCGAACTCAACAAGAGCGGCACGCGCCGCGAGGAACTGCTGCTGGCGCCCGAGATCCTGCAAAAGACCCGCATCCTGCGCCAGTTCATGTACAACATGGACGAAATCGAATCGATGGAGCTCATGATCAAGAACATGAAGGCCACCAAGACCAATGTGGACTTCTTCGACATGATGCGACGCGGAGGGTGACAACCCCCTGAGGCGCTTTCGCGCCTTCCCCCTTCTCTCGAATTGCTACGCAGTTCGGGAAGGGGGATACCGCCAGCGCGGCGGGGCGGACCTTGCGCGGCGGTTCTGGCCAAGGCATTGCCAGTTTCAGCCGTTGCGGGCCGTCGCGAAAATGCCATCAAACCGCCTGTGCAATAATAGAGGGCTTTTTCTGCGGAAAGTACGTTGGATGTTCCACGGCGCAAAGGTTGCTCCGGGTTCAGCGCGGCTCCCGCACTTGACAAGGATTGATCATGAAAGAAGGCATTCACCCCAACTACCGCGAAGTCCTGTTCTCGGACCTGTCCAACGGCTTCAAGTTCGTGACCCGCTCGTGCGTGAACACGAAGGAAATGGAAACCTTCGAAGGCAAGGAATACCCGCTGTTCAAGCTGGACACCTCCTCTGAATCGCACCCCTTCTACACCGGCACGCAAAAGTCGGTGGACAACATGGGTGGCCGCGTCGAGCGCTTCCGCAACCGTTTCGGCAAGACCGCCGCGAAGTAATTCGCGCTTGCGTTCCCGCCATAAAGGCAGCCCGGGCAACCGGGCTGCCTTTTTGTTTGGTTTTGCCCTTATTCTCGGTGGCTTCGCTTGTGCCACCGCCTGACGCGTGAATCTACCCACTCCCGCCATCGTTACCCAGAACGCTGTCAGCCCCCTGCCGCGCTGGGCGTTGATTCTGCTGTGCATTGCCTACGTCGTTCCCGGCTTTGTGGGGCGTGACCCCTGGAAGAGTGCGGATGTCACGGCGTTCGGATACATGCTGGAGCTGGCCCAGGGCCGCACTCCCTGGCTGAACCCGCTGCTCGGCGGCATGCCCCCCGACACCGAAGGGCTTTTGCCGTACTGGCTGGGCGCTTGGGCAATCAAGCTGGCGCCCACGTGGGTTACCGCCGACATGGCCGTTCGCCTGCCGTTTGCGTTCCTGCTGGTCATCACCCTTGCGGCCACCTGGTATGGCGTTTACTACCTCGCTCGCAGCCCTGGCGCCCAGCCTGTGGCTTTCGCGTTCGGGGGTGAAGCCACTCCCGCCGACTATGCCCGCGCTATTGCTGACGGAGGCTTGCTGGCGCTGATTGCCTGCCTGGGCCTCGCGCAGCTATCGCATGAAACCACGGGTTATGTGGTGCAGCTGAGCTGCACAGCAATGGTGTTCTTCTCTGTGGCGGCCATGCCCCACCGCACCGTTGCGCCCGCCCTCGCGCTGGTCACGGGGATAGTCGGTCTGACATTGGCGGGGGGGCCGGCGCTGGCGGCGCTGCTGGGCTTGGGCAGTATGGCGGTGGTGGTGTGGGCGCCCGGCAGTGACACCGACCATCGCTGGCGCTGGGCACTGGCCGTGGCTTCGGTGACCTTTGTGGCCGCCCTGATCGCATGGGGGCTGGATCTTTGGGGGTGGCGAATTGTCGATTCCGGCTCCGGCGGCAAGGAATGGCAGAGCCTGGCGCGGCTTCTGCTGTGGTTTGGATGGCCGGCCTGGCCCCTGGCGCTGTGGACGCTCTGGCGCTGGCGCAAGCAGATCATCAGCGCCCAGGGGCACCGTCACCTGCTGCTCCCGCTGTGGTTCTCGGCGGTGTCCATCGCAGCCACCCTCACCACGCGCCCGGCAGACAGGGCCTTGCTGCTGGGCTTACCGGCGTTGGCGGCACTGGCAGCGTTTGCGCTGCCCACCCTGAAGCGCAGCGTGGGGGCGCTGATCGACTGGTTCACGCTGCTGTTCTTCACCATTTCTGCGCTGGCGATCTGGGTGATCTGGATTGCCATGCAGACCGGCGTGCCCGCCAAGCCTGCGGCCAATGTGGCCAAGCTGGCCCCGGGTTTTGTGCCGCAGTTTTCGGCCCTGGCCCTGGTGGTGGCCCTGGCCGCTACGGTGGGCTGGTTCACTCTGGTGTGGTGGCGCGCGTCACGCAACCGGGCGCCCATCTGGAAGAGCCTGGTGCTGCCCGCCAGCGGCGCTGCGCTGGGCTGGCTGCTGCTGATGACCCTTTGGCTCCCGCTGCTGGATTACGCCCGCAGTTACCGCGCCCAGATCAGCGGCGTGACGGCGGCGCTGGGCACATCGCCAGGGTGTGTGCAGACCGTGGGACTGAGCCGCTCGCAGGTGGCAGCGTTGCAATACCATGGCGACCTCGTCCTGCAGCGCGCGGGCCTGCAGGACGAGTGTGACTGGCTGGTGGCCGATATCGCCTCCTGGCCTGCTTCAGAGCGCATGGTGAATGCAGCGCATTGGGAGGTCCGCGCCAAGATCGCCCGACCGACCGACAAGAACGAGCATCTTCTGGTGTTCCGCCGTGTGGCATCTGCACGCTGATGCCCGCATGACATCGGCGTAATGTCAGAGCTGTCGACCATTTCGCGCCATGCCATCACGGTGCTGGCGGGGCAGCTGGCGGTAATGGCGTTTGGCGTGACGGACACCATCGTCGCCGGGCGCCACGGAGAGGCCTCGCTTGCCGCTTTGTCGGTGGGCAGCGCGATTTTCATCAGCGTGTATGTGGCGCTGATTGGCGTTTTGCAGGCGCTGCTGCCCGTGTGGGCCGAGCTGCGCGGTGCCCGGCAGACCGATGGCGTGGGACGGTCGCTGCGGCAGTCGCTGTATCTGTGCGCAGCAGCCTCGCTGGTGGGCATGGCCATCCTGTTGTCCCCGGGGCCCCTGTTGCGCTGGACCGAGGTACCGCCAGCCCTGCGCACCGAGGTGGAAAATTACCTCGCCGTGCTCGCCCTGGCGCTGCCACCGGCCCTGCTCTTTCGCATCTACAGCACCCTGAACCAGGCGCTGGGCAGGCCCCAGCTCGTCACCTGGCTGCAGGTGGGCTCACTGTTCATCAAGCTGCCGCTCTCGGTCTGGTTCACCTTTGGTGGCGCAGGCCTGCCCGCGCAGGGCGTGGTCGGCTGCGCCTGGGCGACCCTCGTGGTCAACTGCAGCATGCTTGCGCTGGCCTTCTGGCTGCTGCGCACGCAAGACATCTATGAGCCCCTGCGCATATGGCGCCGCATGGAGCCCCCGCACTGGCCCACGATTGCGGGATTTGCCCGCCTGGGCATTCCGGCCGGGCTGGCGGTGATGGTGGAAGTGACCTCGTTCACGCTGATGGCGCTGTTCATCGCGCGCCAGGGCACCACCTCGGCGGCGGCCCACCAGATCGCCGCCAACGTGGCGGCGGTGCTGTACATGGTGCCGCTGTCACTGGCCATTGCCACCAGCGCCCGCGTCAGCTACTGGCTGGGTGCGGGCAATCCGGCACAGGCCCGCAGGGTGGTTTTTATAGGTTTCAGGCTCGCAGCGCTTATGGGTATTGCGCTGGCAGCTATTTTATTAATAGCAAAAAATCACATCGGCAGCATCTACTCTGCCAACCCCGCGGTGGTGGCCCTGACGGGCGGGGTCCTGGTGTGGGTGGCGGCCTATCACGCAGCCGATGCACTGCAGACGCTGTGTGTATTTGTGCTGCGCTGCTACCGCATCACCGTGGCGCCACTGGTGGTGTACTGTGTGCTGCTGTGGGGTGCGGGCCTGGGGGGCGGCTACCTGCTGGCCTACGAAGGACTGGGCCCCTGGGCCGCAGCACCATCGCCCACCCCCTTCTGGGCAGCAAGCGCTGCGGCGCTGTGGGTCACGGCAGCGCTGTTCCTGGCGATGCTGTGGCGTGCCATCAGCCCGGCAGGGCAAAGCCACGCAAACGGTTGGCCGGGAAGGTGACCGAGAACACCGAGCCCTTGCCCAAGGTGCTGGTGATGTCCAGCGTGGCACCGTGGCGCTGCACCACATGCTTGACGATGGCAAGCCCGAGGCCCGTGCCCCCGGTCTCGCGCGAACGGCTGCGGTCGACCCGGTAGAAGCGCTCTGTCAACCGTGGCAGGTGTTCGGGCGCAATGCCCGGCCCCGTGTCCTGCACGGAAAAGACCGCGCTGCCATCTTCCTTGCGGGTCCACGCCACCGTGATCATCCCGCCCGCAGGGGTGTAGCGCACGGCGTTGTTGATGAGGTTCGACAGGGCGCTCTGCAATTCGGCGGGCACACCAGCAATGTCCCCCTCGGCATGCAAGGCGTCCGTCGACGGGAACACCATGGCATGGGGGCGCTGCTGGGTCTGGGTCACCAGCGCGGACAACGCGCGGCCCTCCTCCTCGCAGCGCTGCAGCAGCGCCTGCACTGGCGTCCACTCGGCCATGCCGGGCGGCGGGCTGCCCTCCAGGCGCGACAGCGTCAACAGGTCCTGCACCACACTTTGCATGCGCAGCGCCTGCTGGGCCATCATGCCCAGGTAGCGGGAACGTTCGTCGGCACTCAGGGGCAGGGTTTGCAGCGTTTCCACAAAACCGGTCAGCACCGTCAGGGGCGTGCGGATCTCGTGGGACACATTGGCCACAAAATCGCGCCGCATGGCCTCGGCCTGCTCCAGTGCCGTGACATCGCGTGACAGCAGCAAGGTGCGCCCATCGCCATAAGGGTGCAGGTGGACCGAGATGCGCACCGGTCGCGACGGCGTGCTGAAGCGCCCCTCCAGCACCACGTCGTGGGAGAAGTCCTGGGCGGCATAGTAGGCCGTGAACTCGGGGTCGCGCACCAGGTTGCCAATCGACTGCATCACATCGCGCTGCGCATCAAACCCGAACTGGCTCGCGGCGATCTGGTTGCACCATTCGATGCGGCCCTGCCCATCGAGCAGCACCACGCCATTGGGCGTGGCCTGCAGCGCGGCCAGGATTTCCTGCAGGCGGTCCTGGCTGTCGCGAATCTGTGCTTCCTGCCTGCGCAGCAGGCGCCGTGCGCGGTCTGCCGCCTCGCCCCAGATGCCACGCATGGCCGGGACTTCAGTCAGGTCGCCCGTGCGCAGCCAGCGCAGCACACGTGCGCCGCGCAGCAGATCCCAGACAAACCACGCCCACGCCGCCAGGGCGGCGCCCAGAGCCGCGCCCCAGGGACCACCCTGCCACCACCAACCCAGCCCTCCACCGGCTATCTGCCAGAGCAGGAAATACGAAATACGCCACAGCATGCCGTCAGCAACGCCTTCTCATAAAAGCAGGGGCGCACCCTTGTGCGCCCCATCCAGGACATCCGGCCCGCGCCCTCAAAACAGATTTACCCCGTTGCCAGAACCCTGCACGCTCAGGCCTGCAACTGAACCTGGGGCTGGGCGGTAAGCCGGTAGCCTGCGCCCCGCACGGTTTCCACCATCACAGAGGCGCTGCCCAGGGCCTCACGCAGCCGCTTGACGTGCACGTCCACGGTGCGCTCCTCGATGAACACGTGGTCACCCCAGACCTTGTCGAGCAGCTGGGAACGGCTGTGCACACGCTCGGCATGCTTCATGAGGAAGTGCAGCAGCTTGAACTCGGTGGGGCCCACCTTGAGCGGCTGCCCCTGGAACGTCACGCGGTAGGTGCCGGCATCAAGCACCAGCTCGCCAATGGTGACGCTGTCGCTGACCTGCTCGGGCGCCCGGCGGCGCAGCACGGCGCGGATGCGGGCCAGCAGCTCCTGCGTGGAGAAAGGCTTGGTGATGTAGTCGTCCGCGCCCGCATCCAGCCCGGCGATCTTGTCAGGCTCGTCGCCCCGCGCCGTGAGCATCAGGATCGGGATCGGCTTGGTACGGCTGTCAGCACGCCACTTGCGCGCCAGCGACAGGCCGCTTTGCCCCGGCAGCATCCAGTCGAGCAGGATGACATCCGGCAGCACGGCATCGAGCTCGCGCTGGGCAGAGTCACCGTCTTCCGCCCAGAACGGCTGGAATCCGTTGTGCCGGAGATTGACCGCAATCAGCTCGGCAATGGCAGGTTCATCCTCGACGATGAGGACGCGTGGGAGTTTTCTCATAACGGTGCCAACGCCCTTTCTTACAAGACGGCCGACTCGATCTCGTCGAGGGCAGTGTGGCGCACATCCTTGCCCTTGACCAGATAGATGATCAGCTCGGCCACGTTCTTGGAATGGTCTCCGATGCGCTCGATGGCCTTGGCCAGGAACAGCAGGTCCAGGCTGGGCGAGATGGTGCGCGGGTCTTCCATCATGTAGGTGATGAGCTTGCGCACGAAGCCGTCGAACTCCTTGTCGATGAGGTCATCCTCTTTCAGGATGGCCACCGCCGCCTTGACGTCCAGGCGCGCAAACGCATCCAGCGTCTTGCGCAGCTGGCCAGAGGCCAGATCGGCTGCCGTGCGCAGGTCGCTCGAGGGCAGCGAGCGCGGTGCCCCGCCTTCTATGATGGAGCGCACCATGCGGGCCATCTTGTTGGCCTCATCACCCATGCGCTCCAGATTGGCCGTGGCCTTGGAGAAGGCCAGCAGCAGGCGCAGGTCGCGCGCTGTGGGCTGGCGGCGGGCGATGATGGAAGACAGCTCCTGGTCGATCTCGATTTCCATCGCATTGATGCGGGTTTCCATCGAAGCGACGGTTTCCACCGCCTCCAGGCTGAACTGCGACAGCGCATAAACCGCCTGGCGGATCTGCGACTCCACGAGGCCGCCCATCTCCATGACACGGGCGGAGACACTGTTGAGTTCGCTGTCGAACTGGGAGGAAAGGTGTTTGTCTGGCATTGGGTGTACAACCTCACGGTTATGAATCAAATATGGCTCCAGCACTTATCCATCAAGCGCCAGTAGCTATAAATATAGTAGCAAACATCCATCAGCCGAAACGGCCTGTGATGTAGTCCTCGGTTTCCTTGCGCTCGGGCTTGAAGAAGATCTGCTCGGTGGCGCCGAACTCGATCATTTCGCCCAGGTACATGTAGGCCGTGTAGTCACTGCAGCGCGCGGCCTGCTGCATGTTGTGCGTCACGATGGCGATGGTGTAATCGTGCTTGAGCTCGTCGATCAGCTCTTCGATCTTGGCAGTGGACAGCGGGTCCAGCGCCGAGGTGGGCTCGTCCAGCAGCAGCACCGAAGGCTTGACGGCCACGCTGCGCGCGATGCACAGGCGCTGCTGCTGGCCGCCCGACAGCGACAGGCCACTCTGGTGCAGCTTGTCCTTCACTTCATTCCACAAGGCGGCCTTGGACAGCGCCCACTCCACGCGGTCGTCCATTTCGCTTTTGCTCAGGCTCTCGTAGAGCTTCACGCCGAAGGCAATGTTGTCGTAGATGGACATGGGAAACGGCGTGGGCTTCTGGAACACCATGCCGATGCGCGCGCGCAGCAGGTTGATGTCCTGCTTGGGGTCCAGAATGTCCTGGCCGTAGAAGTTGATGGTGCCTTCTGCACGCTGGCCGGGGTACAGGCTGTACATGCGGTTGAGCGTGCGCAGCAGCGTGGACTTGCCGCAGCCCGAGGGCCCGATGAAAGCGGTGACCTTGTGCTCGGCAATGTTGAGGCTCACGTTGCGCAGGCCCTGAAACTTGCCGTAGAAAAAGCTCAGGTTGCGCAGTTCCAGCGCGTTCTTGCTGGGGGTGAGGGTAGCGGTGGCGTTCATTGTCAATTCCTGAAAATGGAGGCTGTCTGGGTGTGTCTGCTGGGTGGGCCGCCCACTCAGGCGCGGCTCTTTTCGCGCAGGAACACCCGCGCAACGATGTTGAGCACCAGCACCGACAACGTGATGAGCAACGCCCCGCCCCAGGCCAGGCGCACCCAGTTTTCGTAGGGGCTCAGCGCAAACTGGAAGATCACCACCGGCAGGTTGGCCATGGGGGCGTTCATGTTGGTGCTGAAGAACTGGTTGTTGAGCGCCGTGAACAACAGCGGCGCCGTCTCGCCACTGATGCGGGCCACGGCCAGCAGCAGGCCGGTCATCACGCCACTGCGCGCAGCCCGCAGCGTGACCATGGTGGACACCTTCCAGCGCGGCGCGCCCAGGGCAAAGGCCGCTTCACGCAGGCTGCCGGGCACCAAGCGCAGCATGTTCTCGGTGGTACGCACCACCACCGGCACGGCAATCAGCGACAGGGCCAGGCTACCGGCCCAGCCCGAAAAATTGCCCACCGTAGCCACCGCAATGGCATAGACAAACAGGCCCAGCACGATGGAAGGCGCTGACAGCATGATGTCGGTCACGAAGCGGGTGAGCTCGGCCGTCTTGCTCTGGTCACCGTATTCCGCCAGGTACACGCCGGCCAGCACACCGATCGGTGTGGACACCAGCACGGTAAAGCCCACCATCATCAGGCTGCCCACAATGGCGTTGGCCAGGCCGCCGCCTTCGGAGCCTGGTGCGGGCGTGGACTGGGTGAACATGTTCCAGTCCAGAGCGGCAAAGCCGTTGGACAGCAAAACGCTCAGGATCCAGAGCAGCACGAACAGGCCCAGCACCATCGCCCCCAGGGAGAGGGTGAGGCCAATGGCGTTGGAGCGCTGGCGTTTTTTGTAGAGTTCTTGGTTGAATTCCATGGAGCTGGTCTCAAAAGAGGTTCATGGTCGGCCGCGCGGGCTTACAGGCCCTTGGCCTTTTCGGCGCGCAGCATCAAGATCTTGGCCGCTGACAGCACCACGAAAGTGATCACGAACAGCAGGAAGCCCAGCGCGAACAGCGTGGAGAGGTGAAAGTCGGCGGCTTCGCCAAACTCGTTGGCCAGCGTCGAGGCGATCGAGGTTCCGGGCGAGAAGAGCGATGTCGGCATGCGGTTGGCGTTGCCGATCACAAAGGTCACAGCCATGGTCTCGCCCAAAGCGCGGCCCAGGCCCAGCATGATTCCGCCGATCACGCCTTTTTGCGTGTAGGGCAGCACCACGCGGCGCACCACCTCCCAGGTCGTGCAGCCCAGCCCGTAGGCCGACTCGCGCAGGATGGGCGGGACGATTTCAAACACGTCCCGCATCACAGCCGCCACAAACGGCAGCACCATGAATGCGAGCACCACGCCCGCCGCGAGGATGCCGAACCCGTTCGTGCTGCCGCCAAACATAAAACCCACCAGCGGCATCGAGCCCAGCAGCTTCTGCACAGGCATCTGGAAATAGTCGGCAAACAGCGGCGCGAACACAAAAAGGCCAAACATGCCGTAGATGATCGAAGGGACGGCCGCCAGCAGCTCCACCGCCGTACCCAGGGGCCGACGCAACCAGACCGGGCAGGTTTCTGTCAGAAACAGGGCAATGCCAAATGCCAGCGGCACCGCAATCAGCAGCGCAATGCCGGCACTGGCCAAGGTGCCGACGATGGCAATCGCGGCACCGAATTCTTCATTGAGGATGTCCCATTCAACGCGCCAGATGAACTGGACACCGAACTTGTGGAAGGTCGGCCAGGCGTAGATGAACAGCGAGACGATGATTCCCAGAAGCGCCGCAAGGACCAGCAGCGAGAGACTTTGGGTGAGCCGATGAAAAAAGATGTCCTGCAGGCGCTGCCGCCTTGCAATCGATACCATCGACTCGGTAGGGGCGTCTGTCTTCTTGACGGACCCGGTTTGCGAACTCATGGTGGTTCCCACGCTCATGTTGACTCCCATCTGGCTTCTGGAGACCCCCACAAACCAGCACCCATCGGCCAGACCAGCCGGCCGATGGGGGGTATTCTGGGGCAGACTGCTTACTTCTTGATCTGCGACCAGACTTTGGAGCGGATCTCGGCGGTCAGGGTGTCAGGCAGCGGCACATAGTCGAGCTCGGCGGCCATGGCCTTGCCGTTCTTGAATGCCCAGTCAAAGAACTTCAGCACTTCGGCCGACTGGGCCTTGTCCGCAGGGTCCTTGTACATGAGGATGAACGAAGCCGTGCTCACAGGCCAGCTCTCTGCGCCCTTGGCATTGACCATCGAGATGCCCATGCCGGGAACGCTGAACCAGTCGGCACCCGCTGCTGCTGCCGCGAAAGACTTGTCGTCAGGGCTGACATACTTGCCGTCTGCGTTTTGCAGCTGCAGGAAGTTCATGTTGTTCTTCTTGACGTAGGCGTACTCGACATACCCGATGGCGCCCTTCACCCGCGTCACGTTGGCGGCCACACCTTCGTTACCCTTACCACCCACCGAGGAGGCGGCAGGCCACTTCACGGCAGCACCCTTGCCCACGGTGTCCGCCCATTCCTTGCTCACGGCGGACAGATAGTCCGTCCAGTTGAAGGTGGTGCCCGAGCCGTCGGCGCGGTGCACCACGGTGATGTTCTGGTCGGGCAGTGTCTTGCCGGGGTTCAAAGCCGCGAGCTTGGGATCATTCCATTTGCTGATCTTCCCCATGAACATTTCGGCCAGCACAGGGCCGGTTACACGCAGTTCGCCGGGCTTGAAACCGTCGACGTTGATCACAGGCACCGTACCGCCGATGATGGCGGGAAACTGCACCATGCCATCCTTGTCCAGATCTGCACCGGACACGGGAGCATCGGTGGCGCCGAAGGCCACAGTCTTGGCACGGATCTGGCGAATGCCGCCGGAAGAGCCGATGGACTGGTAATTCAGGCCGGTGCCGGTTTCCTTCTTGTACGCTTCCGCCCACTTGGCATACATCGGGAAGGGGAAGGTGGCGCCAGCGCCCGTGATGTCTGCCGCAAAGGCAGCGCTACCGACCGCCATCGTGGCCAGCGTTACAGCGACGGTTTTGAGAAATGTGCGTTTCATTCGATACCTTTCGGCTAGGGTTAACAGGAACAGGGGGAACTGTAGAGACCCAAAATGACAATTCAGTGACAACCACATTTCTGGGCAACCGCAACAAAACTGGCGTCTTGTACCCCGGTGACACCGTCACTGCGCTGTCATGAAAGCTTTGGAAACTCGCAGGATTTCAGGAAGTTGGTGGCCTGCACGCGGTGCAGCCGTGTGCGCCGGGGCGCAGCACCCTCGGCCGCGTTACCATGCCCCACAAGCTATCACCCCCTGACACATGCACAACGGCACCCGTCTCGCCGCAGTCGACCTCGGCTCCAACAGTTTTCGCCTGGAAATCGGGCGCTATGAATTCGGACACATCCAGCGGGTTGAGTACCTCAAGGAGACCGTTCGCCAAGGCAGTGGACTGGATGAAGAGCGCAATCTGACCCAGGAAGCCATGGAGCGCGGCTGGGCGTGCCTGGCCCGGTTTGGCGAACGTCTGGCAGGCTTTCCCCGCGCACAGGTGCGCGCAGTGGCCACCCAGACTCTGCGTGAAGCGCGCAACCGGGAGGAGTTCCTGTCACGTGGCAGCGAAGTTCTGGGCTACCCCATTGACGTGGTTTCCGGCCCCGAAGAGGCTCGGCTGATTTACCAGGGAGTCGCACGACTGCTTCCCCAGTCCGACGAGCGCAGGCTGGTGGTAGACATCGGCGGACGTTCTACCGAGCTCATCCTGGGTCACCAATTCACGCCCCACGCAGTGGCGTCGTACCGGGTGGGCAGCGTCGCATGGTCACAGCGCTACTTTGCCAGGGGTGAGTTCACTCCGCAGGCGTTTGCCACGGCAGAAATCGCTGCAAAGGCGGTACTGGATGAAGCACTGGGGACCTTCCGCCGGGACGCCTGGGAAATCGCCTATGGCTCCTCCGGCACTGCAGGAGCTGTTGGTGACATTTTGCAAGCGGCAGGCGGAGCGCCCGGCGTCATCACCCGTGAAGGGCTGCACTGGCTGCAGGATCGCCTGCTGCGCGCCCAAACTGCGGATCGTGTGCGTCTGGAAGGGCTCAAGGAAGAAAGGCGGCCAGTGATCGGCGGCGGCATCAGCGTGTTGCGCGCCGTGTTTGATCTGCTCGATATCCAGCAAATGCATGTGGCTCAAGGTGCCCTTCGCCAGGGCGCCCTCTACGACCTGCTCGATCGTGAACAACCTGGAACCGACCTGCGAACGGCTACCGTCAACGGCCTCATGCACCGGTTTGCGGTCGATATGGAACACGCCGAGCGGGTCGCACACACAGCTTGCGCCCTTTTCTCCCAGGCAGCGCCGGCAGGCAGCGAGCGCGCTGCGCGAAAGCTGGAATGGGCGGCAAGGCTTCATGAAATCGGCTGCCGGATCTCCCACAGCGACTACCACCGCCATGGCGCCTACATCCTCGACAACACGGATGCAGCGGGCTTTGCCGTTCCCGAACTTCATCGCCTGGGGGTGCTGGTGCAGGGACAACGTGGCAAGGTGCGAAAAATTGACGCTGACCTGCAGGACTCCATTTTCGCGCTGCAACTGGTTTGCATGCGGATCGCCGTGGCCCTGTGCCACGCCCGCCGGGATCCGGACACGGCGGGACTGTCTCTGCGCACCGATCGCAACCGGTTCCTACTTGCTGCCCGCCCCGGATGGTCCGCAGCATTCCCACAGTCGGCCCACCTCCTCCACGAAGAAGTGCAAGCCTGGCAAAAGACTCCCTGGGAGCTGATGGTTGATCTTCCTTGAAGTAAAACAATAAACTATATAAACTGTTTACACCGTTTATTCATCACCCTTCACGCCATGACACCCACCACCACCCCGTCTGCAGGCAACTCGCCGCTTTCCGATGTCGCTGCAGCAGCGAAGGCTGCCAAAGCAGCACCCGCAGATTCCGGCAAGCGGCCCAGCAAAGCAGACTCCAAACCGCGGACAGTTGCGAAAACCAGCCCAAAGCCCGCCGCGGCCAAGCCCCCGGCCCCCACGGCCAAACCGCGTGAGCCAGAAGAAACCCGAGATAGCAAGTTCAAGAAACCGAAGCTGGTGCGCGACAGTTTCACCATCCCCAAAGACGAATACGCAGTTGTTGAAACGCTGAAGCAGCGCTCGGCGGCGCTCGCACATCCGGTGAAGAAAAGCGAACTGTTGCGCGCAGGTCTCAAGGTACTTGCCGCAATGTCCGATGCCGCGCTGCGCAGTGCGGTCCAGGCAGTGCCCTCCATCAAGACGGGGCGCCCCAAGGCGGTAGCAGTCAGCGCTGCTCCGGCGGCTCCGGCGAAGAGCAGGACAAAAGCGTCCCGCAAGTAATCCTGCCCTGGCTGAACCGGCTTTTGCCAGCAACAGGCGTCACAGCAGCTCTGGCGACTGGACCGTCACAAGCACGGTCTGGCTTTGATCCAGGCGTTGCCTTTGCCTCAGCCACCAGACAGCCCCCTTGCGCACGGCGCAGTCAGACGCCTGCAACCCCATCAGCTGAGCAATCGTTTGACCCAGCATTGGCTGGTGTCCCACAACGAGCACGGCCCCTTTGGCGCGCGGCCACTGCGCAAGTTCGAGAAGGTCCTGCGGCGAGCCCCCGGGCAACAGCTCGGCGCGCATCTTGAATTTGCGCCCCAAGGCGCGTGCGGTCTGCTCGGTGCGCCGGGAGGGGCTTGCAAGCACACGCAACCCTTCCGGCAGCTGTCTGTCCAGCCAGGCAGCCATGCGTGCGGCTTGCTTTTCACCCCTTGGTGTCAACGCACGCGCAAGATCCTCGCTTCCGTCCTCGACATCCTCTGCCTCTGCGTGCCGCCACAGGATGAGATCCATCACGCCACAACCTCGCTGCCATGGACCGCAGACGGCAGGGGCCCATATCGCACCATGAGGGCATTCTGGGCACCCAACCCATCCTTCGGCCGGGGGGCGCGTGTGTAGGAGCCGTCCGCGCCGAGCGTCCATGCATCCCGGTCGTCATGCAGATACGCGACCAGACACTCATCCACAATCTGCTGCCGCAGCAGCGGGTCGGTCACCGGCCAGGCCAGTTCGACACGCCGCATCATGTTGCGGTTCATCCAGTCGGCACTGGACAGATAAAGGTCTTCCTCCGAGCCGCTGCGGAAATAGAAAACCCGCGTGTGTTCCAGAAACCGGCCTATCACCGAGCGCACGCTGATGTTGTCGGTCATGCCCGGAACGTTGGCTGGCAGCATGCAGGCACCGCGCACAATGAGGTCAATACGCGCACCGCGCTTGCCGGCCATCACCAGGGCACGCATGAGACCCTCATCGGTCAGGGCGTTCATCTTGGCAACAATCCTCGCGTCCTCGCCCCGGCTCGCTGCCAGACCGACCTGTTCAATCTTCTCCAGCATGCGCCGATGCAGGTGGAAAGGGGCCAGCATCAGTTTGCGCAGCTTGGGTGGACGGTTCTGGCTTGCCAGGTGATTGAACACGCCGTCCATATCGGCAGTGGTTTCCGCATCCGCCGTGAGGTAGCTCAGGTCGGTATAGAGCCTTGCGGTGCGCACGTTGTAGTTGCCGGTCGACAGGTGCCCATAACGCCGCAGCTTTCGCCCCTCGCGGCGCGTCACCAGCAGCATCTTGGCATGGGTCTTGAGACCCACAACGCCATAGACCACCTGGGCTCCGATCGACTCCAGCGCTTCAGCCCAGTTGATGTTGGCTTCTTCATCAAAGCGTGCCTTGAGTTCAACAACCGCCATCACCTCCTTGCCACGGCGCACGGCTTCGGACAGCAGATCCATGAGTTCTGAATCGGCACCGGTCCGGTAGATGGTCTGCTTGATCACGAGCACATCCGGATCATTGACGGCTTCCCGCAGGAAAGCGAGCAAGCCGTCGAAGCTCTCAAATGGCTGGTGAATGACCACGTCGCGCCTGCGCAGCTGCTCCATGATGGAAACGCCCGACTGCAATTGCCGCGGCCATGCTGAACTCCACGGAGGAAACAGCAGCTCGGGCGCATCCACCAGATCCACCAGCTGCGTCAGGCGCACCAGGTTCACCGGCCCCTGCACGCGGTACAGCGCAGCGGCCGGCAGTCCGAACTGGGCCAGCAGAAAATCCGAAAGAAACTGTGAACACCCCGAGGACACCTCCAACCGCACTGCCTGCCCGTAGTGCCGGTGCTGCAGGCCTTGCCGCAGTGCGGTGCGCAGATTGCGAACATCTTCTTCGTCCAGCGCAAGATCGGAATGGCGGGTTACGCGGAATTGCGAAAACTCGGTCACCTCGCGCCCCGGGAAGAGGTCTTCCAGATGCGCCCGGACTATGCTTGAAAGGCTTACGAACAATGCCTCGCCCGGCGCCACACGCGCCGGCATGCGGACGAGCCTCGGCAATGCGCGAGGCACTTTGACAATGGCAATCTCGTTCTCGCGGCCAAAAGCATCGTGGCCCTTCAACCGCACAATGAAGTTGAGCGACTTGTTGGCTACCTGGGGAAACGGGTGCGCCGGGTCCAGCCCCACCGGAATCAGCAGCGGCCGAACCTCGTTGACAAAGTAATCATGGACCCAGCGGGTCTGGGCAGCGGAGCGCTCCCCGTACCCCACGATCCGGATTCCGTGCGCAGCGAACGCCGGCACCAGCGATTCGTTGTAAAGCGTGTATTGCCGCGCAACCAGGCTGTGCACCTTGGCAGCTACCGCCTCGAAGGAAGCGGTGGAATACACCCCTTTGGTTTCACCTTTTTGTGCCGCAGTAATGTGAGGTGCTGCGCGGACTTCAAAAAACTCGTCGAGGTTCGACGACACGATGCACAAGAAGCGTAACCGCTCGAGCAAGGGGACATCCTCGCGAACGGCCCAGTCAAACACCCGTTCATTGAAGGCCAGAATGCTGTGATCCCTGTCAAGAAACTGCAGCGCCCCGCCTGAACTCCGGGCCTCTACGGCGCTCGCGTCACCCTCTTCCAACGGAACGGAGCTGGCAGAACCATCAATATGCAAGGACGACATGGATCTCAAACAGGGCTGGTGCAGGACGGCTCCCAGTATTTAACGCTCAGATGACAAAGTTGTGACAGTCTTTGTGACTGTCACAGGGACATCAACGGGTGGTCGTGCGGGTACCAGATACTGTTCGAACAACCGTGCGGCCTGTGCCCATGTGAAATCCAGAGCGCGCGCCCTGGCTTGCGACCGCGGTATCGCCAGCGCAGCTTGCGTCGCCGTGAGCAGGTCGCTGGCCAGTGCCCCGCCCTTTGGTGGTGCGCCGCTGTCTGCACCCAGCACCTGCAAAGGCCCGTCAACCGGAAACGCCGCCACAGGGGTACCGCACGCCATGGCCTCAAGCATCACCAGACCGAAGGTCTCGGAGCGGCTCGGAAACACAAATACATCCGCCGCTGCATACACCTGCGCCAGTTCGGCCCTGTCCAGAATCCCCAGCCAGCGTACCTGTGGGAACCGCGCTTTTAGGCGCGCTTCCAGCGGCCCCACGCCGCACACCACCTTCGACCCCGGCATCTCGAGTTCCAGAAAAGCCTCGATGTTTTTTTCGTAGGAAACCCGCCCGACATACAGGCAAACGGGATGCGCCAGCGCACCGGTCATTGCATTCGGCGTCGGAGCTCCGTGGAAAGCAAAGGCGCGTGTGTCGACACCATGGCTCCACAGGCGAAGATTGCGAAATCCGCGCCGCTCCAGCATCTCCAGAACACCCCGGGTGGGCACCATGACCCCGGAAGACGGGCGATGGAAATGCCTGAAAAGCGCGTATCCCCATCCAAGCGGCATGCGCAGGGCGGCGTTCAGAATTTCAGGGAATCTTGTATGGAAAGCGGTAGTAAACGCCAGCCCCCTGCGCAGGCAGTGGCGGCGCGCAGCCCAGCCGAGCGGTCCTTCGGTGGCCAGGTGAATGGCGTCCGGCTCCATCGCTGTGAGCATTTTTGCGACACGTGCTGAAGGTCGCACCGCCAGGTCGATATCGGGATAGCCAGGACACGGCCGAGTGTCAAACAGGCCAGGGTGCAGCACCTGCACGTCATGGCCCGCATTCTCCAGCTCCTGCACCAGCTCCACGAGGGTGGTGACGACACCATTGACCTGCGGGTGCCATGCATCGGTGACCAGCGCGATTCTCATGGCGATTCGACCGTGAGTGCACGCGCGGCCTCGGCACGGGCAGATCCTCGCCATTGCAGCAGTTCTAGCCTGCCGTCCAGATGTTCGACCAACGCCGTGTGGCTTTCCACCCAGTCGCCGTCGTTGCAATACAGCGTCCCTGCGATGTCTCGCATCTCTGCGCGGTGTATGTGGCCGCATACAACGCCGTCATGCCCTCTGCGTCGCGCCTCGGCGGCCACAGCTACCTCAAAGTCGGTCACATAGTTGAGGGCCGTCTTCACCTTGCCCTTCAGGTACGCTGACAGCGACCAGTAGGGCAACCCGATGCGGGCACGCAGGGTATTGAGATGCCGGTTGAGCTTGAGCGTGAACTCATAGAGGTTGTCCCCCACGTACGCCAGCCACTTTGCACACTGGATGACACCGTCAAAATGATCTCCATGGGTCACCCAAAGGTTGCGACCATCGGCGGTGGTGTGGACTGCATCCTGCCGCACCTCTATCCCCCCAAAGGAATGGCCCACAAAGGCCCTCGCAAACTCATCGTGGTTGCCGGGTACAAAAACCACCCGGCATCCCTTGCGCGCACGTCGCAGCAGTTTTTGAACCACATCGTTGTGGGCTTGTGGCCAAAACCACCTGCGGCGCAGCTGCCAGCCATCGACGATGTCCCCGACCAGGTAGAGGTACTCGCTCGGGTGGTGCCTGAGAAAGTCCAGCAAAGCATTGGCCTGGCACCCTGGAGTGCCAAGGTGCAGGTCCGAGATGAATACGGCCCGGTATCGCTGCCGACCGAGTTCAAAGGCAGCTGCGTCCTCGCCCCCGTCTGTGGTGCCCCTGGAATGATCCATCCAGGGGCCCAGAGCGTCGAACGCGGTTCGCATCAGGCACCCAGAAAGTGGCGACGATAGCGCGGATGCAGATCAGCCAGCCGCATCAGCATGGGCAGGTCGGCCGTGTTGAAATCGGGGTCCCAGGCCGGAGCGCCCAGCACCCGCGCGCCCAGGCGCAGGTAGCCTTTGATCAGGGCAGGAGGTTCCACCAGGATGGAGCCGTCAAGCTGGTCTATCGGCAGTGGCAGACGGGGCAGCACATGGTGTTCGATGGGTGCCAGGTGCGTTTTGCGCACCTGATGCCAGATGCTGGCAGCAGCGTTGCCACTGACAACACCGTTGTGCAACATCGGGATGCTTGCGCAGCCGATCATGGTGTCCAGCTGGTTGCGAACCATGAAATCGGCCAGCGCACTCCACAGCGCCATGATCACGCCGCCATGGCGATGGTCCGGATGCACGCAGCTGCGGCCCAGCTCCACCATGCGCGGACGCAGGGAACGCAGGCGCGTGAGGTCAAACTCCGTATCGCTATAGGTGCCGCCAACGCGCCGAGCCTGTGCTGGGGTGAGCACCCGGTAAGTCCCAATGACTTGCTGGCTCACGGCGTCGCGTACAAGCAGGTGTTCGCAGTAGTCGTCAAACAGATCCACGTCGTGACCTGGGATGGGGGTCGTCAATCGAGCACCCATTTCCCCCGCGAAAACGTCGTACCGCAGCTTTTGGGCCTGGCGTACCTCATCCTCATGGCGAGCCCAGCCCACCGCAATGGCGCCACGTTCCGGGACCGGATGCGCAGCTCCAGCCAGCCCGCCTGCACCATGGACTGCCCTTGGGGCAGCAACTTCAGCCGTCAGGGGTAGCGTCAACGTGGGCAGTTCATTCATGGTGCAACGTCTCCTTGTGTGAGGACAGGTTCATCGGTTGGCCCCTCGGAGAGCCGCAGACCGCTTGACCTGTTCGGCAGTGTGAAATTGGCGCGTGACCGCACCATGTCGGTCTGGTGTCAATCCAGTGACATCCCGCCCCCCTGTACAAGCCCCAATGCAGCAAAGCGGGTGGTCTGCATAATCGGCACAGGAAGTACACCGTGCAAACACACTCCACAGCCCACCCTCGAAGCTCCCTGGCGGGACCACTGGTGGTTTTTGTGCTGGCGGCGCTGTGTGCAGGCCTTGTGGTGTGGGCCCTGGAGCGCCAGGAGCGTGCCCAGCAGCGCACGCAGGTGGCAGATCTGGCAGGCGACCATGTGCAGGCGCTCCAGCGGGCCATCGAGCTGTCTCTGTCGGCCAACAACGCCCTGGTGGCCCTGGTTCGGCAAGGCAACGGCCAGGTCTCCCAGTTTGAAGAAATCGGCACCCAGATGCTGCCGTTCTATCCTGGCATTGCTGCCATGGGGCTGTCTCCCGACGGGGTGGTGCGGCAGGTGATCCCCCGCCAGGGCAATGAAAGCCTGATTGGTTTCGACCAACTCAATGACCCGCGCCAGGGCCCTGAATCAGCCCGCGCCCGGGAGTCGGGGCGATTGACCCTGGCCGGCCCGGTGGAGCTGGTACAAGGCGGCCTGGGGGTGGTGGGTCGGCAGCCCGTGTATCTAGAAGACAGCCAGGGGCAAACCAGTTTCTGGGGTTTTACCTATGTGACGATCCGGCTGGCGGAAGCGCTGGATGCGGCCCGCCTGCCCCAGCTGATGCAGCGGGGATACCACTACCGGCTGTGGAGAATCCGGCCAGACACCGGTGAGGAACAGACCATCTCCGCTTCTGCCCCGTCACCGGGCCTGGACGCGGTGGGCCGGTCGCTTACCTTGCCCAACGGCCAATGGACCCTGAGCCTGGCTCCCGCCAAAGGCTGGGGTGACCCGGCGGTGTTGGCTCTGCGCAGCGCAGTGGCGCTCATGTTCGCGTTGATGATGACGTACCTGGCCAGGCTGTTGTTCGAGCTGAAGGCGCATGAACGGGGACTGGCGTTCCAGGTGGCGCAGAGGACGTCGGAAATCCAGGCCACCCAGCAGCAGCTGCGTGCCACCATTGATGCCATTCCGGACCCCCTGTTCGAACTCGACCAGGACGGCAACTACTGCAGCTTGCACAGCCAGCGCCCCGAATTGCTCCTGGCGCCCGCTGAAACACTGGTGGGGCGCAACGTCGCGGACGTGATGCCCGCGCTCGCTGCGATGTCCGTCATGGACGTGCTCAACGAGGCCCGGACACTGGGCTGGTCCACGGGACGGCAGATCATGCTGGACCTGCCCAGCCAGGGTGCCACATGGTTTGAACTGTCTGCAGCGCGCAAGGCGACCTCGCCCGGAGCCAAACCAAGGTTCATCGTGCTGTCGCGCGACATCACGGAGCGCAAGCGCGCGCAGGAGCAGCTGCTGCTCACCGCCCAGGTATTTGACCAGAGCAGTGAGGCCATCGTGATTGCCGATGCAGGCCACTGCATCGTGCGCATCAACCGTGCCTTCACACGCATCACGGGCTACACCGACAGCGAGGCCATGGGGCAATCCGTGCGCCTGCTGACGGTGGCAGACGCGGGGCACGATGTGAACCTCGATACCGTGTACACCCGGCTCCCGCAAGGCGTGGACTGGGAGGGCGAAGCATGGGGCCGCCGCAAGGATGGATCCACCTATGCCCAGTGGCTGTCGGTCAGCGGCGTCCGCGATGGCAACGGTACCGTGACCCACTCCATCACGCTGTTCCGCGACATCACCGTGCAGCGTGAGGCGCAGGACCGCATCCAGCGCCTGGCGCATTTTGACCCACTCACCAATCTGCCCAACCGTGCGCTTCTGGCCGAGCGTGCGCACCGCCACATTGCCGAAGAGCAGGCCCGCGGTGGGACCCTGGCCATGCTGTTTCTGGATCTGGACCATTTCAAGAACGTCAACGACTCGCTCGGCCACCGCACCGGCGACATCCTGCTCGTGGCCGTGGCGCAGCGGCTCCAGGCTCTGTTGCGGCCGCAGGACACGGTCTCGCGGCTGGGCGGCGACGAGTTTCTGCTGCTCCTTCCCGCCACCACCCCGGCAGTGGCTGCCGACATGGCCACGCGGCTGCTGGCCGCCGTGGCCCAGCCGTTTCAGGTGGAGCCCTATGAACTCACGACCACGCTGTCGGTGGGCATTGCCATGTATCCGGCAGACGGCGACTCGTTCGACACGCTGTACCAGCGGGCAGATGCCGCCATGTATCGCGCCAAACAGAACGGGCGCAACCGCCACGGTTTTTTCACGGCCGACCTGGAGGCCCGCACGGCGCGCGCGCTGCTGATCGAGAACGCGCTGCGCCGCGCCCTGGAGCGCAACCAGTTCGAAGTGCACTACCAGCCGCAGGTGTCGCTGACCACGCGCCAGGTGGTGGGTGCGGAGGCACTGCTGCGCTGGCGCCACCCCGAGCTGGGGGTGGTGTCACCAGCGGAGTTCATTCCTGTGGCCGAGAGCAGCGGGATGATTGTGGCCATCGGCGAGTGGGTCATCCACACGGCCGTGAACGACGCCAAGCGCTGGCTGGACCAGCAGCTGCCCCTGCGCGCAGTCTCTGTCAACCTGTCGGCAGTGCAGTTCAGGCACCCGCAGCTGCCCGAAATGGTGACCCGCTGCCTTGCACAGGCAGGGCTTCCTGCCCGCAGGCTGGAGCTGGAACTGACCGAAGGGGCTGCCGTGGATGACCCCGCAGCCGCTTTGGCGATGATGGACGATCTGCACGACCGGGGCGTGCGCCTGTCGATGGATGACTTCGGCACCGGGTATTCGTCACTCAGCTACCTCAAGCGGTTTCAGATCTACAAGCTCAAGATCGATCAATCGTTTGTGCGGGACCTGGACGACGACGCCAACGACCGCGCCATCGTGAGCGCCATCATCCGCATGGCCCAGGCGCTGGGCATGCAGACCACGGCCGAAGGGGTTGAAACCGACGGGCAACTGGCCTTCCTGCGCGAACAGGGTTGCGACGAGGGGCAAGGCTACCTGTTCAGCCGCCCCCTGCCCCCCGCCGAATTCGAGGCGTACCTGCGAACCCACCTGGCACGCTGAGTGCCATCGCCTGGCGTGGCCCGGTGCGAAGCACCGGGCTGAATCTGCCTGCTGCTACAATTTGCAACAAACATCAGGCCGCCTGGCCCCATTGCCGCAACGGTCTCCATGTCTCCGCCGTACAGCACTCCGCAATTGCAGCGCCCGGCTGTTGCCCCCGATACACCCCTGCAACGCACCCTGCGTGAACAGCAAATCCTGCTCGACAGCGCGGGCGTGGGCATTGTTTTCTTGCGCCAGCGCAGCGTGGTGCGCTGCAACCAGCGGTATGCAGAAATTTTTGGCTATGCCGCTGCCGAGCGGATGATCGGCCTCAGCACCGAGGCGTTCTATCCGAACCGCGAGGCTTTTCGTGAACTGGCGCGCTCCGCCTACCCGGTGTTGGCCCAGGGGCAGTCCTTTCGCGTAGAGCGCCAGCTGCGGCGCCGCGATGGCAGCGCGTTCTGGGGCAGCCTCACCGGGCGGCTCATCAACCCCCACGACACCACCGAGGGTTCGATCTGGATCGTTGACGATATCGACGAGCAAAAACGTGCCCAGGCCGCACTGAGCGCGGCAGTGCGTGAAAAGCAGTTGCTGTTTGACAGCGCCATGGTGGGCATCGTTTTCCTGCGCGACCGGCATCTGACCCGCTGCAACGACCATTTCGAGCAGATGCTGGGCTACGAACCGGGCGAGCTGATGGGCTCCCCATCGCGCCGCTGGTATGCCAGCGATGCAGCATGGGAAGAGGTTGGCCAGCGGTGCTACCCCGCTCTGGCGGCCGGGCACTCGTACGAAGGCGAGGTGGAGCTGTGCCGCAAGGACGGCTCGCCCGTCATCTGCGAGGTGCGCAGCAAACCCATAGACCCCGTCGACCCGGCGCAAGGCTCCATCTGGATCACGATGGACATCACCGAGCGCAAGCAGGCCCAGGCCGCGCTGGCCCGTGCCCATGAGAACCTTGAGCGGCAGGTGCAAGACCGCACCCGCGAGCTGCGTGAAACTGTGGACAACCTGCACCAGGAGATCCGCGACCGCAAGGCTGACCAGGAGCGCATCTACTGGCTGGCGCACTACGACGCGCTGACCGGCCTGCCCAACCGCACACTGCTGTCCGAGCGCGCGCAGCAGGCCATCCGCGTGGCGCAAGCGGGCGGAACCCCCCTGGCGGTGATCTTCCTGGACCTGGACCACTTCAAACATGTCAACGACTCACTGGGCCACCGCGTGGGCGACGCGCTGCTGGTCGAGATCGCCAAGCGGCTGCGGGCGGTGGTGCGCGACAAGGACACCGTCTCACGCCTGGGTGGTGACGAGTTCATCCTGCTGCTGCCCGGTGCCAACGCCCACGGCGCTGCGCGCGTAGCTGGCAAGCTGCAGGAGGCTTCGCGCCAGCACTACCAGATCGACCACCACGAACTCACCATGGCGCCGTCCATGGGCATTGCGCTGTTCCCGCAGGACGGTGCCGACTTCGACACCCTGACCCAGTCGGCCGACGTGGCGATGTACCACGCCAAGCTGGACGGCCGCAACACGTTCCGCTTCTTCACGCCCGAGATGCAGGCCCAGTCGGTGCGCGCACTGCAGTTGGAGAACGCCTTGCGCCGCGCGCTGGAGCGCGACCAGTTTCACCTGCACTACCAGCCACAGATGTGCCTTGCAACGGGCTCGGTGCACAGCGTGGAGGCGCTGTTGCGCTGGCACCACCCGCAACTGGGCCCTGTGTCTCCCGCCGAATTCATCCCCATCGCGGAAGACAGCGGCCAGATACTGCAGATCGGCGAATGGGTGCTGCGCACGGCGCTGGCCCAGCTCAAGACCTGGCGATGCGGCGGGTTCCCGGGGCTCGCGATGGCGGTCAACCTGTCGGCGATCCAGTTCCGCCAGCCCCAGCTGCCCGAGCTGGTCAGCCGCATGCTGGCCGAGTTTGACCTGCCGCCGGATTCGCTGGAGCTGGAGCTGACCGAAGGCGTGGCCGTGGACGACCCGCATGCTGCTGTGGCCACCATGGACCAGCTGCACGCGCGCGGCGTGCGCATGTCGATGGACGACTTTGGTACCGGTTATTCATCGCTCAGCCAGCTCAAGCGGTTCCAGATCTTCAAGCTCAAGATCGATCAATCGTTTGTGCGCGACCTGGGCAACGACATCAACGACCGTGCCATCGTCAGCGCCATCATCCGCATGGCACAGGCCCTTGGCATGCGCACCACGGCCGAAGGCGTGGAGACGGAGGGCCAGCTGACCTTCCTGCGGGAACAGGGCTGCGACGAAGCGCAAGGCTATCACTTCAGCACGCCGCTACCTGCGCCGGAGCTGGAGGCTTTCATGCGACGCATCGTGCACTAGAAATTCAATCAAAAACGGTCTCCAGCGCTTATCCAGCAAGCGCTAACAGCTACTAATTTAATAGCACCAAGACATTGAAATCCGCACTGCCAACCCTCAGTGACCGAGGATCTTGGACAGGAAATCGCGGCTGCGCTCGTTCTGTGGGTTGTTGAAGAACTCGGTCGGGGTGTTCTGCTCCACGATCTGTCCCTGGTCCATGAAGATCACGCGGTCGGCCACCGCCTTGGCAAAGCCCATTTCGTGCGTGACGCAGATCATGGTGATGCCCTGGTTTGCCAGCTCGATCATCACGTCCAGCACTTCCTTGATCATCTCCGGGTCCAGGGCCGACGTCGGCTCGTCAAACAGCATGATCTTGGGCGTGAGGCACAAGGCCCGGGCAATTGCCACGCGCTGCTGCTGCCCGCCCGAGAGCTGCAGCGGGTACTTGCCCGCCTGCTCGGCAATGCGCACGCGTTCGAGCTGCTGCATGGCACGCGCCTCGGCCTCCTTCTTGGGGAGCTTGCCCACCCACATGGGCGAGAGTGTCAGGTTCTCCAGCACCGTCAGGTGCGGAAACAGGTTGAACTGCTGGAACACCATGCCCACCTGCTTGCGGATGGTGTCAATGGCCTTGATGTCGTCGGACAGCTCTACGCCATCCACAATCAGGCGCCCTTCCTGGTGCTCTTCCAGCCGGTTGATGCAGCGGATCAGCGTGGATTTGCCCGAGCCCGAGGGGCCGCACACCACAATGCGCTCGCCCTTGGCAACCTGCAGGTCGATATCGCGCAGTACATGAAAGTTATTGCCGTACCACTTGTTGACTTTGTCAAAGGTAATGATGGGTTCAGACATGGCGGAATGGATTTCGGGTGGCATTAGCGCTGGCGTCCTTTGTTGGCCTGCTTCTCCACCCACAGGCTGTAGCGCGACATGGAGAAACAGAACGCAAAGTAGATGAGCGCGATGAACAGGTAGCCCTCGATCTTGTAGGGCCGCCAGTCGGCATCGGAGTTGAGGGCCAGCCCCAGCGAGCCGGTCAGCTCGTACAGGCTCACGATGGTGACCAGCGAGGTGTCCTTGAAGATCGCGATGAAGCTGTTCATGATGCCGGGCACCACAATGGCCAGCGCCTGCGGCAGCACGATCTTGCGCTGCGTCTGCCAGTACGACAGGCCCAGCGTGGCAGCCGCCTCCACCTGCCCCTTGGGAATGGCCTGCAAGCCACCCCGGATCACCTCGGCCATATAGGCCGCAGCAAAGAGCGTGATGCCCGCCAGCACGCGGATGAGCACATCAATCGTCATGCCTTGGGGCATGAACAGCGGGAACATGAACGATGCCATGAACAGCACCGAGATCAGCGGAACCCCGCGCACCAGCTCCACATAGATGGTGCAGAACGTGCGGATGGCCGGCAGCGACGACCGCCGGCCCAGCGCCACCACCAAGGCCAGTGGGAACGCCATCACGATGGACAGCGAGGCCAGCAATATGGTGAGCGGCAACCCGCCCCAGCGGTCGGTTTCCACCTTGGTCAGGCCCAGCACGTTGCCGTACATCAGGCCAAAAAAACTGGCCAGCACCACCGCCCACAGCAACACCAGCCACGGGCGCCAGAACGCACGGGTGCAACTGGCCACCAGCATCGACACCATCAGCACCGTGGCCACCAGGGGGCGCCACTGTTCGTCAAACGGATAGCGCCCGAAGATGATGAGGCGGTATTTCTCGGCGATAACGCCCCAGCAGGCGCCGACCCCGTCCACCCGGCAGGCGTCAGAATCTGGCCGCCAGATGGCCTGGAACACACCCCAATTGAGGAACTGCGGCACATACCAGAGCAGCAACCCACCCAGGATGACGGTGGAGAGCGAGGTTTTCCAGTCGGCAAACAGGTTGCTGCGCAGCCATCCTGCGAGGCCGCGGTTTTGCACCGGCGCGGGGCGCGGGGCAATGGGTTCAAAGGTTTTGGCCACCATGGTGTCAGCGCTCCTTGATCGCGGCGCGCGCGTTGTACCAGTTCATCAGCAGCGAGGTGATGAGGGACGTGCTGAGGTACACCAGCATGACGATGGAAATGCATTCCACCGCACGTCCGGTCTGATTCAGCGCGGTGTTGGAGATCGACACGACATCGGGGTAGCCAATGGCCACCGCCAACGAGGAGTTTTTGGTGAGATTCAGGTACTGGCTGGTCAGCGGCGGAATGATGACGCGCAAGGCCTGCGGCAGCATCACCAGGCGCATCTGCTGGCTGCGGTTGAGCCCCAGCGCCGCTGCCGCCTCGCCCTGCCCGCTGGAGACCGACTGGATACCGGCGCGCACCACTTCGGCCACAAAAGCCGATGTGTAGAACGTGAGGCCCAGCAACACGGCCAGAAACTCGGGCGTCAGCGCGCCGCCATTCTCGATGGCGAACTCCCCCTTGATGGGCGAGTTCATTTGCGCGGGCGCACCGCCGGCCACCCAGCCCAGCAGCCCCCCGGCCACCACCACGGCCACGGGCACCCAGAACGTGCTGCGAATCCGGCCCGTGGCTTCAAACTGCCGCATGGCCCAACGCCGGTAAGCCCACGCCGCCACGCACCCCAGCAGCAGCCCGACAGCGGCGACTCCGTGGCCCGTGGCCCATACGGGGATCGGAAAGTTGAGCCCGCCCTTGCTCAGGAAGAACGGACCCACTTTCCAGGGCTCGTAACTGGCGGGCAGGGTTTCGGTCAGCACCAGGTACCAGGTCAGCAACTGCAGCAGGATCGGCACGTTGCGAAACAGCTCCACATAGGCCGAACAAAGACCACGCACCAATGCGTTGCGTGAAAAGCGCCCCACGCCCAGCAAGGTACCGAGCACAGTGGTCAGCACGATGCCAATCACCGCAACCCGCAGCGTATTGACCACGCCCATCAGGAATGCGCGCCAGTAGGGCTCGCCGGAGTCGAACGGGTACAGGCCTTCGCCAATGTCAAAACCGGCGGGCTGGGTCAAAAAATCAAACCCGCTCTGGATGCCGCGCACCTGCATGTTGTGCATGGTGTTCTTGGCCAGAAACCACACCACGAGCCCAATCAGGCCAGCAGCCAGCAGCTGGTAGATGAGGCCCCGGAAAGCCTGGCTGCGCCAGGACCACGAGCGTTTTTTGGGAGGAAGGCGAGAGGGTGGCATGCCTGCTCAATCAAAGACGATGGGAACGCGCAACCTCCGGGATGGCAGAGGTCACGACAGGGCGAGGTCGCACGCACGGTAGTGCGTGGCGCCTCGGTATCCATCAGGAAATGGGGTACCGCTTGCCAGCGCAGGGCCAGCCGGCGGCATCCGGCACAACGGCTGTGGCGTGCGCTAGCACACCACAGGGTTGCCAGGATCAGCGAATCGGGAAGGCGTACATCAGGCCTTCCTTGTTCCACTGGTTGTTCAGACCACGCGGCAGGGCCAGGGCCGACTTGGGCCCCACGTTGCGCTCAAAGATCTCGCCATAGTTGCCCGTCGTCTTGATGGCGCGGGCCATCCAGTCGCGCTCCAGCCCCAGCAGCTTGCCGGTGTCTTCCGTGGTACCCAGAATGCGCTGCACCACGGGATCGGTGCTGGTCTTCATCTGATCAAGATTGGCCTGGGTGATGCCATATTCCTCCGCCTCGATCAGCCCATACACCACCCACTTGACGATGGCAAACCACTCGTCGTCACCCCGGCGCACCATGGGGCCGAGCGGCTCCTTGGAGATGAGCTCGGGCAGGATCACATGCTCGGTGGGGTCCTTGGCTTCCTTGTTGCGCACCGAGGCCAGGCCCGAGGCGTCGGTGGTGTAGGCGATGCAGCGGCCAGCGAAGTAGGCACCCGTGGCAGCTTCCACCTTCTCGAACACCACCGGCTTGATCGCGAGGTTGTTCGCCTTGGAATAGTCGGTCAGGTTCTTCTCGGTGGTGGTGCCGGATTGCACGCACACCGTCTGACCCTTGAGCTGTTTGGCGCTCTTGATGTTGCTCTTGGCGGGCACCATGAAGCCCTGGCCGTCGTAGTAGGTCACTGCTGTCTGGTGCAGGCCCAGAGATGCATCACGTGTGAGCGAGAACGTGGTGTTGCGCGAGAGCACATCCACCTCGCCCGACTGCAGGGCCGTAAAGCGCTGCTGTGCGTTCAAGGGCACGTACTTGACCTTCTCACCATCGCCCAGCACGGCCGCAGCCACGGCGCGGCAGATGTCCACGTCCAGACCGGACCATTTGCCGTTGGAGTCTGCCGCAGAGAACCCGGCCAGTCCGGTGTTGACACCGCAAACCACCTGGCCACGGGACTTGATACCGTCCAGGGTCTTGCCGGCGTGCGCCGGGGCAGTCGCAAACGCGGCTGCGGTGGCAAGGCAGGCGGCGGCAATGCGCAATGGGGATTTGTTCATAACGGGTTCTCTCCAAAACAAGATGGAATGTGGATGACCTTGAACCGCTGCAGTGCGCGTTCTTGGTGCCGAACCCGGACCTTAACGATACGTCCCCCCGACGGGCATCGGGGTTTACGCGGTCGAGGCAAACCCTTGGTGCGCCTCACCGCGACGGATTTCCGCGCGACGGGCAAGGATTTGGATGGTGCAAGCAGCCAGTTCAATCCAGCATTTTTTGCAAGAACTGTGCCTGCCCCATTTCGGGGTCGAGGGTGTAGGCGGCAAAGCCTTCGCGGGCGTAGGCGCGCAAGGCGCTCTCGTTGCCAGAGAGCACTTCCATCGTGAGTGTGCAGGCGCCGCGTTCACGGGCAATGGCCTCGACCAGGTGCAGCATCCGCTGGGCAATGCGCTGCCCCCGCCACGCCGGTAGCACCACGACGTCGTGCACGTTCACCAGCGGCTGGCAGGCAAAGGTCGAAAACCCTTCAAAGCAATTCACAAGGCCCACGGGTACCCGGCCTCCGGCGGCCTCTGGCCGCGTGGCCCAGGCGAGCACGCTGAAGGCCTGGGGGCGCTGGCCCAGTGCTTCAACCAAGCCTTGTTTGACATCGTCGCGCAAGGGGACGCCGCCGCCCGCGGGCTCCCGCGCATAGCTGTCGAGCAGTGAAACCAGTGCCGCGGCGTCGTGTGCGTTGCCGTAGTCCGCGCGGCAGATGGTGATGGAGCCAGAGGCTTCAGAAGCGGAAGGGTTCATGAAACGCCCGTTTCTCCAGCCCATCAGCCCGCGCGGGCTGCATCTGCCAGTCGCTGTGCACACGCGCTGGCCACCTGCGCCTCGCGCGCCTCCACCATCACCCGCAGCAACGGCTCGGTGCCGCTCGCGCGGATCAGTACGCGACCGGTGTCGCCAAGCTCCTGTTCCACGGCCCGGGTGGTGTCTGCCAGCAACCGGTTCGACTTCCAGTCCAGTCCGGGGGGCAGGCGGACGTTGAGCAGCACCTGCGGGTACAGCGTGATGTCGGCCAGCAGCTGCGCGAGGGTGCTACCGCTGCGCACACAGGCCTGCAGCACCTGCAGCGCACTGACAAGGCCGTCGCCGGTGGTGTGGCGGTCCAGCGCCAGCAGGTGGCCCGAACCCTCGCCGCCCAGCACCCATTGGTGGCGCGACAGTTCTTCCAGCACGTAGCGGTCGCCCACCTTGGCCCGCACAAACTTCACGCCCCGTTGCTGCAGTGCCACCTCGACGGCCATGTTGGTCATCAACGTGCCCACCACGCCCGGCACATGCTCGTCGCGGCCCATGCGGTCGGACGCCATCAGGTACAAGAGCTCGTCACCGTTGTACAGGCGCCCCGTGGCATCCACCACCTGCAGGCGGTCGGCATCGCCGTCCAGCGCGATGCCGTAATCCGCATGGTTGGCACGCACCGCACGCACCAGGGCGTCGGGGTGTGTGGCGCCAACTTCGTGATTGATGTTGAGGCCATCCGGTGCACAACCTATCGGTATCACGTCTGCGCCCAGCTCGTGGAACACCTTGGGGGCCACCTGGTAGGCTGCACCATGCGCCGCATCCACCACAACCCGGAGCCCTTTCAAGGTCAGGTCGTGGGGGAAGGTGCTTTTGCAGAACTCGATGTAACGCCCCGCCGCATCATCCAGCCGCCGCGCCTTGCCCAGGCTGGCCGAGTCGGCCCACACAGGGGCCTCAGCGAGAGCCGTTTCCACTGCAAGCTCCCACTCGTCAGAAAGCTTGGTGCCTTGCGCACTGAAGAATTTGATGCCGTTGTCGGGATAGGGGTTATGGCTGGCGCTGATCACCACCCCCAGGCTCGCGCGCTGGGCGCGTGTGAGGTACGCCACGCCGGGCGTGGGCAAGGGACCGAGCAACACCACATCCACGCCCGCCGAGTTGAACCCCGACTCCAGGGCGCTCTCGAGCATGTAGCCGGATATGCGCGTGTCCTTGCCAATGAGCACGGTGGGCCGCTCTTCCGTGCGACGCAACACACGCCCCACCGCATGGGCCAGGCGCAAAACAAAATCGGGGGTGATGGGCGGCTCCCCCACCGTGCCGCGAATGCCGTCGGTTCCAAAATACTGGCGCGTCATGCTGTAGCGTCTCCTCGTGAGATTTTCGTTGTTTTGTGAATCGCCGGACCCTCGCCGGCATGGACATCCAGTGTGGCCGTACCAGCCTTCCTGCTTTACCGGCCTCAGACCGCCCTTTGCATGGCCGCCCACACGGCCAGTGCCGCCACCGTTTCGCGCACGTCATGCACCCGCACTACCGATGCGCCCCGGTCCACCGCCAACACGGCCGCCACAACGCTGGGTGCCAGGCGATCCTGTACGTCGAGCCCGGTGACCGAACCCAGCGAGGATTTGCGTGACCACCCCGCCAGAACCGGATAGCCCGCCGCCTGCAAGACCGACTGCCTTGCGAGCAGCGCGAAATTCTGCTCCACCGTTTTTCCGAAACCTATGCCCGGGTCCAGCACTATCCGGTTCTTTTCGACCCCTAGCGCTTGCAGGTCAAGCGCCGATTGCTTCAAAAACGATAGCACATCGGGCACTACATCGCCCGCCATGGGCGCCACCTGCATGGTCTGCGGATCGCGATGCATATGCATCAGGCACACGCCGCAGCGCGGATGCGCGGCCACCACCGCTGCTGCCCCTGCCTGACGCAGGGCCCAGATGTCATTGATGATGTCGGCCCCCAAGTCCAGCACGGCCTGCATCACCTCGGGCTTGTAGGTGTCCACGGATATCGGCACACCCAGCGTGGCCGCGTCGCGCACCACGGGCACCACACGTGCCAGCTCTTCTGCCAGAGAGACCGGGGGGCTGCCGGGCCGCGTGGACTCTCCACCGATATCCAAAATGTGCGCGCCATCCTTGATGAGCTGTTCGCAGTGGCGCAGCGCACTGGCAGTCGAGGCATTGCGCCCCCCATCGGAGAATGAGTCAGGGGTGACGTTGACAATACCCATCACGCAGGGCTGCGTGAGGTCAACAGAAAACCGTGAAGTAAGCCAGGTCATGGGTTCATCCGAAAACGGCGCGAGGGCCTGCACCGAAGCATTTCATCCAACAGGCGCCGCCACAGCGGCCATGAAAAACGGGGCGCGTGGCCCCGTTGGATGGCTGACTCAAACCACACTCACGCAGCAGAGGGCGCGGTATCGGTCGTCACGGCAGGCGTTCCGCCACTGGAGTTGTCTCCACCCGAAGAGGGAGGCGTGCGAGGCGTCCAGTCCTTCGGTGGCCGGGGCTCTTTGCCAGCCATGATGTCATCAAGCTGCTCGGTGTCGATGGTTTCCCATTCGAGCAGGGCCTTGGCCATGGCGTGCATCTTGTCGCTGTTTTCCTCGATCAGGCGGCGGGCCAGGTTGTACTGCTCGTCGATGATGCGACGCACCTCCATGTCCACCTTTTCCATGGTCTGCTCGCTCATGGTGGTGGTCTTGGTGACCGAGCGGCCGAGGAACACTTCGCCTTCGTTCTCCGCGTAGACCATGGGGCCCAGGGCATCGGTCATTCCGTAGCGCGTCACCATGTCACGGGCGATGTGCGTGGCGCGCTCGAAGTCGTTGCTGGCACCGGTGGTCATCTGGTTCATGAACACTTCTTCGGCAATACGGCCACCGAACAGCATGCTGATCTGGTTGAGCATGTATTCGCGGTCGTAGCTGTAGCGGTCTTGCGCGGGCAGGCTCATTGTCACGCCCAGGGCGCGGCCACGGGGGATGATGGTGACCTTGTGAACAGGGTCGCACTTGGGCAGGAGCTTGCCGATCAGCGCGTGGCCAGACTCGTGGTAGGCCGTATTGCGGCGCTCTTCCTCGGGCATGACCATGCTCTTGCGCTCGGGGCCCATGAGGATCTTGTCCTTGGCCTTTTCAAAGTCCTGCATTTCCACGGTGCGGGCGTTGCGGCGGGCAGCCATCAGCGCCGCCTCGTTGCACAGATTGGCCAGGTCGGCACCGCTCATGCCGGGCGTGCCACGGGCGATGATGCCGGGGTTCACATCCTGGCCCACCGGAATCTTGCGCATGTGCACGTTCAGGATCTGCTCGCGGCCGCGGATGTCGGGCAGCGTCACGTACACCTGCCGGTCGAAACGGCCGGGGCGCAGCAAGGCGGCGTCCAGGATGTCGGGGCGGTTGGTGGCTGCCACCACGATCACGCCCAGGTTGGTCTCGAAGCCGTCCATCTCCACCAGCATCTGGTTCAGGGTCTGTTCGCGCTCGTCATTGCCGCCGCCCAGGCCCGCACCACGCTGGCGTCCGACGGCGTCGATTTCATCGATGAAGATGATGCAGGGCGCGTTCTTCTTGGCGTTGTCGAACATGTCGCGCACGCGCGCCGCGCCCACACCCACAAACATCTCCACAAAGTCAGAGCCGGAGATGCTGAAGAAAGGCACCTTGGCTTCGCCTGCAATGGACTTGGCCAGCAGCGTCTTGCCGGTTCCGGGAGGACCCACGAGGAGCAGGCCCCGTGGAATGCGGCCACCCAGCTTCTGGAATTTTTGCGGGTCTTTCAGGAAGTCCACAACTTCCTTCACTTCTTCCTTGGCCTCGTCACAACCGGCCACATCCGCGAACGTGACCTGGTTGTTGTTCTCATCGAGCATGCGCGCCTTGCTCTTGCCAAAGCTGAAGGCACCGCCCTTGCCACCGCCCTGCATCTGGCGCATGAAGTAAACCCACACGCCGATCAGCAGCAGCATGGGGCCCCAGCTGACCAGCAGGGTCATGAGGAGAGACCCTTCTTCGCGTGGCTTGACGTCGAACTTGACGTTGTTGTTGATCAGGTCGCCCACGAGGCCACGGTCGAGGTAGGTGGCGGTCGTGCGGATCTTGCGGTCGTCATTGGTGACGGCCACGATCTCGGTGCCGCCTTGGCCTTCCTGGATGGTGGCGCTCTTGATGCGGTTGCTGCGGACTTCCTCCAGGAACTCCGAGTAGCCGACGTGGCCTGCGCTGGCTCCGGCACGGGTGTCAAACTGTTTGAACACCGTGAACAGCACCATGGCGATAACCAGCCACACGGCAATTTTTGAAAACCACTGATTGTTCAAGCGGAGCTCCAGTTACAGGAAACAGAAAACGGACACGATGCCGTCATGGCACGCATGTGCGGACCATTTTAGGACTTTCAAGTCGGGCGGCCATCCCTAATCCCCCTAGCGCCCATGGAAACAGCGCGGGCTTTTCAACCCTGTTCGGCGAAGTCTTGATGTGCGGCAAGCCCGCTCAGGCTGTTTTCCGGAGCCCCATGCCCACCAGGAAGGTTTCGGAAGACTTGTCCCGCGAGGCCTTGGGTTTAAGGGGCTTGACGACCTTGAAGGTCTGTTTGAAGAGGGTCACGAGATCACTGTAGCCGCTGCCGTGGAACAGCTTGACCACCAAAGCGCCCTCCGGTTTCAAATGGTTGCCAGCAAAATCCACCGCCAGCTCGACCAGATGCGCAATGCGCGCGGCGTCAGCCGATTCGATCCCGGACAGATTGGGCGCCATGTCCGACACGACGACATCCACCACCCTTCCCTCCAGTGCCTGCTCCAGGCGTTCCAGCACCTCCGGCTCACGAAAATCACCGTTGAGGTAAGTAACCCCCTCGATCGGCTCCATGGGCAGAATGTCCAGCGCGATGATCACCCCGTTCAGCTGCCCCGACGCAGCGCCGGCTGGCGACATGCGCCTGCGCAGGTACTGGCTCCAGGCGCCTGGTGTGGAACCCAGATCCACCACGGTGTAACCCGGCTTGATGAGCCCCAGTTGTTCGTCGATTTCCTTGAGCTTGTAGGCAGCGCGGGCCCGGTAACCCTCTTTCTGGGCCAATTTGACGTAGGTGTCGTTGACATGGTCGTTCAACCACGCCTTGTTGACCTTCTTGCTTTGGGTTTTGACTTTCATACCGTGCCATTGTCTCTCGACAATCAGCACCGCCGATAATACGGCCCATGCCCCAAATTCAACTGACTCCCGCCGAGCGCCGGGAACAACGCGCCAATGCCCATCACCTGGACCCCGTCGTCCTGGTCGGTGGCGATGGACTTACCCCTGCGGTCAAGAAGGAAATCGACGCCGCCCTGAACGCCCATGGCCTGATCAAGGTGCGCGTTTTCAACGATGACCGCGTGGCGCGCGAGCTGATGTACCAGGAGCTCGCCGCCGAACTCAACGCAGCCCCGATCCAGCACATCGGCAAGCTGCTGGTGCTGTGGCGCCCCCAACCCGTCAAGGAACGTACGGTCGATGAGGACCGCATGCCCGGCCCGCGCGACGTCAAGGTACTCAAGTACAGCAAGCGCGGCGGCCAGCGCCCCGAGATCAAGCAGCTGCGCGTGCTGGGCAACCAGCGACTCACCCCGGGTGGCCAGATCAAGCGCGCCAAACCCAAGCAAAAATCCATCAAGAAGCGCCAGGCCGACTGATGAGCCACGATGCAGGCTCGGCAGGCCCGGCAGGCCCGGCAGCCTTTGCTGCCCCTGCCGGCTCGGCCCCCGCTCGCCACATTCTCTGCATGAAATGGGGCACGAAATACGGCCCCGAATACGTCAACCGGCTGTATGCGATGGTGCGCAGGCACCTGAGCGGCGACTTCCGCTTTGTCTGCCTGACCGATGACAGCACCGGCATTCGCAGCGAAGTGCAATGCCTGCCCATCCCTGCGCTCGACCTGCCGCCCGGCATCCCCGAACGGGGCTGGACCAAGCTGGCCACCTTCAGCAAAGACCTGCACGGGCTGCGCGGCACCGCCTTGTTCCTGGATGTGGACGTGGTCATCACCGGCAGCCTGGACGACTTTTTCACCCAGCCGGGCGAATTTCTGATCATCCACGACTACAAGCGGCCGTGGCGCGTCACGGGCAACTCGTCGGTCTATCGCTTTGAGCTCGGCGCACACCCTGACGTGCTGGAGCACTTTCGCACGCATTTCCCGGAAATCCGCGCGCAGTTCCGCAATGAGCAGGCCTATTTGTCGGACTTTCTGCACCGGCAGGGCAAGTTGCAATACTGGCCCGCTGCGTGGTGCCCGAGTTTCAAATACCACGGCATACCTCCCTGGCCGACCAACTACTGGCGCCCGCCGTTTGTGCCAGCGGGCGCACGCATCGTGATATTTCATGGGGAATGCAATCCCCCCGATGCTTTGGCCGGGCGGCGCAACCGGCGGTTTCGCTTCATTCGGCCTGCCACGTGGGTGGCCGAGCACTGGCGCGAATAGGCTGCTTCTGCAGCGGCCCTGGCTGCTGCGCCGGACGCCCTTCAGGCAACTGGCGTTCAGGTGTCGGCAGACCCGCCGGGCGAGGACGGCGGTACCGGGTCCTGTCGCAGTGTTTGCCACAACACAGCCAGTGCGCAGCACCACTGCAGCGCATACATCACCGTCCCCACGCTGTGCCACAGGCGAAGATCCTGCCGCGCCACGATCCGGGGGGCCACGCCAAACTGCGTGAGCAGTGCCAGCAGCAACCCGCCAAGCATAAAAACCATAGCAGCTTGCGCCCATGGATACTGCGCTACAGCCTGTTTTGGCCTTGAAATCAGCAGCAACACCAGACAGCAGGCCACCGCCACCCAGGTCTGTGCGGCAAAAAGCTTCGCCGCCATGTTGCCCGCCGCCATAGGCGACGGAAGGTGGGCAAACAGCATCGGCACCACCAGAAACCCGATGGTGGTCAGGCTGCCCCACCAGAGCGCAGCGACCAGGGCAGGAAGGCGGTGGAACATGCCGTGCCCGCTCACTGGTAGCTGACCGCCACCACTTCGTAGCGGCGAATCCCGCCGGGAGCCTGCACTTCGGCGGTATCGCCCTCTTCCTTGCCGATCAAGGCACGGGCGATGGGGCTCGAGATATTGATGAGCCCCTGCTTCAAATCCGCCTCGTCCTCGCCCACGATCTGGTACTTCACGAGGTCGCCAGACTCTTCGTCTTCGAGCTCCACCGTGGCGCCAAAGACCACCTTGCCGCCGCCATCCACGGCGCTGGGGTCGATCACCTGCGCCACCGACAGCTTGCCCTCGATCTCCTGGATGCGGCCTTCGATGAAGCCCTGACGGTCTTTGGCGGCGTCGTAGTCGGCGTTTTCACTGAGGTCACCTTGCGCACGCGCCTCTGCAATGGCCGTGATCACGGCGGGGCGTTCAATGGTTTTGAGGCGATGCAGCTCCTCCTTGAGCTTTTCAGCGCCGCGCTTGGTGATCGGAATGGTGGCCATCGTGTTGTGTCTCCATAAGTCAAAACGGTGAAAGCGCCAAAAGCACTTCCACCGGTCAGTCGCCATGCATGCCCGCGCGGGGCGGGACACTACGATGGACGAGTCTACAAAAGGAAACCGCCGCACGTTGCCGCGCGGCGGTCTCTGTTCAGGCGGCAATTATGCCGCTTTTGCCGATGCTCAAGCAGCCAGTTGGGCGTGCAGCTCCTGTACCGAGTACACGTCGAGCTTGTCCAGGTACTTCATGCCCTCCACGGCGGCCTCGGCACCGAAGATGGTCGTGAAGGTGGTCACGCGGGCCAGCAGCGACGAGGTGCGGATTGCACGCGAGTCAGCAATCGCATTGCGGCGCTCTTCGACGGTGTTGATGACCATGACAATCTCGTTGTTCTTGATCATGTCCACGATGTGCGGGCGGCCTTCGGTGACCTTGTTGACCACTACCACCGGGACACCCGCCTCGGCAATCGCTGCAGCGGTGCCTTTGGTGGCCACCAGATCAAAGCCCAGCGCCACCAATTGACGCGCGATATCCACTGCGCGGGGCTTGTCGTTGTTCTTCACGGTGAGGAACACCTTGCCCGAGGTGGGCAGCTTGGTGCCCGCACCCAGCTGGCTCTTCACAAAGGCTTCGCCAAAGGTCTTGCCCACGCCCATAACCTCGCCCGTGGACTTCATCTCGGGGCCGAGGATGGTGTCCACGCCCGGGAACTTGACGAAGGGGAACACGGCTTCCTTCACGCTGAAGTAAGGCGGGGTGACTTCCTTGGTGATGCCCTGCGAAGCCAGCGTCTGGCCGGCCATGCAACGCGCCGCGACCTTGGCCAGCTGGATACCGGTGGCCTTGGAAACGAACGGCACCGTGCGCGAGGCGCGGGGGTTCACTTCCAGCACATAGATCACGTCCTGGCCGTCCACTTCCTGGATGGCGAACTGCACGTTCATCAGGCCCACCACATTCAGGCCTTCCGCCATGGCGGCAGACTGGCGCTTGAGCTCATCCACCGTGGCCTGCTTGAGGTAGTAAGGGGGCAGCGAGCAGGCCGAGTCACCCGAGTGCACGCCCGCTTGCTCGATGTGCTCCATCACGCCACCGATGAAGGTCTTGCCTTCGGGGTCGCGCAGGCAGTCCACATCGCACTCGATGGCGTCGTTCAGGAAGCGGTCCAGCAGCACGGGCGAGTCGTTGCTCACCTTGACGGCCTCGCGCATGTAGCGCTCCAGGTCGCGCTGCTCGTGCACGATTTCCATCGCACGGCCACCCAGCACGTAGCTGGGGCGCACCACCAGGGGGTAGCCCAGGGCGGCGGCTTTTTCCAGTGCTTCGGCTTCAGTGCGTGCGGTAGCGTTGGGCGGCTGGCGCAGGCCCAGGTCACCCAGCAGCTTCTGGAAACGCTCGCGGTCTTCCGCAGCATCGATCATGTCCGGGCTGGTGCCGATGATCGGTACGCCTTCGGCTTCCAGGCCCAGTGCGAGCTTGAGCGGCGTCTGGCCCCCGTACTGCACGATCACGCCAACCGGCTTTTCCTTGTCCACGATCTCGAGCACGTCTTCGAGAGTGAGCGGCTCGAAGTACAGGCGGTCCGACGTGTCGTAGTCGGTGGACACCGTTTCAGGGTTGCAGTTGACCATGATGGTTTCGTAGCCATCCTCGCGCATGGCGAGTGCGGCGTGCACGCAGCAATAGTCAAACTCGATACCCTGGCCGATGCGGTTCGGGCCACCGCCCAGCACCATGATCTTCTTGTTGTTCGTGGGCTCCGCTTCGCACTCGTCCTCGTAGGTCGAGTACATGTAGGCGGTGTTGGTGGCGAACTCGGCCGCGCAGGTGTCCACGCGCTTGTACACGGGGCGCACGTTGAGCGCGCGGCGTGCTTCGCGCACCGACTTTTCAGTGGTCTTGAGCAGCTTGGCCAGGCGGCGGTCCGAGAAGCCCTTCTTCTTGAGCGCGCGCAGCGTGTCAGCATCCAGCGATGCCAGTGCGCCCTCACCCTTCTCAGCGGCGAGCTGGTCCAGTTCGAGTTCGATCTTCACGATCTCCTCGATCTGCACCAGGAACCATTTGTCGATCTTGGTGAGGTCGTACACCTCGTCCACCGACAGGCCCATGGCAAAGGCGTCACCCACATACCAGATGCGCTCGGGGCCCGGCTCGCCCAGTTCTTTTTCGAGCGTCTCGCGGTCCTGGGTTTTCTCGTTCATGCCGTCCACGCCAACTTCCAGGCCGCGCAGGGCTTTCTGGAAGGATTCCTGGAAGGTGCGGCCCATGGCCATGACCTCGCCCACCGACTTCATCTGCGTGGTCAGGCGGCTGTCGGCCGTGGGGAATTTTTCGAACGCAAAACGTGGGATCTTGGTGACCACGTAGTCGATCGAAGGCTCGAACGATGCAGGCGTGGCACCGCCCGTGATTTCGTTCTTGAGCTCGTCGAGCGTATAGCCCACGGCCAGCTTGGCGGCGACCTTGGCAATCGGGAAGCCCGTGGCCTTGGAGGCCAGCGCCGACGAACGCGACACGCGCGGGTTCATCTCGATGACGATCATGCGGCCGTCCTTCGGGTTGACCGAGAACTGCACGTTGGAACCGCCCGTGTCCACGCCGATCTCGCGCAGCACCGCGAGCGAGGCGTTGCGCATGATCTGGTATTCCTTGTCGGTCAGCGTCTGCGCGGGGGCCACGGTGATCGAGTCGCCCGTGTGCACACCCATCGGGTCCAGGTTTTCGATGGAGCAGATGATGATGCAGTTGTCCGCCTTGTCGCGGACCACTTCCATCTCGTACTCTTTCCAGCCGAGCAGCGACTCTTCGATCAGCAGCTCGTTGGTGGGCGAGGCTTCGAGGCCGCGCTTGCAGATGGTCTCGAACTCTTCGGGGTTGTAGGCAATGCCGCCGCCCGTACCGCCCAGCGTGAAGCTGGGGCGGATCACGGTGGGGAAACCCACGGTCTTTTGCACGGCCCAGGCTTCGTCCATGCTGTGGGCGATGCCGGAGCGAGCGGAGCCCAGACCGATCTTGGTCATGGCGTCCTTGAACTTCAAGCGGTCTTCGGCCTTGTCGATGGCTTCGGGTGTGGCGCCGATGAGCTCCACCTTGTATTTGTCGAGCACGCCGTTGTGCCACAGGTCCAGCGCGCAGTTGAGCGCTGTCTGGCCACCCATGGTGGGCAGGATGGCGTCGGGACGCTCCTTGGCGATGATCTTCTCGACCGTCTGCCAGGTGATGGGCTCGATGTAGGTCACATCGGCGGTGGCCGGGTCGGTCATGATCGTCGCAGGGTTGCTGTTGATCAGGATGACCTTGTAACCTTCTTCGCGCAGGGCCTTGCAGGCCTGCACGCCGGAGTAGTCGAACTCGCAGGCCTGGCCGATGATGATCGGGCCAGCGCCGATGATGAGAATGCTTTTGATGTCTGTGCGTTTTGGCATGGTGCGTCGATCAGTCGATCGTGGGTTCGGCTGCCTGGGGGCTGGGGGTGGGGGCTGAGGCTGCTGCTGCATCTGCGGGCAAACGCCGCTGGGTCAACTTGGCAAGCAGCGCCTCGGCGCGTGCGGGAGGAAGGTTCTTCTGCATCAGCTGCAGCAGGCCGTCGCCCTGGATCAGTGGGCGCAAGACTTCTTCTTCCGCGTCATAAAACGTCACTTCCCACTCCTGCAGCAGCTCTGCAAAGGCAGCATCGTCCAGCGTCTTGCCCTTGGCCACGAGCGTGACGAGCGGCATGGCCTTGTTCTCGACAAACGCTTTCTTGTAGGGCTTTTGCGCCCAACGTTCCGTGAACCACTCACGGTGGGGCGAAGGCAGGGTCAGGACACGCTTGTGGATCGCCTTTTCCAGCGATGCAAGGGGGAAGCTGAACAGTTTCATGGTGCTGTTTCCTTCCGCGCTTAACCGGCTTTTGCCGCGCGCATGGCGTCGGTGAAGCGGTCAAACAGGTATGCGATGTCGTGCGGACCGGGGGATGCCTCAGGATGCCCCTGGAAACAGAAAGCGGGCTTGTCCTTGTGGACCAGCCCTTGCAGCGTGCCATCAAACAGGCTCACATGCGTGGCGCGCAGATTGGCGGGCAGCGAGTCCATGTCCACCGCAAAACCGTGGTTCTGGCTCGTGATGCTCACGCGGCCCGTGTCCAGGTCCTTCACCGGGTGGTTGGCACCGTGGTGGCTGTGGGTCATCTTGAAGGTCTTGGCGCCTGCGGCCAGGGCCATGATCTGGTGCCCCAGGCAGATGCCGAAGGTAGGCATGCCGCTGTCCACAATGGTGCGGGTCGCTGCAATCGCGTAGTCGCAAGGCTCTGGGTCGCCAGGGCCGTTGGACAGGAAAACACCATCCGGCTTCATGGCAAGCACCTCAGCGGCAGGCGTCTTCGCGGGCACGACGGTGACCTTGCAGCCGCGCTCGGCCAGCATGCGCAGGATGTTCTTCTTGACGCCAAAGTCGTACGCCACTACGTGAAACTGCGGTACCGACAGCTCGCCGTAACCGGTGCCCAGCTTCCACTCAGTCTGGGTCCACTCATAACGCGCTGCCGTGGTCACCACCTGGGCCAGATCCAGCCCGGCCATGTTGGGGGCCGCCTTGGCCTTGGCGATGGCTTCGTCGATGAGCGCCTGCGTGACAGCCTGCCCTGCGGCAAGGCCGATGATGGCGCCGTTTTGCGCACCCTTGCTGCGCAGCAGCCGAGTGAGCTTTCGGGTATCGATGTTGGCGATGGCCACCGTCTTCTCACGCACAAGGTACTGAGAGAGCGTTTCCGTCGAGCGGAAGTTGCTTGCCAGCAAGGGCAGGTCTTTGATGATCAGGCCTGCGGCGTGGACCTTGTCGGCTTCGATGTCCTCCACATTGACGCCGTAGTTGCCGATGTGCGGATACGTGAGGGTCACGATCTGCTGGCAGTAGCTCGGGTCGGTAAGGATTTCCTGGTAGCCGGTGATGGCGGTGTTGAACACCACCTCGCCGACGGTGGTGCCGGTGGCACCAATCGAATTGCCGATAAAGACCGTGCCGTCTGCGAGCGCCAGGATGGCGGGCGGGAAGTTTCCCTGTAGAGACAAAAGCACTGGGTTCTCCGGATGGTTACGGTCGCCCGGCGCCTGCAGTCCACTCGTGCACGCAAAGGTACGCAAGTGCTGGTGGCTGCTCTCAGATGGGTTGTTGCTTTGGGTGCGGTCGGGCGACGCTGTTGCGAGAAAAGCTCCCGATTATATCTCTCGGTGCAGGTTTGCCGGAAAATGCATGCCTTGCATAACCTTGTTGCCACAGCCAGTGTTCTTGGGTATTGGCGGGGACAAGGGCCCGCCCCCGCGGGTCCGTCCGCAGGCTTGGCTACCGGCGGCGTCAGCGCCCGGCGCCGCTGGCATGCAGGCAGATTGCCGCCGCTGCCGCGACGTTGAGGGACTCTTCCCCGCCGGGTTGCGCGATGCGGATGCGCATCGCAGCGCGTTCCTCCAGAGCAGACGATACGCCCTGCCCTTCGTGGCCCAACACCCAGGCACACGGCCAGGGCAAGGCGGCACGGTGCAGCCAGTCGCCCGTGTGCGAGCTGGTGACGAGCATGGGCACCTGCAGCGATTGAAGTTCGCCGTGCTCCACACCCTCAATCAGGTCCAGCGCAAAATGCGCCCCCATGCCGGCGCGCAGCACCTTGGGCGACCACAGGGCCGCACTGCCCTTGATGGCCACCACCTGCCGGAACCCGAACGCTGACGCACTGCGCAGGATGGAGCCCACGTTGCCCGCGTCCTGAACACGGTCCAGCACGACGGTGGCTGTATCCGGCTGCAGCGCAGCGGGCGCGGGCAGATCCATGATGAAACCCATGCGGGCGGGGGACTCCAGCCCGCTGATGTCGGCAAAGAGCGCATCAGCAATTACTATGAATTTAATAGCTGCTTGCGCCCATTCCACCTGCGCCAGAGGCCAAAAAGACTCTGAAAACACCGCAATGGATGCGCGCTGGCCACGCTCCAGGGCCGCACGGCAAAGGTGGTCGCCCTCCAGCCAGACCCGGCCCTGCTTGCGGTAGGCCGTGGTGTCCTGCGCAAGACGGCGCAGGTCTTTCACGAAGGTGTTGTCCCGCGAATGGATGGTGGTGATCAACGACGAAGTCATGGGCAGACAGGTTCAGAAAAGCAGATTCTGCGCGACGGGCGCAAACGAGCGCCGGTGGTGAACGCAGGCGCCGTGCTCGCGCAGCGCTGCCATGTGCACCGCCGTGCCATAGCCTTTGTGACCGTCGAACCCATACTGCGGAAATTCTTCATGGATCTGCGCGCACCAGCGGTCGCGGTGCACCTTGGCCAGGATGGACGCGGCCGAGATGGCCGGCACCAGTGCATCGCCCTTGACGATGGCCTCGGCCTGGATGTCGAGCGTGGGAAGCCGATTGCCATCGACCAGCACCATGACCGGCTTCAGGCGCAGCCCCATCACGGCCCGCCGCATGGCCAGCATCGTGGCCTGCAGGATATTGAGCCGGTCAATCTCTTCCACGCTGGCCTCGGCAATGCTGCAGCACAGCGCCTTGGCGCGGATTTCGTCGTAGAGCTTTTCGCGCCGGGCCGGCGTGAGCTTTTTGGAGTCTGCCAGGCCTGCGATGGGATGCAGGTCATCCAGGATGACTGCAGCCGCCACCACAGGCCCTGCCAGCGGGCCACGGCCCGCTTCGTCCACGCCAGCCACCAGGCCTGGCGGGTGCCAGGGCAGGCAGGCCTGTTCAGGCAGCGGGATGGAGGATTTTCTGGATCGCATCGGCAGCGAGTTGGGGAGTGTTGCGGTGCAAGCTTTCGTGCAGTGCGGTAAAGCGCTGCTCCAGGGCCGCGATTTTTTCGGGGTCGTGCTGGCGTGCCTCCAGCCACTGCAGCGTTGCCGCGCACAGCGCCTGGGGTGTCGCGGCATCCTGGATCAGCTCGGGCACCACGAATTCGCCACACAGAATGTTGGGCAACCCCACCCAGGGCTGCAGTTGTTTGCGGCGCATGAGCCACCAGCTCCACGGGTGCATGTGGTAGCCAATGACCATGGGGCGCTTGAACAGCGCAGCCTCCAGCGTGGCGGTACCACTGGCAATCAGCGTGGCATCACACGCAGCCAGCACGGCATGGGACTGCCCGGACACAATCTGCACCGCACCGCCCAGCCCGGCGGCTTGAACGGCCTGCACGATGCGATCGTGCTGCGCCGGCACGGCAGGCACTACCAATTTGATAGCTGGTCGCGCTTTACGGACAAGCGCTGCAGCCTCAAAAAAGGGTTGAGCAATGTAGGTGACCTCTGAAGAGCGGCTGCCCGGCAAAATGGCCAGCACCTCATCCGAGTCCTGCAGCCCGAGCTGGGCGCGGGCCGCAGCGCGGTCGGGCACCATGGGAATCACACCCGCCAGCGGGTGACCCACGTAGGTGGCGGCAATGCCATGGCGCGCCAGCAGTTCAGGCTCGAACGGAAAAATGCACAACACGTGATCAGCGCTGCGGCGAATCTTCTCGACGCGTTCCGCACGCCAGGCCCAGATGGAAGGGCACACGAAGTGAACGGTCTTGACGCCTGCAGCGCGCAGGTCGGCCTCCAGCCCCAGGTTGAAATCGGGGGCGTCCACGCCCACGAAGACGTCCGGACGGTCCCGGAGCAACCGGGTGCGCAGCTGTTTGCGGATACCCAGCAACTCGCGCAGCCGGCGCAACACCTCCATGCTGTAGCCATGCACGGCAAGCTTCTCGCTGGGCCACCAGGCAGCAAACCCCCGGCGCTGCATCTGTGGGCCACCGATGCCGCTGGCCTGCAGATCTGGCCAATGGGCCTGCAGGCCGTCGAGGAGCAAACCCGCCAGCAGGTCACCCGATGTCTCGCCCGCCACCATGGCGACGCGGGGGGAGGCCTCCATCACCGGGTCCTCAGCGCGCAATTCCGCGCGTGGAGACATCCAGGAAGCCCAGCATCATGGCGATGTCGGCCTCAGATTCAGGATGGTCCACCGTCAGCCCGGAGATACCAGAGCGCGCGGCCTCCAGCGTCAGCCCCTGGCGGTACAGCAACCGGTGCATCTGCTTGATGCCCGCAATGCGCGCCGGCGAAAAACCTCGGCGGCGAAGCCCTTCCAGGTTCAGGCCGCGCACGGCCAGCGGGTTGCCATCCACCATCATGAAAGGCGGGACGTCCTGCGAAATATGGCTGGCAAAGCCGGCCATCACATGGGCACCCACCTTCACAAACTGATGGACACCCGTCAGGCCGCCGATGATGGCCTGGTCAGCCACGTGCACGTGGCCTGCCAGGGTGGCGTTGTTGGCGAGAATGGTCTGGTTGCCGACCACGCAATCGTGCGCGATGTGCACGTAGGCCATGATCCAGTTGTCGTTTCCGATCGTGGTCACACCCTGGTCCTGCGTGGTTCCCAGGTTGAAGGTGCAGAACTCGCGAATGGTGTTGCGGTCGCCAATGACGAGCCGGGTAGGCTCGCCCGCGTATTTCTTGTCCTGCGGGGCAGCACCAAGGGATGCGAACTGAAAGATGCGGTTGTCTGCACCAATCGTCGTGCGACCCTCAATGACGCAATGCGCGCCAACCGTCGTGCCCGCGCCAATGGACACATGCTCGCCAATGACCGCATAGGGCCCCACGGTCACCGACGGGTCCAGGCGGGCGCCGTCCGCAACAATGGCAGTGGGATGGATGTTGCTCACGATCCAGCAGGCCCGGGCGGGTCAACCCACATTGCGCATGGTGCACATGAGCTCGGCCTCGCAGGCCACCTCTTCGCCCACGCTGGCCACGCCCTTGAACTTCCAGATGCCACCGCGCACGCGGTCGATGGTGATGGCCAGGATCAGCTGATCGCCGGGCTCCACAGGGCGCTTGAACCGCGCACCATCAATGCCCACAAAGTAGTAGATATTGTTCTCATCGGGCACCTTGCCCATGGCATCAAACGCCAGCAACCCCGCCGCCTGGGCCAGCGCTTCCAGAATCAGAACACCCGGCATCACCGGGCGGCCAGGAAAATGCCCCATGAAATAGGGCTCGTTGAACGTGACGTTCTTGATGGCCTTGATGCGGGTGTTGCTCTCCAACTCGATCACTTTGTCCACCAGCAGAAACGGGTAGCGGTGGGGCAGTTGCTTGAGAATTGCGTGAATATCCATCATCGAGTTGTTCTTCCGTTCATGCTGCCTTGAGAGCCTGCTCCAGCGCCTTGATGCGCTCGCGCAAGCTGTGCAGTTGTTTGAGTGTTGCAGCGTTTTTTTCCCAGCGCGCATTGTCGTCGATAGGAAACATGCCGGTGTATTGGCCAGGTCGGGTCAGAGAGCGTGTGACCACCGTAGCAGCCGAGATATGCACGTTGTCGGCCAGTTCCAGGTGGCCCAGCACAATCGCCCCGCCGCCCACGGTGCAGTGCGCGCCAATGGTCGCGCTGCCCGCCACCCCCACACACCCGGCCATGGCCGAGTGCTTGCCGATGCGCACGTTGTGGCCGATCTGGATCAGGTTGTCGAGCTTGACCCCGTCTTCGATGACGGTGTCCAGCAGTGCGCCCCGGTCGATGCAGGTGTTGGCGCCGATCTCGACGTCGTCTCCGATGCGCACGGCGCCGAGCTGCTCGATCTTGACCCACTGCCCCCGCTCGGGCGCAAAGCCAAAACCATCCGCGCCAATCACCACACCGGCGTGCACGATGCAACGCTCGCCGATGGTGCAGCCTTCGCCCACGGTCACACGCGACTTGAGCACGGAGCCCGCACCCACCTGAGCGCCGCGCTCCACCACACACAGCGGTCCTATCGTCGCGGTGGGATGCACCAGCGCCGTGGGATGCACCACTGCACTGGGGTGAATCCCCACTTCCTGGGCCGGCGCATTGTGTTGCCGCCACAACTGGGTGGCACGTGCGAAATACACGTAGGGGTTGTCCGCCACGATGCAGGCACCCCGCGCCAGTGCGGCATCGCGCATGGCAGGCGCCACAATGACACAGGCCGCCCGGGAGGCGGCCAGTTGTTGCTGGTAGCGGGGGTTGCTCAGGAAACTGAGGTCTCCCGGTCCCGCAACCTCCAGGGGCGCGATGCGGGAGATGACGGCATCCCGTGCCCCACCTCCTTCCAGCGAGCCCCCGAGCGCATCAACGATCTGCCCAAGAAGCAAGCTCACGCGTCACCTGCAAAGGGCTGGCGCTCACTTGCCAGAAGAGGCATTCAACGCCTTGATCACCTTGTCGGTGATGTCATGCTTGGGGTTGATGTAGACGGCCTCCTGGAGGATCACGTCGTACTTCTCGGCTTCCGCCACTTGCTTGACGACCTTGTTCGCACGTTCGAGCACCTGGGACAGCTCCTCGTTCTTGCGGGCGCTCAGGTCTTCCTGGAATTCGCGGCGCTTGCGCTGGAATTCACGGTCCTGGTCCACGATCTGGCGCTGGCGGGTGGTCCGCTGGCTTTCCGCCATCGTCGGGGCTTCACGCTCGAACTTTTCGGTGGCATTTTTCAGCGAATTGCCCATCTCCACGAGTTCTTTTTCGCGGCGGGAAAACTCCTGCTCCAGCTTGGTCTGCGCAGCCTTGGCCGTGTTGGCTTCGCGGAAGATGCGGTCTGTGTTTACAAACCCGGCTTTGAACTCCTGAGCATGCGCGGGAGCTGCGGCAACCATCGAGCCAAGCAGCAGGGCCAAAGAGATATGGCGAGAAAAGGATTTCATTAGAAGGACGTTCCAATCTGGAATTGCAGTTTCTGGATTCTATCGCCGGCAAACTTGCGCACCGGTTGCGCAAACGCCAGGCGCAAGGGCCCGAGTGGAGAAATCCAGCTCAAGCCCACGCCAACGGAAGAGCGCATGCCACTGAACGTGATCTTCTCGTCTTCCCCATACACATTGCCGATGTCGAAGAAAGTGAACACGCGCAGGGTGCGGTCATTTCCGGCGCCGGGGAACGGCGCAATCAGTTCGGCATTCAGGGTCAGCTTCTTCGGCCCACCCAGTGATGCCCCGGTGACATCACGCGGCCCCAGGGTACCCTGATCGAAACCACGAACAGAGCCCAGACCGCCAGAGTAGAAATTCTTGAACACCGGGAAAGGCCGGCCATTCAAGCCTTTGCCGATACCGACCTCGCCGTTGAAGGCGACAGTAAAGCGCTTGTTCAACGGCACGTACTGCTGGTACTGGTAGTTGGCACGAACGTAACGGGAATCACCTGCGACTGACCACTCCGAATTGAGCCGCTGATAACGACCGGAGTTGGGGGCCAATGCACTGTCGCGGTCATCCCGCGACCAGCCAATGGTCAAAGGAACGGACGTGCTGCTGTACCCAAAGCGCTCGGCATAGGACAGGTAAGTCGCCGGAATGTTGGTGCCCGCCTTGATCTTGGTCTGTTCAAGCCCACCGCCGAAATACACCGTGTCGGTCTCACTGAATGGCACACCGAATTTCACGGATGTCCCCGTGGTGATCAGCTCGTAATTGCCGCCCTGATCCTCGTACGGCTTGTCGGTACGGTAATACACATCCAGCGTGCGCGAGATACCTTCAGGAGTGAAGTACGGATCAATGGTGCTGAATACAAAAGTTCGGCGGTACTTGCTGGTATTGACATCAATACCCAGGTAATTGCCAGAGCCGAAGATGTTCTCCTGCTTGATACCAAAGGAAAGCGATACTTTCTCTGCACTGGAGAAACCCACGCCCATCTGGAGCGATCCGGTGGGCTTTTCGGCAACTGTAATCACCAGATCCACCTGGTCGGGCGAGCCTGGTACCTCCTGGGTTTCCACATTGACCTCGGTGAAGAAACCCAGGCGATCGACGCGGTCGCGTGACAAGCGGATTTTTTCACCGTCGTACCAGGAAGCTTCGTATTGCCGGAATTCGCGGCGGATCACCTCATCACGCGTCCGGTTGTTGCCGCTCACATTGATACGGCGCACGTAAGCCCGTCGCGAGGGTTCCGCCTGCAGAACGAATGCCACACGGCTGTTTTCGCGGTCAACCTCTGGCACAGCCTGTATGCGCGCGAACGCAAAACCAAATCGAGCGAAATACTCTGAAAATGCCTTCGTCGTTTCAGCAACCTGGTCAGCGTTGTACGGCTCGCCCGCACGAATGGTGACCAATGACTTGAACTCATCGTCGCGATCGAGGTAATTGCCTTCCAGCTTCACGCCAGAAACGACAAAGCGTTCGCCTTCCGTCACATTGACAGTGATCGAGATATCCTGCTTGTCCGGCGATATGGCAACCTGGGTGGAATCAACGCGGAACTCCAGGTATCCCCGTTGCAGGTAATACGAGCGCAGGGTCTCCAGATCGGCGTTGAGCTTCGCGCGTGAATAGCGGTCCGATTTCGTGTACCAGCTGAGCCAGCCGCCCGTATCCTGATCAAACAGCCCCTTGAGCGTGGATTCGCTGAACGCCTTGTTACCAACAATGCGGATTTCGTTGATGCGGGCTGGCTCACCCTCCACCACGGTGAACGTCAGATTGACGCGGTTGCGCTCGATCGGGGTCACAGTGGTGACCACTTCTGCGCCATACAAACTCTTGTTGATGTACTGGCGTTTGAGTTCCTGCTCAGCCCGGTCAGTCAGCGCCTTGTCATAAGGGCGGCCTTCGGTCAGCCCGACATCGCGCATCGCATTTTTGAGCACATCCTTGTCAAATTCGCGGGAACCGACGAAATCCACGTCGGCCACTGTGGGGCGCTCTTCCACCACCACGACCAGCACATCGCCCACCGCTTCAAGGCGCACATCCTTGAACAGTCCCAGACCAAAGAGCGCACGGATCGCCGCAGCACCTTTTTCATCGTTGTAGTCATCGCCCACCCGCAACGGCATGGACGCAAACACTGTACCCGGCTCCACGCGCTGCAGGCCCTCGACACGGATGTCCTGCACCTTGAATGGCTCCAGAGCCCAAGCCGCGTTGGCGACAAAAACCATGGCTGCAACGGCCGATGCAGTGCGCACGCCCAGGCGATTGATGTGTTTTTTCATGAATGAAGCTGGCGCCGCACTTGCATGGCAAGGACGGCAAAAGTGTTAGCCAAAGAGCCGGGTGACATCGTTGAACAGGGCAATGGACATCATGAGGAGCAACACTGCAACGCCTCCACGCTGCAGGCGCTCCATCCATGCGTCAGACACACCCTTGCCCGTGAGTCCCTCCCAAAGATAATACATCAGGTGCCCACCGTCCAAGACCGGTAACGGCAGCAGGTTCAGCACACCAAGACTCACGCTGATGAGCGCCAGAAAAACAAGATACTGTGTCAGGCCCAAGCTGGCTGACCGGCCTGCATAGTCGGCAATGGTCAGCGGCCCACTGAGGTTCTTGAGCGAGGCCTCCCCGATGAGCATGCGGCCCATCATGCGAAGCGTCAGAACAGACACATCCCAGGTCTTGACCACCCCGGCCCAGGCGCCTTCGAAGACGCCGTAGTCGACCGTCACGAACTCCGGAGCTGCCCCCACGTAAGCGCCAATCCGGCCTACGGTAGCCTCTGCCTCGGCCTTGGCCTCCGGAAGCACGTCCAGGGTCAATACCCGCCCCGAACGATCAATGCGCCAGGGTTGCTCCAGTGGCTCGCTGCCTCGCACGGACTGGCGGATCAGCTCACGCAACTGTTGCCCATCCACCACGTCGCTGCTGCCGATCCTGAGCACGACATCGCCTTGTTGAAGCCCGGCGCGGGCGGCAGCTCCGTCGGGCATGACCTCGCCAAGCACCGGGCGCGTCCATGGCCCCAGAATGCCAATCTTGCGAAACAGCTGGGCGTCAGCCTCGCGGCTGTCAATCTCAGACATGTCCAGCAGGATTTCACGGTGCACAGCACCTGACTGGGGTTGCACGTCCAGACGTACCGTCACACCCTCCAGGGCCCCCCGCGTGAGCAGCCAGCGCAAGTCTTCAAACGATCGCACCGGCTCCATGTCGTCCGACCCCAGCGCTGCCTGCGAAACCAGTTCGCCACCACGCAAGCCTGCGCTTTGGGCGACAGAACCGGCCACCGGGCTGGCAAGGACGGCCTTGGGCTCCTGTACACCATTCCAGTTCACGATGGAGTAAAGCAACACCGCCAGCAGCAGGTTCGCGAGGGGGCCGGCAGCAACAATGGACGCGCGGGACCTGAGCGGCTGGGTGTTAAAGGCCAAATGGCGCTCTTCGGGCGCGACAGGCGCCTCACGCTCGTCCAGCATGCGTACATACCCACCCAACGGGAAGGCGCCGAGCACGAACTCCGTGGGCGAGCCCTTGGGTTGCCAGCGCAACAGCGGCTTGCCAAAGCCCACAGAGAACCGCAACACTTTGACCCCGCAAGCGACGGCGACCCGGTAATGACCGTATTCGTGCACGGCAATCAGCAGACCGAGTGCAACGATAAAGGCAACGATCGTGAGAAGCATGGGTTGCGGTTCCGTGTAGCGGTGAAAACTCAGGCCGCCAGGCGGACTGCAGCTTGCTCGGCAGCACTGCGCGCCTGGGTATCCAGGTCCAGCAATGCTTCGAGCGAATCCGGCTTGGAGGGGTAAACCGCATCCAAAGTTGCAAGATTCACGGCGTGAATGTGGTCAAAACGAAGCCGCCCGGACAAAAAGGCCCCCACTGCCACCTCGTTGGCAGCATTGAGCACGGCGGTCGTCCCTTCGGCCGCTTTCAGTGCCTGCCAGGACAGATGCAACCCCGGGAAGCGGCGGGCATCAGCGTCTTCAAAGGCCAGGGCGGACAGGGTCGAAAAATCCAGCTTGCTCGCACCACTCGCAATGCGCTCCGGCCACGCCAGGCCGCACGCAATGGGCACGCGCATGTCGGGCGTACCCAACTGCGCCAGGATCGAGGCATCGTTGAACTGCACCATGGAATGGATGATCTGCTGCGGATGGATCACCACCTTGATCTGGTCGGGGTGCAGATCAAACAGCCAGCGGGCCTCGATCACTTCGAGCGCCTTGTTCATCATCGTGGCCGAATCCACCGAAATCTTGCGCCCCATCGAGAAATTGGGGTGGGCGCAGGCCTGGGCGGGTGTGATCTCGGCCAGTGTCGCCGGATCCCGTTGCCGAAACGGCCCCCCGGACGCTGTGAGCAAGATGCTGTCCACACGCTCTGCCCAGGTGGCAGGGTTTTCAGGCAGGCACTGGAAGATGGCAGAGTGTTCGCTGTCGATGGGCAGCAGCGTCGCCCGGCCCTCGCGCACCGTCTGCATGAACAACCCGCCGCCAACCACCAAGGCTTCCTTGTTCGCCAGCAGCAATCTCTTGCCTGCGCGCGCAGCCGCCAAGCAGGGCGCCAGACCCGCAGCGCCCACAATCGCCGCCATCACAGCATCCACCTCGGGGTGTGAAGCTATCAATTCAAGAGCATCTTGCGCTTGAAGGACCTGCGTTGGAAGACTATTTGACGCTAATTTATCAGCGAGAAGCGCCGCATGGGGCGCGCTTGCCATCACCGCGAAGCGCGGGCGGAACTGCGCGCACTGCGCCAGCATGAGATCCACCTGGGTGGCGGCGCTGAGCGCAAACACGTCGAACCGGTCCGGGTGGCGGGCCACCACATCCAGCGTGCTGGTCCCGATGGAACCCGTGGAACCCAAAACGGTGATCTGTTGCTTCTTCATCGTGTTGTCAGGCTCGTGAGCATCATGGCCAGGGGGAGCGTGGGCAGCAAGGCATCCACGCGGTCAAGCACACCGCCGTGCCCGGGCAGCAGGCCGCTGCTGTCCTTGACACCGGCGCTGCGCTTGATGAGAGACTCCACGAGATCCCCCGACACACTCATGGCCACCATGAACAGTGCCGCAATCACCAGCATCCACCAGCCGGGCTGTGCCATGCGGCTGTAGAAACTGGGCACAACCGCCTGCCAGTGGGCATCGGCCGCGACCCAGACGAAGGCCATCACCATCACACCCGCCAGGCCGCCCCACACGCCTTCCCAGCTTTTGCCGGGACTGATGGAGGGGGCCAGCTTGCCCTTGGTAAAGCGCAGGCCAAAAGCACGGCCGGCAAAGTAGGCAAAGATGTCGGCCACCCACACCAGCAGCAGCACCGACAGCAGAAAATTGATACCCACATTGCGCGCCTGCACCACGGCCAGCCATGCAAGCCACAGCGCCAATACCCCCGCCACCAGCCGCACGCCACCCGGAATGCGAGGCCAACCGGGCACCCCGGCCTTGAGCAGCCAGGCAGCCGCCAACACCCACAGCCCCCCGCCCACCACCCACAGGGCGGTCAACGGACGATCAACCCAGCCCAGGGCCCAAGAACCCGCGCACAGTGCAACACACGCAGCGCCCACGGCCAACGAGCCGGCCTGGCCAAAACCGCTCAGGCGCCCCCATTCCCACGCCCCGGCGGCCATGAGCACCAGAACCACCAGCATGAACGGCCCGGTCGACGGGTAAAAAAGTGCGGGCAGCAAAACCGCCAGCAGGACAAGTGCAGTGATGACGCGCTGTTTGAGCATGGGGCCTTTCAGAACCTGTACAGGTTCTCAGCCCGGCATCGGATCGGGATGCGCGGACAGTATTTGTTCGGAGGTTTTGCCGAAACGGCGTTCACGCCGCCCGTAGGCGGCAATGGCCTCGTCCAGCGCCGAGTCATCGAAGTCGGGCCACAACCGGTCACTGAAGAAGAACTCGGAGTATGCCGATTGCCACAGCAAGAAGTTGCTGATGCGCATTTCGCCACCGGTGCGGATCACCAGGTCCGGGTCTGGCACGTGGGCCAGTCCCATCGCGCTGTGCAGACTGGCCTCGGTGATTGGCTCACCACGCGCGGCCAGCGACGCGGCCGCCTGAGCGATGTCCCAACGGCCTCCGTAGTTGAAGCAGACATTGAGCACCAGGCGTGTGTTGTCCGCCGTGGCCGCTTCGGCCTGACCCAGACCGTCTCGCACCTTGGGCGAAAGGCTGTCCCTCTCGCCCACAAAATGAAGGCGCACACCGTCCTTCTTGAGCTGGGGCACCTCGCGCGCCAGGGCCATCGCCAGCAGCTCCATGAGGCCAGAGACCTCATCCGCAGGACGATTCCAGTTTTCGGAGGAAAAAGCGAAGACGGTCAGCACACCCACGCCGCGCTGCGCGCAGGCGCGTGCGCAGCGGCGCAATGCATCAACCCCTTGCTTGTGGCCTGCCAGGCGCGGCAGGAAGCGGCGCGTGGCCCAGCGACCGTTGCCATCCATGACGATGGCAATGTGGTGTGGCACCACCGATGAAACAGACATGAATAACGATCAGCGCCGGTACGCCGGGGCTCAGACCGCCAGGATTTCCTGCTCTTTGGCAGCCACCAGCGCATCGATTTCGGCGATGTGCCTGTCGGTGAACTTCTGAACGTCAGCCTCGGCGCGCTTCTGGTCGTCTTCGGACGCGAGCTTGTCCTTGACCAGTTTCTTGACGGATTCATTGGCATCGCGGCGCAGGTTGCGCACGGCGATCTTTGCGCTCTCGCCTTCGTTGCGCGCGAGCTTGGTCATTTCCTTGCGGCGCTCTTCGCTCATGGGAGGCATGGGCACGCGAATCAGGTCGCCCATGGATGCGGGGTTCAGACCCAGGTCGCTCTCTCGGATGGCTTTCTCAATCTTGGCGCCCATGCCCTTTTCCCAAGGCTGCACGCTGATGGTGCGCGAATCGATCAGGGCGACGTTGGCCACTTGGGAGAGGGGCACCATGGAGCCGTAGTACTCCACCTGGACCGAGTCCAGCAAGGCCGGGTTGGCACGGCCTGTACGGATTTTTTGCAGGTTGTTCTTGAACGCTGCGATGGATTGATCCATCTTGGTTTCGGCAGTTTTCTTGATGTCGGCAATCGTCATGTTTTCTCCTCGGGGCGGCCTGCATCCGGTGCAGGCCCATCCATCGTGATCAGGCGTAAACCAGCGTACCTTCGTCTTCACCCATCACCACGCGCTTCAAGGCGCCGTGTTTGATGATGGAAAACACCTTTACCGGCAGCTTCTGGTCGCGGCACAGGGCGAAGGCGGTCGCATCCATGATGCCCAGATTGCGGGACATGGCCTCGTCAAAGCTGAGCTTGGTATATCGCGTCGCCGTGGGGTCCTTCTGGGGGTCGGCAGTATAAACGCCGTCCACCTTGGTAGCCTTGAGCACCAGTTCCGCGCCAATTTCGGCACCCCGCAGGGCGGCGGCTGTGTCGGTGGTGAAAAACGGATTTCCCGTACCGGCCGCGAAGACCACGACCTTGCCCTCTTCAAGATACTGCAGCGCCTTGGGGCGCACATAGGGCTCGACCACCTGCTCGATGGCAATGGCGGACATCACACGGGCCACCAGGCCCTGCTTGTCCATGGCATCGGCCAGGGCCAGGGCGTTCATCACGGTGGCCAGCATGCCCATGTAGTCGGCAGTGGCACGGTCCATACCGACCGAGCCCCCGGCGACGCCACGGAAAATATTGCCCCCACCGATCACCACGGCCACCTGGACACCCAGGCGGGTCACTTCGGCGATCTCCTCGACCATGCGCACGATGGTGGCGCGGTTGATACCGAAGGCATCATCGCCCATCAGCGCCTCACCAGACAGCTTGAGCAAAATGCGCTTGTGGGCTGGTGCGGCGTTGGACATGGGAAATTTCTCCGGTAAGTGGTGCGAGGCTTGGGTGGGGTTGTACGGAACGATCAGGCAGCAGCCTTGGCAGCAGCCACCTGGGCAGCCACTTCGGCGGCAAAGTCGTCCACCTTCTTCTCGATGCCTTCGCCCACCACGTACAGGGTGAAACCCTTCACGTTGGTGTTGGCAGCCTTGAGCATCTGGGCCACGGTCTGCTTGCCGTCAGCGGCCTTCACGAAGACCTGGTCGGCCAGCGAGACTTCCTTGAGGTACTTCTGCACAGCGCCGTCGATGCGCTTGGCCGTGATTTCGGCGCTTTGTGCGGGCTTGCCAGCGGCCACGAGTTCCTTGTTGGCTTCGTCAGCCTTGCCTTCGGCCACCGAACGCTCCTTGGCGATCAGTTCGGCAGGCACGTCAGCACTGGTCAGGGCCACGGGCTTCATGGCAGCCACGTGCATGGCAACGTCCTTGGCCGCAGCGGCGTCACCGTCGAACTCGACGACCACACCAATGCGCGAACCGTGCAGGTAAGCAGCCAGGTTGGAGCCGCTGAAGCGCTTGAAGCGGCGGAACGACATGTTTTCGCCGATCTTGCCGATCAGGCCCTTGCGCACGTCTTCCAGCGTGGGACCGAAGCTGTCCTGCTCGTAGGCCAGAGCGCCGAGGGCTTCCACATCAGCCGGGTTGTGCAGGGCGACCAGCTTGGCAGCAGCGTTGGCCATGGCGATGAAGCTGTCGTTCTTGGAGACGAAGTCGGTTTCGCTGTTGACTTCGACCAGAGCACCCGTGGTGCCGTCGATGTAGCTGGCGACGACGCCTTCAGCCGTGATGCGCGATGCAGCCTTGCCAGCCTTGGTGCCCAGCTTGACGCGCAGCAGCTCTTCCGCCTTGGCCATGTCGCCGTCGGCTTCGGTCAGCGCCTTCTTGCATTCCATCATGGGGGCATCGGTCTTGCCACGCAGTTCAGCCACCATGCTTGCGGTAATTGCAGCCATCTTTGTTCCTTCAGTGTTCAGTTCAGTCAGTTCAGATTCGGGCTAAAAAAAAGGGGGCTCACCAGGGGCCCCGCTTTTGTTCGCGACGGATCGCGCAGCCGGGCTATCAGGCAGCGGCTTCTTGCACTTCCACGAATTCGTCGGTGCTCTCTGCAGTAGCAGCCTTCACGACTTCATTCACGGCGTTGGCACGGCCTTCGATGATCGCGTCAGCGATGCCACGGGCGTACAGCATCACGGCCTTGGCCGAGTCGTCGTTACCAGGGATCACGTAGTCGATGCCTTCGGGCGAGTGGTTGGTATCAACCACACCGATCAGCGGAATGCCCAGCTTCTTGGCTTCGGCCACGGCGATCTTGTGGAAGCCCACGTCGATGATGAAGATGGCATCGGGCAGAGCAGCCATGTCCTGGATGCCGCCGATGTCCTTTTCGAGCTTTTCGATTTCGCGGGAGAACGTCAGTTGCTCCTTCTTGCTCAGGCTGTCCAGGCCAGCTTCTTGCTGGGCTTTCATGTCCTTGAGGCGCTTGATCGAGGTCTTCACGGTCTTGAAGTTCGTCAGCATGCCGCCCAGCCAGCGCTGGTCCACGAAAGGCACGCCAGCGCGTTGTGCTTCGGTGGACAGGATTTCACGGGCCTGGCGCTTCGTGCCGACCATCAGGATCGTGCCGCGGTTGGCAGCCAGTTGCTTGGCGAATTTTTGGGCTTCCTGGAACAGTGGCAGCGACTTTTCCAGGTTGATGATGTGAATCTTGTTGCGATGGCCGAAGATGTAGGGGGCCATCTTGGGGTTCCAGAAGCGGGTTTGGTGACCGAAGTGGACACCGGCTTCCAGCATTTCGCGCATGGTAACGGACATAAAAATACTCCAAAGGTTAAGTCTAAAATCAGCCCCAATAATTGCAGTGCCGTGATCATCACGAACACTGCAACACCTTGACAGGGCTGCTTTGCGATTGGTCTTGCCGCAGCGGCCACGCCGGTTGTGCAAACCTTGCACCACTGCGCTACTGCTCCCAGCAAAACCCAAAGATTCTAGCACACCCATGCTCCCTGACCTGATCGCCACCCGTGAGCAACTGCGGGACGGCGCCACCACCGCGCCCGCCGAGCTGGAGCGCTGCATCGACGCTGCCCAGGCCGCATCCAACACCCACAGCTTTGTGCGCACGCTGTTTGACGAAGCACGCACCACGGCGGTGCAGCCGTTTGTGGCCCAGTTGCCCCTGGCCGGACTGGCCGTTTCTGTGAAGGACTTGTTTGACATCGCCGGGCAACCTACCCCGGCGGGCTCTACCGCGCTCGCAGACGCTCCCGCAGCATCCGAGGACTGCCCAGCCGTCGCCCGGCTGCGCGCAGCAGGTGCCAGCCTGATCGGCCGCACCAACATGGTGGAGTTCGCTTTCTCGGGCGTGGGCGTCAACCCCCACTACGGCACGCCTGCAGCCTGGGATGCCCGATTTGGCGCCCTGCCCGGCGCGCCCCGCGTGCCCGGCGGGTCTTCGTCTGGCGCCGGGGTGTCGGTAGCCACTGGCGCCGCATTCATCGGGCTGGGGTCGGACACCGGTGGCTCCATCCGCATTCCTGCGGCGCTCAACGGCATCGTGGGCTTCAAGAACACTGCCCGGCTGGTGCCCACCGCTGGCGCCGTGCCGCTGTCCACCACCCTGGACACTGCCTGCGCCATGACGCGCACCGTGCGCGATGCCATCGTGGCGCACGAGGTACTGGCCGCACGGCGCGTGACGCGCAGCCTTGCGCCGCTGTCGCAATACCGGCTGGCCGTGCCGTCCACCTTGTTCCTCGACGGACTTGACGCCACTGTGGCCCAGGCCTTTGAGCGCAGTGTGGAAGCATTGCGCCAGGCAGGCGCCCAGATTGACATCATCGCCCTGCCCGCCGTGCTGGAGCAGCCCGCGTACGGTTTTGCCGCCCCCGAAGCCTACGCCTGGCACCGCGAGCTGCTGCAGCGCGCAGGCGACCGCTACGACCCCCGGGTGCGCATGCGCATCGAAAAAGGCGCCACGCTGATGGCCTGGGAATACATCGACCTGCTACAGGCGCGCCAGCAATGGATTGCACGCATGATCGCCGACATGGAGCCGTACGACGCCCTGCTGTCCCCCACCGTGCCCATCCTGGCGCCACTGCTGGCCGATGTCGCCCCCGCAGATGGCGTGGACAAGGCCCGGGACGCCGCCCGCGACGCCGAGTTCTTCCGCGTGAACAACCTGCTGCTGCGCAACACCAGCGTGGTCAACCTGCTGGACGGCTGCGCGCTGTCGCTGCCCTGCCATGTGCAAGGGGAACTCCCGGTCGGGCTCATGGTCTGGCACGGGGCGCTCAGGGATGACACGGTGCTCAACATCGGCCTGCAGATCGAGCAAACACTACAAAAACAATAGCTGTTAGCGCTTTATGCATAAGCGCCAGAGCCAAAAAACACCAAAAACTCATGAAGATTGCCATCGTGGGCGCCGGCATCATCGGCGTCACCACTGCGTATGAGCTGGCCAGCGACGGCCACGAAGTCACGGTGTTTGAACAACGCAGTGCGGCCGCCGAAGAGGCCAGCTTTGCCACCGCCGGGCTGCTGGCGCCCCACCTGCTCAGCCCCTGGGCGCTACCGGGCTTCGGCCAGCCGCTGCGACTGATGGGGACACAGGCCACCCTGCGGCTGGCTGGCGGGCTGACCCGCGCCAACTGGGCCTGGCTGCGGCGCTGGCGCAGCATGGCGCGCAGCCACAGCGCCCCGGCAGCCGCGGTCGAACGCCTGGCGCAATACAGCCAAGCTCGACTGCAGGCCATTGCGAGCCAGCATGAGCTGGACTTTGAAGCCAGCGACGGCCGCCTGGTGCTGCTGCGCACCGAAGAAGACCGCACCCGACTGCAACCCGCGCTGCAAGTGCTGCGCGACAGCGGTGTGGCCCTGCGCGAGATCGGCGCCGATGTGGCGCGCCAGATCGAGCCTGGCCTCTCGCCCGAAGCCCCGCTGGCAGGCGCGATCCACCTGCCCGATGCGCGCGCTGGCAACTGCCGCCTGTTCGCCCAGCTGCTGCGCCAGGGCATCCAGGGCGCGGGTGCGCAGTTTGTGTTCAACACCCGGGTGGACCGCCTGGGCACCAGCCCCACCGGCGTGGTGCTGCAAGGCGAAGCGGACCTGCGCCGCTTTGATGCCGTGGTGCTGTGCGCCGGCATGGCTTCGGCCACGCTGCTGCCCGAACTGGGCCTGGGCCTGCCCATGGCGGCCGTGTATGGCTACTCTGTCAGTGCCCCGCTGCGCGAATCCACTCACGCCCCCCGCGCCAGCGTGGTGGATGCGGGCCAGCAAATCTCCATCACCCGCCTGGGCCAGCGCGTGCGCATTGCCGGTGGCGCTGAACTGGCCGGGGCCGATGCCGAGCACCACACCCCCACACTGCAACGCCTGTACCGCACGCTGAACGACTGGTTCCCTGGCGGCGCGCAGCTGTCATCCAACCTGCAGATCTGGCGCGGCGCCCGCACCATGCTGCCCGACGGAGCACCGGTGGTGGGCGCCAGCGGCGTGCCGGGCATGTGGCTCAACACCGGCCATGGCGCTGGCGGCTGGGCCTTGGCCTGCGGCAGCGCGCGGGCACTGGCCGACCTGATCGCGCAACGGGACCCCGAGGTGTCGCTGGACGGGCTGGGCATGCGGCGGTTCTAAACCTTCCTGCGCTTTGCCCCCACGGGGCATCGGCGCACAATGGCAGGCGCGCTGCCGCTGGCAGCAGCCCTTGCCCCCTGCAGCCCATGCACCGCATCACCGCCCACCAGCCGCACCCCTTGTTCAACACCGCCGCCACCCGCCGCCTGGAAAAAGCGGCAGCGGCCGCCCTGCCCCCGCACACCCTGATGCGGCGCGCCGGCCTGGCCGTGGCGCAATTGGCCCAGGCGCTGGCACCCCACGCACGCACCGTGTGGATTGCCTGCGGCCCCGGCAACAACGGCGGTGACGGGCTGGAAGCTGCCATGCACCTGCAGCGCAGTGGCCGCAGAGTGATCGTGACCTGGCTGGGCCAGCCCGATACGGCCCCGGCGGATGCCAGGGCCTCGTGGCAGCGCGCACGGGATGCGGGCGTGTCCTCGGCAGACACTGCGCCCAACGATCTGGGGGCCGACGACCTGTGCATTGATGCGCTGCTGGGCCTTGGCGTCTCTTCTTTACCCCACAGCCCCGCACGCACGCCCGACGCAAGGCTCCAGGCCTGTCTGCGAGCCCTGCACCGCAGCCAGGCCCCCGTGCTGGCCGTGGACCTGCCCAGCGGGCTAGACGCAGACACCGGCCAGTTTGCGGCAGGCCTCGCGCCCGACACCCCAACCCAACTGCATTACCACCTGCACCACCAAACGCCCCCGCCACGCCACACGCTGAGTCTGCTCACCCTCAAGCCCGGCCTGTTCACCGCCGCCGGGCGGGACGCAGCAGGCCAGGTCTGGCTGGATGATCTGGGCGTAGAACCCGGGCACGAGCCGCCCAACGCCTGGCTCTCCGGCCCCGCCCTGCCCGCCCCCCGCGCCCACGCCAGCCACAAGGGCAGCTATGGCGACGTGGCAGTGGTGGGCGGCGAAGGACTGGCAGCGCGGGGCATGGGCATGGCGGGCGCCGCACTGCTGGCCGCTTCGGCCGCTCTGCACAGCGGCGCGGGCCGGGTGCTGGTGGCCCTGCTCGACAACGGCCAGCAGCAACTCGACCCACAGCAGCCCGAGTTGATGTTCCGCAGCTTTGAAGCGCTGGCACTGGAACAGCACACCGTGGTCTGCGGCTGTGGCGGCGGGCAGGCCATCGCTCGCGTTCTGCCCGAGGTCATCACCCGCGCAGCCCGACTGGTGCTGGATGCCGACGCGCTCAACACCATCGCCACCCAGGCCGCACTGCACGCGCTGGTGGTGGCACGCGGACAGCACGGGCAACCCACGGTGCTCACACCGCACCCGCTGGAGGCTGCTCGCCTGCTGGGCCTGACCACCGCCGAGGTCCAGGCCCACCGGCTGGATGCCGCGCAGCAACTGGCCAACCAGTTCAACTGCGTGGCCGTGCTCAAGGGTTCGGGCACCGTGGTCGCTGCACCCGACCGCGTCCCGGCCATCAACCCTACGGGCAATGCGCGGCTGGCCACGGCGGGTACAGGCGATGTGCTGGCAGGCATGGTGGGCGCCCACCTGGCCGCCGGTGCGAGCGCCTTGCGCGCTGCGAGTGAAGCGGTTTACCAGCATGGCCAGGCGGCTGATGATTGGCCAGCGCGCCAGGCGCTGACGGCCAGTGCGCTGGCGCGGCGCGTGGGCGGAAGCTGAGCCTCAAGCCAGCAAGGTCACCTTCTTGAGCGGCTTGAGCACGCTCGACGGTGTCATGCCAAAGGTCTGCCGGAACATGCGGCTGAAGTGGGCCGAATCAGAAAACTCGCCATGTAGCGCCGCGTCGGTCAGGCGCGGGCTGACCGCCAGCCCCGCCATCGCCAGCCGCACCTGGGACCAGACCCGATAGGTACGCAAGCTCACCCCCATCTCGGCGCGAAACAGGTGATTGAAACGCGACGCCGAAAGCTGGACGCCCGAGGCCAGGTCATCCCGTGCCACCCGCCCCGCCTGCGGATGGCGCAGCGCATGCAGACTGCGCACCACGCGTAGGTCCAGCGGCGTCACCTCGCTATCGAACGGGCAGCGCAGCAAGGCGGGCAGGTCGAAGTGATGCAGATAACCCTCCATGGCACTGCGCGCACCCACTGGAGCTGCTACATCCAGCACCACGCCACCCTCTTGCTGGAGAAGACCGCGCAACGCCCGTGCTTCGTGCGAATCCGGCTCCAGGTACACCAGCGCCACCACTTCACCACAAGGGTCGAACAGGTGCGCCACCCCGGCATCGACCAACGCGCTGTGGCAGGTCTCCTCATGCCCTGCCCCCCAGTGCACCGCAAACCGGCCCGAGAGCCCCATCAGCAGCACCGGCGACGCATGGCAGTGCCAGCCGGTAGCCGGGATCTCTCCGACGTAGAGCGCCCGGTCAGTGCCCAGGGTCAGTGTGTTGCGTGCTGGCATAGCCCAAACCTACAAGTTTTTTTACCGAGATCTCCGTAGCCTTGCCTCTCCCGCCAGGGGCCGGGCAGGTGTTGACGCTTGAAGCTGCAGTCCCTGGCACGCACGCAGCCATATCCTTGGAGAACGCTTCTTGAAACGCATCGTTATTTCTGTCGCAGCGGCACTGGTACTGGGCATGGTCGGCCTCTATTACGGGGAACCTTCGCTGTTCAAAGAGCCTCTGCTCAGGGCCAATCGCCATCTGTCCGGCCTGGAAGAAAAAACCGCCGATGCGGCCATGCACACCGTCCACTACTTGGACAGCGGCACGCCCCCAAACCCCGCGCCGGGCCACGGCAGTGGCACACCCATCGTTCTGCTGCACGGCATTTTTGCGGAGAAGGACCATTGGGTGGATTTTGCGCGACCGCTCACCGGCCAGTACCGGGTGATTGCCCCTGATATCCCGGGCTTTGGCGAGAGCACACGGCGGGACGACCAGCCCTACGACTACGCCGCCCACGTCACGCGGCTGGCCGCGTTTCTGGAAGCCCTCGGCCTTGGGCGCGTGCATCTGGCGGGCAACTCGATGGGCGGCACCATCGCCGCTCTCTTTGCTTTGCAGCATCCCGAGCGCGTGGCCAGCGTGGCCTTCATCGGCGCGCCCCACGGCATTCGCTCGCCCCAGCCCAGCACCATGGACCGCCTCATCGACACCGGACAACGCCCGCTGGTGGCCCACGATGCCGCCGCCTTCAACGCGATGATGGAGTTGGTGTTTGAAAAGCGCCCCTTTTTGCCCTATCCCATCCTGCATGCGTCTGAACAAGAAGCGCTGCGCAACGCCACCTCCAACACCCGCCTGTGGGACGCGCAGCTCAAAGACCGCTACCTGCTGGAACAACACCTGGGCCGCCTGCAGCAGCATCCCACCCTGGTCCTGTGGGGCGACAGCGACCGCGTGTTCGACCGAAGCGGCCTCAAGACCTTGCAAACGCTGCTTCCGCACGCGCAGATTGCCGCGCTGCCTGGCATCGGCCACCTGCCCATGATGGAAGCGCCCAAAGACACAGCGCAGCGGTACGCAAACTTTCTGGCCGTTGCGGTCAGCCCCAAGAGCAGTGCCGCCGTGAAATATCCATAAAAATAGCCTCCAGCGCTTATCCATAAAGCGCCAGCAGCTATAAATTTATGAGTAAACGAACAAGAGGTGCGTTGTGCGCCGTCTGGCTTGAATCACCCGCGGCGCGGCTTGCGCGCCTTGCTCTTGCTCGACTTGCCCGCAACCGCCTTCTTGACGGAGGCCTTCAGCGACTGAATCGGTGAACGCGCTGCCCGCTCGCGCGAGAGCCCGGCTTGCTCGGTCGCTGACGGGATTGCACCCTTGTCAGACTTTCGCCCGCCCGAGCGGCCGCCTGTCTTTCGGGCAGCACCACCGGTGCCCTCGGTGCCTACGCCCTTGTCCTTGAGCGCGCGGCCCAGCAGCTCTTCGCCCTCGCGCACCAGGCGGAAGTCGATCTTGCGGCCGTCCAGATCGACGCGGCTCACCTGCACCCGAACGCGGGCACCGATGGCATAACGGATGCCGGTGCGCTCACCGCGCAGTTCCTGGCGCGCTTCGTCGAACTTGAAGTATTCGCCACCGAGCTCGGTGATGTGCACCAGGCCTTCAACATACATGGCATCGAGCGTGACGAAGATGCCGAAGCTGGTTGCTGCGCTCACTACCCCGCTGTATTCCTCGCCCAGGTGCTCGCGCATGTACTTGCACTTGAGCCAGGCTTCCACGTCGCGGCTGGCTTCGTCGGCGCGACGCTCGTTGGCACTGCAGTGCAGGCCGGCGGCCTCCCAGGCCTGCGTGTCGCGGCTGGGCGGTGCCACATCCTTGCGGGGCTTGGTGCCGGGCGCCGCCACGCGGGCAGCCAGCCGCTTGGCCAGTTTGGCATGGGCTTCACCGGGTATGGGCAAGGTCGGCAACGCGTACTTCGTCTTGCTCAGAATGGCCTTGATGACGCGGTGCACCAGCAGGTCGGGGTAGCGCCGGATCGGGCTGGTGAAATGCGTGTAGGCATCGAACGCCAGGCCAAAGTGCCCACTGTTGACGGGCGTGTAGATGGCCTGCTGCATGGACCTCAGCAGCATGGTGTGGATCTGCTGCGCGTCGGGCCGCTCTTTGGTCGCCGTGGCAATCGCCTGGAAGTCGCCCGGCTTCGGGTCGTCGCCAATCGTCATGCCCACGGCCATGGCCTTGAGATAGTTGCGCAGGATCTCCTGCTTCTCGGGCGTAGGGCCTTCGTGCACACGGAACAGGCCCGGCTGGCCACCCTGCGCGATGAAGTCCGCACTGCACACGTTGGCGGCCAGCATGGCTTCCTCGATGAGCTTGTGCGCATCGTTGCGCGTGCGTGGCACGATCTTCTCGATGCGGCCGTTTTCGTCGCAGACGATCTGTGTTTCGGTGGTCTCGAAGTCCACCGCGCCGCGCGCCTGGCGTGCGATGAGCAGCGCGCGGTACACGTCGTGCAGGTTGAGCAAGTCCTTGACCCGGTCCTTGCGCTTGCTGGCCTCGGGGCCGCGCGTGTTGGCCAGGATCGCCGCCACCTCGGTGTAGGTGAAGCGTGCGTGGCTGAACATCACGGCCGGGTAGAACTGGTAGGCATGCACCTCGCCCTTGGCAGTGACCAGCATGTCGCAGACCATGCACAGGCGCTCCACCTCGGGGTTCAGAGAACAAAGCCCGTTGCTGAGCTTCTCGGGCAGCATGGGGATCACGCGGCGCGGAAAATACACGCTGGTGGCGCGGTCGTAAGCATCGATGTCGATGGCGCTGCCCGTTTCCACATAGTGGCTCACATCGGCAATCGCCACCAGCAGGCGCCAGCCCTTGCTGCGGCCGACCTTGGCGGGCTCACAGTACACGGCATCGTCGAAGTCGCGGGCGTCTTCGCCGTCGATGGTGACCAGGGGCACGTCGGTCAGATCCACGCGACGCTTCTTGTCCTGTGCGCGCACCTTGTCGGGCAGCTCCTTGGCCTGCGCCAGGCACTCGGCAGAGAACTCGTGCGGCACACCGTACTTGCGCACGGCGATTTCGATCTCCATGCCGGGGTCATCGACCTCGCCCAGCACTTCGGTGATACGCCCCACAGGCTGGCCAAACAAGGCCGGCGGCTCGGTCAGCTCGACTACAACGACCTGCCCAGGTTTCGCGGCGCCCGTAGCACCCTTGGGGATCAGTACATCCTGACCGTAGCGCTTGTCTTCGGGGGCCACGAGCCAGACGCCGCTTTCCTGCAGCAGCCGGCCGATGATGGGCTGGGGCGGACGCTCAATGATTTCAACGACGCGCCCCTCGGGGCGGCCACGGCGGTCCTGGCGGACGATGCGCACGCGCACACGGTCCTTGTGCAGGACTGCGCGCATTTCGTTCGGGGGGATATAGATGTCGCCTTCGCCATCGTCACGGATGACAAAACCGTGTCCATCACGGTGCCCTTGCACGCTGCCTTCAATCTCGTCCGACAAATGCGCGGACTGCGCGCCGGGGGTGGTTTTTTTGTTATACAATCTTAGTCTTTCCTGAAATGCCCAGGTGGCGGAATTGGTAGACGCACTAGTTTCAGGTACTAGCGAGTAACATCGTGGAGGTTCGAGTCCTCTCCTGGGCACCAAGTTTAACGAGAACCTGAGAAGGTTTTCAAAATATCAAAGCCGCTGCTAACACAGCGGCTTTTTTGTTGTGCGTGCCAAGAAAATCCGCTCCCGAATCTGGCGTCTACGTGACAGATGCGGGCAGGAACTCAACCCAAAGCTCCGCTGACCGCGTTGCAACCGCCCCTGAGCCGCACCAACCACTTGCCCTTCGATTGATGCACGGTGCCTACCACGGGCCCTCGCCCTTCTCCACCGGCCTTTTCAGCATATTCTTTGGAAGTTGGTCAGCGCTGCGAATTATTTGTTCTATAATTCGAGGCTGATCTGAAAGCCCAGGTGGCGGAATTGGTAGACGCACTAGTTTCAGGTACTAGCGAGTAACATCGTGGAGGTTCGAGTCCTCTCCTGGGCACCAAATACACAAAAAGCCGTTGCAACTGCAACGGCTTTTTTGCTTTCTGACCTCCAAAAAAACGAGACCGCCAGAGCGATCTCGTTTTCGTTTTGGGTGCAGTGTTACGGGCATACGCATTGCAGGGCGCGTACCCCGACTCGTGAGTTACTTGCGCAACAGCGTCTTCAGAACATTCTGTAAACGGCGTGCGTTGGCGCCATCGCTGGCACTGCCCAGAACCCGTGCAACATCCTGGCCCCAGGTCTGCGCCGGGGCAGGGTCATTGCGGCGCGTCAGCAATTGCAGCTGCAGCATGCGCCGCGCCGCAATGTGTTCTGCGGGTGTCGGCGCTTCAGCGGCAATTTCCAGGCGCAGCAGGGCTTCGCCGGCCTCTCCCTTGGGTGGGGCCGCCAGCGCTTGCGTCCAGGCACTGCGCACCGATGCACTCACACCAGCGCCCAGATCGTGTGAGCCCGGCACAAGCGCTGCGTCGCGCTTCTCCCAAGCCGTCAACAGCTGGGTCAGGGCTTCGCCATGGGCCTGCGCCGCCAGCTTCTTCAAAGCCAGCTGTGCGTGTTCCATGGCTTCGCGCTGGGCGCGGAACGCAGTGTCACCCAGACGGGGGCCCCGGTCTTCAAAGGCCGGGCGGTCACCGAAGCGGCCGCCCCGGTCACCGCGGTCCGCCATGCGGCCATCACCGCGCGGGCCACGGCCGCCGTCGCGGTCACCCGCACGACCCTCGCGACGGTCGCCAGGGCGAGCACCACGGCCAGGGGCTACAGGCGCGTCCTTCTTCATGCCGGGGCGGTCATCACCGCGCACGGCCACCACAGGCCGGACTGGAGGCTTGGGCGCTGCGGGCGCCGGGGCTGCAGCTTCGGCGGTTTCACTGCCGGGGGTTGTTCCATCCGATGCGCTGGAACTTGCTTCTGCAGCAACGGCGGGGGAGCCCGCCTGCGCCTCCGATTGCGCCTGGGCATCCTTGTGCGCTGTGGCCACAGCTTCTGCAGCCTGGGCCTGGCCGCGCAGTGCCGCTTCCAGCGCCTGCATGGCTGCACGGATCCGCTGCGCGTCGCCGCTGGCATTGGCAGCCTCCAGGGCCTTGGAAGCCTCCAGCACCACGCGGTCGCGCGCACTCAACTCGGTCACTGCGCGCTCGCGGTCTGCCGACTTGCGGTTAAAGGCTTCATCAATGGGCTTGCGGAACGCATCCCACAGCTTTTGTTCATGCTTGCGGTCCAAGGGCACTGTTTGCGCCTCGGCTTGCCAGCGTTGCTGCAGCGCCTTGACGGCATCAATACGCAAGCTGGGCGCAGCACCGAGGGCCATGGCCTCATCGATCATGGCATGGCGGCGGGCCAGGCTTTCCTTTTGTGCACCTTCGAGCGGAGCCGCCGCCAGGGCGATAGCCTGCTTCCACAGCGGTTGCAATTCCGCGAAAAGCTTCTCGCCCACGTGGCCGCCTTCGCGCCAGCGATCCCCAAACTGGTGGAGGGCACGGTTGATCGCCTTCCAGTCGCCAGATTTTGCGTGTTCCTGGGCCCACGCCTTGACCTCTTCGATCAGCGCCAGCCGTTGCGCCTTGTGCTCAGCGGCCTCGGTGCGGATCTTGTCGAGCCAGGCTTCGACCACCTTGTGCGCTGCATTGCAGGCTTCGTCAAACTTCTTCCACAGGCCATGGTTGGGAGCCCCCCCCTGATCGGCCTGCTTCCACTGCTCGCGCAGGCTGCGCAGGGTTTCCTGCATCTTGCGGCCACCCAGAGCCTGACCTTCGGGTCGATTCAGAAGGGCTTCTGCCTTGGCCACCAGGTCTTCGCGCACCTGATCTGCACTCCAGCGCTGCCAGCCTTCAAGTTCCCCGGCTGCCACGAGGGCCGTGTGCACCTGTTGCTCGAGGGCACCGTCGATATGCTTGCCATGCACCTTGAGCACGGCGCGCAGCGCAGCTGCCGCCCCGGCGCTCGCCTTGCCATGGCCCTCGGCAGTTTCCTTTTCGAGGACTGCCAGCGCATCGCGCACGCTCTGCACCGCCTTCTCAACCACCTCGGGTGCAGCTTTGGGCTTTGCCACGCGCGCAGGCTTGGCGGCTGCAGCAGCCTCCGTGGGCAATCCACGCGCGACCCGCAATTCGTCGGCCCACACGGGGACCGGGGGGAGAGGTGCATTCGCGTCTTCCGACGCAGCCACTGCCTGGGCAATCGCAGGCTGGAAGGCATCCCACACCACCAGCAACTGGGTACGAGATGCGTCCAGCAGCGGCGGAAAACGCGCTTCGACGCTGTTCCAGCTGGCGTCACCCGTCAACTCCAGCGCCTGCTCCTGCCAACGGGCGACATCCACGCGCAGCAGTTCCAGCGCCGCTTGTGCATCCCGCCAGGATTTCGTGGACAGCACCTCGATGCGCTGGGCCAGCAACACTGCCGCCTCGCGCTGCACTTGCACGCGGTGCTGCAGATCCTCGATCACCTTGATGCGGTCGGCAACCTGAACCTTGAGCAGCGACAGGGGCTCGCGCGAGAGCGGCGCCCCGGCTTTGGCGGCATCACGTTGCCAGGCCAACGCATCGGCAATGTTGAGTTTGGGGGCTGCGAGCAGCGCTTGTGCTTTCTCTGCCCACTCTGCGGCAATGGCTTCCTGGCCCTTCGCGCGGCGGATTTCGTCAAGGCGCTCGCGCACAGCACGTGCAGCGCCTTTGTCCCGCCCACTCAATTCCTTGAACACCTCTTGCAACTGCTCAGTGGGAGGCTGGCTGGCAAGCCAGTCGCGAATGCGGGAGGACCGCTCACCGGACGTGGCAGCCGAAAAAGCGCCGCCGGTCAAAGCATCCAGCGGATGCGGCTCATGGGGTTTGGCCGGGGCCGGATTCACTTCAGGTGCGTCGGACATTTTGTTGCGGGAAAAAAATGGAAACATGGATCCAATGGATAACAGAGGTGCCCCGGCGTACCGCCTCGGGGCGCGCCCTGGCGACCGCGCCATGCGCGCACCAGAACTACAAGGAAGCTATTTTCACCGGGTTTGGCAAACAGTCCGCATCGAGGCGGTACGCCCACCCGTGAGGGTGATCTGGCACAAAGCTTTGCCAGACTGACTGACATGGTGCATCCCCTGGAGCGCCGCACTCAAACTCATGCGACAAGGCGTCTGCCCCAAGGCACGGCCTCCATTATCTATATATGCAAGCGCAACCCAAGTCCACCGACGGCAACACTTGATGGTGCAAAGAAGAAAGCCCGGCGGACAGGGCCTCAAGGCCTGCCCGCCGGGCTTGACGGCTGACACAACGGTCTTTGCCATCGATCGCAATGCGGAGATGAAAGTCCACATGGCGCGGAGGCAAGGTATTGCCTCCAAGGGTTGCCTTGAAAGCCGCATCTGCTGCACCTGGGCACTGAATGCCTCCGGAGGGAGAGTTGGCTTTGTCTGGCGATGCCTGTTATCTACAGGCAGCGCAACCTTACCAAACCCGCAGCTTCAACTCAAACCGGATTCTCAATGGCACCCAAACCCGCGATTGAAAATGCCATTCAGGTAGGCCAGCCATTCACCCAGAGGTACAGGCAAAGGTCAGCTAAATACCCAAAAAACTGTGGTTTTTCACATATTTTTCATAACTTTAATGTCTGAAAAAGCAATTTTTTAGTATTGACTAAGCATTTAGTGAACTTCTAGAATCCGCCAGCCCCAAACCGGGCTAGTAAAAACCCCAATCTCGCTGCCGACCCCGGCTAAGTCAAGGCAGGCCCCAAGCACACCCCAGACGTGCGGCCTCCGTTGATGGCGTACCAATCCAGGCGATATCCGCACCGGGCCAGTCCCTCCAAGGACTGGATCCAACACTGCGGCGCCTCAGAAAGGAAGAGCTATGACAGCGTCAGGAAAATTGGTCTCCGGCGTACGGACCTTCGTGGCCGACGTGACCGAAGGTTTTCTTGAAATCACCCACAACAGCTTTGCCCTCATCGGCCTGGCCGTTGCATTCGTCGTGATCACCCTCACGGCCCGCCCGGACCTGCGCCAGGCGGGCGAAGCGCAACTGATGAACTGGTTACAGGCCCGGCAGGTTGAAGTGCTGGGCATGCCCGTCGAGCCCGAGGCCAACGAGCGCGCAACTGCGGCCAACCCCCGCGACCTTCCCAAAGAGCAGGCGGCTGTCGCCTTCTGGCTCAGCAAGAAGTACCGCGTGGCGCCCGAGCCGCTGAGCGTCCTTGTGGCCGAGGCCTACGACATCGGCGCGCGCGCCAAGATTGATCCCACGCTGATCCTTGCCATCATGGCGATCGAGTCGAGCTTCAACCCGTTTGCCCAAAGCTCCGTTGGCGCGCAAGGCCTGATGCAGGTGATGACCAAAGTGCATACCGACAAGTATGAAAACTTCGGCGGCCACTTTGCCGCCTTCGACCCGGTCACCAACCTGCGTGTGGGTGTGAAGGTGCTCCAGGAATGCATTGCACGGGCCGGGTCGGTCGAGGGTGGACTGCGCTACTACGTCGGCGCAGCAAACCTGCCGGATGATGGTGGCTATGCGGCCAAGGTGATGGCCGAGCACTTCCGGCTGCGCCAGGTGGCTGGTGGCCGGTCGTCGATGCCCACATCGCCACCGCCGACTTTGTCGACCCAGGCGCCTGCGCAGGTCATCCCCGTGGTCGCGCCGCCTGCGCCGGCCCCGGCCAGCAACGACAAGGTCGCCCTGCTCTCGGGCCTTTGAGCCGGTCAGGTGGCCTTGCGGTGCGCACTCTTTCTGCTGCCGTGTGACGGCCCTCAGCTACACTAGCGGGGTACGCGACTGGCGATAGGCGCGACCCCCGCAACGGGTGTCGCCGCTGACGTGGAAACCAGCAAGAGCCTGCCTCTTGTGAACCACTGGGGAGCGTGCCGCAAAGGTCTTTATCTGCGCGTTCAGCCGTTCGCCTGGGCAGCCCTTGTTTCAAGGGACACAAGTTCATAGGACTGCCAACCATGTACGACCGCAAAATTCTTGTCGAACAAACCGACCCCGAACTCTTTGCCGCCATCCAGGCTGAAAACGCCCGGCAAGAACACCACATCGAGCTGATCGCCAGCGAGAACTACGCCTCCCCCGCCGTGATGTGGGCGCAGGGCACGCAACTGACCAACAAATACGCCGAAGGCTACCCCGGCAAGCGCTACTACGGTGGCTGCGAGCATGTGGACGTGGCCGAGCAGCTGGCCATCGACCGCGTCAAGCAGATCTTTGGCGCCGAAGCCGCCAACGTGCAGCCGCACTGCGGCGCTTCCGCCAACGAGGCGGTGTTTCTGGCCTTCCTGAAGCCGGGCGACACCATCATGGGCATGAGCCTGGCCGAAGGCGGCCACCTCACGCACGGCATGCCGCTGAACATGAGCGGCAAGTGGTTCAACGTGGTCTCCTACGGCCTCGACGCCAACGAAGCCATCGACTACGACGCGATGGAAAAAAAGGCCCACGAAACCAGGCCCAAGCTCATCATCGCCGGTGCCTCGGCCTACAGCCTGCACATCGACTTTGAGCGCTTCGCCAAGGTGGCCAAGGATGTGGGCGCGATCTTCATGGTGGACATGGCCCACTACGCCGGCCTGATTGCCGCTGGCGTGTACCCCAACCCTGTGCCCCATGCCGACGTGGTCACATCCACTACGCACAAGAGCCTGCGCGGCCCCCGTGGCGGCATCATCCTGATGAAGGCCCAGCACGAGAAGGCCATCAACAGTGCCATCTTCCCCGGCCTGCAAGGCGGCCCGCTGATGCACGTCATCGCGGCCAAGGCCGTGGCCTTCAAGGAAGCGCTGCAGCCCGAGTTCAAGACCTACCAGGAACAGGTGGCCAAGAACGCCAAGGTGGTGGCCGAGACGCTGACCGCACGCGGCCTGCGCATCGTGAGCGGCGGAACGCAAAGCCACGTGATGCTGGTCGATCTGCGCGCCAAGGGCATTACCGGCAAGGAAGCCGAGGCCGTGCTGGGCGCTGCCCACATGACCATCAACAAGAACGCGATCCCCAACGACCCTGAAAAGCCGATGGTGACCAGTGGCGTGCGCATTGGCACCCCCGCCATGACCACGCGCGGCTTCAAGGAAGAAGAAGCCCGCATCACGGCCAACCTGATCGCGGACGTGCTGGACAACCCGCGCGACGAAGCCAACATCGCCGCGGTGCGTGCCAAGGTCAACGCACTGACCGCCCGCTTCCCCGTCTACGGCTAAATCCACCGCCGAAAACCATGAAGTGCCCCTTCTGCAGCAACCTCGAAACGCAAGTCGTTGAAACGCGGGTGTCTGAGGATGGGGTCTTCATTCGCCGCCGCCGCCAGTGCGGCGCGTGCGACAAGCGCTTTACCACCTACGAGCGGCCGGAGGTGAACTTCCCGGCCATCGTCAAAAAGGACGGGCGCCGCATTGAATACGACCGGGGCAAGCTGCTCGCTTCGTTCAATCTGGCGCTGCGCAAGCGTCCCGTCAGCACCGACCAGATCGACAGCGCCATCGAGCGTATCGAGGAAAAACTGCTCAATCTGGGCCAGCGCGAAGTGGTCTCCAGCCGCATTGGCGAGCTGGTGATGCGCGAGCTCAAGAAGCTCGACAAGGTGGCCTACATCCGCTTTGCCAGCGTGTACCGAAGCTTTGAAGACATCGACGACTTCCGCGCCATGGTCGATGAAGTGCGCAAATAACCGACACATCGTCGCGTATGCACCTGAAGCGTGCTGCGTGATAGGTTGAAGGTGTTTTTGGCCTCTAGCGCTTTACCAGAAAGCGCCTGCAGCTATTGATTGCATAGCCAATCGCAGAACATCGTGTAGCGGATACCAACACGGGTGGGGCCGGCTGTCACCTGTGCAACACCCACAGCAACTCCTTAATTGATAGCTACCAGCGCTTGATGGATAAGCGCTAACGGCATTTTTCATCCAAAATTTGGTGTGCAACGCGCCAGCGCATGAACCGCCCGTACCCCACAATGCGCCCGGTGAAAACCCGCCACTTCCTGCAGCTGGTGCTGCTGTCTGCCCTGTGGGGCGCCTCGTTTCTCTTTATCCGCATTGCCAGCCCTGTGCTCGGGCCGAACGTGATGGCTGCGCTGCGCATTGGCCTGGCCACGGTCACCCTGATCGGCATCATGCGTTTCGCCCACGAAGCCTGGCCCTGGCGCCACTGGCGCGAGCTGGTCGGATTGGGCACGCTGACCGTGGCCCTGCCCTTTCTGCTGTATGCCTGGGCGGCCTTGCACCTGCCCGCAGGCTACAGCTCATTGCTCAACACCATGGCCGTGCCCTTCGGCGTGATTGCCGCCGCCTGGATGAAGGAGGACTCGCTGAGCACGCGCAAGTGGCTGGGCTGCATCTGCGGCTTTGCGGGGGTTGCGCTGATTGTGCAACTGGGGCCGGTGGAGCCCACACCGGCCTTGCTCTGGGCCGCCGCTGCGTGCGTGGCGGCGTCCGCGTGCTACGGGATTTCGACGACCTGGATGAAGCGTGCCACCAAGCGCATGTCTCCGCTGTCGATCGCTGCGGGCATCCACGCCGCTGCACTGGTATTGCTGATCCCGGGCGCGGGCTGGAGCCTGCCGCAGGCCCAGTTCACGCCCGGTGCCCTGGCAGCGGTGGCGGTGATGGGTATCGTGACCTCGGGCCTGGCGTACTGGCTCAACCTGCGGGTGCTGACCCATGTGTCCCCGGTGGCGGCAATGAGCTCCGCCTTCATGATTCCGCTGTTTGGCGTGGCCTGGGGCCACATCTTTCTGGGCGAGGCCCTCGGGCCCGCCATGGTGTGGGGCGGCACCCTGGTGCTGGTGGCTACGGGCCTGGTCACGGGGTTCAACCCGCTGCGGTGGCTTGTTGCGCTGCGCTCGCGCAGGAGTTAGCCGCCCGGCCAGTCAAAGAAACGACGCCTGGATGGGCGGCACGGGGGAGGCCACGTCGCCACACTGCGCACGGTGACGCAGGGCGTGGTCCATCACCACCAACGCGAGCAGCGCCTCGGCAATGGGCGCTGCGCGAATGCCCACGCAGGGGTCGTGGCGGCCCTTGGTGATGACTTCGGTGCTGTTGCCGTGCACGTCAATCGACTCGCGCGGGCTGATGATGGAGCTGGTGGGCTTGATGGCGATGCTCACCTCCAGGTCCTGCCCGGTGCTGATGCCACCCAGCACACCGCCGGCGTTGTTGGTGCGAAAGCCCTGGGGCGTCATCGAATCGCCGTGCATGGTGCCCCGGTGCGCCACGCTGGCAAAGCCCGCGCCAATCTCCACGCCCTTCACGGCATTCAAGCCCATCATGGCGTGGGCGATATCAGCGTCGAGCTTGTCATACAGCGGCTCGCCCAGGCCCACCGGCACGCCCGTGGCCTGCACACGGATGCGGGCGCCACACGAATCACCGGCCTTGCGCAGGGCGTCCATGTAGTCCTCGTACTGCTGCACGTCGGCCACCGGGGCAAAGAAGGGGTTGGCGCGTACGTGATCCCAGCTCTCGAACGGGATGGGCAGCTCGCCCAGCTGCGTCATGCAGGCGCGGAACTGGGCGCCATACTGTTGTGCCAGCCACTTCTTGGCCACGGCGCCCGCAGCCACCGTGGGCGCCGTCAGGCGGGCCGACGAGCGGCCGCCACCGCGCGGGTCGCGGATGCCGTATTTGTGCCAGTAGGTGTAGTCCGCGTGGCCGGGGCGAAAACTCTCGGCAATATTGCTGTAGTCCTTGCTGCGCTGGTCGGTGTTGCGGATCAGCAGGGCGATGGGGGTACCGGTGGTCTTGCCTTCGTATACGCCAGAGAGGATCTCTACCGCATCGGGCTCGCTCCTCTGCGTGACGTGGCGGCTGGTGCCGGGGCGGCGCCGGTCGAGGTCGGCCTGGATGTCAGCCTCGGCGAGCGGCATGCCAGGCGGGCAGCCGTCAATCACGCAGCCAATGGCCGGGCCGTGGGATTCACCAAAGTTGGTGACTGCGAATAAGGTGCCGATGGTGTTGCCGCTCATGGGGCGGGATTATCCCAGAGCATGACGGCCCCGGCGCACCATGAAGCCTGGTGGCGCTCCCCCACCCTGACGCGGACCCGCGGGCACCACCAGTGGGGCCAGTTCCTGCTTGGCATCGCACTGCGCGCTTGCTAGCATGCGGCATCCACCTTCGGGACACCATGCCCTCCTTCGCGCCACCCAGACAGGGCTCTCCATTGCCGATCCACCCTCCCCAGCCCGCTCCACTGGCAGACGCGCAACTTCGGCGAGCCCTTGACGCCAGCGATAACGCCATAGTGCTGACCAACAGCGCCAAACGCGTGGTGTACGTGAACGAAGGTTTCAGGCGCATGTTTGGCTACGGGCCCGATGAAGTACTGGGCAGGCGTCTGAACGAGGTGCTCCTGGGGCCCCATTCCGACAGGGACCTGATCGACAGCATCCGGGCGAACGTGGAAGCGCACGGGCATTTCCATGGCGACACGCTCCTGTATGGAAAGTCCGGGCAACCACGCTGGGCCTCGTTGGTCATCAACCCTGCCGGTGACGACGCGGACGGCCCGGGCGGCAGCATCTCGATCCTGACCGACATCACGCTCACCAAGATGCATGAGGTGCTGCAGACCCGGGTGCTGGAAGGCATGGTAAAGGAACTGCCGCTGCCCGAGCTGATGGCGCTGGTCTGCCGCGAGGTCGAACGCATAGCCCCCGAGGTCACCGCCACCATCCTCGCGGTCGATGCACAGGGCCTGCTGAGGCCACTGGCGGCGCCGGGGCTGCCGGCCGCCATCAGCCGGGCCCTGGATGGGGTGCCGATTGGGCCCAGGGCGGGTTCGTGCGGCACGGCTGCATTTCGCAATGAGCCCGTGGTGGTGACCGACATTGCCTCCGACCCACTGTGGGACGACTACCGCGCCCTGTTTGTCGACAGCGGGATGCGCGCCTGCTGGTCCAGCCCCATCCGCGACCACCGGGGGCAGCCGATCGGCACGTTTGCGTTTTACTACCGCGAACCGCGCATGCCCGATGCCCTGCACCGGCGGCTTGTGGACGTGTGCCTGCACCTGTGTGCGGTGGCGATTGAGCGCGACAGCACGCACCAGCGCATCCACCAGCTGGCGTTTTTTGACGTACTGACCGGTCTGCCCAACCGAGCCCTGTTTCGCAGCAGTGCGCAGCGTGCCCTGGTCGAGCTTCACCGGGAAGGTAGGCCGGGCGCGTTGCTGTTCCTGGACCTGGACCGGTTCAAGCAGGTGAACGAAACGCAAGGTCACGCGGCTGGCGATGCGCTGCTCTGCGAAGTGGCCAAGCGCCTCACACAGGGCCTGCGCGCCCGCGACCTGATCGCCCGCCTGTCGAGCGACGAGTTTGTGCTGCTGCTGTCCGAATGCAGCACCGAGCAGGCGGTGCAACGCGCACATCGGGTGCTGCACGCCATCGCCCAGCCGCTGAACATTCTGGGACAGACCCATGTACCGCACGCAAGCATCGGCATCGCCATGTTTCCGAGCGATGGCGACACCATTGACACCCTGCTGCGCCATGCAGACCAGGCCATGCACCAGGCCAAGAGCGATCACCGCCACAGCCTGCAGCTGTTCAGCGCCGAGATGAACCGCCGCGCGCAGGAGCGCGCCGCGCTGGAGCGTGCACTGCAGCAGGCGCTGTCCGACCGCAGCCTCACGCTGCACTACCAGCCGCAGGTCCTCAGCAGCGCCCCCGGCACCTTGCACGGTGTGGAGGCCCTGGCGCGCTGGAACCACCCGCAGTGGGGCATGGTGCCGCCGTCACAGTTCATCCCCGTGGCCGAAGACGCCGGGCTGATCCATGAGCTCACCCTGTGGCTGCTGGACGAAGCCTGCCGCCAGCTGGCGGCCTGGCGCGCTGCGGGCCACGATGTACCGTGCGTGGCCGTCAACCTCTCGGGCCGCAGCTTTCACCGGCCGGAGTTTGCGCAGGAGATCAGCGATGCGCTGCAGCGCCATGGCCTGCGTGCCAGCGACGTGCTGCTGGAGATCACGGAGAGCGTGATGATGGATGCACGGCCCGTCACGCTGCAGAACATCGAGTCCCTGCACCACCAGGGCTTCAAGCTGTCGCTGGATGACTTTGGAACGGGCTATTCCAGCCTGAGCTATCTGCACCGCCTGCCCATCAGTGAACTGAAACTCGACATGGCTTTTGTGCAGGACCTCACCACCAGCGCCACGGCGCGCGCCCTCACGGTGTCGGTGCTGAGCATTGCGCACAGCCTGGGCATGGTGGTGGTGGCCGAGGGGGTGGAGACCACCGGTCAGCAGCAGTGGTTGCAGGCCCACGGCTGCCCGGTGTTGCAGGGGTACCTGTTCGGAAAACCCATGCCAGCGCAAGATTTGGAAACCTGGCTGATTGACAAGACTCCGCTGGCGGCGTTCGGCCACCGCTGACGTAGATGCACGCTTGCGAAACACGGCATGAACATCCCAAGTATGTAGCGCGTGGCGATCCAGCATCACTTTTGGGGTACCTCGTCCATGTCGGTTTGCAGAGCGCAGGCCATAGGGGCATCGTCCATCGTCGTAAGCACCGGCGTTGTGCCTAGCCGCCGCCGCTTTTCATGAGGCCCGGATATCAGCCTCAGCCATTGGCATGCCGGTCAAAGTACTGTGAATAGGCCAAAAATTGTTGCCCATCCTGCCGGCAGTTCGCTCCCAACCATCGATTGCACACACCGTAAAAGCGCATGCGGTCATCGGCAATCAACCCATGGCCGCGGCCAATCATTTGGGTTAATCTGCGTGCGCTGTGTGTGACTGTGTATGGCTGCTTTATGACTATCTGCACAAGAATGACTATGCGTACAAAGTATTCGCTCGCTACCGCTGCCTTGCTTGTTGCAGCAAGCAGTCTCCCCGCATCGGCGGCTGCGCAATCGACATCGCCCCTCACACCGCTGATGATGCAGCAATGGACGTTGGGCCAGGAACTGGGCAGATATGGCCTCGCGCAGAATGATCCACAGGCACTGCTGGTGGCGGCAAAGCTCCAGCGCCTTTCCGGACTGCAACCATCCCGGGCAGTCATCGAAGGTGATCGCAAAGGTGTGATCGATCAGACAGATGCCGCCACCTTGCTTGCTCGCGCCAAAGAGTTGGCGAAGGATCGGCCCGAATTACGGACACTTATCGACGAAGCATCGGCTGCACGTCGCAGCAGGGGAACACTTATTGGCCCGCAGGTTCAACCCTTGGTAATCGGTGCACGTGGTGTGAAGCCCATCCAGCTTTCGGTGAAACCTCAGCAAAAGGCGTTTTTCGGCATTGCGAGCGATCACATGCAGGACATTGCACTGTCAGTTCAAGGGCCGAAAAGCGAACCATTGTGTGAACCCGCGCACTCCGGGGGCGAACTGATGTGTGAGTGGATGTCGGGAGACGTGCCAGATGTGCGTGTCGTAGTCACCAACCGCAGCGCCAATGCCGTTCTGCTGACTTTCTTCCATGATTGATGGTCTGAGCCATCGTGGCTGGCGCGCCACCAGCAGCGTGGTGCTGGCAGTTGCTTGCCTGGCCGGGTGCACGGTCGTAGGCAGCCGCCCTGGTTTGAGCTATCGCAACGAACCTGATACCGGGCGGTCGTTTGTGCAGCCGCTCGTGCCGGTCCCTAGAGCAGCAACGGAATGGATTGCTGATCGGCCCCAGTTCATCGGTGTTGCCATCAGTGGAGGCGGCAGTCGATCCGCCAATTTCGGCATGGCAGCTCTTCTGGAACTGGACAATTTGGGGATCTTATCGGAGGTGGATGCCATCTCTGCAGTCAGCGGGGGGGCAATCCCTGCCGCGTACTTCGCTGTGAATGGTGCTGCCCCTGACTGGGCGGACCAAGGTCGACGTGTGGCAGCAACCGATTTCGCCATGCCCCTCATCGGGAAATTGCTCAATCCCGTCAATTTGCTGTCGACCACTTTTACGGACCTGGATCGCAGCGACCATCTCGCTCATTTGTTCGAGGAAAAGCTGTTCGCAGGCAAGCAGGTGACCTTTGGCGAACTGGGACCGAGAGGACCGCGTCGCCCGGCGGTATATTTCAACGCAACGGATACCACCAACGGAGGCACGCCCTTCGTGTTCAGTGACCAGCAGTTTCTGCGCTCCACGGGCTCCGACCTCAGCCGGTTTCCGCTGGCCTGGGCCATGGCGTCCTCCGGCGCGTTTCCAGGTGTTTTCAATTCCGTGACATTGCGCCGGTACAGCCTCGATCCTGCAAAGCGGCGCGAAGATGCGGATGCCCCGGATGACCGACGCTTCGTACATCTGATTGACGGTGGCCCGAGTGACAACCTGGGCGTGGAGTCGTTGATCCGTCTGGCGCGCGAACACCATGTCAAGCGCCTCAACGCGGGGCAGCCATCTCAGGGATGCATGATCATGGTGGTGGATTCGCATGTTCCCAGCGCGGGTGTATCAGAAATGCGGCAGTCGGACCGCCGCAATTTTGGATCTGTGCTGATTGACCTGAACTTCCTTGACGCCATAGATGCGATGCTGTCCAACCGCCGCGAGCAAACGCTGGCAAAAATGGGGATCCGACGGGACGTTCCACTCGGGCAATACAACGTGGAACTATCGCCTGGACTCTGGGACTACAAGATCCGCCCATACCGCCGAACCAGTCAGTTCGCCATCGAGTATTACCACTTCCATGGGCGCGCATTTACCGAGGCCCAGTACTTCGCGCCGGGCAACGTGCTGAACCTTGCCGCCCAGCAGATGCCCGAGCGAAGGCAGTTCGAATGCCATGTGTGGCATATCGCGTTGGACGAGATCCAGGCGGTCGTGCCCTGGCGGGATCGCGATGGAGTGCAGCAGCCGCTGGATCTCCATACGGAACGGGACAAGGCGATCTTTGCCTATCGCTCCCGGCTCGGTCGTCTTGTCAGCCAGGTGGCCACCAGCTATCGCCTCAGCGGCGCCCCCAACTGCAGTCAGAAGCAGTTACAAGATCTGCTCTACGATGCCGCGCGCATCGCAGTTCGACAAGACCGGATGTCACTCGCGGCGGTCTGCGGATGGTTCGCACAGCGCGGCCTTAGCAGTGAAGGTCGTTGTGCTCTTGAGCAGGAAATTCTGTTCCGTCCGGAGCTGGAGGTTGCGCCCATACGCAAACCTTTGAACTTGACAGAATCTGAACAAAATACCGACAGGTTTGTGAAGTGCGTAGCCGAACAAACACCGGGCGGGAGCACGCCTGCAATGCTCCCTGAGCCCCTCCTGCTGCGTTGAGGGTACGGGTTGGGCCGCGGCTGCCCCGATCGGGTACCAAATTTTTGAGGGGACCAGCGATGATGCGATTCACGGCCAGAACAATGGACACCAAACGTTTGCTCACACGCGCGTTGTTGGCGGTAGCCCTGTTGACAACATCGGCGCAGGCAAACGCCCCACTCGACGTACGCATCGCCCTGGTCATCGGAAACTCTGCCTACCCAGGCAACGCGGCGCTCACAAACCCGGCCAATGATGCCAAGGCAATGGCGGAGCAGCTGCGCAAGCTGGGCTTCCAGGTGCTGGAGTTGCGCGATGGATCGCGCGATCAGATGACCCAGGCCATTGATGCTGCGCGCAAGCAGCTCCAGGGCAAAAACGGGGTTGGCATGCTGTACTACGCTGGACATGGTATGCAGATCGACTGGCGCAACTACATGGTGCCGGTGGATGCGCGCCCCAGAAGCGAACAGGATGTCGTGACGCAGTCAGTTGACCTGGATGCCGTGGTGAGCGCCTTCAAGCAGGCGGGCAATCGCGTCAACATTCTGGTGCTTGACGCTTGTCGGAACAACCCGTTTGAGGGCACAGCTCCGGCCAAAGGACTTGCTCAAATTGACGCTGTGCCTGGCACCTTCCTCGCGTACGCTACGGCGCCAGGCAATACTGCCGACGATGGAGAAGGCAGCAATGGTCTGTACACCGGCTACCTGTTGCAAGAGCTGGCCAAACCTACGGCGCGTATTGAGGACGTGTTCAAGCGGGTGCGACTACAGGTACGGCAAAAGAGTCGGGGCAGCCAGATTCCTTGGGAAAGTACCAGCCTGGAGGAGGACTTCGTCTTCAACGATGGACGAAGCTCCGGCACGATTGTTTCCACCACGCCCGTGCCCAAGCCCAAGCCGGAGGAACGCGATCAGTTGTTCCTTCGCGAAAAGGCCGACTGGGATCGCATCAAACAGTCACGGAACCCGGACGATTTTTACGCATTTCTGCAAACCCATCCGAATGGAATGATCAGTGAAGCGGCGCAGAGCCAGCTGGATCAACTCTCGAAACCCCAGATCACAGCCACCCCAGTGCAGGGCCGTCACACAGTCCAGCGGGACGTCCGTGTAGGCGACGAAATTGAACAGGTTTATCGCGACTACCTGACCAAACTTGAGACACGGAGGGAAACCCTGCGCGTTACGGCCATCAAGGATGGCGTTGTTGAAATCAACAACGGCCAACAGATAGTGAACCTCACAGGCGGCACGATCCGCAACGATTTCGGTGCAGTTTTCGACCCTCCCCTTCAGGTGCTGCCTGCAGACGATTTCCAGATCGGCAAGAAATGGATCACGCGCTCGCAAATGGCCTTGCCCTCAACATCGGAAACCCCGGGCGGTCTGACCGGATGGGTAGAGCAAGAGATGAAAGTAGTGGCGTACGAGCAAATCACCGTAGTGGCAGGGACTATGTCGGCGTACCGCGTTGAGGGCATCCTGAGCACGCAAAGCGGCGCGTCCGGGAAGATAACCTACTGGATCACCAGCAACGGGTCTATTGTGAAACTTGTCCGTGAGGTCAAGATCCGTCGCCGTGATGGAGGAACCAGGGACGACAGCTGGACACGCGAAGTGTTGCGTATTCACAAACCACGCTGAATTCGTGCACGCACCCAAGCCATGGGAGCAACACCAAACCTCGTCGGCGGCTGGCAGGTGGCGCCTCGCGGCTCGTTGACATCCCCCTTTACGCACCCTCTTCCGGCCAGTCGCGGATATAGGCCTTGAGCATCTTGTTCTCAAAGTTCTGGCTGTCCACCACGGCCTTGGCCACGTCATAGAAGCTGATCACGCCCATCAGCATGCGGCGGTCCATCACGGGCATGTAGCGCGCGTGGCGGTCCAGCATCATGCGGCGCACTTCGTCCATGTCGGTTTCGAGCGTGCAGGTCAGGGGTGCATCGTCCATGGCGGTGCGCACCAGCATCGTGCCCACGCCGCCCCCGTTTTTGACCAAGGCCTGGATCACCTCGCGAAACGTGAGCATGCCCACCAGGTCGCCATGCTCCATCACCACCAGCGAGCCAATGTCGCGCTCGGCCATCAGGCTCACGGCACCTGCCAGCGGCTCGTCCGGCGATGCGGTGTACAGGGTGTTGCCTTTGACGCGAAGGATGTCGCTGACTTTCATGGTGCGGAGTCTCCGGGGGATCGGAAAGAATCGGAAAGAGTGTGTGTGGGCCCGCAGAGACCAGCAAATCCATTGGGGTTGCCCAGGGGCTGCAGGCGGTGTGTCGGCAAATATAGCCCACAATGCCCGCCTGCATTGACAACATGGGAGACATACAGATGCCCGGTTACTCCGACCCCGGCTTTGACACGCTGGCGCTGCACGCAGGCGCAAGCCCCGACCCCGCCACCGGCGCGCGCGCCACGCCCATCCACCTGACCACTTCGTTCGTCTTCGAATCGAGCGACCACGCAGCGTCGCTCTTCAATCTGGAGCGCGGCGGCCATGTGTACAGCCGCATCAGCAACCCCACCAATGCGGTGCTGGAACAACGCGTGGCAGCACTGGAAGGTGGCGTAGGCGCGATTGCCACCGCCAGCGGCCAGGCCGCGCTGCACCTGGCGATTGCCACGCTGATGGGCGCAGGCAGCCACATCGTCGCCAGCACGGCGCTGTATGGCGGGTCGCAGAACCTTCTGCACTACACGCTGTCGCGTTTCGGCATCGAGACCACGTTTGTGAAGCCCGGCGACATCGAGGGCTGGCGCGCTGCCGTGCGGCCCAACACCAAGCTGTTCTTTGGCGAGACTGTGGGCAACCCTGGCCTGGATGTGCTGGACATCCCCACCGTGAGTGCTATCGCGCATGAGGCCGGTGTGCCGCTGCTGGTGGACTCCACCCTGACCTCGCCCTGGCTCATCAAGCCCTTCGAGCATGGCGCCGACCTGGTCTATCACTCGGCCACCAAGTTCCTCTCGGGGCACGGCACGGTGGTGGGCGGCATCGTGGTGGATGGCGGCAGCTTTGACTGGGACGGCCCGAAGTCGGCCGGCAAATTTGCCGAGCTGACGCAGCCCTACGACGGCTTTCACAACATGGTGTTTACCGAAGAAAGCACCGTGGGCGCTTTTTTGCTGCGCGCGCGGCGCGAGGGCCTGCGCGACTTTGGCGCCTGCATGAGCCCGCACACCGCCTGGCTCATCCTGCAAGGCATCGAGACCCTGCCGCTGCGCATGGCGCAGCACATGCGCAACACCGAGAAGGTGGTGGAGTTTCTGGCAGCGCAGCCCTTTGTGTCACGCGTGGGCCACCCGTTGCTGGAGTCTCACCCCAGCCATGCCTTGGCGCAAAAGCTGCTGCCGCGCGGCGCTGGGTCGGTGTTCAGCTTCGACCTCAAGGGCAACCGCGAGCAGGGCAAGAAGTTCATCGAAACCCTCAAGGTCTTCAGCCACCTGGCCAACGTGGGCGACTGCCGCAGCCTGGTGATCCACCCGGCCAGCACCACGCATTTCCGCATGAGCGACGAAGCGCTGGCGGGCGCAGGCATCAGCCAGGGCACGATCCGCCTGTCCATCGGCCTCGAAGATGCCGACGACCTCATTGACGACCTGAAACGCGCGCTCAAAGCCGCAGAAAAGGCAGGGGCCTGACCATGCACATCCAAGTCAACGGCGCCGCCATCTACTGCTACACCGGCGGCAAGGCATTTGATGCCGCCAAACCGACCGTGGTGTTCATCCACGGCGTGCTCAACGACCACAGCGTGTGGGCCCTGCAAAGCCGCTACATGGCCAACCACGGCTGGAACGTGCTGGCCATCGACCTGCCGGGCCACTGCCGCAGTGGTGGCGATGCGCCCGCCACGGTGGAGCAAGGCGCGGACTTTATCGGCGCTCTCCTGGATGCTGCGGGCGTGCAGCGCGCAGCGCTGGTGGGCCACAGCTGGGGTTCACTCATTGCCATGGAGGCGGCCGCGCGGCTCAAGGACCGCATCAGCCACCTGGTGCTGGTGGGCACGGCGTTCCCGATGAAGGTGTCGCCCGCACTCATCGAAGCGTCACAGACCGACCCCGAGAAGGCGATGCGCATGGTCAACGTGTTCTCGCGCAGCACCCTGTCTGCGCCGCCGTCGGCCCTGGGCCCGGGCACCTGGGTGTTTGGCGCGGGCATGGCGCTGGGGCGCAAGGTGCTGCGCAGCAATACGGCGGTCAACGTGTTCCACCGGGGGTTTGTGGCCTGTGACAGCTACGCCGGCGGCGAAGCGGCCATGGCGCAACTGACCTGCCCCGTGCTGTTTGCGCTGGGCAGCCAGGACCAGATGACGGCGCCCAAGGCCGCACAGGGTCTCGTCAAGGCCGCTCAGGCTGCTGGCAAGCAGGTGCAGATTGCCCACCTGCCCGTGGGCCACAACCAGATGACCGAGGCGCCAGAGGAAACACTCGCCGCCATCCGGGACTTCCTGGCGCGCTGACTCCCCGGCACGCTGGCAGACCCGCCGGGGCTTTCCAAACCTATTCAAGGTGGCAGACCCGTTGGCGACAGCGCACCCGCACTGCCCCGCTGGTGCGCGCCGGGGTCACGGCGTATAACGCGTGCAGAGCCCCAACGCCGCCCGGAGACAACGCCATGACCACCCAGACTGCCACCCCGCAACCCGCGCCCAGCACGGACCCTCGGGCCTTCAAGCGCTTCGCGGACTTCTACCCGTTCTACCTGAGCGAGCACGGCAACCGCACGTGCCGCCGCCTGCACTTTGTGGGCTCCACGCTCACCCTGGTCTGCCTGGCCATGCTGGTGGCCACGGGCAAGCCGCAGTACCTGCTGTATGGCCTGCTCTGCGGCTATGGCTTTGCGTGGGTGGGGCACTTCGGCTTTGAGAAGAACAAGCCCGCCAGCTTCAAGCGCCCGCTGTACAGCTTCATGGGCGACTGGGTGATGTACAAGGACATCTGGACGGGGAAGGTGCGGCTGTAGCACGTTCAGGCACAAAACGGGCTCCAGCGCTTTGCAGATAAGCGCCACAAGCTATACATTTAATAGCAATCAGAATTCCGTATCGGCCCCAGGTGCCGGCACCACGGCGCTCGGCGGCACGACGAACGCAGGGCTCACCCCGGCTGCAGCACGTCGGCCAGGTGCAGGGCCTCCAGCCGTGCATGGGTCCACAAGGGCGTCAGGCTGTCCACCCGCTGCAGCAGCAGTTTCTGCAGCAACGGGGCCAGCAAGGTGGTGTCGGGGTCGGCCAGCAACACATAGCGGGACTCCGGCACATCGGTAGCGTTGGCGGCAGCATCGTTGACCTGGCCTACCCAGTCCAGGCCGGTCAGCGCATCCAGCACTGGCCCCAGTTGCAGCACGTCCACGCGCAAGAGCTGCGCAAGCTGCGTGGGGCGCAGGCCTTTGATGCTGTGACGCCGGGCGCGGTGCAGCTCCTGCAGCACCTCCACCGCAAGCTGAAACGTCCAGCCCGCCACCGTGCCGCGCCGCGCCACCCCGGCCAGCAGGCTGGGCAGATACGCCGTCACCACCGCCCCCAGCAGCACAATCACCCAGGCCACGTAGATCCACACCAGCAGGATGGGCAAGGTGGCAAAGGCACCATAGACGACGGAATAGGTGGGCACCTTGCCCAGATAGAGCGCCAGCACCTTCTTGGCCAGCTCGATGCCCACCGCCACAAAGAATCCCCCTGTCCACGCATGGCGCCATTTCACGGGCGTGTTGGGCACATAGTGGTACAGCGACGCCATCCCGCCCGCCAGCAACACAAACTGGATCGAGTCGAACAGCAGCTGCACGCCATCCGGCAGCCGCTTGACCAGCCCGCCGGACGCGGACATCACATACGAGGTGACTGCGAGGCTTGCGCCCATCAGCAGCGGCCCCAGAGTGATGGCGGCCCAGTAGATCAGCACCCGCTGCCCCAGAGGGCGCAAACGCGGCACACGCCAGATGTCGTTGAGCGTTCGGTCAATGGTCAGGATCAGGGCCAGCGCAGTGGCCAGCAGGATGCTGAATCCCGCCACCCCCAGACTGCTGGCCTTGGCCGCAAATTGCGTGAGGTAACCCAGCACCTGGCGCGAGATGCTGTCGGGCACCAGGCTGCTCACCAGCCAGCCCTGCAGCGCATCCTGCAGCTTGCTGAAGATGGGGAACGCGGTGAACACCGCCAGTGCCACCGTGAAGAACGGCACCAGCGCGAGCACGGTGGTAAACGTGAGGCTGCTGGCCGTGAGCCCCAGGTGGTCCTCACGAAACCTCTCGCGCAAAGTCTGGGCGGTGGTTTTCCAGGGGAAGTGCGACAGCTCGGCCAGCAGCAGCTCCAGGCGCTGGGCCACTGCCTGTAAGGACAAGGACATGGCCGATATGATGCCACCCCAATGACCCCATCCCCTCAAGCCCCTTCCCCTGCGCTCTCCGTGCCCGACAACGGCGTTGCCGCTACCCGCTGGACGGCCACCGCAAGCCTGCTGGGCCTCATTGTTTTGTGTCTGGCCTGGGAGCTGGTGCTGGCGCCGCTGCGCCCCGGGGGCTCGTGGCTCGCTCTCAAGGCGCTGCCGCTGTGCATTCCCCTGGCCGGCATCCTCAAGAACCGCATGTACACCTACCGCTGGGTCAGCCTGGTGATCTGGCTGTATTTCACCGAGGGGGTGGTGCGCGGCTGGAGTGACCAGCCGCCGTCGCAGTGGCTGGCCTGGGTCGAAATAGCACTGTGCCTGGTGCTGTTCACCGCCTGCACGCTGCATGTGCGCCTGCGCCAGCGCAACGCCCGGGCAGCGGCCGCCGCCGCCCAACCCTGACCCCGGCCACCCCCTGTTTGATGGAAGTCCCCAGCCCATGACCACCTTGCTCGACACCCTGCGCACCATCGTTGGCACCGCCCATGTAATCACCGAAGGCGACCTCTCTGCCTGGGAGCAGGACTGGCGCCGCCGTGTGCGCGGCAAGGCACTGGCCGTGGTGCGCCCCGCCAGCACACAAGAGGTGGCCGCCGTGGTCAAGGCCTGCGCAACAGCAGGCACCGCCATCGTTCCGCAAGGCGGCAACACCGGCCTGGCCGTGGGCTCCACGCCCGATGACAGCGGCACGCAGATTGTGCTGAGCCTCACGCGCATGAACGCCGTGCGCAGCGTGGACACCGACAACCTCACCATGACGGTGGAGGCCGGCTGCATCCTGCAGAACCTGCAGGACGTGGCGCAGAACGCGGGCGTGCTGTTCCCCCTGAGCCTCGCGGCGGAAGGCAGCTGCACCATTGGCGGCAACCTGGGCACCAACGCGGGCGGCACACAGGTGGTGCGCTACGGCAATGCACGCGACCTGTGCCTGGGCCTCGAAGTGGTCACAGCCCAGGGCGAGGTGTGGGATGGCCTGAAGGGCCTGCGCAAGGACAACACCGGCTACGACCTGCGCGACCTGTTCATCGGCAGCGAAGGCACGCTGGGCATCATCACCGCCGCGACGATGAAGCTCTACCCCCAGCCTGCCGCACGCCTCACCGCCTGGGCCGCCGTGCCATCCATGGAACACGCGGTGGCGCTGCTGGGCCTGGCGCACAAGCAGCTGGGCGCGGGCCTCACGGGCTTTGAAGTGATGGGCCAGTTTGCGCTGAGCCTGGTGGGCAAACACATGCCGCAGCTGCGTGTGCCCTTCCTGGGCGACGACAACGCGCCCTGGTGCGTGCTGCTCGAAAACTCCGACAGCGAATCCGAGGAACACGCGCGTGCAAGGTTTGAGTCACTGCTGGAGACGGCGTTTGAAATGGGCTGCGTGACCGATGCCGTCGTGGCCGAGAACCTCACGCAGGCGCACCAGCTCTGGCACATCCGCGAGAACATTCCGCTCGCCCAGGCCGAAGAGGGCCTGAACATCAAGCACGACATCTCGGTGCAGATCTCGCGCATCCCCGCCTTCGTGGCCCACACCGACGCAGTGCTGCAGCGCGAGATCCCCGGCGTGCGCCTGGTCAACTTTGGCCACCTGGGCGATGGCAACCTGCACTACAACGTGCAGGCACCGGCCGATGGCGATGCCAAGGCCTTCCTGCGCGAGCATGAACAGCACGTGCACCATCTGGTGTACGAAGCCGTGGCGGAGTTTGGCGGCTCGTTCTCGGCCGAGCACGGCATTGGCGAGCTCAAGGCCGACAAGCTCGCCAAGTACCAGTCACCTGTGGCGCTATCGATGATGCGCGCCATCAAGCAGGCGCTGGACCCGCAGGGCATCATGAACCCCGGGCGGGTGCTGCAACTGCCTGGCTAAGCGGTGAAGCAGCGGCGCCAACCGTTGTCTACCACTATCAAAAAAATAGCTGCAAGCGCTTTATCATCAAGCGCCAGCGGCCATTTTTTGCAAATTTCAGTGGGCAATGCAACGAGCCCCATCGGCTGTGAATGAGCAGGGCCCGCCACCCCCTCGTCAAAGCACCTGCGCCTGGGCTGCGCCTACACACCCGACCAAGCCCCCGTACCGGGCTGTCCCCTAGAATCCTGCGACGCACGCTCCCGGCACCGTCGGCGCCTTGCGGTGGCGAGCCTCGCACCCAATCACCCGTGATGAGCACCCCAGCAGTTCCATGAACCAGCCCCTTTCCACCCCCTCTTCCGCCCGCCCCGTGCGCTCCCAGTACGAAGACTTCATGCGCCACGTGTTCACGCAAGGCGTGGAAAAGTCGGATCGCACAGGTACGGGCACCCGGAGTGTGTTCGGCTACCAGATGCGGTTTGACCTGAAGGAAGGATTTCCGCTGGTCACCACCAAGAAGGTGCACCTCAAATCCATCATCCAGGAACTGCTGTGGTTCCTGACGGGGTCGAGCAACAACAACTGGCTCAAGGAGCGCGGCGTCACCATCTGGGACGAGTGGGCGCGCGAGGACGGCGACCTCGGCCCTGTGTACGGCGTGCAATGGCGCAGCTGGCCCGCGCCCACCCCGGACAATCCCCGCGGGCACATCGACCAGATCAGCGACGTCATCCAGACACTCAAGACCAACCCCGACTCGCGCCGCATCATCGTCAGCGCCTGGAACGTGGCCGAGCTTTCCAAGATGGCGCTGATGCCCTGCCACGCGTTCTTCCAGTTCTACGTGGCGCCAGCGCAAGAGCCCGATGGGCGCGGCACGCTGAGCTGCCAGCTGTACCAGCGCAGCGCCGACATCTTCCTGGGCGTGCCCTTCAACATCGCCAGCTATGCGCTGCTGACGCACATGGTGGCGCAACAGTGCGACCTGGACGTGGGCGACTTCATCTGGACGGGCGGCGACTGCCACATCTACAGCAACCATCACGAGCAGGTGCAGACGCAGCTGGCGCGCACGCCCTACCCGTACCCTACGCTGCACATCAAGCGCCGTCCCGAGAGCATCTTCGACTACGAATACGAGGACTTTGAGGTGCTGGACTACCAGTGCCACCCGGCCATCAAAGCCCCTGTGGCCGTCTAAAGCCATGGACATCGCCCTCATCTACGCCCGCGCTGCCAATGGCGTCATCGGCAAGGACAACGCCATTCCCTGGCACATCCCCGAGGACATGGCGCACTTCAAACAGCTCACCCAGGGCTGCCCGGTCATCATGGGCCGCAAGACCTGGGACTCGCTGCCCCCGCGGTTCCGGCCACTGCCCGGGCGCACCAACATCGTGTTGACGCGCCAAGCCCACTGGCAGGCCGAGGGCGCGCGCCGCGCCGACAGCCTGGCCGATGCGCTGGCGCAGTGCCCGGCCGACGGCACGGTGTGGGTGATTGGCGGCGCGCAGATCTACGCCGAGGCCCTGCCCCTGGCCCAGCGCGTGGAGGTGACCGAGATTGCGCGGGACTTTGACGGCGACGCTTACGCACCCGCTCTGGGGCCGGAATGGGTGGCGACCGGGCAGAGCGCACACATCAGCGCCAGCAACGGCTTGCCCTTCCGTTTTGTGCGTTACGAACGGCGCTGAGCGGTCGGCGACCCCTGCCGTGCAACGATGCGATCACTTCTAAATTCATAGCATTTGGCGCTTACCCATAAAGCGCTGGAGGCCAAAAACATGCAAATCGCCACCTGGAACGTCAACTCCCTCACCGTCCGTCTGCCCCAGGTGCTGGCCTGGCTTGCAGCCAACCCGGTCGATGCGCTGTGCCTGCAGGAACTCAAGCTCACCGACGACAAGTTCCCGCACGACGCGTTCAAGGAAGCAGGCTATGAGGCCGTGACCTTCGGCCAAAAGACGTACAACGGCGTGGCCATCCTGAGCCGCCACCCGCTGCGCGACGTGGTGCGCAACATTCCCGGACACACGGACGAGCAGGCGCGCGTCATCGCCGCCACGATGGACACGCCCGCTGGTGAACTGCGGCTGGTGAACTGCTACTTCGTGAACGGCCAAGCCCCAGGCACCGAGAAGTTTGCCTACAAGATGCTGTGGCTCACCGCCCTGCACCGCTGGCTGCGCGAAGAGCTGCTGGCCCACCCGCACCTGGCGCTGCTGGGCGACTTCAACGTGGCGCCCGAAGACCGCGATTCATTCGACCCGGTGGGCCTCAAGGACACCATCCACCACACGGTCGAGGAGCGCCAGCATTTTCAGGACCTGATTGCTCTGGGCCTGACCGACACCTTCCGGATGTTCGAGCAGCCCGAGAAAAGCTACTCGTGGTGGGACTACCGCATGCTCGGGTTTCAGAAAAACCGGGGGCTGCGCATCGACCACATTCTGGTCAGCGAGGCGCTGCGCGCCAGCGTGACCGCCTGCACCGTAGACCGCGCCCCACGCAAGAACCCCCAGCCCAGCGACCATGCGCCCGTGGTACTCACCATGGCGTGATGTGGGGCGCCAAGCTGATCATCGGGTGCGAGTGGGCATGACAGATAACGCATTGCGTAAAGGAAGCAAAAAAGCTGCAAGGGGTAAACCTTGCAGCTTTTTTTATGTACCCGATCCACTACCGCATCCGTGTGCGGCGATCGGGTTAACCCGGCACGTTACGCCTTGGCAAAGGTGTCGCGCAGGGCGCGCACTTCGTCGTGGTTGCGCTGGGCGCCCTGGGCCTGGCGTTCCACCATCGCACGCACATCCGCAGGCATGGGGGTCTTGAGCGCCTTGCGGTAGCGCGCCACGGCAGCGTCTTCGCCACGCTCGCACTCTTCCAGCACAGCCTTGTCGTCACGCACCGACAGCGCCGACTTCACCGAGACCCAGCCGCGGTGCAACGCACCGGCCACCGTGCCGCCCGACGCAGGCTCGCCACCCAGGCGTCGCACTTCGTGCTCCAGCTCGCTGGCGGCGGAGGCGCATTCCTGGGCGTGGCGCTGGAAAATGCCCTTGAGCTGCACCGAATCGGCGTGCTCTGCGCAAGAAGTAAAACCGTATTCGCCGTCGCGCGCAGATTCGAGCAAGTCGTTCAGCGCATCGACCACATCCGCGTTGTCGATAACGCCCAGTGCGCGCTCGTTGTCGACGATGCGATTCTGGGCGCGGTCCCAGGCGGCACGGGCTGCGGGGCGCGCATCCGTCCAGGGCAGACCGGCGGCGTGGCGGGCGCGCCAGTCGTCGGCCAGGCGAGGCTCGACGTCGTCAAACTCGCCCTCATAGCGGCCCACCGACGACCAGCCCAGTTCATAAGCCGGACGGTATTCGTCATAGGTGCGGCCGCCGACGTAGTAGGGTTCACGCTGGTAGCTTTCGCGCCAGTACGCATCTTCTTCGGTGGGGTTCACAGCCTCGGCCGCCGCCTTACCCGCCAGGCCGCCTGCCACCGCGCCGACCACGCCACCGATGGCAGCGCCCACCGGCCCGCCAACGGCACCTGCTGCAGCGCCGGCAGCGGCTCCGCCCAGTGCCGCACCCATGCCGGTACCGACGGGGTGGGCACCAGGTTCATTGGTCAAAGGGTCACGGTTGGCATCGTTGAAATCCGACATATTGCTCTCCGGTTGGTTGAAAGTGCCTTCATTGTTGAAGTCACAACCAGACCGGGAGGTCGGTGCAGGGAGGCCGTGGGCGTAGGACACGAGCCAGCGCCGAGCATCGCGAAACAGGAACCACACCGCCGCACACGCGACGTGCCTGGCAGATCCAAACGCTACAAATTAAATAGCAAGAGGCGCTTATTCCACAAGCGCAAACGCTGTTTTACACATCATCAGGCGCATCCAGGCCCAGCTCCTGAATCTTGCGCGTGATGGTGTTGCGCCCGATGCCCAGCCGCTGCGCAGCCTCCATGCGCCGCCCATGTGTTGCCGACAGGGCCGTGCGAATGAGGCGTGACTCGAACCGCCGCGTCAACGCGTCCCACACCTCCGGCTGCCCCCCTGCGAGCAGCTTTTGCGCCTCGGATTCCAGCGCGTGCTCCCAGCTCTGCACCACCGCTGAGCCCGCGGGGGCCGCGGCACTGCCTGCCTCCGCCCCGGTCCAGGCCATTGCTGCCGTGACGGGCGAAGCGGTAGGGCCAGCCTCTGAAACCGCTGCCCCAACAGGCGCCGGGGAATGGACGCCGCCCACCCATTCCGGCGCCTTGGGCGTGGCGGCGGCGGGCACGGCCGACGCGGGCGCAGCTGGCTCCGCATGCCCCACCCGTGCGGGCGGCTGGTAAACCGGGGCTTCCAGCACTTCCGGCGGCAGGTCCTGCAGCGAAATGACCTGGGCCGGTGCCATCACCGTGAGCCAGTGGCAAATGTTCTCCAGCTGGCGCACGTTGCCCGGGAAAGCAAACTGCTCCAGCCGCGCCAGCGCCGAGTCCGCAATGCGCTTGGGCTCCACGCCCAGCTGCCGGGCGCTTTGCTGCAGGAAATAGCGGGTGAGCACCGGCACGTCTTCGTGGCGCTCGCGCAATGCAGGCAGGCGCAGGCGGATGACGTTGAGGCGGTGAAACAAGTCCTCGCGGAACCCGCCCTCCTTCACGCGCTTTTCCAGGTCCTGGTGGGTGGCTGCGATCACGCGCACATGGGCCTTCACCGCCGCGTGGCCGCCCACCCGGTAAAACTGGCCGTCCGACAGCACGCGCAAGAGGCGCGTCTGCAAGTCAAACGGCATGTCGCCGATTTCATCGAGGAACAGCGTGCCGCCCTCGGCCTGCTCGAAGCGGCCTCGCCGCTGCGTCTGCGCGCCGGTGAAGGCGCCGCGCTCGTGGCCGAAAAGTTCGCTCTCCAGCAGATCCTTGGGGATGGCCGCCGTGTTGATGGCAACAAAGGGGCCATCTGCCACCGGCGAGTGCTTGTGCAGCGCGCGCGCCACCAGTTCCTTGCCCGAGCCCGACTCGCCGGTGATGAGCACGGTGACCTGGCTCTGGCTCAGGCGGCCGATGGCACGGAACACGTCCTGCATGGCGGGGGCCTGGCCCAACATCTCGGGGGTCTCGGTCTGGCGCTCTTCCGTGACTTCCTCGCGCTGGCTTTCTTCCACCGCACGGCGGATGAGCTCCACCGCCTTGGGCAGGTCAAACGGCTTGGGAAGGTATTCGAAAGCGCCGCGCTGAAAGGCCGACACGGCGCTGTCGAGGTCGGAGTACGCCGTCATGATGATGACGGGCAGGCCGGGCTGCAATTCGCGGACTTTTTCCAGCAGTTGCAGGCCCGAGCCCCCGGGCATGCGAATGTCGCTCACCAGCACCTGGGGGCCTTGGCGGGCCGGGTCGCCCGGGGCGAGGTCGACGAGCGCGTCGAGCACCTCGCGGGGGTGCGTGAAACTGCGGGTGGGCAGGTTCTCGCGGGCCAGCGCCTTTTCAAGGACGAAGCGGATCGAGGGGTCGTCGTCTACTAACCAGATCGGCTTCATGTGTTTTCTTACCTTCCCTGTGGTTGCTTGTCAGGGACCATGTGCGCGTGTTTAAGGCAGCGGGATCAGGATGCGGAAATCGGTGCGACCCGGTACGCTGTCGCATTCGATCAACCCATGATGGCGCTGCACGAAGGTTTGTGCCAACGTGAGCCCCAGCCCTGACCCGCCGTCCCGACCCGATACCAAGGGGTAAAAAATACGCTCCTTGATCGCGTCGGGCACGCCCGGTCCGTTGTCGATGACATGCAATTCCAGTGCCAGCCGATAGCGCTGGCGACCAAACGTTACCTGTCTCGCCACACGGGTGCGCAGCGTGATCGTCGCATCGCCCTCTGCGATGCGCTCGGTCAGCGCCTGGGCTGCGTTCTGCACAATGTTCAGCAGCGCCTGGATGAGCTGGGCGCGGTCGCCACGGAACTCGGGGATCGAGGTGTCGTAGTCGCGCAGCACCTTCAGGCCCTGCGGGTATTCCACCAGCACCAGGGAGCGAACACGCTCGCACACTTCATGGATATTGACATCACCCACCAGGTGGGGGTGGCGGTGCGGTGCGAGCAGCCGGTCCACCAGGCTTTGCAGGCGGTCGGCTTCGTGAATGATGACCTGGGTGTACTCGGTCAGCTCGCGGCTTTCAAGCTCCATCTCCAGCAGCTGCGCGGCGCCGCGAATTCCACCCAGCGGGTTCTTGATCTCGTGGGCCAGGTTGCGGATCAGCTCCTTGTTGGCCTGGGCCTGGTCGAGCAGGCGCTCCTCGCGGTCCTGCCGGGCCTGCTGCTCCAGCGGCCACAGCTCCACCAGGATTTCTCCCACCTGTTCGGCATCCGCCACGCTCACATGCACGGGCACCGGGTCCTGGTGCAGGCGCTTCAGGCTGGCTTCATAGCGCAATGCGGCAAAGTCCTTGCCGCGCGCACCCGCCAGCGCTGTCTGCAACAGCGCGGGATCGGTGAAGAAGGTAGAGAAGTCCACGCCCTCCAGCGTGCGCCGCGAAAGGCCCAGGGCGTTCTCGAGGGCGGCGTTGGCAAACTGCACGGCGCCGTCAGCGCGCAATACCGCCACTAGCGTGGACATGAGGTCGAGGGAGTTGAAGCGGCCAGCGCCGCTGGCAGGAGCTTCCGGGGTGGGAGAGGATGTCAAAAGCGCGCCAGCCAGGAGGGGTATCTGTATCAGTTCGCCGGCAGGCGCGCGATTTCCCGCTTGATGCCGGCGATGTCGCTCTCGCTGCGGGCTACGCTGGCCTTGAGCTCGGCCGTGCGCTCCAGGTAGCGCTGCGGATTGCGCAGATCCAGTGCGTTGCGCTCCGGGGCACCGTTGTTGTATTCCTTGACCAGCTCGGCGTGGCGCGTCTCGGCCTTGCGCAACTCGGATTCAAGAATGGCGCGCGCATCCGCATCGCGGGCCTTCTGGTCGTTGGTGTTGACACGGGGTGCGGATGGCGGCGACGCGGGTGCCGCTGTGCCACCACCCGCTGCTGGCGCAGCGGCCGCAGCCGGGCGGCTGCCCTGGACCACCGTGACGTTGCCGCCCTCCACCAGCTTGCAGCCGCGCTCCCTGGCCTGCTGGGCGTTGTTGGTGTATTCGTTGCCACAACGGTAGATGCGGTCTTGCGCCCATGCGGCGGGGGCCGTCGCGGCAATCATTAACAAAGTGGTGATGAGCGTTTTCTTCATTCGGTTTCCTGGCACTGCCCTGCAGGGGTTCAGGGGAGTATCCCCCAATCGTCACACATCGCCAATGCAACACCAGCGCCCCCCGGCAGGGCTTTGTAGACGGATGCGACAACGGTCCCATTGGTTCCACCTCGACGACAGCGCGTGCTGCGCACCATGAAAAAAGGCGGCCAAGGCCGCCTTTTGGAGGGCAAGCGCCTGCGGACAGGCGATTACAGCGAGTAATACATGTCGTATTCCACAGGGTGCACCGACATGCGAAAGCGCGTCACTTCACCCATCTTCAGGTCAATGTAGGCGTCGATCATGCTGTCGGAGAACACACCCCCCTTGGTCAGGAAGCCGCGGTCCTTGTCCAGTGCCTCCAGGGCCTGGTCCAGGCTGTGGCACACGGTAGGCACCAGCTTGTCTTCTTCGGGGGGCAGATGGTACAGATCCTTGGTGGCGGCTTCGCCAGGATGGATCTTGTTTTCCACGCCGTCCAGACCGGCCATCAGCAGTGCCGCAAAGCCCAGGTAGGGGTTCATCAGCGGATCGGGGAAGCGGGCTTCCACGCGGCGGCCCTTGGGGTTGGCCACGTAAGGGATGCGGATCGAGGCAGAACGGTTCTTGGCCGAGTAGGCCAGCTTCACCGGGGCTTCGAAGTGGGGCACCAGGCGCTTGTAGCTGTTGGTACCGGGGTTGGTGATGGCATTGAGGGCACGGGCGTGCTTGATGATGCCGCCGATGTAGTACAGGGCGAAGTCGCTCAGGCCGGCATAGCCGTCGCCAGCGAACAGGTTCTTGCCATCCTTCCATACCGACTGGTGCACGTGCATGCCCGAACCGTTGTCGCCGTGGTAGGGCTTGGGCATGAACGTTGCCGTCTTGCCGTAGGCGTTGGCCACGTTATGGATGACGTACTTTTGCAGCATGGTCCAGTCTGCGCGCTCTACCAGCGTGCTGAACTTGGTACCGATTTCGTTCTGGCCAGCGCCCGCCACTTCGTGGTGGAACACTTCGACCGGAATGCCCAGGGATTCGAGGATCAGCGACATCTCAGCGCGCATGTCCTGCGTGCTGTCCACAGGTGGCACGGGGAAATAACCACCCTTGACCGTGGGACGGTGCCCACGGTTGCCACCTTCGAGCTTGGCGCCTGTGTTCCAGGGTGCTTCGTACTCTTCAATTTCGTAGAAGGTGTTGTTGGGCTCCGTGCTCCAGCGCACACCGTCAAAGATGAAGAATTCTGGCTCGGGGCCGAAGAAGGCGGTATCACCCAGACCGGAAGCCTTCAGGTACGCTTCGGCGCGCTTGGCCACCGAGCGCGGATCACGGTCATACGCCTTGCCATCGCTGGGTTCGATCACGTCGCAGGTCAGGATCAGCGTGGTTTCTTCAAAGAACGGATCGATGTTGGCGGAGCTTGGATCGGGGATCAGTTGCATGTCGGAGGCTTCAATACCCTTCCAGCCAGCGATCGACGAGCCGTCGAACGCATGGCCCGAAATGAACTTGTCTTCGTCAAAGTGCGAGACGGGCACCGTGGTGTGGTGCTGCTTGCCACGGGTATCGGTAAAGCGGAAGTCCACGAACTTGACTTCGTTTTCCTTCACCATCTTCATCACGTCTGCAACGGTCTTGGCCATCAGGTTCTCCTGGGTAAAGCGCTTGTTGAAAAAAGAGTTTGTAGAGACAAAAGCAGTTTGCGTGCCAGCTGGGTGCAAGAGCCGCACTATGTAGGAGCACAGTGGAGTTCAGGTTAGCTGCGCGCACCACACATCGCACCAATAGAGTGCATGGGGTGAGGAAAAACTGAGTCTCACATTTCCCGCACCAATTCCGGGCCCAAGTTTGCACCAAACTCGTGCAGCCCGGTTTTCAGCGCCGTCCACGCCGCCGGCACCAACGCTGCAGGCCCCTTGACGCCCAACTCAATGTGCCGCCCATGTTGCGGGTGATCCACACTGGGCAGGCTGAAAACCCGGATGCCGGGATGGGACAGCTCAATACGCTCCATGAGGGGTGTCAATGCAGCCTCCATGGCAGCATATACCACCACCGAATGCTCGGTTTGGGGCGTGCGGTTGAAGAAAGACGCGTAGTGATGGTCCAGCACCCATTCCACCATCGGCCAGGCCATGACGGGAAAGCCGGGCAGGAAATGCACGGACCCACCCCCACTCCCTTGGGAACTGAAGCCCGGAATCTTGTTGTACGGGTTGGGAATGATTTGCGCGCCTTCCGGAAACATCCCCATGTTGAGCCGGTGGACGTTGTCCGGCCGGTCGGGTTCATACGCCACACCCTGCTCGCGCGCAACGTCCTGCATGCGTTCACGGATCAGGGATTCAGCCTCGGGGTGCAATGCCAGCCCCCGACCCAGTGCGCGCGCTGCGCATTGGCGGGTGTGGTCATCAGGGGTGGCGCCAATGCCGCCGCACGAGAACACCACATCGCCCGACGCGAACGCGCGCTCCAGCGTGGCGGTAATGCGATCCGGGTTGTCTCCCACATAGTCGGCATAGTCCAGCGAAAGGCCGCGCGCAGACAGCAGTTCGATGACTTTGGGCATGTGTTTGTCAGAGCGCTTGCCCGAGAGGATCTCGTCGCCCACGATGATCAGGCCGAAGGAGGGGTTCATGGTGCAGAGGCAGGGGTGGAGGAAGCTTCGGGGGCCGCAAGCGCTGCAGGGGGCGTGAGCCCGGTCATAGCCACGGGTTCGGCCTGTGACGCGCGCGGGGCAGGCTCCGCAGTGGTTGACGTTGCGTTGGGCCCGGTACCGGTTTCTTCACGCAAACGTTGAAGGGCGGCAAGGCAATAGTGGCTGAACCACAGCGACGAGAATGCAAAAACCAGGGTGTAAATCCAGATCGCAAGAGGCACCAGCACGAAGAACGCGGCTGCAAACACCACGCCAGAAGCCCAGACGATGCTGGGCGCGGCCCCCAAGTAGCCACTCAGAATCCCAATCCCCAGCAAGCTGCTGCGGTGGCGGCGGAAAATCTCCTGCCGCTCGTCCTTGCTTGCGTGCTCGGCCAGCGCATCAAACACCATCACACGGTAGGTCAGCCAACCCCAGATCAGGGGAGGCAGGATGAGCACCAGCGGGGGCACCAGCCAAAGGGGTACCGACACCACCAGGGCAATCAGTGCGAGCACGGTGGAACTGAGCGACCAGGCCACGCTGGCAACGAAAGAACCACCCTTCTTGCGCTCGAGCGTCGGGAACCGCCGGTCCGCCACCAGCGCCACCAGGGCGGGTGTCATAAGCACCGCAACCACCAGCAGCGAGACCACGACCAACGCCGGAGCCACCGCCAACACCACCATCAGGGGCGCAACCACCGAGGTGACATCACCAAGCCCCCACCCCTGAAGCCAGCTCCAGAAACTGGCGAGGAACGGCGATGCATCCAGCAGCGTGCGCATGCCCTGCACCGCGCCGTCCCAATACAAATAGCCCAGGCCCAGCGCCAGCCCCACCATCAGCAGCAATGGCAAAACGGACAGCGCCATGACGCGCGGGCGCATGCAGTAGGCAGCGGCACGCCAGAAAGAATCAAGCAGGAGTCCCATGCCGACAAGCATACCTGCTTGACTGCGCGGAGGGTCTTTCAGGCCCTGCCCACCAGCCGCAGCACGCCCCGCCACTGCTGCGACCAAAACCCCCGGCCATAGTCGCGCAAACGCCCGTCGGGCCCCGGTTCCACCTGATCGCGCACGCCCGTGGGATCAAAACGCAGTTCGAAGTTGGCGGTGCGCATCAGCATGTCCCACCAGGGGAGCAATACGCCGAAGTTGTGCCCGCCCAGCACCACGCGGTGTCTGGCGTCTTGCGCAGGGGCCGCCCTCTCCGACAAGGGTTTCATGGTCTCGTGGCCAATGCCGATGCTGTGGTGCAGGCGGTGAAAACGCGGGCTGATCCACAACCGCTCACCCCAGCGCCCAAACCACAGGCGCACATTGGCGTGCTGGAAGCTCTCGCTGAGCTGCGTGATGGCCACGATGGCAATGAACTGCCCCGGTGCCACGCCAATGAGCTGCGCCACCACCACCAGGATGGTGTCGCGCAGCACATCGTCCAGCAGATGATTGCGGTTGTCACTCCACATGGTCATCTGGCGCTGCGCATGGTGCAAGGAATGCAGGCGCCACCACCATGCAAAATGGTGCTGCCCCCGGTGAATCCAGTAATCCACGAAGTCAAACACCACCAGGTACAGCAGCAGGCTCACCCAGGGCACATCGGTCACCCCGGGCCAGAGGCCGTCCAGCTGGAAGGTGCTGATTCCAGCCACCCGCAGCGTACCGAAGAGGGAATCCATCAACGGATCCACGGCCAGGAAGAGGCCAAGGCGAAACAGACCCAGCCGATGGATCAGCGTGTACAGGATGTCCGTGCGAATCGTTGCACGGTCAGTCACCGGCTCCACCGGCCTCCAACGCTGCAAGGGGCCAATCACAGCCACGATCACCAGCAGCTGCAACAGGCCCACCAGCACCCACCCAGCGGCCTTGTAGCCGTTTTCGAGCTGGCTGCCCAGGCCAACGGCGAACATCACCGGCTGCAATACGCTCTCGAAAAGCCATTGCTGCGCCACATCGAACCCGTCACCCAGCCAACCCATTGCTTCATGCTCCGTCTGAATGCCCATCACACACGCCCATCACGCACACCCATGCTCCGGGCGACCTGCACATCCTGGTGTCGTTCAACACCCCGTCAGCGGGCCACCCAAGCCGCGTAATCGGGATGCTCTCGCAGCGTGCGAAAGCAGAATCCGCGCTCCTTCAATCCGGCGATCAGGGGCTCCAGCACTGCAGGTGCCCACGGGTCTTTGCGGGACCAGATCCCCAGGTGCGCGAGCAGGATGTCCCCACTGCGCACATCCCGCAAAGCCTTGTTCAGCAGCGCCGTGTTGCTGGCCTTCTCGCTGGGCAATTCATCGCCCAGGAATCCCGCGGATGACCACCCCACATGCGCGTACCCGCATGCACGGGCGCTCGCCAGCAGCTGCGTGGAGGTCTTTCCGCCTGGTGCGCGAAACAGCGGCAGGGGATCTTTGCCCGTCACCTGCTTCAAGCGGTCGGAGGCCCGAGCGATCTCGGCGCAGTACCTGGCGGCGGTCAGCACAAATTCCTGCCCCGCACGCGGCCCGGCAGAAGGCCGTACGCGAAAGGACGGCGCATGAACCTCCCCAACGTCCGCGCGCCAGTAGGTGTGGTTCCAGGTGTGGGATGCAAATTCGTGCCCTTCTGCGGCCCGGGCCCGCCACCAGGACGCCCAGTGCTCCCCCAAACTGCCATCGCCTTCCTGGGTCCGCTCGTTGGCAGCAAAAAAAGTCACGCGTACCTGCTGACGCGCCAGCACATCGGCCACCAGCGGCGCGACAGCCATGTGGCCGGTGTCGAACGTCAGATAGAGCGGTTTTTTACAGTCATTTTCAGCCTCAGCGCTTGATACAAAAGCGCCGACAGCTATAAATATGATAGCAAAAGAGATTACCCGCCCCGGCTCCCGGCCATGCGCAGCCGCCCGCACACCAGGACCCGTCAGCGGGGCGCGTGCTGCAGCGTCCATACGCCATGGGGGGATTTGCCGACCGTCACCTGTCGCACGACCTTCCTGGCCACCGTATCCACCACAGAAAGCTTGCGCGCCCAGCGGGAACTCACATAGATGAAGCGACCATCCGCCGAAACCTCCATGCAGTCAGGCCCGCCGGGTACCGGGTATGCATCGACCACATCCTGAGTGGTCATATCGATCTTGCTGATGGTGTTGGCCACCCGGTTGCTCACATACAGGTGGCGTCCATCCCCCGCTGCGCGAAAGGCATGTGCACCGTTTCCCGTCTTGATTTTCTTGATGCTCACGGGCTCTCGCCCCGATACATCGAACACTTCCACGCTGTCGCCACCGGTCAGGCCGACAAAAAGACGCTTGTCATCGGCGCTGCCATACAAGTCCGCCGGCATCGCACCAGTCCGGGTACGCCATTTAATCTTCTGCGTCGCGATATCGATGGCCACAAGCTCATCGCTGTCCTGCATGGTGGAATACACCGTGGTACTGCGGCTGTCGATCCACAAGTGGCTAGGCGTTCGCGAGGTGGCCACCCGCTGGACGAGCGTCAGCTCGCTGCCATCCCAGCGGTAGAAGTCCACGTGATTGAGACGGTTGGCTGCGGTGATGAACCATTTCATGTCCGGAGAAAACCGCAGGTGGTAAGGGTCCACAATCCCCCGCATGGTCCGCTGGACCTGGGCGGTACGCGGGTCGAGAAATGTCAGCGTATCGGCCAAAGCATTGGCCACGATGATGGATTTCTCGTCCGGGGTAAGGTACAGGTGGTGAGGCTCTTTGCCGGTCGGAATGCGCGCAGTTTCCGTCCAGGTCGCCGGGTCGATGACACTGACGCTGGCCTCCAGGGAGTTCAACACAAACAGTGGAGGCGCGGCTGCAGTTACCCACCCTATCGAGACCCACAGCCAAGCCACGACAGCGCACATGCGCGCAAACCGGAAAATCTTCACAGAGCCACTTTCAGTACAGGCTGAGAGTGTAGCTGTGCGGCAGGCAGTTACGTCGGCGTAACAGTGCGGGCGCCAAACACGCGGGTCTGGCTCCTCACGCTGTGCGGGTCAGCAAACCGAGCTCATCCTGATCCAGCCATTTCCACCCTCCGGGCGCGAGAGTGGCAGGTAACTCCAAGGCACCTATCCGGGATCGGTGCAGGCGTTCTACGCGATTCCCAACCGCAGCAAGCATGCGCTTGACCTGGTGATACTTGCCTTCGGTGAGGGTGAGGTCCACTTGATGGCTCGCAGTCTGCTCGCATGCCGCCGCCTTCACCGGCTGCGGATCGTCGTCCAGCACCACCCCCGCCAACAAGCGAGATATTTGCTCCTCGTCCACCGGATGCTTGGTGGTGACCTGGTACACCTTCGGCACGTGTTTTTTGGGAGAACTCATTCGGTGAATGAACTGCCCGTCATCGCTCAACAACAGGAGTCCGGTGGTGTCCTGGTCCAGTCGCCCCACGGCCTGAACTCCTTGTACGGCACTTTTGGACGGCCGCTGACGCAATGGAGGCGGCAGGAGGGTGTAGATGCTCGGGTACGTGGACGGCTTCTGCGAGCATTCCGTGCCGGCCGGCTTGTGAAGCAATATGTAAGCTTTGGAGTGATATGGCCATTCAACACCCTGCACGCGGAGCAGCAATCCCTCGGGTTCAAAATCAGCCGCAGCATTCGTACAAACCGCATGTTCGGCGTCCCCAGGGGCCGTACCGTTGCGCACAGAGACCCAGCCTTGCTGAATCAGCCCCGCGCAGACACGACGGGTGCCAAAACCTTGGGAATACAAGATGTCTTGCAATTGCATGAGCAGTACTCGCTGTAGTGTGCGAAGGAATTAATTCTCACCCCCAAAGCAAAAAACCCCAGTCTTTCGTAGACTGGGGTTTTTTGGGCTGTAAGAGCCTGACGATGACCTACTTTCACACGGGAACCCGCACTATCATCGGCGCAAAGTCGTTTCACTGTCCTGTTCGGGATGGGAAGGAGTGGTACCAACTTGCTATGGTCATCAGGCATAAAGGGTTGCTGATCTGCTGTTTGAGGCAGATCGGCGAATTCATAGAGTCTGGAATCAGATTTTGTGTATTTTGACTGCGTCTAACTTGGCATAACAGACTTTGAGCTTCACGCTGAGAGCGTGTCGGCTATCAAAGTTATAGGGTCAAGCCGCACGAGCAATTAGTACTGGTTAGCTTAACGCATTACTGCGCTTCCACACCCAGCCTATCAACGTCCTGGTCTTGAACGACTCTTTAGGGGGCTCAAGGCCCCGGCAGATCTCATCTTGAAACGAGTTTCCCGCTTAGATGCTTTCAGCGGTTATCTCTTCCACACTTAGCTACTCGGCAATGCCACTGGCGTGACAACCGATACACCAGAGGTGTGTCCACTCCGGTCCTCTCGTACTAGGAGCAGGCTTCCTCAAATCTGCAGCGCCCACGGAAGATAGGGACCAAACTGTCTCACGACGTTTTAAACCCAGCTCACGTACCTCTTTAAATGGCGAACAGCCATACCCTTGGGACCGGCTACAGCCCCAGGATGAGATGAGCCGACATCGAGGTGCCAAACACCGCCGTCGATATGAACTCTTGGGCGGTATCAGCCTGTTATCCCCAGAGTACCTTTTATCCGTTGAGCGATGGCCCTTCCATACAGAACCACCGGATCACTATGTCCTGCTTTCGCATCTGCTCGACTTGTCAGTCTCGCAGTTAAGCACGCTTATGCCATTGCACTATCGTCACGATGTCCGACCGTAACTAGCGTACCTTCGAACTCCTCCGTTACGCTTTGGGAGGAGACCGCCCCAGTCAAACTGCCTACCATGCACTGTCCCCGATCCAGATAATGGACCTAGGTTAGAACCTCAAACACACCAGGGTGGTATTTCAACGTTGGCTCCATGAGAACTAGCGTCCTCACTTCAAAGCCTCCCACCTATCCTACACAGATCTGTTCAAAGTCCAATACAAAGCTACAGTAAAGGTTCATGGGGTCTTTCCGTCTTTCCGCGGGGAGATTGCATCATCACAAACATTTCAACTTCGCTGAGTCTCAGGAGGAGACAGTGTGGCCATCGTTACGCCATTCGTGCAGGTCGGAACTTACCCGACAAGGAATTTCGCTACCTTAGGACCGTTATAGTTACGGCCGCCGTTTACTGGGACTTCAATCAAGAGCTTGCACCCCATCATTTAATCTTCCAGCACCGGGCAGGCGTCACACCCTATACGTCCACTTTCGTGTTTGCAGAGTGCTGTGTTTTTATTAAACAGTCGCAGCCACCGATTTTTTGCAACCCCTTTGGGCTTCCTCTGTACGAGTTCACCTACTTGGGGCATACCTTCTCCCGAAGTTACGGTATCAATTTGCCGAGTTCCTTCTCCTGAGTTCTCTCAAGCGCCTTAGAATACTCATCTCGCGCACCAGTGTCGGTTTGCGGTACGGTCGTCAATAGCTGAAGCTTAGTGGCTTTTCCTGGAAGCAGGGTATCACTCACTTCGTCTGCAAGCAGACTCGTTATCACCCCTCATCTAAGCCCGGCGGATTTGCCTACCAGGCACGACTACAGGCTTGAACCAACATATCCAACAGTTGGCTGAGCTAACCTTCTCCGTCCCCACATCGCACTATTGATCGGTACAGGAATATTGACCTGTTTCCCATCAGCTACGCATCTCTGCCTCGCCTTAGGGGCCGACTCACTCTACGCCGATGAACGTTGCGTAGAAAACCTTGCGCTTACGGCGAGGGGGCTTTTCACCCCCTTTAACGCTACTCATGTCAGCATTCGCACTTCTGATACCTCCAGCATCCGTTACCAGACACCTTCACAGGCCTACAGAACGCTCTCCTACCACTTGCAATAACTTGCAAATCCGCAGCTTCGGTAACTGGCTTAGCCCCGTTACATCTTCCGCGCAGGACGACTCGATCAGTGAGCTATTACGCTTTCTTTAAATGATGGCTGCTTCTAAGCCAACATCCTGACTGTTTTAGCCTTCCCACTTCGTTTCCCACTTAGCCAATTTTAGGGACCTTAGCTGGCGGTCTGGGTTGTTTCCCTCTTGAGTCCGGACGTTAGCACCCGGTGCTCTGTCTCCCAAGCTGTACTCTGCGGTATTCGGAGTTTGCATAGGTTTGGTAAGTCGCCATGACCCCCTAGCCTAAACAGTGCTCTACCCCCGCAGGTAATACTTGAGGCACTACCTAAATAGTTTTCGGAGAGAACCAGCTATTTCCAAGTTTGTTTAGCCTTTCACCCCTATCCACAGCTCATCCCCTAGTTTTGCAACACTAGTGGGTTCGGACCTCCAGTACCTGTTACGGCACCTTCATCCTGGCCATGGATAGATCACTTGGTTTCGGGTCTACACCCAGCGACTGATTCGCCCTATTCGGACTCGATTTCTCTACGGCTTCCCTATTCGGTTAACCTTGCCACTGAATGTAAGTCGCTGACCCATTATACAAAAGGTACGCAGTCACCCTTGCGGGCTCCTACTTTTTGTAAGCATGCGGTTTCAGGATCTATTTCACTCCCCTCCCGGGGTTCTTTTCGCCTTTCCCTCACGGTACTGGTTCACTATCGGTCGATTACGAGTATTTAGCCTTGGAGGATGGTCCCCCCATATTCAGACAGGATTTCTCGTGTCCCGCCCTACTTTTCTCCAGCTTAGTACCACACGTCTGTTTTCGCATACAGGGCTATCACCTGCTATGGCCGGACTTTCCATTCCGTTTTGCTAACAGTCGTGCTATCACTAGAAGGCTCTTCCGATTTCGCTCGCCACTACTTTCGGAATCTCGGTTGATGTCTTTTCCTCGAGCTACTGAGATGTTTCAGTTCACCCGGTTCGCCTCGCATGACTATGTATTCATCATGCGATACCTCTTGCGAGGTGGGTTTCCCCATTCAGAAATCTCCGGATCAAAGCTTATTTGCCAGCTCCCCGAAGCTTATCGCAGGCTATCACGTCTTTCGTCGCCTGTAATCGCCAAGGCATCCACCACATGCTCTTAGTCACTTGACCCTATAACTTTGACATCTCTTTCAAGATATCGCCATCATCTCAAGGACTTGTCAGGTCTTTCACCTGACGCGTTATGCCGTAATGTGAATAATTCCTCAATATCACTATCAAGAAATATTCGTCATTACTGAGTTCAAATTACTTCGCAATCGCTTTCGCAATCACGTTTGCTCATTGAACATTCGTTTTGACGCAATCAAAAATTCGTCACCAGGGGCACGGTCTGCACTAAACCTTTACGAATGTGCAGTTTCCCCTGGCAACTCTGATTTCGACTCTATGAATTTTTAAAGAACAGCCGATTGATCAATCGATATTGATCAACAACAAAGCAGCCTTTTGCAAAGCAGCTTTGGTGTTGAAGTCCCGAAGTGTTGGGTGTTGGTGGAGGATGACGGGATCGAACCGACGACCCCCTGCTTGCAAAGCAGGTGCTCTCCCAGCTGAGCTAATCCCCCAGTGTCCTCTCACGTATCCGTCCATTGGAATTTGGTGGGTCTAGTTGGGCTCGAACCAACGACCCCCGCCTTATCAAGACGGTGCTCTAACCAGCTGAGCTACAGACCCATTCCACATTCCTGCGAATGTCTTCGCAAGTCTGCGGCTTGTTCCAACAACCGATAAGTGTGGGCGTTCAATTTTGAATGCGGTTTTCCAGAAAGGAGGTGATCCAGCCGCACCTTCCGATACGGCTACCTTGTTACGACTTCACCCCAGTCACGAACCCTGCCGTGGTAATCGCCCTCCTTGCGGTTAGGCTAACTACTTCTGGCAGAACCCGCTCCCATGGTGTGACGGGCGGTGTGTACAAGACCCGGGAACGTATTCACCGCGACATTCTGATCCGCGATTACTAGCGATTCCGACTTCACGCAGTCGAGTTGCAGACTGCGATCCGGACTACGACTGGCTTTATGGGATTGGCTCCCCCTCGCGGGTTGGCAACCCTCTGTACCAGCCATTGTATGACGTGTGTAGCCCCACCTATAAGGGCCATGAGGACTTGACGTCATCCCCACCTTCCTCCGGTTTGTCACCGGCAGTCTCATTAGAGTGCCCAACTAAATGTAGCAACTAATGACAAGGGTTGCGCTCGTTGCGGGACTTAACCCAACATCTCACGACACGAGCTGACGACAGCCATGCAGCACCTGTGTTACGGCTCTCTTTCGAGCACTCCTCTATCTCTAAAGGATTCCGTACATGTCAAAGGTGGGTAAGGTTTTTCGCGTTGCATCGAATTAAACCACATCATCCACCGCTTGTGCGGGTCCCCGTCAATTCCTTTGAGTTTCAACCTTGCGGCCGTACTCCCCAGGCGGTCAACTTCACGCGTTAGCTTCGTTACTGAGTCAGTGAAGACCCAACAACCAGTTGACATCGTTTAGGGCGTGGACTACCAGGGTATCTAATCCTGTTTGCTCCCCACGCTTTCGTGCATGAGCGTCAGTACAGGTCCAGGGGATTGCCTTCGCCATCGGTGTTCCTCCGCATATCTACGCATTTCACTGCTACACGCGGAATTCCATCCCCCTCTACCGTACTCTAGCTATACAGTCACAAATGCAGTTCCCAGGTTGAGCCCGGGGATTTCACATCTGTCTTATATAACCGCCTGCGCACGCTTTACGCCCAGTAATTCCGATTAACGCTTGCACCCTACGTATTACCGCGGCTGCTGGCACGTAGTTAGCCGGTGCTTATTCTTACGGTACCGTCATGGACCTCCTGTATTAGAAGAAGTCTTTTCGTTCCGTACAAAAGCAGTTTACAACCCGAAGGCCTTCATCCTGCACGCGGCATGGCTGGATCAGGCTTTCGCCCATTGTCCAAAATTCCCCACTGCTGCCTCCCGTAGGAGTCTGGGCCGTGTCTCAGTCCCAGTGTGGCTGGTCGTCCTCTCAGACCAGCTACAGATCGTCGGCTTGGTAAGCTTTTATCCCACCAACTACCTAATCTGCCATCGGCCGCTCCGTCCGCGCAAGGCCTTGCGGTCCCCTGCTTTCATCCGTAGATCGTATGCGGTATTAGCAAAGCTTTCGCTCCGTTATCCCCCACGATCGGGCACGTTCCGATGTATTACTCACCCGTTCGCCACTCGTCAGCATCCGAAGACCTGTTACCGTTCGACTTGCATGTGTAAGGCATGCCGCCAGCGTTCAATCTGAGCCAGGATCAAACTCTACAGTTCGATCTTGATTTTTTCGCTCTTTCGAGCAACTCATAATTAAGAATTGAAGTGAACTTCACTTCTCTCTCATGAGCGTTTGTAGTGCTAAGCACTAGTTCCAAAGAACTTGGCACTCGCCATCAAACGCCCACGCTTATCGGCTGTATGTTTTTAATGAACCGGATCACTCACAAGACGTTGCGTCTTCCTTGTTTTCCTGACCTAGCTGCGATCAGCTGAGCCTTGAATTCTAGCACAGTTTTCGAAGAACTGTCAAACTTTTGAAAACTTTTTCAGTCTTCGTCACCTTGCAAAAGCAGCGTCTTGCGACACCAACCTCCACTCAGCGAAGCCTTGAATTATATACCGGCTTTTACACCGCCTGCAATCCAAAACCAAACTTTCTTTCACCCCACCACCCCGGCATCAGCTGCAGCGCAGCACTCGGCCCGTCGCAGATCTGCGCCTTCAGCAACGCCGCGTTTTCTGCAGCATCGCATCGGTAGCGAAGCCCTCGACTATAGCACTGTTTTAGGGGATCTTGAAGAGTTGCGTGGGAAACTCCTCGTTGACTACAGGCAAACGAGCGAGAGATAGTGATCACACCTGCCACTTCTCAAGCAGCTTCTCAGGGCTCAAACTATCGTAGCCCTCAAACGGCTGATGTATCCATGGATTGGTTGGCAGAAACTCCACCGAATAGTCGGGTGTGAAGGTCGACAGGCCCTTGGTCCAGATCACAGCACTGCGCAATTCGGTGATGGGCTCATAGTTGGTTTTCAGCATGTGGATGACAGCGTGCAAAGTATGCCCAGAGTCTGCGAGATCATCCACCAGCAGCACCTTGCCAGCAATTTCGCCTTTGGGAGTAGTAATGAACCGCGCAATATCCAGATGCCCCTGCACTGTTCCGGCCTCTGCGCGGTATGAGCTTGTGGACATGATGGCCAACGGCTTGTCAAAGATCCGACTCAGGATATCGCCAGGTCGCAACCCCCCCCGCGCGAGGCACAAGATGGTGTCGAACTCCCACTCAGACTGATGCACTTTGAGGGCGAGCTTCTCGATCAAGCTGTGGTACTCATCGTAGCTGACGTACAGGTGTTTGCCGTCTTCGGTCAACATGAAACAACTCCTCGATAGAACACTATGTGCGCAAGACTTATGGGCGACAACAAAACATCAACTGGCGACATAAGGATGACGCATCATGATGGTGTGATCCCGGTCGGGACTGGTAGAAATCATGTCAATAGGCACGCCAGTCACTTGCTCAATACGTTCTAGGTAGCGCCGCGCGCTTTGCGGAAGCTTGTCGTAGTCGGTGACCCCCACCGTGGATTCACTCCAACCGGGAAGTGTTTCATAGATAGGCTTGCAACGTGAGATCTCCTCCGCAGCCATCGGCAAAAGATCAATGTGCTGGCCGTCGAGTTCATATCCCGTGCAGAGCAGCAATTCCTCGAGCCCGTCCAGCACATCCAGCTTCGTGATGCACAATCCAGATAAGCCGTTGACCTGCGCACTACGCTTGAGCAGGGCCGCATCAAACCAGCCGCAGCGGCGACTACGCCCCGTGGTCACCCCCTTCTCGGCGCCCACAGTACTCATGTGATAGCCAGGCGTACCGGGTACTTCCCAATCAAGTTCCGTAGGGAAAGGACCGCCGCCAACACGGGTGCAATACGCTTTGGTTATGCCTAATATGTAATGCAACATGCCCGGCCCGACACCCGACCCGGCGGCAGCGTTCCCAGCAACGCAATTGCTCGACGTAACATAGGGATATGTCCCATGATCCACGTCCAGCAGCGTACCTTGCGCGCCTTCAAACAGAAGGTTGGCACCATCCCGGTGGGCGTCGTTTAGCTCACGCGATACATCAGCCATCATGGGCTTGAGCAATTCGGCATGACGCATGGCTTCGGCGTAAACCACATCAAACAGAACTCTGCCACTTTGGATGTACGGCTTGAGTGCGTCGCCAAATACGAAGGCTTCTGAGCCCAGATACGTGGTGAGTATGTGGTTGTGCAGATCCAGCAAATCACGCAGCTTGGCCGCAAAACGCTCGGGATATTTCAAATCTTGCACCCTCAAGGCGCGACGAGCGATCTTGTCTTCGTACGCGGGTCCGATCCCGCGACCTGTAGTCCCGATTTTTTCCGCGCCACCTTGCTCGCGCGCAGCCTCACGCGCCACATCAAGGGCAGCGTGAAACGGAAGGATGAGCGGACAAGCTTCGCTGATGCGCAGGCGAGAACGCACTTCAACCCCCGCTTTTTCAAGCCCTTCGATTTCTTCAAACAGCTTGGCTGCCGACAACACCACGCCGTTGCCGATGTAGCATTTCACACCCGGACGCATGATTCCGCTGGGAATAAGATGTAAAGCAGTCTTAACCCCGTTGATGACCAATGTGTGGCCGGCGTTGTGCCCACCTTGGAAACGGACCACGCCTTGTGCACTTTCGGTCAACCAGTCGACCAGCTTGCCTTTGCCCTCGTCGCCCCACTGGGTTCCGACCACTACCACGTTGCGACCTTTGGTTACTTTCATCTCAAACCCAATTCAATTGTCAAACGCTCAAACAGATTGCACGACCCAGCGGCCCGCAACCTGCACCAGTTCCCGGTCGCAGTGAAATTCGTCCACTTCGCTCTCATGTCCCGGCAATACACAGACTACCGTCTCACCCGAACGCCGTAGTTCGGCAATAGCCGCATTCACATCATCGGATTCTCCCCAAGGAGCACGGATGGCAGCCTTCAAAGCACGCGGAGACACCACGCCCACCACCTGCTTGATATCCAGGCTGAAGCCAGCCGCAGGACGATTGCGACCGAATACAGCACCCACCTCGTCATATCGGCCACCGCGTACGAGCGCATCGCTCCCGCCGGGGGAATAAATTGCGAACCGCGCGCCACTGTAGTACGCATACCCACGCAAATCGGCCAGATCGAACGTAACGGTAGCACCTTCAAGACGGGAAGCAAGCCACTTTAAGTTTGATAGCACTTCAGCAATACCAGGAAAGCGCTGAAGTGCTTTTTCGGCCTCATTCAATACACCCTGGTCGCCATAGAGCTGCAGCAGCGATAACAAACCCTCTCGGGATTCCGCAGGGAAAAGTCGGGTCAATGTCGCAAGTTCAGCTCCATCTTTGGCCGCAAGCGCCGCGTGGATACGACGCAGATCAAGCGCACTTAACGACACACCCGCGAGTAGATTGCGCACTATGCGCACGTCAGCCAAGTCAATCGAGGTGTCTGCCACATTGGCAGTACGCAAGCAGTCTCTGGCCAGCTCTAACGCCTCCAGATCCGCCTCAAGCCCTGCATGTCCGTAGATCTCTGCTCCAAACTGGAGCGGCTCACGCGTGGCGTGCGGCCGATCAGGCCTCGTGTGAAGCACGGGGCCGCAATAGCACAGGCGAGTGACTCCTTTACGATTGAGCAAATGCGCGTCGATTCGTGCCACTTGCGGCGTTGTGTCCGCGCGGAGACCCATGGAGCGCCCGGAGAGCTGGTCCACCAACTTGAATGTCTGGAGATCTAGCGCTTCGCCAGTACCGGTGAGCAATGACTCCAGGTGCTCCATAAGCGGAGGCATGACCAATTCATAGCCGTAACAACGGGCTGTATCAAGCAGCCCGCGACGCAACTCTTCGATGTGCCGCGCTTCGGACGGCAAGACATCGGCAATGTGATCCGGAAGGACCCAAGCAGACATGTAGAAAAGGGGAGGCTGTTAAAACCGTGATTCTACCGGTAGCGACGAGAACATCGGGAGATCCACACCAGCTACCAGTTCGTTCGCTATTCAGACCCAGAGCATCAACACGCCCGCGAGAATGGCAATCAAACCGAAAGCCCGGATTTGACCATCTCGCATCAGGGCAATCTGCGCGACTGCACTCCGCCACCTCGATGGTGAAAGAAATGGCAGCAACCCCTCTATGAGCAGAAACAAGCCAAAGGCCGCCCAGAGGCTATCGGAGTTCACGGCGGCAAGCAGCGCATGGCACGAACACGACTACTTTCGCGGCGCCGCCGACGTGGAAGCAGCGTTACCGCCTCGGAAGGTCTTGAAAAAATCCGATGTCGATGGATCAAGCACCATGACATCGCTCTTCTTGTTGAAGCTGGATTTGTAGGCTTCAAGACTTCTGTAGAACTGCGCAAATTGCGGATCCCGACCGAATGACTCAGCGTAAATGCGGGCGGCCTCGGCATCCCCTTCACCCTTGATCTTCTGTGCATCGCGGTAGGCATTGGCAATCGTGATTTCGCGCTGGCGGTCGGCATCTGCGCGAATTTTCTCACCCTCCGCTGCACCCGTAGAACGGAGTTCGTTGGCCACACGCTTGCGCTCAGCCTCCATGCGCCGATATACCGATTCCGTAATCGCCTCGACGTAATCGACACGTGTTATGCGCACATCCACAACATCCACCCCCCAGGGTTTCGCACCCCGAACGCTCTCCAGCACCTCGCGCTTGACATCGGCCATCAGAGCCTCCCGTTTGAGCGACAGAAGCTCCTTGACGGTTCGCTTGTTGATTTCCTCCTGGAAGGCATTGCGCACTACACGATTGAGCTGCATGGCACCCGCATTTTCGTCCAGACCAACATTGCGGATGTATTCGGTGGGCTCAGAGATCCGCCACCGCACGTACCAGTCAATCACGACACGCTGCTTTTCTGCGGTCAGCATCGGCTCGGTATCACTGCTATCCAGCGTCAAAAGCCGCTTGTCTATGTACGAGACATTCTGAAAAGGCGGTGGCAATTTGAAATTCAACCCCGGCTCGGTGATCACCTCTTTGATCTGACCAAGTGCATACAGCACCCCAAACTGCCGCTGATCCACCACAAAAAGCATCGAGCTCATCAGGGCCAGCACCACCAACAGGGTAGAAGCAATAAATCCGACTCTATTCACAAGTTGCTCCTAGCGAGATTCGCGTTCACGTGTGCGGCTGCTGTCACGCGCACGGGGATCATTCGACAAACTGGATGACGGGCTGGACGGCAGCGTCGGCGGCACCACAGTGCCCGACAGCGGCTCTGCGGCAGCTCCACCCGCAGCGACGCCTTGCATGATCTTGTCCAGCGGCAGGTACAAGAGATTGGAGCCCTGACGCGATTCCACCAGCACCTTGGTCACGTTCCCATAGATTTGCTGCATGGCCTCAAGGTACATGCGATCACGCGTTACCTGGGGTGCCCTTTGGTACTCGGCCAGGATAGATGAAAACCGTTGTGCATCACCTTGTGCCTGAGCAACAATTCTCGCCTTGTAAGCAGCTGCCTCTTCATTCAAACGCGAAGCAGAACCCACTGCCCGGGGAATAACATCATTGGCATAGGCCTGCGCTTCGTTCTTGGCTCGTTCACGCTCTTGACCGGCTTTCAGTACGTCATCGAACGATGCCTGAACCTGCTCGGGAGGGCGTACGCCCCCCTGCTGCAGATTGATGCCAACTACCTCCACCCCCACCTTGTAGCGATCAAGAATGGTCTGCATGAGGGTACGAACGCGTGGCGCAATCTGATCACGCTCTTCCGCCAGGGCGGAATCCATCCGCATCTTTCCAACCACCTCGCGCACTGCAGTCTCGGCTGCCTGAACCACAGCGTCGGACGGATTCCTGCTCTCAAACAGCCACGCACGGGCATCGTTCAGCCGGTATTGAACCGCGAATTTGATTTCCACGATGTTTTCGTCTTCCGTCAGCATCGCCGACTCACGCAACCCAGTACTCTTGATGATGTTGTCGCGGCCCACATCAGCGGAGCGGATTTGCGTCACAAAAACCAGTTCGTGGCGCTCAATAGGGTACGGCAGGCGCCAATTAAAGCCAGCCCCTACCGTGCTCTTGTACTTGCCAAACTGGGTTATGACAGCTTGCTGACCTTCTTGAACAATGAAGAACCCTGTCCCCAGCCAGATGACAAAGGCGATACCCGCGATAAGACCCAGCCCCACACCTGCATTTTTCATGTCAGGCTGGAATCCACCTCCCGGGCTACCACCGCCTGGACCACGACCAGCCCCGCCCTTGGAACCAAAAAAACCTCCAAGTTTCTTGTTCAGGTCGCGCCAGAGCTCATCAAGGTCCGGCGGCTGCCCACTGTTGCTGGGACGCTGATCTCCACCACGACCTCCGGCGGGAGGATTTGCAGGGCGATCGTCCGGACGATTGCTGTCATCGGCTTTGTTGTCGTCACCTCTACCCCAACGTGGGTCATTCAAATTGAACATGCCCCGAATACGTCCTGGGAGTGACGCCCAGCGTAAGGTGCGGTCTTGGAAATTCATGCGGAAATTCTCACGTTCTCAAATTGGCATTTCGAATGCTGGCATTGTGCCCAATCAAGTCGAAATCCCTGGCAATTCAATGGCTGTACCAGGGGTCATGGCAGCCTGCGCCGCGAGTACGGTACTCGCCAATGCCTGCCGCAGCACATCCAGCCCCTCGCCAGATTGAGCGCTCACGAACAGACGGCGGAACACGTGACCATCCAAGTCATAGTGATCGCCTGTTTGCACTGGTCGTTGCTCATTCGGCAGCAAGTCAATCTTGTTGAACACAAGTATCTGAGGTATGTCCGCTGCACCAATTTCACGCAACACCCGCTGGACTTGCTCCGTTTGTTCGGGAAAGCCGGGATTGGATGCATCCACCACATGCAAAAGAAGGTCAGCATCAATGGCCTCCTGTAACGTTGCTTGGAACGCATCCACCAAGCCGTGGGGCAAATCCCGGATGAATCCCACGGTGTCAGACAGGGAGACCGATCTGTCCGCACCACCCAGGTACAGTTGTCGGGTTGTAGTATCCAGGGTCGCGAACAACTGGTCTGCTGCGTACGCCCGCGCTTTTACCAACGCATTGAATAGCGTGGACTTTCCCGCGTTGGTATACCCTACCAATGAAATATTGAAGGTGTCGCGGCGCTCTCTCTGCCTTCTCTGGGTCGATCGCTGACGCTTGACCTTCACCAAACGTTCGCGCGTTCGCTTGACAGCATCACCAATCATGCGACGGTCAAGCTCGATCTGCTTTTCCCCAGGACCACCGCGCGCGCCGATACCACCAGTCTGGCGTTCCAGATGCGACCAACGACGCACAAGTCGCGTGCTAAGGTACTGCAACCTAGCTAGCTCAACTTGCAGCTTACCCTCGTGGCTGCGGGCACGTTGGGCAAATATTTCCAGAATCAGCAAGGTGCGGTCATTGACTGGAAGCTCCAAATGCCGCTCGAGATTACGCTGCTGCGCCGGGCTGAGGACCTGATCGAACAGCACTTCCAAAGCCCCGTGCATCTGCGCTAGCATCCGGATTTCATCCGCCTTGCCACTTCCAACAAATAGAGCAGCGTCTGGAGCTTTGCGCTTGCAGGTCAACCGGGCGACAGGCATCATGCCGGCAGTTTCTGCAAGCAAGCCCAACTCTTCCAGTTCACCATCAAAGTGAGGATGGCCAAAATCCACTCCCACGAGCAACACAGGAGTCTCGCCCCCTGGCAAAGCAGTCATGGAATTCAAAGCCAGTGACCCATTGCCGAGTCTCTGAAATCAAAGAAGGTCAGACACCGCTCTAGCACCTCAGGGGTTGCTGCCGTCTGCATCTGCGGTGTCTGCGGTGGTGAAGTTCACTGCACGGCCAGGAACGATGGTGGAAATCGCGTGCTTGTAGACCATCTGCGTGACCGTGTTGCGCAACAACACGACGTACTGGTCAAAGGACTCGATCTGCCCCTGGAGTTTGATACCGTTGACCAAGTAAATGGAAACCGGCACATGCTCTCGACGCAGCGCGTTGAGAAAGGGGTCTTGCAAAAGCTGGCCTTTATTGCTCACGATATTCTCCGTGTTCAAAACTGTTGTTGTAAACCAGCACCTTACCACAGCAACGGCACTGAACTCCGTTGCTGTGGCATGGCCCTTCGTGTTACCCGCGTTTAAATCACACCTCGTCTTTCCCGGCAAACGGGTTATGTGAGGTTTTCATTTCAATCCGCAGGGGCGTACCAACCAAGTCGAATTCCTTGCGGAAGCGGCCTTCCAGAAACCGTTTGTAGGCGTCCGTCACATGCTCCAGAGAGTTTCCGTGAATGACAATGACCGGCGGATTCATGCCCCCTTGATGCGCATACCGCATCTTTGGTCGGAACATGCCCGCACGCTTCGGACTCTGAAACTGGACGGCTTCCAGCAACAACCGTGTAAGCACCGGCGTAGACATCTTGCATGTGGCCGCCTTGTGCGCCTGGGCAATGGACGCCCACAGCGGGCCCAAACCTTGGCGTTTTTTCGCAGAGATGAAATGCAACGACGCGAATTTCAGGAACGCCAGCCGGGTCTCGATGGAGCGCTCCAACAACTGGCGCTGGTAATCGTCCACAGCGTCCCATTTATTGACAGCAACAACGACCGCCCGGCCACTTTCCAGGATGTAGCCCGCGATGTGCGCATCCTGATCTGTCACACCCTGTGTGGCATCAAGCAAGAGCAAAACCACATTGGCTGACTCAATGGCCTGGAGGGTTTTGACGACCGAGAATTTTTCTATGGCTTCAAAAACTTTGCCCTTGCGTCGCAGCCCCGCCGTATCCACCAGTTCGAAGCGCTGGCCGTTGCGCTCGAAAGGTACCGTGATGGCATCCCGGGTTGTTCCGGGCATGTCAAACGCTACGAGTCGTTCTTCGCCAAGCCAAGTGTTTATCAGTGTCGATTTGCCGACATTCGGCCGGCCAGCGACGGCAAGTTTGATGATGCTCTTGTCAGATTCAACCTCGGAATCATCCGGATCAGGAAGTTGAAGCGGCTCCAGCGCAATCTCCACCAAGCTACGAATGCCTTGCCCATGCGCGGCAGACACTGGGTACACATCGCCGAGACCCAGTTCATAAAACTCGGCCAGTTGCACCCCCTCCAGCATGCCCTCTGCCTTGTTGGCTACCAGTACACAAGGTTTCCCTAGGCGACGCAGGTAATTCGCGATGTCATGGTCTTGCGCAGACACGCCGGCACGCGCATCCACGACAAATATGACCACGTCAGCCTCGGCCACCGCCTGCTGCGTCTGCTTGGCCATCTCTCTGTAAATGCCGGTTGATGCATCAGGTTCGAAGCCACCGGTGTCTATAACGATGTACTCATGCTTACCCTGCTTGCCATTGCCGTAATGCCTGTCACGCGTAAGCCCAGCAAAGTCCGCAACAATGGCGTCACGGGACTTGGTCAGACGGTTGAATAAAGTGGACTTGCCGACATTCGGACGCCCCACGAGGGCGATAACTGGCTTCATTAAATAAGATTCCTCAATCTGGTCGGAATCCGTAGACTCCACCATTGCGTGTAACCACGACCAGCGTATCTGCTGCCACAGCAGGTGCTGCAACAATGCCAGATCCGTCGGTGGAGATGCGGTTAAGAGGAGAACCGTCCGTGCGGGAAAGCAGATGAACGAGGCCTGTTTCGTCACCGACCACCACTGAGCGCCCCAACAGCAAAGGAGCTGTCAACTTGCGATGTTTGAGCCGGTCAGTCGACCACAGACGCGACCCATCGCCGCGACGCCATGCGGTCACCGTACCATTGCTCTCAGCTCCGAACAGTGCCTCTCCGTCACCATGCACCCCCTCAGCACCACTAGCGGGTAGCGTCCAGTTCACCGAACCTCTCGCAGCGTTAACACAACCCACTGCTGCCTGAAAAGCACGCGCACAGATGGATTGTTCCACCCGGCTGGTACGTCCCACCAACTCCACCAATCTCTCGACATCGTTGGTACCCCGAGCGCTAGCCAAGGCAGTCTCCCAACGAACGCTCCCATTGTCGGGATTTAGCCCCACAAGACGGCCGGAGAAGCCTGCAACCAAGGTATCGCCCGCAGCCAGCAGAACGCCAGACTGGCGTAAAACCAAGGGTTCACCGGGTCGCTGCAGGCTCCAAAGTTTGCGCCCCGTCAACGCATCAAAAGCAGACAAGGAACGATCGGCCGAAAGCACAAATACCCGCCCTCCCGCAACGAGAGGGGGGGTGAAAACCTGCGCCCCCAACGACTGGCGCCACCGCTCGCGTCCCCCATCCAGAACGATCAGGGCGTTGCTACGGGCAACAACGGCAGCCGACTTGCCGTCGCTTCCCACACCCGCGGACAACGGCTCCGAAAGAGCTACACGCCACAGGTCTCCGCCGGTGCGGGCATCAATGGCCGCCACAACCCCGTCGGAGGAAGCAACAGTTACCACACTGCCCGCGGAATGGATCTCAAGCGGAAGCCCCGAAACGTTTCCTATGCGCGCAGTCCACGCTTGGCGTACGCCAAGGACAGCAACATTGGCTCCGAGATCCGCCGGCACCGGCTTGGAGCTTCCTCCACCCCACAATGAGCATCCCGCCAACATCGCGACCAAGACCGCAGAACAGACCCCACGCACGCCGAAAACCAGGCCCTTCAGGCCGTCTCCACGAATGAACGTCATCGCTGTTTCACCCCTTCCGCGGATCCGGCAGCGGCGACCGCCGTACCTTGCGGAGAAACCCCCAGAGCTCCGAGTTTGACTTCCACAAGGCGACGGTACTCCACACCCTCCTCGAGGCCCTTCAAGGCTTTCGTATATTCCGCAATAGCGTCGGCACGCTTGTCCAGCAGCAGATAAATATCTCCTTTGCGATCTGCAAAAACGGCTTCAAACTCCACAGGCGCACTGCCAGACAATTCCTTGAGTGCGTCATCGTAGTTTTTCTGATCCATCAGCACACTCGCCAGGCGCACCTTGGCCAATGCCTTGAGACCATCATCTCCCGACTGTGCGGCCACCCAAGCAAGCGGCTCCTTGGCACTGTCGGCATCACCTGCTTCCACCATGGTCTTGGCCAGTGCCAGCCCCGCCTGGCTTGCCTGCGTCGTACTCGCATACTTGGCTTTCAGGTCAGCAAAGGCCTGTGACATGCGCACCGGATCACCCGACCGGGCGGCCACCTCCACAGCGTCATAGAGAGCTGCGGCCTGTCCAGCCTGCCGACTCTGCCAATACTGGTATCCGTTCCAAGCGACCAAGGAGCCTGCTACGAGAATCAGCACAGAGCTGATGAGCGTGCCCCAGGTGTTCCAGAAATGCTTGAGCTGGTCAAGCTGCTCTTGTTCTTCAAGATCAAGGTGATTTGCCATGGAATGTGTTCTGTTTAGCGATTGGATTGTAGGGTTGCAGCCCACTCGGCCACGGAATCTAGCGGACGGTCAGACTGGGCCCCAATGCCATCGCGCAGTGACTTGACGACAACCATCCCCCGGGACAGCTCGTCGTCACCAAAAACGAGCGCGTGCTGTGCACCGCTCGCGTCCGCCCTCTTGAACTGGGACTTCATACTGCCCATACCATCACTCCCCGCAGGGGCAGCATGCATCTGCACACTTATGCCCAAACGCCGCAGACTCTCAATCGCGGCCACTGCCACGGGGAGCGCCGTGACGGACGGAATCACAGCATATACATCTGGCGCCAGGGGGGGGGCTACGCTGGTCTGTTCCTTAAGCAGTTCCAGGACACGTTCTACCCCCAGAGCCCAACCCACCGCCGGAGCCGCCTTTCCACCGATCTGTTCAATCAAATAGTCGTAGCGACCGCCGCCACAAATCGTGCCCTGCGAACCTAGCTGATCAGTGACAAATTCAAAGACCGTCAGGTTGTAATAGTCCATTCCCCGAACGAGCCGGGGATTTACCGTCCAGGCTACATCGTTGGCACTCAGGATAGTCTTTACTGCGTCAAAGTGCGCGAGCGACTTCGGTCCCAAAAAATCGATCAATTGAGGCGCAGCCTCCACGACCGCCTGCATGGCAGGGTTCTTGGTATCCAGGATACGCAACGGATTGCTGTACAAACGTCTTCGCGCCTCATCATCAAGCACCTCAACGTGCTGTTCCAGATACGAGATCAGGGCCGCCCGGTGCGCCTTGCGCTCATGCGGTTCACCCAGGCTGTTCAGCTCCAGGCGCACATTCTGCAGACCGAGTTCGCGCCACAGCGAATGGGCCAGAAGAATCAGTTCTGCATCGACCTCCGCCCCGGGGAAACCCAGCGCCTCCGCCCCTATCTGGTGGAACTGGCGATAGCGCCCGCGCTGCGGGCGCTCATGGCGAAACATGGGGCCCATGTAATAGAGACGCTTACCCCCGTCATACAGCATGGAGTGCTCTGCAACTGCGCGCACAACGCCTGCCGTCGATTCGGGGCGCAAGGTAAGGTGTTCGCCATTGAGACGATCCTCGAACGAGTACATCTCTTTTTCGACGATGTCCGTAACCTCACCCAGCCCCCGCACAAACAGGGCGGTGGGCTCAACAATTGGCGTACGGATATTGCGGTAGGCATACCGAGCCATGAGTGTACGCACCCTGGACTCCAGCCACTCCCATCGGGCAGATTCTGGGGGCAAGATATCGTTCATGCCTTTCACGGCCACCAGCTTTTCCTGCTTGGTCGACGAAGCGCTTTTTTCGTTACTCACAACTGTTCTTTTCTCAATCTGACAAATTCTGGACAGAAGTCGCGCACCATTTCGGGGTGGTGACACACATCAATCACGCCATGGTGTGCGGCACTCAGGACGATGCCGCAGCAGCGACGCCAAAACGCCGCTCGATGTACTGCTCCACGATGTGGTGGAATTCATTGGCAATGTTGTCGCCTCGCAGAGTCATCGCTTTCTCGCCATCGATGAACACGGGCGCTGCAGGAGCCTCCCCGGTACCTGGCAGGCTGATACCGATATCGGCATGTTTGCTCTCGCCGGGGCCGTTGACAATGCAGCCCATCACTGCCACGCGCAGGTTTTCTACGCCGGGATAGCGGACACGCCATACCGGCATCTGGGCACGCAGAAAGTCATCAATCTGCTTGGCAAGATCCTGAAATGTTGTGCTGGTCGTACGGCCACAACCTGGACATGCCGTGACACTCGGGACAAATACGCGCATACCCAAAGCTTGAAGTATCTCGGATGCGACGACCACTTCCTGGGTACGCGCCTCGCCTGGCTGGGGGGTCAGCGAAACGCGGATAGTGTCACCGATGCCTTCCTGCAGCAACACCGACAATGCAGCTGCGGACGCTACTGTGCCTTTGGTTCCCATGCCCGCTTCAGTGAGACCCAAGTGCAACGCATAGTCGCAGCGACGCGCCAGCTCACGGTACACGGATATTAGATCCTGCACACCGCTGACCTTGCAGGACAGGATGATCTGATTACCATCAAGGCCCATTTCCTCAGCGCGTCGAGCCGACTCAATGGCCGAGGTAATCAGGGCCTCATACATAACCTGGCGTGCCTCCCAGGGAGCAGAGCGACGGCTGTTGGCATCCATCAAGTCAGCCAGCAGCTCTTGGTCGAGACTGCCCCAGTTAACACCGATGCGCACAGCTTTGTTCCAACGCATGGCTGCATCAATCATCTGGCCGAACTGCCGATCCCGCTTGTCTCCTTTGCCAACGTTGCCGGGATTGATGCGGTACTTTGAAAGCGCCTGCGCGCAATCCGGAAAATCAGTCAGCAGCCGGTGTCCGTTGTAGTGGAAATCCCCCACCAAGGGCACACTCTCCCCCATGCGGTCCAACTGTTCGCGTATGTACGGAACAGCCGCTGCTGCCTCGGGGGTATTCACAGTAATCCGGACAAACTCCGATCCGGCCTGCGCCAGTTCCTTGACCTGTATGGCGGTACCGATTGCATCCACCGTATCGGTATTGGTCATTGACTGCACGCGTACGGGCGCATTCCCCCCTACGGTAACGACGCGCGAGCCCCAGACAACCTTGGCTTGGCGCGACCGCCGGGGCAAGGGGGAGGCAACTGCAACGGGCTGCATTTCGCAAGGAAGCTGATCCACTATTTCACCTCGAAGCGCGCTACGTTGTCACGCGACACTGTTGTCAGATCCAAAGGTTTTCCACGCACCAGGACCTCTGTCGCATCCGCACGACCCACGACAACACTCAAGGGCAGCTGTCCTGTGACCGACACGGACTCCCCAGCCGTCAGATTGCGCTGCAGCACGGAAGCGCCGGCAGAATCCCGCACCTGTATCCACGACTCACTGCGGGCACGCAATACCAAAACACCGCCCTGCGGAGACACCACCCCGCTAACACCCCCTGGCGTTGAGGCTGGTGGCTCACTCTGGCCGGCTATTACGGAAGATCCCGTGCTTGCGGGAACTGCGGAAGACTGAGCAGCACTTGACGCGGGCGCTGACACCAGGGGGGCCTCTTGCGATGTTCCAGGGATGACCGCCGATGGCGTAGCCGGTGCGTCGTTTGGCTCTATTACAGGCCCCCGACCATCGGAGGAGCTCGCTGCAGAGCCAGTAACGCTGTGCGGCTGCCTGGGAAAAAATACCAATACCAACGCGCCTACCAATAACGCCAGGACGATCACTGTGACAGACTTGGAAGTCGAACTCGACGAAAAGGACGCTGTGGTGGAAGTCCTGCCTCCCCCCCCCTTCACCGGCGCGTTCAATCCCGCGCTGTCAGTAGCAAGCCGTGGGCTCTGACTTTGCGGCAAAAGCGCCAAAATGGGGGCGGGGTCCAGCTTCAAGGTTCTGCACATGCTCGAGGCCAGCGCCCGCACAAAAACCGTATCTGGCAAGGCACCATAGTTATCAGCTTCCAGGGCTTCAAGCTTGCTCACCGGCACTTTCAACGCCACGGCCAACGCAGCTATGTGCATGCCTGAAGCTTGTCGCGCCTCTCGCAACAAGCCACCCGCCGTTACGCCAGTCGCCTCTACTACCTCACTCATTGAACGCCCCACGCTCATAGAGACCCAGTTCCAGCGACTCCGGGAAACGCTTGCGCAGCTGGTCCGCTAACTGCCTCATGGCCACTGTTTCGCCCAAAGCACGCTCCACTTTGATTCCCAGCCATAAAGATTCAGAATTGGCGAACTGACTGTTATTAAGGCGGCGAATATAGAACTGGGCTTTCGTCAACTCGTTTCTCCGCAACAGAAGAGCGGCCAGATGGTAGCCGACCACTGGGTTGGACGCATCCAGCTCATAGGATTTCAGCAGCGAGTCTTCCGCTTCCGCAAACCTTCCCGCACCTGACTGGCAGAGCCCCCTGGCCATCAGCGTTTTGCTGCGTGCGGTGTACGCCGGGCTGGCGAGCGCGCGACCAAACTGCTGGTCGGCTTCTGCGTATTTCTGCTGCTGACACAACAACCATCCATAGTTGTGCAGCAAATTGGGGTCTCCGCCTCTCAGAGCCAATGCCCGGCGAAAACTGTCATCCGCCTGCGCAAGATCATTCATCCTCATGTAGATGAGGCCACGAAGGTTAAAAGCATCCGCATACGTGGGATCCGCAGCCAGGGCCTGCTTAACTTCGTCGAGCGCAACAGCCGTCTGTCCATTCTCAAAATAGTTGGACGCCAGCTCCAGGCGGATGCGAGCGCGTCGGCGCGTTTCTGGCTCGTCAGACGGAGTGATCAAACCTGCGTTGGCATCGGCAGTCAGCGCACCGTTTTGTGTGGCGCACCCCTGAAGGACCGCCATCGAGGCAGCCACACCACACCCCATGAGTGCCCAGCGAACCCAGTACCGCCAGCGTCCAGCCAATCCCACCATGTAGAGCCTCCTTGAATAATGTCGACCGCTTGCAGAATCAAGTCACCGGTTTGAGCAAAATTGTCCGCTGCTTCGCCATGCGCTCAGCCGCTCTCGTGCGATCCTTGACATCACCCGCGAGTTGACCGCAAGCAGCATCGATGTCATCCCCCCGCGTCTTGCGCACGGTGGTGACAATACCCGCTTCGCTCAAAACCTTAGCGAAAGCCAGTACCTGATTTTGCGGCGAACGCAACAGCCCAGAGGCCGGAAACGGATTGAAAGGAATCAGGTTGAATTTGCAGCGCACTCCCGCGCCGCGCGCCGGCTTGACGAGTTCTATCAGCTGACGAGCATGCTCAACCCGGTCATTCACACCATCCAGCATGCAATATTCAAACGTAATGAAGTCACGCGGGGCATGAGCCAGATACCGGTTGCATGCGGCCATCAACTCCTCGATGGGATACTTGCGGTTCAGAGGTACCAGGTTGTCGCGCAATGGATCGTTCGGCGCATGAAGTGACACAGCGAGCGCCACAGGACAATCGAGGGCCAAGCGGTCCATCATAGGAACCACACCCGACGTTGAAACTGTAACCCGCCTGCGTGACAAACCATACCCATGGTCGTCCAGCATGACGCGCAAGGCCGGCACGAGGGCCGAGTAGTTCTGCAGCGGCTCCCCCATCCCCATCATCACCACGTTCGAAATGACGCGGTCACCGGATTGAAGGCGCTGGCGAAGGGAATGCTCAGCAAACCAAAGCTGCGCAACGATTTCGCCCGTCGTAAGGTTTCTGCTAAAGCCCTGATGACCTGTTGAGCAGAAGCGGCACCCCACGGCACACCCAGCCTGCGAGGAAACACACAGTGTTCCCCGGTCATCTTCGGGGATAAAAACCGCCTCGACTGCATTGCCATCACCCACGTCGAACAGCCATTTGACGGTGCCGTCCGTGGACACATGTTCGGAGATGACGGGTAAGGCTTCAACACGCGCGCAGCCCTTGAGCTTGTCGCGCAAGGCCTTTGCCAGATCACTCATGGCGTCAAAGTCACTGGCGCCGCGTTGATGGATCCAGCGAAACAACTGCGTAGCGCGAAACCGCTTTTCACCCAACTGCTGGCAGAAAGCCGCCAGACCGTCGAGATCAAATTCCAAAAGATTGGTGGTCACTGCGCCCTCCCCGGGGTGGGCCGAACCCAGTCGTCCCCATGGCGCAGGTATCCCACGTGTGCGGGAACAGGCATGGGGACACCCATATCAGCGCGAGTAAATGTTCAGGCCAGGGAAGAAGAAAGCGACTTCGGCCTGGGCGGTTTCCGCGGCGTCGGAACCATGCACTGCATTGGCGTCGATGCTGTCCGCGAAGTCGGCGCGGATGGTGCCGGCTTCTGCCTTCTTGGGGTCAGTGGCGCCCATGAGTTCGCGGTTTTTCAGAATCGCGTTTTCACCTTCCAGGGCCTGGATCATCACGGGGCCGGAGATCATGAAGTCCACCAGATCCTTGAAGAAAGGACGCTCTTTGTGCACAGCGTAAAACTGCTCGGCTTCCAGGCGCGACAGATGGGCCATACGTGCAGCCACGACCTTGAGACCAGCCGCTTCGAAGCGCGCATAGATCTGACCGATGACGTTCTTTGCCACTGCGTCGGGCTTGATGATGGAGAGAGTGCGTTCGATTGCCATATTGATTTCCTGAATTGATGTTGCTGTGAATCGTTTGTCCACCGGACAAAGCCCTCGATTCTAACCGTGAGACTGCATACGGATCCGCTGCATCAGCGCCCACCCCCGCCACGTCGAGGCCCCCCCCCACCGGGACGTCGTTTGTCCTGACGATGCCGCGAGAGACTGTCCATGCCGATATAGCCCACAGAAGTCTTCATGGGATCGGGCTGCGCTGCGCCACGGGGGCGGTCTCCACTGCCTGTGTTGTTGCCACGGTCGAAACCTTGCCCCCCATCACGGCGGGACTTCTGCCCGCGGGTGCCACCTGGCCCACCCTGCGACATGTCGCGACGCGGACCCTCGCCCGCACGCGGGCCATTGCGTCCCCGGTTGCGCTTGTTTCCGCTCCGCCCGCCATCGGCCCCCAGCCCTTCCTCCGAACGACCATCGGCAGCTTCTGGCCGCCCGGCACCCGCAGCCCGCACCAAGGCACGGATGTCGCTCTCATCGAGTTCGAGCCATGCGCCGCGCTTGAGCCCCCGCGGTAGCACCATGGCGCCGTACCGAATGCGGATCAGGCGGCTGACCGCATGACCCACGGATTCGAGCATGCGGCGCACCTCGCGATTGCGCCCTTCGGAAATGGTGACCCGGTACCAGCAATTGGAACCTTCGCCTCCACCGTCTTCAATGGAACCAAACGACGCCATGCCATCGTCCAGGCGCACGCCATCGAGCAGCTTTTGCTTTTCCTCATTGCTCAGGGCGCCAAGCACACGCACCGCGTATTCGCGCTCAAGACCGAAACGCGGGTGCATCAGCTTGTTGGCAAGCTCTCCCGAGCTGGTGAACAGCAGCAGGCCTTCGGTATTCAGATCCAGGCGCCCAACCGACTGCCACTTGCCCTGCATGAGCCGGGGCAGCTTGCGAAAGACGGTGGGCCGGTTCTGGGGATCGTCATGGGTCACCACCTCCCCCACTGGCTTGTGGTACGCAATCACACGTGCTGGCGGCGGGTCGATGCGGTAGCGGATGGGTTTGCCGTTGACCTTGACCTGATCGCCGAACTGGATGCGCTGGCCGATGTGGGCTGGCTCGTTGTTGACGGAGATGCGCCCTTCCAGAATGAGTTGCTCCATCTCGAGGCGCGAGCCCAGACCCGCCTGCGCCAGCACCTTGTGGAGCTTGGGTGTTTCGACCTGGGGCAACAACACACGCTTGGCAGGCGCAGCTTCTGCCGAAGCGTCATCCGCGTCAAAACGCCCTGATACCACATCTTCAAACTCATAGCCCTGTACTGCAGGTGCACCCGCCTTGCGCTTCTCGCGGGCAGCGCCATCCTGACGCGACGGCCTGGCCCCAGCGTCTCCACGGCTCCCGGGCGCGCCAGAGTGGCCTGCGCGGGAAGCTTCAGAGCTTGCAGCAGGCTCACGTTCAACCGAAGTACTTTCAACCACGTCCGGCTGACTCAGCTCTGGTGCCATTTCCCCAGCGCTAGCAGCCGCTCCCGCAGCCCCCTGTCCATTTACGTTATCCACATCAGGCGTCACCACGGCCACAGTTGGCTCGCCTTTTTTCTTGCGCGGAGCGCGCTTGGCAGCGGCCTTTTTGGGCAAAGAGGCGTCCGCTGAAAGGTCAGGGGCCGGCAGATCGGTCGGAACGTCGGGGGTCGAATCATTCATCAAATATTTCCCTGGATACCACCCTGGGTATCGGCATCGTCATCTCGGAGATCCGTCTCCGCAGTTTGAAAAAAATCATCCACATAAGGCACCGGCCCATCTGCAACAACAGCTTCCACAGACTGTGGCTGCTGAATATCTGCTTGCACAGCCGCCTTTTGGGCCTCTGCCTGTGGTTCAGTCTCAGGTTCTATGACACCCTGCGCAGCAGCGGCCATCGCTTCCAGCATATTTGCATTGCCTGACGGGTCGTCAAGCACCGGCAACTGGTCCAGAGACTGCAACCCCATGTCGTCCAGGAACTGTCGCGTGGTCGCAAACAATGCGGGGCGACCCACGGTTTCCCGGTGGCCAATGACCTCCACCCAGCCCCGGTCTTCCAACTGTTTGACGATCAGGCTATTGACGGTCACCCCCCGGATATCCTCGATATCACCGCGGGTCACTGGCTGGCGGTACGCAATGATTGCGAGTGTCTCCATCGTGGCTCTCGAATAGCGTGGAGGCTTTTCGGGGTGCAACCTGTCAAGGTATTCGCGCATCTCGGGACGGCTCTGAAACCGCCACCCCGTGGCCACCTGCACCAGCTCTACACCCCGCTGCGTCCACTCCAGCTGCAAATCCAGCAGAAGCAACTTGAGCGTGTCCGACCCCAGGGCGTCGTTAAAAAGTACCCGCAGTTCGCGCAGGGGGACGGGCTGCTGCGCGCAGATCAACGCAGTTTCGAGGACCCTTTTGGCATCCACCGTGTTCATGTTTCAGCGTTTCCTGGAAAAGTGCCACGCGTTGCAACGGGTGGCACATCAACAGCAGGGGGCAATCAATGGCGCGCTGTGCAAAGGCGCTGGCGCGACGCAAGAGCCCGGCGGGATTCCGTCTTCGGGCTGAGGCCAGTCTGGCCGTCAGGGCGCATTGTAGCCCAGCCCCCACAAGGCAAGGGCCTGCCGCATGTCTTCTGGCACGGGGGCATGAAATTCCATCGCCTGGCCCGTGACGGGATGGTCGAAGGCCAGGCGGTAGGCATGGAGCGCCTGCCGCTGCATCGCCCCGATCGGAGCGCCCCCATAGAGGCTGTCACCCACCAGAGGGTGTTTCAGGGAGGCCATGTGCACCCGGATCTGATGAGTGCGCCCCGTGTGCAGGGTGCATTGCACCCAGCACCCATTGTCCGTACCCGCCAGGTAGCGAATGTCGGTGCGCGCCTGCTTGCCTGCATGGAGGGCCAAATCCACCACCGCCATCCGCAGGCGGTTGCGCGGATCGCGCCCGATGGGAGCATCCACCGTTCGGGTCTGAGAGCCTGACCATGCGCCGTGGGCCATGGCCAGGTACTGGCGCTGCACCTTGCGCTCTGCGATCAATGCCACCAGCGCGTCCATGGTGGCACGATCGCGGGCCACGACCATCAGACCACTCGTGTCCTTGTCCAGCCGGTGCACGATGCCTGCACGCGGCACGGTCAGTGCCTTGTCATCGCGAGCAAGCAACCCGTTGAGCAAGGTACCGCTCCAGTTCCCCGGTGCCGGATGGACCACCAGACCCGCGGGCTTGTTCACCACCAGCAAATGCCCGTCTTCATGCACCACCTCAATGGGCATGGGCTCGGGCCGGAACGCCTGGCTCTGCAGCGTGGGGCGCATTTCCAGCACCACCTCATCGCCGGCTTTCACTCGCGTCGCCGCCTTGGTGGCCAACGTGCCGTTCAGCCGGACCAACCCCTGCGACAGCAATTGCTGCAGGTAGCTGCGAGAAAACTCCGGCACCAGGCCGGCAAGGGCCCGGTCAAGCCGCGCAGCATGGCGGTCGGCACCCACACGGGCAGAGCGGATCTCGCTGCCAGAATCGTCCGGCAGCCCCTCGGACTCGTCGTTCAGCAGGTCGGCAGAAGGTACCGCACTCTCTGGCGGTTGAGCCTCAGGGGATATCAACGGGCAGGCAAATAGCGAGAGGGGTCGACAGGCTTGCCGTGCCGCCGGATCTCGAAGTGCAGCTTGACGCGGTCGGCATCCGTACTGCCCATTTCGGCAATTTTCTGCCCCTTGCGCACAGCTTGGTCCTCTTTGACCAGCAAGGTCTGGTTGTGGGCGTATGCCGTCAAAAACGTATTGTTGTGCTTGAGGATCACGAGGTTGCCATACCCTCGCAGGCCGGCTCCGGCGTACACGACACGCCCATCCGCAGCCGCAAGAACAGGGTCTCCTGCCTTGCCCGCAATGTCGTACCCCTTGTTGCGCGCCTCATCAAATCCTGCAATCAGCGCACCGGGGGCAGGCCAGATGAAGGCCATGTCATCTTCGGCCGCCGCAGGCGGCGTTGCCGGGGTGGTGGGGGCGACGGCCACCACCGCGCCAGAGGCCGCCGACGCCGCAGGCTTTGTGGCACTTGCGGGCGTGACAGGGGTGCTTGCAGGAGCCGCTGGAGTCACTGTGGACGATGTCACAGGGCGCGTCACGACCCCGGTGTCCGAGGCCACGGCCTGCGAGGCCGGTGCGGGCGGCGCAACCCGCAGCACCTGCCCGACCTCGATGAGGTTGGCGTTGTCCAGATTGTTCCAGCGCGCAATGTCTTTCCAGCTCTGACCGGTTTCCAAGCCGATGCGAATCAGGGTATCTCCCGGCTTGACCGTGTAGTACCCCGCTTTGCCTGCATTTTCAGCGCCCGGAAGGGGCTTGACAGGGGCACCGACCACCACGCCCGGCTGTGCAGCGGGGTTGGCTGGAGAGGACGAGGATGTGCCCCGATCTTCCACTGGAGCCTTGTTCAGCCGGGTACCACAGCCGGTGAGCACCAGCCCCGCCAGTGCCACGGCAAACCCAACCACAAGACCACGCGATACGAACATAAGCAATTTCCTTTACGCAATCCCCGATTTTAGGGGTACAAAATGGACCGGTTCGAGCACGTTTTGTTTCAATCCGTGCGGTGTTCTGTCGATGACCAGCAACATCTGCTGCCCGCCCGCAAGGGCCATCGGTGCTACCAGACGCCCGCCCACGGCCAGCTGGTCGCACCAGGCCGGGGGCACGGCGTCTCCACCCGCCGCGGCGATGATCGCAGCATAGGGTGCGCCCTGGGCGTATCCCAACATGCCATCCCCCAAAAGCAGATGGACATTGGCCAGCCGAAACGGGCGCAGGTTCTGTCTCGCCTTGTCGTGCAGCCCGCGCAGGCGCTCCACGGTATAGACCTCGCGCGCCAGAAAGCTGAGCACCGCCGCCTGGTAACCGCAGCCGGTACCGATCTCCAGCACCCGGCCCAAACCCCCGGCACGCGCAATCTCTGCTCCCAACAGCAGCTCGCACATGCGGGCAACAACATTGGGTTTGGAAATGGTCTGGCCCAGGCCAATGGGCAAACTGGTGTCTTCATAAGCCTGGTTGACCAGGGCACTGTCTACAAAACGGTGTCGCTCCACCCTGCCCATGGCTTGCAGCACGGCTGGCGACGTGATGCCTCCGGCGGCGAGTTTTTGCACCATGCGGGCGCGCACCGCAGCTGAATCCAGCCCCACCCCCACCGGGGTTGGCGCAGCAGGGCTGCGCACTGCGGGTGCTGGCGGTGCAGTGCGGGCGGGCACAGCACCTGATCCCGGCAAGCGGGCCGGAAACCCGGGGCGGCGCTGCATCAGACTGTGGGGGCGCCAGCCGCCCCAGCCACAAGCCGGGACGCCGTTTGCGCCCAATAGCCCAGGTTGTCATGGTCGGTGAGGTCCACCTTCAGGGGCGTGATGGACACATGGCCCTGCGCCGTGGCATGGAAATCCGTGCCTTCCGCATCGTCTTTGGCCGCCCCGGCGCCACCAATCCAGTACATCGCCTCACCCCGGGGGCTTTCCTGCACGATCACACGCTCGGCCGCGTGGCGACGCCCCAGGCGGCACAGCTTGATCGGCTGCAACGCCGCAAGCGGCATGTTGGGAATGTTCACGTTCAGCAGCCAGGGTGTATCGGTCACCAGGTTTTGGGCGCGCATCTGCGCCACGATCTCCCGTGCCTTGGCCGCTGCAGCCTCGATCTCGCCCCAGCCTTTGTCCACCTGCGAGAAGGCAATGGCCGGAATGCCAAACAGAAAGCCCTCCATGGCCGCGCCCACCGTGCCCGAATAGATGGTGTCGTCGCCCATGTTCGCGCCATTGTTGATGCCCGACACCACCAGATCGGGCCGGTAGCCCAGCAGCCCCGTCAGGGCGATGTGCACACAGTCGGCCGGCGTTCCGTTCACATAACGGAAGCCGTTGTGCGCCTTGTGCACATACAGTGGCGAGTGCAGGGTCAGCGCATTGGACTTGGCGCTGTTGTTGTGCTCGGGTGCGACCACTTCCACCTCCACCCCGTCAAGGGATTTCAGGGCATCGTGCAGCGCCACGATGCCAGGGGCCTGGTAGCCGTCGTCGTTGGATATCAGAATTTTCATGGGTTGCGGTAGAGCTTGCAACGGATTGTAGGTGGGGCCTCCACGTGCCGTGTGCAGCCCATATCCGTCGCTCTTGGGACACGGCGCTGCCTGCAGCCCCGCCTATCATGCAACCCACACTGACAGGAGACTTTTCCCATGCACGCTTGGCTTTGCACCAACCCCACCGGCGTTGACGCCCTGGCCTGGACCGAACTGCCCACGCCCACGCCCAAGGCGGGCGAGGTGCTGATCGAGATCAAGGCGGCCAGCCTGAACTTCCCCGATCTGCTGATCGTGCAGAACAAGTACCAGATGAAACCGCCTCTGCCTTTCGTCCCCGGCTCGGAGTACGCAGGCGTGGTGGCAGCCGTGGGCGAAGGCGTCACCCACCTCAAGGTCGGCCAGAACGTGGCCTGCCTGTCGGGCACCGGTGGTTTTGGCACCCACACCATCGCCCCGGCAGCCCTGTGCATGCCGCTGCCGGATGGCTTTTCGTACGTGGACGCGGCTGCATTCATCATGATCTACGCCACCTCGCACCATGCCCTCGTAGACCGCGCACAGCTCAAGGCGGGCGAGACCGTGCTGGTGCTGGGCGCCGCCGGGGGCGTGGGTACGGCCGCCATCCAGATCGCCAAGGCCATGGGCGCGCGCGTGATCGCCGCTGCGTCCAGCGAGGAAAAATGCGCGCTGTGCACATCCATCGGGGCCGATGCCACCATCAACTACAGCAAGGACAACCTGCGCGAGGCCATCAAGACCCTGACCGACGGCAAGGGCCCCGACGTGATCTATGACCCTGTGGGCGGCGACTTTGCCGAGCCCGCCTTCCGCTCCATTGCATGGCGCGGGCGCTACCTGGTGGTGGGGTTCGCTTCCGGCCCCATCCCGGCCCTGCCCTTCAACCTGGCGCTGCTCAAGGGTGCGTCCATCGTGGGCGTGTTCTGGGGCGACTTTGCCAAGCGCGAGCCCAAGGCCAATGCTGCCATGATGGGCGAGCTGGCGCAGTGGTATGCGCAGGGCAAGATCAAGCCCGTGATCGACTGCACCATGCCCATGGCCGAGCTGCCCGCCGCCTACGCGCACATGGGTTCGCGGGGGGTGATGGGCAAGCTCGTCATGGTGAACTGACCCCCGTCCTGCCAGTCTGTGGATTTGGCAGGACCTCCCCTCGGCAAACCGGCCGCTGTGTCACACTCGCAACTCCTGCCTCCCCCTGACACTGGTGTCCGCACATGGCCGACCGACCACCTTCCGACATCGCGCGCGAGACGCTCAAACAGCTGGCGGCCCGCCGTCTGCCCCCCACGCCCGACAACTATCTGGCGCTGTACGATGAAATCGCCGGAAGCCGCAGCGTGCAGCCGTTTCCGGAAGGCCCGCTCAGCCAGATCCTGCGCGTGCTGCCGGGCCAGACCCCCGCGCAGAAGCGCCTTCTCGGCCAGTTTGAACGTGCCGTCAGCCAGAAAGACTGGACTTCGCTCCAAAGCGTGCTGGTGGGCTATGCCAACCTGGGGCTGAGCCCTGCTGCCGCCGCGGCGGCCCCCGTAGAAACCCCGCCCGACCCCCGCACCAGCCCTGGCGTGCTGCCGGACGAGTTTGCGCAGATGCTGGCCCGCCTGATCGACAACACCCTGCCCGCGCTGGGCGAAGACGACGCCCGCGTGATCGAGATGGCGCAAAAGCTCATCGCGTTTCTGAAGGAGCCTGCGCCGCCCATCTCTACCGTCCAGCTCATGCTGGGCAACTTCACCTACCGGCTGTCATTTGCCACCGAGGAGCAGGCATCCATACGCGCCGGCCTGCTGGAGCTGCTGCACATGGTGTTCGAGAACATCGCCGTGCTCAGCACCGAAGACCGCTGGCTGCAAGGCCAGGCCGAGGCGCTGATGGCCGCCTCCACCCCGCCCCTCACGCTGCGCCGCCTGGACGACGTGCAGCGGCGCCTGAAAGACGTGATCTTCAAGCAGACCGAGGCCAAGGCGCGCACCGTGGAAGCGCAGGAGCAGATGAAGGACATGCTGGCCACCTTCATCGACCGACTGGCCGCCATCACGGCGTCCAGCTCCAGCTACCAGGGCACGATGGCGCGGTGTGCCGACCTGATCGGCAAGGCCAACACGCTGGAAGAAATCGCGCCCGTGCTGCAAGAGGTCATGTCGGCCACCCGCGCGATGGCGCTGGACAGCCGTGTAGCCCACGACGAACTGCAGGACCTGCGCGAGCGCACAGAAGCCAAACGCGCCGAAGTCGCCCGGCTGCAGGAAGAACTCGACCGCGCCAGCGCCCAGGCGCGGCATGACCCGCTGACCGGTTCGCTCAACCGCAAGGGCCTCGATGAAGCCATGGAGCGCGAAATCGCGCGTGCACGCCGCCTGGGCTCGCCCCTGTGCCTGGCCCTGCTCGACGTGGACAACTTCAAGACCATCAACGACCGACTGGGCCACTCGGGCGGAGACGCCGCCCTGGTGCACCTGGCGCAGGTCACGCGCGAAGTGATGCGGCCGCAGGATTTGCTGGCACGGTACGGCGGCGAAGAATTCGTGCTGGTGCTGCCCGACACCCTGGCCGCCAGCGGCGTGACCGCCATGACACGCCTTCAGCGCGAACTCACCACACGGTTCTTCCTGCAAGGCACTGAAAAAGTGCTCATCACCTTCAGCGCCGGCGTGGCCCAGTTGCACGACAACGAAAGCAGCGCCGACGCCATCATCCGCGCCGACAAGGCCATGTACCTTGCCAAGCGCTCGGGCAAGAACCGTGTGATGGCAGCCTGAAGCCGGGGCGCACCGAGGCGCAGGGTGCACGCTTCGGGCCAATTGCTACTAAATTTATAGCTGCTCGCGCTTACCAGTTAAGCGCTGGAGGCCAAAATCATTAAAATTTTCTGCCCTGTAGCCTGATGTAACGCCCTTCTGCGCTACCCCCAAGGCACCGTACGATGCCCACTACTTCTCGCACCCAAGGAAACGCCATGCCCCAAGCCTTCTCGCCCAGCCCGCTCACCTCGCCCCGCCTGGGCCGCAAACTGCTCGCCACTGCCGCCCTGGCCGCCGTGGCAGCGCTCGCGGGCTGCGCCAGCGCCCCCTCGCAGTTCGCCTACACCGTGCCCGCCCAACCCGAGGGTTCATCGGGCTACACCGAAAAACCCGGCTGGGCCACCGAGAAGTTCGCCGTGGCCGCCGCCAACCCGCTGGCCACCGACGCGGGCTACCAGGTCCTCAAGGCCGGTGGCTCAGCCATCGACGCTGCCATCGCCGTGCAGATGGTGCTGACGCTGGTAGAGCCCCAGTCCAGCGGCATCGGCGGCGGCGCCTTCCTGCTGCACAGCACCGGCAAGACCGTAGAGGCCTATGACGGCCGCGAGACCGCCCCCGCCGCTGCCGACGAAAAACTGTTCCTGGGCGCCGATGGGAAACCCGTGCCGTTCTACGACGGTGTGGTGGGCGGCCGATCGGTGGGCGTGCCCGGCACCGTGCGCATGCTGGAGATGGCGCACAAGCAGCACGGCAAGCTACCCTGGGCCAGCCTGTTCCAGCCCGCCATCACCCTGGCCGAAGGCGGCTTCAAGGTCAGCGCACGGCTGAATACTTTGGTGAAGGCCGACGCCCACCTCAAGAAAGACCCCGTCGCCGCCGCCTACTTCTACAAGCCCGATGGCGACGCACGCGACGTGGGCTTCAACCTGCGCAACCCCGAGCTGGCCGCCGTGCTGCGCCGTATCGCCGCCGAAGGCAGCAAGGCCCTGCACGAAGGCGAGATCGCCCAGGCCATCGTCGACAAGGTGCAAAAACACCCCACCAATCCCGGCAAGCTCAGCATGGCCGACCTGGCGGGCTACCAGCCCAAAAAGCGCGAAGCCCTGTGCCACGACTACCAGGTGCAGGCCAAAGACTTCCGCGTGTGCGGCTTCCCGCCGCCCAGCTCAGGCGCCATTGCCATCGGGCAGATCCTGGGCATCCTGAAAAACACCGACGCCGCCGCCAAGCCGCTGCAAGACGGCATCCCGTCGGCCGACTGGCTGCACCTGTACACCGAGGCCGCCCGCCTGGCCTTTGCCGACCGCGCCCTCTACGTGGCCGACCCCGACTTTGTGCAGCCCCCCGGCGGCAGCTGGAGCAGCCTGATCGCCCCCGCCTACCTGGCCGAACGCGCCAAGCTCATCGGCACGCAAAGCATGAAGGTTGCCCAGCCCGGCAACCCGGCCGCCGTGAAGACCGGCTACGCCCCCATGCCCGACCAGCCCGAATACGGCACCAGCCATATCAGCATCGTCGATGCCCACGGCAACGCCGTGGCCATGACCACCACCATCGAAGACGCCTTTGGTGCCCGCCAGATGGTCAAGGGCTTTTTGCTGAACAACGAACTCACCGACTTCAGCTTTGCCCCCAACGACGCGCAAGGCCAGCCCATTGCCAACCGCGTGCAGCCCGGCAAGCGCCCCCGCTCCTCGATGGCGCCCACGCTGGTGTTCGACAAGGCCACGGGCGAATTCCTGATGAGTGGCGGCAGCCCCGGCGGGGCAGCCATCATCCACTACACCGCCAAGACGTTGTACGGCGTCTTCAACTGGGGCCTGATGCCCCAGCAGGCCATCAACCTGCCCAACTTCGGCTCCATGAACGGCCCCACCCTGCTGGAAGAAAAACGATTCCCGCCCGCGACGGTGGAGGCCCTGCGCGCGCGCGGTGCCGAGGTGCGCGAGATGAACATGACGAGCGGCCTGCAGGCCATCACCCTGGGCAACGCGCATGGCAAGAAACTGTGGATGGGTGGGGCCGACCCGCGGCGTGAAGGGGTGGTGATGGGGGATTGATGGAGTGGGCCGGGCAATGGTTCGGCCTCCTTCATCCCCTTCAGACCGTTCACGCTGAGCCCACTTCGGGAAACCCAACCCAAATCAGACCTCCGACCGCTCCCACGCCTACGAACCAAGCGCCCGCCGAGACGGTATCGGTTCCTGCGGGCGCAAGCCAGTGAAATGCTACCGCTACCGCTATCCCCACGCCACGCCACATACCACGCCGACAAGGACTGCGGGCTCGGCCAGAAGCGCGAAGAGGTTTTCGATGGGCTGAGTCTTAACGCCCAAGTTCAGGGGCGCCCGCTTTGCGTTGCCGAAGCGCACACTGGAGGAGGCATCCCCTGCGACGCCCAGTGAGGCGCTGATTGATAACGCTGCGGTGATTGAGGGTCATGACGCTGATTGCTTGTCCACATGGCGGCTATAGGCGAAGAACACTTCATCGCGAACCCAGCCCATGGACTCATAAAGTTGTTGCGCCTGACGGTTGGTTCTTGCTGTTGTGAGATCCATTCGCGCCTTGCCGTCCGACATGGCGCGGTTCTCTGCGGCTTGCAGCAGCATTTTTCCAACTCCACTCCTGCGCGCGATGGGTAAGACGAAGAGGTCGTAGAGCGTGTATATGGGTTGCGCCTCAACCGAACAGAATGTTGGGTAAAGCTGGCAGAAGCCAACCGGCCCAGCCTCTTGGGAGGTGGCGAGCAGAATGACCGACTCGTTCCCATTGATTCGATCGGCGATGAACGCGGTAGCGCGAGGGAGGTCGGCGGGTTGTTCGTAGAACTGACGATAAAGGTCAAACAACTCCGCAACGGAGCTGGTGTCTCGAACTGCGGCTTCCCTGATGGTGATGTTCAACGACCTGTTAGACCGCGTTGCCACGTTATCTCGTCGCCTCATCGACTCTGGCTGCGAGAAGGCTTAGAAACTGGATGTACTGCATGGCTCGCTCGTCCGGCCCTGTGGGGAATCCGTGACCACCGGGATTCCTCAGCGCCATCACCGCTCCCTCGTAAAGGTGCATCATTCCTTCTTGCTCGTCCAAATCCGAAGCCGTAGCAAGCTCGTTGAACTTCAGGATTGGACTGTTCTTCGAGAACACAGTGCGCATTAACGCCACACCGTCTAGGTCAGTCCGCCCAGAACGCTGCTTCACATGCAGCACCAAAGCCTTCCCTGCAGCGAAGAGCGCTTCCCAGGCGTGCCCGCTAGCCACCAGATCCTTCGTCGCCGTGGCAATTACGGGATGAAGCTCTTCGGACGCAGACGGTAGAGAGCCCGCTTCAATACGCCTGCGAAGTTCGATGATCTTCTGCTGCAGGCGCTGAATAAGCTCAGAGAGTACGTGGACCATGTAGTCACGCCCGCGAAGTCTTGCGAGCGCCACTTCGCCGGCGGACATCCCTACGCGTAGCGGCCCTTGGAGCATCTGAACATTACCAAACTCTTCGAACTCAGGAGAGTCGGCACCGAACACCTCCCGGATGGTGTTCCGAAAGGCTGACTCCTGCACGCTCACGCTCACCGCATTTGCCTGGATGTCACTCTTTAGGCTGGGCGCTCCAAGCGCGTCCATCCGATACATGAGCTTCCGGATGCCCTCCGACAAGTCCTCCTCATTCTTCCACTGCGTCGGCACGTGTTCTCCTCCAACAATACTTGCGCGGTCTAACGTAATGTATCCCGCAGAACCTGCGGGATAAAACGAACCATGCGGGTTATTCCTCACCCACCCTCTCTGTAGACCCACGTTCGGGCGTGCAGCGGCGGCATCACCTGTTTGAGGAGCGGCTGCAGCGGGCCGTCAAGAAGGCCGTGGCACAAGCAGGCATATGCAAACCCGTTTCGGTGCACACACTGCGCCACAGCTTTGCCACGCACCTTCTGCAGTCGGGCACCGACATCCGCACCGTGCAAGAGTTGCTCGGCCACAGCGATGTGTCCACCACCATGATCTACACCCATGTCCTGAAGGTGGCGGCTGGTGGCACGGCCAGTCCGCTGGATTCGATGCAGCCCACGAATTGACACGCTGCGTTGGGCACAAACGGAAAAATATTGACCAAATCAGCCTCTAGCGCTTATCCATCAAGCGCTAGCAGCTATCAATAGGTGAGCATTCTCTCGATCACCCCCACCTTGCCAACAGCTTCGGCAAACTCGCCACCAGCATCGCCGCGCCTGACAGCGTGAGCAGCCCCAGCACCACCTGCTTGAACCGCGCCTCGCTGATGCCCAGGTACAGCCGGGTGCCGAGCAGTGACGGCACCAGCATGGCCGGAATCACCAGTGCCAGCAGGGGCAGCGTGGCGCGGGTGATGAGGCCGGTGGAGGCGTAGGTGGCGAAGGTCACCAGCAGCATGGCCAGGTTGAAGTTCTGGATGATGGCGCGCTGCACGTCCTTGTCGAGCCCGCGCAGGGTGCACCACAGCGTGGGCAGCACGCCGGTGAAGCCGCCCAGGCCGCCCATCACACCGCCCGAGAGGCCCACGGCCGCATCCGCCACGCGGCCGCCAGCGGTGATGTGGGGAAGCTGGCGGGCCAGCAGCATGGCCGGGCACCACAGCACCAGCAGCGTGCCCAGCACGAGCTTGAAGGCGTCCATGTCCAGCCGGGGCAGCAAGGCCACACCCAGGGGGATGCCCGCCAAGCCGCCCAGCACAAAAGGGAGCAGGCGGGCTGTGTCAAAGCCGCGCCGCACCGTTGCGGCCGCAACGATCTGCCCGGTGAGTGCGCCGCACACGGCCAGCACGGCGGCAAGGCGGGGCTCCAAAGTCCAGGCCCAGAAGGACATGGCCACCATGCTGAAGCCAAAGCCCGACAGGCCTTGCACAAAGCCCGCGGCCGCCGCGCCCAGCACCACCACCCACCATACGCCGTCCATGCGTCCGCCTGTTCTTTTCGTTGGACCAGTTCGGCTCAGAGGCTGAGAGGGAGTCGGGCGTGCCCGAAAGGGTGCGCCAAAGCGCCGCCAGCAAGGCGCAAAGCACAGCCGTAACTCGGGCTATGGCGCGCATTTGCAACGCCGCGGGCGGTGGTTTGGGGCGTCAAGGCGGGCATGACCGATTTCCTCTCAGCCTCTCAGTACAGCGAGGCCTGCTGGCGTGCTGGCAGTTCGCGGTCGTAGGTTTCGCCGTCAAAACTGCCGTGCGTGATGGACGCGAGCAGCGCGCCGGGCGTGGGCACGGGCCGGGGCGTGCCAGGCGGAACGGAGTCCCACAAGCCGGACCGCTGGATGGCGCGCGCGCACTGGAAGTACACCGATTCGGCTTTGATGACCAGCACGCATTGGGGCGGCTTACCGTTGACCACAAAGCGCGCCCGCAGATCGGGCGCCACACTGATGTGCGCGCGGCCGTTCACCCGCAGGGTTTCGCCCACGCCGGGTATGAGGAAGAGCAGCGCCACACGCGGGTCGGTGAGGATGTTGCGCAGGCTGTCGGCGCGGTGGTTACCGCGGCGTTCGGGCAGCAGCAGGGTTTGGTCGTCGTCCAGCACCTGCACAAAGCCAGCCGGGTCGCCGCGCGGTGATGCGTCCAGCCCGCCGGGGCCCTGGGTGGCCAGCACGGCAAAGGGGGATGCCTCGATCATGGCGCGGTAGCCGGGGTGCACGCGGGGCAGCTCCTTGGCGACTGCGGCTTCGCTGGGCGTGCCCAGCAGGGATTCGAGCTGCCTAAGGGTGTGGATGGTGTGTTCGCTGTCCGCAGACAGAGCGGTGGGGTTCAGGGGCGCGGGTGCAGTCATGCCCTGCATCGTGCCGTGCCATGGGCGGGCTGGCAAGCTGCGCAGCGGGTACTGTTAAAAATCAACACTACTGTCCGGTAAATCTCCCGGCAAATTAGCTCAGACATAGGCCGGGCGCGGGTTCCCAGAGGATTCTCGATTCCGGCGATTTGAAACGCGATCCACGCCCGTGGCGTACCGTGGCCTCATTTTTGGGGTCTACACCATGAACACTGGGCGCACGGTTTTCGCACAACTGCTGGGGGTCGTGCCGTTTAGCCACTTTGAACACCTTGTTGACAAATACCAAGCCAACCGATGGACGCGCGACTTCACCGCATGGAGTCACTTCATCTGCATGGCCTACGCGCAGCTCACCCGCAGAGAGGGTTTGCGTGACCTGATCGCGTGCTTGAATTCTCAGAGCAGCAAGCTCTATCACCTGGGCCTGCGCCAGCGGGTGTCACGCTCCACCTTGGCCGATGCCAACGAGCGGCGCGACTCGGCATTGTTTGAAGCACTGGGGCATCGTCTGACAGAGATGGCGCTGGCTTTGTACCAAGACCATGACATTGGGTTGGGCCTTAAGGAGCCGTTGTATGCCATGGACTCCACCACCATTGATTTGTGCCTGAGCCTGTTTCCTTGGGCTGACTTTCGATCTACTAAAGCAGGCATCAAAGCCCACACCGTAATCGACTTGCGTGGCGCGATTCCGGTCATGCTTACCATCACCACGGGCAAGGTCAGTGATGTGAGCCTGCTGGACAATTTGGCTCTGCCAAAGGGCTCCATCGTAGTGCTGGATCGGGGCTATGTGGACTTTGCCCGGCTGTACCTGCTGGTGCAGCAGGAATGCAGTTTTGTGGTGCGCGCCAAAGGCAACTTGAGTTTTCATTGCACTGAAGCGCACCCCACCGACGCCAAGGCAGGAGTCTGGTCAGACCAGACGATTGTGCTGACCGGGGAGCGCTCCAAGAAGGGCTACCCACAGCCTTTGCGTCGGGTACGCTTTTATGACGCCGTGAGCTGCCTGGAGTTGGTGTTTCTGAGCAATCGCCTGGACTTATCGGCCCTGACCATCGCCACGATCTACAAGCAGCGTTGGCAGGTTGAGTTGTTCTTCAAGTGGCTCAAGCAGAACTTGAACGTCAAACACTTCTTCGGCAACTCACTGAACGCGGTGCGCTCGCAAATCTGGATTGCGGTATGTACCTATCTCATGGCCTTGATCGCCCACAAGCCGTTTCATGCGCGGATTTCATTGCGCAACTTCCTGCATCTGGCGGAGGTCAACATGTTCGAGAAGGTCACCCTGGCACAGATGGTGACCAACGCACTCACCGGAGATGAGATTGAGCAAGGACAGCATCAGACGGAGCTATTCTGATGCATCAAGGAAATTTACCGGACAGTAGTGAAAAATCAAGCCAAAATGGCCGCTAGCGCTTATCCAGCAAGCGCTGGCAGCTATCATTTTTGCAAGTTCATCACAGGTCGATAGCCGCCGCCGAGCCCGCCTGCTTGCGCAGCTCGAACTTCTGGATCTTGCCGGTGCTGGTCTTGGGCAGCTCGCCAAACACCACGGCGCGTGGCACCTTGAAGCCCGCGAGGTGCTTCTTGCAGTGGGCCACGATGTCTTCGGGTGTGGTCTGCGCACCGGCCTTCAGCTCCACAAACGCGCAGGGTGTCTCGCCCCACTTGGCATCGGGCTTGGCCACCACGGCGGCGGCCAGCACGTCGGGGTGGCGGTAGAGCACGTCTTCCACCTCGATGGACGAGATGTTTTCGCCGCCCGAGATGATGATGTCCTTGCTGCGGTCCTTGATCTTGATGTAGCCGTCGGGGTACTGCACGGCCAGGTCGCCGCTGTGGAACCAGCCGCCCGCAAAGGCCTCGTCGGTGGCCTTGGGGTTCTTGAGGTAGCCCTTCATGGCGATGTTGCCCTTGAACATAATCTCGCCCATGGTTTCGCCGTCCTGCGGCACCGGCAGCATGGTCTCGGGGTCGAGCACGCGCACGTCGCGCTCCAGGTGGTAGCGCACGCCCTGGCGGGCGTTGAGGCGGGCGCGCTCGCCGATGTCCAGGCCGTCCCAGGCCTCGTGCTTGGCGCACACCGTGGCCGGGCCGTACACCTCGGTCAGGCCGTACACGTGGGTCAGGTCAAACCCCATCTTTTCCATGCCCTCGATCATCGAGGCCGGCGGCGCGGCGCCCGCCACCATGGCCTTGACGCCTGCGGGGATGCCCGCCTTCATCGCATCGGGCGCGTTGACCAGCAGGCCGTGCACGATGGGCGCGCCGCAGTAGTGCGTGACGCCGTGGTTGCGGATGGCGTCGAAGATAGCTTGTGCGTCCACGCGGCGCAGGCACACGTTGACGCCAGCACGCGCTGCGATGGTCCAGGGAAAGCACCAGCCGTTGCAATGGAACATGGGCAGCGTCCACAAGTACACCGCGTGTTTGGGCATGTCCCACTCCAGCACGTTGCTGATGGCGTTGGTGGCGGCGCCCCGGTGGTGGTAGACCACGCCCTTGGGGTTGCCGGTGGTGCCGCTGGTGTAGTTGAGCGCTATCGCATCCCACTCGTCGGCGGGCAGGCTCCAGGCAAAGGCGGCGTCGCCGCTGGCCACAAAGGCGTCGTAGTCGGTGCCGCCCAGGCTTTGCACGGCGGGGCCGTAGAGCGCGTCCTGCACCTCGATCACGCGCAGGGGCGTGGGGGCGGTGCGCAGGGCCAGCGCCTTGGCCAGGGTGCCGGTGAACTCCGGGTCCACGATCACGGCCTTGGCCTCGCCGTGATCCAGCATGAAGGCGATGGCCTCGGGGTCGAGCCGGGTGTTGAGGGTGTTGAGCACGGCGCCCGCCATGGGCACGCCAAAGTGCGCCTCCACCATGGGGGGTGTGTTGGGCAGCATCACGGCCACGGTGTCGTTCTTGCCGATGCCTGCCTTGGTCAGCGCGCTGGCCAGCTGGCGGCAGCGGGCGTAGGTCTGGGCCCAGGTCTGGCGCAGCTCGCCGTGCACGATGGCCAGACGGTCGGGGTAGACCTCGGCCGTGCGTTCGATGAACGACAGGGGCGACAGGGCGGCAAAGTTGGCTTCGTTGCGGGGCAGGTGCTGGTCAAAGATGGAGGTCATGGGTCAGTGCAAGAAGATCAGGCAATAAGGTGAACAAGCGACAGCCTAGCGCCACTGGCTGACATGGAGGCAACACCGGCCAACCTGTGTGAAACCGCAGCGCCAATGGGGGCAGCTCATGCCTTGTCCTGCCGGCGGCTTTGCTTGATGCGGTACATGGCCGCGTCTGCGCTGGTCATCAGTGTGCGCGCATCCTGCGCGTCGCGCGGGAACAGGCTCAGGCCGATGCTGGCGCGCACGGGCAGGGGCCGGCCCTCAATGTCCAGCGGCAGCATGAACGCGTGCTGCAGCTTGGTCACGATCTGCAGCGCTGCTTGTTCGGAGTCCACGTTTTCGCAGAGCACCGTGAACTCGTCCCCGGCCAGCCGGGCCACGGTGTCCACCTGCCGCACGGCACCCGTGATGGTGCGGGCCACGGCCTGCAGCACCAGGTCGCCCACGGCATGACCGCGCGTGTCGTTGATGGCCTTGAAGTCGTCCAGATCCACAAACAGCAGGGCACAGCTGCGGCCGCTGCGGCGCGACAGCTCCAGCACCTGGGCCAGGCGCTGCTCGAACATGCGGCGGTTGGGCAGGCCGGTGAGCGCGTCGTGGTGCGCCAGGTGGGCCATGGCGTCGCGGCTGGGTTCCTCGTCGTTTCGTGTGGAATTTGACAGCGAGAATCCATCGTAGTGGAGCCCGGTGGGGCTTGTGGGCAACTCGGCAATCCGAGTTGTCCACAAATCCACCGGGCGGTGCTTTTTGCTGAGGAGGATTGCAAGATGGGTGTTGGCATTGAGGCGCTGTTCACCAGCGCACTGGGTTTGCAGGAGCCGTGGAGCGTTGAGAAAGTGGAACTGGACACCGCACGTCGGCGCATCGACTTCGAGCTCACCTGCAAGGCCAATCGCCTGACGTGCCCCCATTGCCAGGCTGCAGGGCAAGGCGTGCATGACCGGCTCAAGCGCCAATGGCGGCACCTGGACTTCTTTCAGTACGAGGCCTGGCTGCACGCCCAGGTACCGCGCATTGCCTGCACGGCCTGCGGCAAGACGACGCAGATGGAGGTGCCCTGGGCACGCGAAGGCAGCGGCTTTACTGCCTTGTTTGAAGCTCTGGCCTTGTCTCTGTGCCAGACGCTGCCGGTGCGCCAGGCGGCTGCACTGCTGCGCTGTGCGGACAAGGCGCTGTGGCGGCGTATCGAGTACTACGTCAATCAGGCCCGCGCCCTGGACGACATGAGCACGGTGCGCACGGTGGGGATCGACGAGACCAGCCTGCGCAAGGGACAGAACTACATCACCGTGGTGCACGACCTCGATGCCAAGCGACTGTTGTTTGCTTGCGAGGGGCGTGATCACCAAAGCGTGGTGGACTTCGCTGCCGACCTCAAGGCACACGCAGGCGATCCAGCCCAGATCGAACATGTCTGCCAGGACATGAGTGCGGCCTACGCCAAGGGCGTAGCACTGGCCTTGCCCAATGCCCAGATCAGTTACGACCGCTTCCATGTGATTGCCATGGCCAACGAGGCGATGGATGGGGTGCGGCGCCAAGAGATGAGCACCCAGCCCCAGGCGATCAAGGAGGCCTTGGGCGACAACGACCGCAAGCTGCTCAAGAGTTTGGCCTGGGGTATGCGCCGCAATCCCGGGGACTGGAGCGCCAGGCAAACCAGCGCGATGCACTGGCTTCAGCGCTGCACGCTCAAGAGTGCGCGGGCGTGGCGCCTGAAGATGGCACTGCGCGCGGTCTACGCCAGTGCAGCGGCGGGCAACGACAGGGAGCATGCCAGCAAGGAATTGAAGGGCTGGCTGAGCTGGGCGCGGCGCAGCCGCCTGGAGCCGTTCCGCAAACTGGCCAAGACCTTGAGCGAACGATTCGACGCGGTCGTGCGCGGGATGCTGGACAGTCGCAGCAACGCCTATGTGGAGGCCATGAACGGCTTGCTGCAGCAGGCCAAGCGAGCTGCCAGGGGCTTCAGAACCGCCAGCCACTTCATTGCCATCGCGTATTTGCGCATGTCCAGGCTCGAGCATTTGCCGCTCAATCCGCTGCAACCAGCATTGCCGCAGGCTGATGGATGGGTGCATCGGTGTCTTTGAGGTTGTCAAGTTCCACACAAAACGGCATAGAGCCCGCGGCTGGCGTTCAGCTCGGTCATCTGGCGGTGGATCTGCTGCTCCATGTCCTGAAAGCTGCGCGCCAGCTCGCCCACCTCGTCGTCCCGGTGCACGGGCAGCGTGGCGTGCGCGCGCCCCAGCGTGACCGCCTGCGTGGCCTGCACGATGGCCTTGAGGGGCTGCGTGACTGCGCGCGACACCAGCGCTGCCAGCACCACGCCCACCGCACTGAGCACCAGCAGGATCTTGAGGATGCTGTTGCCCAGGCTCACCACCTCGCCCTGCACCGCAGCCAGCGGCTGCGAGAGGCCCACCACCATGAACCGCCCTTCACCTTCACGCCCATACGGCATGCGCACAAAGGAGTAGACGCGGGCTTCCTCGTCATCAGTGCCCGGCTGGCTGAGCACCACTTCCTGCTGGCGGCCATCGATCAGCGCAGCCACGGGCGCAAAGCTTTCCTGGATCAGGATGCGCTGCCCCCGATCAAAGCCAAAGGACTGGTCCGCATCGGGATGCACCAGAAAATCACCCCACCGGTTGCTGAGATAGAAACCGTAGGGCACCGGCAGTGCGGTGTTGAAATCGCGCAAAAACGGCTGCGCCGCCACCCGCAGCACCACCACGCCCCGCACCTGCCCGCCCCGCACCACCGGCGAGGCCATGCTGAACACGGGGATGGGCTCTGCGTCGGCTGCGCCTTCGTGGTTGATGCCGAACTCCGAGACATAGACCTCGCCCGGCGCGAGCGCCAGGGTTTCAAACACAAAGGGGAAATGCGCTTTCTCCTGCAGTTCGTCCTCGCTGGCGCGGATCCACGCGTCGCCCTTGCGGTCAATGCGCACCTGCTCCAGCCCAAAGTCCTGCACGCCAATGAAGCGGATCTGCAGATAGCTGGGATGGGTGACCAGGCTGGCCTTGAACACGTCTGCCAGCGCCGACTTGTCCTGCTCGCTGGCCGCCACGCTGGCCAGAAACGCGGTATCCCGCGCCACGGTGCCAAAGCCGGCCTGCATGTGGCGCGCCAGCACGTGTGTGGTGGCCAGCAGCGCCTGCTCGGCCCGCCCCTGCAGCCGCTCGCGGCTGGAGTCGAAGGTGTAGTAGCCCGCAAGAATGGCCGCAAACACGCTGAACGATGCCAGCAACAGCCCCAGCCGCAGCGCAATGCCCCATTTCACGCGGGTTTTCATGGCTCAGAACCGGTTCGGCCGGTCGCCCGACAGAATGCGCTGCCACAGCTGGGCACGCCGCGCTTCGTCTTCCACGGGCTCCAGCCACACGATGGCGCCGGCCGGGGCATCGGCCGACAGCGCTGGTGGCTCTTCGAGCGTGTTGGCCAGGCCCTGGCGGCGGGTCAGCGCACCACTGACGGCGGGCTCCAGCATGTAGTTGATCCACTCGGCGGCCAGCTCAACCTGGGTGGACTGGCGGGTGATGGCCCAGCAGTCCAGCCAGGCCAGTGCGCCCTCGCGCGGCACCACATAGCCCACATCCAGCCCGGCATCGCGCAGCTGCTTGAGCTGCTGCTGGCCGTAGTTGGCATGCATGACCGCAATGCGGTGCTTGCGAAACAGTTCCAGCGATTCTTCGGGCAGGCTGTAGAACGCACGCACATTGCGGCGCAAGGCCACCAGGTCTTTGGCCAGCGGGCCCAACTGCCCCACCGGGATCTGGAAGGGCGGCACGCCCCGGTACATGGCCGCGAGCGAAAAGCCGTGGCTGCTGCCGATGAACGCCAGCACACGCCCCTGCCAGCGCGGATCCCACAGCACGGCAATGGAGCCCGGAGGCCGGGCAAACTGCCCGCGGTCGTAGATGAGCCCCATCTCGGAATAGGTGTAGGGCATGGCGTAGACATCCGTGCCTTGGGCAATGCCCGCAATGGCGTGCAGTTGCCGAAAGCGCGGCAGCTGGTGCTGGGTGTTGGAGATGTTGTGCAGTGGCAACGGTGTGAGCAGGCGTCGCGCCACCAGCCGTGCGATTTCGGCCGTGTTGGCCGCCACCAGGTCAAAACCGGTGCCCTGCGGATTGGCCAGCTTGGCACGCAGCACGTCGTCAGAGGCCACGGTGGTGATCTCCACCCGCGCCCGGTGGCGCCTCTCGAAGTCGGCCACGATATCCGGGTCGGCATAGCCCGGCCAGGACAGCACACGCAGCACCGGCGCCGCGTGCACCGCTGCGGGCCACAGGGCTGCAGCGGCCAGCGGCAGCAGCACGGCCACGTCCCGGCGCCGCAGCGACCGCCGCACCGAAGTGACCGCCCCATCCACCGCGCACCGTGCCCTGTGTGCCATGCCCATCGCCCCGCTTCTGCAAGATCTGGTTACAAACAGTTTACGCGGACAATAGCGCCGTGACGATCCCTCAGTCTTTCATTCAGGAGCTGCTTGCCCGCGTCGATGTGGTCGACATCGTGGGCCGCTATGTACAGCTCAAGAAAGGCGGCGCCAATCTGATGGGCCTGTGCCCCTTTCACGGCGAAAAATCCCCCTCTTTCAGTGTGAGCCCGGCCAAGCAGTTCTATCACTGCTTTGGCTGTGGAAAAAACGGCAATGCCATCAGCTTCCTGATGGACCATGCGGGCATGGGGTTTGTCGAGGCCGTGCAGGACCTGGCCCAGAGCGTGGGGCTGCAGGTGCCGGACGATGACGTGTCCCCCCTGGAAAAAGAACGCGCCGCCGCTGCCCGCCAGAAGCAGGCCACGCTGACCGACGTGCTGGAAAAAGCCGCTGACGCCTACCGCCGGCACCTGCGTGAGTCGCAGCGGGCCATCGGCTACTTCAAGGGCCGGGGCGTGTCGGGCACTCTCGCCAAGCGCTATGGCCTGGGCTATGCGCCCGAGGGCTGGCGCAGCCTGGCCAGTGTGTTCGCGAGCTACGACGACCCGCTGCTGGAAGAAAGCGGCCTGGTCATCGTGAACGACGAGGATGGCGGCAAGCGCTATGACCGCTTTCGCGACCGGGTGATGTTCCCCATCCGTAACGTGAAGGGCGAATGCATCGGTTTTGGCGGACGTGTGCTGGGCGACGACAAACCCAAGTACCTCAACTCGCCCGAGACTCCCGTGTTCCACAAGGGCCGCGAGCTTTATGGGCTGTTCGAGGCCCGCACCGCCATCCGCGAGGCAGGTTACGCCCTGGTCACCGAAGGCTACATGGACGTGGTGGCACTGGCGCAGCTGGGCTTTCCCAACGCCGTGGCAACGCTGGGCACAGCCTGCACGCCCGAGCACGTGCAAAAGCTGCTGCGCTTCACCGAATCGGTGGTGTTCAGCTTTGATGGTGACGCTGCCGGGCGGCGCGCAGCGCGCAAGGCCCTGGACGGCGCCCTGCACCACGCCACGGACACGCGCAGCATCAAATTTCTCTTTCTACCCGCCGAGCACGATCCAGACAGTTTCATCCGCGCGCACGGCACCGAAGCCTTTGCGCGCCTGGTGGGCGATGCCATGCCGTTGAGCCGCTTCCTGGTCGAGGCGGCCAGCGAGCACTGCGACCTTGGCACGGCAGAAGGCCGCGCCCACATGGCCAGCAACGCCCGGCCTTTGTGGACGGCACTGCCTGACGGCGTGCTCAAGCGCCAGGTGCTCGGCGAGCTGGCGGAACTGACCCAGCTCAAAGCCCAGGACCTGGCCGACCTGTGGGGCCCGGGCCAGGGCCGCGACCAGCCAAGGCCCCCCGGGCCTGGCGGCCGCGGTGCGCAAACGGCGGGCTACCACGCACCATCGCCCTCCGAGGACGTGCCGCCCTGGGCGGGCGCCCCCGGCCCCGACGCATGGAGCACATACGCAGAGGCCCCCTCTTCCGGCTACGCCACGGGCTACAGCAAGCCGCCGTTCCGCAAAGGCACAGGGGACTGGAAAACGGGGACCTGGAAGAAAAAGGACAGAGACGCCCCCTGGCCACCCCAGCCGCGCCTGCCACGCGCGCCCACGGCCAGCCGCGCCGACCACGCCGCGCGCCTGCTGCTGTCGCACATGGCGTTTCTGGAAGAGCTGACGCACGACGATCACGCCACCCTGAGCGCCCAGCCCGCCCCCCACGGCCCGCTGTTTGTCTGGCTGGAGGCGCAGTTTCACGAGTACGGCCCGCTGGCCTGGGCGGTACTGCGCGAGAGCCTGCGCGACCACGAATGCGAGGCGCTGGCCGTGAAGGTGATGACGGGTTCGCACGCGCAGACCGAAGGCGCGCTGCAGGAACTGCGGCTGGAGCTGCGCGACCTGCTCAACCGCATGCAGATCGAGGACATCAAGGAGCAGCAAAAGCTGCTGGTGCTGCAGGTGGCGCAGGATCCAACGGCGCTGGAGCGCTACCGCGCCCTGGAGCAAAAGCGCAACGCCTTGCAGAACGCAGCGGCAAAAGCGGCTTGAAATCTGCGCCAAAGGTATAATGTAGGGTTAGTTATTGGCAAGAGCGACAGCAGCACCTCCGAGCCGGGCCACCGTGACAAACGCGCACAACCGTCCACCCATCGCAAGGACTGCACACCAAATGATCGCCCAGACATCTTGCCGCTGAGGGCCTCCCCTCAAGCGCAAAGCCCTTGTAGCTTTGCGTTGCCACCCGCGCCGGGACCTGAGGCGCTTGCGTTTTCTTTGTGTCCGTTTTTGATCCTGAGGTTGTTCCATGCCCGCTCAAAAGTCCGCGAAGCCATCCAAGTCTGCTCCAGTGCCCGCCGCCAAGGCTGTCTCCAAAACCGCTGCCAAAGCCCCGGCCAAGGCTGCCCCCAAAAAGGCCGCCGCCGCGCCCGCCCCGGTTGCCAAGAAAGTGAAAACTGTGCCCGTGAAAAGTTCTGCCGAGCTGACCAAAGCTGCCGATGAATTGCTGAAGAAAAAGCCTGCCCGCGCCAAGGCCGCCGCAGTATCCGAAGACGACGACACCCCGAAAAAGCGCCCCGGCCGCCCCGCCAAGGCGGCAGGCGCCGCCGAAGCCAAGGCCCCTGCCAAGCGCGGACGCAAGCCCAAGGCTGCAGCCGCCAGCGACGAAGGTGGCGACGACACCGACCTGTCGGACATCGAAGCCGACCTGGAAGGTGAAGTCGAAGAGACCACCGAAACCGCAGCCACGGTCGAGAAGGTCAAGCCCCTGCGCATGAAGATCAGCAAGGCGAAGGAACGCGCCTTGATGAAGGAGTTCGGCTTGGACGAAACCGTCCTGTCCGAAGAAGACATGGCCAAGCGCCGTGCGCGCCTGAAGGCCCTGATCAAGCTGGGCAAGACACGCGGCTACCTCACGCACGTTGAAATCAACGACCACCTGCCCGACAAGCTGGTCGATGCCGAAACCCTCGAAGCCGTCATCACCACGCTGAACGACCTGGGCGTGGCGGTGTACGAGCAGACGCCCGATGCCGAAGCGCTGATCATCACGGACAACGCCCCCGCTGGCGCTACCGAGGAAGAAGCCGAAGAAGCCGCCGAAGCCGCGCTCTCGACCGTGGACTCGGAATTCGGCCGCACCACCGACCCGGTCCGCATGTACATGCGCGAGATGGGCACCGTGGAGCTCTTGACCCGCGAAGGCGAAATCGAAATCGCCAAGCGCATCGAAGGCGGCCTGATGGCCATGATGGAGGCGATCAGCGCATCGCCCGCCACCATCGCCGAGATCCTCAACATGGGCGAAGAGATCCGCGAAGGCAAGGTCGTCATCTCGACCATCGTGGACGGCTTCTCCAACCCCAATGAGGCCGACGACTATGTGGCCGAAGAAGACTTCGATGAATTCGACGAGGCCGACGATGACGACGGCAAGGGCGGCAGCAAGGCGCTGACCAAGAAGCTCGAAGAGCTCAAGAAGCAGGCGCTGGAGCGCTTTGACAAGCTGCGCGAGCTGTTTGAAAAAGTGCACAAGGTGTACGACAAGGAAGGCTACGGCACGCCCAACTACCAGAAGGCGCAGAAGGCCCTGTCGGAAGAGCTGATGACCATCCGCTTCACCGCCAAGACCATCGAGAAGCTGTGCGACATGGTGCGCGGCCAGGTGGACGACGTGCGCAAGAAGGAGCGCGAGCTGCGCCGCATCATCGTGGACAAGTGCGGCATGCCCCAGGAGACGTTCATCAAGGACTTCCCGCCCAATCTGCTGAACCTGCAGTGGGTAGAGAAGCAGGCCGCTGCCGGCAAGCCCTGGTCGTCCATCATTGCGCGCAACGTACCGCCCATCCAGGACCTGCAGCAAAAGCTGATGGACCTGCAGTCGCGCGTGGTGGTGCCGCTGGCGGAGCTCAAGGGCATCAACAAGCGCATGAACGAAGGTGAAGCCACCTCGCGCGATGCCAAGAAGGAAATGATCGAGGCCAACCTGCGCCTCGTGATCTCGATTGCCAAGAAGTACACCAACCGCGGCCTGCAGTTCCTCGATCTGATCCAGGAAGGCAACATCGGCCTGATGAAGGCGGTGGACAAGTTCGAATACCGCCGTGGCTACAAGTTCTCGACGTATGCGACCTGGTGGATCCGCCAGGCCATCACAAGGAGCATTGCCGACCAGGCGCGCACCATCCGCATCCCGGTGCACATGATCGAGACCATCAACAAGATGAACCGCATCAGCCGCCAGCACTTGCAGGAGTTTGGTTTTGAGCCCGATGCGTCCATCCTGGCGGCCAAGATGGAGATCCCCGAGGACAAGATCCGCAAGATCATGAAGATCGCCAAGGAGCCGATCTCGATGGAAACCCCCATCGGCGACGACGACGACAGCCACCTGGGCGACTTCATCGAGGACGGTGCCAACACCGCGCCTATCGAAGCCGCCATGCAGGCCGGCCTGCGCGATGTGGTCAAGGACATCCTCGATGGCCTGACCCCCCGCGAAGCCAAGGTGCTGCGCATGCGCTTCGGTATCGAAATGACCAGCGACCACACCCTGGAAGAAGTGGGCAAGCAGTTTGACGTGACGCGCGAGCGCATTCGCCAGATCGAAGCCAAGGCGCTGCGCAAGCTCAAGCACCCTTCGCGCTCGGACAAGCTGCGCAGCTTTATCGACTCGCTGTAAACCGCATTGCGGTCACATGGGCAGGCCCTTGGCAACGGGGCTGCATCGGTCGCCCCAGATACCACCATGGTGCTGGGGCGTTGTGCTTTTTGGCGTGCCTGCCGCAGCGGGCACGCCGTCGCTCAAAATTTGATTGAAATATGGCTCCAGCGCTTTATGGATAAGCGCTAACAGCTATAAAAACATGAGCATTCAATCCAGTTTCAGCCCGGACTGCCTGACCAGCTTGGCCATGCGATCCACCTCGCTGCGGAAGAACGCAGCCGTGGCATCGGGCGCGGGGCTTTGCAGCTGGTAGCCCTGCGCCAGCAGGGCCTCGCGCACTTCCGGTGCTGCCACGGCGCTGCGCACGGCGTTGTAGGCCCGGTCCACTTCTGCCCGAGGCAGACCGGCCGGCCCCACCACGGCCACCCAGCCGTCCAGGGCGTAGTTGGGCAGGCCTTGTTCGGCAATCGTTGGCAGGTCGGGCAGCAGCGGGGAGCGTGTGGTGGACGACAGGCCTATGGCCCGCAGCGCACCCGACTTCACATGGGGCGCCGCCACGGCCACGGCGATGAACGCCATCTGGATCTGCCCGCCCAGCACATCGGCCGTCAGCGGCCCCATGCCCCGGTAGGGAATGTGCTTGATATCCACCTGCGCCTCGTGCACGAACATCTCCGCCGCCAGGTGCAGGATGGTGCCGTTGCCCGACGAACCGTAGTTCAGCACACCCGGCTGGGCCTTGGCCAGGGCCACCAGTTCGCGCACGTTTTTGGCCGCCACCGAAGGGTGCGCCACCAGCACAAAGGGTGTGGCGCCAATCAGGGTGATCGGCGTGATGTCGTCCACCGCGTGATACGGAATGTTCTTGAACACGCTGGGGTTGACGGCATGGTTGTTGGACACCATGCCCAGCATGGAGCCGTCTTTGGGCGCCTTCACGATCATCGTCGTGCCCGTGATGCCGCCGGCGCCGGGGTAGTTTTCCACCACCACCGGCCGCGCCAGCGCCTTGCCCAGGCTGGGGCCCAGCACGCGCGCAACGCCATCCACCCCCGAGCCCGCACTGACAGGCAGCACCAGGCGCACCGGCCTGTCTGCCCCCTGGGCAAAGGTCCACGCGGGCACCACGGCACTGGTCATGGCGGCTGCGAGCAGCGTGCGCCTTGTGAGGCGCTGTGCGTTCTGTGAGGGGGATACGGTGCTGCGTGCCGTGTTGTCTGTCATGGTTTGTCTCCGGTGTTGTGATGGGAATGCGTGGGTTCAGGCCACGGCGCCCTGCGCCTGCAGGGCCTGCAGCTGCTCGGGGCTGTAGCCCAGCTGCGCCATGAGTTCGGCGGTGTGCTGGCCCAGCACCGGTGGCTGCAGGCGCACGCCCAGCCGCTGCCCATCCATGCGCAGGGGAAACAGGGTGGTGCGTGCCGTCTGTCCGGCGCGCTCGCCATCGGGCAGCGTGATGTCCGCCAGGCCGCCGGTGGCATTGAGGTGCGGGTCGTCAAACAGCTGCTCGGGCCGCAGGATGGGCGCAAAGGGCAGACCGTGCTTCTCGAAGATGGCAGCCAGTTCGGCCGCGCTGTGTGCGGCCAGGCGCCTGCGCAGCTCGGGCAGCAGCGTGCCACGCGCGCGCACGCGGTCGTTGTTGTTAGACAGGCCCGGATCGGCCTTGAGGTCGGCGAAGCCCAGGGCATCGCAAAAGGTGATCCACTGCGCGTCGCTCACGGCGGCCAGAAAGATCTGCTCGCCGTCCTTCACACTGAACACGTCATACAGCGACCACGCCGAGATGCGGTCGGGCATGGGGGCTGCCGGCTGGCCGGTGACGGCGTACTGCATCATGTGCTGGCCCACGAGGAACACGTTGTTCTCGAACAGGGCCGAGTCCACCTCCTGCCCGCGCCCGGTGATACCGCGCTGCATCAGCGCCGCCATGGCGCCAATGGCGCCAAACATGCCACCCATGATGTCGTTCACGCTGGTGCCCGCGCGCAGCGGGTCTCCGGGGCGCCCGGTCATGTAGGCCAGGCCGCCCATCATCTGCACCACCTCGTCCAGCGCCGTGCGGTGCTCGTAGGGGCCGGGCAAAAAGCCCGTGTGGTTCACGTAGATGAGGCGCGGGTTGATCGGGCTCAGCGCGGCATAGTCCAGGCCGTATTTCGTCATCACGCCGGGCTTGAAGTTCTGCGCCACCACATCGGCCGAGGCCGCGAGCTTGCGCGCCACCTCCAGGCCCTCGGGGCTGCGCAGGTCGAGCGCAATGCTTTTCTTGTTGCGGTTGAACATGGGGAAAAAGCCCGCGCCTGCGCCCAGCAGGTGGCGCGTGCGGTCACCGTCCACGGGCTCGACCTTGATGACCTCGGCCCCCAGGTCGGCCAGCACCATGCCGCAGGTGGGGCCCATGACCATGTGGGTGAACTCCACCACGCGCAGGCCTTCCAGGGGCAGGCGTGGGGATGGTGTAGAGGGCTGTGTGTCGTTCATGGTGCAGCGTTAAAAAATGGTGGTTAGGCCGCTTGCAGTGCAGCGGGTGCGGCATTGCGGGGCAGGCCCGCCTGCCAGAGCGTGCCGTGCAGGGTCTCCACCGCCAGCCAGCCCGCCACGCGCTGGCGCAGCGCCAGCAGCGCGCGCACGTCAATGCCCGTGGTCACGCCCATGCGTTCGAGCATGAACACCAGGTCTTCGGTAGTGACATTGCCGCTGGCACCGGGCGCGTGTGGGCAGCCGCCGATACCGGCCAGGCAGGCATCAAAGCGGGTGATACCCGTCTGCCACGCGGCATAGACGTTTGCCAGGCCCATGCCACGCGTGTCGTGGAAATGCGCACAGGCCAGGCGGTCGCCCACCCGGGCGCGCGCTTTCTCAAACAGCCGGGCGACCGAGGCGGGGTCGGCATACCCCACGGTGTCCGCCAGGCTCACGCGGTCGGCGCCTGCATCCAGCAGCGCCTGCATCAGGCGCAGCACTTCGCTCTCGGCCACTTCGCCCTGCAGGGTGCAGCCAAAGGCCGTGCCCACGCCGCCTTCGATCAGCGTGCGGCTGCCACTGGCGTCACGCAATGCGCGGATGCGCGCCACTTCGGCCACCACTTCATCGGGGGTCTTGCGCAGGTTGGCCAGGCTGTGGGCATGGCTGGCCGAGAGCGGCACGATCATGAGGTCGGCGCACTGCTCCAGCGCGCGCTCGGCACCCTTGAAATTGGGCACCAGCACCGAGGCGACCAGCCCCGGCAAGCTCTTGGCATGGGCCAGCACCTGCGCAGTGTCGGCCAGCTGCGGCAGCAGGCGGGCGGGCACGAAGGAGCCCACCTCGATCTCGCGCTGGCCGGCGGCGTAGGCAGCGTTGATCCACTCGATCTTGTGCGCGGTGGAGACCACGGTGGCAATGCTCTGCAGCCCGTCGCGCAGGCCCACCTCGCGGACAATGGCGCGCAGGGGCGTGGGATGGGCGGTGGTCGTTTGCACGGGCTGTCTCCTGGGTTGGGTGCTTGGTGTTTATCCATTCTAGAAATTCCAAAAAGAAACAGAAAATCAATTTCGGAAGCTCTAAGATTCCCACCTGGAATATCAAACCAGCAAGGGCCCCATGCGCGACCTCGACCTGCAAACATTGCGGCTGTTTGCCGCCGTGTGCGAGCAGCGCAGCATTGCGCGCGTGGCCGAGCAGGAATCCATCGTGGGATCGGCCATCAGCAAACGCCTGGCGCAGCTGGAAGACACGGTGGGCACGCCGCTGCTGCTGCGCAGGCGCCGCGGCGTGGTGCCCACGCCGGCCGGCGAAACCCTGCTGGAGCACGCGCGCACCATGCTGGCCAGCGTGGGGCAGATCGAGCGCGACATGGCGGCCTACGCCACCGGCACCCGGGGCCATGTGCGCATGCTGGTCACGGCATCGGTCATGGCCGAATCGCTGGCCGACGATGTGGCGGCCTTTCTTCAGGACCCCGCCCACCGCGACATCCAGGTCAGCATGGAAGAACGCGTGAGCCCCGACGTGGTGCAGGGCATCCGCGACGGCAGCGCCTCGATCGGCATCTGCTGGGACGCTGCGGACCTTTCAGGCCTGGAAACCCGCGCCTACCGCACCGACCATCTCGCCGTGGTGGCCCACACCTCGCACCCGGTGGCAACGCAGAGCAGCGTGCGCTTTGCCGATGTGCTGGGCTACGAGTTCGTCAGCATGCCTGCGCTGAGTGCCGTGCAGGTGCTGCTGACACGTGCAGCAGCCGTGGAAGGCAAAGCCCTCGTCCACCGGGTGCTGGTGTCCAACTTTGATGCCGCCCTGCGGGTGGTGCGGGCCAACCTGGCCATCAGCGTGGTGCCCCGCGAAGTGGCCCTGCCCTTTGCCCAGACCGCCCCGCTGCGGGTGGTTCCGCTGAGCGATCCCTGGGCGCGGCGGCGCTTTGCCATCTGCTTTCGCAGCGCGCAGACCCTCACGCCCGCCGCCCAGCTCCTGGTGAGCCACCTGGCAGGCCTGGCCCGCCCGGACTGACCGCAGCAACGTGGCCTGATCGCAACAGTTTAAGTTGTAACATGAGTTTTTCTGGGCCTAGCGCATGTGTGGTGTGCGTTCTGAGCTACTAAACTTGTAGCAAAATGGGTTCCGCGCTATAGTCTCAGCGCATCAGGGGGCCCGGGGAACACCCGCCCGAATGAAATTTGATCCAACACTTGCGCGAGGAGAAGCGTCCATGAGCTCCAAAGAAAATGTCGCCATCAACCAGTTGTTCGAGCGGCTCGAATGCCGGTACGCGCTGCGCGTGCTGTGGGCCCTGAAGGACGGTCACCCCCAGACGTTCCGCCTGCTGCAGGACAGCGTCGGGGGCATCACCCCCAACACGCTGAACACCCGCATCAAGGAACTTCGCGAGGCAGGGTTTGTGGATCACGGCAGCGATGGCTACACCGTCACGCCTTCGGGCGCCGACCTGCTCAAGCGCCTTTCCGACGTGCAGGCCTTCGCAACCCGCTGGGTTGCAGGCCGCGCCAAGAAGGCCTGAAGGGGACCGCATCCCGTCGTCATGTGAGGCCTTGGGTACGGCACCACACCACACTGCGGCGCTGTCGTAAAATTTAAGGCCAAATTAGCTTCTAACGCTTGATAGTCAAGCGCTAGAAGCTATATTTTTAATAGCATTCAAGGAAATCCCCATGGCACTGACCACCACCGCATCCGGCCTGCAATACGAAGACACCACCGTGGGCGAAGGCGCCGAGGCGACCAAGGGCCAGAACGTGTCGGTGCACTACACCGGCTGGCTCTACAACAACGGCGAACAAGGCGCCAAGTTCGACTCCAGCCGCGACCGCAACGACCCGTTCGAGTTCTCGCTGGGCGCCGGCATGGTCATCAAGGGCTGGGACGAAGGCGTGCAGGGCATGAAGGTGGGCGGCCAGCGCACCCTGATCATCCCCGCAGCCCTGGGCTACGGCGCACGCGGCGCAGGCGGCGTGATTCCGCCCAACGCCACGCTGAAGTTTGATGTGGAACTGCTCAAGGTGGGCCGCTGACACCTGAAATTTCCGGCGGGCGACGCCCGTCTCCACCCTGCAAAAGCGGCCTTGTGGCCGCTTTTTTGTTGCCTGGCTACATCTCTGTGCGTACACGCGGCTGAGGCGGTGCGGGTCGCGTCAGCCAGCTCACCACCACCGCCACGACGAGCCCTGTGGGCACACCGAACACGCCCGCCGAGATGGGCTGGATGCCGAACCACAGCCCGTCGGCCAGCATCCACGCGGGCAGCACGCTCATGGCAGGCACGTGTGACAGCATGTAGTACACCGCCACACCCAGCCCCGCCAGCATCCCTGCCACGGCACCCTGCCGCGTCGTGCCGCGCCAGAATATGCCCAGCACCATCACCGGCACAAAAGCCGACGCGGCCAGCGAAAACGACGCCGACACCATGGGCAGGATCTCGGACGGCTTGAGCGCCGCCACAAACGCCGCCGACAGGGCCACCGCCAGGAGCGCGAACTTGGTCAAAATCACACGCTGCTCGGGAGAGGCTTCACGCTGCGTGTCCTGGAAGTAGAGATCGCGCACCAGGGCGTTGCTGATGGTCAGCAACAATCCGTCTGCGGTAGAGAGCGCCGCCGCCAGCCCTCCGGCCGCCACCAGGCCGGATACGACATAGGGCAGTCCGCCCAGTTCTGGCGTGGCCAGCATGATGAGGTCGGCCCCCAGCCGGATCTCGCCAAACTGCACGATACCGTCGGCGTTCACGTCCTCCACCGACAGGAGCGAACTGTCCACCCGCGCCCACTGCGCCATCCAGTTGGGCAGAGCTTCAAAGCTGCTGCCCACCAGGTTCTGCATGACCTCGAACTTCACCAGCACAGCCAGCGCCGGGGCGCTGAGATACAGCAGGGCAATGAAGAACAGGGACCACGCCACGGACGCGCGCGCCCCCGACACCGTGGGCGAGGTGTAGTAGCGCGTGAGCAGGTGCGGCAGGCCCGCGGTGCCGACCATGAGGCAGAACATGAGCGCCAGGAAGTTGCGGCGCGTGAGCTCGTAGTCGCGCTGCTCTTCGGGCGTTCCGTTCGGGTCGCCCACGTACGCCTGGCTGTGCAACGGCAGGCCGCCCAGGGGGCGCGCACGTTCATAGTTCTCGCGCATCTCGCGCGTCCAGCGCTCACGGGCAGCAGCAGCGTCCCGGGGCAACGCGGCCAGTTCGCGGCTGGCGGTGACGATCAGGCCCACCTCGGCATTCTGGGCGCGCAGCGCGCGGATGCGCTCGCGGCCTCTCTCGCGCTCGCGCTCCAGGGCGCCCTCCACGTCGCGCAGCCGTTCTTCAAAATCCTGCGCGCGCCGCAGGTAGGTCTGTACCACCTGGTGTTCGGCCGGGGAGTCCAGGAGCTGTGCCTCCAGATCGGCGATCTTGCTGATCTGCGTGCCATAGACCAGCGGCGCCAAAGGGTTGCCCAGCTGCTTGTACGCCAGCCACGACACGGGTATGAGGAACGCCAGCAGCAGCACCACATACTGTGCCACCTGCGTCCAGGTGATGGCGCGCATGCCGCCCAGGAACGAGCACAGCAGTACCCCGCCCAGCCCGAGCATGATGCCGATCTCGAACTGCACCCCTGTCAGGCGCGAAGCGATCAGCCCCACCCCATAGATCTGCGCCACGACATAGGTGAACGAACACAACACGGCCGCCAGCGCCGCAATCAACCGCGGCCAGCGCCCGCCAAAGCGCACATGGAAGAAGTCCGGCACCGTGTACAAGCCCATGGCGCGCAGGTGCGGCGCAATCAGCATGGCCACCAGACAGAAGCCTCCCGTCCACCCCAGCAGATAGGCCAGGCCCCCTGCCTGCCCCGGTGTGCCCGAAAAGCCCTGCAGGTACAGCGCCCCGGACAGGCTGATGAACGACGCGGCGCTCATCCAGTCTGCCGCTGCCGCCATGCCGTTGTACATGGGCGGAATGCGCCGCCCGGCCACGTAGTACTCCTCCGGGTCCGTGGTGCGGCCGTAAACGCCGATGCCTGCGTAAACCATCACCGTGAGGAACAGGAAGATGGGGCCAATCCAGTGCCGCGAGAGCCCCTGCCGCTCTGCCCAGGTCATCAGCGCCAGAAAGGCCAGCACCCCGAAGATGTACAGGGCCAGAATGCGGTGCAGCCGCCACAGATAGGCGCGGTCGGCGCCAGACGCGGTTTGGTCAGCCATGGGGGCGGTCCGCAGCATCGGGCGACGCCTGCGCCGCATTGCGTTCGGCATCCTGGCGCTCGAAACGGTTCATGGCCCAGCCATAGGCCACCACGATACCGATGAACACCAGCACGGCCCCCTGGGCAGCAATCCAGTAACCCAGCGGCCAGGTTCCGAACACGCGCTGCTGCAGGTCTCTGGCGAAATAGGTGGCCACGAACGTCACCGCCACCCACAGCAACAGCAACCCGGCCTTGAGCTTCAGATGCCGCACATCGTGCAGATCGGGCGGGAACGGGCCCGCCATTTCAGCGTCGGGAGATCGGGAGGGCGGCGGGGGCGGCTGCATCACGGGCACGGCATCACGGACGCTGTGTCAGGTGGTGCAGATTGCGCATGGCCGCCCCGCGCGTCAGCTTGCGAGCTGCTGCCAGGTGGCAATCACGCTGTCAGGGTTCAGCGAAATCGACGAAATGCCCTCCTTGGCCAGCCACTGCGCGAAATCAGGGTGGTCGCTTGGGCCCTGGCCACAGATGCCGATGTACTTACCCTGCGCCAGGCAGGCCTTGATGGCCTGGTGGATCAGCGCCTCGACAGCAGGGTCGCGCTCGTCAAAGTCTTGCGCCAGCAGCTCCAGGCCCGAGTCGCGGTCCAGCCCCAGCGTGAGCTGGGTCAGGTCGTTGGAGCCGATGGAGAAACCGTCGAAGAACTCCAGGAAGCGGTCAGCAAGGATCGCATTGCTGGGTACCTCGCACATCATGATGACCTTGAGATCATCCTTGCCACGCTGCAGGCCATGGGTGGCCAGCAGCTTGGTCACGCGCTCGGCCTGGCCCAGTGTGCGCACAAACGGCACCATCACCTGCACGTTGGTCAGGCCCATGTCGTTGCGCACGCGCTTCAAGGCTTCACATTCCATCGCGAAGGCTTCGCCGAAATCTTCGCTGATGTAGCGGGCTGCGCCGCGGAAGCCCAGCATCGGGTTTTCTTCCTCGGGCTCGTAGCGGCTGCCGCCGATCAGCTTGCGGTATTCGTTGGACTTGAAGTCCGACAGGCGCACGATGACGGGCTTGGGCCAGAAGGCGGCGGCAATGGTGGCCACGCCTTCAGCGACCTTGTCCACGTAGAACGCGCGGGGGCTGGCATGGCCACGGGCCACGGACTCCACGGCCTTCTTCAGGTCGGCGTCGATCTGGGGGTAGTCCAGGATCGCCTTGGGGTGCACGCCAATGTTGTTGTTGATGATGAACTCCAGCCGCGCCAGGCCCACGCCTTCGTTGGGCAGCTGGGCAAAGTCAAACGCCAGCTGGGGGTTGCCCACGTTCATCATGATCTTGGTCTTGATGGGTGGCATCGCGCCGCGCTGCACTTCAGTGACTTCGGTTTCGAGCAGGCCGTCATAGATCTTGCCGGTGTCGCCCTCGGAGCAGCTCACGGTGACCAGCGTGCCATCGGTCAGGCGCTCGGTGGCATCGCCGCAGCCCACCACGGCCGGAATGCCCAGCTCGCGCGCAATGATGGCCGCGTGGCAGGTGCGGCCACCCCGGTTGGTGACGATGGCGCTGGCACGCTTCATCACGGGCTCCCAGTTCGGGTCGGTCATGTCGGTGACGAGCACATCCCCGGGCTGGACCTTGTCCATCTCGGAAATGTTGTGCACCAGGCGCACCGGGCCGGTGCCGATCTTCTGGCCAATGGCGCGGCCCTCGGCCAGCACGGTGCCGTGGCCCTTGAGCTTGTAGCGCAGCTCGGCCTGGCCCTTGGCCTGGCTTTTCACGGTCTCGGGGCGGGCCTGCAGGATGTAGAGCTGGCCGTCGGTGCCGTCCTTGCCCCACTCGATGTCCATGGGGCGGCCGTAGTGCTGCTCGATCACCAGCGCGTAGCGGGCCAGTTGCTCCACGTCAGCATCGGTCAGCGAATAGCGGTTGCGCTGCTCGGTGGGCACGTCAATGGTCTTGACCAGCTTGCCGCTGGCGGCCTTTTCCTCGGGCGTGGAGAACACCATCTGGATCAGCTTGCTGCCCAGGTTGCGGCGGATCAGCGCCTTCTTGCCCGCCTTGAGCATGGGCTTGTGCACGTAGAACTCGTCGGGGTTCACGGCGCCCTGCACCACCGTCTCACCCAGGCCGTAGCTGCTGGTGATGAAGACCACGTCTTCAAATCCGGATTCGGTGTCGATGGTGAACATCACGCCTGCGGCGCCCAGATCAGAGCGCACCATGCGCTGCACGCCGGCCGACAGGGCCACCACATCGTGCTCGAAACCCTTGTGCACGCGGTAGGAAATGGCGCGGTCGTTGTACAGCGACGCAAACACTTCCTTCATCTTGTGCATGACTTCGTCGATGCCCACCACGTTCAGGAAGGTCTCCTGCTGGCCGGCAAACGAGGCATCAGGCAAGTCCTCGGCCGTGGCCGACGAGCGCACGGCAAAAGAGGCAGCGGGGTTGCCAGCGCTCAGCTTGGCAAATTCGTCGGCAATGGCCTTTTGCAGGTCGGCCGGAAAAGGCTGTGCCTCGACCATGGCGCGGATTTCGGCACCCACCTGCGCCAAGGCGCGCACGTCTTCGGTGTCCAGGCTCTTGAGCTTGGCGCTGATCTTGTCGGCCAGGCCGTCGTAGGCCAGAAAGTCGCGGAACGCGTGGGCGGTGGTGGCAAAGCCGGTGGGCACGCGCACGCCCTGCGGCAGCTGGGAGATCATCTCGCCGAGGCTGGCGTTCTTGCCGCCAACGACCTCGACATCGGTCATTCTCAGGTTTTCAAACGGTACGACCAGGGCGGTCGGGCTGAAAAGTGCAGACATGGGAAAGCTCCAGAAGTTGAAACCGGGTCGTCTGCGCGCCCGCCTCGTGCTGTACGCAGGAGCGGTGGGCGAGCGGCCATGCACAGGCTGCGGCTTTGTCGTTGTGGTTGTGTGCCGACGCGGTGCATGGTGAGAATCAGATAATTGTGACAATTGTAGGCCCCCACTACTGGCGGCGGGCTGACGTTTTCAAAAAGGGGCTCCATGCACTCGCGCACCGTATTTTTTGTCTCTGACGGCACCGGCATCACCGCCGAAACCTTTGGAAACGCCATCCTGGCCCAGTTCGAGATGAAGCCGCGCCATGTGCGCCTGCCCTTTATCGACACCGCCGACAAGGCCCACCAGGCGGTGCGCCAGATCAACCACACAGGCGAGGTGGAGGGCAAAAAGCCCATCGTCTTCACCACCCTGGTCAACATGGAAGTGCTCAAGGTCATCCAGGAAGGCTGCAAAGGCATGCTGCTGGACATGTTTGGCACCTTTGTCCACCCGCTGGAGGAAGAGCTGGGCATCCGCTCGCACCACCGCGTGGGACGTTTCAGCGACGTGAGCCGCAGCAAGGAGTACACCGACCGCATCGAGGCCATCAACTTCAGCCTGGCCCACGACGACGGTCAGAGCAACCGCGACCTGGCGGGCGCTGATGTGATCCTGGTGGGCGTGAGCCGCAGCGGCAAGACCCCCACCAGCCTGTACCTGGCCATGCAATGCGGGCTGAAGGCTGCCAACTACCCGCTGATTCCCGAGGACTTTGAACGCCGCCAGCTCCCGCCGGCCCTGGTGCCGTTTCGCAGCAAGATCTTCGGCCTGACCATCAGCCCCGAGCGCCTGTCCGAGATCCGCAGCGAACGCCGCCCCAACTCGAAGTACGCAGACCTGCTCAACTGCCGCAACGAGGTGGCCGAGGCCGAGGCCATGATGCGCCGCTCGGGCATTCGGTGGCTCTCGACCACGACCAAGTCCATCGAGGAAATCGCCACCACCATCCTGCAGGAGATCCGGCCGGAGAGGCTGGTGTATTGAAGCCCCTGCCGGTACGCCCCATGGCGCCAGGCGTGTGGCGAGCAGCGAGGGGGCAAAGGCTGGTGGCCTGCTCTGCGTACAGAGCCCGGGCATAAAAAGAGCGACGGGTGCCAACGCACCACGTCGCTCATATTTTTATAGCTGCCAGCGCTTTACCATCAAGCGCCGAAGCCCTTTTTTACCTGAATTTCAGGCAGGTTCTGCCACCGGCTGCGCTGCCGGGGCTGCGGCCGATGCCACCACCGGCATGCGGATAAGGTGGTCGAACGCGCTCAGTGCCGCCTTCGACCCGTCACCCGCCGCGATCACGATTTGCTTGTAAGGCACGGTGGTGCAATCGCCCGCCGCAAACACGCCGGGGATGTTGGTGCGGCCGTGCGAATCGACAGTGATTTCGCCAAAGCGCGACAGCTCCACCGTGCCCTTGAGCCATTCGGTATTGGGCACCAGGCCGATCTGCACGAACACGCCTTCAAGCTGCACGGTGTGCTCCACATTGGTGGCGCGGTCCTTGTATTTGAGGCCGTTGACCTTGCCATCGGCGCCGGTGATCTCGGTGGTCTGCGCGTTGGTGTGGATGGTCACGTTGGACAGGCTCTTGAGCTTGTTGACCAGCACGGCGTCGGCCTTGAGCTGGTCGGCAAACTCGATGAGCGTGACATGGGCCACCACGCCAGCGAGGTCAATCGCAGCCTCCACGCCACTGTTGCCGCCGCCGATGACGGACACGCGCTTGCCCTTGAACAGCGGGCCGTCGCAGTGCGGGCAGTAGGCCACGCCCTTGTTCTTGTACTCGGCTTCGCCAGGCACGTTCACGTTGCGCCAGCGGGCGCCGGTGGACAGGATCACCGTCTTGGCCTTGAGCGAGCCGCCGTTGGCCAGCTGCACTTCAATCAGGCCACCGGGCTGCGCGGCGGGGATGAGCTTGTCGGCGCGCTGCAGGTTCATGATGTCCACGCCATAGGCGCGGGTGTGGGCTTCGAGCGCGGCGGCGAACTTGGGGCCGTCGGTTTCGAGCACCGAGATGTAGTTCTCGATGGCCAGCGTGTCATTCACCTGGCCGCCAAAGCGCTCGGCAGCCACGCCGGTGCGGATGCCCTTGCGGGCGGCGTACACGGCGGCCGCGGCACCTGCAGGGCCACCGCCGACGATGAGCACGTCATACGGGTCCTTGGCGCTGAGCTTGGCGGCTTCGCGGGCGGCAGAGCCAGTGTCGAGCTTGGCCACGATTTCTTCGATGGTCATGCGGCCCGAGCCGAACACCTGGCCGTTCAGGAACACCATGGGCACGGCCATGATTTCGCGGTCGTTCACTTCCTGCTGGAAGGCGCCGCCTTCGATCACGGTCGTCTTGATCTTGGGGTTGACGATGGCCATGAGCGACAGCGCCTGCACCACGTCCGGGCAGTTGTGGCAGGTCAGGCTCATGTAGACCTCGAAATTGAAGTCGCCATCCAGGGCCTTGATGGAATCGATCACGTCCTGCTCGACCTTGGGCGGGTGGCCGCCCGTCCACAGCAGGGCCAGCACCAGCGAGGTGAATTCATGGCCCAGCGGCAGGCCGGCAAAGCGCAGGCTGTTGCTGGCGCCCACGCGCTGCAGGCTGAAGGATGGCTTGCGGGCATCGTTGCCGTCGGTGCGCAGGGTGATCTTGTCGCTGCGCAGGGTTTGGATGGTCACGAGCAGCTCGCGCATGTCGCGCGCCGTCTCGCTGTCGTCCAGGGAAGCCACCAGCTCAAACGGCTGCTGCACGCGCTCCAGGTAGGCGGCGAGTTGGGTCTTGAGTTGTTCGTCGAGCATGGTGGTGTCCTTTGAATTTGGAGTTGTGATGTGGGGGAGGTTGAAGCCAATAGGGCTGCAGTTCAAGCCTGCATGTCAACGTCCGGGCGTAAAAAAGCCGGACGGCATGGCGCACAGGCGCCATGACGCTGTCCGGCTTTGGGGCCGAAGAACCAGATTGCTTAAATCTTGCCGACCAGGTCTAGCGAAGGCGTCAGCGTCTTGGCGCCTTCCTTCCACTTGGCGGGGCAGACCTGGCCAGGGTTGGCGGCGGTGAACTGGGCAGCCTTGAGCTTGCGCAGGGTTTCCGACACGTCACGGGCGATTTCGTTGGAGTGGATTTCCATCGTCTTGATCACGCCATCGGGATTGATCACGAACGTGCCGCGCAGCGCCAGGCCTTCTTCAGGGATGTGCACGCCGAACGCGTTGGTCAGCTGGTGCGTGGGGTCGCCCACCAGAGGGAATTTGGCCTTGCCCACGGCGTCCGACGTTTCGTGCCACACCTTGTGCGAGAAGTGGGTGTCGGTGGTCACGATGTAGACCTCTGCGCCGGCCTTCTGGAACTCAGCGTAGTTGTCGGCGGCGTCTTCGATTTCGGTGGGGCAGTTGAAGGTGAAGGCTGCGGGCATGAAGATCAGCACGGACCATTTGCCCTTCAGGTCGGCTTCGGTCAGATCGATGAACTCGCCTTTGCCATTGCGGTTGACAAAAGCAGTGGTCTTGAAGGGCTGAACTTGCGTATTGATCAGGGACATTGCTGTTTCCTTTATGGGTTGGTTGACTGAACAGGACTGAAGTCTAGGCCTTTCCTAGCAATCAATCCAATTAATTGATTTCATTGAATCAATTGTCTACGACTATACATCGCCTCTCCAGGGCAGCGTGGGTGCCGCGACTATTGCCCCACCCCGCTGGAAGGATTGCAGCGCGCAGGAAGCAGCACAACCCTGTGACAAACGGGCTTTGCGTCATATCAACAAAACAAATGCAAATGATTCGCGTTTGCTAATAAGATCGGGGCACCGCGCGGCGTGGCCCTGCTGGCCGTACACAACCCGATCTGGCACCAGAAATATTGGTCAAAACTGCCTTCAGCGCTTTACCAACATGCGCAAGCAGCTCATTTATTCATAGCAAATTCATCACCATGTTCCAAACACTTCTGATCTGCTTTCGCGAAGGGCTGGAAGCCCTGCTGGTGGTTGCCATTGCCACGTTGTACCTGCGCAAGACGGGGCGCACGCAGCTGCTTGTGCCGCTGCGCGCAGGTGTGGGGGTGGCCGCAGCACTCTCGGTGGTGCTGGGCTGGGTGCTGTCGCACGTTGGCGCGTTGTCGCCTGCGGCGGAAGGTGTGATGGCGCTGGTTGCGGCAGCCACCGTGGCGTGGTGTGCGGTGCACATGCGCAGCGCGGGCCAGGGCATGGGCCGGGTCATCGCCCAACGCATGGACCGCGCCAGCGTGCTGGAGGGCCCGCGCGCCTGGGTTGCGGTGTTCCTGTTTGCCCTTTTCATGGTGGGCCGCGAGGGCGTGGAAACCGCCACCATGCTTGCAGCCCTGGGCCGCAGTGCTGACCTGGCCTACATGGCCTGGGGCGGCATCGCGGGCCTGGCGCTGGCCATTGCCATTGCCTGGGCCTGGACGCGCTATGGCCGCGCGGTGAATCTGGCACGGTTTTTTCGCGTCACCGCATGGTTCATGGCGGTGTTCGCCGTGCAGTTGGTGGTCTATGCGCTGCATGAGTTCACCGAGACAGCATCCATTCCGTTCATCGACAACGCCTGGTGGCATGCCGCCACCGAAGATCTGGCCGAGGGGCGGATTGCGCAGCTGATATCGCTGGCCCTGGTGCTGGTGCCCACCCTGTGGCTGGGCCTGGCGCACTGGCGCGACCGCAGGGCAGCGGCGCAGGCTGCCCTGCCCATGTCGGCCGGGCGCGCAGTGGGCACAACGCGCCAAGCGGGGTAACTGCCCCGGTCCCTTCCTTGCAGCAGCCAGATGCGAACACAACTCAGCATCACACGCAGCCATTGCCCGCGCGCAGGGGCTTGCCTTGCAAGGCTTGGTGCAGCTCACGACAATCGGGGCCGCATCCACACAACACGACATAGCAAGGAGTCCCCATGAAAGGCGACGCACAGGTCATCGGCCATCTTCAGGCCCAGCTCAAGAACGAGCTCACCGCGATCAATCAGTACTTCCTGCACTACCGCATGCTCAAGCACTGGGGCTTCGACAAACTCGCCAAGAAGGAGTATTCGGAATCCATCGGCGAGATGAAGCATGCCGACTGGCTGATGGACCGCATCTTCACGCTGGACGGCCTGCCCAACCTGCAGGATCTGGCCAAGCTGCAAGTGGGCGAGGACGTTCCGGAGATCCTGGCCTGCGACCTGCGCGCGGAACAAGGCGCCCAGGCCACCATCAAGGACGGCATTGCCCACTGCGAAAGCGTGCGCGACTATGTCTCGCGCGACCTGCTGCAAAAGATCCTGGACGACACCGAAGAGCACATCGACTTCCTCGAAACCCAGATCGAGCTGATCGGCAAGGTGGGCCTGCAGAACTACCTGCAGTCGCAGATGGGTGACGTGGAGTAACGCCACGGTTTCATGAGAGCGCCTCACTGCAGGCTAGCGAAGAGAAAACGGGCCGAGGCCCGTTTTTTTATGTCTCACAGGGAATCACATTCGCGGCGCACATCCGTATTTCTGTGCAGGGGCAGGTACCTGCGGGGCACGGCACCAGGTGTGCAGTTGCCACCAGCGACCTCACATCCCGGCCGGGCAGCAACCTCGCGCAGCCCCTGCGTTGGCGTTCCTGGCACGGCCTTTGTCAACAGCTAAAGGCATCGGACAAGAGCGTCTGTTGCATGCGGCATACAAGCCAGGAGGCCAGAGCGTTTACCCCTCTGGCGGCGGGCAACCCGGGCCACTACCATTCGCCTCCGTTGCATATAGGCAACGATCACATCACCACAGGCACCTATCTTGCTTGTAGCGATGGCCAGGGGTGCGCACCCTCCGCGTCCCTGGCCCGTGATCACCCGTCGTCAAACAAAATTTGATCAAGAACCTTTTATGAACTCCATGATGAAACACAGCGCCATTGCCGCGCTGGCACTGCTGGGCACGACCGCCGCATTGGCCCAGAGCAGCGTCACGCTGTACGGCCGGATCAATGTGTCCGCCGAACACCAGAAAGAGGGCGACACGTCGGCCACGGCCATGGCCAACAACTCCTCCCGCATCGGCTTCAAGGGCGTGGAAGACCTGGGCGGCGGCATGACGGCAGGCTTCCAGTTCGAAAGCGGCATTGACCCCCGCACCGGCGCGTCGAACGGCTACGCCCGCCAGAGCGAAGTGAACCTCTCGGGTGGCTTCGGCATGGTGCGCCTGGGCAACTTCACGTCCGAGTCGTACTACGCCACGGCGGACTACATCAGCATGCACAACCACGACACCGGTTCGTCGGCCGATGCGCTGTATGCCTACCCCGCGCGCGACACCAGCAAGATCGCCTACCGCACCCCCAGCCTGGGTGGTGCAACGGTTGAGGCTGGCGTGTCCCTGCACGAGCAACCCAGCGGCACCGGTGGAAAGAACAGCCTGGACCTGGCCGCCAACTACGAGATTGGCGCCCTGGGCCTGGGCGCCGGCTATTCCCGGCTGGACGACCAGCGCCAGTTTGCCGTGCGTGCTTCGTACACCACCGGCCCTTTCGTGCTGGGCGCCTACGTGCAGCGCGACAAGAACGTGTTCATCGCCAACGGCGGCAACCGCACCAACCTGCGCCTGGCCGTTGCCTACATGATGGATGCGTCGGAGTTCCACCTGAATGTGGGCCGCGCGGGCAAGTATTCCAACGTGAGCGACAGCGCTGCCACGCAATTCACGCTGGGCTACAACTACAACCTGAGCAAGCGCACCAAGGTCTACGCCCTGTACACCCGCATCAACAACAGCCAGGGCGCAAGCTATGGCGTGGGCACGGCCGGCGACGACTTCAGCTCCGTTGCCCTGGGCGTGCGCCACAACTTCTGATGACCAACCCCAAGCTGCTGCCCTGACTGGTGGGAGGGCAGACACACAGCGAATGACCCCGCGCTCCTCTGGAGTTGCGGGGTTTTTTGTGCCCCCTGCAGGCCGGTGCATGCGTGTCGCGGGCCCGAAGCGCACCAAATCCGGCCCCGCACACAGGCTTTCCGGGCGGCAGATACTCTGCGCCACACCGGCAGGGGAATGCCGCGCTGGATCTCAACCGGGGAGCAAGGGAACATGCAAAAACTCATGTACGCAGCCAGCGCCACCCTGACGTTCTGGGCCCTGACCGCGTCTGCCCAGACCACAGCGCCCGTGGTGCTGGACGACCTGCGCGGCCTGCGCATCGACAAGACCGAAGTCACCATCGCCCAGTTTGCACGCTACGCGCGAGCCACCGGCACCACCACCCGTGCCGAGCGCGAAGGCGGCGGTTTTGAATACGCAGGCGGCTGGCAACGCCGCGCAGGCTGGACCTGGCAGCGCCCAGACGGTGCAGTGCCAGACAGCGACCAGCTGCCCGCCGTGCACCTCACCCACGCCGAGGCCCAGGTCTACTGCCGATGGGCGGGTGGCCGTCTGCCCACCGCCGCCGAGTGGCGCGCCGCCGGTTTCACCGAGCTGCGCAGCCAACCGCCCGCGCCCTGGGTGCGTGGCACCACCTACCCCTGGACAACAGGCCAGAGCCCGCAGGGCGCCAACACCAGCGACCCCGACCCCTGGCCCCGCGCCGCGCCTGTGAACGGCACTGCAGCCGGGGTGAACGGTCTGCACGACATGGGCGCCAATGTGTGGGAATGGGCGGCCGATGCACGCGGCGACGAGCGGCGCACGATGGGTGGGTCCTGGTGGTATCCCGCATCGCAAATGCGCGCGGAGGTGGAGGCCTGGAAGCCTGCGGACTTTTATGCGGTGTACATCGGCTTTCGCTGCGCGTACGACCCGAAGCCTTAGGGCCAAGAGAGGGGATCTTCTCTATGCCCGCAAACCGCACGACCTGCCGTCGCGCCCCTCTTGTGCGAGCTCGAAAAGCTCGTAATCAGGTTCTCATAAAGCAAAAAGGCCCCCGATGCCCATGGCACCGGGGACCTGTGACTGACGCGCTAACTGTCATGACCCAGTTGGTTCACCCTGGATGATGGAAGACACTGCAGGCGTGCGGGCCAGCACGGTTAGAGGTCGGTCAATTCTTTGATGGCACTCGACCGCGATCGCTAACTTGACCCGCTGCCGACCACTCGTACCCAGGATTGCCTGCGGGCGTTGCCCAGACCCAGCCGGGTCAGAGCGCGCCTGACAGCCCACATTAAAGAGAGCCGCCGGGCTTGCCCGGCAGGCCGTTGGTCGGCGGCACCTTGGCTGGTCCGCACGCTTGTGATTGTCATTCAAGCTGTAGGAGAGCCGCAATGGATTTGACCCCGATGCACAAGCGCGTCATTGCGCTGGACGTTCACCAGACCAAGATCACGGCCTGCGCCGTTATCGAACATGACGATGGCCAGGTCGAGGTCACCAAGCGAGACTTCGGCGCCTTCAAACGCGACCGCCGCGCCTTGGCGCAGTGGGCGCTGGAGATTGCCCCTGAGGTCGTGGTGATGGAGAGCACAGGGGTGTATTGGAAGAGCCCGTTTGCGGCGCTGGAGGCGGTGGGCCTGATCGCGTGGGTGGTCAACGCGCGGCATGTCAAGGCCGTGCCCGGTCGCAAGACCGACATGGCCGATGCGCAGTGGCTGGCCACGCTGGCGCGTGCGGGTTTGCTGCGCGCCTCGTTCATCCCGCCGGTGCAGATGCGCCAGCTTCGCCTGGTAGCGCGCCAGCGTCAGAAGCTGGTGGGCATGTGTAGCGCCGAGAAGAACCGGCTGCACAAGGTGCTGGTGGATGCGGGCATCCGCATCAACGTGCTGGTGGCCGACATCCACGGACAGAGCGCGCGTGCCATGGTCAAAGCCCTGATCGCGGGCCAACCCATGCACGAGGTGCTGGACCACAAGGGGCGGCTGCGAGCGAGTCGACAAGAACTGTGCGAGGCCCTGAGCACCGAGCAGTTCAGCGCAGTGCACCGCTTTGTGGCCCAGGAGATCGTGCAGCACATTGAGCAGATCGAGCAGCGCATCGCCCGCATGGACCAGTACCTGCTGCAGGGCCTGCGGCCCTGGCAGCCGCAGCTCAGGCTGCTGCAGACCCTGCCGGGCATCGAAGAGCAGGGTGCGGCCATGCTGCTGGTGGAGATTGGTGCGGACATGAGCGTGTTCGGCAGTGCAGAGCGCCTGGCCAGTTGGGTGGGCATCTGCCCAGGCAACAACGAGAGCGCCGGCAAGCGCAAAACCGGGCGCATCCGCAAGGGCAACGCCTGGGTCAGAAGGCTGCTGTGCGAGTTCGCCCAGGCTGCAGCACGAACGCGCTGCGCACTCAAGGCCAAGTTCGACGCGCTGACCATCCGAAAAGGCCACAAGAAGTCGGTGGTGGCCCTGGCCCACAAGATGCTGCGCACCATCTATGCCATGCTCAGCAACGGCAGTCACTACCAGGACAAGGAAGTCGATTATTAGGCGCTGAACGTTCAGCGCAACGCGCCGCGCTGGATCAAAATGCTGCGCAAGCACGGTTTCATCGCCACGCCCGCTGCCGCCTGAGACTCGATCAGCCCGCTGACCTTGCGGCCCTGGCCAGCCTCAGGTCAGCTGTCGGCACGTCTTGTGGCGGGTGTCTTCCACATTAAGAACCTGTTCAAAAAACGCGATGGTCACACTCACACGTTCATGATCGACACCAGGCGCGTGTTCAGGTGCGCCTCGATGGCCTCGGGGCCACCCTCGGAGCCATAGCCCGAATCCTTCAGGCCGCCAAATGGCAGCTCGGCCGCAGGGGCGGCGGCCTGGTTGATCCAGAGCATGCCCACTTCCAGGCGCTGCGCCAGCAAATGCGCGTTTTTCAGCGACGAGGTGAAGGCATAACCGGCCAGGCCAAACGGCAGGCGGTTGGCTTCGGCAATGGCGTCCTCGATCTTGGTAAAGCCACGCACCGCGGCCACAGGGCCAAAGGGCTCTTCGTTCACGATGCGGGCCGACAGAGGCACGTCGTTCAGCACGGTCGGTTGGAAGAAGTTGCCTTCGGTGCCGATGCGCTCGCCACCCGCCAGCACCTTGGCGCCCTGCTGCACCGCATCGGCCAACAAGTCGGCCATGGCGGTAATGCGGCGCGGGTTGGCCAGCGGGCCCATCTGCGTGCCGGCCGTGAGGCCATCGCCCACCTTCAGGCCCTGGGCGTACTTGGCAAACGCGGCCACGAAGTCGGCGCGGATGCTCTCGTGCACCAGGTAGCGGGTGGGCGAGATGCAGACCTGGCCTGCGTTGCGGAACTTGGCCCCGCTGCCGATCTTGATGGCCAGTTCGAGGTCGGCGTCTTCCGCAATGATGACCGGTGCATGGCCGCCCAGCTCCATCGTCACACGCTTCATGTGCTTGCCAGCCAGCGCGGCCAGTTGCTTGCCCACGGGCGTGGAGCCGGTGAAGGTGACCTTGCGGATGATGGGGTGCGGGATCAGGTAGCTGGAGATTTCAGCGGGGTCGCCATAGACCAGGCCCACGGTGCCTGCGGGCACACCGGCATCGGCAAACGCGCGGATCAGTTCGGCGGGGCTGGCGGGGGTTTCCTCAGGCGCCTTCACCAGAATCGAGCAGCCTGCACCCAGCGCGGCGGCCAGCTTGCGCACCACCTGGTTGATGGGAAAGTTCCAGGGCGTGAACGCGGCCACGGGGCCCACCGGGTCCTTCAGCACCATCTGCGTGGCCTTGAGGTTGCGCGAGGGCACGATGCGGCCATACACGCGCAGCGACTCGTCGGCAAACCATTCGATGATGTCGGCAGACGCCATGGTCTCGACCTTGGCCTCGGCCAGGGGCTTGCCCTGCTCTTGCACCATGATGGCGGCAATGGCGTCGGCACGCTCGCGCATCAGGGCGGCGGCGCGGCGCATGGTCTTGGCGCGCTCGGCGGCAGGCATGTCACGCCAGGCTTCAAAGCCCTTTTGTGCGGCGTCCAGCGCACGGTCCAGATCGACCTTGGTGGCATGGGCCACGCGGCCGATTTCCTTACCCGTGGCGGGGTTGAACACGGCAAGGGTCTTGCCTTCAGCGGCGTCTTGCCACTGGCCTGCGATGAAGAGCTGGGTGTTGGGATAGGTCATGAGCGTTGGTTGATCAGCCAAGGTGGTGAAAAAATCAAAAAAACGACTATACGCCTGCGATGATGGCTGTGTATTTCAAGGAGATTGCATGCGAGAAGTAGTCCAAAGCCTCGAAGAGTCGCGCATCCGCGAAGTGGCCAACGAAGGCCTGGGGCGCAGCGATGTGCTGAAGTTCTGGTTTGGCGAGAGCGACGAGGTGACGCCCGACTTCATCCGCGACGCGGCCATTGCGTCGCTGCAAAAGGGCGAAACCTTTTACGCCCACAACCTGGGCCTGCCCGAACTGCGCCACGCGATTGCGGGCTACATGCACGGCCTGCACCCGCAGCAGCATACCGATGCGTGGTTTGACCGTATCGCAGTGACATCCGGCGGCGTGAACGGCCTGATGGTGGCCGTGCAGGCGCTGGTGGATGCGGGCGACGAAGTGGTGCTGGTGACGCCCGTGTGGCCCAACCTGGTGGCGCAGCCGCGCATTCTGGGTGCGCAGGTGCGCACTGTGCCGCTGGTGGCCGACGTGCACGGCGCGTGGCAGCTGGACATGGATACGCTGCTGGCCGCCATCACGCCCGGCACGCGCCTGCTGGTCGTCAACGCGCCCAACAACCCCACGGGCTGGACGCTGACGCGCGAGGAACAAGCCACCATCCTCGCGCACTGCCGCCGCACCGGCACATGGATTTTGGCGGACGAGGTGTACGAGCGGCTGTACTACGCGGGCGACACGGCCAATGGCGCGGCCCCCAGCTTTCTGGACGTGGCTGAGCCCGAGGACCGGCTGATCGTGACACACAGCTTTTCCAAGAGCTTCCTGATGACCGGCTGGCGCCTTGGGTGGCTGGTGCTGCCGCCATCGCTGACGCATGCCGTCGGCAAGCTGATCGAGTTCAACACCTCGTGCGCGCCGGTGTTTGTGCAGCGCGGGGCCACGGTGGCGCTGCAGCGCACGGATGAGGTAACGCCTGCGCTGGTGGCGCACCTGAAAACCTGCCGCGACACGCTGGTGCCGCTGCTGGCCGATGTGCCGGGGGTGTCTGTGGCCACGCCGCGTGGGGGCATGTATGCGTTCTTCCACATCGACGGGCATGACGAGTGCCTGACGCTGGCCAAGCGGCTGGTGCGGGAGGCCGGGCTGGGGCTGGCGCCAGGCAGTGCGTTTGGAGGTGAGGCGTCAGGCTGGCTGCGGTGGTGTTTTGCGAGCCAGGATGTGGGGAGGCTGGAGGAAGGAGTCGGGAGGTTGCGGGGGTGGTTGAAAGGTTGATGCAGAGCGATTTTTGAACCGCAGATTCAACTACAAAGTGCACCGAATTTCAGTGTAACGGACGAATCTCCAAGCCCATGAACACCTCGTGGGGAGTGCGGTAGTTGAGGCACTTGCGGGGTCGGTGGTTGAGCCGGTAGAGCGCATCGTCAACTTCGTGCTGCGAGACCCGGCGCAGGTTGGTGCACTTGGGGAAGTACTGGCGCAACAGGCCATTGGTGTTCTCGTTGAGCCCACGCTCCCATGAGTGGTAGGGATGCGCGAAGTACACATCCGCCCCCAGACTGGCGGCGATGAATGCATGCTCAGCAAACTCCTTGCCATTGTCGAACGTGATCGTTTCGCACAAGTGTTTGTGAGGTCGCAGCAGTGCGATCACAGCCTCGGTCACCCCTGCGCTGTGGCGCGAGTCCAGTTGCTGCGCCAGTGTGTAGCGGGACTTGCGCTCCACCAAGGTCACCAGTACCCCTTGGTGGCCCTTGCCGACCACGGTGTCACCCTCCCAGTCACCCATGCGGCTGCGTGCGTCAACGATGGCGGGGCGCTGCTCTATGCAGAGCCGATCTTTGAGTGTGCCGCGCCGCTCTTGTCCGCTGCCGTAGCGCTTGCGTCGCACCTTCTGGCAGCGCAGGTGTTTGATCAGCTCACCGCCTTTGCGTTTGTCGTCATAGATGTGCTGGTAGATGCATTCGTGGCTGATGGTCAGCACGCCCTCCAGCCGCAGCCGTCCGCTGACCTGCTCGGGAGAAAGCTCCAGGCGCAGATAGCTGTGCACCTGGCTCCACTGCCGCACATTGAACTGGCGTGCATTGCGCTGTGCCCTTTGGCGGGCACGGGCCCGCTCATGAGCGCGGGCGGGTTTGTAGCCTTGGGCTCCAGCGTTGCGATTGAGCTCGCGGGTGATGGTCGATCGGCTTCGATTGAGCTGTGCGGCTATCACTGCCGGGCTTATGTTTTGACGACGCAGTGCGTGGATTTGGTATCGTTCTTCTCGGGTCAAGTGGGTATAGGTCATGGTGCAACGTTTGGGACTGGCTGGTCACAAAAATGCATCCTATGCACTCTTGGCCCAACTCGGTTTACTTGCGTTGCACTTCGTACTTGAATCCGCCAACTATTTTTGCCGCTAGCACTTGCTGGGCAAGCGCTAGCAGCTATTATTTTTATAGCTTATCTCGCCCCCGCCCGTTCGGCTGCAGCGGCCGTCAGGACGACACCGGGCTGTGCGTGGCTGCAAAAAAATGCCGGAACTGCTCCTGCGCACCCGCCGCAGACTGGCATTCGTGCGGGCCGGTCTGCAGCAAGGCATCGGGCCACTGTGGGTTCTTGGCGAACACATGGCGGGTGACCGGCAGGCCCGCAGCCTCCAGCCGGGCCGCGTAGGCCAGCGCCTCGTCGTGCATGGGGTCGGTGTCGCCCACCAGGATCAGCGTGGGGGGCAGCCCCGCCAGGCGCTGCGCACCGGCGGGCACGGCATAGGGGTGCTCGGCATCGCGCGGGCAACGCAGAAAGTTGCGCCAACCCTCTGTCCACTTGCACCCGGTGGCGTCGCCCGTGGCCTCGCGCACCGAGGCGGTGCCCACGCAGGGGTCCAGCATGGGCGACAGCAGAATCTGCCCGGCCAGCGGGGGGTGCGACTGGTCGCGCGCCATCAGTGCCACGGCCGCTGCCAGGTTGCCGCCGGCCTCCTCGCCCGCCAGGTAAACCGCGGCGCCCTGCCCGCCGAGCCTGGTGCGGTGCTTGTGCACCCACTTGAGCACACCGTAGCCCGTGTCCACCGGCTGCGGAAAGGGCGTGAGCGGATACGCCACCGACACCACCACGGCCCCCGCACCCTCCAGCATCGAGGCCACCGTGCAGCCGATGTCCAGGTTGCCCGACGTGAAGGCACCACCATGAAAGTGCACCACCACCGGGGACGCCTGGCCGGTCTTCTTGCGGCCGTACATGCGCACCGCCACGTCCTGCCCCTGGGCCACCTCAATGGTGGAATCGGTGCAGACAGAAGAAGCCGCCCCGGACGCCCTGGCAGACGCTGCCGCGGGCTGCGATGGCGAAGATGACGACGATGGCCGGTCGGGCTGCATGGCAGATACCCATCAAGTAGGTGGAGCGTCGGTTGACGATGGATGAAATGTAGTGGCTCCTGGCCAGCATATAAACCGGCAAAACACCGCCGCAGTGTTTCCAAACAGCCAACAATCATCGCGCGCCTGGCGTGTGAGAATTCTTCCGAGTTCCAGATTCAAGGAGAAGCCATGGACCAGATACAGGCCATGCGCATATTCGTGCGGGTGGTGGAGGCCGGCACGTTCACCCGGGCGGCCGATTCGCTGAGCCTGCCCAAAGCCACGGTGACGAAACATGTGCAGGCGCTGGAGGAGCGCCTGCGCGTGAAGCTGCTCAACCGCACCACACGCCGCGTGACGGTGACGCCCGATGGCGCGGCCTATTACGACCGCACGGTTCGGCTGCTGACCGACCTGGACGACATCGAGGCCAGCATGACCAACGCCCGGGCCAACCCGCGCGGGCGGCTGCGCGTGGATGTGGGTACCTCGGTGGCACAGCTGCTCATCATTCCGCACCTGGCGGAGTTTCATGCCCGCTATCCGGACATCCAGGTGGACCTGGGCGTCAGTGACCGCATGGTGGATCTGATCGGGGACAACGTGGACTGCGTGATCCGTGGGGGCGAGTTGACCGACCAATCGCTCGTGGCACGCCGCATTGGCAATCTGGATTTCATCACGGTCGCCTCGCCCGACTACCTCCAGCGCAAGGGCACCCCCAGCCATCCGGTCGAGATCGAGGAGAAACACACAAGCGTGATCTACTTTTCTGCGCAAAGCGGCAGACACTATCCGCTGGAGTTCCGCCAGGGCGACGAATCGATCGACATCACCGGCCCCTACCAGTTGAGCGTGAACGAGAGCAATGCCTATGTGACATCCCTCGTCGCAGGCCTTGGCATTGGCCAGATCACCGCCTTTCAGGCCCAGCGGCACTTTGACCAGGGCACCCTGGTGCAACTGCTGCCCGAATGGACCCAGCCGCCCTTGCCCGTGTACGTGGTGTACCCCCCCAACCGGCATCTGAGCGCCAAGGTGCGGGCGTTTGTGGACTGGGCGGCAGAACTCTTCCAGCGTGAAACCGATCTGCGCCAGTCTGCCTGACCCTGCGCTGCCCGGCGGCTTTATGCTTGCGCCCATGAACGCCACCGAGCCCACCCCCACACCCGGTTCATCCGCCACTGAAGCCCAGCCCTCTGCTCCGGGCACCACACCAACCCGGCAGCCCCGCAACCCGCTGCACGGGGTGACGCTGGAGGCCATGGTGGTGGCGCTGGCCGACTACTTTGGCTGGGAAGAGCTGGGGCGGCAGATCCCCATCCGCTGCTTCCAGATCGACCCCAGCGTGGGATCCAGCCTGAAATTTCTGCGCAAGACCCCCTGGGCGCGGGAGAAGGTCGAAAGCCTCTACCTCTTCATGCTGCGCGACCAGCGGCGCAACGCGCAGGACTGAGACCTTCAGCGTCCACCTGCGCGCGCAAGAAGCCCATGCCTCGGGTGTCAGTCGCCCGCGGCCACCAGAAAGTCGCGGCTGATACCGCCCCCCAGGTCGTTCACACGGTCGAGGAACTGCGTGAGAAACGCATGCAGGCCGGTCGCCAGTATTTCGTCAATGCGGCCGTATTGCAGATCGGCCAGCAGGCGCCCGGCCCTGCGCTGCGTTTCGGCAGACTGCTCGTTGGCCAGCACCGCGAGGTTGTCCACCACTTCGCGCAGGCAGGCGTGCAGCGAGCGCGGCATGTCACGGCGCAGAATCAGCAGGTCTGCCACGCGGCCGGGGGTGATCACGTCGCGATACACCTTGCGGTACACCTCGAACGCCGAGACGCTGCGCAGGATGGCGCTCCAGTGATAAAAGTCATTTTCCTGGTGGCGCTCGCTGGCACGTCCGAAAAAGTCGTTCTCGACGGCGTGGAATTTCACATCCAGCAAGCGCGCCGTGTTGTCTGCCCGCTCCAGAAACGTGCCCATGCGCAGAAAGTGGAACGCCTCGTCCTGCAGCATGGTGCCCAACACCACACCCCGCGACAGGTGTGAGCGGTATTTCACCCATTCAAAGAACTGCCCCGCATCGCGCTCGAAAGCACCTGCCTGAAGGTGCCGGTTGAGCTCCAGCCAGGTCTGGTTCTGCGTCTCCCACACTTCAGTCGTGAGCGCGCCCCGCACGGCCCGCGCGTTTTCGCGCGCGGCACGCAGGCACGACAGGATGGAGGAAGGGTTGTCTCCATCACGAACCATGAACTCCAGCACGTTCTGCGGTGTGACCTTGCCGTGCCGGGCGGTGTAGGCAGGAATCAGTTCACTGATGGACAGCAACCCCTCCCAGCTCTCCTGTGCCACAACGGCAGACTGCGGCAACAGCGAGGTTTCGTAGCTCACGTTGAGCATGCGGGCGGTGTTCTCTGCCCTTTCGGTGTATCGAGACATCCAGAACAGATGGTCGGCGGTACGGCTCAGCATACGGCCTCCCTGATCGATGCGGGCAGAGAACCCCGCACGTGCTGCGCACGCATGCGATGTTGTATCGAAACACCGCCTTCGGCGGCGTTTTCTGCCCTTTCGGTGTATCGAGACATCCAGAACAGATGGTCGGCGGTACGGCTCAGCATACGACCTCCCTGATCGATGCGGGCAGAGAACCCCGCACGTGCTGCGCACGCATGCGATGTTGTATCGAAACACCGCCTTCGGCGGCGTTTTCTGCCCTTTCGGTGTATCGAGACATCCAGAACAGATGGTCGGCGGTACGGCTCAGCATCTCAAAACCTCCCTTGCGTTTGCGTCATGCCACCCATGGTCTGCGACTGCGACTGAACCGATGGCCCCGCCGCGTGCTCGCCCAGCACCCAGGTGTCCTTGGTGCCCCCGCCCTGTGACGAGTTGACCACCAGCGATCCCTCCTGCAGCGCCACGCGCGTGAGGCCACCGGCCACCATCTGCACTTCACGACCACTGAGCACGAAAGGCCGCAGGTCGATGTGGCGCGGGGCGATGCCGCTTTCCACAAAGGTGGGGCAGCTGGACAGGCTGAGCGTGGGCTGGGCGATGTAACCCGCCGGGTTGGCCAGCAGCGCGCGGCGGAAGTCCTCGATCTCGGCCTGCGTGGCGGCCGGGCCGATCAGCATGCCGTAGCCACCCGCGCCGTGCACTTCCTTCACGACCAGATCTTTCAGATGGGCCAGCACATGCTGCAGGTCATCCTGCTTGCGGCACATCCAGGTAGGCACGTTCTTGAGGATGGGCTCCTGCCCCAGGTAGAACCGGATCATCTCGGGCACGTAGGGGTACACCGACTTGTCGTCGGCCACGCCGGTGCCCACGGCGTTGCAGATGCCCACGTTGCCGGCGCGGTAGGCCTCCATGAGGCCATGGCACCCCAGCGTGGAGTTGCGGCGAAACACCTGCGGGTCGAGGAAGTCGTCGTCCACGCGGCGGTAGATCACGTCCACCCGCTGCAGGCCCCGCGTGGTGCGCATGTAAACGAACTTGTCCTTGACCACCAGGTCCTGTCCCTCCACCAGCTCCACGCCCATCTGCTGGGCCAGGAAGGCGTGTTCGAAGTAGGCGCTGTTGTGCATGCCGGGCGTGAGCACCACCACCGTGGGCTCGTCGGCCGCTGCGGGCGCGCTGGCGCGCAGGGTCTCGAGCAGCATGTCGGGGTAGTGCGCTACCGGCGCGACCTTGTGCAGGCTGAACAGCTCCGGGAAGAGCCGCATCATCATCTTGCGGTTTTCGAGCATGTAGCTCACGCCGCTGGGCACCCGCAGGTTGTCCTCCAGCACGTAGTACTCGCCTTCGCCCTGCGCATTGGGTGCGCGCACGATGTCGATGCCGGCAATGTGCGCATAGATGTTCTGAGGCACCTGCAGCCCGGCCATCTCGGGCCGGTATTGGGCGTTGTGCAGGATCAGGTCGGCGGGAACGATACCCGCCCGGATGATGTCCTGGCCGTGGTAGACGTCGTGGATGAACCGGTTGAGCGCCGTCACGCGTTGCACCAGCCCCTGCTGCATGCTGCTCCACTCGTGGGCGGGAATGATGCGCGGGATCAGGTCAAACGGTATCAGGCGCTCGTTGCCTGCGCCGCCCTCGTCCTTTGCGCCGTAAACGGCGAAGGTGATGCCCACCCGGCGGAAGATCATCTCGGCCTCGGCCCTGCGGGCCTGCATCGCGTCCTGGGGCTGTTTGCCCAGCCACTGCGCATAGCGCTTGTAGTGGTCGCGCACATCGCTGCCATCAAAGGGCAGCATGGCGTACATCTCATCGAATTTCTGCATGAACCGGCCTCCTGCCCTCAGGATAGCAAGTTGTACGCCCGGCGAACGGAAACGCCGGTGGCTGCGCGGCCGCGCCGGCCGGGTCAATCCACCGTGGGCACCACCCGGTGCTGCCAGTAGCGCCGGCCCGTGTCGCGCTCACACGCTACCACCGCGGGGGATGAAGACGCCCACGTGGCGGCGCCGCAGCGTGCGGATTCCACTACCTCAATGCCGCGCACGCGATAGCGTTGCATCACGTCTTCGGCGGGGTGACCAAAGCGGTTGCGGTAGCCCGCCTGCACCAAAGCCGTGCGTGGCTGGACGGCATCCAGAAATCCCGGCGAAGACGATGTTTTGCTGCCGTGGTGCGGCACGAGCAGAAGATCTGCCTTCAGGTTCGCTCCGCGCTCCAGCAGGGCATGCTCTTGCAGGGTTTCGATGTCGCCCGCGAGCATCGCGGCAGGGGCGTTGCCTCCTGCCGCCACGATGCGCAGCACGCAGCTCAGTGCGTTGGGGCGCAGGGCACGGATACCTTCGTCACCAGGCCGGGGGTGCAGCACTTCAAAAACGACGCCGTCCCACTCCCAGCGCTGGCCCGCAAGACACGGGCGGACAGGCCGCACGGCATGCAGGGCATTCTCTGCGTCGAGCGAGCCCACCAACTGGGCCTGTGGCTGCTGTGCAAGCACCGCTGCGGCCCCTCCCGTGTGATCCGCATCGCGGTGGCTGAGCATGAGGATGTCCACCCGCTCGCCCAGCGAGCGCAGCAGCGGCACCAGCACGCGGTGGCCCGCATCGCTCTCGCGGCTGAAACGCGGCCCCGCGTCGTAGAGCAGGGTGTGGCTGGCCGTGCGCACCAACACGGCGTTGCCTTGGCCGATGTCGGCGGCCAGCACTTCAAACTGCCCGGGCACGGGCCGCACCGGATACCACCCCAGGGCGGGCCACAGCAGCATCAGTGCAGCCACCCGAAGCCCCCAGGGCAGGCGCATTGCCAGCAAGCCGCCCCCGGCTACCGCCAGCAACCCGGCCCAGAACGGCGCCGCCGGCAGGAACACCACGGCCCACGGCCACTGCGCAAGCCATTGCAGCATGGCGGCCAGAGGCTGCAAGCTGAGTGCGGCCAGGCTCCACAACGGCGGCCACAACACCCCGCCCAACGCCAGCGGCGTGACGACCAGCGTCACCCACGGAATCGCCACCAGGTTCGCCCCAAACCCTACAAGAGACACCTGCCCAAACAACAACAGCGACAGCGGCGTGAGTGCGAGCGTGACGACCCACTGCTCCCGCAGTAAGGCATAAAAATGCCTTCCAGCGCTTGACTGATAAGCGCCATAAGCTACTGAATTTGTAGCAAACAACATCCCCACCGCCACAAAGCTCAGCCAGAACCCCGCCTGGCCCAGCGCCCACGGGTCTGCCACCACCACGGCAGCACACGCCAAAAGCCACACCTGCGGCCAGGGCCACCGGTTTCCGCTGAGCTGCAGCAGTGCCACGGTGGCCAGCATGATCACCGTGCGCTGTGCAGGCACACCCCAACCACTGAACAGCGCGTAGGCAGTGGCCAGCACCACACCAGCGGCCAGCGCTGCGGACGGCGCGGGCACTGCCAGGCACAACCGCGTGGAGCGCCGCCACAACGCGCGCACCACCAGCGCTGCCAACCAGGCAAACAGGGTGATATGCAAGCCCGAAATGCTCATCAGGTGCGCGACGCCCGTGGCACGAAACACATCCCAGTCGGCACGGTCGATGGCCCGCTGATCGCCGGTCACCAGCGCTGCCACCACGCCCGCCAGGCGCGTGCGCGCAGGGTCCGCATCCTCCGCACCGTGCACCAGGCGCTCGCGGATCGCATCGCGCACGGCCTGGCGGGCCCTTTCCACAGGGTGCCGCCAGGTTGCCGCCATCCACGCGGGCGGTTTATCCCGCGGCCCCGCTCGCACGTAGCCCGTGGCCTGCACGCCCTGCTCCCACATCCAGAGTTCAGCGTCAAAACCGTGCGGGTTTCGCAGCCCGTGCGGGGCCTTGAGGCGCACTGTCATCGCCCAGCGCTCCCCCGCAATCAGTGCCGGCGCTGGGCGTTGCAGGTCCACCACCCCCGCAGCATCGCGAAAGGCACCCCCATACCACGCCACCTCGATGCGTGGGGGCAGCTGCACCGGTGTGCCATAGAGGTGCGCAGACTCGACGTTGATGCGGATGCGGGAGCCGGCCTCATTGCTCTGCGGCATGGTCGCGACCACGCCGGTCACCCGGATGTCCCGCCCCTCCAGCGCAGGTGCGAGCCCCTGCTCGGCAAACGCCACCGCGCGCAGGCCGCACACCGCGAACATGGCGAGGGCGGCCGCACCCAGGGTGAGCGCCGTGGTCGCCGCGGGTCGCCATCGCAGGCGGGTGCTGGCCCACCGCACACCCCAGCCCAGCAGACAGGCCCCCACCAGACACATGCCATACACCGCACCTGCCCACAGCCAGGGCTGCTGCAGCTGGAGGGCCGCCCCCAGCACCAGGCCCATCAGGCACGCCGGCACCCGCCAGGCCGCGGCGGCGGTGTGCCCCGCAGCGCGCCCGCCGACCACGCCCCGGCCCATGCACCCCGAATCAGGGACGGCGGCATTAGGCGTGCTTATGGTGGGCATGGGGTGATGCTAATGCGGCGCCAGCAGCCGCCGGGCTGGATTCTGCGAACCGGGCTGTGTAACACTTCCGGCCACCCGCGCAGTGTTGGCCCGTCGGGCCCGGCCCAGCCCCGCCAACGGCTGCACTCCCGCATCTCTCACGTCACACCAAGGAAGACCATGAGCGTTTACGACAAACTGAAAGAACTCAACATCACACTGCCCCCCGTGTCGGTGCCTGCGGCGGCCTATGTGCCCTACGTGCAGACGGGCAACCTGGTGTTCCTCTCCGGCCACATCGCCCGCAAGGATGGCAAGCCCTGGGCGGCGCAGTTTGGCCGCGACATCGGCACCGAGGAAGGCAAGCAGGCGGCGCGCGCGGTGGCCATCGACCTGATGGGCACACTGCAGGCGGCCTGCGGCGGTGATCTGAACCGCGTCAAGCGCATCGTCAAGGTCATGAGCCTGGTGAACTCCACGGGCGACTTCACCGAGCAGCACCTGGTGACCAACGGCGCCAGCGAACTCCTCGGCCAGGTTTTTGGCGAGAAAGGCGTGCACGCCCGCAGCGCCTTCGGTGTGGCACAGATTCCGATGGGCGCCTGCGTTGAAATCGAGCTGATCGCAGAACTGGCCTGACCGCCATCCTGCCCACCAGGCAAAAACCCATGGCAGAAATGCCATGGGTTTTTTTTACGGCTGGCGGCGGGCCTGCAGGGTCAGAAAGACTCCCAGTCGTCCTCCGACGCAGCGGTGGCTGCAGCCTTGCGGCTGGCTTGGGCGGGCAGTGCAGCGGGTTTGCCGGATGGAGCAGTACTCGCCCCAGCCACACGGGGCATCGTTGTGGGAGATGCGGGAGCTGCGGGGCTGCTCTTTGCCGCACCCTGCGCGCTACGGGCGGTGTCCGCAGTGGGCATGTTGGGGCGCAGGGCCGCCGTGGCGCGCGCCGCACCCATGGCGGCCTGCGCGGGGCCATAGCTCGCAGCGTTCACCTTGAACATCGAAACTTCGCGTGCCAGGTGGTCGGCCTGCTCGCGCAGGCTCTGGGCCGCAGCCGCGCTTTCTTCCACCAATGCGGCGTTCTGCTGGGTCATCTGGTCGAGGTTGCTGATGGCTTTGTTGACCTGGGAGACCCCCGCGCTCTGCTCGGACGATGCCGCCGTGATCTCGCCGATCATGTCCGTCACGCGCTGCACCGACTGCACGATATCCGTCATGGTGGTGCCCGCGTCAGTGACCAGGCGCGAGCCGGTCTCCACCTTTTCCACCGACGCGCTGATGAGTTGCTTGATCTCCTTGGCGGCGTCTGCACTGCGCTGGGCCAGGCTGCGCACCTCGCTGGCCACCACGGCAAATCCCCGGCCCTGCTCACCGGCGCGCGCGGCTTCCACCGCCGCGTTCAAGGCCAGGATATTCGTCTGGAACGCAATGCCGTCGATCACACCGATGATGTCCGCAATCTTCTTGCTACTGTGGTTGATGTCCTCCATGGTGGCCACCACCTGGGTCACCACCTCGCCGCCCCGGCGCGCCACCCCCGTGGCGCCCGCCGCCAGGCTGCTGGCCTGCTGGGCGCTGCCCGCGCTCTGCTGGATGGTGCTGGTGAACTCCTCCATCGCAGCCGCCGTCTCCTGCAGGTTGCTGGACGTCTGCTCGGTGCGGGCCGACAGGTCGTGGTTGCCCGTGGCAATCTCGGCGCTGGCGATGGCGATGCTGTCGGTGCTCTGGCGCACCTGGTGCACCATGCGGCCGAGGGCATTGGTCATGGCGTAAAGCGACCTCAGAAGGTCACCAAACTCATCGCCGCGCGTCACGGTCTCCTGCATGCTCAGATCACCTCCCGCAATGCGCTCGGCAAGCCCGCTGGCCTGCTCCAGGGGACGCTGGATGCTGCCAATCAGGTAATGGGCTCCCACAATGATCGCCAGCAGCAGCAGGCCCACCGCCACTGCAGCAATCTTGACGGTCAGCATGCGCTCGGCCGCCATGGCTTTCTGGGTGTCTTCGGCGTTCTTTTGCTGCTGCTGCACGAAATCGCGCAGGGTGGTGATGTAGGCCACCACCGAAGGGTTGTACTTCTGGTTGATCAGCGTCACCGCCTGGTCCTGCTGGCCGTCGCTCTTGAGCTTGCGCGCTTCGCCGCGCAGGTCGATCATGGTCTTGCGTGCCGCCGCGATCCTGGCCATCTGCGCCTTGTCGGCGTCGGAGAGTGCCATGGATTCCAGCGACTTCTGCACCTCGCTGATCTGGGCCGACGTGGCGGCAATCACGTCCTTGAATTCCGCCTCCACGGCCGGGTCACTGCTGACAATGAGCGCCTGGGTGCGCGCCGCATTCGTCTCCGTGAGCCCTGACCAGCGCAATGCGGCCTGCACGCGCGATTCCATTTCCTTGGCGACAGCGTCAGCCTGGACCTGGACCTTGGCAGAGCGGTACGCCGCAAAACCCACCACAGCCACCAGCATGACCACGATCAGAATCACCGCCGCCCACAGCTTGTGGGCAATCCGGAGTTGGTTAAGCATGAAGGCCTCCTGCGGTGTTGTGCTTGTATGCAAATGTTGCGCGTTTTTTCACAATTGCACAAATCGCCGTGCACCGCACGAGGGTGATCCCCAGCATGGCGGGCTCTGCAGCACCCACACTTGCACGCTACCTGCACGTCCGTGCATCACTGCAAAAAGGCAGTGCGCCGCAGCAGCCCGTTGCGCTGCGGCGATGGGTCTCGGCAGCGGACTTATTCCACCCGCGTCACCGCGTTGGGCTTGAAGCCCAGGTCCGCGGCCTTGCCCTTGCGGCCTCGCGCGGCGCGGGCATTGTTCAGGCTGCGGATCTCCAGCGTCTCATCGCGCTGCTTGCCGCCCCGGCCGATGCCATCCAGGCGAATGCTGCGCGTGTAGGCCGCAGCGCCGGCCAGCGTGTCCTTGTCTTCCAGGTCGATCAGCATCAGCCCCCGGCCGCCGTTGGCCATGGTTTTGAGCTCGGTGATCTCGAACGTGAGGATGCGCCCGCCCGTGGAGGCGCAGGCCACGTGCGTGGCAGGCAGCACCGGCTTGCTGCCCGTGCTGCCTGCGGCGTGTGACGGCACGCACACGGTTTCGCCCTCGCCCAGCGTGAGGAAGGCCTTGCCGCCCTTCTGGCGCGAGACCATGTTCTCGACCGCCGCCAGAAAGCCGTACCCGCCCGAGTTGGACAACAGCAGCGTGGCGTTGGCAGGACCCGCAAAGTAGTGCAGCAGTTGAGTGCCCGATTCCAGTTCGATCAGCGTGGTCACCGGCTGGCCGTCACCACGCGCGCCGGGCAACAGCGACACCGCCACCGAGTACACGCGGCCATTGCTGCCAAAGGCCAGCAAGGTATCTACCGTGCGGCATTCGAACGTGCCATAAAGCCCGTCCCCTGCCTTGAAGGCGAAGCTGGCGGCCTCGTGGCCATGGCCCGTGCGGGCGCGCACCCAGCCTTTTTGCGAGACGATCACCGTGACGGGCTCGTCCACCACCTTCACCTCGGCCACGGCCTTCTTCTCGGCCTGGATCAGCGTGCGGCGCGCGTCGGCAAAGATCTTGGCGTCGGCCTCGATCTCCTTGACCATGGTGCGGCGCAGCGAGCCGGGGTTGTTCAAAATGTCTTCGAGCTTGCCCTGGCTTTCGCGCAGTTCTTTCAGTTCCTGCTCGATCTTGATGGCTTCGAGCCGCGCGAGCTGGCGCAGGCGGATTTCTAGAATGTCTTCGGCCTGCCGGTCGCTGAGGTTAAAACGCGCAATCAGCGCCGCCTTGGGCTCGTCGGCCTGACGGATGATGGCGATCACCTCGTCGATGTTAAGCAGCACGGTCTGCCGCCCTTCCAGGATGTGGATGCGGTCCAGCACCTTGTCCAGCCGGTGCTGGCTGCGGCGGGTGATGGTGGTCTGGCGGAAGGCGATCCACTCCTCCAGCATCTGGCGCAGCGACTTCTGCACGGGCTTGCCGTCCAGACCCACCATGGTGAGGTTGATGGGCGCCGAGGTCTCCAGGCTGGTGTGCGCCAGCAGCGCGGTAATCAGCTCCTGCTGCGGGGTCTTGCCCGTCTTGGGCTCGAACACCAGGCGCACGGGGGCATCTTTGCTCGACTCGTCACGCACCACGTCAAGCACCGCCAGCATGCTGGCCTTCAGTTGCGTCTGGTCCTGGCTCAGTGCCTTTTTGCCCGCCTTCACCTTGGGGTTGGTGATTTCTTCAATCTCTTCGAGCACGCGCTGCGTGCTCACGCCGGGCGGCAGTTCGTTGACGACCAGCTGCCATTGGCCACGCGCAAGGTCCTCGATCTTCCAGCGTGCGCGCACCTTGAGGCTGCCGCGGCCCGTGCGGTAGGCGTCGGCAATGTCCCCAGGGGTGCTGATGATCTGTCCGCCGCCGGGGTAGTCCGGCCCGGGCACGATGGCCAGCAGATCCTCGGCGCTGAGCGAAGGCGTCTTGATGAGCGCAATGCAGGCGTCGGCAATCTCGCGCAGGTTGTGGCTGGGGATTTCGGTGGCCAGGCCCACCGCAATGCCACTGGCTCCGTTGAGCAGCGCAAACGGCAGGCGCGCAGGCAGCTGGCGCGGCTCGGTGGTGGAGCCGTCGTAGTTGGGCATGAAATCAACCGTGCCCTCGTCGATCTCATCCAGGAGCAGGCTGGTGATGCGCGACAGGCGCGCTTCGGTGTAGCGCATGGCGGCAGCGCCGTCGCCATCACGGCTGCCGAAGTTGCCCTGGCCGTCGATCAGTGGGTAGCGCTGGGCAAAGTCCTGCGCCATGCGCACCAGCGCGTCGTAGGCCGACTGGTCGCCGTGGGGATGGAAGCGGCCCAGCACATCGCCCACCACGCGGGCGCTCTTGACCGGCTTGGCGGCCGTATTGCGCGTGGGGCCGCTGTAGCCGAGGCCCATGCGGTCCATCGAATACAGAATGCGCCGCTGCACGGGCTTGAGGCCGTCGCACACATCGGGCAGCGCACGGCCCTTGACGACCGAAAGCGCGTATTCAAGGTAGGCGCGCTGGGCGTAGCCCGCCAGGCCCAGGGAGTCGCCCCCGTCGTCGCCTGCGGTGGTGAAATCGAGAGTGGGTTGGTCGCTCATTCGTTGGATACAGGTTCTGCTTGATTCACGTTCTGTGGGCCGTTTGGTGTCTGCGCCACGCGGGTGGGCGGCAGGTTGCCCCGGTTCTGCGCGCCGCCCGAAAGCTCCATGCGAACGCGGCCGGGCGCTGCGCGCTGGGCCAGCACGGGCGCTGGCGGCTTGAGCTGGGTGTACAGACCCATCACGGTGCGCACGTAGTTCTGCGTTTCTTTGTATGCGGGTATCTGGTTGCCCGCGCGCTGCACGGCGCCTTCACCCGCGTTGTAGGCGGCAAGCGCCAGGTCGATGCGACCGGGAAACAGGTCCAGCAGGTAGCGCAGGTAGCGCGTGCCGGTAGGCACGTTCACCGCCGGGTCAGCCAGCTTTTGCTCCACGGTGCGCTTGGCATCGGCCCGCACACCAAACCGGCTGGCCGTGCTCGGCATTACCTGCATCAGGCCGACGGCACCCTTGGGCGACACCGCAGCGGCGTCAAAGCCAGATTCGGTGGCAATTACGGCCTGCAGCAGCTCGTAGTCCACGCCGTGTTGGCCAGAGGCTGCGCGCAGGTGGTGCTTTACGCGCTTGTAGTCTGGTGCGATGTCAAAAAATGCCAGCAAGCGCGCACCATTGGCAGGCAACGCGTAGGGCATGGCGGGCGCTTGCTCTGGAGCATCGCGGGTGGAGTCAAAGTCGGTGCCGCGAAAGAACAGCTGGTAGCGGGAATCCAGCTGCTCGGCCGCAAAGTGCGTCACGCCGCGCTCGTCCACATGCGCCCACAGGTCTGCATGGGCCGAATGCTGCATTAAACATAGCAACAAACCCAATACAGACAAGCGCAGGGCACTGTTTTTATTCATATTTTGATCACAAACACCGGGCGGAGCGCGTCGATGCGGTCAGATATCTATCTCGACCGCGTCGCCATGCAGCTCCATCAGCTCACGGCGGGCGGCGGCTTCGCCCTTGCCCATGAGCTTGGTGATGAGGCCTTCGGTGGCGGCAAAGTCCATGTCGCCCAGTTGCACGGGCAGCAGGCGGCGGGTGTCGGGGTTGAGCGTGGTTTCCCACAGCTGCTCGGCGTTCATCTCGCCCAGGCCCTTGAAGCGGCTGATCTGGCACTTCTCCTTGGGCACGCCGTCCTTGGCGCATTTGTCGAGGATGGCCGTCAACTCGCCATCGTCCAGCGCATACATCTTGGCGGCGGGCTTCTTGCCGCGCGCGGGTACATCCACGCGGAACAGCGGCGGGCGCGCCACGTAGATGTGTCCGGTCTCGATGAGCTTGGGGAAGTGGCGGAAGAAGAGCGTGAGCAGCAGCACCTGGATGTGCGAGCCATCCACGTCGGCGTCACTCAAGATGCAGACCTTGCCGTAGCGCAGGCCGCTCAAATCCGGCGTGTCGTTGGGGCCGTGCGGGTCCACGCCAATCGCTACCGAAATGTCGTGGATTTCGTTGTTGGCAAACAGGCGGTCGCGCTCGACCTCCCAGGTGTTGAGCACCTTGCCCCGCAGCGGCAGGATGGCCTGGCTTTCCTTGTCGCGGCCCATCTTGGCGCTACCACCGGCCGAGTCGCCCTCGACCAGGAAGACCTCGTTGTGGGCGATGTCCCTGCTTTCGCAATCGGTGAGCTTGCCCGGCAGCACTGCCACGCCCGAGCCCTTGCGCTTTTCGACCTTCTGACCGGCCTTCTGGCGGGTTTGCGCGGCCTTGATGGCCAGCTCGGCGAGCTTTTTACCGTAGTCGACGTGCTGGTTCAGCCACAGCTCCAGCGCAGGGCGCACAAAGCCGCTCACCAGCCGTACCGCGTCGCGCGAGTTCAGGCGTTCCTTGATCTGGCCCTGGAACTGCGGGTCGAGGACCTTGGCTGAGAGCACATAGCTGGCGCGCGCAAACACGTCCTCAGGCAGCAGCTTCACACCCTTGGGCAGCAGGCTGTGCAGTTCGATGAAGCTCTTGACGGCATTGAACAGGCCATCGCGCAGGCCACTTTCATGGGTGCCGCCCGCGCTGGTGGGAATCAGGTTGACGTAGCTCTCGCGCACGGGCTGGCCGTCTTCCGTGAAGGCCACGCACCACGATGCGCCCTCGCCTTCGGCAAAACTTTCGTTGTTGCGGTCGGCAAAACCCTCGCCTTCAAACAGCGGGATCACCGGGTCGCCGTTGAGCGTCTGCATGAGGTAATCGCGCAGGCCGCCCTTGTACTGCCAGGTTTGCGTGTCGCGGGTTTTCTCGTTCACCAGTTGCACGGTCACGCCCGGCATGAGCACGGCTTTGCTGCGCAGCAGGTGGGTGAGTTCGCCCATGGGCAGCGCGCTCGACTCGAAATACTTGGCGTCGGGCCACACGCGCACCGAGGTGCCCTGCTTGCGCTCACCCGCCTCCAGCGGGCGAGCCACCAGGGGCTCGATCACGTCGCCAGCCGAGAACACCAGGCGCGCCGCCTTGCCTTCGCGGTAGCTCGTCGCTTCGAGCCGGGTGGCCAAAGCGTTGGTCACACTCACGCCCACACCGTGCAGGCCGCCCGAAAAGCTGTAGGCGCCGCCCTTGCCCTTGTCGAACTTGCCGCCCGCGTGCAGGCGGGTGAACACCAGTTCGATCACCGGGGCGTTTTCCTCGGGGTGCATGCCAAAGGGGATGCCCCGGCCGTCGTCTTCCACGCTGACCGAGCCATCGGCATGCAGCGTGACCCGGATTTTTTTTCCATAACCGGCGAGTGCTTCATCGGCCGCGTTGTCCAGCACTTCCTGGATGATGTGCAACGGGTTGTCGGTGCGCGTGTACATGCCCGGGCGTTGCTTGACGGGCTCCAGGCCCTTGAGCACGCGGATCGAGCCTTCGGAATATTCGCTGGCAGAGGCAGAAGACGGTTTGGCAGACATAGCGGCGGATTGTAGTGCGGCAACGCATCAATAGCTGGATATAAAACCAGTTAACCCCTGCCCCTGTTGCCGACTGTATTGGTCCCCGGTGTATCAGCACGTTTCACACAATCTGGCTACATTCCTGCGTATGCATATCAATCCTCCGAAACTGTCCATGTTCCAGGTGCTGGCCTGCGGTGCGGCCATCGTGACGCTGTCGATGGGCATCCGCCATGGGTTCGGCCTGTGGCTGCTGCCGATCACCCAGGAGATGGGCTGGACGCGCCAGTCGTTTGCGCTGGCCATCGCCATCCAGAACCTGTCCTGGGGCCTGATCGGCATTTTTGCGGGCATGGTGGCCGACCGGTTCGGCGCCTTCCGCGTACTGATCGGCGGGGCCGTGCTGTACGGCCTGGGCCTGGCAGGGATGGCCCTGTCACCCACGCCCACGCTGTTTGCGCTCACGGCGGGCGTACTCATCGGCGCTGCGCAGGCGGGCACCACCTATGCGGTGATCTACGGGGTGCTGGGGCGGCAGATTGCGCCGGAACGCCGGTCGTGGGCCATGGGTGTGGCGGCTGCGGCAGGGTCCTTTGGCCAGTTTCTCATGGTCCCGGTAGAAGGTTGGCTGATTGCAGGCCTGGGCTGGCAACAGGCGCTGCTGGCACTGTCGCTCATGGTGCTGCTCATTGTGCCGCTGGCCTTTGGCCTGCGCGAGCCGGGGTTCCAGGGCTCAGCGCCCGTCAAACGTGAGCAAACCATCCTGCAGGCGCTGGGCGAGGCCTTCCGCTACCCCAGTTTCAACCTGCTCATGGCGGGCTATTTTGTGTGCGGGTTTCAGGTGGTTTTCATCGGCGTGCACATGCCCAGCTACCTCAAGGACCATGGCCTGTCGCCCCAGGTGGCCAGCTATGCACTGGCTCTGATCGGGCTGTTCAACGTGCTGGGCACGTATGTGGCGGGCACGCTGGGCCAGCGCATGCCCAAGCGGTTCATCCTGGCTTTTATCTACTTTGCGCGGGCCGTCGCCATCAGCGTGTTCTTGCTGGTGCCGCTGTCGCCGCTGTCGGTGTATGTGTTCTCGGCGGTGATGGGCACGCTGTGGTTGTCCACCATTCCGCCCACCAACGCCACCGTGGCGCAGATTTTCGGCGTGCAGCATTTGTCCATGCTGGGCGGTTTTGTGTTTTTCAGCCACCAGATCGGGAGCTTCCTGGGCGTGTGGCTGGGAGGCTATCTGTATGACGCCACCGGCAGCTACGATATCGTCTGGTACATCGCCATCGGGCTCGGAGTGTTTGCGGGCCTGGTGAACCTGCCCGTCAAGGAAAGCCCCATCCAGCGCCATGCGCCGCAACCGGCCTGACATCGCTGCACACAGCATCCCAAGACCACCATGAACCCACCATCTTCCCCATGGTCCACGTCGGCAAAGCCCGCGCTGCGCTGGCTTGGCTGGGCCGTGGCGGTGCTGGCCTGCCTTGCGGTGTTTGGCATGTACACGGTGCCAGACTTCATGGTGATGGTTGCCGACCAGGTCTGGGCATGCTTCTAAGCCGCTGAATTTTTAGTCTTTTTGGCCTCCAGCGCTTATCCAAAAAGCGCCTAAAGCTATCATTAACATAGCAAAATGCACGGTACCGAAGCCCCTTCCGAATGGGTGCAACGTTGGGCTCACCTGATCCCCGGCAGCACCACGGCCCTGGATGTGGCCTGTGGCGCGGGCCGCCATGTGCGATATCTGCACGCCCGGGGCCTGCGCGTGGCGGGTGTGGACCGCTCTGAAGAAGCCCTTGCCGCCTGTGCGGGTCTGGGCGAAATGGTCTGCGCTGACATCGAGTCGGGCCCCTGGCCGTTTGCCGGGCGCGTGTTTGGCGCCGTGGTGGTGACCAACTACCTGTGGCGCCCCTTGCTACCGGTGATTGCAGGCAGCGTGGCGCCCGGTGGTGTGCTTATCTATGAAACCTTCGCGCACGGCAATGAAACCGTGGGGCGCCCCGCGCGGCCCGAGTTTCTGCTGCAACCCGGTGAACTGATCAGGGCTTGCGAGGGTTTGCGGGTGGTGGCCTACGAAGACGGCTTTTTGCCCGAACCCGCCCGATTTGTGCAACGCATCACGGCGGTGCGGGAACTCCCGCCCTCCGGCGCACCCTCACGACATCTTTTACCCGTGTCGGCTAGTTAGAATGCTCTTTTACCGTTTACCCCTGCGGACATGACCTCTTCCTCCGTCCCCCTTACCGGCAGCATCGTCGCCCTCGTCACTCCCATGCACGAGGACGGTAGCGTGGACTACCCGGCACTGCGCAAACTCATCGACTGGCACATCGCCGAAGGCACCGACTGCATCGGCGTGGTGGGCACCACGGGCGAGTCGCCCACGGTCAATGTCGAGGAACACTGCGAAATCATCCGCGTGGCTGTGGAGCAAGCCGCCAAGCGCGTGCCCATCATGGCCGGCTGCGGCGCCAACTCCACCGCCGAAGCGATCGAGCTGGCCAAGTTCGCCCGCGGTGTGGGGGCCGACAGCCAGCTGCAGGTGGTGCCCTACTACAACAAGCCCACGCAAGAGGGCCAGTACCAGCATTTCAAGGCCATTGCCGAAGCGACGGGTGACCTGCCCATCGTGCTGTACAACGTGCCCGGCCGCTCGGTGGCGGACATGCAGCACGACACCGTGCTGCGCCTGGCCCAGGTGCCTGGCGTCATCGGCATCAAGGAAGCCACGGGCAATATCGAGCGCGCGCAATGGCTCATTCGCGATCTGCCGAAGAACTTCGCGGTGTATTCGGGCGACGACCCTACGGCCGTAGCCCTCATGCTCTGCGGCGGCCACGGCAACATCAGCGTCACGGCCAACGTGGCGCCCCGCCTGATGCACGAACTGTGTGTGGCGGCCCTTGCAGGCGATGCGCGGCGCGCCATGGAAATCCAGTTCAAGTTGATGCCCGTGCACAAGCACCTGTTTGTCGAAGCCAACCCCATTCCCGTGAAGTGGGCCATGGCCCGCATGGGCTTGTGTGGCGGCTCCATGCGCCTGCCCATGACGCCGCTGACCAGCGGCAACGAGGCTGTGGTCGAATCCGCGCTGCGCACCAGCGGCCTGATCTAATCCGGGCTGCGCCCGCTCCCCGAGACACTCTCCAAGGATTTCCGCGTGAAAGCTGCTACCACCCGCCTGAGCCTGCTGGCCCTTGCCATGGCCCTGTCCGCCTGCTCCACCAGCCTTCTGGAAGGCGACAAGATCGACTACAAGAGCGCCGCCAAGGGCGCCACGCTCGAAGTGCCTCCAGACCTCACCCAGTTGTCACGGGATTCGCGCTATGCCATCCCCGGCGGCACCGTTTCGGCGGCTGCCATGCAGGCGGGGCTGGCCGCGCAGCCCTCGGGCACGGCCAATGCCGCTGCATTGCAGCTGGGCGATGTCCGCATCGAGCGCGATGGCAACCAGCGCTGGCTCGTGGTCAACCGCCCCGCCGACAAGCTCTGGGAGCCTGTGCGTGACTTCTGGCAGGAAAACGGCTTCAACCTCGAGCAGGCCGATGCCAATGTGGGCATCATGGAAACCGATTGGGCCGAAAACCGTGCCAAGCTGCCGCAGGACATCATCCGCGCCACCCTGGGCAAGCTGCTCGATTCCGTGTACTCCACCGGTGAACGCGACAAGTTCCGCACTCGCCTGGAGCGCAACGCCAATGGCGGCACCGAGATCTACATTTCCCACCGCGGCATGGTGGAGGTCTACACCACCAAGGTGCAGGACACCACCGTCTGGCAGCCCCGCCCCGCCGATGTCGAACTCGAGACCGAATTCCTGCGCCGCCTGATGGTCAAGCTGGGCGTGAGCCAGGAACAGTCCAAGGCCGTTGTGGCTGTGCCCGCATCGCGCGCTCAGGGGGCCCGCATGGCCACCGTCAACAACGTACCCGTGGTACAGCTCGACGAGGGCTTTGACCGCGCCTGGCGCCGATTGGGCCTGGCGCTCGACCGCACCGGTTTCACGGTGGAAGACCGCAACCGCAACGAAGGCACGTACTTCGTCCGCTATGTGGCGCCGAATGCCGACAAGAAGGATCCAGGGTTCTTCGGAAAATTGTTCAACACGACCAGTTCCACACCCCCGCTGAAGTACCGCATCGTGTTGCGCAGCGAGGGCGAGTCGAGCACGGTGTCCGTCCTCAATGAGGCTGGCGCACCCGAATCCTCGGCCAACGCGGAACGCATCGTGCGCGTGATCGCCGACGACCTGAAATAAGCGGCCTGCCCGCCCCCCAGCCAGTAGTCCCAGGGCGCACGCCCCGGGACCCAGACGGCTGCCAAGGCGCGCTTTCATTCGAACCTTCATGCTGCGCTTCAAGAACCTGGGCAGCGGCAGCACAGGCAACGCCACGGTGGTGGAGGGTCGCTGCGGCACGCTGACCCGGCGTCTGCTCATCGATTGCGGATTCGGAATCCGGCAGCTTCAGGCTCGTCTGGCACAGGCACAGTTGCAACCTGACGACCTCGATGGCATCTTCATCACGCACGAACACTCGGACCACATTGGCTGCGCGCAGGCACTGGCCGTGCGCTACCGTGTTCCAGTGTGGATGAGCCAGGGCACCTACTCCGCCTTGGGAGCCCCGGATTTTGATGGCCTTCTTCAGGTTGCGCATGACATGCACGCCATCGACATGGGGGCCTTCAACGCAGTTCCCTTCACGGTGCCACACGACGCCCGCGAACCGCTGCAATTGCGATTTACCGACGGTGCATCCCATCTGGGCTTACTGACCGACCTGGGCCACGCCAGCGATCACGTTCTGGAGCAACTGAAAGGCTGCAATGCGCTCATGATTGAAGCCAACCATGATCCCGCACTGCTCGACGCCTCCAGGTACCCACTGTTCCTCAAACGCCGGGTTGCCGGGCCCTACGAACACCTGGCCAACGAAGCGACCGGCAGCATCCTGCGGGCGGTCCGGCACCCGCGCCTTCAATGCGTGGTGGCAGCTCATCTGAGCGCACGCAACAACACCGCCACACTCGCGCAGCAGGCCTTGGGCCGCGCCCTCGATACCAGCCCCGACGACATCACCGTGGCCAGTCCGACAGCCGGTACACCGTGGCTGACCGTCACGGGCTGAGCAGTTGCAAAGCCCGAATGACCGTCACTCACAGGCTACCGAAAAAACCATCACGCCAAAAAGCAAAAAGCTCCGGCCTTGCGAGCGGAGCTTTTGGGCAAAAGCGGCAGGTCTGGCAACCTGCCACCACTGCACGCCGGGATTACTTGGCTTCGGAAGCGCCAGTTGCTGCGGCTGCGGCTGCGTCGGCAGCGGCCTTGGCAGCGTCAGCAGCAGGAGCTGCTGCGTCAGAGGCGGCTGCAGCTGCGTCCGATGCGGCAGGAGCGGCTTCAGAAGCTGCTGGCTCTGGAGCTGGAGCGGGTGCTTCGACAGGAGCGGGCGCTGGTGCAGGAGCGGGTTCTTCCTTCTTGCCACAGGCGGCGAGTGCAGCAGCAGCGATCAGGGCGGCCAGAACGAGAGAGTTCTTCATTTCGATTTTCCTAGTTGAACAGACAGAATCTTGAAAAGCCACGGCGCAAGGCTTATGGGAAGCCCCGGTACGCTTTGGCACAATGCGCTTGGGTTGCACCTTTTTGGCACAGCCGCCGATTATATTGGTATTTAGTCAATACTGACTAACACTGACGAATCCTTTACGACCGCTTGACTCTGCGCAATACGCCGATTGAGGCTCAAAGCCCCAGGGTTGAAGCAGGAAAGCCAGGCGCGCTCTTGCCACGAACCCACTCGTTGAGTGTCTCGCGCAGCAACACCCTCCGATCGGGTTCATTGCCCGTCACGCCCACACACCGCTCAGGGTCCAGCCGCTGCATCACCCATTGCGGAGACCACAGAGCGCTGGGAATGTCCAGCGGGTCGGCGCCAGGGCTGCGGCGGCAATTGAGGATGTGATCCCATGTGCCCCGCCACCGCACAAAACGGGCATGCCGTCGAATCACGTCGTCATAGCTGCAGGCCAGCATCGTGAACCGCCGACTCCCGTGTGCCCATTCCTGGAGGGCCTCCACCACAGCGCGTTCGCCCAGCGGCCAGTCATGAAAATTCGCATCGCTGATGACGATCTCCTTCCACCGATCGCGTGCGGCCGTGGCAATTGCGTCGCGAACCAGTTGCTGGAACGCCTCCCGCCCACTGAAACGGCCAGAGGGCAAGTCGGGGAGCGGCTGCGGGATAGTGGCAGAAATCTCGGTCATCAGGTGGCTCCTCGGTCTTCACTGGCTAGCCTGCCCAGGCGTGCGCCCAGCCTGCGTCACACCAGTTCGACAACAATTCCAGCGCATCGTCACTGGCCCGTGCAAGCTCCCGCGCCGTCAACTGGCGTTCATCTGCCAAACGGCGCATCAGTGTTGCATCCCGGCCAGCAGCGCGGTAGCTCTCGCCATTGATGAACACGTGGTGCGTGTCATACATCATGCGGCTGCGGCGATCCAGGCGCACGCCTTCCAGCATCACGCCCACATCTCCGGCTTCAAACCATACACTGGGCTTGGGCTCGGTCAGGTATTCACCCAGCGCGCGCTCCAACACCAGCGGCTGCGACAGCGCTCGGGCCAGGGCCTCGCGCGCGAAATCCTGTAACCCCGAAGGAATGGCTGCGGGCTGAAACACTGCTTCCTGTTTTGCGTCGCGGTACAGCAGCGCACCTTCCTGTTCAGAAGCGTCCTCTGCCAACCGCACCAAAAGCTCCTGCGCCAGCTCCTGCCGGGCCGGTGCCCTGAAGCCAATCGAGTACGTCATGCATTCGCCTTCGGCAACGCCGTCGTGGGCGTAGCGGGGCGGCAAATACAGCATGTCACCGGGCTCGAGGACGAACTCCTCTTCTGGTTCGAACTGCGCAAGCACCTTGAGCGGAATGCCGTCGCGCAGCGTGAGGTCCTTCTGGCGTCCAATGCGCCAGCGGCGTCGCCCGTGCGCCTGAAGCAGAAAAACGTCATAGCTGTCGAAATGTGGACCGACGCCGCCGCCGTTGGACGCGTAGCTGATCATGAGATCGTCCAGTCGCGCCTCGGGCACGAACCGGAACTGTTGCATCAACGCATGCACGGCATCGTCATGCAGATCCACGCCCTGCACCAGCAAGGTCCAGTCAGGCTGCTGCAGCGAAGGCAGCGCACGCCGCTGAAAAGGACCATGGCGCAGCTTCCAAGCCCCTTTGGCCAACTGCACCAGACGCGATTCCACGCCCTCCTGGGCGGCCAGCGCAAACAGCTCTGATCGGAGCACCGGAGGCGAAAACTGTGGAATCGCCTGGCGCACCAGCAGCGGCTTTTTCTGCCAATGGCGGCGCATGAACTGCGCGGGGGTCAGGCCGCCGAGCAGGGCGAGGGGTTGCTGGATATCCATGAGAACGAATTGCCCCTTTTCGGAGCCGTTGGTCAAACTGCGACAATTCTCCTATGGAAATTACCGAACACTGTGTAGTCGCGCTGACCTGGATACTCAAGGACACGCTGGGCGAAGAGCTGGACGTCCTCGATGAGCCTGTGGAGTTTCTCGTCGGCGGGGACGACCTTCTGCCACGCATCGAAGAAGCCCTGCAAGGACACGGCCCCGGGGCCACGCTCGCCCTGCATCTGGAGCCGGAAGACGCCTTCGGAGACTTTGATGACCAACTGCTTTTTCTGGAGCCTCGCAATCTCTTTCCCGCAGAGACCGAGGAAGGGATGACTTTTGACGGTGCCGCCCTGCCACAAGGGTGCAATCCCGATGCACCACGCACGGGGCTCTACACCGTCACCGAGATCTATCCCGAGCATGTTGTTCTGGACGGGAATCACCCTCTGGCGGGGATTGCGCTGCGACTTCAGCTGACTGTGCAGGGCGTCAGAGAGGCGACGGAAGAGGAAGTAGGCCGCAAAAGCGCGGGAACAGGCTTCTTCCGGGTGCAACCCCAAGCGCCCGGAAACCACCTGCTGCACTGAAGGCAATTGCTGAAGTCCCGGGATGCCAGGACTTCATTCATGCTTTGTCTTCGACCTTACAGACGCGAAATCTGCCCGTTGTACAGGCGGACGCGGTCGCCAATGCGCAAATCGCCGGGGCTGCTCACGTCATAAACGCGATAGCCCCCCTGATCGAGCTGCACCGACAAGCGGTAACCTTGGGCGTAATCCTGGCTGCTGTTGCGGCCCTCGATGGCATTGCCGGCTACAGCACCACCCACAATGCCCACGCCTGTGGCAGCGGCCCGGCCCGAGCCTTTGCCAATCTGGTTCCCCAACACCCCTCCGACCACCGCGCCGATCACGGCACCTGCACCGGAAGTCTGACCCTGTGACCGGCCTTGCAGTACCTCGATGTTGGAAACGCGGCCGTATTCTGTGCCGGCTGGGCTGTTGGGGTAAGCGGGTGCCGTCTGGTAACCGCCCGAGTAGCCGCCGGAATACGGCGCGGAAGGGGCGGAGCGGTTGTGGCCACATGCCGCCAGAGCGCTCACGAGAACCACAGCGCCAGCAACGGCGAAAGAACGTTTGAATTTCAGCATTTCCAGGCTCCTAAAGTCATGGGGTTACGCACGGCCGACGGAGTGTCTGGCCTTGTTTGCATAGCTTGATTGGAACAACGTTGCAGCCCCCTGGTCCGTAGACGCAGGAGCAACCCATTGGTCAGTAACAAACCCATCGAAAGGTAAGCATCGTCTTACAAAGCAACTGACCAAACCGGGCAAGACGTGGATTCAAGCTTTGCCGGTGGAGCCGTAGCCGCCCTCACCCCGCTTTGTGGCTGCAAATTCCGTGACCACATTGAACTGCGCCTGAACCACGGGAACGATCACCAACTGGGCCAGCCGCTCCATGGGCTCCAGGGTGAACGCAACGCTGCTGCGGTTCCAGGCGCTCACCATCAGCTGACCCTGGTAATCGCTGTCAATCAGGCCGACAAGATTGCCGAGCACGATACCGTGCTTGTGCCCCAGCCCGGAGCGCGGCAGGATCAGCGCCGCGTAGCCCGGGTCCTTGATGTACAACGAGATGCCCGTGGGGACAAGTTGCCATGCATTGGGCTGCAAGGTCAGCGGTGCATCCAGGCAGGCGCGCAGGTCCAGGCCAGCGCTGCCCGGGGTGGCATAGGTGGGCAACTGATCCGCCATGCGCGGATCCAGAATCTTCACATCAATCTTCACGGCAGTTTCTTCTTTCCTGTTGTGCGTTGCTGCGCGACCTGCCGCAGACGCTCCTGCAGCGGCCCCAGTGCTGGTGTGGACGCACCGCTTTCAGATGATAGGGCTCCAGGAGCTGCCTGCATCAACCAGCCAAGCGCCCACCACAGAACCCCCATCACCACCAATCCCGGCAACGAGCCCTGCCCCAGCAAAAAAAGCGCCGCGCCATGCAATGCCAGCAGCACCACCAGCAGCATACGTACAGCACGCAGCACGCCGAACAGTGGCATCAGAACCTGGGCCAGATCGGGCGGAACACCCGGTGCCACAGGGCGGGCGACCCTTGCACCAGGCTGCTTCGGACTAGCCGCAGGCGAGGCATAGGACGACGGTGGGGTCTTCGCTGGTGGCACAGAGGCGGTCAGCTGCTCCACATAGCGCGCAAAATCGCCGTCTGGCGGGGTGTCCCATTCAGGCTTGGTGGAGCCAGTTCTCATACGACCTCCCGTTAGTAGCCGTCACCGTGCCGCAGGCGGCAGGCGTGTCGCAATGTCCTGCACAAGCTGCTGCGCAAGCACCCGCTTGGACGCCCGGGGAAGCTCCCGGTGGCCCTGGGCATCCACCAGCAGCAGGGCGTTGTCATCCTGGCCAAAGGTGGCAGGGCCGATATTGCCCACCAGCAGCGGCACACCTTTGCGCGCACGCTTGGCGGTGGCATGGGCCAGCAGATCATGGCTCTCTGCCGCAAAACCTACACAGAAAAGATCGCCTTCCAGCGCGTAGGGTGACTTCGCGACCGTGGCAAGGATGTCCGGGTTTTCAACAAATTCAAGGCTCGGGGTGTCACCCGAGCCTTCCTTTTTTATCTTTTGAGTCGACTCGCGCGCGGGCCGCCAGTCCGCCACGGCCGCAGTGGCGATGAACACCGATGCCGATTGCACATGCCGCTCCACCGCGGCCAGCATGTCCCGCGCAGACTGCACATTCACGCGGCGCACACCGCGCGGGGTCGGTACATGCACGGGCCCGGCGACCAGCGTGACATCAGCCCCGGCTTCGCGGGCCGCGCGGGCAATGGCAAAGCCCATTTTTCCGCTCGACAGGTTGGTAATGCCACGCACGGGGTCGATTGCCTCAAACGTAGGGCCTGCCGTCACCAGCACCTTGCGCCCGGCCAGAACCTTGGGCGCAAAGAACGCAATCAGCTCCTCCAGCAGTTCCTCGGGCTCCAGCATGCGGCCGTCGCCCGTCTCGCCACAGGCCTGGTCACCGTTGCCTACGCCCAGCACCACCGCACCATCCTGCGCCACCTGGTTCAAGTTGCGCCGGGTGGCGGGGTGTGCCCACATTTCGCGGTTCATGGCGGGGGCCAACAGCAACGGCACTTGCTCTGCGGGGCGGGCCAGACACATCAGGCTGAGCAACTCGTCCGCCCGGCCCTGCACCAGACGCGCAATAAAGTCCGCGCTGCAGGGCGCAATCAGGATGGCATCTGCCTCGCGGCTCAGGTTGATGTGGGGCATGTTGTTGGGCTCGCGGGCGTCCCATTGCGATCCATACACCGTGCGGCCCGACAGCGCCTGCATGGTGACAGGCGTGATGAATTGTTCAGCCGACTCGGTCATCACCACTTGCACGGTGGCGCCCTCCTTGATGAGCTGGCGGCACAGATCGGCTGCCTTGTAGCAAGCCACGCCCCCACTCAGACCCAGAACAATGTGTTTGCCAGCAAGCTCATTCATGGGGCGAATTTAGCAGACGGGGGTACCCTTGCCGCCGGGGGTATTGCCGGGGTGCCATCTATAATCCCAATTTCCCACCACCAGGAGACCTCTCGCGAGAGGCCCCCTTCAGACATGACCAAATTTGTCTTCGTCACCGGCGGTGTGGTGTCTTCCCTCGGTAAGGGAATCGCCTCAGCCTCCCTTGCCGCGATCCTCGAATCGCGGGGCCTCAAAGTCACCCTCATCAAGCTTGACCCCTACATCAACGTAGACCCCGGCACCATGTCGCCGTTTCAGCACGGCGAGGTCTTTGTGACCGACGACGGCGCAGAAACCGATCTCGACCTGGGCCACTACGAGCGTTTCATTGAAACGCGCATGAGGAAGTCCAACAACTTCACCACCGGCAAGATTTACCAGTCGGTGCTGGAGAAAGAGCGCCGTGGCGACTACCTGGGCAAGACCGTTCAGGTCATTCCCCACGTCACCAACGAAATCCAGGAATACATCAAGCGCGGTGCGGGCATCGGCACCGATGACGCGGTGGACGTGGCCATCTGCGAGGTGGGCGGAACCGTGGGCGACATCGAATCGCTGCCGTTCCTCGAAGCCGTGCGCCAGTTGAGCCTCAAGCTGGGCCCCAACAACTCGGCCTTTGTGCACCTCACCTACCTGCCCTGGATTGCCACGGCAGGCGAGCTCAAGACCAAGCCTACCCAGCACACCGTGCAGGAGCTGCGCAAGATCGGCATCCAGCCCGACGCGCTGCTGTGCCGCGCGCAAAAGCCGGTGCCGGAAGAAGAGCGCGAAAAGATTTCGCTGTTCACCAACGTGCCCGAATGGGGCGTGATCAGCATGTGGGACGTGGACACCATCTACAAGGTGCCCCGCATGCTGCACGAGCAAGGCCTCGACGGCCTGATCTGCGACAAGCTGCGCCTGAATACACCGCCCACCAGCCTTAAGCGCTGGGACGAGCTCGTGCACGAAACCGAGCACCCGCAGGGCGAAGTCACCATTGCCATGGTCGGCAAATACGTCGATCTTTCGGACAGCTACAAATCGGTGAACGAAGCGCTGCGCCACGCGGGGATGAAGAACCATGTGCGCGTGAAGATCGAGCACCTGGACTCAGAAACCATCGACAGTGCCAATGCTGCCGACAAGCTCGCCAGGTACGACGCCATTCTGGTGCCCGGCGGCTTCGGCAGCCGCGGTGTGGAAGGCAAGATCTGCACCGCCCAGTTTGCCCGCGAACACAAGGTGCCCTACCTGGGCATCTGCCTGGGCATGCAGGTGGCCACCATTGAATATGCACGCCACGTGGCGGGCCTGGCCAAAGCCAACAGCACCGAGTTCGACCCCACCACGCCCCACCCCGTGATCGCGCTGATCACCGAGTGGAAGGATGCCGACGGCACCATCAAGACGCGCGACGAAAACTCGGACCTCGGCGGCACCATGCGACTGGGCGCACAAAGCTCGGACGTGGCCAAGGACACACTGGCCCACAGCATCTACGGCGACGTGGTGACCGAACGCCACCGCCACCGCTACGAAGCCAACGTGAACTACCTCGACGAGCTGCGCAAGGCGGGCCTGGTGATCTCGGCGCTGACGCAACGCGAAGAACTCACCGAGATCGTGGAATTGCCGCACAGCGTGCACCCCTGGTACATCGGCGTGCAGTTCCACCCCGAGTTCAAGTCCACGCCCTGGAACGGCCACCCGCTGTTCAACGCCTTCATCAAGGCCGCCGTGGAACACCAGCAAGCCACGAAGAAAGCCTGAGGGGAGTCACGATGCAGCTGTGCGGATTCAATGTTGGCCTGGACCAGCGCTTCTTTTTGATCGCAGGCACCTGCTCCATCGAAGGCCTGGAGATGTCGCTGGACGTCGCAGGCCAGCTCAAGGATGCCTGCGCGCCGCTGGGCATTCCGCTGATCTACAAGGGCTCGTTCGACAAGGCCAACCGGTCGTCGGGCACCAGCAAGCGCGGTGTCGGCATCGACGCCGGTTTGAAGATCCTCGATGAAGTGCGTCGCCAGCTGCAGCTGCCCATCCTGACCGATGTACACGACACCTCGCACGTGGCCGAGGTGGCCAGCGTGGTGGACGTTCTGCAAACGCCTGCGTTCCTGTGCCGCCAGACAGATTTCATCCGCGCTGTGGCGCAATCGGGCAAGCCGGTGAACATCAAGAAGGGCCAGTTTCTTGCACCCTGGGACATGAAGAACGTCATCGACAAGGCCCGCGCCGCCGCAGCCGAAGTCGGCCTGTCAGAAGACCGGTTCCTCGCCTGCGAGCGAGGCGTGAGCTTTGGCTACAACAACCTGGTGGCCGACATGACCAGCCTGGCCGAGATGCGCAACTCCGGCGCGCCCGTGGTGTTCGACGTGACCCACTCGGTGCAAAAGCCCGGTGGCCTGGGCGCCGTGAGCGGTGGTGCGCGCGACATGGTGCCGGTGCTTGCGCGCGCCGGCGTGGCCGTGGGCGTGGCGGGCCTGTTCATGGAAACCCACCCCCGCCCCGCCGAAGCCTGGTCGGACGGCCCCAACGCCGTGCCGCTCAAGCACATGAAGGCATTGCTTGAAACGCTGGTGGCGCTGGACGACGTCACCAAGAAAAGTGGATTCCTCGAAAACAACTTTGGAGCCTGAAGACATGAGCAGTGGTTACGTCATCGCATCCGTCACCGTCACCAACCCCACGCAGTACGAGGAGTACCGCAAATGGAGCACCCTGGCCATGCAGGCCCACGGCGCTGAAGTGTGCGTGCGCGGCGGCAAGGTCGAGGTGCTGGAAGGCGACTGGAACCCCGGCCGCACCGTGATTCTCAAGTTTCCGAGCTTTGAAGCCGCCCGCGCTTTCTACGACACGCCCGAGTACCAAAAGGCCAAGGCAGCCCGCGAAGGCGCCGCCATCATGCGCATGGTGTGCGTCGAAGGCGTCTGAGCGCACACACCCGATTCGCTCTTTAATTGATAGCTGCCAGCGCTTATCCATCAAGCGCTGGAGCCCGATTTGATTTGAAACTTCTGCAAAAGGAAAACCATGAGTGCTATCGTTGACATCGTCGGTCGCGAGATTCTGGACAGCCGCGGCAACCCCACTGTCGAGTGCGACGTGCTGCTCGAATCGGGCGTGATGGGCCGGGCCGCTGTGCCGTCGGGCGCATCCACCGGCAGCCGCGAAGCCATTGAAATGCGCGACGGCGACAAGAGCCGTTACCTGGGCAAGGGCGTGCTCAAGGCCGTGGAAACCATCAACACCGAAATCTCTGAAGCCGTGCTGGGCCTGGATGCGTCGGAACAGGGTTTTCTGGACAAGACCCTGATCGACCTCGATGGCACCGAGAACAAGAGCCGCCTGGGCGCCAACGCCATGCTGGCCGTGTCGATGGCCGTGGCCCGCGCAGCGGCTGAAGAATCCGGCCTGCCCCTGTACCGCTACCTGGGTGGCATGGGCAGCGTGCAGTTGCCCGTGCCCATGATGAACGTGATCAACGGCGGCGCACACGCCAACAACAGCCTGGACCTGCAGGAGTTCATGATCATCCCCGTGGGCGCGCCCACATTCCGCGAAGCCGTTCGCTGGGGCGCCGAGGTGTTCCACGCCCTCAAGAAGATCATCCACGACAAGGGCATGAGCACCGCCGTGGGCGATGAAGGCGGGTTCGCGCCTTCCGTGGAAAACCACGAAGCCGCCATCCAGCTCATCCTGCAGGCCATCGACGCTGCGGGCTACACCGCCGGCGAGCAGATCGCCCTGGGCCTGGACTGCGCCGCCAGCGAGTTCTACAAGGACGGCAAGTACGTGCTGGAAGGCGAAGGCGGCATCAAGCTCAGCGCCGAGCAGTGGACCGACATGCTGGCCACCTGGGTGGACAAGTACCCCATCATCAGCATCGAAGACGGCATGCACGAAGGCGACTGGGACGGCTGGAAGCACCTGACCGAACGCCTGGGCGACAAGGTGCAGCTGGTGGGCGACGACCTGTTCGTGACCAACACCAAGATCCTCAAGGAAGGCATCGACAAGAAGATCGCCAACTCCATCCTGATCAAGATCAACCAGATCGGTACGCTGACCGAAACGTTCGCCGCCATCGAGATGGCCAAGCGCGCCGGCTACACCGCCGTGATCTCGCACCGCTCGGGCGAAACCGAAGACAGCACGATTGCCGACATCGCCGTGGGCACCAACGCGGGACAGATCAAGACCGGCAGCTTGAGCCGTTCGGACCGCATCGCCAAGTACAACCAGCTGCTGCGCATCGAGGAAGACCTGGGCGAAATTGCCCAGTACCCCGGCCGCGCTGCGTTCTATAACCTGAAGTAATGCCCCCCACGGTCGCCCACTGCGTGTGGCTCCCTGCCCCCCCAAGGGGCCACGTTTCCCTTTTGGGGCTGACCGCCAAGCGGTTCAGAGCGCCTTGGGGCGGCCCGGCGGCGAAACATCGTTGCAACAGTAAAGGTTGACCCTTGGTCTCACGCATCGTCACCGTGGTTCTGCTGGCACTGCTGGTAGGGCTGCACGCCCAGCTCTGGCTGGGGCGTGGCAGCGTGCCGCGTGTCAACGAGATGCAGCGGCAGATTGATGTGCAGAAGGCCGCAAACGACCAGGCCCGCCAGGCCAACGAGCGCCTGGCGTCCGAGGTGCACGACCTCAAGGAAGGCCTGGACATGGTGGAAGAAAAAGCACGCAGCGAACTGGGCATGGTCAAGCCCAACGAGATCTACGTGCAGTTCACACCGCGCTGAGGCGCGGTTTTTTGTGCACCCCGTGTCTGCGCCGCCGCCGACCATTGCCCTGATCGGCGCACCCGGCACCGGGGCCGCAGCCCTCGCACACGATTTGCAACAGCGGTTGGCACGAGGCGCTGCGCGCCTTGTCTGCACGACGACCGCGGACGACTGCACGGCGGCTGCCCTCACGCTGCTGATGGGGCTGGACCTGCCCTGCCCGCCCGCGCAGCAACCCGACCGCGAAGCCGCGGACGCCCGGCTTCGGGCTGCGCTGGCCCAGGCCGGGCTGCGTTACCAAGTGGTCTATGGCCAAGGTGAACGGCGGATCGAGAACGCGCTGAACGCTATCAATAAGATAGCTATTGGCGCTTATCCAGCAAGCGCCAGAGGCAGTTTTGAATCAAAAAATGCCACCCGAAAGCCCCGGTTGCGCGACTGGAACTGCGAGAAATGCAGCGACCCTCAATGCGAGCACCGCCTGTTCACCTCGCTTGTCGCCCAGCGAGAAGCACAGCAACCCTGAGGGCCGTGCCAAATCTGGCGGATTACTGGATGCCCGTGGGCCCGGGCGGCTGGCTGACAGCGGGCGAGACAAAAATCTGCGCGGCGTCCACTGCATCAAACCGGTACTGCTGGCCGCAGAACTCGCAGCCCACCTCGATGTCCTCGCGCTCGGCGAGGATGCTCTCGGCTTCTTCCGCGCCCAGGTTGCGCAGCATGTTGCTCACCCGCTCGCGGCTGCAGGTGCAGGCAAAACGCGGTCCGCTGGCGCCTTGCTGGGGCTCAAAGCGCAGCAGCTTTTCCTCCCAGAACAGGCGGCGCAGGATGGTGTCCACGTCCAGCGTCAGCAACTCCTCGCGCGTCAGGCTGGCGGCCAGGTGGGCGATGCGGTTGTAGTCCTCGTTGTGGCCGATCTGGTCTTCGCTCTCGCGGTGCGAGAGCCCTGCGGCCAGGTTGCCTTCACCCTTGATGGGCATGCGCTGGATCAACAGTCCCGCCGCCACCTGCTCGTTGGCGCCCAGCACCAGGATGGTGTCGAGCTGCTCGGACTGCAGCATGTAGTGCTGCAGCACGTCGGACAGGCGGTCCAGCTTCTCGTGGTGGTTGCCGTGCAGCGGTACCACGCCCTGGTAGGGCTGCTGGCCAGGGTGGCGGTCCTTGGGATCCAGCGTGATCGCGCAGCGGCCGCCGCCGCCCACATTCACCATCTGGCTCAGGCGCGCGCCGTCGGGCACGTCGCCGTTGATGGTGGCCGTGGCGCGCAGGCTCAGGTCGGACTGCACCTCGGCCACGGCCAGCTTGACCGGGCCATCGCCAAACACCTGCAGCACCAGCGCACCGTTGAACTTGATGTTGGACTGCATCAACACACCCGCCGCCGCCATCTCGCCCAGCAGCTCGCTCACCGGTGCGGGATACGCGCCCGTGGCGGAATTGCCTGCACGCACGCGCAGGATTTCCGTCCAGGCATCGGTCAGGCGCACGATCATGCCGCGCACGGGAAGGCCATCAAAAAGAAACTTGTGAAGTTCAGACACGCAGGGGTTCCAGAAAATGTCGGCAATCAGCCGATTTTGCGCAGGCCGTTTCGAAAACGTCGCGCGTTGTCCATGTAGTGCAGGGCGCTCTGGCGCAGCCCTTCGATCTGCTCGGGCGTCAGTTCGCGCACCGCCTTGGCGGGGCTGCCAATGATCATGGAGCCATCGGGAAACTCCTTGCCCTCGGTGACCAGCGCACCGGCGCCCACCAGGCAATGCTTGCCGATCTTCGCCCCGTTGAGCACCACGGCGCCAATGCCGATCAGCGATTCGTCGCCAATCGTGCAGCCATGCAGCATGACCTGGTGGCCCACCGTCACGCGCTCGCCCACCACCAGGGGTTTTCCGAAGTCGGCGTGCAGCACAGTGGCGTCCTGGATGTTGGAGCCCGCGCCAATGGTGATGCTCTCGGTGTCGCCGCGCACCACGGTGCCAAACCAGACGCTGGCGTCTTCGCCCAGCACCACGTTGCCCATCACCTGCGCGCTGTCTGCCACCCAGGCCGATGCGGCCACCTGCGGCGCCACGCCATCGAGTTCATAAATTGCCATGCACCACTCCAGAAAAAGAAAAGGCCAGCGCGCGCAAGGCCACAGAAGCTGCCAGGCGTTACAGCGCCCCTAGAATTGTAAGGATGGAGCTTCGCCAACGTGCACTGCAGGTCTTGTGCCTTTCAGACCCTGAACAAAAAGCGGCCGCAGCGCTTGCCCTGCATGCGCAAGCAGCTACGCTTTCAATAGCAAACGACACGCACCCAATCCCCGGCGACGCCCACGACCTGCCAGGCCGCCCTGCGCGCCCCGAGCTTCGGCGTCATACCGACATGGCCCGGCGCTCGCCCGCCACGCCCGAGGGGCGCGCCGTGCTGATTCACGCCATCGCGCACATCGAGTTCAATGCCATCAACCTGGCGCTGGATGCCGTCTGGCGCTTTGGCGGCATGCCGCAGCGTTACTACCTCGACTGGATGCTGGTGGCGGCCGAGGAGGCCGGCCATTTCAGGCTGCTGCGCGACCACCTGCGCAGCCAGGGCCATGACTACGGCGACTTCCCGGCCCACCAGGGCCTGTGGACCATGTGCGAGAAGACTGGGCACGACATCCTTGCCCGCATGGCGCTGGTGCCCCGGACCCTGGAGGCCCGGGGGCTGGACGCCACGCCCCAGATCCAGGCCAAGCTGCGCCAGGTGGGCACGCCCGACGCACTCGCGGCCGTGGCCATTCTGGACACCATCCTGCGCGACGAGGTGGGTCATGTGGCGATTGGCAACCACTGGTATCGCTGGCTCTGTGAACGGGCGGGGCTGGACCCCGAGACCCACTACGCCACGCTGGTGGCGCAATACGAGGCCCCGCGCCTCAAACCCCCGTTCAACGAAACGGCCCGCAAAAAGGCCGGCTTCACCGACAACGAACTGCGCTGGCTCCAGCAGCTGTGAAATTCTGGTTACATGGCGCATTGCCGCCGCTCCTACAATCCGCCGCGCCAGCCCGGCACTGACACCGGCCCCTGTTTCTTCGATACTCCCTCCATGAGCACAAACACCGCCCCCGGCACTTCTTCTGCACCTGCCACCGACAACCAGACCTCGGTCGCCATGATCGCGCGGCAGGCCATCGTCAACGCGCAACAGGTGGTGGTGGGCTACGAACTGTTCAACCGCTCGCGCAGCGGCGCGGCGCACACGGCCGCCACCGATGTGATCCTGGTCTTCACGGCGCTGTCGCATGCGGGCACCGAAGAGCTGGTGGGCAAGAAGCTCATCTTCGTCAACTGCACCCACGAGAGCCTCTCGGGCGGGCACCTGGAACTGGTAGACCCTGACAAGGTGGTGCTGGAGATCCCGCCGCTGGGCCATGCGGCCAGTGAAGAGGTGGCCACGCGACTGCCCATCCTCACGGAGCTGCGCGATCGCGGCTTTCACCTGGCGTTCAACCACACTGTGCTGGAGTCGGCCTATGCGCCCTGGCTGCCGCTGGCCGACTACATCAAGCTGGACCTGTCGGTGCTGGCCCCCGACCAGCTCGCCGTGCTCATCAGCTATGCGGGGCGCCATTCGCAGGCTGAACTGATCGCCGAAAAGGTGGAAACCGCCCAGCAGTACGACATGGTCTCCAGCCAGGGCGTGCAGATGTTCCAGGGCTACTGGTTCGCGCGCCCAGCCCTCGTTGAGGCCAAGCTGCTCACGCCCTCGCAGGCCAGCATCATCGAACTCATCAACCAGGTGCGCAAACAGGCCAGCACCGACGACATCGAAGAAACGCTCAAGAAAGACGCTGGCCTGGCATTCAACCTGATGCGCCTGATCAATTCTGCCGGCTTCGGGCTCTCGCGCGAGGTGTCATCCTTCCGCCAGGCCGTCATGCTGATGGGGCTGAAAAAGCTTTTCCGCTGGGCCGCCCTGCTGCTGACCGCTTCGCGCACCAGTGGCACGCCGTCGTCCGTGGGGCAGACGGCCGTGGTGCGGGGCCGCCTGATGGAACTGCTGGCGCTGGAAACGCTGCCCCCCGAAGAGGCCGACCAGGCCTTTGTCGTCGGCATTTTCTCGCTGCTGGACGTCATGCTCTCGATGCCCATGGAATCGGCGCTGGGCCTGCTCAACGTGCCCGAGCCGGTGGCTGCAGCGCTGCTGCGCCGAGAGGGCTTTCTGGGCGACCTGCTGACACTGGCCGAGGCCTGCGAGTCCAGCGACGATGTGGTGTTCAACCGCACGGCAGGGCTGCTGCACCTGTCCAGCCAGCAGATCAACCTGGCCCACCTGCAGGCGCTGGCCTGGGCAGACCAGCTCGGCGACTGACACCCGTCTGCCTGCGATGCAGGGCGATGCGCAGGGATTCCTGTGCGGGCGGAGCGTGCCGGTCTAGAATCAAGTGCGAGCCCCGCCCTTCATCACAGCAGACCCATGTCGAGCACACCTGAACAAGACGCCCCCGAAGCTGCAGCGCCAGCGGTTGAACCCGTAGACGAGAACATCGCAATCATTGCGCGCCAGGCCATCGTGGATGAATCCCGCGCTGTCTATGGCTATGAGCTGTTTGACCGCTCCACGGCCTCTGATGCGCACACCGCTGCCAGTGATGCCGCCCTGCTGTTCAATGCACTGTCGTACGCCGGCACGGAAGCGCTGGTGGGCAAGAAAACGGTGTTCATCAACTGCACGCACGACAGCCTCTCGGGCGGCCACCTGGAGCTGATCCACCCCGAGAAGGTGGTACTGGAAGTCCCCCCCCTGCCCGAAGGCGCCACCACCGAGCAGATCGAAGGCCGTATCCCCACCCTGGAAGCACTGCGCGCACGCGGTTTTCGCCTGGCGTTCGACCAGCAGGCCCTCAAGCGCGCCTACACCAGCTGGCTGCCGCTCGCGTCCTTCATCAAGCTGGACATGCAGGCCTTCAAGCCCGAACTGGCAGGGCCGCTGGTGAAGTTCTCCACCACCCACAGCAAGGCCACGCTGGTGGCCGAAAAGGTGGAAACCGCCGAGCAGTACGAGCTGATGCGCGGGCTGGGGGTCAAGCTGTTCCAGGGCTACTGGTTCGCCAAGCCGTCGCTGGTGAAGGCCACCACCATCCGCCCCTCGCAGGCCACCATCATCCAGCTCATCAACCTGGTGCGCAAACAGGCGACCACGGCTGAAATTGAAGAACTGCTCAAGAAAGACCCCACCCTGTCTTTCAACCTGCTGCGCTTCATCAACTCGTCGGGTTTTGGCCTGTCGTGCGAGATCACCTCGTTCCGCCATGCGGTGATGATCCTGGGCCTCAAAAAGCTGTTCCGCTGGGCAGCCTTGCTCATGACCACATCCCGCGCGGGCGGTGCCCCACCGGCCGTGGGCCAGACCGCCGTGGTGCGTGGCCGCCTGATGGAGCTGCTCGCCGCCGAGCTGCTGCCGCCCGAAGAATGCGACAACGCTTTTGTGGTGGGCGTCTTCTCGCTGCTCGACACCATGCTGGGTGTTCCCATTGAAAAAGCGCTGGAATCGGTGGCGCTGCCCGAGCCCGTGATGGATGCACTGCTGCGTGGTACCGGGGTGTTTGCGCCTTTTCTGGAGCTCACCATTGCGTGCGAAAGCGGCGATGAGGTGGCCTTTGCCAGGGCGGCTGACGCGCTGCATCTGTCCAACCGCCAGGTCAACTGGGCCCATCTGCAGGCGCTGACCTGGGCGGAAAGCCTGAACGAAGAGTGACGCGCGCCGGGCGTTGGCCCGGCCAGGGTCAACCCCGCGGATGGTGCTGCGCATGCAGCGACTTGAGCCGCTCCCGCGCCACATGGGTATAGATGGTGGTGGTGGAAATATCGGCGTGCCCCAGCAGCAGCTGCACCACCCGCAGGTCAGCGCCATGGTTGAGCAGGTGTGTGGCAAAGGCATGCCGCAGCGTATGGGGCGACAGCGGCACGGTGATGCCCGCCACCTGCGCCCATTTCTTCACAATGACCCAGAACATCACGCGCGTCATGCCGCTACCGCGCTGCGTCACAAAGAGGTCATCGGTCTGCTGGCCGCCCAGGATCGTGCCCCGCGCTTCCTGAAGGTAGCGCTCCAGCCACTGGCGGGCTTCCTCGCCAAAAGGCACCAGCCGCTCCTTGCTACCCTTGCCCATCACTCGCAGCACGCCTTCGTTCAACCCCAGCTGGAAGGTCTTGAGCGTGACCAGCTCCGTCACGCGCAGCCCGCTGGCGTACATCAGCTCCAGCATCGTGCGGTCGCGCAGGCCCAGCGGGTTGCCCAGGTCGGGTGCGTTCAGCAGTGCCTCCACCTGCGCCTGGGACAGTGTCTTGGGCACGCGCAGCGGCTGGCGCGCGGCCTGCAGGCGCACTGTGGGGTCGGCCGCCATGCGCCGCTCGCGCACCGCCCAGTGAAAGTAGCGGCGCAGCACCGTCAGGCGCCGGTTGGCAGACGTGGCACGGGTCTGCGCGTGCCGGGCGGCAAAGTACCCCTGAAGATGGTGCTCGGCTGTGTCATCCAGCGCCAGCGGCGGCTGCTGGCCTGCCAGCCACTGTGCATACAGCGTGAGATCGCGCCGGTAAGCGGCCAGCGTGTTGCGCGACAGGCCGTCCTCCAGCCACAGGGCGTCCACAAAGGTGTCAATGGCGGTCAGGCTGGTGGGGAGCATGCAAAAACGATAGCACGTAAAAAAACCGCCCGTGGCAACGGGCGGCTTGGTGTGGCAACAAAGCCGCGCCGGCTTATTCCAGCGTCAGCTTCTGCTTGGCGACCACATCCTTGTACACCGCGAATTCGGCCTTGATCTGTTCGGCAAACTGCTCGGGGGTGTTGCCCACCACGATCGAGCCGGTGTCTTCAATGCGCTTTTTCACCGCCGGGTCTTGCAAAGCGGTGCGCACGGCGGCGTTGATCTTGTCCACGATGTCCTTGGGCAGGCCCTTGGGCCCCAGGATGCCGTAGTACGCCATGCGGTTCACGGGCTCCAGGCCCAGTTCCTTGAAGGTGGGCACATTGGGCAGTGCGGCCACGCGCTGGGGGGCTGCCACGGCAATGGCGACCAGGCGGTTGTCCTTGATAAAGGGCAGCGCCGATGGGATGTTGTCAAAGATGATCGGCACCTGGCCGGCCACAGTGTCGTTCAGTGCAGGGCCCGCACCGCGGTAGGGGATGTGCGTGACGAAGGTGTTGGACAGGCTCTTGTACAGCTCCATCTGCAGGTGGCCGATGCCGCCCGTGCCCGACGATGCATACGAATACTTGCCGGGGTTCTTCTGCACTTCGACCACAAACGACTTGTAGTCCTTGGCGGGGAAGCTGGGGTTCACGGCAATCAGGTTGGGCGTGGCCGCAATGTTGATGATGGGCGTGAAATCCGTCAGCGGGTTGTACGGGGTCTTGGGGTTGATGGCGGGGTTGGCGGCCGTGGTGGACACGGTGGCCACGCCCAGCGTGTAGCCGTCGGGTGCCGAGCGTGCCGTTTCCGCCGCACCCACAATGCCGCCGCCACCGGCCTTGTTCTCCACGATCACGCTCTGGCCGAGGGCCTTGCCCAGCGGGTCGGCGATCACGCGCGCAATGATGTCGGTGGTGCCACCGGGTGCAAACGGCACCTGCAGCTTGATCACCTTGTTGGGGTAGCCCTGGGCGGCTGCGGTACCTGCTGCGGCGGCCAGTACGGACAGCGCAAGCCATTGACGACGATGCATGGAGTTCTCCTTCGTGAGGTAACAGACAGCGCTGATGGTATGCGCAACACGCCCGCCATCAACCTGCGGATTCCACATAAGGGCTAACCCCAAGACCCTGCCTTGCATCAAGTATTCTCGGAGCGTGAATTACGCCCAGCTCCTGATCCCGGATTTCTCCCTCATCCTCTGCGGTTACCTGATCTGCCGGTACACCGCCCTCAACCGCTCGGTGTGGCAGCCCGTGGAGAGCCTGGTGTACTACCTGCTGTTCCCGGTACTGCTGTTCCAGTCCATCGTCAAGAGCCCCGTGGACATCGGCGCTGCGTCGGGCCTCATTGCGGCGGGGTTGGCCATGGGCGTTTCAGGCATTGCGGTGGCCTACAGCCTGCCGCACTGGCCCTGGCTGGGCAAACACATCGACGCGCGCGACCATGCGGCCAGCGCGCAGGTGGCGTTCCGCTTCAACTCGTTCATTGGCCTGGCCATTGCCGAGCGCCTGGCGGGCGCAGAAGGCCTGCTGATGATCGCCGTGCTGATCGGCGTGTGTGTGCCGCTGTTCAACGTGGCGGCCGTGTGGCCCATGGCGCGGCACGGGCAGCACAGCTTTGCACGGGAGCTGATGCGCAACCCGCTCATCATCGCCACGGGATCGGGTTTGATCGCCAATTTGCTGGGGTTTCAGATCCCTGAATGGGCCAGCCCCACAGTCAGCCGCATCAGCGCCGCATCGCTGGCCCTCGGCCTGATGGCAGCCGGCGCAGGCCTGCAGTTTGGCCTGCTCTCGCGCGGCAAGGCGCTGAGCGTGGCGGTGTTGTCCATCCGGCACCTGGTGCAGCCACTGCTGGCGTTTGCGATGGCACGGCTGTTCGGGCTGAACCCGGTGCAGACGACGGTGCTTCTGGCCTTCTCGGCCCTGCCCACCGCATCTACCTGCTATGTGCTGGCGGCGCGCATGGGCTACAACGGGCCGTATGTGGCCGGGCTGGTCACCCTATCCACCTTGCTGGGCATGGTCAGCCTGCCGTTTGCGCTGGGGTTTCTCCGATGACCGATTCCCGCAGAGCCCTGGGTTCGGACGCTGTGACGAGCCGCCGCACGTTGATGGCAAGCCTGGGGGCACTGGCGCTGGTGGAGCAGGTGGGCTGCGGGCGCAAAACCCCGCGCGCGCAATCGTTGTCGCCCGATGCCACCGTGCTGGCCCTGGGCGACTCGCTGACATCGGGCGTGGGTGCCTCGGCCGACACCGCCTACCCGGCCGTGCTGGCACGCCTGACAGGCTGGAAAGTAGTCAACGGCGGCATCTCGGGCGACACCTCTGCCCAGGCGCTGGCACGGTTGCCAGGGTTGCTGAAGAAGTACACCCCCGCGCTGGTGATCGTGAGCATTGGCGGCAACGACTTTTTGCGCCGCCAGAGCACTGCCACAACCCGCAGCAACATCCGCCAGATCTGCGCTGATGCACAGGCCAGCGGCGCACAGGTGCTGCTGGTGGCCGTGCCCGAGCTGACGATGTTGGCCGCAGTAGGCCGCCTGAGCGACCACGCCATGTACGAGGAAATCGCCAGCGAGCTGAAAGTGCCGCTGCACCGCAAAGGCTGGTCAGGTGTACTGGGGCAGGAGCGGCTGCGGGCGGACCAGATCCATGCCAATGCGGCGGGGTATGAAGAATTCACCCAGGGGCTGGTGTTGACCCTCAAAGACACAGGTTGGCTGGCGCGGTAGCCGCAAGAGCCAAAGCAACACGCCGCAGCAAAGCGGTACCAATGCTCTTATTTTGATAGCTGTTCGCGCTTATCCATCAAGCGCTGGTGGCCAATTTCATTCAAAATCCAGCGCCCAGGCGACATGCTCGCGCACCAGCTCGCTGGGGTCGTCGGCGCGGGACTGCAATGCCGCACGCACCGCCTCGTCGCCCGTCGCCCGCAGCGCATTGCCCAGCGACACAGCCACATTGCGCAGCCAGCGCTCGTGCCCGATGCGGCGGATGGGGCCACCCTCGGTCATGCGCAAAAAGGTCGGCTCGTCCCACGCAAACAGATGCACCAGTTGCTGACCCGCCAGGCCCTTGCGCTCGTCAAAATCCGGCAGGCGGCTGACCTGGGCGAACTTGTTCCAGGGGCAGATCAGCTGGCAGTCGTCGCAGCCATAGATGCGGTTGCCCATCAGCGGCCGCAGTTCCAGCGGAATGGGCCCGGCGTGCTCGATGGTCAGGTACGAGATGCAACGCCGCGCATCCAGCCGGTGCGGCGCAATGATGGCCTGCGTGGGGCAGATGTCGATGCAGGCACTGCAACTGCCGCAGTGCGCGGTGACGGGCTCGCTTTCGGGCAGGGCCATGTCCACATAGATTTCGCCCAGAAAGAACATCGACCCCGCCTCGCGGCTGAGCACCAGCGTGTGTTTGCCGCGCCACCCCTGGCCACTGCGTGCAGCCAGCTCGGCCTCCAGCACGGGGGCCGAGTCGGTGAACACGCGGTGGCCAAACGGGCCAATCGCCTCGGCAATGCGGTCGCTCAGTTTTTGCAGGCGCGCGCGCAGCACCTTGTGGTAGTCCCGGCCCCGGGCATAGACGGAGACGATGCCTTCCTGCGGGCGGACGAGGCGCGAGAGCTCCATCACCTGCCAGCCTTCGGGCGCGTCCACGGCGGTATCGCGCGGCAAGTAATCCATGCGCGCGGTGATCACGCTCACCGTGCCGGGCACCAGCTCGGCCGGGCGTGCGCGCTTCAACCCATGGGATGCCATGTAATGCATGTCACCATGGAACCCCTGCGCCAGCCAGGCCTCAAGCCCGGGCTCTGCCGCAGACAAGTCCACCCCCGCCACGCCGATTTGGGAAAATCCCAGTTCGCGGGCCCACTCCTGCATTTGAGGAACGAGTTGACTGTTGCACCACATACCGGCCAGATTGTAGAAAGCGGCGACGCCACCGCCGCCCCGGCCACGCGCCATTTCACCTGGCACAGCGAGGACGACACCACCGCCTTCGCGCAGCGCCTTGCCGCACAGCCCCTGCTGGCCAATGCCTTCGTGACCCTGCACGGCGACCTGGGCGCGGGCAAGACCACACTGGTGCGCCACCTGCTGCGCGCCCTGGGCGTGCAAGGCCGCATCAAGAGCCCCACCTATGCCGTGGTGGAGCCGCACGAGGCCCCGGGCCTCGCCATCTGGCACTTCGACTTCTACCGTTTTGACGACCCGCGCGAGTGGGAGGATGCGGGTTTCAGGGACATTTTTGCCAACCCCGGCCTCAAGGTGGCAGAATGGCCGGAAAAGGCCGCAGCGCTTACCCCGCTTGCGGACCTTGCTATCCACATTGAAGCAATGGATGACACCGAAAGGAAGATCACGCTGCACGCCCACACCGCCACCGGGCGCAGCCTGCTGCAAGCCCTCTGAGACGCCGTGAACGAACCCACCCTGCCCGCCCGCCCCGCTGCTGCCCCCCTGCCCTCGCGCCGCTCCGTGCTGCAAGCGGGCAGCCTGGTGCTGCTGCTGGGCACGCAGCAGATTGCACGCGGCGCCACCATCCTGGCCGTGCGCGTGTGGCCCGCCCCCGAATATTCGCGGGTGACCATCGAATCCGACGGTGCGCTGGTGGCCAAGCAGTTTTTCGTCACCACACCGCCCCGGCTGGCGGTGGACATTGAGGGCATTGACCTGAGCCCCGAGCTGCGCGAGCTGGTGGCCAAGGTCAAGCCCGACGACCCCAACATTGCCGGCATCCGTGTGGGCCAGAACGCGCCTGGCGTGGTGCGGCTGGTGGTCGACCTGAAACAGGCCGCCATGCCCCAGGTGTTCACCCTGCCGCCGGTGGCCGCCTACCAGCACCGGCTGGTGTTTGACCTGTACCCCGCCGAGCCGGTGGACCCGCTGGAGGCGCTGATTGCCGAGCGCCTGCGCGAAGCCCCTGCCAAACCCGCGCCAGCCCCCAACCCACCGCTGACAGCTGCCGCAGCCGCCGCCGCACGGCCCCCTGCGCCCCCCGCCGAGCACGACCCCCTGGGCGACCTGATTGCCCAGCGCAGCCAGCGCCCGGGCCCGCCCGAGCCCCCGCCCATGGTGGCCACCACGCCGCCACCGGAACCCGCGCGCCCTGGCAACCGCGCCACCACCACCCAGACCGACCGGATCATCATCGTGGCGCTGGACCCTGGTCATGGCGGCGAAGACCCCGGTGCCATCGGCCCCGCAGGCACGCGCGAAAAGGACGTGGTGCTGCGCGTGGCGCACATGCTGCGCGATCGCATCAACGCCACCACCGTGGGAGGCAACCCCATGCGCGCCTACCTGACGCGCGACGGCGACTACTTTGTACCCCTGGCCACCCGCGTGCAAAAGGCGCGGCGCGTGCAGGCCGACCTGTTCGTCAGCATCCATGCCGACGCGTTCACGGTGCCCACGGCGCGCGGCGCCAGCGTGTTTGCGCTGAGCCAGGGCGGCGCCTCCAGCACGGCTGCGCGCTGGCTGGCCAACAAGGAAAACCAGGCAGATCTGGTGGGTGGCATCAATGTGCAATCCAAAGACCGGCAGGTGCAGCGCGCGCTGCTGGACATGAGCACCACAGCGCAAATCAACGACAGCCTGAAGCTGGGGACGGTGTTGCTGGGCGAGATTGGCAATGTGGGTCGGCTGCACAAACCGCGTGTGGAGCAGGCGGGGTTTGCAGTGCTCAAGGCCCCGGATATCCCCAGCGTGCTGGTGGAAACCGCCTTCATCAGCAACCCGGAAGAAGAAAAGCGCCTGCGCAGCAGCGCCTACCAGGAGAAGCTCGCCGACGCGCTGATGCGCGGCATCGTGCGCTACTTCGCCAAGAACCCGCCGCTGGCGCGCAGCCGGTCGGTGTAGGCAAGCCCGCCTTGCGCAGGGCGCCAACTGCAGGCAAAGTAAGCCCCATCACCGGCGCCCCGTGCTCGTGGATCCCCTTGGGCGCCGGGGCCGAAGAAGGAGATAGCCATGGCCCTGCCCCACGCCCAATCCGGCCAGATCGTGAGCGTGCGCCCTCTGGGCGACCGCCTGCCTGAGGCTGTCACTGCCGCCATTCTCAAGGCGGGCCAGCTCGAGGTCATGCGCGTGGTACTGCCCGCAGGCAAATCCATGAAGGAGCACCAGACACCGGGGGAAGCCACCGTGCAATGCCTTGAAGGCGTGGTCGAGTTCACCACCGAGGACGGAAACCAGCAGTTGCACCCCGGCGACTTTGTGCATCTGGCCCCCCGCGCGCTGCACTCGCTCAAGGCGGTGGAGCACGCCTCGCTGCTGGTCACGATCTGCCTGCGCCCGGGTTAAGCCGCCGCAAAATAAACCCTGTGGCGCGGTCACCCATTCGGGACGGGATGCAAGGCGCAAATCGCAGCTGCGGCCAGGATGTGCAACGCCTCAGACCGCCCAAAGCCGGAGTGCGCGGCGCGCGAGGGGTTTTCAGCGCTTGCCTTGAAGGCATTCCCAAGCCCGCCCCGTCCTACACACGCACGCCAAGCCTGCCTACGCGCAGTCCTGCGGGCAGAGTCGATAGTAAAGGCACAGGTCAAGCCCCTCCGCAAACAGCAGACGGGCATCAGGGCCTGGATCCATTCATAAAGGACTCCTGCCATGAAAATCCGTCACATACTCCTCGCAACCACTTGCACTGCAGCCCTGGCCCTTGGCGGCTGCGCATCGAACCCTACTGGCGCACAGGTCGGAACGGGCGTAGGCGCTGTCGTAGGCGGGGTCGCCGGTAACGCCATCTTCGGCGGTCCGGTCGGCACCATTGGCGGTGCCGCTGCCGGTGCGCTGGTAGGCCACGAAATCGGCGAAGACCGCGACCAGCGCAAGCCGTATCGCCGATAAGCGTCTCCGGGTCTGGCATAGGGTCGCAACATAGCGACGCGCCAGCGCATGAAAAAAGCGGCTCCTGGAGCCGCTTTTCTTTTATTGGACAGGACGCTATCCGCGCCAGCGCGCCGCCAATCAGGCGGTCACGCCGTCTGCCACTTCCTTGAACTCGGCGATCTGGTCGAAGTTCATGTACTTGTAGATCTTGTCGCCGTTCTGGTTGATGACACCAATGTCAGCCAGGTACTCTTCCTTGGAGGGAATGCGGCCCAGCTTGGAGCAGATGGCCGAGAGTTCTGCCGAGCCCAGGTACACGTTGGTGTTCTTGCCCAGGCGGTTGGGGAAGTTGCGCGTGCTGGTGGACATCACGGTAGCGCCTTCCTTCACCTGTGCCTGGTTGCCCATGCACAGTGAGCAGCCGGGCATTTCCATGCGGGCACCGGCCGCGCCGAACACGCCGTAATGGCCTTCTTCGGTGAGCTGGTGCGCATCCATCTTGGTGGGTGGGGCCATCCACAGTTTTACCGGGATGTCCTTCTTGCCTTCGAGCAGCTTGGAAGCTGCGCGGAAGTGGCCGATGTTGGTCATGCACGAGCCGATGAACACTTCGTCAATCTTGGCGCCAGCCACGTCCGACAGCGTCTTGGCGTCGTCCGGATCGTTGGGGCAGCACACGATCGGCTCGGTGATCTCGGACAGGTCGATCTCGATCACGGCCGCGTACTCGGCGTCTTCGTCGGGCGCCAGCAGCTGCGGGTTGGCCAGCCAGGCTTCCATGGCCTTGATGCGGCGGCCGATGGTGCGTGCGTCGGCGTAGCCCTGGGCGATCATGTTCTTGAGCAGCACGATGTTCGAGTTGATGTACTCAATCACGGGTTCCTTGTTCAGGCGGACGGTGCAGCCCGCTGCAGAGCGCTCAGCCGACGCGTCGGACAGCTCGAACGCCTGTTCCACCTTCATGTCGGGCAAGCCTTCGATCTCAAGGATGCGGCCCGAGAAGATGTTCTTCTTGCCCTGCTTTTCCACTGTCAGCAGGCCTGCCTTGATGGCGTATAGCGGAATGGCATGCACCAGGTCGCGCAGCGTCACGCCCGGTTGCATCTGGCCCTTGAAGCGCACCAGCACCGATTCGGGCATATCGAGGGGCATCACGCCCGTGGCAGCGGCAAAAGCCACCAGGCCGGAACCTGCGGGGAAGCTGATGCCGATGGGGAAGCGGGTGTGCGAATCGCCGCCTGTGCCCACCGTATCGGGCAGCAGCATGCGGTTGAGCCAGCTGTGGATGATGCCGTCGCCGGGCTTGAGCGAGATGCCGCCGCGCGTGCTGATGAAGTCCGGCAGCTCGTGGTGCATCTTCACGTCCACGGGCTTGGGGTAAGCGGCCGTGTGGCAGAACGACTGCATCACCAGGTCGGAGCTGAAGCCCAGGCAAGCCAGGTCCTTCAGTTCGTCGCGGGTCATCGGGCCGGTGGTGTCTTGCGAACCCACCGACGTCATGCGGGGTTCGCAGTACGTGCCGGGCACCACGCCCTGGCCTTCGGGCAGACCGCAGGCACGGCCCACCATCTTTTGCGCCAGGGTGAAGCCCTTGCCGGTGGCAGCGGGCACCTGGGGCAGGCGGAACAGCGTGGATGGGGGCAGGCCCAGGGCTTCGCGGGCCTTGGTGGTCAGGCCGCGGCCGATGATCAGCGGAATGCGGCCGCCGGCACGCACTTCGTCAAACAGCACTTCGCTCTTGACTTCGAATTCGGCAATCACATTGCCGTCCTTGAGCGCCTTGCCGGCGTAGGGCAGCAGTTCGATCTCGTCGCCCATGTGCATCTGGCTCACGTCCAGCTCGATCGGCAGCGCGCCCGCGTCTTCCATGGTGTTGTAGAAGATGGGAGCAATCTTGCTGCCCAGGCAGACGCCGCCAAACCGCTTGTTGGGCACAAACGGAATGTCTTCGCCGGTGAACCACAGCACACTGTTGGTGGCCGACTTGCGGCTGGAACCCGTGCCGACCACGTCACCCACATAGGCCACCAGGTTGCCCTTGGCGCGCAGGTCTTCGATGAACTTCACCGGGCCGCGCTTGCCGTCTTCTTCAGGCGTGATGCCGTCGCGCTTGTTCTTGAGCATGGCCAGCGCATGCAGCGGGATGTCGGGGCGGCTCCAGGCGTCGGGGGCGGGCGACAAATCGTCGGTGTTGGTCTCGCCGGTAACCTTGAGCACGGTGAGCTTGATGCTCTGGGGCACTTCGGGGCGGCTGGTGAACCACTCGGCGTCGGCCCAGCTCTGCAGCACGGCCTTGGCGAAGGTATTGCCCTTGTCGGCCTTTTCCTTGACGTCATGGAACTGATCGAACATCAAGAGCGTCTTCTTGAGCGCTTCGGCGGCGACGGACGCCACCGCAGCATCGTCCAGCAGGTCGATCAGCGGCGTGAGGTTGTAGCCACCCAGCATGGTGCCCAGTAGCTGCGTTGCGCGCTCGCGGCCAATGAGGGTGCACACCTCAGTACCGTGCGCCACAGCCGCCAGGTAGCTGGCCTTCACCTTGGCGGCATCGTCCACACCGGCAGGCACGCGGTGGGTGATCAGGTCGACCAGCATGGCTTCTTCGCCAGCTGGAGGGTTCTTGAGGAGCTCGATCAGTTCGCTGGTCTGCTTGGCGCTCAAGGGCAGGGGCGGAATGCCCAGAGCAGCGCGCTCTGCAACATGGTCACGGTAGGCTTTCAACATCAGTTTTCTCCGGTTGCGTTCTAAAGTGGGGTGGCGTGCGAAATCAGCCTCGGCACACGGGCTTTCGTGCTGCACGCACAGGGTGTTGTTTTTTTCAGGGGCGAATAGCCCCGCGGCGCGTGGGCTACTTGAGAGGCTCCAGCACGCTCACAGGGGGGTTCTTCTTGATGGCTTCGGCCACGATGATCTGCTCAGGGCTCATGCACTCATCGGCCAGGCGCTGGCCAAGTTTCTGGTTCATGAGCATGGATTTGTTGGCAATCTGAAGCCACACCGCTCCGCCCTTTTTGTCCTCCAGGCGCACCGTCCCCGTGGTGGTAGCCACAGGCGCCATGAAGTACTTGAAGCCCTTGCCTTCGATGTGAAAGTGCCCCGGGCTCGCGGGCTCGGGCGACACGGTGACGAACGCACCCAGCTCACAGGGGATGCGGCCGACATGCACCCGCTCTGCAATGGCGAGTTCGTCAGGAGACAAGGCTGCTTCGGCCGCGATGATGCCGGTAGCCACCTGGTTGGCCGCGCTCTTGAGCTGCGTGCGGCTGCTGGTGCCCTCGGATTTGGCCACCGCGGACTTCTTGGCGGCGGGCGCCTTTTCCGCAGTCTTGGCGGGCTTGGCAGCCGGCTTGGCCGAAGCCTTGACCTCGGGCTTGGCGGGAGTTTGCGCCACGGCAAGCGCCGGAACGAGCAGCATCAATGCGGAAGCAATGAAGGATTTCATGGGTGGTCCTGCGAGAAGGATTCAGGAGTGTTCACGATGGAACGGAGGCCGGATCGCCAAACCAATGGCGCACGGAATCGGGAAGTGCACGCCCGGTGCTGTGGGCGCGCTCAAGCAACTGCCAGTAAAAACGGTAGCTCGCACGGTCGTGCAACACACCCTCAAAACTGATCGGAGCCCAATCAGAATCTGCGGCGGCAGCTATTATTTTTGAAGCAACCTCAATGTCATCCTGCGCAGGTGCAAATGCCTGCAGGATGGGCCGGATCTGGGCCGGATGGATGCTCCACATGCGGGTGTAACCCAGCTCGCGCGCAGCTTGGCTGGCGGCGCGGTGCAAGGCCGACGTATCGGAAAACTCGGTGACAACGCAATGCGACGGCACCTTGCCATGGGCATGGCAGGCAGCGGCGATTTCCAGCTTGGCACGCACCACCAGGGGGTGCGAAAACTGTCCGGTTGAGCTCATGCCCTGTGCCGGTATCGCGCCAGCATGGGCCGACACAAAATCCATGAGCCCAAAGCTCAGGCTCTGCACGCGGGGGTGCGCGGCGATCTCGAACGCTCTGTGCACTGCGGCCGGAGATTCGATGAGGGCATGGATCGGCACCAAAGCCGGAGAGGCCTGTTCCAGCGCGCGCTCCGCCTTGAGCACATCGTCCACAGATTCCACCTTGGGCAGCATGATGTGGCTGAGCCGGTGGCCCGCCTCGCCCGCGATCGTGGCGACGTCATTGGCAAACGCCGGATGGTCCACCGCGTGGACCCGGGCCGCTACGCGCGCACCTGGCGCAGCGCCGCCGGCCAGGCTGGCAACCAGCCGGGCATGGTCAGCTTCGAGGCCGACGGGGGCACCATCTTCACAGTCGAGGGTGACATCAAAGACGCAGGTACCGAACTCCTGCATCATTTCCGCCTGCAGCTGCAGGCTCTTGCGCATGCGCGCTTCGACGCCGCTGTAGTGGTCGCAGACCGGCAGGAAACCCGTCTGCGCCTGGGCGCCCAGCAACACATCGCGTGGATGGATTGGCGCAGCGCCCTGCCCCTGTGCGGGGACCCGGGCGGCCCGATCAGGGCCCGATGCCTGTGGCGTCGGCTGCATGGCGCTTACCTGGTTTACAGCAGGTGCTTCACGCCGTCTTGCTCGCCTTGCAGCTCAGCCAGCGTGGTGTTGATGCGCTCTTGCGAGAACGTGTCGATCTCCAGACCTTCCACCACTTTGTATTCGCCGTTTTCGCAGGTGACTGGGAAACCGAACATGGTGTCCTTGGGAATGCCGTACTGGCCATCCGAGGGCACGCCCATGGTGACCCACTTGCCGTTGGTACCCAGGGCCCAGTCGCGCATGTGGTCAATGGCGGCATTGGCCGCGGAGGCTGCCGACGACAGGCCGCGGGCTTCGATGATGGCCGCACCGCGCTTGCCGACGGTGGGCAGGAAGGTGTTGGCGTTCCATTCCTGGTCGTTGATCATCTTGGCGACGCTTTCACCGTTGATGGTGGCGAAGCGGTAGTCGGCATACATCGTGGGCGAGTGGTTGCCCCAGACGGTCAGCTTCTCGATGTCGGCCACGGCCTTGCCGGTCTTGGCAGCGATCTGGCTCGCGGCGCGGTTGTGGTCCAGGCGCAGCATGGCGGTGAAGTTCTTGCGGGGCAGATCTGGGGCCGACTTCATGGCGATGTAGGCGTTGGTGTTGGCAGGGTTGCCCACCACCAGCACCTTCACGTTGCGCGAAGCCACGGCGTTCAGGGCCTTGCCCTGTGCCGTGAAGATGGCGCCGTTGACGGCCAGCAGCTCGGCACGCTCCATGCCGGGGCCACGGGGGCGCGAACCGACCAGCAACGCGTAGTCGGCATCCTTGAAGGCGGTCATGGGGTCGCTGTGGGCTTCCATGCCCACCAACAGGGGGAATGCGCAGTCATCGAGCTCCATCATCACGCCCTTGAGCGCCTTCTGGGGGCCTTCCACGGGCACTTCGAGCAGCTGGAGGATGACGGGCTGGTCCTTGCCCAGCATTTCGCCGGAGGCAATACGGAACAGCAGGGCGTAACCAATTTGGCCAGCGGCGCCGGTGACGGCCACGCGAACAGGCTTCTTGCTCATGGTGAAAAACTCCAGGAAGTGAAAAACAGAAACGGTGATGAAAGCCAAGCACCTGCGTCTGTTACCAGCAGCCCGTGCCCCGCAAAACAGCCTTGGATTGTACTGCTGATCGGCGCGTCGGGTCAATTTGTCTTATGTCTTATATAAGATATGATTGATACCCGCTGATACCCCCACCACGCACCCACCAGGCGCCCACCGCATTCTCCTGTCATGTCATCCCTTCCGTACGCCGCTGACCCCGCCGGCACGCCATCCGGCGCCGCCGGCAATGCCACGCCCGCGTTCAGCCCGCTGTACCAGCAGATCAAGGGACTCATCCTGCAGAGCCTGCAGCAGGGCGAATGGAAGCCCGGCGAAGCCATTCCCAGCGAGATGGAGCTTGCCGCGCGGTTTCGCGTGAGCCAGGGCACGGTGCGCAAGGCCATTGACGAGCTGGCGGCCGAAAACCTTGTCATGCGCCGCCAGGGCAAGGGCACTTTTGTCGCCACCCATGCGGAACAACATGTTCAATACCGCTTTTTGAAGCTGCTTCCCGATACGGGCGATGCGCGGGTGGAAGGGCCGGCCCAGCGCACGGTGATCGACTGCCGCCGCGTCCGTGCGAGCGCGGATGTGGCCCGCGCACTGGCCTTGCGCAGCGGAGACGCCGTGATGCAGGCCAGGCGCATTCTTTCTTTTGCAGGTGTCCCGACCATCCTGGAAGATATCTGGCTCCCCGGGCAAGCTTTCAAAGGGCTGACGGCAGACCAGCTCGCCAACTACCAGGGGCCGACCTACGCCATGTTCGAACTGGATTTTGGCGTGCGCATGGTGCGCGCCCAAGAGAAAATCCGGGCCGTACTCCCCGACGCTGAGCAAGCGCAACTGCTGCAGATCACCGTGAACACCCCCCTTTTGAGCGTCGAACGTATTGCCTACACCTACAACGATGTTCCGATGGAGTTACGGCGCGGGCTTTATCTCACCGATACCCACCATTACCGCAACGAACTGAGCTGACACCGGGCTGGCACCTGACTGCAAACGTCAATAATTCGGGTCTGGTCAAAACCCTTATTGTTGCGTTGCAATAGAATTTTGCGTTCTTTGCATCTTCAAATTACAAAGCAGTTACATCCACGAAAGCACACAACATGACAGAACTCGCCAAAAAACGGCCTGAATTCCGCAACATCAATGCCTTCAAGGACCTGACCACCTACCGCATGACACCCGCAGCGTGGGTGTCCATCCTGCACCGGGGCAGCGGGCTGATCATGTTCCTGCTGCTGCCTTTCATCATCTGGATGTTCGACACCTCGGTGTCCTCCGAATACTCTTTCGCACGGTTCTCTGCGGCCTTCAGCACCGGTATCGGCTTTGTTCCGGGCTGGTTCGTGAAGCTGGTGGCACTGGCGCTGATCTGGTCGTACCTGCACCACTTCACGGCCGGGCTGCGCCACCTGTGGATGGATGTGAGCCACAGCGCCGTGAACAAGGAATTTGGCAAGACGTCGGCCCTGGTGGTGCTCGCCATCAGCATTGGCCTGACCCTGGTGCTGGGTGCCAAGCTCTTCAGCCTGTACTGATCAACCGCATTTCGGCAGACACGGCCGAGCCGTGACCGCCCACAAAAATCGAGAGGAATTTCCCATGTCCGTCAATTACGGTTCCAAGCGCGTCGTCGTCGGCGCCCACTATGGCCTGCGCGACTGGCTCAGCCAGCGCGTCACGGCAGTCCTGATGGCGCTGTTCACCCTGGCCCTGCTGGCCCAGGTCATCTTCACCAAAGGCCCCATCGGCTACGACAAATGGGCGGGCATTTTCTCGGCCCAATGGATGAAGGTGCTGACCTTCTCCGTGATCGTCGCGATTGCCTGGCATGCGTGGGTCGGCCTGCGCGAAGTCCTGATGGACTACATCAAGCCCGTGGGCCTGCGCCTGGCACTGCAAGTGTTCGCCATTGTCTGGCTGGTCAGCTGCGCTGGCTGGGGCATCCAGGTTCTGTGGCGTCTCTGATTCCCGCGATTGAAGGTACACAATGAGCTACACACAAGCCAACATCACCAAGCGCAAGTTTGACGTCATCATCATCGGAGCCGGTGGCTCCGGCATGCGGGCATCTCTGCAACTGGCCCGCGCGGGCCTGAACGTTGCGGTCCTCTCCAAGGTATTCCCCACCCGTTCGCACACCGTGGCGGCCCAGGGCGGCATCGGCGCGTCGCTGGGCAACATGTCCGAGGACAACTGGCACTACCACTTCTACGACACCATCAAGGGTTCCGACTGGCTCGGCGACCAGGATGCCATCGAGTTCATGTGCCGCGAAGCCCCCAAGGTCGTGTACGACCTGGAGCACATGGGCATGCCGTTTGACCGCAACACCGACGGCACGATCTACCAGCGCCCCTTCGGCGGCCATACCGCCAACTATGGCGAAAAGCCCGTGCAACGCGCTTGCGCTGCAGCCGACCGTACGGGCCACGCCATGCTGCACACGCTGTACCAGCAAAACGTCAAAGCCCGCACCAACTTCTTTGTGGAGTGGATGGCCCTGGACCTGATCCGCGACGCCGACGGCGACGTGGTGGGCGTGACGGCGCTGGAAATGGAAACCGGCGACCTGCACATCCTTGAAGCCAAGACCACGCTGCTGGCAACGGGTGGCGCTGGCCGCATCTTTGCCGCATCGACCAACGCCTTCATCAACACCGGTGACGGTCTGGGCATGGCCGCGCGCGCTGGCATTCCGCTGGAAGACATGGAGTTCTGGCAGTTCCACCCCACCGGCGTGGCCGGCGCGGGCGTGCTGCTGACCGAAGGCTGCCGCGGTGAAGGCGCCATCCTGCTCAACAGCAATGGCGAGCGCTTCATGGAGCGCTATGCGCCCACCCTGAAGGACCTGGCACCGCGCGACTTCGTGTCCCGCTCGATGGACCAGGAAATCAAGGAAGGCCGTGGCTGTGGTCCCAACAAGGACTACGTGCTGCTCAAGCTGGACCACCTGGGCGCAGAAACCATCCACAAGCGCCTGCCTTCGGTGTATGAAATCGGCGTCAACTTCGCCAACGTGGACATCACCAAGGAGCCGATCCCCGTGGTGCCCACCATCCACTACCAGATGGGTGGCATCCCCACCAACATCAATGGCCAGGTCGTGGTGCAGCAAGGCGGCAACGACAACCTCGTGGTCAACGGCCTTTATGCAGTGGGCGAATGCTCTTGCGTATCGGTGCACGGCGCCAACCGCCTGGGCACCAACTCGCTGCTGGACCTGCTGGTGTTCGGCCGCGCTGCTGGCAACCACATCGTCGAGTTCAACGACAAGAACAAGAACCACAAGCCCCTGCCCAAGGATGCGGCCGACCGCACCCTGGAACGCCTCAACCGCCTGCAAGGCGCCAGCAGCGGCGAATACGCCCAGGACGTGGCCAACGACATCCGCGCCAGCATGCAACTGCATGCCGGTGTGTTCCGCACGCAGGCGAGCATGGACGAAGGCGTCAAGAAGATTGCCGAGCTGCGCAACCGCGTGAACAGCGTGGGCCTAAAGGACCACTCCAAGGTGTTCAACACCGCCCGCATCGAAGCACTGGAAGTCGAGAACCTGATCGAAGCTGCGCAAGCCACCATGGTGTCTGCCGCCGCCCGCAAGGAATGCCGCGGCGCCCACACCGTGAGCGACTACGAGCGCCCCGCAGACGACCCGGTGGCACCACTGGGCCGCGACGATGCCAACTGGATGAAGCACACCCTGTGGCACAGCGAGAGCAACAGCCTGACCTACAAGCCCGTCAAACTCAAACCCCTGACCGTGGACTCAGTTCCGCCCAAGGTTCGCACGTTCTAAACGGATACAGGAGCACCCACCATGGCAAAACGCACCTTCCAAATCTACCGCTACGATCCTGACAAGGACGCCAAGCCCTACATGCAGACCGTCGAAGTGGAACTCGACGGCAGCGAACGCATGCTGCTGGACGCCCTGATGAAGCTCAAGGCGCAAGACCCCACCCTGTCGTTCCGTCGCTCCTGCCGCGAAGGTGTCTGTGGCTCGGATGCCATGAACATCAACGGCAAGAATGGCCTGGCCTGCCTGACCAACATGAACACGCTGCCCGGCACCGTGGTCCTGAAGCCCCTGCCCGGCCTGCCAGTCATCCGCGACCTGATCGTGGACATGACGCAGTTCTTCAAGCAGTACAACTCCATCAAGCCGTACCTCATCAACGACAACGTACCGCCCGAAACCGAGCGCCTGCAGTCGCCCGAGGAGCGCGAAGAGCTCAACGGCCTGTACGAGTGCATCCTGTGTGCCAGCTGCTCCACCAGCTGCCCCAGCTTCTGGTGGAACCCCGACAAGTTCGTGGGCCCCGCCGGTCTGCTGCAGGCCTACCGCTTCATCGCCGACAGCCGCGACGAAGCCACCACGGAGCGCCTCGATAACCTGGAAGACCCGTACCGCCTGTTCCGCTGCCACACCATCATGAACTGCGTGGACGTGTGCCCCAAGGGCCTGAACCCCACCCGGGCGATTGGCAAGATCAAGGAACTGATGGTGCGTCGCGCCATCTGACCGCGGACCACGACCGTCATGGGTGCCACCGTCACCACCGCCCCCTCGGCAGCCTCGCCGCTGCTGACGGAACGCGAACTCAGCAAGCTGCACTGGCGCTGCCGGCGTGGTTTGCTGGAAAACGATCTGTTCATCGAACAGTTCTTTGCACGTTTCGAGCCCGAACTGAACCAGCGCCACGCCCAGGGCCTTGCCGCCCTGATGGACCTTGCGGACAACGACCTCCTGGACTTGCTGCTGTGCCGCAAGGAACCCGACGAGGCGCTGGACGCGCCCGAGGTGCATGAAGTGCTGGGCATGCTGCGGCGAAGCGGCGGCACCCCCGTGCTGGCGGCCTGACAAGCGGGTTCCCCCGCTCTGAAAAGCCCCCAGCCCCACCCGACCGGATGATCATCGGCAAACCTAAGGAAAGTAACAATGAAGCTAGCTGACAACAAAGCCACCCTGTCCTTCAGCAACGGCAGCCCCAGCGTGGACCTGCCGGTCTACCAGGGCAGCATTGGCCCGGACGTCATCGACATCCGCAAGCTGTATGCGCAGACGGGCATGTTTACCTATGACCCAGGCTTCCTGTCCACAGCTGCCACCCAGTCGGCCATCACCTATATCGATGGCGACAAGGGCGAACTGCTGTACCGCGGTTATCCGATCGAGCAGCTGGCCACGCAATGCGACTACCTGGACACCTGCTTCCTGCTGCTCAAGGGCGAGCTGCCCAACGAGACCCAGCGCACCGACTTCCACAAGCTTGTGACCAACCACACGATGGTCAACGAGCAGATGCAGTTCTTCCTGCGCGGCTTTCGCCGCGATGCCCACCCCATGGCCGTGCTGACCGGCCTGGTGGGTGCCCTGTCGGCCTTCTACCACGACAGCACGGACATCAACAATCCGCAGCACCGTGAGATCGCCGCCATCCGCCTGATCGCCAAGATGCCCACGCTGGTCGCCATGGCCTACAAGTACGGCATGGGCCAGCCCTACATGTACCCGCAAAACCACCTGAGCTACTCGGGCAACTTCCTGCGCATGATGTTCGGCACACCGTGCGAAGAGTACAAGGTCAACCCCGTGCTCGAGCGCGCGCTCGACCGCATCTTCATCCTGCACGCAGACCACGAACAGAACGCCTCCACATCGACCGTGCGCCTGTGCGGCTCGTCGGGCACCAACCCGTTTGCCGCCATTGCTGCTGGCGTGGCCTGCCTGTGGGGCCCCGCCCACGGCGGCGCCAACGAAGCCGCGCTGAACATGCTGCACGACATCCAGGCGCAGGGCGGCGTGGAGAAGATCGGCGAGTTCATCAAGCAGGTCAAGGACAAGAACTCCGGCGTCAAGCTCATGGGCTTTGGCCACCGCGTGTACAAGAACTACGACCCCCGCGCCAAGCTCATGCAGGAAACCTGCAACGAAGTGCTGGCAGAGCTGGGCCTGGAAAACGACCCGCTGTTCAAGCTGGCCAAGGAGCTGGAGAAGATCGCCCTGGAAGACGAATACTTCGTCTCGCGCAAGCTCTACCCCAACGTCGACTTCTACTCCGGCATCGTGCAGCGCGCCATCGGCATCCCCGTGAACCTGTTCACCGGCATCTTCGCGCTGGCACGCACCGTGGGCTGGATCGCCCAGCTGAACGAAATGATCGGCGACCCCGAGTACAAGATCGGCCGCCCCCGTCAGCTGTTCACGGGCTCCGTGCGCCGCGACGTGCCGCCCCTGGCCAAGCGCTGATCGGTACGGCGCCCCGCGCGCCGTCCACACCATCAAAGCCCGCAGGCAGTGCCTGCGGGTTTTTTTTATGGGCCATCGGCTGCGAGCTCGTACAAGCAACCGAATACTCCCCCTGAGTAACTGGCATTTTGATACCCCCAGCGCAAACAGAATAAGCGCTGGTCTTTTATACTGCCACCCAGTACACCACAGTGAACGCCCAGCCGCCACTTGCCCATGCCCCACACTGCCGAAGACAAACAACGCGCCATCACCCGCCTTCGCCGCATCAAGGGCCAGGCCGAGGCGCTGGAGCGCGCGGTGCAAGCAGGCCGTGACTGCGCCCCCATCCTGCAGCAGCTGGCGGCCATGCGAGGCGCCGTGCACGGGCTGATGGCCGACCTGCTGGACAGCCATGTGCGCGAGACGCTGGCGGAAAAACCGGCACCCTCGCAGACAGCGATCGACGAGACACTGGCCCTGCTGCGCTCTTACCTCAAATAGACCGAAACCCCCACCCCATCTACCCGACTGACCGAAAGGACCACCCCATGAAATCCCGCGCCGCCGTAGCCTTCAAAGCCGGAGAACCCCTGCAGATCGTCGAAATCGACGTGGCCCCGCCCAAAAAGGGCGAAGTCCTCATCCGGATCACCGACACCGGTGTGTGCCACACCGACGCCTTCACCCTGAGCGGCGAGGACCCCGAAGGACTTTTCCCCGTCGTGCTCGGCCATGAAGGCGCAGGCATCGTGGTGGAAGTGGGCGAAGGCGTGACCAGCGTGAAGCCCGGCGACCATGTGATCCCGCTCTACACCGCCGAATGTGGCGAGTGCCTGTTTTGCAAGAGCGGCAAGACCAACCTGTGCGTGGCCGTGCGCGCCACGCAGGGCAAGGGCGTGATGCCCGACGGCACCACGCGCTTTTCCTACAACGGCCAGCCCATCTACCACTACATGGGCTGCAGCACGTTCAGCGAATACACGGTGGTGGCCGAGGTGTCGCTCGCCAAGGTCAACCCCGATGCCAACCCCGAGCAGGTCTGCCTGCTGGGCTGCGGCGTGACCACGGGCCTGGGCGCCGTGAAGAACACCGCCAAGGTGCAAGAGGGCGACACCGTGGCCGTGTTTGGCCTCGGCGGCATTGGCCTGGCCGTGATCCAGGGCGCCAAGCTGGCCAAGGCCGGGCGCATCATCGCCATCGACACCAATCCGTCCAAGTTCGACCTGGCCAAGGTGTTCGGCGCCACCGACTGCGTGAACCCCAAGGACTTCGACAAGCCGATCCAGCAAGTCATCGTGGAGATGACGACATGGGGCGTGGACCACAGCTTCGAGTGCATCGGCAACGTGAACGTGATGCGCGCGGCACTGGAATGCGCGCACCGCGGCTGGGGCCAGAGCGTGATCATTGGCGTGGCGGGCGCGGGCCAGGAGATCAGCACCCGCCCCTTCCAGCTTGTCACCGGCCGCAAGTGGCTGGGCACGGCGTTTGGCGGCGTCAAGGGCCGCAGCGAGCTGCCCGGCATGGTCGAAGACGCCATGGCCGGCAAGATCCAGCTCGCGCCGTTTGTCACGCACACCATGGGCCTCAAGGACATCAACGAGGCGTTTGACCTGATGCACGAAGGCAAGTCGATCCGCTCGGTTGTCAAATACGCCGCCTGAGCCGCAGTGAAGAGCGTTTGAGGCCAAATTGGCCTCCAGCGCTTATCCATCAAGCGCCAACAGCTACTATTTTCAGAGCACCACCATGACCATCTCCCTGGATCTGCTCAGCAGCCACACCTGCTTTGGCGGCGAGCAGCGCTTTTACCAGCACGCCTCGGCCGAGATCGGCCTGCCAATGAAGTTCTCGGTGTACCTGCCGCCCCAGGCCGCACAAGGCCCGGTGCCTGCGGTGCTGTACCTGGCGGGCCTGACCTGTAACGAAGAAACCTTCATGACCAAGGCCGGTGCCCAGCGCATGGCGGCCGAACTGGGCCTGGCCCTGGTTGCGCCCGACACCAGCCCGCGCGGCCCGCAGGTGGAGTCGCTGCCCGGCGCCACCGCCAGCTGGGATTTCGGCATCGGCGCGGGCTTTTACCTCGACGCCACGCAGGAGCCCTGGCGCACCCACTGGCGCATGGAGAGCTACATCGTGCGCGAGCTGCTGCCGCTGCTCGCACAGCACCTGCCCGTGGACGGCGAGCGCATCGGCATCTTCGGCCACTCGATGGGCGGGCACGGCGCGCTCACGCTGGCCCTGCGCCACCCAGGGCAGTTCAAGACCGTGTCGGCCTTGGCCCCCATCTGCGCGCCCACCCAGTGCCCGTGGGGCGAGAAAGCCTTCACCGGCTACCTGGGCGCAGACCGCACCGCCTGGCAGGAGCATGACACCACCGTGCTCATGCAAAACCAGCCCATCGCGCCCTATCCCGCCGGCATCCTCATCGACCAGGGCATGAGCGACAAATTCCTGGCCGAGCAGCTGCACCCGCACCTGCTGGAAGAAGCCTGCGCCGCCATCGGCCAGCCACTCACCCTGCGCCGCCACGCGGGGTACGACCACGGCTACTACTTTGTGCAGACCTTCATGGCCGAGCACCTTCAGCACCACGCCCGGGGGCTTTTGCAGCAGCGCTGATGTACGCCGGATGCCCGCCACCGGGCAGGCCCGTGAAGCGTGGAGCGGGGTGTTAATGCAGGCTTAAGTCTGGGCCGCCACAGTACGCCCATGCCTATGATCCTGCAGCGGCTGCTGCTCCCCCGCCTTGCCCCGGGCACCCAGCCCTCCCCCGCCTCCGCCGCTAAGCGCCACATCCACCCCCTGTGGGTGGTGGTGTTCATCAGCACCTGGCTGGCCACAGCCTGCAACGTGCCGCTGTGGCGTGAAGTGGCACAACTGCCCGGCCAGGGCAGCCTGCGCGGGTGGGGCTTTGCCATCGCGTTTGCGTTCATCGTGGCGGCAGGCAACGCCGCACTGCTGAGCCTGCTGGCCTGGCGCTGGACGCTCAAGCCCGCCGCCGCCTTGCTGGTGGTGATGGCTGCGTTCGGCGCTTATTTCATGCTGGCCTACGGCGTGGCCATTGATGCCAGCATGCTGACGAACGTGCTGCAGACCGATGTGAAGGAAGCGGGCGACCTGCTCAACTGGCGCATGCTGGCCACCGTGCTCGCGCTGGCCGTGCCGCCGCTGTGGTGGCTGCTGCGCCGCCCCGTTTTACGGCTGAGCCTGCTGCGCCACGCGGCGCACAACGGGCTGCTGCTGGCAGGTGCCATCGCCGTCATCGTGGTGTGCCTGCTGCTGGTGTTCCAGGACTTTGCCTCCACCATGCGCAACCACACCAAGCTGCGTTACCTCATCAACCCACTCAACAGCGTGTACGCCTTGGGCAACATCGCCACCAAGCCGCTGCGCATGGACACCAGCAAGCTGCTGCCCGTCGGCCGCGATGCGCAACTGGGCGCCAGCTACGCAGGCCAGGCCAAGCCCCCGCTGCTGGTGCTGGTGCTGGGCGAAACCGGCCGCAGCGACAACTTCGGCATCAACGGCTATGAGCGCAACACCACACCGTTGCTCGCTGCCCGCACCGACCTGGTCAGCGCCCGCAATGCGTGGTCGTGCGGCACCAGCACCGCCGCATCGGTGCCCTGCATGTTCTCGCACCTGGGCCGCACGGGCTACGACGCACGCGCCGCGAACTTCGAAAGCCTGATCGACGTGCTGCACCACGCAGGCCTGGCCGTGCTATGGGTGGACAACCAGTCCGGCTGCAAAGGCGTGTGCGACCGCGTTGGCGAGACCCTCACCAGCGCGCAAAAAAGCCCGGCGCCAGACCGAGCCCTGTGCACCGGCAGCGAGTGCCTGGACCGCGTGATGCTGCAAGACCTGGACACCCGCATCGCCGCCCTGCCCGCCGAGCAGCGCCAGCGCGGCACCGTGGTGGTGCTGCACCAGATGGGTAGCCACGGCCCCGCGTACTACAAACGCTCGGCGCCCGACAACAAGAAGTTTGGCCCCGAATGCACGTCCACGTCCTTGCAGGAATGCGATCGCCAGCAGGTCGTCAACGCCTACGACAACAGCATCGTCGAGACCGACCAGTTTCTCGATTCAGTGCTTAAATGGCTTGCAACGCAAGACAGACAAGCGCAGACAGCTATGGTTTACGTAGCAGATCATGGTGAATCACTGGGCGAGAACAACCTCTACCTGCACGGTCTGCCGTACTCCATGGCCCCCGACGTGCAAAAGCATGTGCCATGGATCACCTGGCTCTCGCCCGCCATGCAGGCGCGCACCCAGGTGGCCACCGGCTGCCTGCAGCACGATCTGGCCGAGCGGCGCATCACGCACGACAACTACTTTCACTCGGTGCTAGGCTTGCTGGACGTAAAGACCGGCGCCTACAACCCCGACCTGGACATGTACGCGGCGTGCAGGCACGCGTCAGCGGCCAAGCCAAAAGCTGCGGGCTGACGCGGGTCGCATGGGGGGTTTGCCGCGCACGCGCAGTCACATACCGGCACAGGCGCGAGCGGCGCGTGGCGCCATACTCAGGCACCCTCCCACCTGCCTGATCCGCAAAGCCATGCCGCACACCATCCAGCACCACGACGACGGCGCGCAAGGCGCCTTCTACCTTGAAGAAAATGGACAGCGCCTCGCCGAGATGACCTACAGCCGCACCAACGCGACGACGGTCATCGTGGACCACACCGAAGTGGACCCGTCGCTCGGCGGCCAGGGCGTGGGCCGCGAACTGCTGGGCGCGCTGGTGCAATGGGCGCGCGCAACGCACACCAAGGTGGTCCCGCAATGCCCCTATGTGAAAGCACAGCTGGACAAGGTGGCGGCTTACCGCGACGTGCTGGCTCTCAGTGCACGCTGAAGTCGATCACGATCGCGCCGGGCTCACGCTGCTGGTACTCCACACCAATACGTCCTCCGTAGCGCTGCGCAATCTGTGCCAGCAGCGGCAAAGGGTCGTGGTCATTGGCAAAGCGCATGGTTTCACCCGGCTGCAGGCTGTCCAGCGCGCCAAAGATGGCAGCGTGCCGAAACCGCTTTGCCACGCCACGCGCGTCGAATGGGTAGATGGTGGCGGCAGACAGGCCGGGATGGGGTTGCGTCATGCAAGCTCCTTGGTTGAAGTTTGAAAAACCTGGCGCTGAGCGTCAGGCACAGGCAATCGGCCCGGCCGCGCGAACGGCGGGCCCTGGTGCCTCGTCACCACAAGGCACCTGCGCGTTGCGCTTTGCCACGCTGGCGGGCTTGCGAAGACTTTGCGGAAACATCACCGGAGCCTCCCCGGGGAGCATGGCGGGACCGGTGGCCGCAAGGTCGATGGGCTCTGTGATATCGGCCAGGGTCATTGCATCGAGCTCGTCGAAGTAGGCCTGGAGCGCGGCGCCGAAGAGCCCCTTGAGGCGGCACGTCAACGACAACGTGCACTGGTTGGAGTCGGGGTCAAAACACTCGACCAACCGGAAATCGGTTTCACAGGCGCGCACCACATCCCCGATGCGCAGCTCGGCCGGGGTCTTCAGCAACCGCAGACCACCGCCCCGCCCGCGCGTGGTGGCCAGCACACCCTGCCGGGCCAGATCGTTGACGATTTTCATCAAATGGTTTCTGGACACCGCGTGGTGCACGGCCAGCTCGCTGATGGTCACCAGCTGCTGCGGGCGCGCCGCGCAGTACATCAGAACGCGCAGTGTGTAGTCGGTGTACTCAGCAAGTCGCATGGATGTCCCTAAAGATGCATGAACTATATTCTTTTAAAGATGCTTTGGATATAAGATTCATATCACGTGCCTATTAAAAGGTTTTTGCAAGGTCCCTCCAACCTGCATTGCCCAACCATCATGTCCAGCCTGCCCTTGCACACCTCGCCCGCCGAGCCCACCGCAGCGCCACAGCTTTCGGGCTGGCCGCTGCTGAGACTGGGCTTCAGGCCCTTCTACGTGGGGGCAGCGGCTTTCGCGCTGCTCTCGATTCCGCTGTGGGTGGCCGTGTACCTGGGCCAATGGAATCTGGCCATGGCGCTGCCACCGCTGCTGTGGCACGCGCACGAAATGCTGTTCGGCTTTGCGGTCGCGGTGATCCTGGGTTTTCTGCTCACTGCGGTCAAAGCCTGGACAGGGCTGGCCACGCCGCGCGGCGCTGCTTTGGGCGCTCTTGCACTGCTGTGGCTCGCGGCGCGGGTAGCGGCCGTGACGGGGCCCTACACGTTGTATGCCGCGCTGGACCTGGCGTTGCTGCCCCTGGTGGCGGCGATGCTCACGCGCCTGCTTCTGCGCGCGCGCAACCGGCGCAACCTGCCGCTCGCCGCGATGCTGATGCTGCTCGCCTTGGCCAACGGTGTTTTTCACCTCGGTCTGATTGGCGTTCTGGATGTCTCCCCGCTGGCCCCTCTGTATGCGGCCCTCGCCCTGATCGTGATGATCGAATGCGTGATTGCAGGCCGGGTGATCCCGGCGTTCTCCATGAGCGCAACCCCGGGTCTGAAGCTCAAGGTGCGCGCGCCCGTGGAACGGGCCGCGCTGGCGCTGACCGCGCTGGCCTTGCTGCTATGGGTGTTTGCTCCGGCAGAGGCAGGCTGGAACATGTTGGGTGGTTTTACATTGGTGCTTGCAGCACTGGCCCAGGTCGGGCGGCTGCTGCAATGGCAGCCTGCCATCACACGCCATCGCCCGATCCTGTGGATCCTGCACCTGTCGTATGCGTGGATTCCCGTGGGTCTGGCCTTGCTCGCAGCGGCCCGTTTCGGCGTGCTGAGCATGTCGGCGGGCGTGCATGCCCTGGCCATCGGCGCCACCGGTGGACTCATCATCGGCATGATGACCCGCACCGCCCGTGGCCACACAGGGCGCGCACTGCAGGTTTCGCGCGCGGAGATTGCAGCGTATGTGCTGGTCATGCTGGCAGCAGCCCTGCGCGTGCTGCTGCCGCTGGCCATGCCGCTCTGGCTGCCACTGGCCCTGGTGCTGTCTGCAACGGGCTGGGCGGCGGCCTTTGCAATCTACCTCTTCATCTACACCCCCTGGCTGCTCAAGACACGCTTTGACGGCAAGGATGGCTGAGCCCGTTTCTCATCCCGCTCGGCTTTCGAGCCGAATCCTTTACCCCCCAACCCCAGGACATTTCAATGAACACGCCCCAAACTCCATCTGCTACCGTGGATCTGCGCAGCGTCGCGCCGCACAACGGCCATTCGCTGGTGTTCACCACGTTCAAAGCCCTGCCACCCGGCGCGGCGCTGGAAATCATCAACGACCACAACCCGCTGCCGCTGCGCGGTCAGTTCGACAGCGGTCTTTTCGGCGCCTTCAGCTGGACCGCGCTAGAGAATGGGCCGGAGCAATGGCGCGTGGAGATCGTCAAACCCGCAGACAGCAAGCCCGTGCACGGGGTGGACTCCTGCTGCGGCGCCTGCGGCGGCTGACCGGGACGCATTGCCATGACCTTCGTGGTCACCGAAGCCTGCATCCGTTGCAAGTACACCGACTGCGTGGACGTTTGCCCGGTGGACGCATTTTGCGAAGGGCCGAACTTTCTGGTGATCAACCCCGACGAGTGCATCGACTGCGCAGTCTGCGTTCCCGAATGCCCGGTGGCGGCGATCTACGCCGAGGAAGACGTGCCGAAAGACCAGCGGGACTTCATCCCGCTCAACGCCGAACTGGCGCGGACGTGGAAACCAATCACCCGCACCCAGCCCGCGCTGCCCGACGCAGACGCCTGGAGCAAGGTGCAGGACAAGCGCGACCGGCTCGAACGCTGAAACTTCAACCGCGCCGGGCCCTTTACAGCCCTAGCGACAACAATGCCCCTTCAGACATCCGGGACCGGTCCCAGGGTGGATCGAACACAAACTCCAGATCCACCTGCGCCACGCGGGGCAATGCCAGCAGTTTCTCGTGGATCTCCTCCACCAGCAGGTCCCCCATGCCGCAGCCGGGCGCTGTCAGGGTCATCTCGATAGACACCCTGAAATCATCACTGCCCTCAAGCGGCAGCACCTCGCACACATAGACCAGGCCCAGCTCCACGATGTCCACTGGAATCTCGGGGTCGTAGCAGGTCTTGAGCGTTTGCCAGACCTGCGTCCGCACACCCTCTGCGTCTTTCGCCTGCGCCAGCACCGGAACCACCGGCACCGGCTTGCCGATGGCGTCGGCGTCCGCGCCGGCCAGGCGCATCAGCTGGCCCTCGACCAGCAAGGTGAACGATGCACCCAGCGCCTGTGTGATCTGCACCAGCGTACCGGCGGGCAGTTCTGCCGGGGTTCCGTCGGGCACGCAAGCCACCTCAACATCGCGGCGGACGATCACCCGCTCGCGCCGGGCGCTCATGGTGTGACCTCCAGCGCGGAGCTGTCGCTCTTGACCTCGGCGGCCAGGGCATGCATCAGGGCATGCCAGCCCAGCAGGGCGCACTTGATGCGGCCGGGGTAGTGGCGTACGCCCGCCAGGCTGACCAGCTTGCCCAGGTGGGCTTCTTCGGCGGGCATCTGGCCAGTCAGCACAGCCCGAAAACGCGCCTGCAGGGCCTGTGCCCATGCCACCTCCTGCCCCAGCACCGCGTCGGTCATCATGGAGGCCGATGCGATGCAGATCGCGCAGCCTTGGCCGTGGAATCGGATGTCGCTCACCCGCCCGTCCCCCACCACCAGGTCCACCTCCAGGTCGTCCCCACATTGCGGGTTGTGGCCACGCGCCTGGTGGGTCGGCGCGGCCAGCGCGCCGAAATGGCGCGGCGCGCGTTTGTGGTCCATCACCACCTCCTGATAGAGGTCGAGTTCGGCGGCAGTTTCTGACGTCATTGCAGTACCTTGAGGGCATGTGCCACGCCGGCGAGCAGGCGCTCCACCTCGGCGTGCGTGTTGTAGAGCGCAAACGAAGCGCGCGTGGTGGGCCCCAGGCCCAGGTGTTCGAGCAGCGGTTGGGCACAGTGGTGGCCGGTGCGCACCGCGATGCCGCGCTGGTCCAGCAGGGTGCCGATGTCGTGCGGGTGCACGCCCTCGGCCACAAACGAGACGATGGCCGATGCGCGGCTGTGCGCCGCCAGCACCGTGACGCCGGGCATCGCGGCCAGGCCCTCCACGGCGTGTTCGCGCAGGGCGCTCAGTTGGGCATGGATGCGGCCACGCCCGATCTGCTCAATGAAGCCCGCCGCAGCGGCCATGCCGATCGCGCCAGCCACATGGGGGGTGCCGCCTTCCAGCCGCGCGGGCAATTCGGCAAAGCTGGCTTCTGTGGCGCTGACCCAGGCCACCATGTCACCGCCGTAGCGCAAAGGCTCCAGGCGTTCCAGCGCAGCACGCCGGCCCACCAGTGCGCCGGTGCCCATGGGGCCATACATCTTGTGGCCCGAGAAGGCCATGAAGTCGCAGGCCAGCGCAGACAGGTCGGGCGCACCGTGGGCCATGGCCTGTGCCGCGTCGAGCACGGTCAACGCACCCGCGTCGGCGGCCAGCTGGAGCAAGTCTTCATAGGGCGGTCGCTCGCCGGTGGCATTGGCACAGGCGGTGAGCGCCAGCACGCGGGTGCGGGCATTGAGCAGGGGGCGCAGGTCAGCGGCGTGCAGACGCCCTTCGCCGTCGGGCCGCAGCACGCGCAGCACGGCCCCGGTGCGCCGCGCAGCCTGCTGCCAGGGCACGAGGTTGGCATGGTGTTCCAGGCCGCTCACCACGATCTCGTCTCCGGCGCGCAGCCATGCGGACCGAATGCCGTTGGTGGAGAGCCCATGGGCCACCATGTTGAGCGCATCAGTAGTGCCCGAGGTGAACACCAGTTCGTGGTCTGCGCCCGCGCCGACAAAGCGCTTGAGCGTGCTGCGCGCGTGCTCGAACGCGTCGGTGGCGCGGTGGCTGAGCGCGTGCACGCCCCGGTGGATGTTCGCCCGGTCATGCTGCTCGAAGGCACGCATCGCATCCTGCACAGGCAGGGCCATCTGGGTCGTGGCGGCGTTGTCGAGGTAAGCCAGCTCCGCACCGTGGATTCGCTGCGCGAGCACCGGGAACTGCGCACGCACCGCATCGGGCGCCAGCGGGTCGATCAAAAAGGCGTCACCCATGTTCTGCCTCCTCTTGGGCAATGGGGGCTGCAGGACCGCCGCCCAGGTGCTGAGCCACCGCTTGGCGCAGCAGGGCCGTGAGGTCCAGCGAGTCGATCAACTGGGGATCGCCGAACGCCCGCGAGAGCAAGGCGCTGGCCATGCCTTCGATGATCAGCCCGCGCGCGCTGCGTTCGTCCAGGCCCCGCTGGCGCGCATAGAACAGCGCGTCCTCGGGCAAGGCGCCCCAGGTGGCGCCGTGGGCGGCCTGCACCTGGTCGTGGTGGATTTCCAGGTGCGGGCGCAGCACCAGGCGGGGCTGGCCGCCAGTGGGCACGCCCGTCAGCCGCTGCCGCACCTCGGCATCGGCTGCGTGCGGGGCAATGCGGGTGTGGGCGTTGACCACCGCGCGCGCCGCGCCGCTGGCCAGCGCCAGTGTCTCGATGGTGCTGTGCGTGCGCTCGCCGGTGTGCAGCATGCGCACCTGTTGTTCGACGTTGGCGCTGGCCGCCAGGAGCAGGCCACCGCTGCGGGCCTGGGCGCGGTCGCCCTCCAACTCAACCTCCTGGCGTTGCAGGTGGTAGCGGCTGCCAGTGGCGAGCAGGCCCTGCTCGTAGCGCGCGCCCTGCCCCAGCTGCAGTTGCAGGTGGTGGGCGACCTGATCGTAGGGCCCGGGGCGCACGCTGCGCAGGTGCTGCAGCGTGGCGCCCGCGCCCAGGCGGATGTGGGCGTGCAGGTTCTGCACCACCGGCTGCTCACAGGCATGAGGTTCACGGTGATGGGTTTCCACCAGCACACAGTGCACGCCGTCCTGCACGTCGATCACCAGCATCGGCGCCTCCACCGCGCTGCGCGGCTGGTGCTGCAGCTGTATCCACACGGTTTCGGCCGCACCGCGGTGGTGGGCCTGTTCACCGCCGATGTGCAGGCGCAAGCCGTGACGGCACAACGCGCGGTGCACCCAGGTGAACGGCGCGGCATCCTGCCGGGCCGTGTCGCCCGGGCGGCCTGCATTGTCCGTGCCGGTCGTCGGCCGCAGCCCGGCGAACAGTTCCTGGCGCTGGGCCGGGTCGGCGGCGTCCAGCCAGCGGGCATCCACGCGGCCTTGCGGCGTGTTGCCGATGGGGTGCAGGGCCCAGCCGGCGCCGCTGAGCGGGCGGGCGTCGCAGCGGGCGGTCACAGCCTCGGATGTCTCGCCCAGCCAGACGGCGGCCGGGGGTGGCGGCAGGTGGCGAAACGCGTCGGCGCTGCGGGGGATCCAGCCGGCGTCTTCCAAGCGGTGGCGGGCGGCCAGGATGTCGGCGCGTGCGGTGTCCATGCTCAGGCCTCCAGCTCGTCGGCCGCGCGCACGAACCCGGTCCGCTCGATCTCGCGGGCCAGCTCCAGGCCGCCGGTCTCGGCGATGCAGCCCTGGTCGAGCCGCAGCACTGCGTCGGGCTGCAGCGATTCGATCAGGTGCAGGTAGTGCGACACCACCACGAAGGCCGTGCCCTGGGCACGCAGCGACTGCACCAGTTCCACCACCGCGCGGGTGCCATCGACGTCCATGCCGGAGTCGATCTCGTCGAGCAGCGCCAGGCGCGGGCGCAGCAGGGCCAGCTGCAGCAGTTCGTTGCGCTTGCGCTCGCCGCCCGAAAAGCCGTCGTTGACGGGGCGCGCCAGCATCGCCTCAGGCAGGCCCAGGCGGGTGGCCGTGGCCCGCGCATCGCCCAGGAAGTCGAAAGCGTCGAGCGGTGCCTCGCCACGCGCCTCGCGCACGGCATTGAGGGCCGTGCGGATGAACAGGTTGTTCTTCACGCCGGGGATCTCGGGCGGCGCCTGGAAGGAAACAAACAGCCCGGCACGGGCACGCGCCTCGGGGCTCAGGGCCAGCAGGTCCTGGCCGGCAAACCGGGCCTGGCCGCCCACCACGCTGTAGCGCGGATGCCCGGCCAGCGTCAGGCCCAGGGTGCTCTTGCCGCTGCCGTTGGCGCCCATGAGCACCACCAGCGCACCGGCCGGTACATCGAGCGAAATCGACTTCAGAACGTGGCGGCCGCCAACGTCAACGCGCAGATCGCGTACGTGCAACAGGGGTTCGGCATGGGTCATGGTGGGTCTCTCCTGGGAAATCGGGGGGTGGGCTCAGCCGACGGCACCTTCGAGCGAGACGGCCAGCAACGCCTTGGCTTCGAGCGCGAACTCCATCGGCAGCTCGTCCAGTACCGCTTGGCAGAAGCCGCCAACGATGAGGGCGGTGGCGTCCTGCGGGTGGATGCCGCGCTGCTGGCAATAGAACAGGCGTTCTTCGGAAATGCGGGTGGTGGTGGCTTCGTGTTCCACCATGGCGTCGTCGCGCGCGGCCTCGATGTAGGGGAAGGTGTGGGCCCCGCAGTCGGGACCGATGAGCAGCGAGTCGCACTGCGTGTGGTTGTGGGCGCCGGCCGCGGTGGGCGCCACGCGCACCAGGCCGCGGTAGCTGTTCTGCGCATGCCCCGCGCTGATGCCTTTGGAGACGATGCGGCTCTTGGTGTTGCGGCCCAGATGGATCATCTTGGTGCCGGTGTCGGCCTGCTGGAAGTGGTTGCTCACGGCAATCGAATGGAACTCTCCGCGCGAATCGTCGCCGCGCAGCACCACGCTGGGGTACTTCCAGGTGATGGCAGAGCCGGTCTCGATCTGCGTCCAGGCGATGTGCGAGCGCTGGCCCGCGCACAGGCCGCGCTTGGTGACAAAGTTGTAGATGCCGCCACGGCCCTGCTCGTCGCCGGGGTACCAGTTCTGCACTGTCGAATACTTGATGTGGGCGTCGTCGTGGGCAACGAGCTCAACCACCGCCGCATGCAGCTGGTGTTCGTCGCGCTGCGGCGCGGTGCAGCCTTCGAGGTAGCTCACATGGCTGCCTTCCTCGGCAATGATCAGCGTGCGCTCGAACTGGCCGGTGTTGGCTGCGTTGATGCGGAAGTAGGACGATAGCTCCATCGGACAACGAACACCTTTTGGGATGTAGACAAAGGAGCCGTCGGAGAACACCGCCGAATTCAACGCCGCGTAGAAGTTGTCGCCCGGCGTCACCACCGTGCCGAGGTAACGCTCGATCAGTTCGGGGTGGTGTTGCACTGCATGCGAGAACGAGCAGAAGATCACGCCGACTTCGGCCAGTTGCTCACGGAAGGTGGTGCCCACCGACACCGAGTCGAACACCGCATCCACCGCCACCCCGGCCAGCCGGGCGCGTTCGTGCAGCGGCACACCGAGCTTTTCGTAGGTCTCCAGCAACTTGGGGTCCACCTCGGCCAAACTCTTGGGGCCGTCCTTGTGCGACCTGGGCGCCGAGTAGTAGCTCAGCGCCTGAAAGTCCACCGGCTCGATGCGAAATTGGCCCCAGTGCGGATGCGCCATGGACTGCCAGCGCTCCAGTGCCGCAAGACGCCACTGCAGCAGGAAATCGGGCTCCCGCTTGCGCCGCGAGATGGCCCGCACGGTGTCGGCATCCAGCCCGGGCGGCAGCGAATCGCTTTCCACGTCGGTCGTGAACCCGTGCCGGTAGGACTGCTGCAAAGCCCGGGTCAGCGGCGGTGCTTGTTCAACGGTGGTCATGGCGTCAATCCTTGAACGATGGGTGGCAGGCCCGACGCCACCGAACGGATTCAATGCCACGGACCTTAAAGATTCATTAATTATGCATCTTTAAACCGCGCGCACAACCTTCGACTCTTGCCCGCTTGCCTTCCAGGGTCATTGGCACCCAGTCGCGGGGCCCTTCAGCCCCCTTCTGCGCCCGTCTATCCCTGAGCGCGCACGTTGCCGTGGGCGAGTGGCGCGTGAACCTCCATGAGTTCGACCACCCAGTCGATGAAAACGCGCAGCCGGGCGCTCATGTGGCGGTTGGGGGGAAAGGCCAGATACAGCGGCATCGGCTCGATGGACCAATCCTCCAGCAGCGGTACGAGCTCACCACTCGCCAGATGCGGCGCAGCCATGTAGTGCGGCAGCCAGAGCGCGCCCAGGCCTGCCACACCGGCTGCCAGATAGGCGTTGCCATCGTCCATCGCAATGGCGTACCGGCCCAGCACCTGCACACATTCGATCCCGCGCCGGAACGTGCAGGGCAGGATGCGGCCGCTTGCCGACCGCAGGAAGCCCACGATGTGGTGGGGCGCAGACTCCAGCGCACCGGGGTGGGACGGTTTTCCCACATCAGCGAGGTACGCAGGCGCTGCATACAGCCCGATGGCCAGGTCACCCACATGCCGCGCCGCCAGTGCGAGATCACCCGGGTCACCGCCGCGCACCACGCAATCGACGTTCTCATCGATCAGATCGACCATCCGGTCGCTCACGCCCATGTGCACCTGGATGTCGGGGTAGCGCGCATGAAAGGCAGCAAACGCTGGCGCCAGGATCATGCGTGCGAGCGGGCTGGGCACATCCACCCGCAAGCGGCCGCGCGGTGCGCTGGAAGCGCGGGTCACGCTGCTCTCGGCATCGTCCATGTCGGCCAGCAGGCGCACGACGCGCTCGTAATAGGCGGCGCCGTCGGCCGTCACGTTCACCCGGCGGGTGGTGCGGTTCAGCAGCTTGACGCGCAGGCGCGCTTCCAGTTGCTGCACCAGCTGGGTCACGGTGGTCTTGCTCATGTGCAGCGTCTGCGCTGCCTGGGTGAAGCTGCGGGTCTCCACCACACGTGCAAACGCCAGCATGGCATCGAAACGGTCCATGGCGGTCCTGCGGATGGGTTCAATTGTTTGAATTATGCAAACAGTCTTGGCAAGACTTTCCTGTTTATCCAAACGATTGGATTTCCTACAGTGCCCTTCTCCAATCCAACAAAGGCATGTGATGACCCCACGCGATGTTGTTTTTCCTGCGGGCCCGCAGGCTCTCTACGAAAAGAACCACTACTCACCGGCCGTCCGGTCCAACGGCTTTCTCTTTGTGTCGGGCCAAGTCGGCAGCCGCGATGACGGCTCCCCCGAGCCGGAGCTGGAGGCCCAGGTGCGGCGCGCTTTCGACAACCTGAATGCCGTGCTGGCTGCTGCCGGCTGCACCTTCGATGACGTGGTCGATGTGACCGTGTTCGTGGTCGATCCGGAGAAGAACCTGGCCCGCATCTGGCAGGTGGTGCCTGAGTACTGGGGCAGCGCTCCGTACCCGGCACTGACCGGCATCGGCGTCACCTGGCTCTCGGGATTTCAGTTCGAAATCAAGGTGATCGCCAGGTTGCCGGGCTGAGCCACCCGGCCTTATGCAGGGCCCATCCACCCCTCCACCTGGCCCATCAGATGCCCGCGGAACACCTCGGCAATGGGTGACAGCTGCTTGCCCCTGGGCCAGACCAGGTGCCATTGCGACCGGATGGGAAAGCCTTGCACGTTGAGCACGGCCAGGCCCTCGTGGTGCGCACCCAGCGCATGGCGCGAAACGATGGACACGCCCAGCTGCCCCTCCACCGACTCCTTGATCGCCTCGTTGCTGCCCAGCTCCAGCACCGCACCGGGGGCAAAGCCCAGCTGGCGCAGATGTGCGTCGGTGGCCATGCGGGTGCCGGAGCCTCTTTCGCGCAGGATGAAGCGCTCTGCCTGCAGCTGGTCGAGCCTGATGCGCTTTTTGAGCGCCAGCGGATGCCCGGCGGGGGCGATGACCACGAGCGGGTTGGGCATGAGGATCTGGTCCTCCAGCGGCAGGTCGGCCGGGGGCATGGACATCACGTAAAGGTCGTCCAGGTTGCTGCGCAGCCGGTGGATGACGTGGTCGCGGTTGAGCACCTCCAGCGAAATGTCGATCTGCGGGTGCAGCTTGCAGAAGCTGCCCAGCAGGCGCGGCACAAAGTACTTGGCCGTGCTGACCACCGCCACCTTCAGGCGGCCGCTGGTGAGGCCCTTGGCTCCCGACACCCGCTGCTCGAACGCATCCCACTCGCCCGCAATCGCGCGCGCGGTGCGGGCCAGGGCCTGGCCGGCCTCGGTAAGGTGCACGCGGCGCGAGATGACTTCATACAGCGGCAGGCCCACGGCCTGCGTCACCTCGCGCAGCTGCATGGACGCGGTGGGCTGGGTGACGTGCATGACGCGGGCCGCCGCGCTGACACTGCCGGTTTCTGCCAGCGCCAGGAAAAGCCGCAACTGCCGGAAGGTGATATTCATAGGTTTCTATCTATAGATAGCCGCGTTCGAATCGATTTTACTTTGCACCTTGCCCTGCCTACCATCGCTGCAAAAGGAGTGAATGATGCAAAGCCTGTTGGACCCTGCGATCCTGTTTTTTGCCCTGGGGGTGTTTGCGGGCCTTGTCCGATCGAACCTGGAGATGCCTGCGGCCATCTCGAAGTTTCTGTCGATCTACCTGCTGATGGCGCTGGGTCTCAAGGGCGGTTTTGCCCTGGCGGCCTCGGGCCTGACGCCGAGCGTGGTGAGCAGCCTGGGCCTGGCCATGCTGCTAGCGGTGGTGGTGCCGCTGGTGGGCTATGTGCTGCTGCGGCGGGTGCTGTCGGGCTTCAACGCGGCGGCGGTGGCGGCCACGTACGGCTCGGTGAGCGCGGTGACCTTTGTGACCGCCACCCAGTTTCTTGAATCGCAATCGGTGCCCTACGGCGGCTACATGGCGGCCGCGATGGCGCTGATGGAGTCGCCCGCCATCATCCTGGCGGTGATGCTGGCCAATGCGCAGCGCCAGCGGCTGGCTGCTGCGGCCAGCACGCCGGCTTCGCTGCGTGCGGTTCACGGCCAGCCGGTGCTGGCCATGGCAGCGACGGGTGGGGGTGGTCTGGCTGCTGGCGCGCCACGCGCGGGCCATGGCGGGCCGGGCCTGTCGATGGGCAAGATCCTGCACGAATCGTTCACCGACGGCACGCAGCTGCTGCTGCTCGGGGCCATGGTGATCGGGCTGGTGACCGGCGATGCTGGCAAGGCGGCCATGCAGCCGTTCTCGGGCGATCTGTTCAAGGGCATGCTGTGCCTGTTCCTGCTGGACATGGGGCTTGCCACGGCGCGCAACCTGCCCGCCGTGCGGCATCAGTCCCCCTGGCTGCTGGCCTATGCCGTGCTGGGGCCCCTGGTGCACGCCACCCTGGCGCTGGCACTGGCCTGGGTGGCCAAGGTGCCCGCGGGCGACGCTGTGCTGCTGATGGTGCTGGCGGCCAGTGCGTCATACATCGCGGTGCCTGCGGTGGTGCGGTTTGCCATCCCCGAGGCAGACCCCTCGCTCTACGTGAGCCTGTCGCTGGGGCTGACGTTTCCGCTCAACATCGTGCTGGGGATTCCGCTGTACACGCAGGTCGTGCTGGGCCTGTGGGGGGCGTGACGCCCAGCGCAGCGGCGCACTACTGTATTGATAGCTGCACGCGCTTTATGGATAAGCGCCGGCGGCCAATTTGGTTCAAAATTTCCAGCGAAATCCGTCAGAACAGGCTGGCCTGCCCTTGCAGAAGCCCGGGCCGGAACTGCGTCAGATCGAGCTCCACCCGCTCCCGGTTCAGCCCCAGCTTTCGGCAGGTGGCGGCAAACCGCTGGCGCAGCAGGTCGGCCCACAGGCCGCTGCCTTTCATGCGCGATACGTAATCACTGTTGTAGGTTTTGCCGGCGCCGCGCTGGGCGTCCGAGAGGTTGTGCAGGTCTTGCACCCGCGCCATCACGCGGGCTGCGCGCTGCGGGTAGTGCACCCCAAGCCATTCGCGGAACAGCGCATCCAGCTCCCAGGGCAGACGCAGCACGGTGTAGAAGGCGCTGCGGGCCCCGGCGTCGTACGCGGCCTCCAGTACCTGTTCCATGTCTTCGGTGATGAACGGGATCTGTGGCGCCACGCTCACCCCCACGGGCACGCCCGCATCGGCCAGCGCCCGGATGGTGCGCAGGCGCCGGTGGGGCGCAGCGGCGCGGGGCTCCATGCGGCGCGCCAGGGTGGCGTCGAGCGTGGTGATGGTGATGTACACGGCGGCCAGCCGCTGGGCGGCCAGCGGGGCCAGCAGGTCCAGATCGCGCTCGACCCCGCTCGATTTGGTGATGAGCGAAAACGGGTGGCGCGCGTCGCGCATCACTTCGATGAGGCTGCGGGTGAGCTTGAGTTCGCGCTCCACGGGCTGGTAGCAGTCGGTGGCCGAGCCGATGTTGAGCAAGCGCGGTACATAGCGTGGCGCGCACAGCTCGGCGCGCAGCAGCGCGGCTATGTTCTCTTTGGCGACGATCTGCGTTTCAAAGTCCAGCCCGGGTGAAAAGTTGAGATAACTGTGCGTGGGCCTGGCGTAGCAGTAAATGCACCCGTGCTCACAACCACGATACGGGTTGACAGACAACTCGAAGAAGATGTCCGGCGAGTCGTTGGCGCAGATGGCGCTGCGGGCGGTTTCCAGGTGCACACGGGTGGCCAGCGCGGGGGCGGCGCCTTCGTCTTCTGCTTCCTGCCAGGGTGGGTGGCCCCAGCCATCGTCCACCACCTCGCGCGCGTCGCGCACAAACCGGTGCACCATGGCCGTGGCCGCACCCCGGCCGCGAATGGCTTGCAGGGGAATATGCACCGCTTCGGGAGCGGGCGGCACGTCAGACAGATCGGTGGTGGGGCGTGGCATGGCAACCCGCATCGTACCAAGACTACTGATTATTTACACAGTATTTTGATCCCTATTCCCACAACATCCTTTGAGCACAAGCCCTGCACGGCACCACCAGGGCCTGTCTGGCGCAAGCTTCACACCCTGCACAATGCCCGCGCAGGGCAGTGCGAGATTCGCCATGGTCTACAGTCCCGACCTTTGCAACCAACCACCGAGGTACCGCCATGGCGCGCAAGCCCCAGATCATCCTGTCGTCCCTGGACGTGGACCGCATAGAGGCCCTGCTGGCCGCTATTCCGGCCAGTGTTTTCCCGGGCAAGGCAGAGCTGCAGGCCGAGCTGGACCGCGCCGACGTGGTGGCGCCCGAGGAGATTCCGCCCCATGTGGTGACGATGAACTCCACAGTGCAGTTCTCCATCGTGGAAACGGGCAAGGAGTTCTGCCTGACGCTGGTGTACCCCCGCGACATGGACGGCAGCACCGACCGCATATCCATATTTGCGCCCGTGGGCAGCGCGCTTCTGGGTCTGTCGGTGGGTGACGAGCTGGCCTGGCCGGGCCCGGGCGGCAAATCCATGACGGTGAAGGTGAAGGCCATCCTGTACCAGCCCGAAAGCTCGGGCGAAATGCACCGCTGAGCCGGCCCCTGCCCACATCGCCAGCAGCCGATGGGCCGCTTGGCGCGAAACGGCGGTGCGGCGACAATCGCTGCGCCATGACCACCGAGCAGCCATCCAACCCGGCCCCGGACCCTGCGCTGATTGCCGCAGAGCCGTTCGACCCCGACTCCACGCTCGCCTTTCAGCGCAAGATGGAGTACGCGCCACTGTGGTTCTGCTCCTTTCTCGCCGGCAACAGCCGCGAAAAAAGCCGCCTGAAGCGCGAGATGGCAACGGTGAAAGGCTCGGTGGTGTGGATGGTGCAGCAGCGCCGCCAGGGCCACTGGACCGCCGCCGAGCGCGCCCACCTGCGCGATGTGATGCGCTCGGCATCCTCTGTCAGCCCTTACCTCTTCGTGTGGGTGATTCCCGGCTCCATGCTCATCCTGCCCTTCATGGCGTGGTTTCTGGACCGGCAGCGCAAGCGCCGCGCGCGCAAGCTGCAGCGCCCCTAGGCGAGTGCACTCCGGTGCATGCATGCGCGCACACAATCGCCACCAATTGCTACTGAAATAATAGCTACCAGCGCTTTACCACCAAGCGCCAGGGCCGCTTTTTAATCACAAACCATGCAAGCCGACGACATCCTGCACTTCTGGTTCGAAGAACTCAGCCCCGAACAGCACTTCGCCCAGGAGGACGCCATCGACGCCATGATCCGTGTCCGCTTCGGGGCCACGCTGCAGGCGGCGCGGCAGTGCGAGCTGTGGGGCTGGCGCAGCACGCCCCAGGGGCGGCTGGCGGAAATCCTGGTGCTGGACCAGTTCTCGCGCAACATCCACCGGGGCTCGCCGCTGGCCTTTGCGCAGGATGCCCAGGCACTGGCCCTGGCGCAGGAGCTGGTGGCCGGGCGGCACGACCAGGCGCTGGCCCCTGCCCAGCGCGCATTTGCCTACATGCCCTACATGCACAGCGAGTCGCTGGTGGTGCACGCCCAGGCGATGGTGCTGTTTGACCAGCCGGGGCTGGAGAACAACCTCAAGTTCGAGGTGGCGCACCGCGACATCATTGCGCGCTTCGGGCGCTACCCACACCGCAACGCCGTCCTGGGCCGCACCTCCACCGCGCAGGAGCTGGCCTTCCTCGCCCAGCCCGGCTCGTCCTTCTGAGCGGGCCGGGCGCGGCCCGTCAGAGCGGGCGGGTCAGGTACACCGCCTCGCGGCCCTCGATGGGCTCGCGCGTGGGCATCATCACCGTGCAGTCATCGCACAGCGCGCGGATTTCGTGCGGGCCGTCGGTGGCAATGAGCTCACCCCGGGCAAACACCTCAAAGCCCAGCAAGGGCCGTGCAAAGCGGAAGTCCGGCGTGCGCACCATGCAGGTCTCCAGCAGCTCATAGCGGTGCTGCGGCCCCAGTGCGGGGCGGCCCTCCACAGATTCGATCAGGCCAAAGTGCGCCAGAAAATCCAGCGCAGCGGCCGTCGCCACGTCTGCGGCCGATTGGCGAAAGTGCTGGCCACACTCCACCACCAGCGCCACGCCCTCACTCTCGGCCAGGCCATGGCGGCCATGCTGGATGAGCGGTGTGCCCGAACCCAGCCCGCTGGGCATCACCAGGTGTACGGGCGGGCGGCCGATGGCCTGCGCCACATCCGCATTGCGCTGGTAACCGGGGTACACCCAGAAGGGCTGCACGTCCTGGCTGGTGGAGTGGATGTCCAGGATGTGGTCGGCCGCGGCCACCACCGGGCGCAGCACCCGCGCGCGGTCCAGCTCGGGGCTTGCAGCCGTGCCGTCCAGCTCACCGGCCGACCAGATGCGGTTGAGGTTGTGCACCAGCTGGCGGCTCTCGAACGGGCGGGCCTGGTCAAACGATTCGTAGGCGGCCACGTTGGCAAAGCTGATGGTCAGCGTGCCGATGCGGGGGCGCACCCCCGTATCCAGCAGGTGCGTGGCCGCCACCATGCCGCAGATCTCGTTGCCGTGCGTGAGCGCATTGATGAGCACATGCGGGCCAGGCTTGCCCGACTCGAAGCGGTGCACATAGTCGATGCCGATATTGCCCTCGCGGTAGGCAGACAGGTCGCGGGGAAGGACTTCGAAAACGGGGGCGTTTTGCGTCATGGGCAGGCAATTGATAAGACAACACATCATTCTCTGCGCAAAACAGAAACCCCGGGGCCTGCGGTGTACGATGCCCCGCCCCTGGACCCACCACTCTGTTGCCCCATGCCCACTGCCCGACTTTGCCCGCTGGCCGATGTGGCCGCCCGACTGCCCGCCGACAGCTGGATCGCCCAGCGCCTGGCAGGGGCCACGGATGCACTGGCCACGGACACCGTGCTCTGCATCACCGGTAATGTGCATGTGCCCGAGCTGCACCTGGATGCGCCCCTGGCCAGCGGCGGCCCGCTGCGGGCGCTGCTGCAAGGTGGCATTGACGCCCCAGCCCCCACAGGCCCACCCTTTCTGGTGCTGATCGAAGGTCATCTGCAGATCGACGGCGCGCTCACCTGCGACGACACCGATGGCGCCACCCACCTCATCGTTCTGGGCGACGCGCGCCTGCACAACGCCGTGGTAGGCGGCCAGCTGCTGTATGTGCAGGGCACGCTGCAAGTGGTCGACCTGCTGTGGGGCCACGGCCCCCATGGCGGGCTCACCGTAAGGGGTGGCCTCACGGCGCGGGTGGCGCTGTTCACCGGCGAATACACCGTGGACATCGCCGGGCCCGAGCAGGCGGAGTTCCTCATGGACGAGGTGCGCGGCGTGCCGCACCTGGCGGAGTTCGCCAGCGAGATCGCGGGCATCGTGTTCACACCCGAGTTCCATGACGGCATCGACGATGGCGAGCACGGCATCAGCAGCATGCTCAGCCGCCCCCGCGTGGTGGCCGCCGTGCGCGCGGGCGACAACGCCACGCGCAGCAGCGCCGAGATCCAAGCGTTGATGCCCCAGGAGGCTGGGCTGTTTGCCGACGAGGCCATCAGCGTGCGCAACATCCTGGCCGCCGTGCACACGCCGGTGATGGGCCCCAAGGAGCACACGGCCACCGGCTGGTTTCAGCAGACCGATTTTTCGCTGTGCCAGCGGCATGTGGACGCCGATGGCGACCCGCGCGATGACAGCGTTTTCATCACCGTCTGGAAGACCTGGGACTTCTATCTGGCGGTATCGCAAGAGCCCGAGCGCCAAGGATTGCTGGCGCGCCTGGCCGCCGCCGTGCAGGGCCGCAAGGTGCCCACCACCGCACAGCTCACGCTGGTGCACCGCGCCTACCAGGGCGGCCAACCCGGCGAGTGGCTGCCCCTGGCGCCTGACACCGCTCCCGAAGCCTGGCAGGCCTGTACGCTGGCCTGGCGCGGCGTGCTGGACTACCTGCGCAAGGCCGTAGGCCAGCACCGCGCCCGCTACCCGCTGTACCAGCGCCTGCGGGCCGAGCTGACCGCAGAGCGCATCGAGGACTTCACCAGCCTGCCCGTGTTCACCGAGCGCTACAACGACTGGTGGGACAGCGACAAGAACGGCTGGTGGGAAGGCGACGTGTGGGTGGGTGCGCGCCAGCCCTGCATGCACGAAGGCGAGCCCTGGGGCCGCGCCCTCAAGCTCAGCTGGGAAAACGGCGACGAAGCCCCCGGCGATGACGATGACAACGCCCACAGCGCCTACCAGATCAACATCGAACCTGCACTGGCCGGGCCTGCGGCGGTGGAGTTCACCTGTGCGCAGCGCCAGAGCGATGCCCGCACCCCCCTGCCCCGCAGCGCCGCCGACCACATTGCGCGGCTGCTGCGTTTTTACGTTGCGGTCGAGGGACGCGTGCGCGCCCAGCACGAACACGAGCAGGCCCGCCAGGCCGAGGCGCGGCGCATTGAAGCCGCCGTGCACCTGCTGGCCACGCCCCCGCTGGCGCCCGACCTGCCCGATGCAGCGGTCTTCCCCGTGGAGCTGATGACGCTGTCCGACCAATGGCAGGCCGACGGGCAAAGCTATGTGGCCGCCATCCGTGCGCGCCAGCTAGCCCTGGATGCGGCCGGGGCGCACCAAGGCAACGGCGATGCCGAGGAAAAACAGGAAGAACAGGAAGAAGAACACGACGACAGCGACCCGCCCGCCGACCCGCGCAAGGCCGTTGCCGCGACCGTGCTGCAGCTGGCCCGCGTGGTCAACACCCACGCCGACGAAGACCTGGCCGACCGCTTTCGCCAGCGCTTTGCATTTGCCCCCGACGCCTTCGTGCGGCACGCCGCCAATGCAGGCCGCTTCATCGGCCCAGTGTTCGCTTTGGACGACGGCCGCGTGCTGGCGCGCATCGGAGCCCCCTATGACGACACCACCCATTGGGTGGAGCTGCAGGGCCTGCGGCACATCCCCCTGCCTGCACTGCGCGGCCTGGGCCGCTCGCCTAACCGGCGCTGCTTTGCGCAAAGCGACGGCCAGCACATCACCACACACGACGGTTTTGCTGGCCCCGTGATGGCCCGATTTGCACTGCCCCAGGGCAACGAAGCACTGCCACCCCACGTGCAGGTGTCGCCCGGCCCGCTGGGCCAGCGCTGCGACGAGCTGATCCCCTTCAACGATGGCCAGCGTGTGCTGTTGCGCAACCCCACCGGCATCTACCTCTTGAGCAGCCAGGGCAACCACGGTGTGCAGCGCCTGCACCCCCAGACATTTGACGACGACGGCCCCTACACCTGGCCCAAGAACCAGCAGGATGAAACGGTGAATGGCACCGAAATCACGATGCTCGCGCTCGACATGCTGCACATGGCCCTGTCACCGGACGAGCGCCACATCGCCGTGGGCGACCAGGACAGCAATCACATCCTGCTGGACGCGAATGGCAAGCGGGTGGCTGAATACGAAGCGCTGTCCTCCTACCCGCACCACGCCACCTTCTCGCACGACGGCACGCGCCTGTTCGCCAACTCCTGCCATCTGTATGGGGGCAACACCCGTGCGATTCCCGTGGGCTGCGCGCTGCACGATGTAGCGGACGAAGACGCCCCGCCGCTCGACGAACGCTGCCGCGTGTATGCCTCTGCCACCCTGCCCGGCATGGTGGTGCTGGGCGATGCCGACGGCTACCTGCACGCCCTCAGCGACGACGGGCGCCCGCTGTGGCGCCACCACATTGGCAGCACCCTCAGCGCACTGGAGATGTCGCCCGACGGCAGCACACTGTGGGCGGCCAGTTACGGCGGCTACCTGGTGCACCTGGAGCGCGTGGAGACGGGGATGGACCCGTATTCCATAGGCAGTTCGCCGTATGCGGAAGTGCGGCGGTGGATATTCTGGACGGATGAGGCGGCCGCATTGCGCTGGTAGGCGGCGCCTCTGAAACCCTGCTGTCAACGGAGTTCACCAGCGTCAAAACAAACCGTACCCCCATTCGTCGAACGGGTCAGGCAAGGATGGCTCCCTGCGGCGGCCCGGCACTCCTGGGCAAGGGCTCCATGGCATGCTCGCAGAACCTGCGGCCACACCGGCAGTACCCGCACGACGGCACAGAGCCCACCGGTTTGTGACGTACCATCCCGGAACGGTCCCATCCCGAGACCTTTCAAGGAGGCCCCATGGCCAAAGGACAGATGCACAACAACAAGATGGCGAAGAAGCCCAAAAAGGACACTTCGCCCCCGAAGGAAAGTGGCGGCTCTGACCGCCCGATGCCACCGGTGACCGCCGTCATTCCGCGTGGCAAGGACAAGAACAAGTAACGGCACCGTGCAGCGGCGCTCGTGCGCCAACCCATCGTTTGCTATGCTTTATATAGCTGCCAGCGCTTTACCCATAAGCGCTGGCAGCTGTTTTTATGTAAATTTCAGACACCCTACCCGGCAAGCGCGGGGTGCGTCTCCGCTGCACGGGCCAGCCAGTCGGCATCGGGCTCGGGCCACCCGAAGAGGTAGCCCTGGTACACGATGTCGGGGGCGCGCCGGCTCAAAAAATCAGCCTGCTCGCGGGTCTCCACCCCCTCGGCCACCACGCGCAGGCCAAAGTGGCGGGCCACCGACAGGATGCCCTCCACCAGCACGCCGTCGTCGGCATTGGTGGGCGCATCGTGCACAAAAGAGCGGTCGATCTTGATCTCCTGGATCGGCAGGCGCTTCAGATACGCCAGCGACGAATACCCGGTGCCAAAGTCGTCCAGCGAGATGTCCACCCCCAGCGCCGCCAGCTCGCTCATCTTGGCCACCGCATCTTCGAAGTCGTCGATCACCAGGCCTTCGGTGACTTCCAGCGTCAGCAGGCGCGGGTCGGCACCGCTGGCCGCGAGCAGGGCGCGCAGCTGCGGCACAAACCCCGCCTGCCGGAACTGCCGCGCGCTCAGGTTGACCGACAGCCGCAGGCGCCGCTCGTGAAACACGGGCTGGGCCAGCAGCGCACAGGCATGGGTCAGCACCCAGCCGCCCAGGCTCACGATGAGATCCGACTCTTCGGCCACAGGGATGAACACCGCCGGGGCCACCAGTCCGTCGCGCGGGTGCTGCCAGCGTACCAGCACCTCAGCTCCCGTAAGCTGGCCCAACACGTCCACCTGCGACTGCAGGTACAGCCGCAGCTCACCCGCGCCGATGGCCTGGCGCAGCTCGCGCTCCACCCGAAAGCGCTGCTCGGCCGCCTCGCCCATGCCCTGCTCGAAGAAGGCCGCGCGCCCGCCACCGGCTTGCTTGGCGCGGTGCAGTGCGGTGCCCGCGCGGCGCAGGGCGTCGTGCGCCACATCGTTGGCGCTTTGCGGGTAGAGCGTGATGCCCACGCTCGCGCCGAGCTGGGCTTGTTCGGTGTCGTTGTCTTGAAGGTGCAAGGGCCGCAGCAACGCCATCTGCAGTATTTCGGCAAAGGCCAGCGCACGCCGGCCCGCCAGCGAGGCGTCTGCGCCCAGGCCGTGCAGCACCACGGCAAATTCGTCGCCCGCCACGCGCACCAGCAGGCCCTGCGGCGGCAGTATCTCGGACAGGCGCAGCGCCACGGCGCACAGCAGGCGGTCACCCATTTCGCTTCCGCGCGCATCGTTGAAGGTGGTGAAGCGGTCCAGGTCCAGCAGCAGCAGGGCGTGCTGCGCCGCTCGCGCGCGCCCGCCGCGTACCTGCAGCGCCGTCAGCCGCTCCACCAGCGTGAAGCGGTTGGGCAGACCCGTGAGGCTGTCGAAATGCGCCAGACGGTGGATCTCCTGCGCCGCGCGTTTGCGCTCGGTGATGTCCTGCTTGAGCTCTACAAAGTGGCTGATGCGACCGTCGGGCTGGCGGATGGGGGCCACCACGACCGACTCGGTCACCGCCTGCCCGTCCTTGCGGAAATTGACCTGTTCGCCCGCCCAGCTGTCGCCCCGCGCCAGGGTGGCACGCAGGCCGTCTCGCTGCGCGGGCGCCAGGCCATTGCTGGAGTACGCGGCCGATGCCTTGCCCATCACCTCGTCGCGCGCATAGCCCGTGCGGCGCACGAAGGCCTCGTTCACGTACTCGATGTCTTCCTTCAGATCGGTGATGACAATGCTCTCGGGGCTTTGCTCGACCGCGCGCAGCAGCTTGCGCAATTCGGCCTCGCTCGCAGCCAGGTGGGCAGCGGTCTGCTGCGCCTCGCGCACACGGCTGAGGTAACTGCGGCGCGACAGCAGCGTGGCGGCGGCCGTGAGCACCAGAATACCGGCCAGGTACACCGCGCCGGCCACCCGGTTGGCCACCTGCACCGGCTTGAACATGCCCTCGATATCGGCCCAGATGAACCCCAGAAACAGCAGCCCCGTGAGGCCCACCAGCGTCAGGGTGGCCCGGGAACCCAGCAGCCATCCGGCCAGCACGATGAGTACCGGGTAGTTGAGCAGGTTGGGGCCATTGACCCCGCCATTGCGTGCCGCCACCAGCGACACCGACACCCACACGCCCCACACCAGCAGGTGGGCCGCCTGCGTCCACCGCCGCTGGCGCGCCAGCCACAGCGCCACGGCGCCCACCGTGGCCGCCACCAGGTTCAGCGCAATGCGCATTGGCTGCACGGGGTCGTCAAACATCAGCAACACGCCAATGGTGCCGCCGAGCAGCATCACGGCCCACCCTGCCACACGCACCAGATGGCGTGTGGTGGCGTCTTCGTGGTCGGGCAGCGGAACAGCAGCGGTGGCTTCGGCCATGGCAACGTGGGTGCGGTAGGGGGAAAGCCATCCTAACCGCAGCCTTGCGGTTCGCCTACCTGCAAAACGCCCGCAGCGGCCGGCACGCAACGCAGGCTCTCGGGCGCCGCACGCCCGCCGGCGCGGGACGCGGTCAGTCCGCGCCGTCGTTGCTGCCGGGCGCGGGCTCGCGCACCCCCGAGCCTTTGCCCTTGGCCTTGGTGCGCGCATCCTTTTTCGCCTGGCGCTTGGCATCTTCGGCCAGGCCCGCAGCGCGCCAGGCTTCAAACTCGGCGGGCGTCTCCAGCGTGATGCGGCCAAGGATGGCGGTGCGAAAGTCCGTCATCACGATCTCGGCCGTCTTTTGCAGGTTGACCTTGCCGCCGCCCAGCATGGCGCCGCGCTTGCGGCCAATGGCTTCGAGCAGCTCTTCGTCGTGCATCGTGGCGACAGCACCCGCAGGCAGGCCCAGCTTGTAGCGCGCTTCCAGCAAGGGCGCATAGTTTTTCTGCAGGCGGCGCAGCAGCTCCAGCGCCACCAGTTCCTCGTCGTACGCATTGCGGCCTACGGCACCGCTGGCGGCCAGGTTGTAGCCGCTTTCGGGCACCACAATGCGTGGCCACAGCATGCCGGGCGTGTCCCACAGATAAAAGTCGTCGGCCAGCGTGATGCGCTGCTCCAGCTTGGTAATGCCGGCCTCGTCACCCGTCTTGGCCTGGCGCTTGTTGCTGAGGGTATTGATCAGCGTGGACTTGCCCACGTTGGGCACGCCGCAGATCAGCACGCGCATGGGCTTGGCCATGCCGCCCCGGTTGGGCGACAGCAGGTGGCACGCGTCAATCAGCTTGCGCGTGGGGGCCGGGTCAGATGCATCGAGCGGCAAGGCGCGCGTGTCGCTCTGGGCGTTGTACCAGTCCACCCACAGCGCCGTGCGCTCGGGGTCGGCCACGTCCTGCTTGTTGAGCACCTTGAGCGTGGGCTTGTGGCCTGTGATCTCGGCCAGCAGCGGGTTGGCGCTGGAGCCGGGCAGGCGCGCGTCCAGCACCTCGATCACCACGTCAATGTCCTTGATGCGTTCGGTGATGGCTTTGCGGGTCAGGTGCATGTGACCGGGGAACCACTGGATGGCCATGCGGGGGGTACTTTCTTCTGTGTTCTAAGGGTGGCAAGGATAATCGCGGTCTTCCTTCTGCCCACGCCCCGGCGTTTTTATCTGCATGCCTGCACCTCTCGACACCCCGCGCAAGCCCAACGCCACCAAGGCCGACAAGGAGCTGCTGTTCAAGAGCGTGACCCTGGCCCTGATTGGCCTGGTCATCTTGCTGGCGCCTCATGTGGCCCGCTCCGCCAGCGTGCGCGATCTGATGAGCCAGGCGGCCCTGGTGGGCTGGTTTGCGCTGGTGCTGGGCATCGCGTTTGGCGTGCAATACGGCCTGCGCCGCGCCAAGGCGGGGCGCCGCCAGCCGTGACAGCGCCTGAACTGATAGACCCAGCCCCGGCGGTGGACGGCGCCACTGCGCAAGCCATGTTCGCGGCGCTGCAGCAGCGCGCGGCTGCTCTGGGCATCACGCTGCGCAACCCGCCGCCCGAGCCCACGACCTGCTGCGGGCGCGGCTGCAACGGCTGCGTGTGGGAAGGGTTTCTGAGCGCCGCCGAATACTGGCGGCAAGAGGCCTTGCTGCAGCTGCAAGACTGACTTTGAAGCGTTTTGGGCTGGTAGCGCCAGTGCAATATGCCTGAGCAGCTATCAATTCAATAGCAGATCAATCGGATCCCGCCCCGCGACCGCGAACTCAGCCCAGCTGCTCCACCGCTATGGACTGCTGGCGCGCAAAGGCTTCAAGGCGGTGCTGGTGGCTTTGCACGTGCTGCACAGCACGCGGACTGACGGTGTGAGTTCAGGTGTGACCGTCAGTGCACAGGCATCTGCGCACTTCGACGTTTTTCCCCAGCACACGAAGACTGCCCAAAGCCGACAGTCTTGCATCCATGCGCTGCACACAATGACCTGAAGGACGCAAGCCCCACCGTCAAAGTCAGGAGAAAAAATGCTTTCACCCCGCCAGGTTTCTGATCCCGCAACCGGCACTGCCCAGCGTTATGACGTGGTCATTGTGGGGGCCGGCATCTCCGGCATCTGCAGCGCCACCCTGCTGCGCAAGCATTGCCCGCAATTGAGCTTTCTCATCGTGGATGCCATGGAGGCCCCCGGGGGCACCTGGCTGATTCACAAATACCCGGGCGCACGCTCGGACAGCGACCTCTTCACTTTTGGCTATGACTTCAAGCCCTGGAAGGGCAAGCCCATTGCCTCGCGCGAGGAGATCCTGGACTACCTTGCATCGACCATCGAGGACGAACAGCTGGGGCCGCACATCCGCTACCGGCATCGCGTGCAGTCGGCCTCGTGGTCCAGTGCGTCCAGCACCTGGACGCTGGACCTTGCCATGGGCGACGCCCGGGAACCGGCGCAGATCCAGGCGGGCTTTCTCTGGATGTGCCAGGGCTACTACCGGCATGGCAAGGGGTATACACCCTCCTGGCCGGGGCTTGAGCAGTTCAAGGGTGAGGTTGTGCATCCGCAGCATTGGCCCGATTCGATCGATCTCGCCGGCAAGCGCGTGACCGTGATCGGCTCCGGGGCGACGGCGGCGACCCTCATACCGGCGCTGGCCGACCGTTGTGCGCACGTCACCATGCTGCAGCGCACGCCCACGTATTTCGCCACCGGCCGCAATGCCGATGCATTGGCCGACGAGTTGCGCAAGCTGGAAGTCGACGAGGCATGGATCCACGAGATCATGCGCCGCAAGGTTGTGCGGGATCGGGCCGACCTGATCGAGCGCGCGCGAACCCACCCGGACGCCCTCAACCAGCAGCTCATCGCCGGCGTCAAGGCCTGCCTGCCCGAGGGCTACGACGTGGAGCGGCATTTCACCCCCCCGTACAAACCGCTTCAGCAGCGCGTGGCCTTTGTGCCCGACGGTGACCTGTTCAAGGCCATCAGCGCAGGCAAGGCGTCCGTGGTCACCGATCAGATTGCGCAGTTCGACGAAAAGGGCATTCAGCTGCAGTCCGGGGAACGCATCGACTGTGACGTGGTCGTCACCGCCACGGGCTTCGAGTTGTCGGTCATGGGCGACATACCGTTCTCGGTGGACGGGCGTGCGGTGGACTTTTCCCAGACGGTGAGCTATCGCGGAATGATGTTCTCCGGCGTGCCCAACATGGCCTGGGTGTACGGCTATGGGCGCTACAGCTGGACGCTGCGGGCCGAGCTCGTGGGCCAGTTCGTTTGCAGGCTGCTGCAGCACATGCAGACCCGCAAGGCCCGGCACGTGACCCCCACGACGCGCCCTGAGGATGCCGGCATGGCGCTTGGCACCTGGGTCGATACGGAGGACCTGAACGCCGGGTACATGTTGCGCGGCCTGCATCGCCTTCCCCGGCGCGGCGACAAGCCCGAGTGGCAACACAGCCAGGACTATCTCTATGAACGCAAGGCGCTGCCCAGCGTGGATCTGACGGATCCGCTGTTCTCCTACGCAGACTGACAACGCAACCTCCACGGTGCAAGGCACCACACAACCAAGGAAATTCACCATGAAGACATTCAATGGCCGTGTCGCAGTCATCACCGGCGGCGGTTCGGGTCTCGGCAAGGCATTTGCCATGGCGGCTGCCCAGCGCGGCATGAAGCTGGTGCTCGCCGACATCCAGGCAGACGTTCTGGAGCAGACCGTCCAGGCCCTGCAATCACAGGGAACGGAAGCGGTCGGCGTGGTGGTCGATGTGTCCGATTCCGCGGCGGTGCAAAGGCTGGCCGATCAAGCGCAGCAGTCGTTTGGCCCTGTGCATGTGGTGTTCAACAACGCGGGCGTCACGGCAGGCGGCCTGGTCTGGGAGCACTCGGAAAAGGACTGGGAGTGGCTGCTCGGCGTCAACCTCAAGGGCGTCATCAACGGGGTTCGCTGCTTCGCGCCGCAAATGCTGGCCGCTGCCGCGGCAGACCCCGCCTATGAAGGCTGCATTGTCAACACGGCGTCCATGGCGGGCTTGCTCACCTCCCCCGGAATGGGCATCTACAGCGTGTCCAAGCATGCCGTGGTGGCGCTCTCCGAATGCCTGCGCCACGACCTGGAGATGGTGACGCCGCAGGTGCACGCCGCACTTCTGTGCCCGTCGTATGTATCCACCGACATTGGCCAGTCGGAGCGCAACCGGCCCGCCCATCTCTTGGATGAAGGCGGCCTGACGAAATCCCAGCTCGCAGCCCGCAAAGCCTCGCAGCAGGCGGTGATGAATGGCGCCATCTCTGCGCAAGCGGTGGCCGAGATCACCTTCCAGGCGATCGAGCAAGACCGCTTCTACGTTTTCCCCAGCCCGGAAGCACTCCCGCTGGTCAAGTCCCGCATGGACCACGTTCTGGATCAGACCAACCCTGATCTGCCGTACGAAATGGTCCCCGCCCTGAAAGCCCGGCGCGATCGGCTGATGGCCGCCATTACGCACTGAGCAACATTTCCCCCCACCCACAACATAACGACTGTTTGGAGACAACACCATGAAGATGATTCGACGCGCATTCCCCGCTGCCACGTTGGTCCTCCTGACCTGCAGCCCATGGGCGCTCTCCTCCGCGCTGGCGCAACCCGCCTACCCCAGCGCCCCCATCAAAATCATCGTTCCGTACCCCGCCGGAGGTGCGTCGGACGCCGTGGCACGAATGATCGGCGAGAAGCTGCAACAGGCCTGGGGACAACCCGTTTACATCGACAACAAGCCGGGAGCCTCGGGAATCATCGGCACGCAGGCCACCATCAAGTCCCCGGCAGATGGCTACACGCTGCTGGCCCACAACGTCGTGCTGATTCAGCAACCCGCGGTGATGGAGAAACTGTCCTTCAATGCCTTCAAGGACCTGCTCCCGGTGGTCATGACGATTCGCACGACCAACCTGTTCGTCGTGCCCAATGACTCGCCGGTGAAATCCGTGGCAGAGTTCGTGTCCCAGGCCAAGGCCAACCCCAACAAGTTCAGCTACGGCAGCTACGGCATCGCCAGCGGCGCCCATTTCCAGGGCGAACTGCTCAAAATGCAGGCGGGTATCGATCTGGCGCATGTGCCATTCCAGGGGTCGGCACCCATGATCACCAACATCGTGGGCGGCCAGCTGCCGAGCGCGTTCATTGATGTTCCGTCTGCGCTTCCGCACATCAAGTCGATGAGGCCGCTGGCGGTCGGTGGCCCGCAGCGCCTTCAGGAACTGCCGAACGTGCCCACCTTCGCTGAACTGGGCTACAAGTCGTTCGAACCCATGGGATGGCACGGCCTGTTCCTTCCGGCGGGGGCGCCTCCTGCCGTTGCGCAAAAGATTGCCAACGAGGTCAGCAACATCCTGCGCATGCCCGATGTGCTGGCAAAGCTCAAGACGCTCGGCGTCATCGCCGGCGGCGGGACCCCCGAGGAATTTGCACAACAGATCAAGGCCGACGCACCCGTCTATGCGGAGATCGCCAAGGCGGCCAACATCCGGCTGACGCAGTGAGGCATGCGCAAATGTCCCCCGCAGCGATCGACAAGGCAGCCCCCATGGCAGCGCAGGCCGATGAACGTGAATGCTCCCGCGAAGCGGTCATGGACCATGAAGGCGGGCTGCTGCGCATCCACTACACGGACACGGGGGGCAGCGCGCCCCATGCACCGGCGGTTGCGCTGTTGCATGGCTCGGGGCCCGGCACGACGGGGTGGAGCGCATTTGCCCTGCAGCGCCCGGCCCTGCGGGATGCGGGATTTCGCCTGATCACGCCGGACCTGCCGGGCTGGGGCCGCAGCGACGGCGTGGTTTGCAAGGAGGATCGTTCGCAATTCAACGCCCGGGCACTGCATGCGGTGCTGGACGCCGCCGGCGTCCACGAGCCTGTGCATCTGGTGGGCACTTCCATGGGCGCCCACAGCGCAGTGGCGTTTGCGCTGCAGTGGCCGGGGCGTGCCGCACGCATGGTGCTGGCATCGGGCGGCACGGGGGGCCGCAGCAATTTCCATCCTGTCTTGCCCGAGGGCGTGCGGTCCATGCTGGACTTCTACCAAGAACCCACTGCGGCCCGCATGCGCAGCTTCCTGGAATGCGTTGTCTTTGACTCCAGCGCCCTCACCCCGGAGATGGTGCAACAGAAGCTGGCGGCGGCCATGGCCTGCCCCCAGCACCTGGAGAACTTTGTGGAAAGCCTTCGCCAGTACCCCACCCAGTTTGGCGACGTCACCCACAGGCTGGCAGAGATCACGTTGCCCACGCTGGTGATCTGGGGCAGCGAGGACCGGGTGGTACCGCTGGACATTGGCCTGCAGATCGCGCAGCGCATCCCGGGAGCCGACCTGCACATGCTGGGCCGTTGCGGCCATGTACCCCACCTGGAGCGGCCCCACGACTTCATCCATCTGTTGACGCGGTTTCTTGCATGAGCGGAGTGTGTCAACCTGAAAACGGCTGCAGCACGCGCCCGCCGGAGCAGTGACTCAGCAGTCACCACGCCTCAGGAGACACGCCGCAGAGCCTCCGGATCCAGTAGCGTGACCCCTCCGTACACCAGGCGCAGCAGGCCCTTAGACTCCCATTCCTTGAGCTGCCTGTTGACGCTTTGCCGCGAGGCGCCCAGCCGCTGCGCAAGCCCTTCCTGGGACAGGCGAAGCTCGGGCTGCTGCGCGGCACCCTCGCGCATCGCCATTTCCCGCTCGGCGAGCAGGCGCTGGGCCAGCCGCACGGACAGCGGCTGCAGGATGCTGGCATCGATCCGCTCAATGGCCCATTTGTACCGGTAACACACCACGCGGAGGAACTCGCGAAGGTAGTCGGCATTGTTGTCCACCACCTCGTGAAGACGCCGGGCCGGCACCACGAGCAGCTCGGTTTTCACCAGCGCCTTGGCGTCATGGACCCGGGGAGCATTGATGAACAGGGTCAGCTCACCAAACCATCGCCCCTGTTCAGCCACGCCCAGCACCGCTTCCCTGCCGTTGACTGAAGTGGCGCTCAGTTGAACGGCACCTGATTCGACGCAGAACACCGAGTCAGGCGCCGAGCCCCGCGTGTAGAGGACCTCGTTTCTCGACAGGTGCCGCCGGCGGGCGCCGACCCGCAACAGCCGCTCCAGCTCGGGAGACAGTCTGTCTGGAGCAATGCCAGAAGGGGTTTCCGGGGGTTGATTTCGCATCCGACGGTTTCCAAAAATGAGGCTTTCACGGACGCCGAATAGTCACTGACCACCAACACACCGCTGAGGGGAGACGGTGGTCCGGCGGGTGTCTTCCCTGCACAAAGCCGCTGCGGCGTGCCATGGGGGACCAGCATCCCCTTTGCTTCAATAAATATAGCTGCCAGCGCTTATACAGAAAGCGCAAGCCCCTAAAAATTACCCCAATTCACCCACTGCCATGTACTGCTCGCGCCATTCCTCAAACGGCAGCGTGTCTGCCGCCTCGATGGCCTTTTGCGCAGCGATCGATTCATCGGCCATCGCCAGGTAGCGCGCCTGCTGCTCAGGCGTCCAGGGCAGGCCCAGCAGCGCATCGCGCGCAGCCATGGACTGCTGGCGCGCAAAGGCTTCAAAGCTGTGCTGGTGACTCTGCACGATGCTGTCGAGAACGCGGGCCGATGGTGTGCGCTCGGGCGCAGCCATCAGGGCGCGGGCGTCGCGCAGCGCGGCGCTGTAGTCATCGGTGCCATGGGTGGCATCCAGCGCGGCAGCCAGCGGCTCGCAGGCGGCCAGCACCTCGGCACCCCATTCGGTCAGCAGCACGCTCTGGCCGTTGCGCGACAGGTGCAGGCCGGGCTCGCGGCCCCGCTCTGCGGTGAGGTGCTGGTTCTGCTTGAGTTCGGCAATCTCGGCCGGCGTGTCGGGCGGGCTGTCGGACAGCAGGCAGTGCAGCAGGAACACGTCGAGCAGGCGCATGGTGGGCGCGGTGATGCCCACGGGCACGAACGGGTCCAGGTCCATCAGGCGCACTTCCACGTATTCCACACCCCGCTCGCGCAGCGCGTGCAGCGGGCGCTCGCCGGTGCGCACGGTGCGCTTGGGGCGGATGGTGCCGTAGAACTCGTTTTCGATCTGCAGCAGGCTGGTGCCCAGCTGGTTGTAGTCGCCGCCGGGGTTGCGCACGCCCACGGTTTCGTAGGCTGGGTATGGCTTGGTCAGCGCCTCGTGCAGCGAGTTGGCGTAGCCGGCGAGGCCGTTGTAGCTCACGGCCAGCGTGGCCTGCGCGTCGCTCTGGTAGCCCAGGCGGCCCATGCGCAGCGACGTGGCGTGCGGCAGGTACAGCGCGCTGCCACCTTCCATGCGCTGCAGGCGGTGTTCGCGCCCTTCCACAAAACAGGGGCACAAGGCGGGCGATGCGCCAAACAGGTACAGCAGCACAAACGCGTGTCGGCGGAAGTTGCGGATGAGCGAAAAGTATTGTTCGCTCGTTACGCCCGGCAGCGACCAGTTGTAGTGAATGCCCGAAATGGTCTGCATGCGGCGGCCATAGCGGTGGCCCAGGCCCATGCGGTACACGCTTTTGGCGCGGCCGATGTTGGAGCTGCCATAACGCGCCAGCGGTATGGTTTCGTCGGTGGGCAGGCCGCAGGGCATGCTGGAGGCCCAGAGCAGCTCGCCACCACTGTCCTTCAAGGTGTGGTGCACGAACTGGTGCACCTCGGTCAACTCGTCCAGGCACTGCTGCACGCCCTTGTGGGCGCCGGTGATCAGCTCCAGCTGCGACTCGCTGTAATCCGTGGTGATCAGGGGGTGTGTAAGGGCTGAGCCCAGGGCCAGCGGGTGTGGCGTGAGGGCCAGGCCGCCGGTGGGCAGCACGCGCAGCCCTTCCTTTTCAATGCCGCGGCGAATCCCCCCCAGGGCGTCCGCCGGGCAGGCGGCCAGTCTCTCGTGCAATGTGCTCATGGTTTTTTACCGATCCAACTTCTGTCGGCCCGGAACTTAGCACGCCGAGCGCTGACCCGCCTGAACGGGCATCAAGCCCTTGCCGCCAAAGCGCGTCCAACTTCGTTGGTGCCCTGCGCTGCGCCGCTTTGTGGTACTTGCTCGCCTGCGCGCTCCGTCACCTCGGCCAGGCGGGCGGCCAGTTGCTCGGGCACTTCGGCGCCGATGCCCAGATGGATGCCCTGGGTGAGCGTGATGTGAGCCGCTTCAAACGTGCCCGCGCCCGCACACAGGATGGTGCGCGTGGGCGCGCTCTCGTGCGCCAGCACCAGCATGGCGGGCACCACGGCCTCGGGCTTCAGGGCGTCCAGCACTTCCTGGGGCATCAGGCCCTCGGTCATGCGCGTGGCGGCCGTGGGGGCCAGGGCGTTGACGTGGATGTTGTACTTGGCGCCTTCGATTGCCAGCGTCTGCATCAGCCCCACCTGGGCCAGCTTGGCCGCGCCGTAGTTGGCTTGCCCAAAGTTGCCATACAGGCCGGTGGACGAGGTGGTCATGACGATGCGGCCATATTGCTGGGCCACCATGTGTGGCCACACGGCCTTGCAGCAGTTGGCAGCGCCCATCAGGTGCACATCCACCACCAGGCGGAAATCATCCATGCTCATCTTGGCAAACGACTTGTCGCGCAGGATGCCCGCGTTGTTGACCAGGACGTCCACCCGGCCCCAGGCATCGATGGCCTGCTGCACCATGGCCTCGACGGCGGCAAAGTCGGTGACCGACGCGCCATTGGCCAGCGCCTCACCGCCTGCGGCACGGATCTCATCGACCACGGCCTGCGCAGCCGTCACCGTGCCGCCGCTGCCGTCCACTGCGCCGCCCAGATCGTTGACCAGCACCTTGGCGCCCCGCCTGGCCAGCGCCAGCGCATGCTGGCGGCCCAGGCCGCCACCGGCGCCTGTGACGATGGCCACACGGCCTTTGAAATCAATAACCATGGTGAAGGTTCTCCTGTTGTCTCAATGGGTCGATGAATGAATGACTGAACGAAGCGAAAAAACCTGGCACCTGCTTGAAGGCGTTGGCGCCGCGCGCTGCACTGTAAGCCACGCGCGGGGGGCAGCCGGTTGCGCAGGCGACTGAATCACACGCCCGAAGACCCCGCGTTGCCACGGGCACGTGCACAGCCGCGGCGCATTGGGAATAATCGGCCTCGCAAACCCATTCCCGGGGGCGCACCTGCGGCGGCACCGTATCACTCACAATTTCATAGCTATCAGCGCTTACCTATCAAGCGCTAGAGGCCATTTTTATCAAGGATTTCCCATGAAAGCAGTCTGGAACGGCGTCGTGGTTGCCGAGAGCGACGACACCGTGGTGGTCGAAGGCAATCACTACTTCCCCGAAAGCGCACTCAAGCGCGAACACTTCACCTTCAGCAACCACAAGACCACCTGCGCCTGGAAGGGCCAGGCCAGTTACCTGTCGCTGCTGGTCAACGGCGAAATGAACACCGATGCGGCCTGGTTCTACGCCGACCCCAAGCCCGAAGCCGAAGAAATCAAAGGCCGCGTGGCGTTCTGGAAGGGCGTGACAGTGACCCCCTGAATGTCTGCCAGCAGGTTATCCCTGCCAGCGCTGGACAATCATGTGGATAAGTTTTGACAAGCGCTGTATGACGGCGCCAAGTGCTTGATTTGTAAAGAAACACACCGCATTGCCTCATTTTTAGGCAATACAAGACGCCCTTGGGATGGGTTATCCCTCCCATCACTGGACAATGGTGTGGATAAGTTTGAACAAGCCTTGTATGAGCGTTTTAAGTGCTTGATTTAAAAGGACTATCCTTGGTCCGCACAAAAAACAGGCAATTGCCAGACCCTTTCCAGCCCTACGTTGGTCACCCTTTGCAAGGCCAGAAAACACCCGGTTATCCCTGTCCACACTGGACAATCTTGTGGATAACTCTGAACAAGCCTTGTATGACAGACATAAGTCGTTGATTTGCAAGCCAACTTCTTGTCTCGCCCAAAAAACAGGCAGTGCCACCCGGGTAAAGCGTCTGCGGTACAGTGCACAGCGGCGCACCATAAAACGCTCATAATTTCATAGCTGCCAGCGCTTTATGGATAAGCGCCAGCAGCCAAGAACTCCATATTCTCAGTGTCTCCCACACCCCTTCAGCACAGCCCCGCCGCCGAGCGCAACCAGACGCCTATCCTGGCGCAACTCCTGGCCGTGCTGCCCCCCAACGGCGCCGCGCTGGAGATCGCCAGCGGTACCGGCCAGCACGCGGCGCACTTTGCCGCCGCCCTGCCCGGCTGGACCTGGCAGCCCACCGACCTGCAGGACACGCACTTCGCCTCCATCACCGGCTGGGCAGCGCAGGCTGGTGCCCGCCACGTGCGGGCGCCGCTCAGGCTGGATGTGCTGCAGACTCCGTGGCCCAGCGAGGGCCCCGCTTTCGGCGCCGCCGCGTTCAACCTGATCTACTCTGCCAACATGCTGCACATTGCCCCCTGGGCCTGCTGCACGGGGCTGATGCAGGGGGCCGCGCGGCACCTGGCACCGGGCGGCCGCCTGGTCACCTACGGCCCCTACCTGGAAGACGGCGTGCCCACAGCCCCCGGCAACCTGGCCTTTGATGCCAGCCTGCGTGCACAAGACGCCGCCTGGGGCATCCGCCGCCTCGAAGACGTGGCCGCTGTGGCCGCCCAGGCCGGCTTGCACCTGGCCGCACGGCACGCCCTGCCCGCCAACAACCTGCTGCTGGTGTGGACCCACGCCACACGCAACGCTTGAACAAAACGCCCCCATGAGCACACCCGACACCGCCCCCTTCTTCACCGCCAGGATCGAGCCCGACGGCGCCCAGTGCGACGCCTGGCCCGAACAGCCCCTGCTGCTGTCGATGGAGCAGGGCGGCATCGACTGGCCCAGCTCCTGCCGCAACGGCACCTGCCGCACCTGCCTTGGCCAGCTGGTCGAGGGCACGGTGCGCTACGCCATCGAATGGCCGGGCCTGAGCGCCGAAGAACAGGCCGAAGGCTGCGTGCTGCCCTGTGTGGCCTACCCCGCGTCGGATGTGGTGCTGCAGGGCAGCGCCATCTGATCTGCGTCAGGCGCCGGACCTTTCAGAAGCCAAGCAGGCCCCGGTGCACTAAAATCCGGGGCTTCGGGGGCAAGGGAGCCTCTGCATGAATGACGCGGCGTGTGCGCTGCGGATCGGGATGGGTTGCAAGGCGCAAAGCACAGCAATAGCGGGGCTATTGCGAGCATTTGCAACGCAGCAGTCCGCCCGAGACCGCAGATGCACGCGGTGCGATGATTCATGTAGAGGCTCCCCAGCTCCTTTGACGTGCGGCAGCGCCGCATCGCATGTTCTTTGGGGCGGTTTCTTGGGGGCACACCGTGGCCCCCGGCCACAGGAACCTGTGCTGCAGCACACCGCCAGCTGGCAAGTCGCCAGCGGCTCCACAGAAAGCCCCAGCCTTCCATGAACACCCCCCTCACCCCCGTGCCGATCTCGCCCGTCGAGGACATCGTGGCCGAGATGCGCGCCGGGCGCATCGTCATCCTGGTGGATGAAGAAGACCGCGAAAACGAAGGCGACCTCGTCCTGGCCGCCGACCACGTGACGCCCGAGGCCATCAACTTCATGGCCCGCTTCGGCCGGGGCCTGATCTGCCTGACGCTCACGCGCGAGCGTTGCGAGTTCCTCAAGCTGCCGCCCATGGCCGCACGCAACGGCACGGTGTACAGCACGGCGTTCACCGTCTCCATCGAGGCGGCAGAAGGCGTGACCACCGGCATCTCGGCAGCTGACCGCGCCCGCACCGTGCAGGTGGCTGTGGATCGCAACAGTCAGCCCAGCGACCTGGTGCAGCCCGGCCACATCTTCCCGCTGCAGGCGGTGGACGGCGGCGTGCTGATGCGCGCAGGGCACACCGAAGCCGGGTGTGATCTGGCCGCCATGGCAGGCTGCAGCCCCGCATCGGTGATCTGCGAGATCATGAAGGACGACGGCACCATGGCCCGCCTGCCCGATCTGCAGCTGTTTGCGGCCGAGCACGGCATCAAGATCGGCACCATCGCCGACCTTATCGAACACCGCAGCCGCAACGAGTCATTGGTAGAAAAAGTCGGCACCCGCACGCTGCAGACGGCGTATGGCGAGTTCACCGCCCACGCCTTCCGCGACAAGCCCAGCCAGGCCGTGCATCTGGCGCTGGTCAAGGGCCAGTGGAGCGCCGACGACGTGGTGCCCGTGCGTGTGCACGAGCCGCTGTCGGTGCTCGATGCGCTCGAAGTCAACCGCTCCATGCACTCCTGGGGCCTGGACACCAGCCTGCAATACCTGGCCAAACAAGGCAAGGGCGTTGCCGTGCTGCTCAACTGCGGCGAAAGCGCCACCCAGCTGCTGGCCCAGTTTGAAGGCACCGCGCGCTCGGCCCAGGCACCCGAGCGCGGCCGCATGGACCTGCGCACCTACGGCGTGGGCGCGCAGATCCTGCGCGAATGTGGCGTGCAAAAGATGGCCCTCATGGGCCAGCCGCGCCGCATGCCCAGCATGGCGGGCTACGGCCTCGAAATCACCGGTTTCATCCCCAAAGAATAGAGACAGGAACAGGATCACTATGTTTGGCGCAGACAAAGGCACCGCAGACAAACTGGACGGCAAGAAGCTGCACATCGGCATCGTGCAGGCCCGTTTCAACGAGAGCATCACCAACACCCTGGCCGCTGCCTGCCGCACCGAGCTGCAGGCCCTGGGCGTGCAGGAAAAGCACATCAAGCATGTGCTGGTGCCTGGCGCACTCGAAGTACCCGTGGCCCTGCAGGCCATGGCCGAGAGCGATGAATACGACGCGCTGATCGCGCTGGGCTGCATCATCCGTGGCGAGACCTACCACTTTGAACTGGTGGCCAATGAATCCGGCGCGGGCGTCACGCGCCTGTCGCTGGACTACCAGATACCGATTGCCAACGCCATCATCACCACCGAGAACATGGAACAAGCCATCGCCCGCCAGACCGAAAAGGGCGTGGACGCGGCCCGCGTGGCGGTGGAAATGGCCAACCTGCTGGACGAGCTGTCATGAGCGAACACACCCCCACGCCGTCGTCGGCACGCCCACCCAAGCAAACCCGCACCGGTCTCACGAGCACGGGGGCGCGCAAGGCAGCCTCCAAGTCCAACCGCAGCCGCGCGCGCGAGTTTGCGCTGCAGGCGCTGTACCAGCACCTGGTGGGTGGCAACGACGCCACGGCCATCGACGCGTTCACGCGCGACCTGGCGGGTTTTCACAAGGCCGACTCGGCGCACTACGACGCCCTGCTGCATGGCTGCATCGAAAGCGCTGCCGACCTGGACGCCCTGATCACCCCGCTGCTGGACCGCAAGATGGCGGAAATCTCGCCCATCGAGCACGCCTGCATGTGGATCGGCGTGTACGAGTTCCAGCACTGCCTGGATGTGCCCTGGCGCGTGGTGCTCAACGAATGTATTGAGCTGGCCAAGGAGTTTGGCGGCACCGACGGCCACAAGTATGTGAACGCCGTGCTCAACGGCCTGGCCCCCAAGCTGCGCGCACAGGAGGTGGCCGCCGACAAGGCCTCTGGCGCCACACCGCCCGCGCCCGCCGACGAAGCCTGAGCGGGCCCCATCCGCCCGCCCTGCTGTGTAGCGCTTTCTGCGGCCACGCACAGGGCGCCCCCCTGATCTCCCCACCCCCCGATCCGCTCGGGCAGGACACCGTCCCATGAAGTTTTCCACGCGCGCCGAGCGCATCGAACCGTTCTACGTGATGGAAGTGGCCAAGGCTGCGCAGGCTCTGGCCCGCGAGGTGGCGGGCACGCGCGAGCCGATGATTTTTCTGAACATCGGCGAGCCCGACTTCACCGCGCCCCCGCTGGTGCAGGAAGCTGCACTGCGCGCCGTGCACAGCGGCACCACGCAGTACACCAACGCCCTGGGCCTGGAGCCCCTGCGCGAACGCATCAGCGGCTGGTACCAGAGCCGCTTTGGCGTGAACGTGCCAGCACGCCGCATCGTGGTCACGGCGGGGGCATCGGCCGCACTGCAGCTGGCGTGTCTGGCGCTCATCGAGTCGGGCGACGAAATTTTGATGCCCGACCCCAGCTACCCCTGCAACCGCCACTTTGTGAGCGCCGCCGAGGGCAAGGCCGTGCTGCTGCCCACCACCGCAGCCGAGCGCTACCAGCTGAGCGCGGACAAGGTGCGTGCCGCCTGGGGCGAAAAAACGCGGGGCGTTTTGCTGGCCTCGCCGTCAAACCCCACCGGCACGTCGATTGCGCCCGACGAGCTGCGGCGCATCCACGACGTGGTGCGCGCGCACGACGGCATCACCATGATCGACGAGATCTACCTGGGCCTGTCGTACGAGGAAGAGTTTGGCCACACGGCCCTTGCCATCGACGACAACATCGTCAGCATCAACAGCTTCAGCAAATACTTCAACATGACCGGCTGGCGCCTGGGCTGGATGGTGGTGCCCGAGGCCATGGTGCCGGTGGTCGAGCGCCTGGCGCAGAACCTGTTCATCTGCGCCAGCACCGTGTCGCAGCATGCAGCGCTGGCCTGCTTCGAGCCTGAGAGCATTGCCGAGTACGAACGCCGCCGCGCCGAGTTCAAGGCGCGGCGCGACTTCTTCATCCCCGCACTGCAGTCGCTGGGCCTGAATGTGCCCGTGATGCCCGATGGCGCTTTTTATGCCTGGGCCGATTGCACGCAGGCCGCGCAGCAGCTCGGCGTGACCGGCAGCTGGGATTTTGCGTTCGAGCTGATGCGCCGCGCGCACATTGCCGTCACACCGGGCCGCGACTTTGGCACGGCCGAACCCGAACGTTTCGTGCGCTTTTCCACGGCCAATTCGATGGCGCAGCTGCAGGAGTCGGTGGCGCGCCTGCGCAGTGTGCTGGGGTAAGGCGCCATGGCGTTCGAGTTTCCCATCCGTGTGTACTGGGAGGACACCGATGCCGGCGGCATCGTGTTCTACGCCAACTACCTCAAGTTTTTTGAGCGCGCGCGCACCGAATGGCTGCGCTCGATGGGTGTGGGCCAGCAGCAGTTGCGGGAACAAACCGGGGGCATGTTTGTCGTAACGGATGCCCAGCTGCGCTACCACCGGCCGGCACGGCTGGACGACGAACTCATTGTTACCGCCGCCTTGCAGGCTGCAGGCCGCGCATCGTTGACAATAGTGCAGAGTGCGCTCCTGAAACCAGAGCAGATGACCGAAAAGACCCCGTTGTTGCTGAGCGAAGGCACCATCCGCATCGGATGGGTGGATGCCGCCACCCTGCGCCCCGCACGAATCCCGAACTCCCTTCTGGAACAACTCACACCATGAACTCCCAAGACATGTCCATCATCAACCTGGTGCTGCACGCCAGCTGGGTGGTGCAACTCGTCATGCTGTTGCTGCTGATCGTCTCGGTGGCCAGCTGGGCCGCCATCTTCCGCAAGCTGTTTGCGCTCAAGCGCGTGAAGACACTGAACGAAGACTTCGAGCGCGAGTTCTGGTCGGGCACCAGCCTGAATGACCTGTACGCCGCCGCCGCGCAAAACGCCAAGCAGGCCGGGCCCATGGAACGCATTTTTGCCAGTGGCATGCGCGAATACCAGAAGCTGCGCGAACGCCGCATTGCGGACACCGGTACGTTGCTCGACGGCGCACGCCGCGCCATGCGCGCCAGCTTCCAGCGCGAAATGGACGTGGTGGAGTCGAGCCTTTCATTCCTGGCATCGGTGGGCTCGGTGTCGCCATACGTGGGCCTGTTCGGCACGGTGTGGGGCATCATGCATGCGTTCACCGGCTTTGCAGGCATGGAGCAGGTCACGCTCGCTACCGTGGCACCCGGTATTGCCGAGGCGCTGGTCGCCACGGCCCTGGGCCTGTTTGCCGCCATACCGGCCGTGATCGCCTACAACCGCTTCGCGCGCGACATTGACCGCGTGGCCACGCACCAGGAAACCTTCATTGAAGAGTTCTCCAACATTCTTCAGCGAAACCTGGGCGCCCAGCCCGCCCCCGCAGGCCATACGGCCTCGGGCCACTGAGGGATACGCCCATGCCCGCCATGGCATCCCGCGGCCGCGGCCGCCGCACCATCAACGAGATCAACATGGTGCCCTTCATCGACGTGATGCTGGTGCTGCTCATCATCTTCATGGTGACTGCGCCCATGCTGACGCCCGGCATGATGGATGTGCCCACAGTGGGTGCGAGCAACAAGCCCCCAAAGGTGTTTGCCACTGTTTTGATCACCAAAGACGGCACACTCCAGTTCAAAACGTCGGAAGCGACTCGCACCCTCAACCAACGCGAGATTGGCGAGGCAGCGAGCCGTTGGCAAAAGGCCCAGACCGGCGACAGCGCAGTCGTCATCAGTGCCGACAAGGGCGTGCAATACGAAACCGTGGTGAAGGCCATGGACGCCTTGCAAAAGGCGGGCGTGCAGCGCGTCGGCTTGTCCGTCAAACAGGGCGGCTGAGCCGGTCACGCGAATCCGCTGTTCCATGCACGCCCACAACGACCTCGACCAGTTTGCCCCACCCAGGCCCCCGGCACGCCTGCGCGCCGTGTCGCTTGCGGTGCTGGTGCATGTGGTGCTGATCGGTGCGCTCACCTGGGGCGTGAACTGGAAGAACAGCGCCGATCAACCCGCCGTAGAAGCCGAACTCTGGGCCGCGGTGCCCCAGCAGGCGGCCCCACGTGCCGCAGAACCCCCACCCCCACCTCCCACCCCCGAGATAAGGCAGCCAGCCCCCGCCCCTGCACCGCCCCCACGCGCCGTTGAGCCCCCCGACACGCGGGAGGCAGACATCGCCATCGAGCGCGAAAAGAAGCGCCTGGAGCAGGAGAAGAAAGCGCGCGAGCAGCAACTGGAGCGCGAGAAGCGCGAACGCGAGCGCAAGGAAGCCGAGCGCCGCGAGCGCCTGGAGCAAGAGAAAAAAGAGCAGCGCGAGAAACAGCTGGCCGTGCAGAAGAAGGCCGAACAGGAAAAGCAGAAGAAGCTGGCAGAGGAAAAGCGCAAGGAAGAGCAGCAGACCCGGCAACTGGCCGAGCAGCGCGAAGCAAACCTTCGCCGCATTCAAGGCCTGGCAGGCGCGACCGGCAGCGAGACCGCAACGGGCACCGCGCAACGCAGTGCAGGCCCTTCGGGCGGCTATGGCGGCAGGGTGGCTGCCAAGGTCCGGCCCAACATCGTGTACCCCGACCTCATTTCCGGCAATCCGCGCGCGGAAGTGGAAGTGCGGCTGTCGCCCGACGGCACCATCGTGGGCAAGCGGCTGGTGCAGTCCAGCGGAAACAAGGCCTGGGATGACGCGGTGCTGCGCGCCCTCGATAAAACCGAAACCCTGCCGCGCGATGTGGATGGGCGGGTGCCCGCCTCGCTGACCATCGGATTCCGGCCGCAGGACTGAGATCCGTCAGCTCCATGGGCCGATATGGCTGGGCTCATGCCCAGTTGTTCAGCCCCGCGACCAGCATGCCCGTGCCCACCAAACCCACTTGCCATCTGAGGGCTGTGGACCACGATGGCACATGCTGCTCTACCCGCACATACAGCTGTCGCCCGGCGGCCAGCGACAGGACAAACGCCAGCACCATGCCCAGCATGTTGGGCACCGGCGCCTCGGGCCACTGCCGGCCCACCACGGTGTTGACCACCAGACACACTGCAAAGTGCACCAGAAAGATCGAGTACGACATCTGGCCCAGGCGCACCAGCGGCGCAAGGCCACACCAGGCGCGCAAAGGTCCGGTTCGCAAGGCGCCCACCAGGCACACTGTGGTGACCAGTGCCACCACGATGCGCCCCCGGAAATCCAGCACCAATCCGATCCCGCCCAGCGCCACGATGAGGCCCACCCAGACGAGCGGGCGAGGGGACTGCACGGCCCAATACGCCAGCATGCCCAGGCCATAGGCACCCAGAAAGTAGGTGGCCCACATGTCCAGCTCGGCCATGCGGTTGAACACCCACAGCGATGCAGCCACGCCCACCACCACGCCAGCCTGACCCAGGCGGGCGCCGTGGCGCCTCGCCCACTCGCCCGGCAAGGCGCGCACGCCCGTCAACAAAAGCACGCTGCACACAAACAGCTGGAAATCAATGGCGACGTACCAGACACCCGCCGACAGGGCGTCTTCGCCCACGATGTCCTGCAGCAGCAGCGCATGGGCCAGAAGCTGGGCCAGCGTGGGCTCGTCGGGAACGGCCGGATGGTCCGTAACCCCGCGCACCGCTGCAGCAGCTACCACCGCCAGCAGCACCGCCACCGCATAGGGCACCACCAGCCGCACAAACCGCCTGGCCACGGCATGTCCTGCATGGTCGAAACGCGCCACCCCGTGGGGCGCAAGGCTTGCAGCCGCCAGATACCCGCCCAGTACCAGAAACACCTGTACCGCCATGCGACCGTAGTCATACAGCCATGCCATCAACGCAGGCGCCAAAGGCTGGGCAATATCCGACATGGGCCCGTAGAACGCCAGGTGGTGCCAGATGATGGTGATGCAGGCCAGCCCCTTGACCATGTCGATCAGGGGCGTGCGGGAGCTGGGGGAGGACATGCGAAGCTAGCCAAAAACCGGCCCCATCTTCCCGCGCCGTCCGCGTGAGGCCCAGGCGCTATTGTCGCCGGTCAGGATGGGCGGCTTTCCACCCTGCTGTCTGCACCGCCGCGCCGGGCCTCATCGCACAACCCTCCGCGGAGATGATTCAGTAGCGCAGACTGCCCTCTGCATCCACGATGGCCAGTTCCACATACGTCGAGCCATTGCGGCTCTTGGGGGAGTACTTCACGTTGAAACGGCCGAACGAGATTTCGCCCGCATCTTCCATGGCCTTGATGAAGCTCTCGGTGGTCAGGTTGCGTCCCGTGCGGCGCAGTCCCTCGACCAGCAGCCGCGCGTGCACAAACCCGTCAAACTGCGCTGCCGACGGCTGGGCGCCAGGTGATTTGGCGCGCAGCAGGTTGAGGTAGTCGGCCACCACCGGGATGGTGGTGTTGCGCAGCGACGGCATGATCTGCGCCAGGATGATGCCGCGCGCTTTTTCCTTGAGCTCGCGGTTGATAACGTCCAGGCTCATGACCGAGAAACCATAGTAGGCGGGCCGCGCACTGGTGGTCTGCACCTCCTTGATGTAGTTGGTGAAGGAGGCGCCCCCCGTCGCCACGATCACGGCTTGCGGCTGGGCTTTGTCCGTGGCCGCCGCCGCTGCAGCGAAGTCCGGCTTCTGCGGATCGACCTTGAACTCCGCCATGAAGGGCAGCTGCAGTGCCTCCGACGCCTTGCGCAGCTCTGCCACGAGGGCCTTGCCCAGGCCATCGTCCAGATAAAGAACCGCCACGCGGGTGATGCCCTGGCGCTGCAGCTGTGAGACGATCTTCTGCGCTTCGCTCGCGTAGCCCGCGCGCACGTGGAACACCAGGGGGTTGAAGGTTTCGCGCAGCGCAGAGGCGCCGGTGACGGGCCCGAACAGCAAGGTGCGGTGCTCATTGACCAGGGGCAGGATAGCAGCGGTCTGCGCCGTGCCCGTGCTGTGGTAGATCATGAAAACCTTGTCCGCTTCGAGCAGCTGGCGCGTGTTGGCCACGGCCTTCTGGGCGTCGAAGCCGTCGTCCAGCGTGGTGTAGCGGATCTGGCGGCCGTGCACTCCACCCTTGGCATTGACGGACTCGAACAGCAGCCGCGAGCCTTCGGTGTACTGCACCGTCTGCGGCCCCAAAGGCCCTGAAAGCACGACCGACGCGCCCAGGTGGATTTCGGTGTCGGTCACCCCTTCGTTGCGGGCATGGCCCGCTCCGGCCATGCCCAGCGCCAACACCAGCATCATCATGAAATTGCGCAAAATCTCTCCCTCCTTGTTCGACAACACGGGGGTGCAACCGCGCAAGTCATCCGGCGGAACGCACCCTGTATACCGTCAGCGGCCATGCAGCGGCGCTGCATGGCCATCGGCATTTAGTTACTTAGTATCACCATTTTCCCCGCAACCTCCAAAGTATTGATGGGGGTTTGCCCTTGTGCATGCCGCCCAAAAGCACTTCGCCCGCCCAGCGCGGATGCACAGGGCGGGCGAAATGAAGACAGCGGTGTCTACGGGCGTTGCAAGTTGCAGGGCAGACCCATCACAACCCCCAGCCGATTCGAGCGTTAGAGCATTACAACTTCAGGCGCGCGCGGGCGGCCTCGTATTCGCTGCGCAGGCGGGCCACCAGCTCGGCCGTGCTGGTCACGGCGTTGATGGCGCCAATGCCCTGGCCGCAGCCCCAGATGTCTTTCCAGGCCTTCTTGGCGTCGCCGCCAAAGTTCATCTTGCTGGGGTCGGACTCGGGCAGGTTGTCGGGGTCCATGCCCGCAGCGCGGATCGACGGGGCCAGGTAGTTGCCGTGAACACCGGTGAACAGGTTGCTGTAGACGATGTCGTCGGAGCTGCCGTCCACGATGGCCTGCTTGTAGGCATCGCTGGCGCGGGCTTCGTGCGTGGCGATGAAGGCCGAGCCGATGTAGCCAAAGTCTGCGCCCATGGCCTGCGCTGCCAGCACTGCATCACCGCTGGCGATGGAACCACTGAGCGCTACGGGGCCGTCGAACCACTGGCGGATTTCCTGGATCAAGGCGAAGGGGCTTTTCACGCCCGCATGGCCGCCCGCACCCGCGGCCACGGCGATCAGGCCGTCAGCGCCCTTCTCGATCGCCTTGTGCGCAAACTTGTTGTTGATGATGTCGTGCAGCACCACGCCGCCCCAGGCATGCACGGCCTGGTTGACATCCTCGCGCGCGCCCAGGCTGGTAATGATGATCGGCACCTTGTACTTGGCGCACACCTGCATGTCGTGCTCCAGCCGGTCGTTGCTCTTGTGCACGATCTGGTTGATGGCAAAAGGCGCGGCGGGCTTGTCGGGGTTGGCCTTGTTGTAGGCAGCCAGGGTTTCGGTGATCTCGGCCAGCCATTCGTCGAGCAGTTCGGCGGGGCGGGCATTGAGCGCAGGCATGGAGCCCACCACGCCGGCCTTGCACTGCTCGATCACGAGCTTGGGGTTGCTGATGATGAACAGCGGCGAGCCGATGACGGGCAGCGAGAGGTTTTGCAGCGCGGCGGGCAGTTTGGACATGGCAACAACTTCCAGGACAGAAATTTATATGAAACAAGCCTCTAGCGCTTATCCATCAAGCGCCAACAGCTATCATTTTTATATCAACAAGCCCCATGAACGGGGCCGTCTCCTCACAACACGATCGAACTTCAGAACGCTTCCAGCGCGAGTTCGGTCACGCTGGCTGCGCCTTCCACGATGCTGTCGCGCAGGCCCGGCGCCTTCACCAGAATGTGATCAGCGTAGAACTGGGCCGTAGTGATTTTTGCGCGCATGAACGCTTCATCCTGTCCCTTGTGCAACAGGTCTTGCGCCACCAGCAGGCTGCGCGCCAGCTGCCAGCCAGCCACCACATTGCCCGCCAGCATCAGGTAGGGCACGCTCCCCGCGAACACGGCGTTGGGCTGGGCCTTGGTGCCGCCGGCTACGAAGTCAATCACATCGAGCAGCGCCTTGCGCGCAGCCGTGAGGCGCTTGGCCACGGCCAATGCAGCGGGGGTGCCGCTGGCCAGCAGGTCGGCCTCGGTCTTCTCGATCTGCGCAGCGATGCCCTTGGCCGTCTGGCCGCCGTCGCGCGCCGTCTTGCGGCCCACGAGGTCGTTGGCCTGGATGGCCGTGGTGCCTTCGTAGATGGTCAGGATCTTGGCGTCGCGGTAGTACTGCGCCGCGCCGGTTTCTTCAATGAACCCCATGCCGCCGTGCACCTGCACGCCCAGGCTGGTCACTTCCAGGCTGGTCTCGGTGCTGTAGCCCTTGACCAGCGGCACCATGAATTCATAGAACGCCTGGTTCTGCTTGCGCGTGTCGGCATCGGGGTGGTGGTGGGCCGCATCGAACGCTGCTGCGGCCACCGTGGCCATGGCGCGGCAGCCTTCCACGGTGGCGCGCATGGTCATGAGCATGCGCTTCACATCGGGATGGTGAATGATGGCGGCGCTGGCGTTGATGCTGCCGTCCACGGGGCGGCTCTGCACGCGGTCTTTGGCGTACTGCACGGCCTTCTGGTAGGCGCGCTCGGAGATCGCAATGCCCTGCATGCCCACGGCATAGCGGGCGGCGTTCATCATGATGAACATGTATTCAAGGCCGCGGTTTTCCTGGCCCACCAGGTAACCCACAGCGCCGCCGTGGTCGCCAAACTGCAGCACGGCGGTGGGCGATGCCTTGATGCCCAGCTTGTGCTCGATGCTCACGCAATGCGCGTCGTTCCGCGCGCCCAGCGTGCCGTCCTTGTTGACCATGAACTTGGGCACCACGAACAGGCTGATGCCCTTGACGCCCTCGGGCGCGCCCTGCACACGGGCCAGCACCAGGTGGATGATGTTCTCAGCCATGTCGTGCTCACCGTAGGTGATGAAGATCTTGGTGCCGAAGATCTTGTAGGTGCCGTCGGGCTGGGGTTCGGCGCGCGTGCGCACCAGGGCCAGGTCCGAGCCTGCCTGGGGTTCGGTCAGGTTCATGGTGCCGGTCCATTGGCCGGTCACCAGCTTTTCGAGGTACGTGGCCTTGAGTTCGTCACTGCCTGCGGTGAGCAGCGCCTCGATGGCGCCGTCGGTCAGCAGCGGGCACAGCGCAAAGCTCATGTTGGCGCTGTTGGTCATCTCGATGCACGCCGCGCCAATCGTCTTGGGCAGGCCCTGGCCGCCAAAGTCGGCGGGGTGCTGCAGGCCCTGCCAGCCACCGTCAGCGTACTGGCGGAAGGCCTCCTTGAAGCCGGGGGTGGTGGTGACCACGCCGTCCTTCCAGCTCGACGGGTTCTTGTCGCCTTCCCAGTTGAGCGGCGACAGCACCCCTTCATTGAACTTGGCGCACTCTTCCAGCACGGCAGCCGCCGTGTCCAGGCCGGCGTCTTCAAAGCCGGGGATCTGCGCGATCTGTTCAATGTTGGCCAGGTGCTCGATGGCGAACAACATGTCCTTGACGGGGGCGGTGTAGCTCATGGGTGTCTCCGGGAAAGCGAAATTTCGTCAAAAAAAAGGCATCGCAAGCGATGCCTTTGTGCGCACAGCGGCGTTCTTACAGGGCCTTGACCAGTTCTGGCACAGCCGTGAACAGATCAGCCTCCAGCCCATAGTCGGCCACGCTGAAGATCGGTGCTTCGGGGTCCTTGTTGATCGCCACGATCACCTTGGAGTCCTTCATACCGGCCAGATGCTGAATAGCACCTGAGATGCCCGCTGCGATGTACAGCTGCGGCGCCACGATCTTGCCGGTCTGGCCCACTTGCCAGTCGTTGGGGGCGTAGCCCGCGTCCACCGCGGCACGGCTGGCGCCCAGGGCGGCACCCAGCTTGTCGGCCAGCGGAGTCATGATTTCGTCGAACTTTTCCTTGCTGCCCAGCGCCCGGCCACCGGAGACGATGATCTTGGCGGCGGTCAACTCGGGCCGGTCGCTCTTGGCGATTTCGCTGCCGACGAAGGTGCTCTTGCCTGCATCAGCCGTGGCTGCTGCAGTTTCGACAGCGGCGGAACCACCCGTAGCGGCTGCGGCGTCAAAGCCGGTGGTGCGCACGGTGATGATCTTGACGCTGTCTGCGCTTTGCACGGTGGCGATGGCATTGCCAGCGTAGATGGGGCGTTCGAAGGTATCGGCGGAGATCACCTTGGTGATGTCACTGACCTGGGCCACATCGAGCTTGGCCGCCACGCGGGGGGCGATGTTGCGGCCGCTGGCCGTGGCGGGGAACAGGATGTGGCTGTAGCTGGAGGCGATGGCGAGCACCTGCGCGGCCACGTTTTCGGCCAGGCCGTGTTCCAGGCCGGGGGCATCAGCGTGGATGACCTTGGCAACACCGGCGATCTGGCCGGCAGCAGCGGCAGCAGCGCCGGCATTGTGGCCGGCCACCAGCACGTGCACGTCGCCACCGCAGGCCACAGCGGCCGTCACGGTGTTCAGCGTGGCGCCCTTGATGGACGCGTTGTCGTGTTCAGCAATAACGAGTACCGACATTTAGATCACCTTCGCTTCGTTCTTGAGTTTTTCGACCAAGGCAGCAACGTCAGCCACCTTCACACCAGCACCGCGCTTGGCGGGCTCGGTCACCTTGAGGGTCTTCAGGCGAGGCGTCACGTCCACACCGAGGTCTTCGGGCTTGACGGTGTCGAGCTGCTTCTTCTTGGCCTTCATGATGTTGGGCAAGGTGACGTAGCGGGGCTCGTTCAGGCGCAGGTCAGTGGTGATGACGGCGGGCAGCGTGAGCTGCAGGGTTTCCAGGCCGCCGTCCACTTCGCGGGTCACGCTGACCTTGTCAGCAGCGAGTTCCACCTTGCTGGCAAACGTGGCCTGGGGCAGGTCGGCCAAGGCCGCCAGCATCTGGCCGGTCTGGTTGGCGTCGTCGTCGATCGCTTGCTTGCCCAGGATCACCAGCGAAGGTTGTTCCTTGTCCACCAGGGCCTTCAGGAGCTTGGCCACTGCCAGGGGCTGCAGTTCCACGTCGGTCTCGACCAGGATGGCACGGTCGGCACCAATGGCCATGGCGGTGCGCAGGGTTTCCTGGCACTGGGCCACGCCGCAGGAGACTGCGATGACTTCGGTCACCAGGCCTTTTTCTTTCAGGCGCACGGCCTCTTCAACGGCGATTTCGTCAAAGGGGTTCATGCTCATCTTCACGTTGGCGATGTCCACACCCGTGTTGTCCGACTTCACGCGGACCTTCACGTTGTAGTCCACCACGCGCTTGACAGGGACCAAGACCTTCATTGCTGCGGCTCCTAGAGTTGGTTGAATTGACGTTTACGTAAACTGGATCATTCTATGTCGCACTGCAGCGAAATCGCTACGGAGCCGGGACATAGACCACGCGATCAAAAAAGAACGATCGTGCTTTTTCAGAATTATAGGCGACGCAGCGGGCGCGCTGTCTAGAGTTTGCTGTCGCCTGGGTGAACAACATGCTCAGCGCTGCCGTGGGGGCTGGTCGGCACGCGATGCCACCTGTTCCACCACGGCCCCCGCCACCGGAACTGGCCCCTCCACCTGCACATGCATGACCCGCTGCGGATAAGGGATTTCGATCTTGTGGGCGCGCAGGGCCGCGAGGATGGCCCGGTTGATGTCCGAGCGCAGCCCCAGCGACCCGTTCTCGGGGTCGGCGATCCAGAAGCCCACGGTGAACTCCAGGCCGTCTGCCCCAAATGCCGACAGGGCCACGCTGGGGGCCGGATCGCGCAGCACCCGGGGGTTAACAAGTGCTGACTCGCCCAGCAGCCGGGTGACCAGGTCCACATCGCTGTCGTACCCCACGCTGACCACGGTGGACAACCACACCCGCGGGTCTGCCAGCGACAGGTTCTCCACCCGCTGGATGATCAGCATCTCGTTGGGCACGATGGACTCGCGGCCTGCCGGCGAACGCACCACGGTGTAGCGCGCGTTGATGCCGGTGATGCGCCCCTCGAAGTTGTCCACCCGCACGTTGTCGCCAATGCGCATGCTGCGTTCGGCCAGAATCACAAAGCCACTCACATAGTTGGACGCCAGCTTCTGCAGGCCAAAGCCAATGCCCACACCCACGGCACCGCCCAGCACCGACAGCGCGGTCAGGTCAATGCCCACGGCCGACAGCGCCATGATCAGCCCGACGAAAATCAGCAGCGCGCGCACGGCATTGCTCACCGCCTTGCGCAGCGACAGCTCTGCGCCGGTGGCCGAGCGCAGCAGGCGCGCCTCGATGGCGGCAGATATCCACAGTGCAATGAGCAGCACCGCCCCGGCGGTCAGCGCGCCCTCGATCAGCGTTCGCACCGACAGGGTGGCGCCCCCCACTTTCCACTGGATCTTGTCGAGCTCGTCCAGCACGAGCGGCAGCAGCCCTGTCACCCACAGCACCATGCCCAGCCATGCCAGCCAGGAGATCGATCGCTCCATCGGGCGCACCCAGGCCGCATCCGGGTAAGCCACCTGCAGGACCTTGACGCCAATGCGGATCACCACCAGCGACACCAGCACCGGCACAGCCACCTTGAAAACGGCCAGGGGAAACCACAGCACCAGCAAGGTGCGCGACACATAGGCCAGGCCCAGCAGGGCGAGCGGGAACAGCGCACCGTCCACGATCCGCGCGCCAAACAGAATGGAACGGGGATCCCCCCGGTGAAGCCCGCGCTGAAGCGCGGACACCAGCAACCAAGCCAGGCCGACACACGCAGCCAGCGTTGCCAGCTCGATCAGCACGGTGGGCCGAACAAACCCCTCGGCCCAGCGGCCCAGGTCTTGCAGCATGGGCAGGTCGGTCGCAGCCATGGGGTTCAGCGCTTCCAGGCGGGCTGGCGCTTTTCAGCAAAGGCGAGCGCGCCCTCCTGCGCGGCCGCATCCATCATGTTGGCAGCCATGGTGGGGCCTGCCAGCTGATAGGCGGCATCGATGCCCAGCTCACGCTGCTGGTACACCAGCGCCTTGCCCATGGCAACCGCCACGCGGGGCTTTTGCACGATGGATTGCACCAGCTTCTCCACCTCCGCATCCAGCCCGTCGGCGGGCACCACACGGTTCACCAGCCCTTGCGCGAGCGCGGTAGGGGCATCGATGAAATCCCCTGTCAGCAGCATTTCCATCGCCCGCTTGGCGGGCACGTTGCGCACCAGCGGCACGCTGGGCGTGGCGCAGAACAGGCCGTAGTGGATGCCGCTGGTGGCAAAGCTGGCCGAGTCGGCCGCCACCGCCAGGTCACATTGCGCGACCAGCTGGCAGCCTGCTGCGGTGGCCATGCCCTGCACCCGCGCAATGACAGGCACGCTGAGCTTGTGGATGGTGAGCATCATGCGGCTGCACTGCGCAAAAAGCTGCTGGTAGTAAGCCAGCTCCGGGTTCGCAGCCATCTCCTTGAGGTTGTGGCCCGCGCAAAACGCCTTGCCGGCTGCGGCCAGCACCACCACGCGCACCGATTCGTCGCGGCCCGCATCGTCCAGCGCCTGCTGCAGCGCAGAGAGCATTTCAGCGCCCAAGGCATTGAAACGCGCAGGGTCGTTCAAAGTGAGGGTGACCACACCGCGCGCATCACGTGTGATCTGCAGCAGATCGTCTGAATTTGGAATCGTCATGTTGCATCTCCTGTGCTCGGCAATGCGAGCGGCGATTGAGTCAGGCGCGCATGAGGCCAGTGGCACCGTAGAACCGGCCATGACAGGCCCCCTAGCGTTTCCCACCTGGTGCGCCGCGGCAGGCAGCACAGCGCGCATCAAAGATCCGCAAGAACGCGCAAGTGCGCCTCCACACTGCGCGCCAGCGGGCCCATCACGTAGCCGCCTTCCAGGCACGACACAATGCGGCCCTTGGAGAAGCGGCGGGCGACATCCTTCACGCGCTGGGTGATCCAGGCGTAGTCCTGCTCCGTCAGGCCCAGCTGGCCCATGTCGTCCTCGCGGTGGCCGTCAAAGCCTGCACTGACAAAGATCATCTCGGGCTTGAAGGCTTCCAGCCGGGGCATCCACATCACCTCGATGATCTCGCGGATATCCATGCCCCGCGTGTACGCCGCTACGGGCACGTTCACCATGTTGGGTGCCGGGTCGTGGTCACCGCTGTAGGGGTAGAACGGGTGCTGAAAGATGCTGACCATCAGCGCACGCGGGTCATGGGCCAGGATGTCTTCGGTGCCGTTGCCGTGGTGCACGTCAAAGTCCACCACCGCCACCCGCTGCAGGTTGTAGCGCTGCAGCGCGTATTTGGCGGCCACCGCCACGTTGTTGAAAAAACAGAACCCCATGGCCTTGTCGCGACAGGCGTGGTGGCCCGGCGGGCGCACCGAGCAGAAGGCATTTTCCACCTCGCCAGCCATCACCGCATCGGTGGCAGCCAGCGCGGCCCCGGCGGCCCGCAGCGAGGCTTTCCAGGTGTGGGCGTTGATGGAGGTGTCGGTGTCGATCTGCGCGTAGTTGGGGCCGCCGGCCAACAGTTCTTCATTGAGCCGGTCCGACAGGCCGCGCAGCGCCGCGATGTGCATGCGGCCGTGGGCCAGCTCGATGTCGGCCAGCGAGGCCTCCGGTGCGTCGTAGCGCTCCAGCGCATCGCCCACACCAGTGACCAGCAAGCGGTCTTCGATGGCGTCCAGCCGTTCGGGGCATTCGGGGTGGCCCGGGCCCATCTCGTGCTTCCAACAGTCCCGATGGGTGAAATAGCCCGTCTTGCTCACAGTCTTGTCCCCGCGTCTCGCATTATTTGGAGTTTTTCGGATAACGTCGCGCCATGAATGCACAGCACAAGATCAAATCGTTACTGGATCAGCTTAACACGGTGATCGTGGGCAAACAGGCGCAAGTCCAAGACTGCGTGGCCTGTCTGCTGGCAGGAGGGCACCTGCTGATCGAGGATGTTCCGGGGGTGGGCAAGACCACCCTGGCCCACGCACTGTCGCGCACTTTTGGCCTGCAGTTCTCGCGCGTGCAGTTCACGGCCGACCTCATGCCCAGCGACCTGACCGGTGTGTCGGTGTACGAGCGCGGCAAGGAGGCCTTCGTGTTCCACCCCGGCCCGGTGTTTGCCCAGGTGCTGCTGGCCGACGAGATCAACCGCGCCAGCCCCAAGACCCAAAGCGCGCTGCTTGAAGCCATGGAAGAAAAGCAGGTGTCGGTGGAGGGCGAAACCCGCGCCCTGCCCCACCCGTTCTTCGTGATCGCCACGCAAAACCCGCACGACCAGCTGGGCACCTTCGCGCTGCCCGAGTCGCAGCTCGACCGCTTTTTGATGCGCATCTCCATCGGCTACCCCGACCGCGCCGCCGAACGTGTGCTGCTGGCGGGCGCGGACCGGCGCGACATGGTGGACACCATGCTGCCCCTGTTGTCCGACGATGAACTGGCCGAGCTGCAGCGCCAGGTGCAGGCCATCCATACGGCCGAGCCGCTGCTCAACTATGTGCAGGACCTGATCGCGGCCACGCGCTCGGGCCGCTGGTTTCTGCAGGGCCTGTCGCCCCGCGCAGGCATTGCCCTGGTGCGCGCAGCCAAGGCCCAGGCGCTCATCAGCGGGCGCGACTATGTGGCACCCGATGATGTGCAGGCCGTGCTGCCCCAGACCATTGCCCACCGCCTCGTGCCCGTGGGCGATGCCGGGCGGGGCGCGGTGGAGCAGGTGCGCGCCATGGTGGAAGCCGTGCCCCTGCCCTGAGCCATGGATCCCGCTGCCCCGATCCCCCTGTCACCCGCCGGGCGCTGGCACCGCCTGGCGGGGCGGCTGAACCCGCTGGCGCCGCTGCGCAGCCGCTTTCAGCGCTGGTGGCAGGCGCGCCTGCCGCTCAGCGACACCCTGGTCCTCACCCAGCGCAACGTCTACATCCTGCCCACGGGCGCGGGCTGGATGCTGGCGCTGACGCTGGGGGTGCTTCTTGTCGCTTCGATCAACTACCAGCTGAACCTGGGGTATCTGCTCACGTTCCTGCTGGCGGGCAGCGCTGTGGTCGGCATGCACATATGCCACGCCAACCTGCGCGGCCTCACGCTGCACCTGAAGCCGCCCGAGCCGCACTTTATGGGCACCAGCGCCGCGTTCGATATCCAGCTGTCCAGCGACCGCAAGACGCCGCGCTACGGCATTGCCCTGTCGGTGCACACCGATGGCAAGGAGGCGCACCACTGGGCCTGGACCGATGTGCCGGCGCAGGGGCAGTCCGGCGTGCAGGTGGCCTTCAAGCCCGAACGCCGGGGCCTGCACGGCGTGCCCACCCTCATGGCCGAGACGCGTTTCCCGCTGGGCACCTTTCGCGTATGGACCTACTGGCGCCCCGCGGCGAAGGTGCTGGTGTACCCGGCACCCGAAACGCCCGCGCCGCCCCTGCCACCGGGCGAGCCGCGCGCTGGCGGCACGGGCAGCGCGCCATCCCAGGGGATTGGCGAATTTGATGGCGTGCGTGCCTACCGCCGGGGCGACCCGCTCAAGCTGGTGGTCTGGAAAAAAGCGGCCAAGTCGCTGGGCACGGGCACCGATGACCTGGTCAGCCGCGACTCCCAGCAGGCGCAGCGGCACGAACTGTGGCTGGATCTGGCCCGTGCCGCCCTGCCCGAGCACGAAGCCCGCGTCTCACGCCTGACCGCCTGGGTGTTGCAGGCAGACCGCCTGGGGCTGGACTACGGCCTCAGGCTGCCCGGCGTGGAGATTGCCCCGGACACGGGCGCCGCCCACCGCAGAAACTGCCTGGAGGCGCTGGCGCTGTGCTGAATCGTCCCGAAAATTTCATGCCAAAATGGTCTCCAGCGCTTATCCATCAAGCGCCTATAGCTATATTTTCAATAGCATTTTCATTGCCAACAGCCGGGTTCGCCCCACTGCCATGACCCTGCGCCAGACCCTAGCATCCCTGCCTCGCGACGCCCGCGACACGCTTTTTTTGCTGTTCGTGATCGTGTGGGTGATTGCGCCCCAGGTGTCCAACCTGCCGGTGTGGACCAGCGTGCTGGCCGGCGGGCTGCTGCTGTGGCGCGGCTGGCTGGCCTGGGCGGGGCGGCCCCTGCCCGGCCGCTGGACGGTGGCTGTGCTGCTGGTGGTGGCGGTGGCGGGCACGCTGCTGACACACCGCACCATTCTCGGCCGCGATGCGGGCGTCACCCTCATCGTCATGCTGCTGGCGCTCAAGACGCTGGAGCTGCGCGCGCGCCGCGATGCGATGGTGGTGTTCTTCCTGGGCTTCTTCACGATGCTCAGCAATTTCTTCTTCTCCCAGTCGCTGCTGACCGCCGCCGCCATGCTGGTGGCGCTGCTGGGCCTGCTCATGGCGCTGGTCAACGCCCACATGCCCGTGGGGCGCCCGCCGCTCACCCAGACGTTCCGCATGGCAGGCACCATGGCGCTGCTGGGGGCGCCCATCATGGTGGCGCTGTTCATGCTGTTCCCGCGCATGTCACCGCTGTGGGGCATGCCGGGCGAGAACCTCACCGGGCGCAGCGGCCTGTCGGGCACGATGCGCGTGGGCGAGATGGCCGAAATCGCGCTCGATGAACGCGTGGCGATCCGCCTGCGCTTTGAAGGCGCCCCCACCGACGTCCCCCCCCAGTCGGCGCTGTACTTCCGGGGCCCGGTCATGACGTCGTTTGACGGCCGGCAATGGCAGGCGGAACCATTCCGCGAAGACAGTGCCTGGGCTGCCCGTGTGGCGGTGCCGGCCAACCTGCAGGTCAGCGGCCCGGCGGTGCGCTACGAGGTCACGCTGGAGCCGCAGCGCCAGCCCTGGCTGATGGTGCTGGAGGCCACCCCCGATGCGCCCCAGCTGCCCAGCATGCAGGCCTACATGACGCAAGACCTACAGTGGATGACCACACGCCCCATCACCGAAGTGATGCGCTACCAGGCGGTGAGCTACCCACAGTTCCGCCATGGCCCGCAGCAAGCCGTGCAGCAGCTGAGGGTGTACACCGAGCTGCCAACCGGCTTCAACCCCCGCACGCTGGCGCTGGCGGCACAAATGCGTGCAGACCCCGCGCTGGCCACGGCCAGCGCCGAAACGCTGGTCAATGCGGTGCTGCAGCGGCTGCGCACCGGTGGCTACAGCTACACCCTGGACCCCGGTGTGTACGGCGAGCACACGGCCGACGAATTCTGGTTCGACCGCAAGGAGGGGTTTTGCGAACACATTGCCTCGGCCTTCGTGGTGCTGATGCGGGCGTTGGATGTGCCCACGCGCATCGTCACCGGCTACCAGGGCGGCGAACGCAACCCGGTGGACGGCTACTGGACCGTGCGCAACGCCGACGCCCATGCCTGGGCCGAGGTCTGGATGGAAGGCCGTGGCTGGGTGCGCGTGGACCCCACCGGCGCGATTGCGCCCAACCGGGTGGGTGCCTTCCAGCGCCTGCGGGCGCCGCAGGGCGCATTTGCCACCGCCATGGGCACCTTGAGCCCGGGCATGGTGCAGAACCTGCGCGCGGTGTGGGAGGCCGTGAACAACAGCTGGAACCAGTGGGTGCTCAACTACACCCAGAAGCGCCAGCTCGACCTGCTCAAGGCGCTGGGGTTTGAGTCGCCCAGCTGGCAGGATCTCACCACGCTGCTGGGCACGCTGGTGCTAGCGGCGGCGCTGGGCGGCATGGGCTGGAGCGCCTGGGAGCGCAGCCAGCACGACCCGTGGCTGCGCCTGCTGGCGCGCACGCGCCAGCGCCTGGCGCGTGCTGGCTTGGTACTGCCCGACAATCTGCCACCGCGCGCAATCGCCCAGCGGGTACAGGCGCACTTCGGCGCGCCCGCCCAGAGCCTGAGCGACTGGCTGCTGCAGCTGGAGCAACTGCGCTATGCCCCCCGGCCTGCCACCGAACTGGCCAAGCTGCGGCGCGCGTTTCGCAGCCTGCCCTGGCCCAGGCCATGACGCCACCCCAGATCCCCGGCAGCCTCGCGCTGGCACCATGGGTTTCTGGCAACGCAAAGTAACGACGAACCGCAATGAAGAAGACAGACAGATGGACAGGAATAGCTATTTTTTTAATAGCTATCACCGCAATACCAGTAAGCGCCAACGCCCAAAAAACCTCAAAAAACACCGCCTCCAGGCAACAGCCCGCCGTGCTCTACGCATCACGCCCCGAGGCCCTGCAGTTTGCCGACGACCTGGCGGCACGCCGCGACCTGGACCGTGAATGGGTGCGCCAGGCCATCGGGCAGGCGCGCTTTTTGCCCCAGGTGCCACGGCTCATGCTGCCGCCGGCCCGGGGCACGGCCAAGAACTGGCGGGTGTACCGTAGCCGCTTTATCGACCCGGTGCGCATACGGGCCGGGCAGCGGTTCTGGCAGGAGAACCAGGCCACGCTGGCGCGGGCCGAGCGCGAGTACGGCGTGCCCGCCGAAATCATCGTGGGCATCATCGGCGTGGAGACCATCTATGGCCAGCAGATGGGCACCTTCCGCGTGATGGATGCGCTGGCCACGCTGGCGTTTGACTTTCCGGCAGCCCACCCGCGCGCCGCGGAGCGCACCGAGTTTTTCCGCCGTGAGCTGGAGCAGTTCCTGAGCCTCACCCACCGCAGCAACATCGACCCGTTCGAGCCCCGCGGCAGCTATGCCGGGGCCATGGGCCTGGGGCAGTTCATGCCCTCCAGCTGGGTGCGCTACGCGATTGATTTTGATGGCGACGGGCGCGTGGACCTCTTCAACAGCCCGGCCGACGCCATCGGCTCGGTGGCCAACTATTTCATCGGCCACGGCTGGACGCCGGGCATGCCCACCCACTTTGGCGTGCAGTTCGACCCCAGCCGCCTGCAACTCGATGACCTGCTCGCACCGGACATACTGCCCACCTTCAGCGCCGCCAGCCTGCAGGCCAAGGGCGCCATGCCGGATGCAGCGGGTGCGCAGCACACAGGGCCGCTGGCGCTGGTGGAGCTGCAAAACGGCCCCGACGCTCCGTCCTACGTCGCCGGTACCGAAAACTTTTACGCCATCACCCGCTACAACTGGTCCAGCTACTACGCCATGGCCGTGATCGAGCTGGGCCGCGAGGTGGCGGCAGCCCGGGCGCGTTGAAACCGGCGCCTGGCCCCCGCCCGTGCAGGCCCGCGCCAGCGGGTTCACAATCGGGCCCTTCTACGCCTTTCGACTCCCCGCACAGCCGGTAACACCGGTGCGGCGGCTCACTTCTTCCGGACCCGTGTCCCATGCCTGCACCAACATCTACCACCCCAGCCGCAAACGCCATCGTCCGTGCGCGCGGCGTGAGCAAAACCTACGCGGGCGGCTTTCAGGCGCTCAAGAACATCGACCTGGACATCCGCCGGGGAGAGATCTTTGCGCTGCTGGGCCCCAACGGTGCAGGCAAGACCACGCTCATCAGCGTGATCTGCGGCATGAGCAACGCCACCGAGGGCACCATCACCGCCGACGGCCATGACACCGTGCGCGACTACCGTGCCGCCCGCGCGGCCATTGGCCTGGTGCCGCAAGAGCTGCACACCGATTCGTTTGAAACCGTGTGGGCCACGGTCAACTTCAGCCGCGGTCTGTTCGGCAAGGCGCCGAACCCGGCGTTCATCGAGAAAATCCTCAGGGACCTGTCGCTGTGGGACAAGAAGGACAGCAAGATCCTGGCGCTGTCGGGCGGGATGAAACGCCGCGTGCTGATCGCCAAGGCGCTGTCGCATGAGCCCAAGATCTTGTTCCTGGACGAGCCCAGCGCCGGTGTGGACGTGGAGCTGCGCCACGACATGTGGCGCCTGGTGCGCGCGCTGCGCGATGCGGGCACCACCATCATCCTGACCACGCACTACCTTGAAGAGGCCGAGGACATGGCCGACCGCATCGGCGTGATCCGCAAGGGCGAATTGATCGTGGTGGAAGACAAGGCCGTGCTGATGCGCAAGCTGGGCAAGAAAGAACTGGCCATCACGCTGCAGCAGCCCATGGAGCAGGTGCCTGCAGCGCTGGCGCGCTGGCCGCTGGTGCTCAGCCAGGGCGGTACTGTGCTCACCTATAGCTTTGACACGCAGCAGGAGGACACCGGCATTGCCGCCCTGCTGCGCGCCCTGGCCGACCACGGCATCGACTTCAAGGACCTGCATTCCAGCGAAAGCTCGCTGGAAGACATCTTCGTCAGCCTGGTGCACGAGGACAAAGACCCAACCCCTTCGCCCCAGAAAGCGACTGCAGCATGACCGGCTTGAACCTGCATGGCGTGCGCGCCATCTACCGCTTCGAAATGAACCGTGCGTTCCGCACCTGGATGCAAAGCCTCATTGCGCCCGTGCTCACCACCGCGCTGTACTTCATCGTGTTCGGTTCCGCCATCGGCTCACGCATGGGCGACATCGGCGGGGTCAGCTACGGCGCCTACATCATCCCCGGGCTGCTGATGCTGTCGCTGCTGTCCGAGAGCATTTCCAACTCAGCCTTCGGCATCTACATGCCCAAGTGGTCGGGCACCATCTACGAGCTGCTCAGCGCGCCGGTGAACTGGGTGGAGGTACTGCTGGGCTATGTGGGCGCGGCGGCCAGCAAGTCCCTCCTGGTGTCGGTGCTCATCCTCACCACCGCCCGGGTGTTTGTGCCGTACGAGGTGGCCCACCCGGTGTGGATGGTGGGCTTTCTGGTGCTCACCGCCGTCACGTTCTGCCTGTTCGGCTTCATCATCGGCCTGTGGGCCGACAGTTTTCAGAAGCTGCAGGTCATCCCGCTGCTGGTCATCACGCCGCTGACCTTCCTGGGCGGCGCGTTCTACAGCATCAGCATGCTGCCCCCGTTCTGGCAAACAGTCTCGCTGTTCAACCCGGTGGTCTACCTCATCAGCGGCTTGCGCTGGGCGTTCTACGGGCAGGCCGACGTGCACATCGGCGTGAGCACCAGCATGACGCTCGGCTTTATGGCCCTGTGCCTCGTGGTGGTGTGGTGGGTGTTCAAGACGGGGCACCGCATCCGGCGCTGATGGTGCGCCGCCCGCTTCAGCGGGCGCCGTTCAATAGCGCTGCATGTTGCAGCTGTGCGGCTGTTGCGCCTTGGCGGCGGGAATCTGCCGCACCACGCGAAAGCCGTAGCCCGAGCCTTCCACGTCAAACTTCACACCCGGCGCGCCCTTTTTGTCCATCACGCCCACCACCAGGGCCTGCTGGAACTGGTGGTCCGCCGCGCGCATGCTGCCGCCCTGGCCCGAAAGCTGCACGTTCGCACTCTCCATCTGGCGCGCCACGGCCACGGCGTCGGTGCTGCCCGCGCGCTCGATGGACTGGGCCAGCGCCTCCACCATGAGCTGCATGCGCATGTGCACATAGTCATCCTGCGGCTTGGGGAATCGGGTGCGGAAGGACTGGTAGAACGCCTCGCTCTGCGCGCCCGGCACATTGGGCAGCCAGTCGGCCACGGCCACCACCTTGCCGATGCCCGCGTCGCCGATGGCGGCGGGCGCTCCAAGTGCATTGCCGTAGAAGGTGTAGAAGCTGCCCTCGTAACCCACCTCCCTTGCGGCCTTCACCAGCAAGGTGAGGTCATTGCCCCAGTTGCCCGTAACCACCGCCTGCGCGCCGCTGGTCTTGATCTTGACGGCGTAGGGCGCGAAGTCCTTCACGCGGCCCACGGGGTGCAGCTCGTCGCCCACCACCGCCACGTCGGGGCGCTGCGCGGCCAGTTGCTTCTTGGCCTCGCGCAGCACCGCCTGGCCAAAGCTGTAGTCCTGGCCGATGAGGTACACGCTCTTGAGGCCCAAGTCCTCGCGCATCACTTCCATCAGCGCAGCCATGCGCATGTCGGCATGGGCGTCAAAGCGGAAGTGCCAGAAGCTGCACTTTTCGTTGGTGAGGATCGGGTCCACCGCCGAGTAGTTGAGGAAGATCACGCGCTTGCTCGGCTCGCGCTCGTTGTGCTTGTTGATCGCCTCGATCAGCACCGCCGCCGTGGCCGACGAGTTGCCCTGCAGGATCACTTGGGCGCCATCGTCGATGGCGGCCCGCAGCGCCGACAGCGCCTCTTCGTTCTGGCCCTTGCTGTCGTAGCGTTCCAGCGCCAGCGGGCGGGGGCCGCCCACTGCGGCGGGCAACTGCACGCCGCCGCGCGCGTTCACCCGCTCCAGGGCCCAGTAGATGTTGCGGTACACGGCCTCGCCCGTGTTGGCAAAGGCCCCCGAGAGGCTTTCGATGAGTGCCACCTTCACCGGCTTGGCCGGGGCCACCGCCGCGGCGGTCTGCGCCCAGCTGGCGGAGGCGGGTGCCAGTGCACTGCCGAGCGCGATGGCCAGCGCGAAAGCGGATTGACGTAATGCCGTTGCGCCTTTTTTCAAGCCCACGGAGCGCAATTTATTCATGCCATTTTTCCCTTGAAATGCGGCGTGGCCGCACACACCTCCTTGGCATGCGGCGACCACGTCGAGAGCCGCGCAGTGTATAGGAGTACCCCATGATCTTCGCCCCCGTGATCCGCCGCGCCGCCTACGCCCAGGCACCCCGTCCTGCCGATCTGGCACTGCAGCGCTTTTTGCTGGGAACGGTGGCCGAATCCGCAGCATCCCGCTCCGCGGGCTGCACGGTCACGCAGGATGACAAGGCCACCACGCTGCAACTGGACGTGCCGGGCCTGACCCGCGAGCAGCTGCAGATCCGCATCGAAGGCAATGTCGTGCGCCTGCACAGCGTGGAAGGCGCCCCCCGCCGCGTACAGCGTGCGTGGGAGCTGGCCAGCGACATCGATGCGGCCCAAAGCACCGCCAAACTTGAAAACGGCGTGCTGACCCTCTCGCTGGCCAAACTGGCCCCCGAGGACAAGTCGGTACAGCTGCTGGTGCAGTAAGTCAGATTCTTTTTTACACAAAGGCAAGGCCCGCTGGGAGTAGCGACTCCCGGCGGGCTTTTTGCCATGCGGCGGCGCCCGGCGTCCGATAAGATCGCCCCGCGCCGCCCCTGGAGGGCCTCCTCACCCCCCAAACTCCGATCACTGCGTGCCGCCCCCGGCATCTGCAAGGCCCCGAGATACTGCGATGGCTTCCCTCGAAAACCTGTCTGCAGCCCATGCCACCTTGCTGGTCGGCATATTGCTGGAGCTTTTTGTGGCTCTGGGGTGGTTGCTGGTGGCGGCGCTGCTGGCCCCCGCGCGCCGCGCCGCGGTGCAGTGGGCCGGCTTTGCCTTCCTGCAGGGCCTTGCGTTTGTGGTGTACCTCAACATGGGCCGCTGGCCGGACATCCATGGCCACGCGGTGAGCAACCTGCTGCTGGTGGCTGCACTGTTGCTGCAGGTGCGGGGCTTGCAGGTGATCACCGGCAAACCGCCAGCCGAACACGCGCTGCTTGCGCTGCTGGTCTTCGGCGCTCTGATCCAATGGGTGTGGATTTCGCACGAACATTCTGCGTGGCGCATGGCCGCCACCAGCTTGCTGGCCAGCGGCCTGTGCGGCTTTGCTGCCGTTGCCATGCTGCAGTGCATACGGCACGAAAGCGCACATGCGCCGCGCGTGCTGGGCGCTTTCCTCTGCGCCCCCTCAGCCATCGCCAGCGGCTTGCTGGTGATCCGCGCAATCTTCGTGCTGCAGCATCCTGAACGGGTGATCCGCGAAGACAGCCTCAACCAGTCGCTGGGCGTACTGGGCTCCATGGGGTGGCTGTTCTTTTCGGTTGGCATGTCCCTGGCCCTGGCGGGCGTCGTGCTGTACAAGCTCCAGCGCAAGTTGAGCCAGGCGGCCACGCACGACGCCCTTACCGGCCTGCCCAACCGCCGCGCGGCCGACGATTTCATGGCGCACGAAGCCCTGCTCGCACAACGCCGGGGCGCACCGTTGTCGGCATTGATGGTGGACATCGACTTCTTCAAACGGGTGAACGACCAGCACGGCCATGCGGCGGGCGACCATGTGCTGCAAACACTGGCACAGCTGCTGAAGCGTCGCGCCCGGGCGAGCGATCTGGTGGCCCGCTGGGGTGGCGAAGAGTTTCTGGTGCTCCTGCCCGACACCTCGCCAGAGGGTGCGCAGCAAGTGGGCGAACAGCTGCGCCTGGCAGTGCAGGAGGCCCCCTTTCGGTGGCAGGACACGGCGATTCCCGTGACCGTGAGCATCGGGGCCGCCACCTGGAGCAGCGGCCCTTTCCATGCCAATGCGCTCATCGCCAGCGCTGACGGTGCCCTCTACCAGGCCAAGAGCAATGGCCGCAACCGCGTGTGCGTGGCTGCGCCGGCAGCGGCTTCGATCCACGGGTAAGCAACGCCAAATATCTGCTGAAAATGGCCTCCAGCGCTTACCCATAAAGCGCTGATAGCTATTATTTTTGCAGCATCTGATTCACATGGCCTGCAGCGGGGCAGCTGCAGCAATTTTTCACACTTTCGCCCTGTGGGCCGGCGGCGCGCGGTGGCGCCTGGGCGGGGGTATCAGCTACGCTCACACCCCTTGCAGGCAAGAGCAACACACAATGAAAACGATATCTTGGAGGAACACCCCGGCGCGCATGGCCACGCTGCTGTGGGGCGGATTGCTGCTGGCCACCCCGGCGCAGGCATTGCAGATCGTCAGCTTCAGCCCCCAGGGCGAAGTGGCACGGGTGCGGCAGATGGTGGCCAAGTTCGATGCCGCAGCGGTCAACTTTGGTGACCCCAAGGCGCCCGCGCCCTTCACCCTGAGCTGCAGCGACGCCGAGGCCACCAAGGGCACAGCCCGGTGGACGGGCGAGCGCGAATGGGTGTTTGACTTCGAGCGTGACCTGCCGCCCGGCGTGCGCTGCACCGCCACGGCCAGGCCAGGGTTCAAATCGGCCTCTGGCGCCGATCTGACGGGCGCCAAGAGCTATCAGTTCAATAGCGGCGGCCCGTTTGTGCAACACATCCGCCCGGGCACCTACCAGGCCATCGACGAGGAGCAGTTCTTTGTGCTGCAGCTCAATGGCCCGGCCACGCTGGCCAGCGTGCAGGCCAATGTGTGGTGCACGGCCGATGGCGTTGGCGAGCGCATCCCCGTGCGCCTGATCGACGGCACCGAGCGGACCGACGTGCTCAAGGCACTGGGCCTCGACAAGCGGGCGGCGCAAAGCCCCCTGCAGTACCTCACGGTGGCCTGCAACCGCAGGCTGACCTCGGGCTCGCGCATGCAGCTGGTGTATGGCAAGGGCGTCGCCACGCCCAGCGGCGTGCCCAACGCCATCGACAAACGCTACGACTACCAGGTGCGCGAGCCGTTTGCCGCCGAGTTCAGCTGCGAGCGCGAGAACGCCCAGGCCGCGTGCTGGCCCATCCTGCCGATGACGCTGTCGTTCAACGCCCCGGTGCCGCGCACGCTGGCCGAGGGCATACGCCTCAAGTCCGCCAAGGAAACGCTGAAACCCCGCCTGGACGGCGACACCCCCGGCCGCAAGGTGGACCCGGATGCGCTGTTGAGCAGCGTGCAGTTCGGCCCCGGCCTGGCCGAGAACACGGCGTTCAGCATCGAGCTGCCCAAGGACTTCCAGGACGCCTCGGGCCGCAAGCTGCGCAACGCCGACAACTTCCCGCTGAAAGTGTCCACAGGCGGCACGCCGCCGCTGGCCAAGTTTGCCGCCGCGCCCTTCGGCATCGTCGAGCGGTTTGCCGAAGGCCCGGCCGCCGACAAGCCACCCGCGCTGCTGCCCGTCACGCTGCGCAATGTGGAAGCCGCGCTGCGCGTGCAGGGCCTGCAGCCGGGCGCTGCGCCCGCTGGCAAGGTCAGCACGCTCAAGCCCCGCACCGACGCCGACATCATTGCCTGGTTCAAGAAGGTGCAGCGCTATGACAACCACACCGTGAGCCGCAGACAGGCGCGCCAGGACGTGACCGGCCCGCTGCCCCGCGTGATCGACGACGAGCGCGAGCATGTGCAGTCGCGCACCGTCTCGCTGCTGGCCGGCAAGAGCGGCGTGAAGACGCTGGATTTGCCCCAACCTGCCAGCAACGATGTGCGGCCCTTCGAGGTGGTGGGCATCCCGCTCACGCCGGGCTTTCATGTGGTGGAGATCGCATCGCAAAAGCTCGGCGCGTCGCTGCTGGACGAGCGCCTGGGCGACAGCCGCACGATGTATGTGCGCACCTCGGCCCTGGTCACCAACCTGGGCGTTCACTTCAAGCTGGGCCGCGAGAACGCCATGGCCTGGGTGACCACACTGGACAAGGGCCAGCCCGTGCAGGGCGCCACGGTGCGCGTGAGCGACTGCAAGGGCAACGAGCTGACCAACGCCACCACCGATGCCAACGGCGTGGCCCGCATCGAAGGGCTGTCGTCCGACCCCACCCGCTGCAGCGAAGAGGGCTACTACGGTGACGGTGGCAACGCCTACTTTGTGAGCGCGCGACACAACGGTGCCGATGGCGTGGAGGACATGGCCTTCACCTGGAGCGACTGGCAGCGCGGCATCGAACCCTGGCGCTTCAACGTACCCACCAGCAGCGACCCACGCCCGGACGAGCATGCCCACACCATCTTTGACCGCACCCTGTTCCGCGCGGGTGAGACCGTGTCGATGAAGCACCTGGTGCGCGCACAGACCCGCCAGGGCTTTGCGTTGCCGCAGGCCGTGCCGGAGACCCTTGTCATCACCCACGTGGGCAGCGGCCAGCAGTTCACACAGCCGCTGGCCTGGCGTGGCACCGCCACTGGCGGGCAGAGCGCGCAGAGCACCTTCGCCATACCCCCCGCGGCCAAGCTGGGCGTGTACCAGGTGGAGCTGCGCAGCGACACCGAGCGCGGCCGCAGCTTCAGCTCGGGCGAATTCCGCGTGGAGGAGTTCCGCCTGCCCGTGCTGGAAGGGCGCATCACGCCGGTAGACAAGAAGGCGCTGGTGCGCGTGCGCTCGGTGCCCACCGATGTGCAGGTCAACTACGTGGCGGGCGGCGCCGCGGCCAACCTGCCGGTGCGCGTGTCGGCCCTGGTGCGCGGCAAGTACCTGCAGTACGACGACTACGACACCTTCAGCTTCAACCCGCCGCGCAAGCGCGAGCAGAGCAATGCCAGCAGCGACGATGAAGAAGCCACGGCCAGCCAGGACGCCCGCGTGATCGCCGACAAGCTGCCGCTGACGCTGGACCGCAATGGCGCGGGCAAGGTCACCATCGAGAACGTGCCCCAGATACGCCAGCCGCAGGAGCTGGTGCTGGAGGCCACCTATGCCGACCCCAATGGCGAGGTGCAGACGATCCGCAGCACGCAGAACCTGTGGCCCGCGGGCGTCGTGGCCGGCATCAAGACCGAAGGCTGGGTGTCGGCGCGCCAGAAGATCCGCTTCCAGGCCCTGGCGCTGCAGCACAGTGGCAAGCCGGCGGCCGACACCTCGCTGCAGGTGCAGGCGATGGCCCGCATCACCACCAGCACGCGCAAGCGCATGGTGGGCGGCTTCTACAGCTACGACAACCAGACCGAGACCAAAGACCTGGGCACGCTGTGCAGCGGCAAGAGCGACGCGCGCGGCCTGCTGCTGTGCGAATCCAAGCTCGACGAACCCGGCGAGGTGGAGCTGGTGGTGACGGCCACCGACAAGGACGGCAATACCAGCGTGGCCGCGTCGTCGGTATGGGTCACGCGCCAGGGCGAGCTGTGGTTTGGTGGCGAAGACCACGACCGCATCGACCTGCTGGCCGAGAAGAAAAGCTACCAGCCCGGCGAAACCGCCAGGTTCCAGGTGCGCATGCCGTTCCGCTTTGCCACCGCGCTGGTGGCGGTGGAGCGCGAGGGCATCATCGACACGCAGGTGGTGCAGCTCAACGGCCAGGACCCCACGGTGAGCCTGAAAGTGCAGCCCGACTGGGGCCCCAACGTGTACGTGAGCGTGCTGGCCCTGCGCGGCCGCCTGCGCGAGGTGCCGTGGTACAGCTTCTTCACCTGGGGCTTCAAGGCACCGCGCGAGTGGTGGACGTCCTTCTGGTACGAGGGCAAGGAATACCAGGCGCCCACCGCGCTGGTGGATCTTTCCAAACCCGCATTCCGCCTCGGCGTGGCCGAGATCCGCGTGGGCACGCAGGCCCACCAGATCGACGTGAAGGTGCAGGCCGACAAGGAAAGCTACGCCGTGCGCGGCAAGGCCCAGGTCACCATCACCGCCACGCTGCCCGGCGGCAAACCCGCCGCCAACGCCGAGGTGGCCCTGGCCGCCGTGGACCAGGCCCTGCTGGAACTGATGCCCAACACCAGCTGGAACCTGCTCGAAGCCATGCTGCAGCGGCGCAGCTGGGGCGTGGAGACCGCCACCGCGCAGATGGAAATCATCGGCCGCCGCCACTATGGCAAGAAGGCGGTGCCCGCGGGCGGCGGCGGCGGCAAGGCGCAGACGCGCGAACTGCTCGACACCCTGCTGCTGTGGGAGCCCGCCATCAAGCTGGACGCCAACGGCCAGGCCAGGGTGACGGTGCCGCTCAACGATGCACTGACCACGTTCAAGATCGTGGCTGTGGCCGATGCCGCCACCGGCCTCTTCGGCACGGGCAGCACCAGCATCCGCGCCACGCAGGACTTGCAGATCATCAGCGGCCTGCCGCCCCTGGTGCGCGAGGACGACCAGTTCCGCGCGCAGATCACGCTGCGCAACACCACCAAGACGGCGATGAAGGTGGAGGTGGCGCCGCGCGCCACGCTGCTTCAGCTTTCGCCGCAGACGATCGATATCCCGCCTGACGAAGCGCGTGAGGTGGCGTGGAACGTGACAGCCCCTGTGCAGCTAGCGCAAACGCGCGCCGAGTCCATCCTGTGGGAGATCGAGGCCAAGGACACCGTGGGCGGCGCGCGCGATGCGCTCAAAGCCAGCCAGAAGCTGATCCCGGCCGTTCCGCTCACGGTGCAGCAGGCCACGCTGGTGCAGGTGGACGGCAGCTTCAACCTGGACGTGAACCCGCCAGCGGACGCCATCCCCGGCCGGGGCGGCCTCAAGATGTCGCTGCAGCCCAAGCTGGCCGAAGGCCTGCCCGGCGTGCGCGACTGGTGGGCGCGCTACCCGTTTGCCTGCCTGGAGCAAAAGACCAGCAAGGCCGTGGGCCTGCGCGACGGTGCGCTGTGGCAGACCGTGGTGGCGCAGCTGCCCACGTACCTCGACAGCGACGGCCTGGCCAACTACTTCCCGCCGCGCGACGGTGATGCCAACCGCGGCAGCGACACGCTCACCGCCTACCTGCTGGCCGCCACGCACGAGGCAGCCAGCATCAACCCCGCGTTTGCGCTGCCCGACGAAGCCCGCGCGCCCATGGAGCGTGGTCTGATCGCCTTTGTGGAAGGCCGCATCCAGCGCAGCTTCTGGAGCCCCCGCAAAGACCTGGACATGCGCAAGGTGGCCGCGCTGGAAGCGCTGTCGCGCTATGGCAAGGCCCAGGGCCGCATGGTCAGCAGCATCACCATTGCGCCCAACCAGTGGCCCACCCACACGGTGATCGACTGGGTCAATGTGCTCAAGCGCGTGGCCGATGTGCCCCAGCGCGACCAGCGCCTGGCCGAGGCCATGCAGATACTGCGTGCGCGCCTGTCGTTCCAGGGCTCCAAACTCGTTTTCAGCACCGAGCAAGACGACTACTGGTGGTGGCTGATGCAAAACGGCGACGTGAACACCGCGCGCCTGATGCTGGCGGTGATGGACGACCCGGCATGGAAGGACGACATGGGGCGCCTGGCCAACGGCTTCATCAGCCGCCAGCAGGCGGGCGCCTGGCACACCACCACGGCCAACCTGTGGGGCGCTCTGGCGCTGGAAAAATTCAGCGCCAGGTTCGAGGCCACGCCGGTTTCGGGCACCACCCGCGCTGCGATGGGCGGCAACACCGCCAGCGTGGACTGGAGCAAGGTGGAGCGCGTGAAGGTAAGCGACGCCACGGGCGCCGCGCACCAGAACGGCATGGAAGGAACACGGGGCGTTCCGTGGTTCGGCGCGCCCGCGTCGCCCGGCAACTTGCGCAACAACGACATGTTCCTGGCCTGGGGCAAGGCGGGCGGCAAGGAGAACCTGGCGGTCACGCACCAGGGCCCGGGCAAGCCCTGGCTCACGCTGCAGTCGGTGGCGGCCGTGCAGCTCAAGGCGCCGTTCTCGGCCGGGTACACCATCACCAAGACCGTGACGCCCGTGGAGCAGGCCAACAAGTCGCTGCCCGCCGGCCAGTACACGCGCGGCGACGTGCTGCGCGTGAAGCTGGAGGTGAATGCCAGCGCCGATATGACCTGGGTGGCCATCACCGACCCGATCCCGGGCGGCGCCACCATCCTGGGCAGTGGGCTGGGCCGCGACTCGCAGATCGCCACGCAGGGCGAGCGGCGCAGCGGCGCGGGCTGGCCCGCGTTCGAGGAGCGCAGCTTCGAGTCCTTCCGCAGCTACTACGAGTACCTGCCCAAGGGCACGGTCACCATGGAATACACCGTGCGGCTGAACAACGTGGGCGACTTCGCTCTGCCCCCGAGCCGCGTGGAGGCGCTGTACGCGCCCGAGATGTTTGGCGAGGCGCCGAACGCGCGGGTGAAGGTAGAGCCGGTGAAGTGAGCAGGCACCGCTGCGCAGCCCAATCCCTCCGCCCTGCCTAAGCCGCGTTGCCGTGGCCTGAGGGCCTGGCGTGCAGGCGCAGACCCTCGAAATACGAAGCCGCCATGGCCGCAACCGCTGCCAGCACGAGCTCTACCCAGACAAACGGGGTTGAGCGCGCCAGTCTGTACAACATGGAAAGTGCCTTGGAGCGCACCAGCGCCACCCCGGCCGCCACCAGCAAGGCCCCGATGGCGGGGTACACGAAGGGCTTGTACCAGAGCACGGAGGACGAATAGATTGGACCCGCCCAGCCCATCCCCAGCGGCGCAGCCCACAGCGTGGCACCCCAGCTGAGCTCGCGGGCGGCCAGTACCAGCCACACCATGACAGCGGGGTAGCCCAGGGCCGCACGGCCGGTGCGCGCAAACCACCACGCCAGCCCGGCGCCGGCCAGCAGCTGCACCAGCTGCAGGTTCTCCAGCACGCCGTTTTCCCAGCCCATGGTCACGGGCAGCCACGGGGCCATGGGATAGCCCAGCAGGGCCCAGAGCACGCAGCCAGCCCACAGCAGGCGGCGCGTGCGGGCCACGCGGCAGGTTGTCCGCAGCGGGAGGGACGGCAAAAATATCGGAAACAGACATGAAGGGGAAAGGTGCTGGAACGGCGCCCTGGCAGGCGGCGAAAAAAGCCTCTATTGTCACCAGGGTTTCACCGTGCATCAGGCAGGGCGGCCGCGGGTAGTGCGGCAGCCGAGGGTGCCTGACTCCCGCCCCTCACCGTGGGCCGCCAGACACCGCCATCAGTTAACCTAGCGGCCCGCATTTCTTTCTGAAGGCACACCATGAACGCACCCGCCTCTCTCACCGATGAATTGCTGTCGCAGCTGCAGGGCGCGCCGCTGCAGCAGATAGCCAGCCAGTTGGGCACCAACCCCTCGCAGGCGCAGAGCGCGGTAGCGGCGGCGCTGCCCATGCTGCTAGGCGCCCTGGGGCGCAACGCAGCGCAGCCCCAGGGCGCGGCCGACCTGTTGGGCGCCCTGCAGCGCGACCACGTGGGCCGCGCCGCTGGCGGTGGCGGGCTCGGCGATCTGCTGGGCTCGGTGCTCGGCGGCATGGGAGGCGGTGGCGGTGCCGGGGGTGCCGCCGATGGCGCCAGCATCCTGGGCCACATTTTTGGGGGCAACCAGCAGCGCGCCGAAGCGGGTCTGGGCCAGGCCACGGGCCTGGGGGCCAATGCGGGGCAGCTGCTGCAGATCCTTGCCCCCATCGTGATGGCGTTTCTGGCGCAGCGCACTCAGGCGGGCGGCATGGACGCCGGTGGCCTGGGCGCGGTGCTGGGCCGTGAGCACGCCCAGGTGCGCCAGCAGGGTGGCGTGGGTGGCGACCTGCTGGGCAGCCTGCTCGACCAGGACGGCGACGGCCAGGTCGGCCTGGGTGATCTGATCAAGATCGGTGGCGGCCTGCTGGGCGGGCGCCGCTGAGCCTCCCGGCACCCCGTGCAGGCCCTTGGCTTACGGCAGCGGCTGCGCGGGGCTCTGCCACGCATTGCTTCATTTTTAATAGCTGCTTGCGCAGGCACAGCAAGCGCTCTGCCCACTTTTAATGAAGTTCGCGCAGATTTCCGCCCGTCGGACACCCTGATCCTCTCGCGCGAGGGCGAGGTGCTGCAACGCCTGCGCACCGATGCCACCGTGCGGCGCGGCCAGTGGGTGCCGCTGGCCGACGTGTCGCCTGCGCTGCGCCAGGCACTGGTGCTCAGCGAGGACAAGCGCTTTTACGAACACAGCGGTGTGGACTGGCGCGCCGCGTCGGCGGCCGCCTGGGGCAACCTGTGGAACCAGCGCACGCGCGGGGCCAGCACCATCACCATGCAGCTGGCGGGCCTGCTGGACGGCGACTGGCGCCAGGGCCCCGGCGGGCGCACCGTGGTGCAAAAGCTCGGGCAGACGGTGGCCGCCCAGGTGCTCGACCGCCGCTGGCGCAAGGACCAGATCCTGGAGGCCTACCTCAACCTCGTGCCGTTTCGCAGCGAGCTGGTGGGCATCGACGCCTTGAGCCGCACGCTGTTTGGCAAGGCCGCCCATGGCCTGGACGACCGCGAGGCGGCGGTGGCCGCCGCCCTGGTGCGCGCACCCAACGCCCGGCCTGCGCTGGTGGCGCAGCGGGCCTGCGGCGTGCTGCGCGACATGCAGCAGCGCCCCCATGCACCCGCAGCGCGTGTGGACTGCGATGCGCTGGACCTCTTCGCTACCGCCGCGCTGCAGCGCCGCGCCTTTGACGCCAGCGAGGGCGTGGCCCCGCACTTTGCGCGCTACCTGCTGCGCCAGCAGTTCAAGGACGGTGCGGCCATGCCCGAGCGCGTGCCCACCACCCTGCGCGCGCCACTGCAGCGTTTTGCCGCGCAGACCCTGCAGCAGCACCTGCGCGAGCTGCGCGGGCGCAATGTGGAAGACGGCGCCGTGCTGGTGCTGGACAACGCCACGGGCGCGGTGCTGGCGTGGGTGGGCTCGTCGGGCCAGCTCAGCCAGGCCAGCGAGGTGGATGCCGTGCTGGCGCTGCGCCAGCCGGGCTCCACGCTCAAGCCTTTTCTGTACGCGCATGCCATTGCCGAGCGGCGGCTCACGGCGGCGTCTCTGGTGGAGGACTCGCCCGCGCAGATCACCACGGCCAGCGGCCTGTACATCCCCCAGAACTACGACCGGCAGTTCAAGGGCTGGGTGTCGGTGCGCACGGCGCTGGCGGCCTCGCTCAACGTGCCGGCCGTGCGCACGCTGGTCATGGTCACGCCCGATGCGTTCCACCGCCAGCTGGTTGCAGCCGGTTTGCCACTGCGCGAAAGCGGCGACTACTTTGGCTACAGCCTGGCGCTGGGCAGCCCCGAGGTGCCGCTGCTGCACCTGACCAATGCCTACCGCACGCTCGCCAACGGCGGGCGGCTGAGCCCCGTGGCGCTGCAGGAGGCCGCGAAGCCGCGTTTCACCCCGGCACTGGATGCGCGTGCCGCTTTCATCGTGGGCGACATCCTCTCGGACGGCAACGCCCGCGCCCGCACGTTCGGCACCGACAGCGTGCTCGCCACGCGCTTCTGGACCGCCGTGAAAACCGGCACCAGCAAGGACATGCGCGACAACTGGGCCGTGGGCTGGTCCGAGCGTTACACCGTGGGCGTATGGGTGGGCAACGCCAGCGGCGCGGCCATGCACGATGTGAGCGGCACCAGCGGCGCGGCGCCCATCTGGTCGGCACTGATGGGCTTTTTGCACGCACGCGCGCCCAGCCGTGCACCGAAGGCGCCTGCGGGGCTGGTGCAGGCCGCCGTGCGGTTTGGTGCCGTGGCTGCAGAGGGTGCAGCCGCGCCCCAGCCGCTGGAGGCCGCGCGGCAGGAGTGGTTTACCGCGGGCACCGAGCAAGCCGTTTTCGCTATTGATTCAGGAGCTGCCAGCGCTTATTGGCAAAGCGCCAGAGGCCAAAATGACTCAAAATCATTCGCTGCCCGCATCACAAGCCCCGCGTCCGGCACGGTGATTGCGCTCGACCCGGACATCCCGCCCACGCGCCAGCGCCTGCAATTCACCGCCACAGGCGAGGGCCTTCGCTGGCGCATGGATGGCAAGCCCCTGGGCCAGGGCGCTCGCGTGGCCTGGCTGCCCTGGCCGGGGCGCCACGTGGTGCAGATCGTGAATGCGCGGGGGCAGGTACTGGACGAAGTTCGCATCGAGGTGCGGGGTGCTGGTGCCGTGACACCCCCACCGCCGCCGCGCAGAAACTGACGTGCGTCAATTTTCCGTGTGCGATGGGAAATACGAGTAGGCCCCAAGTCAGGCTGACTGTATAAACTGGTAACAAATTTTCTGCCATGCCCCTGCTTCGTCAGTTTTTCTCCCACCGCCTGATCTGGCTGGCCCTGCTCGTCTCGCTGGGCATCGGGGTGCTGTTTGCCCGGTCGGTCTGGACCATTCGCAAGGACGAGTGGGACTACGCCATCCAGACCAATGCGAACCTGGCCCAGACACTGGAGCGCAGCCTGATCTGGGCCCTGGACTCCTACGACAGATCCCTGCAGGGCGTGGCGCGCGAGGCGGGCAACCCCGAGACATGGGCACTGCCCCCTGAGCTGCGTGCGCGCGTGGTGTTTGACAACTCTCTGCGCATGGAGGGTGCCGGCAACGTTTTTGTGCTGGATAAAAAGGGCGACCTGATCCTGGACTCTGGCTCGCTGGTTCCGCGCAAGGCCAACTTTGCCGACCGTGACTACTTCTAGGCGTTCGAGTCTGGCACGCACACGGGGCTCTTTGTGGGCAAGCCCGTGCCGTCGCGGGTCACGGGCATCTACATCCTGCCCCTGTCGCGGGCCTACCGGCATCCCGATGGCAGCTTTGCGGGCGTGGTGGTGGGGGCGCTACGCCTAAGCTTTTTCAATGAAATGTTTGGCTCGCTCGACCTCGGGCCCAACAGCGGTGTGAACATGTTTCGCGGCGACGGGGTCATCATTTCGCGCTTTCCGTATGGCGATGCGGATGTGGGCAAGACCATTGCCGGAACCCACAACTTCCTGCGGTTCCAGCGGGAGGGAAGCGGCTCGTTCGTCGGCCGTGCTGCGCTGGATGGCGTCGAACGCCTCTACACATATCGCAAGGTGGGCAACTACCCGCTGATCATCAACGTGGCCCAGGCCACGCACACCATTCTGGACAAGTGGTACCGCAGCGCGTGGATGCTGGGCGGCTTTGCGCTGCTGCTGATCGGGGGCTGCATGGGCCTGGGCCTGCTGTTTGTGCGCGAACTGACATTGCGCCAGTCCGTCAGCGGCCAACTCAAGCAGGCCGAGCACGACCTGCGCACCATATTGAACAACCTGCCGTCCATGATCGGCTACTGGGACAGGGACCTTCGCAACCGCTTTGCCAACCACGCGTACCTGGAATGGTTTGGCCAGGCACCCGGCGAGATGCGGGGCAAACACATCAGCCACTTGCTGGGGCCCGAGCTGTACGAGAAAAACCGCCCCTACCTGGAACAGGCGCTGCAGGGGCACGAGCAACTGTTCGAGCGCACCATCGTGGACCCCAAGGGCGTCGCGCGGTACGCGCTGGCGTCGTACACCCCTGACTTCGACGGCAGCGAAGTGCGCGGCATCTTCGTGCAGGTGACCGACATCACCGAGCGCAAGCGCATGGAAGACGCGCTGTTTGACGAAAAAGAGCGCATGCGTCTCACCCTGCGCGCCATGGGCGATGCAGTGGTCTGCACCGACGCGCAGGGCCATGTCACCTACCTCAACCCGGTGGCGCAGCGCCTGACGGGCTGGCAAGGGTTTGACGCCGCCGGGCACAACGCCGATGAAGTGGTCATGCTGCGCAGCGCCGACAACGACGCACTGCAGGACAACCCGCTGCGTCAGGCCCTTGAGCAGGCGTGCACAGTGGATGCGGTGCGCGGCATTGTGGTGCACCGCAGCAGCGGCGCGCGTTTTCAGGTGGAAGGCAGCGCCAGCCCCATTACCGACCGCCATGGCGCCGTGACGGGCGCGGTGGCCGTGCTGCGCGACGTGACGGAAGCCGTGGCCATGGCCGAGCGCATGGCGCACCTGGCGCAGTACGACACGCTGACCAACTTGCCCAACCGCCTGCTGCTGAAAGACCGCGCGGAGGTGGCCATGGCCCAGGCGCGGCGCGAGGCGAAGCTGCTGGGCGTGATGTTCCTGGACCTGGATGGTTTCAAGCAGGTCAATGACAGCCTGGGCCACGCCATGGGCGACCAGTTGCTGGTGCAGTTTGCCCAGCGCCTGCAGGCCGCCGTGCGTGCATCCGACACCGTGTGCCGCCAGGGTGGCGACGAGTTCGTGGTGCTGCTGCCGGGGCTCGATACCCCCGAAGCCGCCTGCGGCGTGGCGCGCAAGATTCTCGCTGCGTGCGACACGCCGTTCGAGCTGGCCGGGCGGCGTGTGCAGGTGGGGATCAGTGGCGGGATCGCACTTTTCCCGCAGCACGGCGACACCTTTGACGACCTCTCACGCCACGCCGACGACGCCATGTACGCCGCCAAACGGGGCGGGCGCATGCGCTTCATGCTCAACCGCGGCCCGGGCGCCGAGCCAGAGCCCGTGCTGCCCGAGAGCGCCACGGCGTGAAGCGCTACTGTATTGATAGCTTATGGCGCTTGCTGCACAAGCGCTGCAGGCCAAAATGGCTTGAAATCTGCTTGCCACTGGCGTCCAGTGGTGCGTACGGCCATGGAAATTTGTTGCAGCGCGGCCCAAATAATTTTGATGGCCGGCTGGCGCGCAACTGCCTACCATTCGGCCCAGCCTCTCCATCCGCCAGCACCCTGGTGCAACCCCCTTCTGGAGCCTCCGCGTGCCCGATCTTTCCAAAATCACCTGCATCGAAGACCTGCGTGTCATTGCCGAGCGCCGCGTGCCGCGCATGTTTTATGACTACGCCGATTCAGGCTCGTACACCGAAGGCACCTACCGCGCCAACGAAAGTGACTTCCAGCGCATCAAGCTGCGCCAGCGCGTGGCCGTCAACATGGAAGGCCGCAGCACCCGCACCACCATGGTCGGCCAGGACGTGGCCATGCCCGTGGCCATTGCGCCCACGGGCCTGACCGGCATGCAGCATGCCGACGGAGAAATCCTGGGCGCGAGAGCGGCCAAGGCGTTTGGCATTCCGTTCACGCTCTCGACCATGAGCATCTGCTCCATCGAAGACGTGGCCCAGCACACCGGCAACCACCCGTTCTGGTTCCAGGTGTACGTGATGCGCGACCGCGACTTCATCGAGCGCCTGATCGACCGCGCCAAGGCCGCCAACTGTTCGGCGCTGCAGCTCACGCTCGATCTGCAGATCCTGGGCCAGCGCCACAAGGACATCAAGAACGGCCTCTCGGCCCCGCCCAAGCCCACCATCGCCAACCTCATCAACCTGGCCACCAAACCGCGCTGGTGCCTGGGCATGCTGGGCACAAAGCGCCGCAGCTTTGGCAACATCGTGGGCCATGCCAAGGGCGTGGGCGATTTGTCGTCGCTGTCGTCGTGGACGGCCGAGCAGTTTGACCCGCAGCTCAACTGGGGCGACGTGGAGTGGATCAAGAAACGCTGGGGCGGCAAGCTGATCTTGAAGGGCATCATGGACGCCGAAGACGCGCGCCTGGCCGTGAACAGCGGCGCCGATGCGCTCATCGTCAGCAACCACGGCGGCCGCCAGTTGGATGGCGCCCCCTCCTCCATCGCTGCGCTGCCCGGCATTGCCGCTGCGGCGGGCAAAGACATCGAGGTGTGGATGGACGGCGGCATCCGCAGCGGGCAGGACGTGCTCAAGGCCCGCGCCCTGGGCGCACAAGGCACGCTGATCGGGCGCAGCTTTCTGTATGGCCTGGGCGCCTTTGGCGAGGCGGGCGTGACGCGTGCGCTGCAGATCATCCAGAAAGAGCTGGATATCACCATGGCGTTTTGCGGCCACACCAACATCAACACGGTGGACCGGTCCATCCTGCTGCCGGGCACGTACCCGACCTGAGTTGTGTAGACCCACCCCCGAAAAGGCCGCGCTGCGGCCTTTGCTGTTTCTGGCCTGGTGAATCCATCGCGCAGCAGAGCACGGCGCCGGCGCCGCCCGCATTGGTACGGCCACCTGACGCAGCGGTGCGTTGCAGGCCAGCACCCCTCTTGGCGCTTACCTGACAGCCGCCCATAGTTTCACCATGAACGGCAATGACAGAAAAAGTGCAGCGTCCGTCCCAGCTCACTCATGCCGCAGCGCATCGATCGGGTCCATGCGTGCCGCGCGCCGCGCCGGGAAGTAGCCAAACACCACGCCAATCCCGGCCGAGAACACGAACGACAGCAGGTTCACGCCGGGGTTGAACAAGTAGGGCACGCCCATCAGGCCCGACAGCGCGAGCGACGCGCCCGTGGCCAGCACGATGCCGATGAGCCCGCCCAAGGCGGCCAGCACCACGGCCTCGATCAGAAACTGCAGCAGCACCTCGCGCTCCAGCGCGCCAATGGCCAGCCGCAGGCCGATCTCGCGCGTGCGCTCGGTCACGCTCACCAGCATGATGTTCATGATGCCGATGCCGCCCACCAGCAGGCTCACGGCTGCCACGGCGCCCAGCAGCGTGGTCAACACCTTGGTGGTGCCCGAGAGCGTGTCGGCCAGCTGTTTGGTGTCGAGCACATTGAAGTTGTCTTCGTCCGAGTCCGACAGCTTGCGCAGCTCGCGCAGCAATTGCGTGAGGCTGGCCTTCACCCGCTCGGGGTCGCTGCCATCCTTCATCGACACCAGCAGCGTGTTCACCCGCGTGTTACCCGTCACGCGGCGCTGCAGCGTGCGCAGCGGCACCAGCACGGTGTCGTCCTGGTCGTTGCCAAACGCACCCTGCCCTTTGGACGCCAGCACGCCCACCACCTCGCAGGAAAACGCCTTCACGCGCAGCTGGCCGCCCACGGCATCGGCGGTGCCAAACAGCTCGCGTCGCACGGTCTCGCCGATCAGGCAGACGGCGGCGCCCGCGCGCAGTTCCGCATCGGTAAAGACGCGGCCAGTGCGCACCGTCCAGTTGCCGGTCTCCAGCCAGGCGTTGGTGCTGCCGATCACGCTGGTCGTCCAGTTGCGCCCGCCCACCACGGCAGTGGCGGCGGCGCGCGCTTCGGGCGCCACGGCCAGGATGCCGCCGATCTGCTGGGCGATCATGTCGGCATCGGTGTCCTTGAAGGCCGGAGCGCCCGAGCCGCCGCCGGGCCCCATGCGCTGGCCGGGTCGCACCTGTAGCAGGTTGGTGCCCAGGCCCGATATCTGGTTCTGAATGGCCAACGTGGCGCCATTGCCCAGCGTGACCATGGTGATGACCGCGCTCACGCCGATCACGATGCCCAGGATGGTGAGGAAAGAGCGCATGAGATTGCGCCGGATGGAACGCAACGCCAGCAGCAGGGTGTTGAGCAACATCAGTGGCCTCCCGCGTCCGAACCGGCCACCGCCGGCAGGGCCGATGCTGCATCAGCGTCCAGGCCCTTGGGGTGCGGGTTGGGCGCGTCGCTGTCCACCACGCCATCGACAAACCGCACGATGCGCCGCGCGTACTGCGCCATGTCGGGCTCGTGCGTGACCATCAGCACGGTGATGCCGTGGTCGGCGTTCAGGCGCCACAGCAGTTCCATGATCTCGACACTGCGTTGCGTATCGAGGTTGCCGGTGGGCTCGTCGGCCAGCAGCACATCGGGCTCGGTGACGATGGCGCGCGCAATCGCCACGCGCTGCTGCTGCCCGCCCGACAGCTCGGCGGGGGTGTGGTGTTCCCAGCCCTTGAGGCCCACGGCCTCCAGCGCACGCGCGGCCGCTGCGTGGCGCGCGGTGGCCGACTCGCCCCGGTACAGCAGGGGCAGCTCCACGTTCTCTTGCGCCGAGGTGCGCGCCAGCAGGTTGAAGCCCTGGAACACAAAGCCAAAGTAGCGCCGCCGCAGCCGTGCCCGCTCGTCGCGCGAGAGTGACTCCACATGCACGCCCTTGAACAGGTATTCGCCCGTGGTGGGGCGGTCCAGGCAGCCCAGCGTGTTCATGGCCGTGGACTTGCCCGAGCCGCTGGGGCCCATGATGGCCACAAAATCGCCTTGTGCAATGTCCAAGTCCACGCCCTTGAGCGCCTGAAAGGCCAGCGCCCCTTCGCCATAGACCTTGGTCACGCCGCGCAGGCGGATGATGGGGGTATCGCCCGCCACGCTCATGACTTGGCCCCTGCGGCGCGCTGGTCGGTGATCACGGCCATGCCGGGGGTCAGGCCCTCGCCGGTGACCTCGGTATGGCGGCCATCGCTGATGCCCACCTGCACATCGATGGGCTTGGCAGCGCCGTCTTGCAGCACCCACACCTGCCGCGTCTTGCCCGCGCCATCGCCCGCCTCGGCCGCCGCGCCCGGTTTGCGCGGGCCCGAGCCAGACCGTGGCATGCGCGGCATGAGCTGCGACATGATGCCGCCACCACTGCCGCTGCCCGACGCGCCGGGCTTGGCGCCACTCGCTCCGGGTTTCGCATCGGCCCCTGCGGCCTGAGCGGGCGTGAAGCGCAGCGCCGTGTTGGGCACCAGCAGCACGTCCTTGCGCTCGGTGGAGGTGATGGTGGCCGCCGCCGTCATGCCGGGGCGCAGGCTCATGTCGTTGTTGTTCACCTCCAGCCAGGTGATGTAGGTCACCACGTTGTCCGTCTTGGTGGAGCCAAACGCCACCCGCGTGACCTGGGCCGGGTAACGGCGCGAGGGATAGGCACTGACCGTGAAGCCCGCGTCCTGCCCCACCTTGACCGAACCCACATCGGCTTCGTCCACGCTCACATCCAGCCGCAGCCGCGTGAGGTCTTCGGCCACGGTGAACAGCGTCACGGCCTGCAGCGATGCGGCCACCGCGTTGCCGGGCTCCACCGTGCGGGTGAGCACCACGCCGTCGATGGGCGAGCGGATGGAGGCCTTGGACAGGTTGGTTTCGTCGGTGGACAGCGCTGCGCGTGCGTCCTCTACCGTGGCGCGGGCGCTGGTTTCGTCGGCGCGGGCACGGTCGAGCGTGGCGCGGCCTGCGTCCAGCTCGGCGGCCGATGGCACCTTGCCGCCGGACAGGCGGGCCACTTCTTCGAGCCGGCCAAAGTTGGCAATGGCCTCATTGGTGGTGGCCACGGCCTGGGCCAGCCGGGCCTGCGCCGACGCCAGCGAGGCGCGCGAGCGCAGCACTTGTGATTCGAGCTTGGCGGTGTCCAGCTCTACCAGCAGCTGCCCTTTCTTGACCTTGTCGTTCACATCCACCAGCACGTTGCGCACGGTGCCCGACAGCTCGCTGCCAATGGTGACCGAGCGCGTGGGCTGCAGCGTGCCATTGGCCGACACGGTGAGTGTTAGATTGCCCCGGCGCAACTCTTCGGTGACATAGGTGGGTGCAGTGCTGGCGCTCTGGCGCGATTGCCAGGCGTACAAGCCACCGCCCACCACCACGAGCGCGGCCACCCCCAGCCACACGGTAGTGCGCTGCCACCAGCGGCGCGGACGGTCGGCACCCAGGAGTGCTTCGAGGCTGGACGGGGGAGAGGAAGGTTTATCAGTCATAAGATCAAATCAGTTACTCATAGCGCATGAAACTGGCGCGGCCAAAGTGCAGGCAGCCGAGCAAGGGCCGCCCCGCAGTGAGGGCTGCGTCCCCCAGCCCGCATTGCGCAGCAATGCGAGAGCGGGGGGAAGGCGCGCAGCGACTCAGGGGGGCTTCATGTCTTCCAGCCGCCGCCCAGCGCCTTGTAGAGGCGCACATGGTCTGCCGCGACGGCAGCGGTGGTGATGGCCACGCTCTCCTGCGTGGACAGCAGCGTGCGTTGCGTCTCCAGCACCGCCTGAAAGTCAATCAATCCGCTGCTATAGCGCTGCTGCGCCAGCAGCGCGGCGTTGCGGGCGGCGTCTGCGGCGGCCGTCAGTCGCTCCAGCTTTTCCCTGTCACCACGCAAGGACACCAGCGCGTTCTCCACATCCTGCAGGGCCGTGAGCACGGTGGCTTCGTAGGCCACGCGGGCCTGCTCCAGCGCCGCAGACTGCACACGCACCTGGGCGCGGGCGGCGCCACCATCCAGCAGCGGGATGGACACACTGCCCAGCAAGGCACTGGTCACCGCACCGCCGCCCGACAGCGCGCCCAGGGTGAGGGCACGAAGGCCCAGCGAGCCACCCAGGGAGAAGCTGGGGTAGCGCGCCGCATCGGCCTGCGACACGCGCGCCAGGGCGGCAGCAATGCGTTGCTCGGCCGCACGCACATCGGGCCGCTGGCGCAAGGTCTCGGCAGGGATCGCCAAGGCGAGCTCTGCGGTCGGCTGAGGCACGGGGGCACTGGCGGCCAGGGTAGCGTCGAGCGCGCCGGGCACCTGGCCTGTCAGCACTGCCAGGCTGTAGCGCGACTGCGCCAGGCTGGCTTCCAGGCTGGGAATCTGCGCTGCGGTCTGCTCGGCCGCTGCACGGGCCTGCTCGGTGACGAGCGAGGTGGTGAGCCCTGCCTGCAGGCGCCACTGGGTGATCTGCAAGGTCTCCTGCTGGCTGGCCAGGTTGCTGCGCGCAATGGCCAGGCGCTGCTGCAGCCCACGTAGCTCGATGTAGTTGACGGCCACTTCGGCCGCCAGCGACACCTGCACATCGGCCAGGCTGGCCTCTGCCGCACGCGCATCGGCCTCGCTGGCGCTCACGCCGCTGCGCAGGCGGCCAAACACATCGGGCTCCCAGCTCGCATCAAAACCGGCCTGGAAGGTGTTGCCAGTGTTGTTGTTCGCGCGGCTGCGCTGTGCCGATGCCGATGCACCCACGCTGGGCAGCAAACCGGCGGACTGCACATCCACCTGGGCACGCGCTTGCTGCAAGGCGGCCTGGGCGATGCGCACACTGGTGTTGGCACGCAAGGCTTGCTCGACCAGCGTGGTGAGCACAGCATCGTCCAACCGCTGCCACCACTGGGCCAACGATGTGGCCGCAGCCCCTTGCGCGGTGGCGTTGCTCCCCGCTGACCAAACCGCGGGAACGGCCACCTTCGGCCAGGCGTCGTCGGTGGGTGCCAAGCTGGCACAACCAGCGGTGACCAGCACGCACAAAGTCAAGGCCGTTTGCCGCCACGGCGCAGCTCGCAACGATCGCGCTGCGCGGGCGGTGAGAGCGCGTGGAGAGGCAGGTGGGAGTAAACGCATGAGCAATGGCAACGCAAGGGAAAGCCCCATTGTGAGCAGCGATTGCGCACACCGGGCAGAGACTGGGTCAAGCCCACGTAAAGAATTGATGCAAGTCAACGATCGCTGGGCGACCGTGCCGAGGCACCGTGTACTTAAAACCATGAGCATGCGGCCCCGCACAACCGGCCCAGCACGCCTGTTGGCCAGGGTGCCGCTTGCTGCAGTTGAGCGCCGGGGTCATGCGGTCGATGGTGAATTCGCGGTCGCCAAGGCGCCTGTCGATGTACTGGCTGATGTGGTCGCGCAAGGCTTCGCGCTGCGACAGCAGCCTCTGCTGGCCGTTGCGCTCCAGCAGCGAAGGCTGCACCAAGGGTGTGATCATCGGCCACGCCATCGGTATGCCGCGCTGCGGCCTTTGCCGTTTCTGGCCTGGTGAATCCATCGCCCCGTATTGCGCGTACTTACCTGCAGCAATTCCCTGCAACCCCGTGAGAACCAACCAATCCCAGAGAATGGGCGCATGAGCACCCTCCAACCAGACCGTGAACTGATGGACCTTCTTGACCGCATCGCCGCGCAGGATGCCTGTGCGCTCAAAAAGCTGTACGAGCGCACCTCGTCACCGCTTTTTGGCCTGGCCTTGCGCATTGTTCGCAACCGCGATGTGGCCGAGGACGTGCTGCAGGAGGCGTTTTTAAGCATCTGGCGCGGTGCGGGCAACTACCGCGCATCGCTGAGCCCGCCCATGGCGTGGATGGGGCTCATCGTGCGCAGCCGGGCGCTGGATGCGCTGCGCAAGCGCAGCAGCGACCGGGCCGACCTGATGAACGAGCTGGACGACGAACTGGCCCAGACGCTGGAGGGCGATTCGCCCAACCCCATGGACGCGGCCGACGCCAGCGAGCAGTCGTTTGCGCTGCACCACTGCCTGGGCAAGCTCGACCACAAGCAGCGCGAGGTGGTGAGCCTGGCGTATCTGCGCGACCAGAGCCACGGCGAGCTGGCCGAGCAGCTCAAACTGCCGCTGGGCACCGTCAAGACCTGGATACGCCGGGGGCTGGAGCAGCTGCGCACCTGCATGGCGCGTTTTGCATGAGGTCATCGCCATGAACATCACCCAGCACCCCGACCTGCTCGACCGCCTGGCCGCCAGCTACGCCCTGGGCACGCTGCGCGGTGGCGCCCGCCGCCGCTTTGAAACCCTGGCCCGCGAGCACGCCACCGTGCGCGCCGCCGCGCTGGTGTGGCAAGCTCGCTGGTCGGGCCTGACCGAGCTGCAGCCCGCCGTCGACCCTGCGCCGGCCGTGTGGACCCGCATCGACAACCTCGTGCAGGCCGACATGGCCGCAGCCGCCTTGCAGGCTGGGCGTGCAGCGGAGCCTGCTGCGGCCCCCGGTGGCTGGTGGCGCAACCTGCTGGTGTGGCGCGGTGCGGCGGCGGCTGGTGCCATCGCCACGTTGGCGGCCGTGGTGGTGGGTGTGCAAGTCAATGGCGGCCTGCGGGCCACCACCGGCGCGCAGATTGCAGCGCTGCAGCAGCAGCTGCAGGCCACCCCGCAGATCCAGTACGTGGCCGTGCTGGCCGATGACAAGGCGGCCGCCTCGATGCTGGTCACGTTCGACCCCCGGAACAACCAGCTGGTGCTGCAGCGCGTGGGCGACTTTCAGGAGGGTTCGGACAAGTCGCTGCAGCTGTGGGCGCTGCCGCCCGCCGGTGGCCCGCGTTCGCTGGGCGTGCTGGGGCAGGACAAGCTGCTCACGCTGGCAGCCGGCGAAGCCGATGTGCGCCAGGTGCCCACGCTGGCCATCAGCCTGGAGCCCAAGGGCGGCGTGCCGAGCGAGACCGGGCCCACCGGGCCAGTGCTGTTCAAGGGCGCGCTGATCCAGCGCCAGTTGTGAACGGCTGAGGAGCTGAGGGGCTGGGGAGCTGAGGGGCTGGGACGGGGCCCGTCGGCCGTTCCGGCAGAAATTTTCGGAATCCGTGAATCTGGTTGGGATCCGTGGTCGTATGTAGGACGTGGCAACAACTTCTTACACCTCAGCTTCTTCCTTCCGGAGACCACGATGACACACAGACCCCCCTTTACCCGGCTTGCATGCGCCGCCGCGCTGGCCCTTGCCGCCACCAGCCTCGCCCACGCCGACACCGGCAAGCTGCTGCTGACCGGTGGGGTCAGCACCATCGCGGGATCGGCGGGTGGCGGGCTGACCCCGTGGGCGGTGATCGGCAGCAACGCCACCGAGGGCGAGGTGGGCTTTACAGGCTACGCCACCCGCGCAGCCACGCAGGACTACGGCCTTACCGGCTACGGCGTGGCCGTGGGTTGGAACGACCGGGTGGAGCTGTCGCTGGCGCGGCAGGACTTTGATGCCTCTCCCGCCGTCGCCCTCAATGGCATCGCGCCGTTTGGCGTCACGCCGGGCCAGCACATCAAGATGGACGTGCTGGGCGTCAAGCTCAAAGTGGCGGGCGACGCCGTACTCGACAGCGACCGCTGGATGCCGCAGATTGCGGTGGGCCTGGAGCACAAGCGTGTGCGCCCCGGCTCCCTCGGGTCGGTGCTGGACTTTCTGGGCGCCCGCACCAGCGGCACCGATGTGTACGTGAGCGCCACCAAGCTGCTGCTGGCGCAAAGCCTGCTGGTCAACGGCACGCTGCGCTACACCAACGCCAACCAGAACGGCCTGCTGGGCTTCGGCTCTGCCGCACCCGGCAAAAACAGCCGCAGCCTGCAGCCCGAGTTCTCGGTGGCGTACCTCATCAACAAAAACCTGGCGGTGGGCGCCGAAGTCCGCTTCAAGCCCAACAACCTGCAAACGCTGGGCGCAGCGGCCGGCCTTGGCGCCGCGCTGCGCGAGGACGACTGGAAAGACATCTTCATCGCCTGGGCGCCCAGCAAGAACCTGTCGCTCACGCTGGCCTACGTGGACCTAGGCCGCATCGTCCCCGGCATCACCAATAACCGCCGCCAGACCGGCTACTACCTGTCCGCACAGGTCGCTTTTTGAGGAAATTGTCATGACGCACCCCAAAACCCTCATCACCTTGGCCCTCGCACTGGGCAGCCTGCTGGTTGCCCCCGCCTTTGCGCAGACCACTGCAGCACCATCGGCAAACCCTGCCGCCGCCCCGGCAGGCCTGTACCAGGCGCTGGGGGAAAAACCCGGTATCACACGGCTGATGGACGACTTTGTGAACCGCCTGGTTCAGGACCCGCGCATCGGCGGCCATTTCAAGGAGGTAAAGCCCTCCGCCCTCAAGGAAAGCCTGACCGACCAGATCTGCCAGCTCAGCGGCGGCCCTTGCCAATACGAAGGCGCTGACATGAAATCGGCCCATGCCGACATGGACATCAACAAGGGCCATTTCAACGCCCTTGTGGAGGTGCTGCAAACCGCCATGGATGCCCAGGGCATACCATTCGCCCAGCAAAACCGCCTGCTCGCCCTGCTGGCGCCCATGCACCGGGACGTGATCACCGTCCGCTAAGGCCATCCAGATGAAAAACACTATTATTTTTGTAGCTGCCTGCGCTTTATGGACGGGCGCTAGCGCCGGAAACGTTCAGATCCAGGTGCTGGACCGCGACGGCAAGCCCGTGCCCGAGGCCGTGGTGGTGTTGTACCCGGCCGCCACAGGCAGCGCAGCGCCCAGCCTGCTGCAGGCCACCCCCACCATAGAGCAGGAACGCATGCGCTTTGTGCCGGCGGTCACCGTGGTCGAGCCCGGCGCCACCGTGCGGTTTACCAACCAGGACCGCTGGGACCACCACGTGCGCGGCGCTCCGGCGGGCCTGTCGGCAGCAGCAGCACCCGCCGCTGCGGGTTTTGAACTGCGCCTGGCGGGCAAGGCCGACGACAAACCTGCCAGCTCGACCGAGGTCCGGCTCGACACACCGGGCGTGGTGCTGCTGTCGTGCCACCTGCACGGCTCCATGCGCGGCCATGTGTTTGTGACCGATTCGGGCTGGACACTGAAAACCGATGCCGACGGGATTGCACGCTTCCCGGGGGTGCCGGACGGCGCCACGCAGGTACGGGTGTGGCACGCCGAGCAGCTGGTGGATGTGCCCCGCAAGGCGCTCAACGTGGTGCCGGGGCCGGTGCTGGAGACCGTGCAGCTGAGCGTGGTGCCCCGGGTGCGCAGGGCACCACGGGTTGCCTCCTAACCTGCAAGCCCGATCGCATCCAGCGGCCAGCGCGGCTTCACGTCAAACGCGTAGTCGGTGTTGGCCTGCTGCTGCCCGGCCTGCAGCCGCATGGCAGCTGCCATGGCAATCATGGCGCCGTTGTCGGTGCACAGGTGCAGCTCCGGGTAATGCACGCGCACCTTGGCAGCGGCGCAGGCGGCATTGAGCTGGGCCCGCAGATGGCGGTTGGCCCCCACGCCACCCGCCACGACCACCCGTTTCATCCCGGTCTGCTTGAGCGCCGCCAGTGTCTTTTTCACCAGCACTTCGACGATGGCGGCCTCGGTGCTTGCGGCCAGGTCGGCCTTGCGCGCTTCCAGCTCGTCGCCCAGCTTTTTGGCCTGCGTCAGCACCGCCGTCTTGAGCCCCGCAAAAGAGAAGTCGAGATTGCCGCTGTGCAGCAGCGGGCGCGGCAGCTTGAAGGCTGCAGGGTCGCCCTGCTCTGCCAGGCGCGACAGCGCGGGCCCGCCGGGGTAACCCAGGCCCATGAGCTTGGCCGACTTGTCGAATGCCTCGCCCGCCGCGTCGTCAATGGTTTCGCCCAGGATCTCGTAGCGGCCCACGCCGTCCACCCGCATCAGCTGGGTGTGGCCGCCCGATACCAGCAGCGCCACAAAGGGGAATTCGGGCGGATCGGCGCTGAGGAAGGGCGACAGCAGGTGCCCCTCCAGGTGGTGCACACCCAGCACCGGCTTGTTGAGGGCCGCCCCCAGGGCGCAGGCCACGCCAGCGCCCACCAGCAGCGCACCGGCCAGACCCGGCCCGCGGGTGTAGGCCACCACGTCCACGTCCGCCAGCGTCTGGCCGGACTGGGCCAGCACCTCTTTGGCCAGCGGCAGCACACGGCGGATGTGGTCGCGGCTGGCCAGTTCGGGCACCACGCCACCGTAGGCCTGGTGCATGTCGATCTGGCTGTGCAGTGCGTGCGAGAGCAACGTGGGCACGGCATTGCCCGTGGAACGGACCAGTGCCACGCCTGTTTCGTCGCACGAAGATTCAATACCCAGGATCAGCAAGCTCATGCCCCGAGTGTAAGAGCCAGCTCACGGTCTCCCCGGCGGCTGGCCCCCCCTGGCTACGCTGCTTACCAGCGGTCCGAGCGCATGCGCAGTTCCCAGTTGCCGGCACGCAGTTCATACACGCCCACGGCGCCGTAGCGCTGCTCGCCCTTGTCGTCCCAGGTCATGGTGCCAATCACCGGCGCATAGCCATTGATGCTGTGCAGGGCCTTGGTGATGTCCTTGGGGTCCGCCGACTTGGCTTTCTGGATGGCGGCCGAAAGCACGTAGGTGCTGTCGTAGCTGTAGTGGCCGCCATAAGCGGGCGGCTTCTTGAAGGCGTCCATGTACTTTTCAAGGAACGGCTTGCCCGCGGTGAATTCCTTGGCCTCGAGCACCGGCGAGGTGGCGTAGATGCCTTCCACCATGCCCATGGCCTTGGTCATGTCGGTGGTCTTGATCGTGTCGCCCCCCAGCAGGCTGACCTTGGTGTGGTCCACCTTGCGCAGGGCTTCGAGCAGCGCCAGCGCCTGGAAGTCGTTGAGGGTGGACACGATGACATCGACGTTGGCTGCCTTGAGCTCGCCAGCCAGCTCGTCAAAAGCCGTGGTCTTGTCGTCAAACGACTTGCGCACCACGACCTCTTTCTTCTCGGCCTTGAGCTGCTCGGCAGCACCATCGGCCAGGCCCTTGCCGTAGGGTGTGCCATCGTCCAGCGCAGCGTAGCGGGCAGCGCCCAGCTGCGTGGCGGCAAACGAGCCAATGGCACGCGCCTGCAGGGTGTCGTTGGCCACCATGCGGAAGGTGGTGGAAAAGCCCAGTTGCGTGAACCGGGGGTTGGTGGAAATGGCGATCTGCGCGATGTCCTTGGCGGCATAGATGGGCGCGGTCTCAATGCTCACGCCCGAGTTGAGGTGGCCAACCACGGCGACCACCCCGGCATCCACCAGCTGCTGCGCCACGGTCTTGCCGGTGGCGGCATCGGCCTTGTCGTCCACCGAGACGATTTCCAGCGTCACGCGCTTGCCGTCCACGGTGTAGCCGCCCTTGTTGAGCTCGTCCACCGCCAGCTGCACGCCGTTGAGCAGATCCTGCCCCAGGGCACCCAGCGGCCCGCTCAGCGGCTGGGCCACACCGATCTTGATGGTGTCTGGCACCTTGCTGCAGCCCGAGAGCACCAGCAGCGCCGAAGCGGCCACCGTGGTCAACGCCATACCGGCAGTAAAGCGCCGCCGGTCAATGTGCTTGTTCATGCAAATCCTCTTTGTATAGATCAATGTGACCAGATGTATATGCGACATGATGGCAAAGACGCTATCGGGTATGCCCTGCCCATCAGCAAACTATTAGCAAGTTTCAGGCCCTGCAAGCAAGCGCCGTTGAGGCGGGTCACATCTCTGTGCTGCACCGGTTTGATGCACCAATTTGTGGCGTAAAAATTGCTTGCCTCATGCCCATGAAAGAGACTCTGCGCATCGTGGTGGTAGCCCCGGACCTGGCCGTGACCGAAGCCGGCGACGAGCACGCCGTGTTGCAGGCGGAGCGCTCTCGGGCATTGCGCATCGGGCTGCTGGAGAACAACTTCAACCTGGTGGCCACGCTGCCTGCCGACGTGTTTCTGAGCGAGCGCATCGCGCAGCTGCAGCCCGACCTGATCATTGTGGACGCCGAGAGCGAAGCCCGCGACGCGCTGGAGCATGTGGTGATGGCCACGCGCGACGCGCGCCGTCCCATCGTGATGTTCACCAACGACGATGACACCTCGCATGTAAAGGACGCGGTGGCGGCCGGAGTGTCTGCTTACATCGTGGCGGGGCTGGCACCCCAGCGCATCCGCCCCATTCTGGACGTGGCCATGGCCCGCTTCCAGCACGAACAGGCCCTGCGGGCCGAGCTGGCCGACGCCAGGACCGAGCTCAAAGACCGCAAGACCATCGACCGCGCCAAGGGCCTGCTCATGCAGCGCCAGGGCCTGACCGAACAGGCCGCCTACGAAAAGCTGCGCAAGACGGCCATGGACAAGGGCCTGAAGCTGGGCGAGGTGGCGCAGCGCATGCTGGATGTGATGGAGCTGCTGGGCTGATACAGACCGCGGCCCGTTCCGGCGGCCCATCCCAAATGGTGCACCGCACAAAGGCAGTGCGACCACTTGCATCACAACAAGAACATTCCTGCTGCAAGCCCTGCAGGCTTCCAGCGCTTTCTGATCAAGCGCAGACAGCTATTCATTCCATAGCACCCAACGTTCCAACATGGCCCAGTGCGGGCTGGCACGCGCTTTGCATCACACAGCACAAGACCAATGCAGGTCTGACCACTGACAGCACTGACCCAACGGCGGGCCGGTGCTGGCAAGGAGCCCCGGACCCGTTCCAGGCTCCACCCAGGACAAAGGCGTCCCCACCCGCACCCGGCGTTGCTTTGATGCAGCCCGCCAGGCGCGGTGTGAGGACGCCTTTTTTGTTTTTTCACGCCACCAGGGATGCACCATGACCGATCTGCTCAAAACAAGCCTCAACCGCCGCACCGTGCTGCAGGCCGCCACCGTGGGCGCTGTGGGTGTGAGCCCCGCGCTGCGCGCACTCGTCCACGCAGCGGGCTCCGACGCCCCCGAGAAGAAGGAAGTCAAGATCGGCTTCATCCCGCTGACCGACTGCGCCAGCGTGGTCATGGCCTCGGTGCTGGGTTTTGACAAGAAATACGGCGTGACCATCATCCCCAACAAGGAAGCCAGCTGGGCCGGTGTGCGCGACAAGCTGGTGAACGGCGAACTCGACTTTGCCCATGTGCTGTATGGCCTGATCTATGGCGTGCACCTGGGCACTGCCGGCCCCAAGAAGGACATGGCCGTGCTGATGAGCCTGAACCACAACGGCCAGGCGATCACGCTGTCGAAAGCACTGGCCGACAAGGGCGCGGTGGACGGCCCCAGCCTCGCGGCGCTGATGGCGAAGGAAAAGCGCGAGTACACCTTCGCGGGCACCTTCCCCACGGGCACGCACGCGATGTGGATGCACTACTGGCTGGCAGCGGCGGGCATCAACCCGCTGTCGGGCGCCAAGCTCATCACCGTGCCGCCGCCGCAAATGGTGGCCAACATGCGCGTGGGCAACATGGACGGCTTTTGCGTGGGCGAGCCCTGGAACCACCGCGCCATCATGGACGGCATCGGCATCACCGCCAACACCACGCAGGACCTCTGGAAGGACCACCCCGAAAAGGTGCTGGGCACCACGGCCGAGTTCGTGAAGAAGTACCCCAACACCACGCGCGCCGTGATGATGGCCGTGCTCGAAGCCAGCCAGTGGATTGACGCCAGCCTGTCCAACAAGATGAAGATGGCCGAGACGGTGGCCGGCAAGGCCTACGTCAACACCAGCGTGGATGCCATCAACCAGCGCATCCTGGGCCGCTACCAGAACGGCATGGGCAAGACCTGGGACGACCCCAACCACATGAAGTTTTTCAACGACGGTGCGGTGAACTTCCCCTACCTGTCCGACGGCATGTGGTTCCTCACGCAGCACAAGCGCTGGGGCCTGCTCAAGAGCCACCCCGACTACCTGGCCGTGGCCAAGGAGGTCAACCAGGTGGAGCTGTACAAGTCGGTGGCCAGCGCCATGAAGATCAATGTGCCCAAGGACGTGATGCGCACCAGCAAGCTCATTGACGGCGTGGTGTGGGACGGCAAGGAACCCGCCAGGTACGCCGACGGTTTCAAGATCAAGGCCTGATCCTTCGACCCCGCCGCACCCCGCACCCGCCCCGCACACCCGGCCCCTCACAGGAGAACACCATGGTCAGTGCCGTTTTTCACACCCCGTTGGATGCTGCCCCCGTGGCGTCACAGAATGCTATGAATAATGTAGCTATTGGCGCAATTCCAGCAAGCGCCAGAGGCCAAAAACACTCAAAATCTGCATCCGCAGGCACCGTCGCCGCCGCCCCGGCAGCCCCCGTCCGCAACTGGGCCGCGTGGTCGCGCAGCTTCTGGATGGCAGTGCTGCCGCCGCTGTGCGGCCTGGGTCTGCTCATCGGCCTGTGGGCGGTGGTCTCCACCACCACGGGTGGCAGCATTCCCAGCCCCAAGGACACCTGGCTGCAGGCGCTGGAGGTGTTCAGCAACCCGTTCTACAGCAACGGCCCCAACGACCAGGGCGTGGGCTGGAACGTGCTGATGAGCCTGCAGCGCGTGGCCATCGGCTTTGGCATGGCGGCGCTGGTGGGCATTCCGGCGGGCTTCGTCATCGGGCGCTTCGCGTTTCTCTCGCGCATGTTCAACCCGCTCATCAGCCTGCTGCGGCCGGTGTCGCCGCTGGCCTGGCTGCCGATTGGCCTGCTGGTGTTCAAGGGTGCCAACCCGGCCGCCATCTGGACGATCTTCATCTGCTCCATCTGGCCCATGATCATCAACACGGCCGTGGGCGTGCAGCGCGTGCCGCAGGACTACATGAACGTGGCCCGCGTGCTCAACCTGAGCGAATGGAAGATCGCCACCAAGATCCTCTTCCCTGCCGTGCTGCCCTACATGCTGACCGGTGTGCGCCTGGCCGTGGGCACCGCGTGGCTGGTGATCGTGGCGGCCGAGATGCTGACGGGCGGCGTGGGCATTGGCTTCTGGGTGTGGGACGAGTGGAACAACCTGAACGTCAAGAACATCATCATCGCGATCTTCGTGATCGGCATCGTCGGGCTGCTGCTGGAGTTTGCGCTCATCAAACTCGCTACCGCATTTACGTTTGAAGAGGTGAAGGCATGAACACGAATACGAACCCCTCGACACATCCCTCGCTGTCCACCAAGTTCATCGAGGTACATGGCGTCGAGCAGACCTTCAAGACGGCCAAGGGCCTGTTCCCGGCACTGCGCGACATCAACCTGACCATCGCCAAAGGCGAGTTCGTGGCGCTGATCGGCCACTCAGGATGCGGCAAGTCCACGCTGCTGAACCTGATCGCCGGCCTGACCACGCCCACCAACGGCGCACTGCTCTGCGCCAACAAGGAAATCAAGGGCCCCGGCCCCGAGCGCGCCGTCGTCTTCCAGAACCACTCGCTGCTGCCCTGGCTCACCTGCTTTGACAACATCTACCTCGCGGTGGAGCGGGTGTTTGGGGCCAAGGAAAGCAAGGCGCAACTGCGCGCACGCACCGACGCCGCGCTGGCACTGGTGGGCCTCACGCCCGCTGGGCAAAAAAGACCCGGCGAAATATCTGGCGGCATGAAGCAGCGCGTGGGCATTGCCCGGGCCCTGAGCATGGAGCCCCAGGTGCTGCTGATGGATGAGCCCTTTGGCGCGCTGGACGCCTTGACCCGCGCCAAGCTGCAAGACGAACTGCTGGAGATCGTGGCACGCACGCACAGCACCGTGGTCATGGTGACCCACGACGTGGACGAGGCCGTGCTGCTGTCCGACAAGATCGTGATGATGACCAACGGCCCTGCTGCGACGATTGGCGAGGTGCTCTCCGTCGACCTGCCCCGCCCCCGCAAACGCGTGGAGCTGGCCGAAGACCCGCAGTACGTTCACTACCGCAAGGCGGTGATCGACTTCCTGTACACCCGTCAGGGGCACGTCGAAAAGGCCGCGTGAGCGCCCGGGTCGGCCGCGACCCGGACCCCCATGACAAAAGGGCCCCGACCAGATCGGTCAGAGCCCTTTTCGTTGTGTTCCATGGCGGGGCCGCCGCACGCGCGCAGCTCCAGACCAGTGCACCCGCGCAAGGGCCGCCCGCCGCGCCGGGTGTGTCCCCCTTCCCGAATGGCGCAGCCATTCGAGAGAAGGGGGAAGGCGCAAAGCGCCACAGGGGGTTGCCCCTTAATGCGTTCCGGTGATGTAGTTTTCCAGCTGCTCGATGATGAATTTCTGCTCGGAGATGATGTCCTTGACCAGGTCGCCGATGGAAATCATGCCCACGAGCTTGCCGTTGCTCAGCACCGGCAGGTGGCGCAGGCGGTTGTTGCTCATGATCTGCATGCATTGCTCGCTGGTTTGGTCGGGCCGCACAAACATCACGGCCGAGGTCATCACATCCTTCACCTGTGTCACCGCAGAAGTGCGCCCCATCAGCGCGATCTTGCGGGCGTAGTCGCGCTCGGTAAAGATGCCGACGATGGCCTCGCCCTCGGTGACGATGAGCGCGCCAATGCTCTTGTCGGCCATGAGCCGCAGGGCATCCAGCACCGAGGCTGCGGGGGTGATGGTGTGGACGGAGGCGTCGGGTTTGGACTGCAGGATTTTGGCGACGATGGTCATGGAACTCTCCCTCTTGAAGCCTGGAACAGGTACAGGGAGATTTCAGCCCATCCGCCCGCGCAGCGCAAGCCGCACAAGCACCAATCGCCGCAATTCGCAGCGCGCGGCACCCAAATTCTGGGCAGGCATCCTGACTGGAGCGGCATTACAGGCCGACACGAAACAATGCGTAACGCGCCTGCGGGCCACCGCCCCGGCCGTTATTTGGCCGCGCGTGCCTGGGCCACAGCGGCCTGCACTTCCTTCCACAGGCCCTCACCCACGTTGGCCGCAATGCTGGCGTTTACGGCGCCCAGCTTTTCGCGCATGCGGTTGGCTTCGGCGGGCGAAAGCTCGTTGATCTGCATGCCCTTGGCCTTCAGGTCCGCCAGCGCCTTGTCGGCCTCGTCGCGCGTGTCCTTGCGTTCGAAGTCACGGCTCTTCCTGGCGGCGTCCAGCAGCACTTTCTGCTCGGCTTTCGACAAACCATCCCAGTACTTCTTGCTCACCAGCACGATCCAGGGGCTGTAGACGTGGTTCGTTACCGTGAGGTACTTCTGCACCTCGTAGAACTTGCTCGACAGGATGGTGTTGTAGGGGTTCTCCTGGCCGTCCACCGTCTTGGTTTCCAGCGCGGTGAAGAGCTCGGAGAACGGCAGCGGCACGGCATTGGCGCCCAGGGTCTTGAAGCTGTCCAGGAACACGTTGTTCTGCATCACGCGCAGCTTGATGCCTTCCATGTCTTCCAGCTTGGTCACCGCACGCTTGTTGTTGGTGAGGTTGCGAAACCCGTTCTCCCAGTACACCAGGCCCACCAGGCCTTTTTCCTGCAGCTTGTCCATCACCTTCTGGCCCACCGGGCCGTCCAGAACTGCGTCAGCTTCCCGGGCGTTGTTGAAGAGGAACGGCGTGTCCCAGATGGCCATCTCCTTGGTGATACCCACCAGGGTGGCCGTGGAGCCGACCATCATCTCCTGTGCGCCGCCGATCAATGCCTGCTGCATCTGCACGTCAGAGCCCAGCGCGGCGGCGCCAATGGCGCGGATCTTCATCTTGCCGCCCGAGGCTTTTTCCACCTCTTCAGCAAACACCTTGGCGGCGCGGCCCTGGTTGGACACTTCATTGAGGCCATAGCCAAAGCGGATGAGGCGCGGCTTGAAGTCTTGGGCAGCCACCTGGAACGAGCAGGTGACGGCGGCCACCGACAGGGCAGCCAGCAGGGTACGGCGGAAAGTTTTCATGGGTTGTCTCCTTGGTGAAAAAGGCTGGGTGAAAGAAAGGTCGGCGAAAAGGTGCGGTGAGAAGCGCGTCAGAACATCAGCTTGAGCGGCCACAGCACGATGGCGGGGAACAGGATGAGCAGCGCCAGCATGGTGATGTAGATGAGCAGGAACGGCAGGACCCCGCGGATGACGGGCTCCATGCGCAGCCGCCCGATGCCGGCCACCACGTTCAGCACCGTGCCCACCGGCGGCGTCAGCAGGCCCAGGCAGCCCACAAAGATGAAGACGAAGCCGAAGTACACCGGGTCGATGCCCGCCTTGGCGGCCAGGGGCGCCAGCACCGGCGCCAGGATGAGGATGGTGGGCGTGAGGTCCATCACCATGCCCACGGCCAGCAGGAAGGTGCAGACCACCGCCATGAACAGCACCGGGCTTTGCAGCAGCGGGCCCATGCTTTGCGCCAGCTGGCTGGGAAGGTCGGCCAGTGTCACCATGTACGAGGCGGCCGTGGCCGCGCCGCACAGGAACATCACCACGCCCGTGGTCTTGGCGGCCGCCACAAACACCTTGTAGATACCTGCAAGGTTGAGTTCGCGATACACCAGCGTGGCGACCAGCAGGGCATACACGGCAGCCACCACAGCGGCCTCGGTGGGCGTGAACACGCCCATGCGCAGGCCGCCGATGATGATGACCGGCATCATCATCGCCCACACGCTGCTGGCCAGCGCACGGCGCCGCTCTGGCCAGGTGGTCTTGGTGGCCACCGACAGGTTCTTGTCCTTGGCCACCCAGCGCCACACCAGCACCAGCGCTACGGCCATCATGATGCCGGGTACGATGCCCGCCAGAAACAGCTTGCTGATGGAGGTGTTGGTCGTCACGCCATAGATCACCATGGGCATGGACGGCGGCACGATGGGCGCGATGATGCCGCCCGCCGCAATGAGGCCGGCGCTGGAGCCGTCGGGGTAGTTCTGGCGCCGCATCATGGGCAGCAGCAAGGTGGCCAGCGCGGCAGTGTCGGCAATGGCCGAGCCGCTCATGGACGCGAGCATCAGCGATGCAGCAATCGCCACGTAGCCCAGGCCGCCGGGAATGTGGCCGACAAAGGTGCGGGCCAGGTCGATGATGCGGCGGCTCAGGCCCCCGGCGTTCATCAGTTCGCCGGCCAGGATGAAGAACGGTACCGCCAGCAGCGGAAAGCTGTCAAACCCGGCCTGCATGTTCTGCGCCAGCAGCTGCGCGTCAAAAAAGTCGAGGTGCACCATCAGCGCCAGCGCGGTGAGCATGAGCGCAAACGCAATGGGCACGCCCAGCGTCATGGTGGCGAACAGAACGAAGAGAAACAGGGCAATCGTCATGGCGGCTTCAGACTTCGGTGGCCGTATCGGCTGGATGGGGAGCAGCAGGGGGCGTGGTGCCGCGCAGGTCTTGCCAGGCTTGCAGCAGCAGGATGGCGGCCATGCACATGCCCATCAGCAAGATGCCGCCCGCACCCAGCGCCAGCGGGTAGTTCATGACGGGGCTGCGGCTGTCCATGCCAACCACCACCTGCTGCCAGGCGCCCGAGATCAAGAAGTACAGCGCCAGCGCCATCAACCCACGCGACAGCCAGCGGAACACCACCGCGGGTGCGCCGCGCAGCCGCGCCGTGACCAGGTCAAACCCCAGGTGCTGGCCCTCGCCAAACGCCAGGGTGGCCGCCAGGCACACCAGCCACACAAACAGCAGGCGCGACAGTTCTTCAGACACCACCCAGCCCGTGCCCCACAGGTAGCGCTGCACTACGTTGCCGAACACGGCAATCACCATGCCCAGCAGGCTCAGCGCCATCAGTGCCTCGACCAGGTGCTTCAGGATTTTGCGGATCGCCATGGTTCAGACCTCCAGGCTGGGGTGGGACACAGACGCGGCCACCGGAGCCGAACCAGGCGGAACCTCAAGCCACTGCTGCACCTGCGCGCCCAGCTCGGCCAGGGGACGGGTGGCGTCCACGCGCAGCACGCCGGGTTCATGGCTGGGGTCTTCCAGCGTTTCAAACTGGCTGGCGACCAGGCTGACCGGGAACAGATGGCCAGGGCGCGCTGCCACACGCTCGCGCGCCTCTTCCTGTGTGAGGCTCAGAAACACGAACCGCAAACCCGGCACGGCAGCCCGCAAGCGGTCACGGTAGCGCTGTCTCAGGGCCGAGCAGGTGAGAACTACGCCCGCCGGGTGGGCCTGCAACTGGGCGGCCAGCGTGTCGAGCCAGGCCTGACGGTCCTCATCACTCAGGGCGACACCGCTGCGCATCTT